>CAZSTS010000001.1:0-237456 GCA_964609965.1 uncultured Nitrospirales bacterium
TGAGACCCAGGGAAACCCCGGACCAGCGTAGCGCAGTCCGGGGAGGACGTCATTGAACCAATTTATTGAGGATTGAATATGTCAAAAATCATTGATCTTAGCTAAATAATTACATAAATTATTTCTTTTGTATTTATTAAAAAAAGAGAGGGATTCATGAAAACTACTATTGGGCAAGTCTTAGAAGAAAAGGGCAATGAAATTTACACAATTTCTCCAGAAGATACGGTTCAAAATGCATTAAAAAAGATGAGTGAAAAGGGAGTAGGGGCTCTCATGGTCATGCTCAATGACAAGATTGTAGGTGTTTTTTCTGAGAGAGATTTTGCTCGTAAGGCCATTCTCAAAGATTTAGCTAATCCTTCAACAAAAGTAAGCCAAATGATGAGCCGTCAAGTGTATTACATGGATTCAAGCAGAACCATGATCGACTGCATGACACTCATGACCGAAAAACGTGTGCGTCATTTACCTGTAATCGAAAATGATGCCCCAGTAGGGATCATTTCCATTGGTGATGTTGTCAATAGCATTATCAAAGATCAAAAATCAGAAATTCATGATTTAGAAAATTATATTACTGGTGGAGGGTATGGGGCGTAGTAGTGATGAGCAATGAGTTATGAGTTATGAGTAGGGGCAGGTTTCAAACCTGCCCTTTATAATTCGAGTAATTTTGTTTGTAGAAATTCAAGAGCTTTTTCAAGATTCTCTTTTCCTTTAGAAGTCAATTCTTCGCGCATTTCCCATTCATAGCCCTTAATATGGAGTAGGTAGGTTTTTGGGGATTTCTTGTATATCGATTCACAGAGATGAAGCACGTAGGCTGGTGATACAGCGTGCATTGTAAAAGAGACTTGGTCAGAGGGCGTGACCTCTGTGAATTTAAAATCTTCAATATCTTCCTTTGAAGCATCCACAAAGATCACTGTATCGTATTCAGCAATATTTGCCGCATCTTCAATATTGAGCTGGTAATTTGTATCACACTGTACGTTATTGCCTATCGATTCCTGAATTCGATCGACAAACGCAGAACCCAGCCCATCATCTTGCCTGCCAGGATTACCGTATCCGTATATAAGTGTATTTCCCATTTTAATTTCGCTAGACGCTAGACGCTAGACTTTTATTTCATCTTCCTCTCAAGTAATACATCACTTGAATTAAACAGAGAAAATTCTAAAGGCATTTGCCCGATTGCATGAGTTGCACAACTCAAGCAGGGGTCATAGGCTCTGATGGCTACCTCTACGGCATTCATCATGTCTTCTGTGATCTTCTTTTGACCTGTCATAAAATCTTTTGCCACCTGGTTGACAGCTTCATTCATGGGCTGGTTGTTATTTGTTGTTGAAACAATGAGATTTGCCATTTCTATCTGGTCATCATCATTGATTTTGTAGTGATGAAAAAGCGTGCCTCTTGGGGCTTCCAAAAGACCAACACCTTCGCTTTGTTTTTCGCCTTTGGTTACTAATTCCCCAGTAAGGAGATCTGGATCGCCCAGAAGCTCTTTTATCATTTCGGCACTGTGTAGAATCTCGATAAGCCTGGCCCAATGCATGTGCATGGACATATTATTGACCTTGCCCTTAGTGTAGGCCTGAAAAATCTCGAATTCTTTTTGAGCGAGAGGTGAGGGTATAAAATCTGCGGTATTCATCCTGGCTAAAGGACCTACTGTGTACCAGCCCTTGTCCTTACCATACGCTTTGAGATAAGGGAACTTCATATAGGTCCAAGAACGGACCTCTTCACTGATGTATTTAATGTAATCCTGATAATCGACATCATGAAGGATTTTCTTTCCCTCTGAATCAACAGCACGCAACACACCATGATAAAGATCAAGCGCGCCATCTTTGCGTACAAGACTCATATGGCTTGAAGGAAAAGCACTGAAACTGTCTATAAGATATTTGTTTTCTTTATGGAAGCCTTTGAAAAACTCGAGAGCGCCTAGAGACCACTCAATCATTTTGTCGATGTTCAAAGGATCAGCCCCTTTGAGGAGTGAATCTTTGTCGATTTTTGAAAGGTGTTTATTGATGCCACCAGGAATAGCACCTGTTCCATGAATTTTTTTACCGGCTGTGGCCTTAATTACTTCTTGTCCGTATTTTCGCATCATCACAGCCTGAACAGCCAAGTCTTTGTGCTTGGACGCCACGCCAATCACATTGCGAATGGTAGGATCAGCATTAATGCCAAAAAGAAGATCAGGTGAAGCCAGATGAAAAAAGTGCAAGGCATGAGATTGAAAAATTTGCCCATAGTGCATCAATCGTCGCATTTTTTCACCCGTAGGTGTGAGGCCGTCTTGTCCTGCACCGACAATAACATCTAAAGCCTTGGCAGCAGCAAGATGATGGCTGACTGGACAGATTCCACAAAGGCGTTGAACGAGAACAGGGGCTTCCCAATAGGGACGTCCTTGGATAAATCTTTCAAATCCTCTGAATTCGACTATGTGCAGCCTTGTTTGTGTGACCTGACCATCATCATCAAGATGGATGGTAACTTTTCCATGGCCTTCAACGCGAGTAACAGGTTCTATTGTAATTTTTTGTGCCACAAATAACTCCTCTAAATATATTTATCCTACTAATCGTATTTTAAAAGTTCGTACGGAATATTAATTTCATTTCCTTTAATCAGGGCTACCAGAGCCTCCCAAATCAAATCAGCGCTTGGAGGGCAGCCTGTGAGGAAGTAATCTATTTTTACGATTTCGTGACAAGGGTATACCTTATCTAAAATCATGGGAATTTCATCGTCATTAGGAATAATTTTATCTGGATTGTCATCAACAGTAGGGCAGTTCAGATAGGCTTCTTCAAGGCATTCTTTAATTGGAATGCCATTTCTGAGAGCTGGAAGACCGCCCATGATAGCACATTCTCCAAGAGAAATGAGAATTTTACAGTTTTTGCGAAAGGCTTTGAGGTTTTCTACATTTTCACTATTGCAGCAACCACCTTCAATGATTCCAATATCACATTGCTTAGTAAATGTTTTAATGTCGTTAATAGGAGATTTGTTGAATTCAATTAATTCAATAAGGTCAAGAATGCGCTCATCGATGTCTAAGATGGACATGTGACAGCCAAAACAACCAGCGAGTGAAGCCGTAGCAACAATTGGTTTTGCCATATTAGCTCTCTTCCTTTTTAAGTGTGGTTTCAATTTCATTGCCGATAGGTTTTTTGTCGTATTTGCGATCTCCTATTGGCACATCAAATCCTTTTTCTTTTTTGAGTAAAGCTCCTACAGGGCATGAGTCCATGGCTTTTTGTGCGAGTTCATTGGTAAGTTTATGGGCTAGTTTGGAATCGATGCTGATTTCGATTTGATGACCTCTTTTGCTATAGGCAAAAATGTTTTTGCCATCTTTATCTTGTATAGCTCTGATGCAGCGTTTACATAGGATGCAACGGTTATGATCTTTGATAAGTTTTGGGTAAGAGGCGTCTACGTTTCGAACAGGAAATTGATAGGGAAAACGAGGCACGATCATTTGAAAGCGATAACCTAATGCTTGTAATTCACAATTACCGCTTTTTTCGCAGCTAGGGCAAAAATGATTTCCTTCAACAAAAAGGACCTCGACAACGGCTTTTCTAAATTCATTAAGGTCATCAGTGTCATTTTCGATTTGCATATTGTCAGTGACAGGTGTTGTGCACGCAGTCATGAGTCGTCCATTAACTCTTACATTGCAAATACGGCATGAACCCCTGGGTTTAATGCCATCCATGTTGCAGAGGGTTGGGATGTAAACACCATTATCTGCAGCAGCTTCTACAAGGTATTGACCAGGCTTAGCCTGACATTCTTTACCATCAATTGTGAATTTTATTTTTTTACTCATAATAATTTATTTAGGTATTCTTCCACTTGCTTGACAGGATTCTTTGACAGCGTTTTTAAGATCAAAACTGCTATCAAAATCTTTGTCTTCTTGAATTAAGCTTTCGTAGAGATGGCGAAAGTTTTTGAGTGATCTGATAATTGGGTTTATGGCAGTGTGACCAAGTCCACAGCGATTAGCGAGCATCCAGGGAGCCCAGTCTTCTATGTCTTCAATGTCTTGTAGAACACCATTTCCTTCGAGGATTTTTAATAGTTTAGCTTTAAACTGAATTGTAAGGGCGCGACAAGGAACACAGGAACCACAAGATTCCTCAATAAAAAAGTCCATAAAGCCGAGGACAATATCTCTTAAAAGATCGCGTTCAGGTCCGATAATAACAAGAGAGCCTCCTGTTGAGAGATCTTCGTAACTGAGTGTGCGGTTAAATTTATTAGGAGCTATAAGGGTTCCAGAGGGGCCTCCTACTTGGACTGCCTGAACATTTTTTGCGCCAATCATTTTCAAGATTTCATTTACAGTAAATCCCCATTCAACTTCGTAGATTCCTGGGATGGGGCAATCACCAGAGATGCTGAGAACTTTTGTGCCAGAAGATTTTTTTGTGCCAAAGGATCGATACCAAGTAGCTCCATTGAGAATAACTTTTGTAACAGAGCAAAGGGTTTCGACATTATTCACAACTGTCGGGCAATTGAGGTAGCCACTTTCAACAGGAAAGGGAGGGCGGTCACGGGGCTCTCCGCGTTTTCCTTCGGCAGATTCAATGAGGGCTGATTCTTCGCCACAGACATAAGCTCCAGCGCCAAATTGAATGCGGATGTCAAAATTAAACCCTTTTTTCCCTAAGATGTTTTTGCCAAGGTATTTGTTTTTGCGTGCTTCTTCTAAAATGCTTTCAAGAAAACCTTGAAGGTATTTGTACTCGTGTCTGATGTAAAGAATGCCTTTGGTTGCTCCAATGGCGTAGCCAGCAATAACCATGCCTTCGAACATAAGTCGTGGTCTTTCGGTGAGGAGTACTCGGTCTTTAAATGTGCCGGGTTCACCTTCGTCCGCATTGCAAAAAATATATTTTTCTTTTCCTTTGGCTTTGCGACAGAGTTCCCATTTGAGGCCTGTTGGAAAACCAGCTCCTCCTCGACCTCTGATGCTCGAGAACTTAATTTCTTTGATAACTTCATCGGGCTTCATTTTGATAACAGATTTAATAGCTGAGCCGATTTCGTATTTTTTATCGAGCACAGGGCCAATTTTTCGAATATTATTATTCACCATCGCGTTGATGAGAGGGTGGCTGTTTTTGCTATCGCCAGATCCTTCGACAACAATGTCTTCGAGTTTCTTTCCAACTTTAATATCATTAATAATTTCTTTGGCACGAAAAGGTGTGAGTTTAGTAAAAGGGATATTATTGATAAGAGCTGCTGGTTCTTGGTCACTCATTCCAATACAGGATGTTTTGTAAAGACCGATAAAACCATTAGGACCCAATTGCCCAAATTCACAGCCAACAGCTTCTTCAAATGCTTTTGCCACTTCATCACTGCCCATCATTTTAGCAACAACACTATCATTGAGATAAATTGTAAATTTGCCACGGTCTTTTTTTGAAAAGAAATGATAGAAAGACAGGGTTTGTTCAATATCAGCCTGTGAAATATTGAGGCGATCGGCAATAAATGAACAGACTTCGTTTGTAACACAGCTGTATTCTGATTGAATATCAATGAGGATGTCCATGAGGCGCGTTTTATCGTTTTTATATTTACTTAACGTGTTTTTCAGGAATTTATTCATAATGGATTCACCCCGTTAGAACAATTTGGAGAGTGACCAGGCGCTTTTCTCATAAATTGCTCTAACGGGGTTCACCTATGCTTGTGTTTCTATACCTAGCACCTCGATTCCAAACTAAAAGGCATGTTAATATGTTACTCGGTGCAGGCACCTACAAAAGTGATATTATAACCGAATGACTATAATATCAGAGAGATATATTATCTTTTTTGTCTCGTAGTTTCAATAAGACAATTGTCATGAGTGATGAGTGATGAGTGATGAGAGCAGATTCTAAGTGCCAGGTACATGATGTCAGATACTAGCTACCAGATGCTAGATGCTTGATGGAGGATAGGACAGGAGTAAACAAATCCACTCATCTATTATCATATTGATAATAGGGTGTCTCAGTCCCCCAGAAATCCCAATAATGAGACTCGAACACCCATTAAAGCTGACATGGGATATGAAATAAATGAAGCAAAAACCGGAAAAGACAATGATATCAATTAGATATGAAAGTTTCGATTTTTTTTAAAATTCTCCAAAGTTGGCAGGGCAATTGCATACATAGATAGAGAGAATCAAAAAGCAAAAGGAGTAGTTATGAAAAAGCAAAATCTACAAACAGTTCAAAGAGAAGACAGTTTAGAAGATAAATTAGAGCAGGTTGATAATGAGTTTAAGGACTTCCTAGCTAGTCTATCTTATAAAAGAGAATTTGGACCTGATAAATTAAGAACATTCAGTCCTTTAGATGCTGTTGCAGATTTTGAACAATATGGCATCCAGTCAGTTCGCGAAGTAACTCGTGAAGAGATGTTAGAGCAAGATGCTGGTATTAATAAACTTTTGGCTAATATGCTTGATCAGTGTCAACCAGGTGCTTTGAGCGAAGAAGATGTAAAGCAGATTACTGGAATTAATGGACGCGAAGTTCATGCAGGACTTTAAAAAAGGGGTCAACTAGAGTATAATATTTAATTAATGTAAACTGTAATGAGAGGTATCTATGGCAGGCGAAATTGTAATTCCAAAATTTGAAGTAAGTATAACAACCCCAAGTAATAAAGAAGCTTCAGCAGATGTCGCATTAGACAAAAATGGTAAAAAAGCGCTTTCTGGAGTTGTAACTCCTGGTGAAAATTATGCAAAAGCGGATCCAAAGCAAGAATATACAAAACCAACACTTAGAGCGAGCTTACATGGTACCTCGCCTCTGAAAGCAGAATCTGCTGTAGCTAAAAATGAATCAAAAACCTATGGAGAGATGACTCTCATTTGTGATCTTGGAACTGTGGAATGTAATTTAGAAACAGCTGGAATAGGCGTTGCAGCAGCAGAAGGTGATGCTGTTACTGAAGTAGAAGAAATTTCAGTAGAAGCTATGAAGGAGCAGTTTACTATTACTCAGTTTGTGGATAGAATGGCTGATGCAGGAAATGAAAGCTTGGATGCATTAGCAGACTTAGAAGATTCAGAAGATGAGATAGTATAAGTTTAACGAGATTCAGCAATAAGAAAAGAATTCAAAGACAGGCCAAAAGCCTGTCTTTTTTTATCTATTCTTCCATAGGTGCATAGGCGCTTAGGAGCCTAGGCGCGTTTATACATCCCCAAAACTCGTGCCCACAGACTTGGCTGCTTGAATAATGGGGGAATCAGGAATGACAAGGCGTTGTTTATTGGCAATTTCGTCAAGCTTTGTTGTGGCCATTTCGGTTCCTCTTAAACCTACCATCACACCAAAGTTTCCTTCAGCAACAAGCTTCATGGCTTTTTGTCCAAAAAGAGTCGCCAGAACTCTGTCATGGGCTGTAGGGGAACCACCGCGTTGAAGATGTCCTAAGATGGTGGCTCTGGAAGAAATGCCTGTCATGTTTTCAATTTCACGGGCCAACCAGATACCAATACCACCTAGTCTGATTGGATCGTGACTGCCTTCATCACGTGTTTTGATTTTGTACTCGCCACTTGGCATTTTAACACCTTCTGAAATCACAACAATGCTAAAACGCTTGCCACGCTTGCTTCTCTCATGAACTCGTTTACAGACATTTTCTAAGCTGTATTTAATTTCTGGAATGAGAATAATATCACCACCACCAGCAAGGCCACCGTAAAGTGCCAACCATCCAGCGTAACGTCCCATTGTCTCAACAATCATGACTCTGTGATGAGATTGAGCTGTGGTGTGCAGGCGATCAATGGCTTCGGCAATCACATGAACAGAGGTATCAAAGCCAAAAGTGACATCTGTTCCAAACAAATCATTATCAATTGTTTTAGGAACACCAACAACAGGGATGCCTTTCTTCATTAGCACATGGGCAATACTTAAAGTGCCATCACCACCGATACAAACGAGCGCGTCTAGGCCAGCTTTTTTAACGTTGGCAATAACTTTATCAGAGCAGTCTTTTGGTTTGCCTGAATGATCAATGTCAAAAGAAAAGGGGTTGGCACGGTTTGAGGAACCTAAGATCGTGCCGCCTTGTGATAGGATGCCGCTCACGTTTTCGTATTTTAAATTCACCATTTTATCGAGGATAAGGCCTTCATAACCATCTTTAATTCCCACACAGGATATATCGTGATCGTTCATGGCTGTTTTAGCTACAGCGCGAATAACAGCATTAAGGCCAGGGCAGTCACCACCACCAGTGAGGATGCCGATTTTTGATATTTTATTAGTCATAGGATTTCCCTTCATGAGGGTTCTTATTTAAAGTTGGCTTTATGTCAATTGAAACGGAGTGTTTGCACTAGGTTTTTTTTGTCTCTTCCTTTCAAACGGAAAAAAATGCAGGTCGATTTTCCAAATTGCGCCATTTTTGAAGGCCAGCGTTGCTGGCGGACAAAAATGACGGCAAGTATTTATTAATCGCTCCATTTTTTAATCGTTTTCAAGGAAGAGACGGGTGTTTTTTTGCCTTACGGCAACGCTGGTTCCAAAACCTTCCTCAATTATGGTGTGATGATGGTGACAGCAGTGAAAGGGTAGTTTAAGTCTTAATAATAATCTCAACTCTTCGATTTTTGGCGCGACCCTCAGGGTTATCAGACCCATCAGTATTTTCATTAGGGGCTATGGGCTCTAATTCTCCAAGACCTTTTGTTGTGATGATGTCTTTAGAAATCCCCCCATTAATCACTAACCAATCTTTAACAGACAATGCGCGCTTTTCAGAGAGCTTTTGATTGTACTCGTCACTTCCTTTTGCATCAGTGTGACCAATGATTTGAATTGTCTTGGCCTTTTTCTGAGCGATAAGGGAGACTTTTGAAAGTTCTGTGGCAGCAATATCTTTAATGGTGGCTTTATCAAAATCAAAAAGAACATCGCTGGACAAATCGATTTTGATTTCGAACTTAGTCTCTTGTGCCTTAAGATCCTTCATGGCTGCTTCCAAATCTTTAACAGTAGAAACAAGCCCTAGTCCTTGAGAATTAATGTCAGCCTGGTCTGAACCTGTATTAGCATCCAACCCTAAGATTGTGTGGCTTACAGAAGGAGCCAGTTTGATAGCGCCACGGTTAGGTCCTAAACGCTCTAAGGCTTTTTTTGCAATCTCATGAACCTCTGGATCAAAAGGTTTATCTACATCCCAGCTCCAAGCAGGAAAAGAGAGAATAAGAACGAAGAAGAAAACAAGGAGGGCAGATTTTTGTTTGAAATTTATCATCGTGTTACTGCTACATTTTCAAATGGAATTGCGCTAGGAATAACAAGATTGATGATATCAGATGTTGGTGCAGGGAATTTAAACCAAACAACTTGTTTTCCTTGCATGGGCACTTCTACACCACCTCGAAAACAGGCATTGGGGTCAGATAATTGATCTTTGCATATTGGCGCGCCAAGCCATTTTTTGTTTTCGTCTTGTAAGACGAGGTATTTCTTTTTGGCCTGATTATCTACATAATAAACATCGGCAATGGGAAACCCCATTTTTACTCGGGCATTTGTGGTATTTTTATAGAGAAGTACTGTAGTCAGAATGCCATCTTGAACTTTGGCCTGCCTTAAAGTGACATCAAAATTTCCGTCCATGCTCATATTAGTAATGGGTAATGGAGTTCCTTTTGGTTTTGGTGGAGGAGGAGGCGGTGGTGGCGGTGCTGTTATGGTTGTTGCCTGTGGAGTGGGTTCTTGGGTTTTTTGAACAGCTGCATCTGTTTGTGCCTGAACTGAATAAATTTGAAATACGAATGTTGCCAGGATGATGAATACGAGATAATATTTTTTGCTAAGCATGTTACGCCTCCGTTTATGTTAACACAAATAGTTTAGCCCATTCTTATTAGCTTATAACCTCTTGTTACAAAGGGCTCAAGCTTAAATCTTCATAAAATCCTTCCATTTCACCCTTATAAATTCTATAGAACTTTTCGTGAAAAAGGGAAGACAACATCATAGCAAAAAGCCTCTGACCAATATTCTTTATGGCAAAAACCCTGTTGTAGAGGCCATCAAAGCTGGCAAAAGAAAAACCCATGAGGTTCTTGTGGCGACTTCGGTTCAACAGGCAAAAGATACAGAGCTGTTTGATGTGGCAAGAAAGCACGGAGTGAAAATCGCGCATGCTGAGATGAGTGAAATTACAAACATCACACAGGGAGCTGTGCATCAAGGCGTTGTGGCGCGTGTGGGACCCTACCCAGAATATTTCCTAGAAGATACTGTAAAAGAAATGCCTGAAAGAAATCTTGTTCTCGTTTTAGACAGTGTTCAAGACCCTCAAAATTTTGGCACACTTTGCCGATCTGCTCTTGCGTTTGGTGTGAAAGAAGTGATTGTCCCTCGTGATCGATCAGTACCCATTACAGCAACAGTGGCAAAAGCGAGTGCAGGGGCTATTGAGCATTTAAAAATAATATCAGTAACCAACCTTGTGCGTGCCATGGAAGTTCTCAAGAAAAATAAATTTTGGCTTTATGGGGCATCACTTGATGCTGATTCTCAGGATTTGAATACAATTGACCCTGGCGTTCGGGCTGCAATTGTTTTAGGGTCCGAAGGCAAAGGTCTTCGTCGCTTGGTTTCCGAAACCTGTGACATAAAAGTAAAAATCCCCATGGCAGCGGGCTTTGATTCTCTTAATGTGGCTCAAGCGGGGACGGTGTTTATGTATGAATTTAATAGAAAGTTGGACCTAGGGACCTAAGGGCCTTTGGGCCTTGGGAAAAAGGCTACGAAAAAACGAGGATACGATGGACGATCAAAAGCAATCCACTATCCACGATTATCGATTCACAAATTATGTTTAATCATTTATCCGACAAAATAGGCGGAGTCTTCAAGAAGCTTCGCAACACAGGCGTTATTCGAGAGTCAAATATCCAAGAGGCTATCAGAGAGGTACGTCTTGCATTACTCGAAGCTGATGTTCACGTCACTGTCGTCAAAGAACTTCTTTCTCACATCAAAGAACGCGCTTTAGGCCAAGAAGTCATTGGTTCGAACACAGCTGCACAACAATTTTTCACAATTGTTCAAACAGAACTCATCAAAACTTTAGGTGGGGAACAGAAGAATCTAGTCTTAGATGGAAAGCCACCTCATGTGATTCTCATGGTGGGGCTTCAAGGTTCTGGTAAAACAACAACAGCTGCAAAACTAGCACTCCATTACAAAAAAAAGGGGCGAAGACCCTATCTTGTTCCAGCAGACTTTAATCGTCCTGCAGCAGTAGAGCAGTTAAAGACTCTTGCTAGGCAAATTGATATTCAAGCGTACGACACCAACATCAAAAAAGATCCTATTAAAACAGTCAAAAAAGCTGTGAGCGAAGCTCAGGCACAGTTTACCGATATCGTAATTGTCGATACAGCAGGGCGCCTTCATGTTGATGATGACATGATGGGTGAGCTCAAAAAGATGCAAAAAAAGCTCGACGAACCAACTGTTCTCTTTGTGGCTGATGCCATGACAGGGCAAGAAGCTGTTCATGTGGCTAAAACGTTTCACGATGTCTTAAATATCGACGGTGTTGTACTCACAAAAATGGATGGTGATGCCAGAGGTGGGGCAGCTCTTTCAATTCAATCAGTAGCAGGTTGTCCTATATATTTTGTTGGGATGGGTGAGAAGCTTAGTGAGCTTGAACCTTTTCATCCAGACCGCCTTGTTTCTCGTATTCTAGACCGTGGCGACATCATGTCTCTTGTTGAAAAGGCAGAAGGACTCATCGACGAAGACTCTGCACAAGAATTAGCAGAGAAAATGACAAAGAATGAATTTGATTTAGAAGATTTTAGACAGCAACTTCGTCAGATGAAAAAGCTGGGTTCCATGTCATCTCTCATCAAATTTCTCCCAGGCGCAAAAAAAATCACAAAGAATGTGAACATGGATCAGGCTGAAGGCGAGCTTAAGAAAAAAGAAGCTATTATTAATTCCATGACCATTAAAGAGCGTCGCAAACCCAAAATTCTTAATGGTTCACGCCGTAGTCGCATTGCTATGGGCAGTGGGACGTCTGTGGCAGATATCAACCGCTTCATGAAGGAATTTGAGCAGATGAGAAAGATGATGAAAGGGATGATGGGTGGCAAAATGGCTGCGATGATGTCTAAAATGGGAATGGGGTAATTTATTTAAATCTGATTTATTCAGTGTCTGTTTTTTCCTCAGCGCATGCAGAGGTTGTGTCTGAAGTCAGTGCTGTTGAAAAATCAATTGAGCTTGCAGTTGTTGTATCGATAATTTTCAAAATAAAATTATCATCATCATTCAATTCAGCAACTGATGCCTTTCCAAAAGAAGTAACACATTCTGATAGAGGGACATATTTTGAAGAAACAATGCTGGAGCCAATTTCAACACAACGGTTTGCTGTAGGGCTGTCTTTGTGTGTTGCTACTTCTTCAGGGGTGTCAAAAAGGCCATCTCCGGCCCAGCGCTGTCCCCAAATATGAGTTCCGTTAGACTTGATTCGATAGATATAAGAATTTGGAGACTGATCACGAACCTGAATAACCTCAAATTCTTGTGTAGACTCAGTGAGGCTGCCTGCATAACCAGCTATGTTAATACCTTCGTCTTCTCCATTGCTCGAATAATAAGCCGGGGATCCTGTTCCAAAAAAGATAAAATGATCATTTGCCGTGTCTTTTACACCGCCATAAAGCCAGTCAGAATTCAGTGAGACAAAGTATTGAGTGTTTGCAGAATCACCGTCATTGATAGTCCACCACATACCTCCACCATCAGTATCTGAGCTTTTTTGATAGCCAGAGAAATTTACAATTTGTGGAATGTCCCATGAAGTGTACCAAGGTATGGCAGAAGAGATGTCAACATCTGTGCCTTCAACAGAATAACATGTATCCATGTTTTCAATATCGGCAATCATTGAGTCAAAACGACAGGGATCTATTCCAAAGTTAACATAGCGGCCTGAAGAGTCAGTCGAACATGAATCTGGGTCATCTAAAACTGTAGGGATGATGTAATCAGAGCCTTCGCTGCCGCTTGAGCAATCAGTACATGTAAAACAAGTGCCTGCTGTGAAAAGATCATCAGTGCATTCGTCATTGTAATCTATGCCCCAAAGGCGTGACAGAATTTCCCCAGCCATGGAGTCTGCTCCATTTGCTTCTGTTAAATAAGGACAATCAGTGTAATCTTCATCACATGTGCCAGCTAGAGAAAAAAGAGTAGATAAACTTGCACTGATACTTAGGTTTACACCACCTGTTTTTAGGCCTGCAGGAACTTGATTGCTGAATGTCTCGCCAAAAACCGCGTATGTGGTTGCTTCCACTGTAGTTGTCCCTGAACCAGGAGAGTTTGAGTCAGTTGATGAGCCGCAGCCTGAAATGAAAAAAATGCACACCAACGTCACTAATAAAGATAATTTATTTTTCATGTTTTCCCCCTAAAATTGATAATATTCAGTAGTATACACTTAAAGTTTAGGAGTATCAACTTGTGAGTAAGATTTGAAGATAGAAATGTAAAGAATTACTAATTAATGTCAGTCAAAGTCACTGGCAAGATAATGCCAGAATCAATGATCGCATCAATATAACCATCACCATCAACATCAGAAGTGATCAAAAGATCGTTTATCACTTCAGTATTGGGATTTGTGTCAACAACGCCATCTCCATCAGTATCATAAGAGAATGTTCCAAAATGTGGATCACTACTTAAATAACTACATTCAACCTGAGGTGAGTAGGTGATTTTTGATTGGGTAGGTGTAAAAAGACCATTAACGCCTTCTTGGATTTCTTGGTATTGAACAAGATCTACAAGGGTACGACTGTTTCCTGGAAGCGACCAGTTACAGATAAAACCACTAGCTGTGTTGTCATATGTTCCCAGGGCAGCATCTGCAGAAAAACCAAAATAAGCATCACCTACAAGCAGGTTATTTACATCGAGTTCGAGGCTAATATTTAAAGCACGCATAAAACCATCTGACTGTCCTGCCTGCCATGAGTAGGAATAG
Source organism: uncultured Nitrospirales bacterium (assembly GCA_964609965.1). Classification (GTDB taxonomy): domain Bacteria; phylum UBA10199; class UBA10199; order UBA10199; family JADGCS01; genus JAHJDR01. The sequence continues at coordinate 14,119 of CAZSTS010000001.1, forward strand.
AATCCGACAAAGGTTTCAAAATCAAAGTCAGACTGGAAGTTAATCCTGTTTGATGTCCAACCAGTGGGATTTGTTGTGGCATCAAATGTGTCTGTGGGATCAAGCAGGCCGTCAACAAAAGGATCAACATTTAAACCACAATACATGGCACTTTCTGCCCTGAATTTGAGATTATCTGATTCTCCCATATTGTAGAGAACAGAAGTAGCATTTGTTGTTTCTGTAGGACACAGTCCTGCTTGTTCATCTGGTAAACTGAATGACAAGTGGCCAATGTAGGTGTCATTATCTGCATCCATAGGTTCATGTTGCATGTTTATAGAAATAGGGATTGCTGTGGTTTCGCCAGTCTCTGTATGATTCAGAACTAGTGAGTATGTATATACAGTATTTCCTGTTACTGAATCAGTCGAAACAGTGATGCTAGCGCTAGTGATAGTCGTTGCTGTGATGCTATTTTGAGTGAGCATGTCTGTCATTTCGTCTGTGAGATCAAGGGGAGTATCATTTGCTGCAAAGGAAAGTGAGTTAACATTCATTGTGCAAATAGTGCTGGCCAGGACTTTTTGAATAATAAGGTTTTTGATTGAAAAGCCATCCAAGCGGGCATTAAGTTGGGCAGCTGCACAGGCTTCGTTTGTGACTGGATCTATTGCCATCCAAATTCCAGCATCACCAGAACCAGCAATACCACTGGAATTATCACCATTAGGGTGGTTCTCGTAGGCAAAGGCAGGTCCATAACAGTCTGCATTAACGATTTCATCCGCCAGTGAATCTAGATCGCCAAAACTGCAGTCAGTGATGGTTGTTCCTTCTAAGATGGTGTTTACTTCATTGTTGTAACTGGGAATAGCTGCGGTGTACATGACAGAGCTATCTTCAGTAGTGGCATTGAGGCTTGTAATGGCAGTGGGTGAAGCTTCGAGAGGTGACGCTATAGCCAAATTTACAGGGTAGGCTGATGATGTGGTTGGAGGGTTGCCCACTCTTGTTCCCGCATCTCCGCATGAGCAAATAATCAATAATGTGATGATAAGAAAACTCAATGAGGTGAGATGTTGTATGCCCTGTTTCATTTATTTATTTTTCTTCTTTTTGATTAACGGATTATTTGTGACAGGGAAAAGCTGCACATTTAATTGATAAACATTGTCGTAGTGTATGTTCTCGGCATTAACGAGGTCTAGGATTTCATTTTGAAAAGAATCTATTCTTTTTGAAATCTCTTTTTCAAGATAAGTAGGGATAGGAATAGTGAGTGCTGTAAAATTACGTTTTTCTTGTTCAAGATGTCCTAGATAACGTCTGGCTTTATTCAAGACTGCTTCATGAAAACTAAAGGCCTCTATTTCTGTAGCACTTTGGCCTGTGTCTACAATGGGATCAGATTGCACAAGGTTATTGTTTTCATCGCGCTTGAGCATTCTGAGTTCTAATAATGTCTCAATAGCTTCTCTAGCTTCAGTAGGGGAGATGCGTGGTAAGCATTTTGCTGCAATCCACTTGGCGTCTTCCTTAAAATCTTTTAAGAGAACCATTTCTCGAATAGCTGCATAGTAATCATTTGATAAATACTTGGCCTGATGGTTCTTAATTTTTGAAAAGGTTACCCTTGGTCTGAGTTTGTTGAGTTCTTCAAAAAGGATCTTTTTTGTATCAGGATCTGTTGATTGGTTAAACTTGACTAAGGTGATAAAAAAGTCCTTTTCGCGATTTTTAATATTTAGAGTTTCGCAAAACTTAGGAAGGGCTTTTTCAGTGAGTGTACGTTCGCCATCAATAATCATCTTTAAAAAACTAGGGGATCCAAAACCTGCCTGTTCAGCAAAGGTTCTCATGGTAAAGTTTTTGTTTAGCTCTTTGAGTTCATGCACGAGATCCTTGAGATAGGTTCTAAAATCAGAATATTGAAAAATATTGATTCTTGGTTTTGTTCGTTTTCTTGGCATGTCGCTTTTATTATAACTCTTTGTGTACGTTACGTCAATTGAGCAATCTATAACCCGCTGATATAACACGTTAAATACGTGTTTGTCGCATAATGTACAAATTATAAAATGCTATTTATATGTGGACAACCCTGTGTGTTTTTTTAGTACAGAGGAAAGAGGAAAGCAATGGGATATTGTGTCTAACGTCTAGTGTTTAGCGTCTGGCGTAAATAGCGTTCGCTAGACTCTAGACTCAGGACGCTAGACGTGATTGATGACCAAAACGTCAAAATATGATACAATAATCCTATGAGCCTTAGAGATAGACTTCTCATAGTCATTGCAATGCTGCTATTTTGCGTGGGCACCTATATGGGTTCACAAAAGCTTGTCATGTCGTATTTAAGCCTTTCTGAAGTCAGTCTTCTTTTGCCAGGTGAAGAGCAGATTCCTTTTATGCCGATGACTATCTTCATCTATATCATTCAATGGGTTCTCCCAATTTCTGTGTTCATGATGATCACGAAAAAACAACGAATCATGAAAATCCTTGTGGCATTTCTTATCACTATTCTCATTCATAATATGTTTTTTCTCATTTTTCCTGTTGAATACAGCCTCAGACCGGTTTTCTCAATGGACTCTACAATAGCTGTATTGGTTGGTTATCTGTATCAGATGGATGCTCCCATCAATACCTTTCCCTCCATGCACGTGTCCTTTGTGTTTCTCATTTACTTTATAATTAAGCGCTATCGCCCCCAATTTAAGTGGACATTTTTGTTTTTGGCTGTTGCCATTTCCATTTCAACGGTTTTGGTTAAGCAACACTATATCTTAGATGTTGGGGCGGGATTTATCCTCGCTTACCTTGTCAATTATGTATGGATTTCAAGAAAGTATGAGGCTTTTGATAAATTCATAGAACCCTAAGATTCCCCTAAAATCTCTATTGCCAAACGCCCTTCAATTCACTAAATATTCTGCCACGAATGCGTCTATCGGCTACGGTTACGAAGCCCGTATCGTTTAGCGGTTTGGGTTACGTCAATATTTCATCACGTAACCATTACCGATTGACGAAACGGGCTTCGTAACCATTACCGACAGACGATGCTAGGAGATACCCTTGACCACAATACTTGATGGAAAACTAGTTGCTGCAAAGCTTAAAGAAGAACTCACTGCTGAGGTGAAAACCTTTACCGAGAGCACAAGCATTGTCCCAGGTTTGGCCACTGTTCTTGTTGGAGAAAACCCAGCAAGTCAGATTTACGTTAAAAATAAGATCAAAACAGCGCAAAAATGCGGGATTAAATCCACCCATCATCAAATTGACGAAACTATATCCGAAGAAGATCTTCTCAGCCTCGTTGATTCTTTAAACAAAGATAAAAATGTTCATGGTATCCTGGTCCAGTTGCCACTCCCATCACATATCAGTGAAGAAAAAATCATCAACGCTATCAATTCAAAAAAGGATGTTGATGGTTTTCACCCTGAAAATATGGGTCGGTTATTGGCAGGTTATGATGCTCTTATGCCTTGTACACCCAGTGGTGTGATGGAGATTTTTAAACATTACAAGATAGAGTTAAAGGGAAAAGATGTTCTCATTATAGGTCGCTCAAATATTGTAGGAAAACCACAGGCTATTATGATTCTCAAAGAGCATGCTACTGTTACCTTAGCTCATTCTCGAACTATTGATCTTTCTGCTAAGGCAAAGGCAGCGGACATAATCATCGCTGCTGTAGGAAAAGCAAAAATGGTTAAAAAAGATTGGGTAAAAGAGGGCGCTGTTGTTGTCGATGTGGGAATGAACCGTGATGAGAATGGCAAACTTTGTGGTGATGTTGATTTTGAAGGGGTGAAAGAAAAAGCGGCTTTTATCACACCTGTACCTGGTGGTGTAGGGCCAATGACGATTACAATGTTGATGAAGAATACTTTGAAAGCGGCAAGGCAGCTATTAAATGAAAAGTGAAAAATCCTTCGACCTGGCTCAGGACAAGGTACATAAATGAACAATGAAAAGAGAGTTCTAGATGTCGAAATTAAGAAAAACACCGTTGTACGAAGAGCACAAAAAACTCAAAGCCCGTCTTGTTCCTTTTGCAGGCTGGGAAATGCCAGTGCAATATTCAGGTGTGATTCAAGAACATGAAGCAGTACGAACTAAGGTTGGTGTTTTTGATGTGAGCCACATGGGAGAGTTTTTTATTTCGGGTAAGAGAGCCGAAGAATATCTCAATCGTGTGACAACGAATAATGTCACAAAGCTCGAGGATGGCACTTGTCAGTACACATTGCTATGTTACGAAAATGGCACAGTGGTTGATGATCTCATCTTAAGCCGTGTCTCTCCAACAGAGTACATTGCTGTTGTTAATGCCGCAAATTTGCAAAAAGATCTCAAGTGGTTGATGGACCAAAACAAAGAGGGTGTTGAAATAATAGATAGATCTGATGAATTCGCCATGTTGGCAATCCAAGGCCCCAATAGCGAAAAGTTGGTTAGTAAAATTTATAACTCAGATTTTTCCTCCCTCAAATATTATAATTTTTCACAACCTGAATACCATGGCGCGCCTTCCTATGTGATGAGAACAGGCTACACTGGTGAATCAGGATTTGAAGTCATGGTGCCAGTGAGTAAAGCGTGTGAACTGTGGCAGGATGTGATGACGCTTGGCCAAGAATTTGGCATTCAACCAGTTGGTTTAGGGGCAAGAGATACATTGCGCTTAGAAGTGGCGTATAGTCTTTACGGTCACGAGATCAGTGATCAGATTTGTCCTCTCGAAGCAAGTCTCGGTTGGGTTATTAAACTTAAAAAAGGTGATTTTATTGGGAGAGAGGCTTTACAAAAAGTAAAAGACGAGGGTTTAAAAAGAAAAGTTGTGGGTTTTGAATTGACTGAACCTGGAATAGGTCGAGATGGTTGTGATGTTTATGTTGGTGATCAAAAAATTGGTTATGTGACAAGTGGAACTTTTTCTCCCTCACTCAAAAAATCAATTGGATTGGCTTTGATCGATATTTCTCATGTAGAGATCGATAAAGAAATAGAGCTCGACATTCGAGGTCGTCGTAAAAAAGCCATTATTGTAAAGACACCGTTTTATAAGAAAATGTAATTTAATAGTAGGGGCACGGCGCGCCGTGCCCTTACGAAATTTTAAATATATTTAAGGAGAAACCAATGGCAAATTACCCCAGTGAATTAAAGTACAGCAAAGAACATGAATGGTTAAAGACCGAGGGTGAGACAATCACTATTGGCATATCTGAATATGCTACAGAACAACTTGGTGACATTGTGCATGTAGAGCTCCCACAACCAGGTGACGAGTTTGGTGTTGGCGATGCTTTTTGTGTTGTGGAATCAGTTAAGTCTGTTTCAGATATTTACATGCCTGTTACAGGTAAGATTACAGAGGTGAATGAACTCATTTCTGATAATCCAGGGATTATTAATGATGATTGTTACGGTGAAGGCTGGATTATTAAAGTGGCAACAGAAAACAAGTCAGAACTCGAAAAACTCATGGCTTCTGATGCTTACGAAGCCTTTATTGCAGAAGAATCTTAATTGAGAGCTTTGAGCTTCGTGATTTGTGCTCATCACTCATCACTCATGACTCATAGCTTCCCCCAAGATGCGCTATATTCCTCATAGTTCAAAAGATATCGAAGAGATGTTAAAGACAATTGGTGTTGCGAGTGTGGATGATCTCTTTAAGGGTATTCCAGATGACCTTCGCTTAAAATCACAACTCGAATTACCAAAAGCCTTATCTGAATTAGAACTCAGAGATGAACTTAGAGAAATAGCTGATAGCAATATCAATCTCTCTGAAGGTTCAAATTTTATTGGGGCAGGAGCTTATCATCACTATGTTCCTGCTGTGATTTCTCAACTGATTCAAAGAGGTGAATTTCTCACTGCCTACACACCTTATCAAGCCGAGGTTTCACAAGGGACACTTCAGGCTATTTTTGAGTTTCAAACCATGATTTGTGAACTCACAGGCATGGAAGTTGCCAATGCCAGTAACTATGATCTGTCCACGGCTTGTGCTGAGGCTTTGATCATGGCGAATAGGGTGAATAAAAAGAAAAAGGCCTTGGTCGCGCGAACTCTTCATCCCCATTACAGAGAAGTCATCAAAACATATTTTAAACATCAAGATTACGAAATTATCGAAATCCCACTCACTAAAGAAGGAAGGCTCGATACGGATTTTATAAAAGATAACCTAGATGATTCAGTGTCGGCAGTTTTAGTACAGTCACCCAATTTCTTTGGAGTCATTGAAGACTTGGCTCCTCTTGGGCAAATAATCGCAGAAAAACCAGCCTTGTTTGTTGTGGCCACAGCAGAACCATTATCCTACGCTGTTCTCACATCTCCTGCTGAAGTAGGTGCTGATATTGCAATTGGCGAAGGCATGAGTTTTGGTGTAGGGTTAAATTACGGAGGCCCTTACTTAGGTCTTTTTGCAACTAAGAAAAAATACATTCGAAACATGCCAGGCAGATTAGTGGGACAAACAGAGGATCTTGATGGCAAACGAGGTTATGTTCTCACTTTTGCTACACGCGAACAACACATTAGGCGCGAAAAAGCCACTTCGAATATCTGCACAAATCAAGGTTTGTGTGCTTTGATGTGTGCTATTCATCTTTCGCTTCTAGGGCCAAAAGGTTTAGAAAAAATCGCGCTTATTAATATGCAAAGGCTCCAACAACTAGAATCTATACTTAAAGAAGAAAGTGATAAGGCTGTTCTTTTTAGTGCGCCAAAATTCAATGAAACAGTGATAGAGCTTGCTGTGCCTGCTCGCGAGGCTGTTATCAAATTGCTCAAAGATCGTGTTTTGGCAGGCATTGATCTGTCCACCTATTATCCCGAGTTAGAAAGACATATACTCATCTGTACTACTGAAATGAACCGCTCAATGGATGTAGAGATATTTGCTGAGAGAATCAGGAGGTTTTTATAAAAACTGAAGAAAAAACAATTTATCAAAAATCAAACCCTGGACGGATGGGATATTCTTTTAAGACAGACGATGTTGAAGGAAAATCAATTAAAGATTTTTTGCCAGAGGAATTGCGTCGTCAAACTCCTGCAAAATTACCAGAACTTTCCGAACTCGATGTTGTGCGTCATTACACAAGATTGTCACAACTCAATTATTCCATTGATACGCATTTTTATCCCTTAGGTTCTTGCACTATGAAGTACAATCCTCGCATCAATGAGGAACTAGCTTTATTAGAGGGTTTTAGACTCGCGCATCCTATGCAGTACCAGTACACCATTCAGGGTAATTTACGTATCATGTATGGATTGGGTAAATTACTGAAAATAATTACAGGATTGGATTCCGTTACACTTCAACCTGCGGCAGGGGCTCATGGAGAACTTACGGGTCTTTTTATGATCAGGGCTTGTTTGACTGCAAAGGGTAATCCAAGAAAGAAAGTTATTATTCCTGATTCAGCCCATGGCACAAATCCTTCATCAGCCAATCTCTGTGGTTATGAAGTTATCACTGTAAAGACGACTGAAGAAGGTTACATGACGCCAGAATCGGTGAAAAAAGTCATGGACAAAGATGTGGCCTGTCTCATGGTAACCAATCCTTCCACTCTTGGTGTTTTCGAAAAAAACATAAAAGCCATCACAGACATTGTTCATGATGAGGGTGGTTTTATTTATTGTGATGGGGCTAATCTCAATGCTGTTTTAGGACATGTGCGTATGGCAGATTTGGGTGTTGATTGTTTGCACATTAACCTGCACAAAACATTTTCAACACCACATGGTGGTGGCGGGCCTGGTTCTGGTCCTGTTGTTGTGACAAAAGAACTCGAGCCCTTTTTGCCCATACCAGTGATTGCCAGAAAGGATAACGGCCGTTACACAGCTTTGTTTAACAGACCTGAGTCTATTGGGCGTGTGAGGGCATTTTTTGGAAATTTTGCTATGCTCGTTCGTGCTTATGCCTATATTCGCGAGATGGGTGCAGAAGGACTCAAACAAGTGTCGGACATGGCTGTGCTCAATGCAAATTATATTAGAGCTCGTCTTAAAAACCATTATTCTTTGGCTTGCGAGGCTCCTTCAATGCATGAGGTGGTTTTTTCGGACAAATCCTTCAAAGCCACAGGGATTAAAACACTCGATCTTGCCAAAAGATTGCTCGATCTTGGTGTGCACGCGCCAACAGTTTATTTTCCCATCATTGTTTCTGGTGCTATTATGATCGAGCCCACAGAGACTGAATCCAAAGACACGCTCGATAGTTTCTGCGACACGATGATTCAGGTTCAAAAAGAAATAACAGAGAATCCTCAGGTTCTCAAAGATTCACCTCAGTTTACATATCGTAAACGACTTGATGAGGTGAAGGCTGTGAGAGAACCAAAACTAAGGGAGGAATTCTAAAAAATGAAGAATCAAAATCAAAAACCAGTTTCTTTATCTAAAACCGAAAACCATCACATGGTATTGCCAGAACACACGAATCCCATGGGCAATCTCTTTGGGGGGACGCTCATGTCTTGGATTGATGAGACCGCAAGCATTGCTTCCTTTCGCCATTGTCGCACCCTTGTTGTGACTGCTTCTATGGATAGTCTTTCTTTTATCACGCCTGTTAAATTAGGCGAGTTGGTCACTCTTAAGTCATCGGTGAATTATACAAGTAATCGATCCATTGAAGTAGGCGTGAAAGTGTTTGCCGAAAATCCTATCAAGGGCGAAGAACGGCATGTAGCCAGCGCCTATCTCACATTCGTCTCTCTAGACAAAAAGGGCAAAGCTCAACCTGTTCCTCCTGTTTTTCCTGAAACGCTTGAAGAAAAAAAGAGATATGAAGCAGGGAGACAAAGGCGTGAGGAGAGGTTAGTGAAGAGGAAAGGGAAATAGATCAACCTGCATAACCAAGATATGCTTCAGTAACAACAGGACAGTCAAAGTGTACTGCCAAAATAACTTGGGCAGCCTTTAATCCAGATCGATCAGCTACGGGATGTTTTTTATTTATTTGTGACACATGTTGTGTTACAGTGTATAGTTCATCGCTTTGTCCGTCTATCCTTATTCTGCTCACGCGACTCCCTAAAAGATCAACGCCAACAAATCCCGCAGCCACAACTTTATGACCAAGGGCCATCCCTAAATGGTTAGAAAAAAAACAGGTTCCTATTATGAATTCGTAAGCCCCATTTGGGAGTTGAACTAGTACGTACCTAACTTCATTTGCCAGATCCCCCGGGTTTAAAGGTTCTGGATTGAGATTTCTTCTGGTCTCTGCAATTTTAGTTAATTCATTAGCATCTGAAATAACAGTTGCGTGCGCGTCTCTAAGTTTTGCTGTTCTGAATTCCAATAGAGCTCTATTGGCTTCATCCTCAAAAGGGGTTTCGGTTAATAGATAGAGGGCTTTTTCAGCAACAGGATTAGATTCTAGGAGATTGAGAAGTAAGTTAAAATTTGTTTTGCTTTGCGTAGTTACTGTTCTAAAATACAGGCCTTCTACAGCAGTGTCAGTGTCAGTCAACATATCTCCATAGGCAAATTCTAGTGCCCACTCAGCGGGTTCAGGATAGAGGATGAATTTATCGACCAGTGTAGGCATTTCCATTGCATTGGCCCCTGAGACGATGGCGGCTAAGGCTCTGGTCTCCTCATTTCCCTTTCTTGCAGCTTGGCAGGTACGCTGAATAAAATGTTCTAGGTGAGATTCATTAGGTGAAAAAATTACTTTGAGACCAGCTTGGAAAATAGCTGCTGCCATGCGCGCTATTGCACCTGTGACGTTTTTACGCAAACCGGATGAGTCGACCATAAGAGTGCTTAACCACTGACCTCTTTCTATTCTGCTTGAGCGGCAGGACATGCTTGTTAACGTGCTTTCTAATTTACTGCTTTTAATAGCCGCTTCAACTAGATTATTTCTTTGAGCGTAGCACTGTTGTTCTAGAAGACTAGGCACAATTCCTTCGCTACTTGTCAGTGTTTCAAAAGCCCTTAAGGCTTTTTCATTGTTCTTTCCAACCAGGCGTACAAAGCTTGTATAAAAACTCTCACTAAGATCATGGCTCACTTCTAAAAACTTGTTTGGAGATGAATCCATGACAGCTAGGGCTCTTAATTGTGTTGAGGGATTTCTCATAAGGGCCTCTAAAAACGCTGCTGTTTCTAGGCCATCATGTGCAAAAACCTGCATGGCATATTCAGTTTCTGGATATGCTCTTGAGGCGTCAATAAGTTCATCTCTTAATCCGGCAGATAAATGAGGTTCAAGTAGATGAAGATCTGATTTTGCTAAATCATTAATGGACATATATTTACCAACACTTCTAGGAAGTTGAAGAAGTGCTTCTAATGATTTTGTATCACCTTGAGATGCTAATTTGCCTAAAACAGCTGGATTATCATGATGTCTCCATCTTGTATAAAAAGCATGCCAAGGTGCTTTTTTTTGGGGGCCACTCTTTGTTGCTTGTGCCCCTCCTGCTTCAACTTGACCAAGTGCATTTCCTGCATTTTGCGATTCGCTCGCTGCTTTTAAAGGGGCATCTGTCGAGGTTTCAAAACCTGTGAATGAGTGATTTGCTGAACAAACTCCATCATAAATTGTGAAACTTTTAAAAGCTGTAGTTTGAATTTGTATATTAGACCTAGCAAGAACCATAGAAACTCCTGATGCAAATTTATATAGTTCTATGTTCGAGTAATTTATATTCCTGTTGCGTGTTTGAGGGGATAAAGGTTTTTTGGAAAAAACGGGATTGTTATATTGGGTGTCATCTTCGCGGAGGCGGGGATCCAGTCTAAAAAAATATTCTATTCATCATAAAAAGTGTAGGGGCACAGCATGCTGTGCCCCTACAAAGATATCACAAGTCTTCCTGGGATTAAAATCCCAGGCTTTATGCTTTAGTCCTTGCAGGACTAGGAAGGAATGTCCTTTAGGACAATAGCATATAGCCGGAGACTTTAGTCTCTGGAAGAGAGGTTTAAGAGATTTTATTTGGGGGGTGGCAGATTACGCAATCCTACGCTCTGTTTTCATGGCGCGTTTTTTGACCTTTTCGACCTCTTGCCAGATGAGATCTGTGATTTTTAGACCGAGCATGAGCTTGGAATCTAATCCAAATCCAGCAAAGATAGAAGGGTGTGAAATGTAAAAGTTGGGAGAAGGGGTGGTGTAATTGAGTTTAAATAAATTAACAAAACTTCGTTCATTCTGTGTGGTCACACCATTATTAGAGGCACTGTGACGGAAAATCTCAAAATCGTTTTCATTGAGAGGAAACAAAGTATCTGTAGGCATGTTTTTGCTTTTAACAGGGAATTGGAATTCTATTGAGTCATCAGAAAAGGGCATGAGGTTAATGAGACTTTGTTTGATCGCATCAAAGTATTGATCAAAAAACTCCTCTTCTTCTGTGAGTGCTGATTTTGGGAGTAAAAAGTTAACGCTCAAAACAGTTTTTGGTTCAATTTTATTTGCCTTAGTTTGAATATAAAGAAAATTATCGCCAACGAGTTCTTTTTTGGGATTTTTGATTACAACGGCGTTTGATTTTAAGAGTTCAGGTAAATAGTTTGTGTCCACAGAAAAACGTGTTGTAAACCAGTGAAAATCAATTTGGTTGCTAACGCAATTTTTTCGTAAAGTACGAAAACGCCATTTATTAGGAAGCAATTCTTTGAGTTTGTCTAGAGAATCATTCCAAATAACATATTTGCAAAGAACATGCCCGTGTGACTCATCAAGTTCAACACCCTCGAGAACACCGTTTCGGTATAACAAAGAATTTACTTGGACTTTGTTTCTGATTGAACCGTCGTAATGTGTGATTCGTTCGTGAAGAACCTTTTTAAATGAGTTAAGTCCTGCATGAACGCCAAAGATCTCGCCGTCTCCAGGGTTAAATAAAGCAGACACCTGATAAGAGAAAGGGTTGTTACAAAAATGCTGATAAGCCATCAGGTATTGTGCAAGAAAATAGCTCTTGATGTGGGGGTCTTTTTTTAAAAGCTTTGTGTACTCGGAGTTTTTTTCGTTTAGAGATTGTGTTTGAATAAATTTTTTGAGTTTTCGTTTTTCTTGCCATCCACTGGGAATAAGTTGTTCAAATAAATCGGTAACATTTGTACGGTGCCTGAGTTTTGACTGATTTTCGTAGAATTTTTTGATGTCTGGGTAATGATCTGGAAATTCTCTTTCAAGCTCCTCGAAATAATCTAAGGGATTATTGAAAATATCGATTCTATGTCTTGGGAAAATTGTTTGAAGTGTAGAATCTTGGTTGAGCAGGTTTTGAATTGTGGTTTCTGGTACATTAAGCCGGCCTAAGATAGAGCGTAACAGTGTAGAATGAATTTTATTTGAACAAACCGGATCAGGGTTTTTTTCGTGGCCGCTGAAAAGATCTGAGTCTATCACTTGTACACTGAGACCTCTCCTTGCTAGAAATGCCGCTGTTACAAGGCCTGGAAGGTTGTCGCCAATAACTAAGATGTCACAATATTTTTCTAGCATTCTTAAATGATCCTGCTGCAAGCAGCGGGAAATCAATTTGAGTACAAAATATATTAAAGGGCAAGTAGCCCCGGGAAATCAAATCCAAAATTTGGGTTAAAATCTATATCCAACGCGTCCAAAAAGAGTGTAAGGCATGTAGGTTGAAGCATTTGCTGTTCCAGTCAGGCTATTGATCAATCCAACAGAACGATAAGTGCCTCCAACGCCAAGAACAAGATTAGCGGCAATATTATATTCTAAACCAACCTCGATTTGAGCTCCAATTCCATAACCTTGAGTGGCATTGGCAACATCACCTTCGAATAAACCATAGAGACCAATCCCGATTCCAACATAAGGGTCGATTTGTGGTAGGTTTTGGAAAAAATAAATTTTAAATGTAGCTGCTGGTATGGCAAGAAATGTGATTGTGTTTTCAGCTGCGCTCACTCCCTTTCCATCTTGAAAAGTAAAGAAGGTTTCGATCATGAGAGAGAATTTTGGATTAAATCTATAATCAAAATACAGGCCACCACCAATGCCCATTTGGACAATGGGGAGTGTGTCTACTAATTGAATGCTGCCGTAAACGTTTCCTCCCACTGTTCTATTGTAGCTAGCAGTTTCGTACTCTTCTTCATAAGCTAAAGCTGTTAAAGGAAGTGTGAGGATAAAGGTAAATAAAATTAGGTGTTTTAGAATGTTTTTCATGATTACTCCCGTAACAAAGTTTTATGAGCTTGTAAAATAACTTCATTCATTATTCTCAATAAGCTGTATGGCTTTTATTAATGTTTTATGCTCTTTTTTCAAGAGACGATTTGATAAAGAGTTAGCATCGTCGTCATTTTTGATTTCTTCTTTTGCTTGGAGAATGATGGGGCCTGTGTCACAGCCTTCATCCACATAATGGACAGTACAGCCTGTCACTTTTACACCAGCCTTAATAGCTTGTTCTTGGGCGTCTAATCCAGGAAATTCAGGTAAAAGTGAAGGGTGGATGTTGATAATACGGTTTTTAAAGCTGTTAACAAATTTAGGTGGCAGAATCTTCATGTATCCCGCTAAAACAATGAGATCAGGATTGAGTTCAGAAGCCTTTTGAAGGAGGTCATTATTATAGTCGTCTTTGTCTCGTTTTTTTGATGGAATGACGAAGCTAGGGATGCCTGCTTTTTTAGCTCTCTCTAGAGCCAAGGCACCTTCTTTATTTGAGATAACTGCTTTAATTTTGCTTTGGATTTGGTTTGTGGTTTGGGCGTCGATAATGGCCTGAAGATTTGTCCCGCGCCCTGAGACTAATACAAGAATATCAAGTGATTGTGATGTCTGGCTAGTCATCTAAGATTACATAATCATTATACAAAACTGATGCAAGAATTCTCTTCAGCTTTCTTTTCGATCATTTCACCAATGGAAAAGGCTTTGATTTTCATATCATCAAGCTTGGCTAATATGGCTGTTTCATCTGTGGCCTTTACGATGAGCGCAAATCCAATTCCCATGTTAAAGACGCGTAACATTTCTGCTTCAGTGACATTCCCTTGTTTTGCTAAAAACTGAAAGACATTTGGAACTTCAAAAGAATCTCCGTGGATAATGGCTTTGAGGTTATGGGGAAAGACTCGAGGGAGATTTTCGAGAAGACCACCTCCAGTAATATGTGACATGGCCTGGATCTTAAATTCATCGAGAAGTTTTAAGATAGGTGAGACATAAATTTGAGTGGGTGTGAGTAACTCTTTACCTAAGCTTTGTGAAAAACCATCTGGGGTTGAATCTAAATCGAGATCATTATCCCGAATGATTTTTCGAACTAATGAAAAACCATTTGAATGGAGACCGGATGAAGCGAGTCCAATGATCTTGTCTCCTGCACTGACTGAATTACCGTTAATTATGTTGTCTTTATCGACGATTCCAACAGAAAATCCGGCAAGATCAAAATCACTGCCTTGGTAAAAACCAGGCATTTCTGCTGTTTCACCGCCTAAAAGGGTGCATTGGATGTCTTTGAGACATGTGGCAATAGATTTGATGACTTTAGCGGCTTCATCTGGATCGAGCTTGCTTGTAGCAAGGTAATCGAGAAAAAAGAGAGGTTTTGCCCCACAACAGATGAGGTCATTCACACACATGGCCACAAGGTCTTGTCCCACATGGTCAATCCATTTATAATCAATGGCTAGTTTTAGTTTTGTTCCTACGCCATCTGTGGCGGCGACTAAGACGGGTTTTTTGAGATTAATGTTTTCTAAAGAAAAGAGCCCCGAAAACCCACCAATGCCTGAAAGTACTTCTGGTCCACAAGTGCTTTGAGCATAGCCCTTGATTTGATGAACAAGCTCATTGCCTGCAGTGATATCAACTCCAGCATCTTTGTAGGTTGTAGGGGATTTCATATTAAAAAATATTTCTTTTTTTATTTAGCGGCGTCTCTTTTTTCTTTTTCAACGTGTGCGTCTCTTTTAGGCTTATTATCAATGTGCGCATCTCTTTTAACCTTTTCAACGGGCTTTTTTACGGTGTCTTTCTTCTCTTTTGCAGGCTCTGTTTTTTCTTCCTCTTTTTTAACCGTTGGGACTACCTTTTTCTCTTCTTTTTTAACAGCTGGTTTAGCTATGAGCGCGTATTCAATTTTAGCTTTACCTTTTAATTCTTTGAGAAGGTTTTCTTTAACTTTGTTTTGAAGCTCAAACCCAAGAACGCGTTTGGCATCTTCGAAAGAAATAACAAAGGGTTCAGAGGTAACCTTGACAAGGTAGTAGCCATTCTTTGTTTTGATAGGGCCTGAGACCTCGTCTTTTTTCATTTTGAAGGCCGCTGTGATGAGTGGTTCGTAACCTAAGCTTTTAAAACGTTTGTCGTTCTTTGAAACTTTTCCAGCTTTGCCGCCTTTTTTTGCAGTCATTTTATCATCTGATTCTTCCTTTGCAACTGCTACAAAATCATCGCCTTTGGTTAAGCGTGCTTTAATCTTTTTAATACGGGCGAGAGCAGCTTTGATTTCTGCATCAGTGGCTTTAATCTCTTTTTTCTTGTTTTTCTTAGATTCCTTAGGTTGAAAGTAGGCTGCAATGAGTGAAACATTGAGTTTTGTAAATTCAGTATCAACTCTCTCATCATACGCCTTTTTCATGGCTGATTCGGTCTCACGTTCAAGAAGAGCATTTGAAACAATGACGTGCTTATTAAGTAGAGATTTAATGATGACAGATTCTTCGTTGGCTAATCCTCTTTTCATGGCTTCTTGATAGAGAAGTTGCTGGTCAACCAGTGATTCAACAATCTTCTTCCGTGTAAGAGGGTTGGCTAGTTGGGCTTTGATACGTGCATTGAGTGTGCTGAGAACATCTAATAGCCCTTGATGGACATCAGTACCATTTACTGTGACAACCGTAGGTCCTTCGTTAACTTTTTTAAGATCATAAATAGTATCAGCGTTATTTGCACTTTGTTGTGAACAAGAAATGAGCATGCTGACAGCGATGAGTGTGATTAAGTATTTCTTCATTAAATCCTCCAAGTTTTAAAAATATAAGGGGTATTCGTATAGTCATGAGGGCTTGTCAAGGCAAGTACGTATTTCGGTTAGGGTAACGAAGCCCGTTTCGTCAGGTGGTTACGGTAACGTGTTGTAATTTGGACGTAACCCAAACCGATAAACGATACGGGTATCGTATCCGTAACCGAAGTTACAGCCTCTCCTGTATAAACTTCTCAATACGGAGGTTTATGAGGGCAGGCTGCTCTACCAAGGCTACATGAGAGGCTTTTTTGATGATAAGCAGTTCGGACTTTTTGATAAGATGGTGCATTTTTTTTGAGATCCAGACAGGTGTAAATTTATCCTTTTCTGCTGAGATGATTAGCGTGGGAACTTTAATTGTTTTGAGGACGCGTTCGGCATTATAGTCTTGCATGCTTTTGGCCAAAGTAGCCAAAACAACAGAGTCCATACTTGTGATATGTTGGATGTACTCTTTGAGAATCTTTTTATCAGCCAATCCAGGATTAAGCATTTTAAGTGATTTTCCCATTTGCCACCAGAAAGGGTTTTTTGAAAAGAAACGACCTATATTATTTGCTAAATCAGGAAAGAGATGATTAAAAATATAAATTCCCGCAAAGAAATATTTGAGTGCTGGGATATTATAAAAAGTGTCGATGGGCTTGCTGTAAGTGCCGCAGCATGGGATCAAGCCAAGAACTTTTTTGGGATACTTTTCATAAAAATGATACAGTATCTGCGTTCCCATAGAATGACCGGCAATGATAGCCTTTCTGATCTTTAGTTTTTTCAAAACAGCGTTCATATCTTCTGTAAGGGCGTCAATTGTCATGTGTTTTTCATCGTGAACTAATTCAGATCGGCCATGGCTGCGCCAGTCAAAGACAATGACTTGGTATTTCTTTTTTAGATAAGATTCCACATGCTTCCAAAAAAAGACCGAGCAACCCAATCCATTACAAAAAATGATTGGTTGACCGGAGCCTTGTTTGCGGTACCAGATTTTAGTGCCATCAAAGCTTTTGGCAAAACCCTCATCGATTGTGCTGAGCTGTTTTAATTTTGAACGCTTATTTGAGGTTTTTTTTGTTTTTTTCAGTGGCATATTCTTAAATGAACTCAAGATGGTAAATTATATCAACATGTTAGTTAAATTACAAGGTTAGGTCAATAGGTCATACATGTTCGATAGACATTAGAACCTATGTGATTTTACTATTGCATTGAAATTATAAGGATATTAAAAGACCGGGACTTATTAGAATGTGATTTGTTGCCATGTCCTGAGTGAGCGCAGCGAGTCTAAGGATTAGGAGAAGATATGCAAGTTATACTTAATGAAGATTATACAAATCTTGGATTTGTTGGCGATATTGTTAATGTTAAGCCAGGTTTTGCCCGTAATTACCTTTTTCCAAAAAAGATTGCTATTGAGGCTAATTCTGAGAGCATTAAGCTTTTTGAGCACCGAAAACGCCAAGTACAGGTTAAAAAGCAGCAACGACAAAAGGATGCTGACAAACTTAGAGAAAAAATTGATGGTGTCAAGGTGACCATTCAACACGCAGCGACTGAAGATAATAAATTATTTGGCTCAGTATCGCTCACAGAGATTCATACTAAATTAGCTGAGGCGGGTGTTGAAGTTGACCGTAAGCTCATTCGTTTGGAAGCTCCCATCAAATCACTTGGTGAATATGATGTCGAAATTAAACTTCATCAAGATGTTTCAGCTAAAGTAAAGGTTATCGTTGAGAAAAATGAAAACGCCGAAGTTCCTAAGCAGGCAAAAAGCCCAAAAAAAGCAGCTAAAAAAGCAGCTCCCAAAGAAGAAGAAGCTAAAGGTGAAGAAGTAGCTGCACCAAAAGCTGATAAAGATGCTAAAGAAAAGGCGCCAGCAAAAGAAGAAAAATCAGAAGAAACTAAGTCCAACGATTCATAAATTCAAACGAATTTATTCACTCAGGACAGGTAAACAACTATTAATCTTTTAGTTTATCCACAATGGGGTATAGAGTAAATCTATACCCCATTTTTTTTAGAGATGTTATTGACCTCACCAATCATTTATCATTAAAGGCAATGGGATGGCACAAGCTTCAAAAAACAGATCACAAAAATATCAACCAGCACAAGTTATTCCCATCTCAAAAGTGCCGCCTCAAAATGTCGAGGCAGAACAAGCCATACTCGCTTCTATTCTCATTGATAATACTGCGTTTAACACATGTTTAGAATTCATTGGTCCCGACGACTTTTATAAAGAAGCTCATAAAATTATTTTTAGAAGCATGCTTGAGCTCAATGAGAAAAATGAACCCACAGATCTTATCACACTTAATTCTCTGCTAGAAACAAAAGGTGAACTAGATCAGATTGGTGGGAGTGCCTATCTTTCTCACATTGTTGATTCAATCCCTACAGCAGCAAATGTAGCTAGTTATGCAAAATTTGTTCGCGAAAAATCTACCTTGCGTACGCTTATCAGTGTAGGTACAGAAATTGTCAGCGAGGGTTTTAATGCAGACGGTGATGTTAATGAACTCTTGGATAATGTCGAAAACCGTATTTACGCTTTATCAGAACAAAAGGTTTCAAAGGGTTTCACACCTGTAAAAGACCTGGTGAAAGGCACATATAAGCAAATCGAACATCTCTTTGAGAAAAAGGGTCATCTCACTGGTTTGATTACAGGGTTTAAAGATTTTGATAAAATCACAGCTGGACTTCAACAAAGTGATCTCATTATTGTGGCAGGACGCCCCTCAATGGGTAAAACAGCTTTTGCGATGAACATTATTGAGAACGCGTGTCGCATGGACAATGCTAAAGCAGCAGTTTTTTCTTTAGAAATGAGTAAAGAGTCTCTCATGATGAGACTTTTGACTTCTACAGCCAGGATCGATGCTTCTCGAGTGAGAACGGGTAATTTAGAAGAATCTGATTGGCCAAAACTTTTAGCCGCTGCTGACACACTCTCTAACCTCAATATATATATAGACGATCAGCCTGCACAATCTCCGTTAGAAATTCGGGCAAAAGCAAGACATCTTGCAAAAACTGTAGGTGGTTTAGATATTATATTAGTTGATTACATGCAGCTCATGCAGGCCTCTGGTTCGCATCAATCTCGAGAGCAAGAAATATCAGAAATCAGTCGATCGCTAAAAGCTTTGGCAAAAGATCTGAGCGTGCCTGTTGTAGCAGTCTCGCAGCTTAACCGTTCTTTAGAAGGTCGCCAAAACAAACGACCAATGATGAGTGATTTAAGAGAGTCAGGTGCCATTGAGCAAGATGCAGACGTGATCACTTTTGTTTATCGCGATGAGGTGTACAATCCCGAAACACCAGACAAGGGCATGGCAGAAATTATTATTGGCAAACAACGAAACGGGGCTATTGGAACTTGTCGTATGGCTTTTGTGAATAAATATGTTCGTTTTGAAGACCTGGCCTATGATAATGAATACCAGTTTGAGCCTACAGATACCCCTGGTGCAGATGATGTTTCGCTTGATGTTGAGACACCTAGACCAGAAGATGTTATATTTTAGGGTACATTTTTTTGACTTTCGACCTTAGACCTTTGACTTTTGACAATATGTTACCAATTTATCTCGACTACAACGCAACAACACCAGTAGATCCTCAAGTTCTTGAGGCCATGCTTCCTTATTTTACAACGCAGTTTGGAAACCCAGCTAGCAACACGCATCCTTTTGGTTGGGAGGCTCAAAAAATTATAAAAGAATGTAGAGGAAAGATTGCTGATTTTATTGGTGGTGAAGGGCCTGAGAGCATTATTTTTACGGCAGGAACAACAGAATCAAATAATCTTGTGATCAAAGGTTTGGTTGAAATGTCGTCACATAATCCACCACATATTATCACACAAAAAACAGAGCACGGTAGTGTTTTGCAACCTTGTGAACATGTTGAATCAGCTAAGGGTTGTGAAGTGACTTATCTTGATGTGGACGAGAATGGTCTTGTACGACCTGAAGATTTGCGTGCAGCTATTAAAGAAAATACAATCCTCGTGACAATCATGGCTGCTAATAACGAGATTGGCACTGTTCAAAATCTTAAAGAGCTAGCGGCTGTTGCGCACGAAAAACCAGGTGTTCTTTTTCATACAGATGCAGCGCAGGCAGCTGGTAAAGTTTCTATGCATGTGCAAAATGATGGCATTGATCTCATGAGTTTTACATCTCATAAAATCTATGGGCCAAAAGGAGTGGGGTCTTTGTATGTGGCTCAGAAAAATCCTCCTATTGGCTTGGCTCCTTGCGTACATGGTGGCGGGCATGAAAAAGGTTTAAGATCTGGCACACTCAATGTGCCTGGTATTGTTGGACTGACAAAGGCCTTAGAAGTTTGTGTAGGAGAGATGAAAACTGAGTCTGAGCGAGAGATTAAGTTTCGTGATTATATATTAAAAGAACTCAATGAAAAGCTTGGTCACATCACACTCAATGGTCATCCAACTCAAAGACTTCCCAATAATACAAATATTGCTATCAAATTTATCGATGCCTCTGATCTCATTGCTGCACTTCCAGGGTATGCGTTTTCCACAAGTTCTGCTTGTTCATCAGAGTCAACAAAACCTTCTCATGTGCTCATGGCAATTGCCGATGACGAGGGTCGCGCTAAATCTTCTATGAGAATCAGCGTGGGGCGTTCAACAACAGAAGATGAAGTCAAAAAGGCTGTTCACGACATCATCGATGCTGTCAAAAAACTCCGTTCAAAATCTCTGGAATACGAGATGTCTCAAAGAAACACTTAAAAAACTGAAGTTTTAGACTAAGATTGATATTTCCCAATAATTTGACTAAAATATGCGCCCTCAACAACAACTGAGGGCGTTTTTTTATGTCAAAAGACTATTATAAAGCATTGGGTATCAAAAAATCAGCTTCTCAAGCTGAGGTGAAATCTGCTTTTAAGAAATTAGCCAGAAAATATCATCCTGATGTGAATTCTGAAAAAAGTGCTGAAGCCAAGTTTAAAGATGCCTCTGAGGCGTACGAAGTCCTTGGCGATGCCAAAAAAAGAAAACAGTATGACACAATGGGTTCTTTTAATTTTGGATCACGTGGACCACAAAATCCCTACACACAGAATTATTGGCAGTCAGTTAACATGAACGACATCGATCTCGAAGACATCTTTGGAGATGTTTTTGGGTTTGGTGGACCAAAACGTGGAAGAAGAAGCAAAACGCGTTTTGATTTTGGTGGTTTTGGCAATAGAAAGGCTGCTGGATCTGATGCATCATGGACAATCCCTCTAGACTTCATATCATGTGTAAATGGGTGCCAAAAAGAGATCCTCATGTCTGATGGTAAGAAGGTGAGGGTTAAGATTCCTGCTGGAGTAGATAATGGATCAAAAATTCGTTTGGCAGGAAAGGGCAATCCAGGAATAGGCGGGGGCAAGGCAGGGGATCTCATTATCGAGATAAAAATGGAATCCCATTCCTATTTTGAGCGCAAAGGCAATGACATCCACGTGAATTTGAACCTATCTCTCGCTGAAGCCATCTCAGGCGCCAAAATCACAGTGCCTACTATTTCGGGAAACGTTGGCATGAAAATCCCTGCAGGTTCTCAGAGCGGTCAAAAGCTCAGACTCAAAGGCAAGGGTGCAAAAAATATCAAGTCAGGTGTGAATGGCCATCAGTACGTACACCTCGTAGTCAAATATCCTTCAAGGCTTAGTAAGGCTGATGCCAAAGAGATTGTCGACATTGTCGAAAAACACAAAGCCGTGGATAGGGGCTGGTAAATTAAAGATTAAGGTTCTATTTTTTAGGTGTTACGATCGCAATCCCTTCTTTTTTCAAATACTCTTCATACAATTGCCAATAGAGATGCCATTGAACCATGAACATAAAGGGGATGGATAGGTATGTTCCCACGCAGCAAAGTAACAATCCTGCAATAGCAGCTGCAAAACTCACGGCCCAAAGGAAGAGAAGCGAGATGAGTGTCTCGGCCCACATTTTTTTGATAAAATCAAAAATAAAATCTCTTGCAAAAGCTGCTTTAAGAGATTGACCAAGGGCGCCACCAATAACACAGGGGACAAGAATAAAATGCAGGAGAATAATAATTGGGAAATTAATTAATGAAAGAAAAGGGGCAAAGAGTGCGATTCCTTCGGGTTTTTTTGTAGCGATTGATAATCCTATTGTTCCAAAAAAGAATAATCCAAACAGCAGACCATATATAAGACCAGGGATAAGCATGGCTAGAAAAGGCCAGATACCTGTTTTGAGATAATCTCCCAAGAGATTAAAATCAAAATCAATGAGAGGATCCTTTTTTGTTTTATGGTGCTGCATGAGGCTTGTGGCCAAATAGCCCATGAAAACTATGGTGCCAACTATGGGAACTAAGATACAAAGAAGGCCTATGAGAATAACCACCCACCATTTTGGGTTTTCGAGAATATATTTTACAGATCGCATGTAATTCATAGTTACGCTCCTACGAGCCTATGCTCCTACGATCCAATGACAAGAAAACATTGGTTCGTCGGTACATCGACTCATTGGCACCAGGGTTCAGTTTTTAGTCTCTTCTTCCATTCTTTTTAAAATTTCTTTTTCTTCTTCTTTTTTAGTAGCTTTTTTATATTGCAGGTATTTTCTGTACTCTGCCTTTTCTTCTAAAGAATAGTCTGTCGGATCCTTTTTTGTATTCAGTGTTGTGTTCTCTGAAATGGAGATAATGGATTGATCTATCGCAGCGCAACTGGTTTGCAGAAAAACAAAAATCAGGATTGCGATAAAGAGTGGTTGGGTGTACTTATTCATTCAGAGAAATCCTATGTTATTTCAAAGAACTTTAGCACATATTTCCCGATTTGTCTTGTTTTTGCTCATCAGCCTTTTTTTTGTGGGCAATTATGCAATTGCTGATATTTCATTGCCCCACGATGGTAAAATCAGATTCTATGCCTATCACGTAGATGAATTCCTCGAAATCCAATATCTTGATGAGAATCATCAATGGATTGAGTCAGCACATAAAAAAATCAACTTTCTACTTCGATCCCGTGGCGACAATAAGGTTTTTCCTATTGATAGGCGTTTGATTGAACTAGCTGATCATCTCCAAGATCATTTTAAGATAGATACGATTGAGGTTATCTGTGGTTACCGAAGTCCTGAGTTTAATGCTAAGCTGAAGGATGAAGGGCATAGAGTCGCTGGTGAAAGTAAGCATATGAAGGGCCTGGCCATGGATTTTCACATTGATGAAATAAACGAAAGGGCGATTTTCGACTACATTGCTTCTTTAAAGATTGGTGGCGTTGGTTATTATGGCTCTAATTTGATGATCCATTTTCAGATAGGGAAGCTTTGGTCTAAAGTACAAAATGCATTTAAGGAAAATACAGGCGTTGGGGTTTTTAATAAGAAAATCCCTGTGGTGATTCGAACAGATAAGTTTTTCTACGCTCAAAAAGACAAGATGACGCTGTTTCTCGATGGTGTTTATGAGAACGTGGAGGCTCAGCTTAAGCTACAAAAGTTTTATCGAGGTAAGTGGGTGAGCGTTCCCTTATCACGTTTCGCTGTTAAAGATGAGAGAGTCCAGCTAACAAAAACAATCAAACAAGGCCTTATATTGAAGTCTGTTTTAAATAAGATAGAAAATATGTCGATATTTGGTAAGTTTCGTTGGCGTTATAAAGATAAAGGTCAATGGCAAAATTCAAACGAATTTTATGTAAAGAAAATATGATTTCATTCAAAGAATTTACTCAAATCGCAAAAGATCATAATGTAATTCCTCTGCATGAGACATTGTCTGCAGACCTTGATACAGCAGTGTCTGCCTTTATGAAGATTCGTTCAGGGAAATATGATTTCTTATTTGAGTCTGTAGAAGGTGGTGAAAAATGGGCACGGTATAGTTTTTTAGGTACTGAACCTCAAAAAATCTATCAGCTCAATGATGGTGAATTCAAAATCATCAAACCAGATGGCAAATCTATTGTAGTTCCATTCGATAACAATCCATTAGAGGTTCTGAGAGAAGAATTTTTTCAATTTAAACCCTATCAAGATCCAGATCTTCCCCGATTTTTTGGTGGTGCTGTTGGGTATTTTGGCTATGATATGGTTCAATACTTTGATGGCATTGAACTAAAGAATCCAAAAGAAAGCTCTGTTCCAGATTTTATATTCCTTCTCACAGATTCAGTCATAATTTTTGATAACTTATATCAGATTGTTAAAGTAGTGAATTCAATTTCGATCCCACAAAGCTGTCAAACCGATGAAGCTGCTTTGAAGAACCTCTATGATGCTGCTCTTGCCAAAATTCAAAATATCACTGAAAAATTATCTTCTGATCTATCAGATTTCAAAAAGTCCGAAACCGTATCTGATTATAAAGAAGAACAATTAGTCAGTCAGGATCAGTTTTGCAAAATGGTTGAATGTGCCAGGGAATACATTGCTGCTGGAGATGTTTTTCAGGTTGTGCTCTCCATGCCTTTTGAACTTAAGGCTAGAGGGATTGATTCAATGCAGATTTATCGTTCGATCAGGCGTATAAATCCATCACCTTATATGTTTTATCTTCAGCTAGATGAATTTGCGATTGTGGGCGCTTCACCAGAGGTCATGGTCAGGTTAGAGGATGACGTTGTCGAAGTCAGACCCATAGCAGGCACAAGAAAACGAGGAGACACTGACGCGCGTGATCAAGAACTCGAGCAAGAGCTCATTAATGATCCAAAAGAACAGGCTGAGCATATTATGTTGGTTGATTTAGGGCGCAACGACATAGGTCGTGTGGCTCAAACAGGTTCAATTAACGTGGATGAACAAGATGTGATTGAACGGTATTCGCATGTGATGCACATGGTGAGTCATGTTTCTGGCAAAAAAGCGGAAGATAAAAATGTTTTTGATGTGATTGCATCGACTTTTCCAGCTGGCACACTCAGTGGCGCTCCCAAAATTAGGGCCATGGAAATTATTGAAGAGCTCGAAGAGGTTTCACGCGGTGTTTATGGTGGTGCTATTGGTTATATTAGTTTTACCGGGAATACTGACCTGGCTATTACTATAAGAACTGCTGTTGTGCATGAGGACAGGGTGAGAGTTCAGGCAGGGGCAGGCATAGTGTATAATTCTGTTCCAGAATTGGAATATAAAGAGTGTTGCCATAAGGCCAAGGCTATGATTGAAGCGGTAAAGAGATCGATAGCTATTTGAAAAACTATTATATTAGTTTCTGGGTCCTGCTACGGATCGCTATTTTAAAATTTATCGCCAGTACACACAGCATTTATTAATCTTCTCGCGATTTTCTTGTTTTGCAAGATAATGTGTTAACTAGACGTTCGAAGGTTAATAAATACTGTATGTACTGACTAATTTAAATGTTAAGGATAATATGATTATCGTCATCGACAACTATGATTCGTTTACTTTTAACCTTGTTCAATATTTGGGGGAATTGGGGGGAGAGGTTGAGGTGTATCGAAATGATGAAATCACTTTAGAGGGGATTGAAAAAAAGACTCCAGAAAAAATCGTGATATCTCCTGGACCATGTACACCCAAAGAAGCAGGCATTTCTGTTAATTTAATCAAAAGATTTTATGATAAAATACCTATTTTAGGTGTTTGCCTAGGGCATCAATCTTTGGCAGCTGCTTTTGGGGGTAAGATCATACGTGCACCCTCGATAATGCATGGAAAGACGTCGGAGATTTTTCATGATCAAAAAACAATTTATCAGGGGATTGAGAGCCCTTTTGTAGCCACGCGTTACCATTCATTGATAGTTGACAAAAAGACTCTTCCAAAGGAATTAGAAATAACTTCCTGGACTCAAGATAACATCATCATGGGGCTCAGGCATAAAAAGCACCCTGTTGAGGGTGTCCAGTTTCATCCAGAGTCAATATTGACTCAAGTGGGACACGATTTATTGAGAAACTTCTTGGAAATGTGAGCCTAAGCACCTGTGCACCTAGGAGCCTACGAAAAAACAGTACTGAATGTTTAACGTAGGATCATAGGAGCCTAGGAGCGTAGGAGCAAAAAAATGAACACACACATTATCATTCCAGCTGGTGGTTCTGGCATACGTTTTGGTGGCAAGGATAAGAAGCAATTCTTAACTCTTGGTGGCGAATCAATTTTGAATCAGGTCATCAGTCTCTTCGACAAACTTTCATTCATTAAATCAGTTTCGGTGAGCTTGCCTTTTGACGAGATTGACAGACAAGTAGAAAATCCTGATTGTTTCTATCAAAGTGAAAAAGTTCATTACATGATTGGTGGTAAAACGCGTTCAGCTTCGGTTTACCAGGGATTTATTCATCTTAAAAAATGTCAGGATGATGATGTCGTTCTTATCCATGATGCAGTTCGTCCTTTAGTCTCTCAGTCACTTGTCGAAAAGATCATTGAAACTACAAAGGTGTTTGGGGCTTGTGTGCCCGCATTGAAAATGACAGATACAGTAAAAAGAGCTAGCAGAAAAAACATGGTGATAGAAACTATACCTAGGCATGACCTTCATGCAGTTCAAACGCCACAAGGTTTTTTATATGGTAAGCTAAAAGAGGCCTATGATAGCATTGATTATCGAGATGGCAAGTACACTGATGAGGCTATGCTCATGGAGCTTACGGGGGTGCCTGTGAAGATTGTAGAGGGTGATGTAGAAAATATAAAAATCACAGCGCCGTTTGATCTAAAGATTGCGGAGGAAATATGGAATGCAAAAAAGAAACAAATCTAAAAAACTGTAATTGCACATATGAGCCTTGTTCACGAAAAGGCACATGCTGTGATTGCATCTTGTATCATGT
This sequence comes from uncultured Nitrospirales bacterium, assembly GCA_964609965.1. Classification (GTDB taxonomy): domain Bacteria; phylum UBA10199; class UBA10199; order UBA10199; family JADGCS01; genus JAHJDR01. The sequence continues at coordinate 40,971 of CAZSTS010000001.1, forward strand.
CAAAAGTCGACAACTACCTGCTTGCTGTTTTCCGACAAGTGCTGAGAGTACCTATGATCGTTCCTTTGAATTTTTTGCAAAACTTGTGAATGATGGGGATGTTTAATAAGATCTAGGTGCTTTATATTTTGGTGGATTGTCTTGTAACTTTCGAAATATTGCTAAAAGTGGTTTGTGAGGAATGCGTTTCGTAGGATCTTTTTCTAGCATTCCAGCGAGGAGTTCATTGAGCTCAGGGCAATTTTCTAAAGGAATCATTGTTGCTGTTTCATGGATGTCTTTGAGAAAATAGTAAGGCATGTATTCATCAGTTTCTTCATCTCTCATTTCTGCATAAGGATCTTGACCAGTTAACATGCGATAAAGGCAAATACCAAGGGCGTAAACATCTGTAGTTTGGTGTAATTGATAGTTCCAGAGTTCTGGAGCCATTTGAACAGGTGAGCCTTTTGCTTTTATGTCTACAACAAGATCTTCACTAGAAGGTATTTTCTCTCCATAAAAATGGCCTCCAATACCCCAATCACCAAGCATATAATCGAAAACATTACCTGGCTTGACATCACCATGGATAGTTAGAATACCTTTGGCTTTACCAGCCTCTAGAACATCAGATAATGCTTGTAGAATAAAACCTGCAAAGAATAATGCGCCAGTTACTTTGAGGTGTCCAAGCAATTCTAGGATATCTTTTAAACATTCGGTACCTACATCTCTAATAAAGCAATAAGCGCCATTTACATACCCATGATCATAATATCGTGGAATATGAGGATTATCTAATGGATTCAGAATCTCACTGGCATAGGTAAATTCTGCTGACATAGTTTTGACTGCATTTTCTCTAAACTTGATATTGCTGGATGGTTTTTGTGTTATCTTTAATCTATCTCTAGGTGCGATTCTACGAATTCTATCATGAAGATATCTAGGAGGATTTTTTTCATCGCTTCTAGCTACATTTATTGCCAAGGGTGGTAATTGATTATCTTGATTTTTGGGTTCTAATAAAAAAACATCACAAAAAGAACCACTTCCTAAATACTTTGATACAGTATATAATTCAGCGGCCTGATTTAGGGGCATATCAAAATTTGATGAGCGGGTTAAATGACTTGTTAGCTTAGGAGAAAACATAAATTGTCTTCTAAATTATTAATTAGTTTTAAAGAGGGAACTCTATGTAATGTTATTATTTATACACCCATATTTATAATCATCTGGAGATTATGTCTGTTTATCGGAAAATGAAATCAAAAGTTGCTTAAAAAAAAGGGGAACCTGCTGTTTCCCGCCTAGTGCTGAGAGCACATACGATCGTTCCTTTGAATTTTTTGCAAATCTTGTGAATGATGGGGATGTTTGATGCGCTTGCCCTGAGCGATCCCGAGCTTGTCGAGGGAGAGTCGAAGGGTCTGACGTGAGAAGAAAATCTTACATCCGGCAGTTTATATCTAACAGCTATTCTTTTATTTAGTATTTCCATGATATAATTACAAAATTCCATCTCAGTTTATTTTCATTTATCTAGCAACATCTCTTCCTCATTTTCGATAAGAATAATAATTATGGGTGACCGAAAGACAGGGTCATAGGGTATAGGATTAAACAAAAAAATATAATGAGAAGATTTGGACACAATAGTGCCCGAAATCTTATTAAAATGGGAAACTTCAGTTGCTCAAGTGCGATCCTATTATAAGAATTGGTATGATAATGACTTATGAGTAAATGATTAAGGAGACAACCATGGCTAATCCAATCTATTCAGATATTTTAGATGTGAATGATAGTGGGCATTTTGATGTACCAGATACGCATATCATTAAAAAATCTATCAAGGAACAGGATACACAAATTGCTTTACCACCAACAGAAGAGGGTGTTTTTTATATTGTTGATAGGTCTAATTTGTTTGCAGCATTTGAAGAAATAGAAGGGTGCGGGGAGCAAGGTAATTGTTCCGAGATCAATGGTAGAACTCTCCAAACTTCATTTTCTGTTTCTCGTCCATTAGCCCAAACCTTAAATGATCAGAAATTAGATCAAGTAACATTAGAAAATATCGATGTCTTTTTAAGGCAAATTGAAGGTTGGAACACTGATGGAGAGACAAAAATCGATTGCATGTCACGTTTAATCGCAGCGCTTTTTCTTGATCCCAGTTCAATGCAGGAGAAAAAGAAATGGTTGGCAGATCACACAGGGGAGAATCCAAGTGAAAATTTCGTAGCCAGTGTTCAAGTTGTTAAAGAACGATTAGAAGTGGCACGGGATCCAGAAGTTCCGAATGAACAGCTTAGCCATGTCATTGAAATATTCGACGTGTTTCTTGTTATGGCAGAGCTCAGCCAATATATTCATCAGGTAGAGGAATCTTCCTTAGATCCTGATGGATTTATGAGAGATATTAACATGGCAGATTTAGATGGGATGACTTTTTTTACAACGCGCGGTTTTTACGTCCCTAAAGCTATAACGTATGAAGATCGTGATGTCTATGCCGCTTACCTTAAGCTTGTAGAAAAGCATGTTGTTTTACATTATTATTTTAAATTTGGCATGTTTGAGTTTTTTGAGACACCTGAGCGTTTAATTAATACTCGTGTTGTTATTTCTGCAGAGGAAAATCCCGAATCAGGACAGATTGAAAAACCAAGAGTTGAACTGAGAAAAAGTTTAGATGGTGCATTCATGCCATCAATCAGAAAGGCTTTTCTGGATGGGTTAGAAGGGCCAAAAGAGTGGGCAGAAAAAGTCTTTGATGAAGGTGTCATGAAATTGCCTGAAACTGAGGCGCATCCGTTATACCAAGTATTTGGTAATGTTTTTTTAACCTTAGATACTGATTCTACCAATCTGTCAGGAGCATTAACAGGCTTGGTTGTCTGGGAAGAGGGCGTTGAGGAAGGGGATAAAACACCTGAGGCAACTTGGCAGCGACTTCTTGGCGAAGTGGAGACATATCCTGTCATTGCCTTGAAGAAAATGTCTCTTTACGTGACTTACGAAGCCATGGGAAGAGTAAACGATTATGAGCAATTGAGTCGAGAAGACTGGTGTGCGCTTTATGCACTTGGTCCAAGGCCAGGAACACCACAAGAAGTCATTGATGCCTTTAATAACAGTGCGAGAAATTGGGTTTTTGGAATTAATCCAAGTTTTCTAAACACAGATGGTAATCCAGAAGGTGCGGAAACAAAAAAGGAACCTATTGAGGAATACATTGATCTCATCCATGAGTTGCATTCGCAAGATGAAGGTGGAATTTCTGATGAAGTTTTTCTGGCACATAGGGAGTACATAAAAAAGCTTATCTATTTGCAAGGTTTAATGCTTTTGGGCCAAGAAACAACAGACGATGGTATGTTGGCTTCACTTTCCACAGTGAGCCTGGCATTGCAAAACCTGTACCGTGGTGATGAAGCTGCCTATCGAGAGGCTTTTGTTTTATTTGAGGAGTTTAAGGTCGATGAAATCATTGATGAGACAGGCTTGGATGTTGGAAACATTAATGCAGAGTGGTTATTTGATTTAAGAGAACAAGCTGATGAAATGAGGGAAGATATAAAGTTCACGGCCCTTTATACACAAAACCAGCAGATTCTTGAAGCCACTGGAGATCTCAAAGATGACCTACAAACAATACAAGATGGCATCACTACACTGATTGATGGACAGAGACAAATATTAGACCAAGCTGACGAACAACTTGGAGAATTTAATTTCAAAAACTTAGCTGCTAGCACAGGTCGAACGGTTGTTAGAGCTGTCATAGATAAGAGAGTAGATGCAATTACGGATTTGGCTGATGAACTCATCATTGGTATTTCGCAAAGCATTACATTTGACGGTGACATTAAAGATGGTCTTGTTCAGCTAGGAGAGAACTGCGCTGATTTTGCCTTTGCGCAGATGAGGGCTATTTTAGAAAGGCTCATGGCCAATAATCAAGAAATGAGAGAAATTTTTGGGCCTTTCATAGAAATGATAGAAGATGGCGATGTTTCTGTAGATGAGCTTAGAACGCTTTTAAATACAATCAAAACAGAGAATCCCGCTCTATTAGATTTATTGTCAGTGGATCTTCCAGAGCTAGAGGCTCTCATTGATGAAATAGAATTTTACAGAGGAATAGTAGACGATATTCTCGGAATTATTGGAACAGTGACAGCGTTGGTTGATGCCTTTGAGAGCTACGCAAGAGATATTGAAAGAGTTGGAAAGGCAATTGCTGATAGACCCACAAATATTGTTGCTCTGTGGCAGAGCAATAAAGAAACTCTTATGCAGCATGAGGCAAGTATCCAGGGATTGCTTGACACACTTGAAACTCAGATCAGTGAATTTTCAGAGGGGATAGAAGGTCGCTACGCTAATTCGCCCGTAGTAACAATTCTCAATGAAGTGGCTGCTTCTGTAGGAAAAACAAAAGAGGTCTTAGAGGTTCTTTCTTTTACAAAACTCAATGAGATGATCAACAAACTTGCAAGAAAGCTTGCTGAGCATCTATCTTGGGTCAACAGAGGCTTCATTGATCTTAATTATGGAGAGTATGGCTTTCAGACAGGTTTAGCCCTGGAACAAGAACTCTGGAATTTCTTAAGACTTGGTGGGACAACCTATTTTGATACCTCTCACACCCTTGGTTTTGAGGGACATGTTTGCTTGTCTGCTAAAGCAAATGATCTCACTTTTGATGGTTGTGCTGGTGTGGGTGGTCCGTTTAGAGCAGCTCCTGGAGAGAAGGCTCATAAGCTTGTTCCTCAAGATCCGTACGGCTTTGCTTCTTTCTTGGTTGGCATGAGAGGCTTAGGTCGATTAGGCGTTACCTATAGCAGAGATTTTGGTATTGTGGGAGATTACCCTCCTTCAAATCGCCTAAGTATAGTTTTCATGGTTGCTCCTATACCTACTAAGGGCAAAAAGATTGAAGAAGAAGAGCCTGTTTTGACGATCCAGGCTCCAGACGATGAGTAATCTTTCATAAAAAAAGGCGATCCTGATGGATCGCCTTTGTAATTTTCGATTATGAAGCCTGTATCCTGTGACTATTCCTTACTCTCTTCGTATTCAGCGTCGACAACATCATCATCTTTTTTCTTTTCTTCGCCAGCATCAGCGGCACCTGGATCTTGTTGGGCTTGCTGCTCTTTGGCTTGATCAGCTTGTTGTTGCTTGTACATGACTTCGCCGATTTTGAGTGAGGCTTGTTGTAAGTCATCAAAGGCCTTTTTGATGTCGTCATCATTAGCAGACTCAAGAGCCTTTTTAGCCTTTTCGATTTCATCTTCGATCTTTTTGACTTCTTCTGCAGGAAGTTTGTCTTTATGCTCTTTAAGAACTTTTTCGGATTCATAGACTAAAGACTCTGTTTTGTTCTTGGTTTCGATGCCTTCACGCTTTTTCTTGTCTTCGGATTCATGTTCCTTGGCTTCGTTAACCATTTTTTCGATATCATCCTTTGGAAGATTTGAACCAGCAGTAATTGTGATCTTTTGTTCTTTGTTTGTAGCCTTGTCGATAGCTGTGACATGCACAATACCGTTGGCGTCGATGTCGAAAGTTACTTCAACTTGAGGAATGCCTCGTGGTGAAGGAGGAATGCCGTCTAAGTGAAAACGTCCTAATGAACGGTTAGAAGCGGCCATTTCACGTTCACCTTGGAGAACGTGGACTTCGACCGAAGTTTGATTATCGGCTGCTGTTGAAAAAATCTGAGATTTTTTCACAGGAATAGTTGTGTTACGATCAATAATCTTTGTGAATACACTACCAAGTGTTTCGATTCCAAGTGAAAGAGGGGTAACGTCGAGTAAGAGCATGTCTTTGACATCACCAGCTAAAACACCACCTTGAACTGCAGCACCGCTAGCCACGACTTCGTCAGGGTTAACGCCCATGTGAGGCTCTTTGCCAAAGAATTTTATCACTTCTTCGCGCACTTTAGGCATACGGGTTTGACCACCGACGAGAATAACTTCGTTGATGTCTGATGGTTTTTTTCCTGCATCATCGAGACATTTTTTCACAGGGATAAAAGATTTTTCGATCATCTCTGAACAAAGTGATTCAAGTTTTGATCGCGTCATATTAACGTTTAAGTGCTTGGGGCCACTAGCATCTGCTGTGAGGAAGGGCAGGTTGATTTCCGTTTCCATAGCTGAAGAGAGTTCGATCTTGGCTTTTTCTGCAGCTTCTTTCAGACGTTGGAGGACCATTTTGTCGGATGATACATCAAGGCCTTGGTCTTTTTTGAATTCGCTCATGAGGTAATCAATAACGACTTGGTCAATGTTATCACCACCTAAGTGGGTGTCACCATTAGTGGCGACCACTTCGACCACATTGTCACCAACTTCGAGAATCGAAATATCAAAAGTACCACCACCAAAGTCATAAACTGCGATGAGTTCATTCTTTTTCTTATCGAGTCCGTAACTCAAGGCTGCGGCAGTTGGTTCGTTAATGATTCTTTTAACTTCGAGTCCAGCGATTTTGCCGGCATCTTTTGTGGCTTGTCGTTGGGAATCGTTAAAGTAGGCAGGTACAGTGATGACTGCTTCTTTGATGGGTTCGCCAACATAATCTTCGGCAGCTTTTTTGAGCTTTTGAATGATTTTTGCAGAGATTTCTTCTGGAGAAAACACTTTAGTATCAATTTCTACAGCTGCGCCACCACTTTTGTGATCAACAACCTTGTAAGGGACTAATTTGATTTCTTCGGACACTTCATCTTTGCGACGGCCCATGAAACGTTTGATTGAATAAATTGTTTTTTCGGGATTGGTGATGGCTTGTCTTTTCGCGGCTTGTCCAACGAGAGTTTCGCCATCTTTTGTATAGGCAACAACAGAGGGAGTTGTGCGGGTACCTTCTTGGTTAGCAATTACTTTTGGTTCTGATCCTTCCATAATAGCTACGCATGAGTTTGTTGTTCCTAGGTCAATTCCTATAATTTTTGATTTAGTTGCCATTTGTTCTTCTCCTATTTTCTAAACTGTTTATGTAATACACGTTCTGTGTGCTAAGCTATAAGTTAAGCTCGAAGTCCTTGCTGTCAACCCCCCGAAGTAGTTAAAGTTCCATTATTCTTTTCTTAACAAATCTTAGCTAAATGACGCGCAGGGTCAAGAAAACAGACTTGTAATTAGTGAATGAAAACCAACCATTATAAAAGCGCTCAAAGATGCCTTCTAAGAGTCGAATTGATTTTTAATTGCGAGTAGTAGAATTCACAAATATATGTGGTGTCTACACCCCATATATGGTAAATTTATGATATTACTTTGTTAGTGGCTAGTAGCTAGTAGCTTGTGACTTGTGATATCGAGTCATGAAGAACGAGCGACGAGGAACGGATCCATGGTCGATAGAGTCGAAAACAGATTCGAGCAACCACATTTATATAGAGTAGATGGCACTAGAGATGCGCTCGAAGAAGAAAGAAGCAAAGACGGAAATGAAGGCGAAGACGAGGGCGAACCTGATAATTTTGATAAGCTCCGCGACAGCGATGATTTAAGGTCTCTCTTTAATAAGGCTCATCTTTGGCAAAGAAATATCGAAGTCAAAGTTGAAGACATTGATAAAATCAAAGTTCTTGGTGTAAATCTCAAGACTGATCCCTCTTTGTTAAAAATCAGGATATTTCTTTATGACGGACAAGTAATACCTACTGCTTTTCTTTCAATTTCTCGAGAGCTTGGGTTTAAGGTTCGCAGTCTTAAGGATACGGCGTTTATTGATGTGAATGTTTTGACAAAGGAACGGGTTTTACGCATCACAATGCCTAAAGATGAATCACAATTAGATGAAGAAATAACAAAAATTACAGGAACTGTTAAAGAAAAAACATTTTCTCAAACTTTTAAAAGACTAATTTCAAAAAAGAGCTGGTTTGAAAGGCTCGGGGTGCAAGATCCGGTTTCAAAAAAGGTTAATAATGAAATAGTCTGGGTATATATTACGGTCATTGCCTTAATCACAGTATTAAGTTTTGGCATAATGTATTTATTAATATAATGGCAAAATTCGAACCAAAACCTTTCGGAAAGCATTTTCTTACAGACCGCATAGCCATTGGCGGCATGGCCGAGATTTATAAAGCCAAGACTTTTGGTGTTGATGGCTTTGAGAAGGTTTTGGCTATCAAAAAAATCCTCGCTCATTACTCTGCCGACAAAGAATTCATTACCATGCTCACTGACGAAGCTAAGTTAGTGGTGAATTTATCTCATGCGAATATTGTTCAAGTATATGATTTAGGGCGTGTGGGAGATGATTATTTTATTTCAATGGAGTACATTGACGGTATTAATCTGAGAGATTTGATTGAGCGTAGCCGCGAATTAGACGAAGCTGTGCCCATTGATGTGGCTGTTTATGTTCTTTCGGAGGTTTGTCGAGGCTTAGATTATGCTCATAACAGAAAAGATGTCGAAGGTAAGCCGCTAAAAATTATTCATCGAGATATTTCACCCCAAAATATTCTTGTTTCTTATGATGGCGGTGTCAAAATTGTAGATTTTGGCATTGCAAAGGCTGCCTATAATCTTTCTCAAACACACGCAGGTATTCTCAAGGGAAAAGTCAATTACATGGCCCCGGAGCAGGCTTTTGGCAAGCCTATGGATCATCGGTCAGATATTTTTTCATTGGGAATAGTGCTTTTTGAACTTCTCACGAATAAAAGACTTTTCCATGGCGAAACGCAGATGGAGATTCTCAAAAAAATCCGTAACAATAAAATCACAGAAGCCACTTTTGAAAAAGAAGAAATCCCCGCGTTTCTTAAACCTCTCATCGCTAAGTCATTAGCTTATTCACCAAATAAACGCTATGGATCAGCTGCTGATTTGCAAATTGATCTTACAAGAATTCTTTATTCCACGTATAATGATTTTACGCCCAGAAAACTCACCGAATTGTTAGACCGTTGGTTTTCGGACCGCAGACCCAACGATGATGATCCTGAGGATGATGAACGCGAAACAGTATTAGTGAGCTCTACAGATAATCAAGTCGATCAGCAAATCAACATTGTTCATCGTGACGAATCACTAGATTTAGACAAAGATTCATTAGATGTTGATATGCAAGAAGAGACTATAAGTCCCGAAGATGGCTTAACTGGTGACTATTTTAAAGAACCTGATGATGATATTGATGATGATATTAAAGATGAGCACATAGAAAAAACTGAAAAAACAGAAAAAAGCGAGGTCACTCATCCTCGGGAAACAATTGATGATCTTCTGAGAAGAAAGGAGACACAAAGAATCAAGGCCTATAGGCGAACATCCATCTGGGTGATTATCTTTTTTATTTTCTGCTTAGTCTTTGGTTATTACTTATTTAACAAATATCATGAAGAGATTTTTAATTTTATCAACGGTCAAGAAATAGAAGTAGTGCCCATTGATCCAAACGAAATTAACCAAGAAAAGCCAAGTCTGAAAATAGTTTCTGAACCCTCTGGAGCCTCTGTTTGGTTCAATGGTGAAAAAACTCAAAAAACGACACCAGCAGATATTGAAAGCATAGAACTCAACAAAAAACATTCAATAAAGCTAGTTCTCGAAGGTTTTGCTGAGGCCGAACAAGATATCACTCTCACAAAAACCGAAAACCAACTCCTCACGTTTAATCTTAAGGCAATCAGTGCTAAAACATATCCACTTGTTATTGAATCCACTCCTTCTGGAGCTCAGGTGTATCTTGATGGAAAAGATACTGGCAAAAAAACGCCTGCTCGCATCGAAAAGCTAATTGCAGAACAATCCTATAAGATCACACTCAAGTTAGATAAGTATGAGGCCTATGAAGAAACCGTGGTGCAAAAGAACGACAAAGAAAAGAAGGTTGAATCGATTCTTGTCCCCATTCCTTTAGCCTCTGTTGTTATTAGTTCCGCACCCAAGGGAGCTGATATTTATATCAACGGAGAAAAAACACCCCATCAAACGCCATACACGTTTAAAGATCTAAGTGTTCCTTCAAAATTAAGTGTTACTCTTAAAAAAGAAGGGTATCATGAGGTCGTAGAGGATTTTTCAATCGAAGCTGCAAAAAAATACAAGAAAGATCTTAAATTAAAAGAGATCATTGTTGAGGTCCCTGTAAAAGTGACTACAAATATCTCTGGTGCTCAGGTCTATATCGGCAAAAAGAAAATGGGAACAGCGCCTCTCACATTCAAACTTACTCCAGGAAGACATAAATTATACGTAAAAAGAAATAAGTATCAAACTCAGTCAAAGACAGTATTGATTAATAAAAAAGACAAAGATTTAAAGAAGTATTATTTTAAGCTCATTAAAGAACCTGTTGCTGCAACAACAACGACAACTACCACTACCACAACAAAACCCGTTGATTCGCACACAACAATGAACACAACAACAACGAATGTGGCTCAGCAGGGAAAGTTGCGTGTGGACTCAAGCCCTCGAGGAGCAAGTGTGTCTATAAATGGAGCAGGGAAGGGCATTACGCCATTGGTAGTTAGCGGTTTACCAAAGAATAAATCATTAACAATATCAGTATCAAAAAAAGGTTATCGAACTTGGAAGAGAACCATTAATTTAACCAGAGATAGAACAGAAATTAGTGCTGTTCTTACAAAATAGGTGAGGCATATTATGTCAGATAAAGTAAATAAAGAAGTCGATGTGACAACAGCAATCATTGCTCCTGATGAAACAAGAGATCTTATATCACTCAGACGCTATCAGCTTGTGGTTGTTGCTAAAGATAGTAATCGCCGAAAGTTTGAATTAGGTAAGAAAAAGGTGATTAAGATAGGAAAGAAAACCGACAATGATATTGTAATTAACGACAAAACGGTTTCTCGTTATCATTCTGAGATTTATGTTACAGATGATAATACATATCTCTTAAAAGATAAGAATTCTACCAATGGAACCACAATCAATTCCATGAAAGTTAAAGAAGCCTATCTTTCACAGGGAGATCTCATTGAAATTGGTGAAACAAAGATCGAGTTTCAAACTTATGATGAGTCTGTGCAAATTGAGCCAAGCTCAAATAATTTTTTTGGTGATATGGTGGGAAAAAGTCGAAAAATGAGACAGATTTTTGGTATTTTAGAGAGAGTTAGTAAAACACAGGCAACTGTTATCATTGAGGGAGAAACAGGCACAGGAAAAGAGTTGGTGGCCAGAGCTATTCACACTAATTCACCACGTAAAGACAAACCTTTCATCGTTTTTGATTGTTCGTCTGTGGCACCAAATCTTATCGAGTCTGAGCTTTTTGGACACACTAAAGGGTCGTTTACAGGTGCTCTCAAGGATCGTTTGGGTGCTTTTGAGGCAGCCAATGGGGGAACCATTTTTCTTGATGAAATTGGTGAGCTCAGCATGGATTTGCAACCAAAATTATTACGTGCGCTTGAGCAACGTGAAATAAAACGTGTTGGTTCAACAAGAGCCATTAATCTCGATGTTCGTGTAGTCACAGCTACGAATCGAAACCTAAAAGAAGAAGTAAAGGCCAGTACTTTTAGAGAAGATCTGTATTACCGGCTTTCGGTGGTAAAAATTCAGGTGCCATCTTTACGTGAAAAGCTCGAAGACATTCCATTGCTTGTCGAAAAAATATTAAGTGTGGCTAGATTTAATCGCAAGGGTGATGGGAGTTTTTATGTGGCACGAATTGAGGACGATGCTTTAAAAATGCTTCAACGTTATCAGTGGCCAGGCAATGTGCGAGAGCTTACAAATATTCTTGAACGGGCTGTGAGTTTTTCGGAAAATGGCGTGGTCAAGGGAGTCCACCTTCAATACGTGTTTAGTGAGGTCGAAACAGGTGAGGAAGCCACAGTACGTCTCCAGGGCATTGCCATGGACAGGCCTTTTAAGGAGGCCAAGCAAGCTGTTGTGGAAGAGTTCGAAAAAGAATATCTCCAAGATCTATTGCAACGTAATAATGGCAATGTGTCTAAGGCAGCTCGCGAAGCCAAGATCGACCGCAAACATCTTCGCAATCTTCTTATCAAATACGAAATCATCAAGTCTGATGCTGAGTTATTAGAAGATGGGGAGTAAGAAACTATTCCTGTTAACTATAGCTATTTACTTAATTAAGTGATTAGTGAAAAGGAATAGTGAAAAGTTCGCAGCCATATCTCTAACAATAACAACAATATAACTCTCCTAAAATAATCACACAACCTATTGATGTCAATGGCGATAAGATTTAGAGTAAAACAGATTTAGGCATACAATTTTAATTAAACACATAAGTTCATAGGAGGTTTTTATGGGTATATTTGGGCAAGCTGCCGATGCATTAGCTCGTGATAAAGTATTATCAGAACAAACATATGGTGTTGTTGGAGAAACCTTACCAGAAAATTACGATGCGCCAATCGAAATCAAACTTGTGGAAAAAAGAGCGGTCGGCTCTGAATCTACATATGAATTGAGAACGAAAGTGAGAAAGGATGGACAGGTTTATACACAAACAGATGAACTAAATACGGGGACACATGTTTGGGACAGTTTAAACAGAATCGAAGTTTATCCCATACCTCAGTATCATGGAATTGATTGTATAGAGGCTAATTCAACTTGTTGGCAGGTTTCGGCTGTGTTTTTAGGTGAATCAGGAAATTATTACCTTCATCAAAATTCATACCAAATTGGTAATCCAATAGATGGCGACAATGTTTTTTGGGCTACATATGGTTCAAGAGAATTAACACAAACTTCAGAAGATTATGAACTAGCAGAAATGACAACTAACCAAGATGACAATGAGCTTAAGTTAGTTTTCGAACACACTGATGGTGAATCAGAACCATCTGTTGAGACAACAATCCTAGATCCTGGTCCTGGATTTGGTCTGTTGTAGAATATTCTATTTGAAATTCCTATTCCAATAGTAATAAGTGATATCTCAGTATGGGGTATGAATGAATTGCAGTGAGGAGACATCATGAGGATACCAGCAGTTACGGCAGCGTATGAAGCAGCAGGTCAAATTCCAGCAGTATTAGCAGCAACATTGGTAACAACTTCGGCCTGGGCAGGTGATGCAGCTTCAAGTGGTTCAGAAGTTGCTAATTCGAATACAGGAGTACTAAAGCTGTTTGGTGATGTGTGTGAATTAGCAATAACAAATCCTATTCCTACAATCGCCATAGGAGCAGGTGTAGGTATAGCAGTTCTCGGTGGTGTGTATTTTGGAGTTGTAAAACCAAAGCTTAGAGATGCTCAATCTGCTATTAGAGGAGCAGCGTTTCTTCTTGGCGAAGCAAGAGGATTAGAACAAAAGGCAGGTATAAGGAGAAGCGAAATGGCAACATCAGGACAAATCGAAGTTATTCAAGGCAACATTACAGAGCAAAGTGTAGATGCTATTGTGAATGCAGCTAATTCTGATTTAGCTGGAGGTGGCGGTGTTGATGGTGCAATTCATAGTGCAGCTGGATGGGATGAATTACAAGCTTTGTGCAAACCCTTGGGAGGGTGCCCAACAGGTAGTGCCAAAATGACAGGGAGTTGTGGGTTGGCTGAAAGAGGTATTAAGCACATCATCCATGCTGTGGGACCAATTTATGGGAGGAATGCTGGCAGGGACGATGAACTTTTAGCAGGATGTTATCGAGAATCTTTGCGTCTTGCTGAAGAAAGTGGTGACATCGAGTCCATTGCCTTTCCCGCCATTAGTACAGGTGTTTATGGTTTTCCTGCAGCTCTAGCTGCCAAGATTGCAGCCAGAGAAATCAAAGCCTTTCTTGCAACAAGTCAAAATGTTAAAAGAGTCGTTTTAGTAGGATATAGTTCTGATTCAACTAGAGTGCTTGCAAAAGGAGTGAGGAAAGCGCGGTGATTGTCTCATTTTCCAATCCCAGTCCCATTTATGAGACTTAAGTGAGACTCATTTGGGACTGAAATATCAAATCAATAAGATCTAACCTGTTGATATTTTATCTATAAATATATTTAACTCTTTGGCATGGTTGGTGCAATATAGCTCTTAAAGGAGATGTATGCCTTGCTATACTCAACTTTTTCTTTGTTTTTTTTGAGCGAGAAAAGTATAATAAGATATACATATAGATATATGTATAAACTACTTTTGTCTGAAGTTGTTAAAAAGCAGTGTAAAAATATTCCGAGAAAAGACTTGGAAAAGATTAAAAACATCGTTTCAGAATTGAGAAAAGAACCACGACCTAGAAAGTGTAAGAAGCTTAGTGGTGGAAAACAAGAATATAGAATCAGGTATCGTTATTGGAGAATACTATATTCTGTTTATGATAATAATAATAATAATACCATTGTTGTTTATGGTGTTTTGTCAAGGAAGGAGGCCTATCGATGAAAACTGTGTCCGTAAAACTTGATGATTATGTACTTAGCCTTTTAAATTCAGAAGCAAAAAAACGAAAAGTAACCCGTATGGAGATCATAAGATCCTCAATAATCAAATTTCTACTTAGTACAAGTGATGCTGAAGATTTGGAATATATCAAAAATCATAAAAATGATAAATTAGTGGGTTTTGATAAGGTGTTTAAGTAATCGATCCCAAAACCGCAGTCATTCGTTAGCTACTCGTCGAAGCGCTCATGTCGAGGAAGAAAATGGCGTGAGGGGGGTATTTGTAATATTCATAAACATAATGTATTAATTACTTAGTGAAAAATCTTCATTACACACCACAGTCTCTCATCAAAAAGTTACAAGAACTTGATAAAGAATTAGACTGGAAAGAGTTATTAAGAAATGGCTATCAGAAATCTGCTGTTTTTGATGCTGATGGGACTTTGTGGAAAGACAATCTTTCAGCGAGAATGATAGAAGAAGATACAAGGAATCGAAACCTGTCAGAAAAAGGCCTTAATGCTTTAAATCAGCATTTAATCTATTTCAATCTAGAGCCACAAGAGACGATTTATTTGGCTAAAGCTAAATTGACTGAAGCTTTCTGGAGTGGAGAACTGTATAAAATAGCAAAAGACCTTAAACCATCTTTGAATGAAGATGAAGTGCATGAGAAAATATGGAATCATTATAACTTGCTCTATGTTGGTTTATCACCACAGGAATTAGAAGAGAAAGCCACACGTTTTTTGGAGCAGGGTTTTAAAGATAACTTTTATAAAGGCATGGAAGAGGTTATTCGTTATTTAAAAAGAGCTGGATTTAAACTCTACGTTGTAAGTGCTGGAGTACATGAATTCGTGACTGCTGGGGCTCGCTTGCTTGGTTTTAACAAGAGTGATGTTCATGGATTGAAATTAAAGGTGGTAGATGGGCTCATCACTTCCGAAACCGAACTTCCTGTTACGTATAAGGATGGAAAAACTCAAATAGCAACGAAGTTGTGTGGAGGAAAACCTTTTCTTGTCTTTGGTGATTCTGTCTCTGGTACAGATGAAAAAATCTTAGAAGAAGCGTATTTTCCTGTGGCAGTTGAGCCTGAGGGTAAAGATCTAAAAATAGCTCAGGAAAAGGGGTATGCAATATTAGGTTTCTAGTCCCAGTCCCATTTATGAGACTTAAGTGGGACTCATTTGGGACTGATGTTTCAAGTCAATAAGATCTAACCCATTGATATTTAATCTATAATTAATTTTCACAGATTGGCATAGTTGGTGCTTAATCATATCTTAAGAAAGGAGATATTATGAATAAGTATCCATATGAACTCATAAAGTACTCATCTTTTGGTTATTATGCCTTTGGTGAAAGTGATTTCATCATTACACCTCCACAGTGTTATCTTGATTTAGGAAGTTCAAAAGCAGAAAGACAGGAGCGCTTTCGCCAAATGGTGGATTTGATTCTCAAACATGATTTTCCAGATGCCACATATTGGGAAGAGTATGCTTCAGTCAGCAATCCATTCTGGGTATGTGAACGGTATGAAGAAATTGTGGAAAAGCTAAATTAATCTAAGTAGATAAAGGATATATTAATAACATTGCAAATGCATATCAATTTAATATATAATAAATATGTATTCGTGGGATAATAAGAAGAATAAGAGTAATATTCAAAAACATGGTATTAGTTTCGAAGAAGCAAGAGATCATATTTTTGAAAAGGATAATATTTTAGTAACTAATGTAGCCTACAACAGAGGTGAGAAACGTCATGCAGTGATAGGTAGGTACCTAGATAAATACTATGTTGGGATATTTACTTTCAAAAGAAAAACGATTCGAATTATTTCAGTGAGGAGGGCTCGCTATGAAGAAGAAAAACAAGCAAAAGAAAAAGGACTTTGATCAAGAGTTTTCAGACGGAAAAGTGGCTGTTGATTTTACTGCCGGTGTTAAAACAAGTGGACTCAGTCGTGTAAAGAAACTCCCTCCTATGACAATTCCTGCCTGGCTAAATGCCGAAATTGAAAAAATATCCAAATTACAAGCCAATCCCAAAACAGCTGTCATTCGTCAGCTTCTTGTCGAAGCGCTCATGTCGAGGAAGAAGATGGCGTGATGGATGAGATTACCCCAAAATTTCTTCTAACTTCCTATCAAATTTCTGATTGAGTACATCAAACTCAAGGCTGAGTTTTTCAAAACGATCAAAAGAGATGTCTATTTCATTCATGGCCTCTTTGGCTTCTTTGGAGAGTCTCACAATCTCATCACCATTCTGTTCTTGAGAAGCTACTTCTAACTCCTTATGGATCGAGGCTTCTTTGGCTTCTAATTCGAATATTTTCTTCTCAAGTGCCTTTATCTCCCTTTGTCTTGGTTTCATGACCTTGTCTCGCTCTTCCCTAAGACCTGCTTTGAGTTTACGAAGCTCTTTTTTAGGATGCGTTGTTTGTGTGCTGGAAGGTTTGTTCTCCTCATCTCCCCAGCCCACTTTTTCTAAGAATTCATCATAAGACCCATTAAAAATAGTCACTTCATCGTCTTTGAAGACAATGATTTTATTGGCAATGGATTTCAATATCATCTCAGAATGAGTCACCATGAGAAGAGCGCCTTTGTACCCGCTGATAGCCGTAACAAGCGCATCAATAGATTGCATATCAAGATGGTTGGTGGGTTCATCGAGTAGGAGTAGATTTGTAGGAGCTGCAATAACTTTTCCAAGCATCACGCGGCTTCTTTCACCTCCAGAGAGAACAGAGATTTTCTTTTCGGCAAACTCCCCACTAAACATCATGCAACCACAAATAGTTCTCACTCCTGTACGATCTAACCCGGGATTAGAGCTTTGAACTTCTTCTTCGACCGTGCATCGCTCAGAGAGTTCATCGATGTTTGTTTGAGCAAAGTACCCTGTTTTTACAAGCTCATGCTTATGAACACTTCCTTTTTGAGGACTGAGTTCTCCTGCCAAAAGTTTGATGAGGGTGGATTTGCCTTTTCCGTTTTTGCCCACAATAGCAATTCTATCATCTGGACGTACAGTGAGAGAAAAATCTTTTATGAGAGGAGATGCAGGATCATAGCCAAATTGAAGGTCTTCTATCTTCATCAATTGCTTGCTTTGGATTGGCTTGTATTGAAACTTGAAACCTAGATTGGCAATTTTCGAAAGGACTTCTTTTTGCGAGAGTTTTGCAATCACCTTCATCTTAGATTGAGCGGCCGAGGCCTTGGTAGCCTTTGTTCCAAAGCGTTCCACAAATCTTTCCAAATGCTTTCTTTGTCGCTCTTCATTCAAACGTGTTTTTTCATAAACCTCTTCATCTTGTTCTATTTGGGCATATATTTTTTGGGTATTTCCCCTCATCTTTCTTATCTTTGTTCTATGGATACAGGCAGTGTGGGTTGTTACCTGATCCATAAATCCTCTATCATGTGAAATAATAATCAATTCATGTTTCCAATTACGCAAAAACTTGATGATCCAGCGGATTGAAATAACATCGAGATAGTTTGTGGGTTCGTCTAGGAGCAAGAGATGGGGGTTGGAAATCAAAACTTTAGCAAGGTTTAATCTTACCTGAAAACCGCCTGAGAATGTCTCGGGTGATTTATCCAAATCTTCTTTTGTAAAACCAAGGCCAAAAAGAATCTTTTCTACTTTGTAAGTATCATTAATTTCATCTGGCAAAAGTCCAAGACAACCTTCTTCTAGAATAGTCGGTTTTGTAAAATTGAGGAGCTGAGCCACGTGCCCGATTCGATAGTCTTTTGGAAAGATAATGCTTCCTGAATCAGTAGAGGATTCTTCAAGGATCATTTGAAACAAAGTTGTTTTTCCAGATCCATTTCGGCCCACGAGTCCAATACGTTCTCCCTGGTGAATTTGTAAGCTAGCCTTATCAAAGAGGATTTGAGGGCCATAGGATTTTGAGATGTTCTCAATCGTCAGCATGAAAGCGTAATATCAAAAATCACCAAAGATTAACACGTTAAAGATTATCAACCCAAAATTTGGGTTTGAATCCACGGGGTTTACCCCGTAAACATAAAAAATATTCAGATTCAAACCCCGTTGCTTGCTGCGGGGTCATTGATCTGACGCTTAGGAGCACTGAAATCGTGTGTCCGGCAAATATTGCCTATCATTTTGATAAATAACCAATATTTTCTCATATATTATTCGCTTAACGGCTGAAAAAAATGAATATATTGCGATATATCAAGGGTTTATATTTGAAGGCTATGGCATCAATTTTGCATTAGTAAAGTCATTATGAAAAAACAAAATATATTAAAAAAAGGGTTTATTTGTTTAATTGTGGCCATGGCATGTGTAGCCTTGATTCATTGCTCATCATCAGATTCAGGATCGAGCGGTGATACGACGCCAAATACTAATGAAGAAGTTCTCGCTCTCACAGCAACAACTCAATCTGTGTGGTATTATCTTGATTCGGATGGAGATGGAGAAGGAGAAATCGAAAACCAACGCGTGAAATATTATGATTCTAACAGCAATCTTTTAATGAAAACAATTGCTGATACTGACGGAAATGTAGAATCTGAGAGAACGTATACCTATGATGCTAATGGCGACCTGCTTAGTATTTCAATTGATTCAGATAATGATGGTTCATACGATTCTATTTCAGAATATGAGTACAATGATAAATCACAATACATAGGGTTTACCTATAAATCTAAAGACGAAGAAGAAAAATTAGAGACAGTTTATACAAAAACATTTGAACGCACTTACAATGATGATGGAAATCTTACAAAAATAGTAGAGAACAAAGACGGAGAATTACAATCAACCACAGACTTTGAGTACAGTAAGTCTGGTGATTATTACGGTGTATTTGTAAAAGCTTATTCTTCAACAAATATGATTACTGAGGTAAACTTCTTTCTTTTTGATAGTACAGATGATTACCAGAGCTGTCTATTTACAAGTGCCATTGAAGCAATTTGTGATCTTAGAATAGCTTACCACGTTACTTCAGAAATAATATATTATGATGCCAGAACATATGATAGTTACAAAAACGAAACGCAAACTCTGTCCTATTATGATGAAACCCCTGAATCAATGGTGCCTTCATTAGATCTTTCCCTTGATAGCTTGTTAGCCTTGTTTACTAATTATACTTCATTCCCAGTAAAAGGTGAGGTCACAACAACGTATACGTACGAAGAAGATTCAGATAAAATACTAAAAAAGAATGTCAATACAGTTTTTACTACTACTTATAGTGATGGAGTTGATACAGCACTTGATTCAGAAGATGGAGATAGTACTGATGCAGATGAAACAAGTGCAAGCGTGCAGACTCAAATCGAGATCTATTGGTACCTTATTTATGATATAGTAAATGATGCCTATTTTGTTCTAGCAGATGAAGACGGTAACAATATTTCTGATGAAGTAGATGCAATTTTAGCAGGAGGTGTAGAAGGAATTGCAGGGAGTGCAGAAGAAACTTGTGATGGCAAGGACAATGATGGTGATGAAGAGATTGATGAAGGCGTCATGACGACTTATTACGATGATGATGACCATGATGGCTATGGAGACCCTGCTGTGACTTCTGAGGCCTGTAGCAAACCCACTGGTTATGTAGAGAATGCCTTAGATTGTGATGATACAGATAGAGAAGTGACAACTGCAGAGGAAACAATATGGTATTTGGATGATGATGGTGATGGTGAAGGAGATGAAACGAGTACTAAAACTGGTTGTGAAGCACCTGAAGGTTATGTAGATAATGCTGATGATTGCGATGATACTAACCCAAATGTTTATAAAGATAATGAAGAAGTCTGTGATGGTATAGATAACGACTGTGATGATAGAATAGATGAATATTTTACTGAAAGAACCTACTATGCGGATTCAGATGAAGATGGGTATGGGGATCCAGCTTCAACTATTGACTATTGTGAACAACCAGATGGCTATGTGACGGATAATACAGATTGCGATGATGATAATGCAAACATTCATCCTGGACATGGAGAAGTTTGTGCTGATGGTGTAGACAGTAATTGTGAAGATGGCGATACCGAAACATTCTCAGATGGTGAGTGCACAATGAGATATGCACCTTTTGGGATATAGTTTTTTGAATGAGTGCTAAAGTAGGGGCGTCCCTTGTGGGCGCCCGTATTATATTAAGTATTCGGGTAGGCACTAGGCCTACCCCTACGAAAATATAGATAGTTAACAGGACTAGTTCCTATTAATTCATATCTTTAATTTTTTTCTTTTGAACAAGAAGGGCCTTGATTCGATCAAGGATGACGATGAGGTTAACTGCTCTGATTGAGCCTTTTTTATTGGGAAGTTTGATTCGGGTCACTGCATCTTGATTTTTCTTTAGGCTCGATAATATTGCCTGACATTGCCTCTTTGTAATCCTATTTTTGGTTTTAGTTTTTTTCTTTTGATCTTTTTGATTGGCAATATTCGCCCCTAAAAGTCTAGATTTTACAAATAAACGGGCCTCAGAAGGGGGCATTAATTTAGGGTCAAGTGTCATAACTCTGTAATATCCTTATATAATCATATTATCGGTCAAAAATTCGATAAGTTGCTAATAATTTAGATCAAAAGGACAGATTCCATTATACGCCTCACAAACACCATTATTGCAAGAATAACCCACACAGCAAAAATTCACACCATCGCCACAAGCTCCGCCTGTCATATTGCAGGCTGATGATGAACAAACACCTGGGGACACGGTTCCTGTACAATTACAATTTGAGCTTCCTTTCATAATTATGCAGTTTCTGGTCGAAACACAGGTGACTGAGCATTCCCCAGAATAAGTACAAGCTGTCCCTGTGATCTCCACTGTTTCTTCAGCTTCTTCGGATTCGTTTGTGGTGGAAACTGTTTGTGGTATTGTGACAGAATTGCCCACAATGACTTCAGAAGAGTCTATGTCGGCTAGGTTTTGATCATTGCTGATTGCCATGTCAAAAAGATCAAGAGGATCATAAGCATTAGGAGTGGCAACCGGGGTGATATTGAGATCAAAGCCAATGGAATCGCTTTCTTCATCAAGTGAGGCGGAAATACCTATCCATACCTGCCACGCCCCTTGGTCAGAATCAACGTCTTCAGATTGCGCGCAGAGAAAAGCCGTTGGCTCACATTCTTCGTCTTTTGGGCACACGCTCATGCAAAATGTAGGCTGGTTTGAGTGAGGGTTTTCCCACTCAATAAACAATGGTGTGATTTCAGATGGATCAGAAATCGTTAAGGATGAAGGTTGATTGGTGATTATAGGTATTGCTTCCAAATCACTAGCCGCTGGAAGAGGCTCTGTATAGGGAACGAGCTCTATTTCTTCTCCATCTTCTGCGTAAAGAATGATGTTATCTAAAAAGCAGGTAAGATCATCCGAAGAGCAGGTGTCTTCTGATGTAGAAGGAAAAATAAAATTTTCGATGGAATCAGGTATAAGGGCTGAACAGGATAAATGGCAGACTAAAAAAAATCCTAAAATAAATGATGTAATAAACTTTTTCATGAACTGATTTCAGCGATTTAAGAAGAAATGAAGGGGAAAGCAATGAATAAGTTAATAGGAATAGTTAACAGGAATAGTTTTTACTGCACGACGCCGCCAATGACTGAAGGATCATCAACAGAAGGTTTAGTTCCTATATCAGGTTCAGTGTATTGATTTTCTGGTGTGGTAAGATCTGTTGGCAGAGCCAGGCTGGAACAAGAAGAGGAGTCCAAAGATGTCATGTATTCTTCAACAACCATGGCCTTTGTATAATATGTGGTTCCATTACAAC
Organism: uncultured Nitrospirales bacterium; assembly: GCA_964609965.1. GTDB lineage: Bacteria > UBA10199 > UBA10199 > UBA10199 > JADGCS01 > JAHJDR01. The sequence goes on from CAZSTS010000001.1 coordinate 63,157, forward strand.
TGATTTCAGTGCCATTGGGGATCGCAAAGAGAGAAGACCAATGCTCAAAATTTGAACTTGTATCTTCATTTAACTCATAGGGAATACCCCAAAGTTCACCTACGCCTGCATATTCTAGATAATATGTTCCGTACGTTGAATGTGTGTATGTACAAACAAGTGGTTCATCAAATTCCACAACATCTCCGTTGCTGTCTATGAGTGCCGTATATTTATTCCAGGATTCAGGTCCTGTCTCCCATTGGTATGTGATTTCAGCATCCCAAACATCCCAAGAATCTTCTAAGGCACTGGTGACTAAGTCTCCAGAAGCTAATCCCCAATAATAATAACTACCACTATCAATCACGGCTCCAGAGGCAATTGTGACTTCATCTCCATTATAGGTTAACGAATAATCACTAGGGTCAAAAGTATATGTGTAGTAAATTTCACTTCCATAAATAAAATCATACACTGTATCTAGAAATGGTGTTTCGTCATTAAGATCACTAGCGCTGAGGGCTCCCTTAGGGCATTGGTAATAACAGTAGAGGGTGAAAGGGCTGCTGTAATCATCAGGTGTAACAAGGGTCTCAATATCATATGTGATAGATGTTGCATCAGAAAGGCCTTCATAAGGCACAATAACAGTGACCGAACCGAAACTTTGTTTCCAAAGACTAATCCATTCATCAGTGTAAAATATAAGAGGTGTTTCACTCATAGCTATTGTTGTACAACCATCATCTCCACAAGATTCATAAGCAGTCGCTACAAAATCAGTTCCATTCCATTTCACCCAGTAGGAATCTCCAATATAGTCCCAGTACATGAATGTCTCATCCTTGATTGAAGCAAGTGTGCTGGTGCTCGATGTGATTTTGGTTAATCTACCACCTCCCACAAGGGTAGTGTAATTCTGATCAGTACCTGCTAAGGTCATCCCTGATGTGACTTCAGTATCATCTGAGAGCCAAATTCCATAGTAACTTGCATAACCATAAATATCTGTTCCTTGAGTAACAGAAAAGCCTCCATTGAGATCTACTTTTGCTCCATCAGAGTCATAAAGATTGTATTGCCAGACTGAGGAAGTATAATTTTGTCGATCAAGACAGTTATTAGAAGTTTTTGTATCTGAACCATCAACAGAATCAACTTTTGAGCGATAATAGTTGCTATCAAAAGCCACATAACTTGTCCGTACAAAATCAGCTGCTGTCTCGTAAGAATATGCCTTGCCTGAGTCAGCTGATGGATTCAACAGAGCATTGACGGTTTGATAGCTTGGTTCAGTCATATAAGGATTTGAGAGTGTCATTTGTAAAGTTGTTTCGCCAGAATCATTAGTTGTAGCAACAATAAATCCTGTAAGGGCAGCAAGGCCATTACTATCATAGCCTGCTAAATCCATATGAAAGGAACCTAGAGGATTGTCATCGCTGGCCTCTTCTGTGATAGTCATTTTAGCTTTGATTTCATCAAGATCAGAGGTGGGGTCCTCAGAGCCATGGGTTGTTGTTGATGTGTTTTCAACCCAGATATTAATAACTTGATCTGCTGTGTCAGAGGCTCTTGTGCTATTCAGGATCCATCTTTCATAATTAATAGGTTTACCTGTTGATTGGTTTGTTGAGCTTGAGGCCTGGCTGCTATTGCGATCGCATACATCGTAATTAATAAGAGCAGCATAAGCGCCTTCATTGATCATGCTATCAGATCGCGCTTGTTTGAGTGAGCATAAAATTATGTTCATTGTATCTAAAGCCTGCATTGACTCTTCATAGACATAATATTCTGTTTCATCTGTTAAATATTCTCCGGCAGTAGGGACTGCAAATTTTGAAATATTACCTAGAAAACTATTCGTACTGGCAGATGCAATTGTTTCTTGAGGTGTAATATACGAAACTTGTTCTGGAATGGTTAAGGCATTAATTCCACTTGGTGTGTCTAAAGGAATGGAAGCTGTTGGAGCGTTATTTCCACAAGCACCAGCACCAAAACAGATAAATAGACAGATAATGAAGAGGTTATTTAAACTGAACCTCATTATATAGTCCCCTCTCAAAAATTCCGACTCTTCTAATTCTAACGCAATATGTTTTCATGTGGGTTCATCTACAACACCATGAATTCCATATTCCCCTAAGATATTGAAGCAATATGCATGCCAGAATCTGCAAATAAAAAGGGCAGAAAATACGGAATGTTACTGAATTATTCAATACTTAGAGGCAAAACTTGCCTATAAAATACAGATATTAACTGTAAAATTCCTAATAAAGTGTACTTGGATAGGAATGAGGAAACTTCATAATAACGTCATACTTGCTTGTCCTTTATCTTCTTGATAACGGCGTGCGTATGAAAACCACTGAAGCCATAAAACTTTTATCAAATAAACAAAGTCTAAAAACCTCTGAAATCCAATTGGTTTTTGATGATATCTTTATGGGTAAGGTTGTTGATGATGATGTAAGACGTTTTTTGGTTTTATTGCATGAAAAGGGTGAGTCATTTGAAGAAATCCTTGGAGCTGTCAAATATCTCAGAGCCAAGGGCAAAAGCCTTTCTTGTTCCTGTCCAAACCTAATTGATTGTTGTGGTACTGGTGGGGATCAGAAAAACACATTTAATATTTCTACAGCAGTATCCTTTGTTTTGGCAGGAGCAGGTTGCACTGTTGCCAAACACGGAAATCGCGCTATGAGTTCACAGTCAGGGTCTGCTGATATCCTCACAGAATTAGGTGTGGGTATTCAGTCAGATACCTCAGTCGACAAAAAATGCCTTGAGGAGCTTGGTATAGGATTTCTTTTCGCCCCTGATTATTATCCACTCATGAAGAAAGTGGCTTCAATTCGAAAGTCCATTCCACACAGAACGATCTTTAATATTTTGGGCCCACTTTTGAATCCAGCTGGGGCAAAAAAACAACTCATTGGTGTTTTTGATACGACTTTTGCACCGGTCATGGCTAGAGTTCTTCAGGAAACAGGGAGTGAATCAGCTGTTGTTGTGACAGCCAAGGATGGCACTGATGAGTTCAGTCTTGTTTGCGATAATGATGTGGTTCAACTAGCGGGTAATGAAATCAAAGAGTTTTCCTTTGATCCTCGTGAATCTGGGTATCCTTATTGCACTGTCGAAGATCTTAAGGGTGGTACTGCCAAAGAAAATGCAGATAGACTGAAAAAATGCCTAAAAGGTCATTCCATGCCGCTTGATCATGTTGTTCACATCAATTCTGCATGGGGACTGATTGCGGCTGGAAAAGCAGATAGTTTATTAGAAGGACTTCTCATGGCCCAGGAATCTATCTCGAGTGGCAGGGCGTATCAGAAGTTAGAGGGATTGATTGAGATGACAAAAGGTTGAGCCTACGCGCCAACGAACCAATGCGCCTACGTAAGAGTTATAGGCTAAATTGATGAGGAATCTTTTTTAGAAAAGGTCATCAAGAGTAACCCAATTCCAATCCACACAACACCGCGTACTCTACGAATCAAAGAGAATATCACACCTACGGTTGCTCCTAAAGTGAGGAGTTTAAATAAGATATAATGGCTTCCTTCTGCAGCACCAATGGCTAACGGTATGAAGGAGAAGAGAAAGTTAACAAGTTGATTCATGGACTGAATCACAAAGGCAGTGATGAAATCAATGTGATAGCCTAAGACATAAAGAATAACTATCGCATCAAGGGCGTTGATTATTCTTGCTAGGAAGTGAAAGAAAAAACACAAGGCGAAATTTGTTTTATTCTTCTTATAGAGATTTAAAATTAACTGGTCGATTTCTTCTGCATGGCTCAATTTATCTTCGATGTTTTTGATGGGGATTCTAAAAAACATGAGCAGGGATAAGAGTTTTCGGACCAGGCCTTTTTTTTGAAGAAATATCACCAAAAACAATAACAGGATAACGATCAATATAGAAGCACCCGCTATGATTTTAACTGACAGAGGCATTTCGATAATGAAAAGAGATAATAAAAATCCAATGGCAATGAATTGAATGCTGGTGAGGTGCTTGATTGTGTTATCAACAATCAATGTCGAAATGATGTGTTTTGTTTGCATTTTGCTCGAAAGCAAAACGCCTTTGATTGATTCACCAGCAATTTGCAAAGAGGGTGTGGCATTATTAATGGCTTCACCACAAATCTGAGCATGCAATAATCTGAAAACAGATATTTTTTTATCCAATAAATAATGCCATCCCAAACTGTCTGAGAAATACCAGAAAATATTCATGAGAGCGATGGGTATGAAATACCAACCGACTTTAGCAATGGCTTCTTTGATGGCTGTGAGCCCAATTTTATTGAGAATGAAGCAGAAAAAGGTAAATCCTATAATTAGGAAGATAAGCTTTATTTTTGAGGTTTTTTTAGCCATAGGATCTCAATTTATCGTATTTGGAGCAGGTTTTTACACATCCGATAGTGCAATTTTGTTCACAAGATTTTACCGTATAAAATTGTTCTTTCAAGTCATCTAAGGTGTAATCACTAAGCTTCTTTTGCCATTCTTCTCGTTGTTGTGAACACCACGAAACCATACCATGTTCATCCACATAGAGATAGCGAGATCCTGCCCGGCATTTAAAAAAGGTGTCTTTGCCTTCGATTTGCTTATCAGTGTCTGAGGAGCTGTGAAAAAGCCTTTTTTTAACGTGTTTTTTGATTTCGTGATACACAGAAAGGTCTTCGGGTGTGAGTTTTACTTGTCCTTCATCGTCATGCAAAACAAGGACTCTGGGAATAAAGCCGAGCGTATCTTTTGTAAACCGGATCACTTGCAGCACTTCTTTGGGCGGGGCAGCGCCCACAACAGTATTGATCACAACTTTAAATTTAGCGTATTTGGCAGCTAAAATGAGCTTTTCTTTAAGTTTGCTGAGAACTTTCTGGGTCATCTCAGTGGGCTCTACTCCATCTATGCTTATTTGAAGGTGAGTGAGTCCAGCCTGATTGAGCCTAAGAATTATTTCTTTTGTGAGTAAAAAACCATTTGTGATGAGCATTCTGGCAAAAAAACCAAGATCAGTTGAGTATTGTACTAGAGAGATGATGTCTGGGTGCAATAAAGGTTCTCCACCGCTGAACTCAATGGCGATTGTGCCAAGCTCCCAGATCTTTTGAATTCGCTCTTTAATGACTGTTGTTTCGACAGGCCTTGAAACCTGGTCATATTCATTACAATAGCCGCATTTAAGGTTACATCTCCTGGTGGGAACTATTTGAACCAGAAAAGGTGAGTATTTTAACTGGTTTAAAAATGAGATAGGGATCTTTCTTCTTTTTATTAGTGTACTCAATGTTTTGGACTCATACTGAGCCGTATAAGGTTAGTCAATCAGCTGAGATGAGAGTGGCATTGGCCAAATTTCATGGTTTTTTTTATTTTCTAGACGCTAGACGCTTATTATCGTAAGTTCGGCAAACAATGTTAGATAAAATCATCAAACATAAACTCCTCGAACTAAAATCAACTAGGTGCCAGGTACCTCAAAAAGATCTCGAAAAGAGGGCAAAAGATACTGAGCCAGCTTGTGATTTCTTGCAGAACTTCAACGAGAACGACATTAACATTATAGCTGAATTTAAGCGCGCTTCACCCTCTGTCGGTGATATTCGAAAAGATGCCATTGCTAGCGAAATTGCCAAGATTTATGAAGAAAATGGTGCCAAGGCTGTCTCTGTCTTAACGGATTCGCATTTTTTCAAGGGTTCTTTGCAAGATCTTAAAAATGTCAAAGAGGGCATTCAATTGCCTGTATTACGTAAGGATTTTATCCTAGCTGAGTATAATATATATGAGGCCAGGGCTTTTGGGGCAGATGCTGTACTTATTATTGTCTCTGCTATTGATGATTATCAATTGAAAGACTATACGGATTTGGCTTATGAGCTCGGCATGACAGCTCTGGTAGAGGTCCATAGCCAAGAAGAGCTTAAGAAAATATTAAGTCATGACTTGAGATTGATAGGTATAAACAATCGAAATCTAAAGACATTCAAAACTGATATTGAAACAACTCTTCAAGCTTTACCTCTTATCCCAGAAGGTAAGAGAGTTATTTCAGAATCTGGTTTAGATAGTCATGATAAGATATTAAAACTTAAAGAAAATGGCGTTGATGGTTTTCTCATTGGTGAGACATTGATGAAGGCTGAAAATATTGCGAACAAACTGAAAGAACTTCAGGGTTCTTAATTTTGGAATTAGACAAAGAGAAGAGTTATGTCCATTCAAGTAAAAATATGTGGAATCACAAATATTGATGATGCTCTCGATGCAGTTGAGCTTGGTGCTGACTATTTAGGACTAAATTTTTATCCAGATTCAAAAAGATTTATTAAACCAGAGGAATTAAAGAAGATTATTAATGAAATTCCCTTCTCAATAGCCAAGGTAGGGATTTTTGTTAACATGAATGAGCAATTTGTTATTGATGTAGCCACGCAGTTTAATTTGGATTTCCTACAATTTCACGGGGATGAGACGCCTGAATTTTGCAATCAATTTGGTAGACCTTATATCAGAGCAATTCGACCAAAAAACAAAAAAGACATCGAAGGATTAGATGCTTACAAAGCTGAGTTTTATCTGGTAGATTCCTTTGTTCAAGATGCCTTTGGTGGTACAGGCGTCGTGAGTAATTGGGATATTGCGCGTGAGGTTCAAGAAAAATATGGAAAGATCTTTCTCTCAGGTGGTCTCACAACAGAAAACATCGAAATGGCTATTAATTCAGTAAAACCCTTTGCTGTGGATGTGGCCAGTGGTGTGGAACTGAGCCCTGGCAAGAAAGATTATCATAAGATAGAAGAGTTTATTAAGAAGGTGAAAAGAGTTGATGGTAGCTAGTAGCTAGTAGCTGGTGTTAAGAATGAATACAGTGAATAAATATAACGAATCAAATATTCCCCTCATAGCGATTGTCGGCCAGCCAAACGTAGGAAAGTCCACTATTTTTAATAGATTATCAGCAAGATGGAATTCTATTGTAGAAGGCAGGCCAGGGATTACCAGGGATCGCATTATTGCAGAGATGGATTTAGATGGTATAACTTGCCATCTCATGGATACAGGCGGACTCCAGATTAACCCAAAGGAAAAAATTGAAAAAAAGATGAGTCAGCAGGCCTTAAGAGGTATCGAAGAAGCTGATCTCATAATATTTGTCTTTGATGGTCGCCAAGGCGTCACTTCTATGGATCATGAGTGGGTAACTCGGTTTCGAAAGGTGAAAACACCAAAGATATTTGTCGTGAACAAACTTGATGAAGTGAATTTAGATGAAAAGGCCAGAGATTTTTTTGAGCTCGGTGTTTCACCCATTATTGCGATTTCGGCAGAGAATCAGCGAAATTTTTCAGGTCTTTATGAGGAAATTACTAAAGCAATTTCAGGGTCGCAGGGGGAACGAAAGGACGAAGGGACGAAGGGACGAGAAGACGAGGAAGAGGGGGAACGAGAGGACGATCGAAATCTATCCGTAGCTATTATTGGGCGGCCTAATGTGGGTAAATCAACTCTTCTGAATACTCTTCTAGATGAAGAGCGATGTATTGTGGATGATGTACCTGGCACCACAAGAGATCCCATTGATAGTATTATCGAATATAATAACATCATATATAATTTCGTAGATACAGCAGGTATTCGTAAGCGAGCTAAAACACGTGAGAGAGTCGAAATATTCTCTGTTATGGCAGCACTAAAATGTATAGACAGGGCTAATCTAGTGCTTTTACTTGTTGATGCCATAACAGGCCCTACAGAACAGGATGCGCATGTTGCTGGTTATGCTTTTGAAAAAGAAAAGGCCATTATTATCCTCGCCAATAAATGGGATGAAGGACAAAAGACGTTTACCCGTGAAGAGTTTGAGGAAAAGATGGAACTTAAGATGAATTATCTTAATTTTTGTCCTATTCTGTATATTTCAGCCAAAACAGGCAAAAATGTTAACAAGATATTTCAAGCCATTGAGTCTGTTAGAAAACAGTATGAATTTAAGGTCACAACAGGTGAGCTCAACCGTGTTTTTGAAAAAATAATCAATCACCATTCCTTGCCCCTGTACAAAGGCCAAGAAATCAAGATGTACTATGCTACTCAGGTGAATTCATCTCCTCCAAGTTTTATTGTATTCTGCAATTATCCCAAAGAGGTTCATTTCTCTTATAAACGTTATCTTGTTAATTCTCTTCGCGAGATATTCTCTTTAAACAACGTCCCTGTGCGGTTATTTTTTAGAAAAAGATGATGATATCATTAGCTATCTAGAAAATCCTTGCACTAGCTGATGTTTGCAACTACCTGTTTATTCAAGTCCCATTCATAAACTCAGATCAAAAGGAGTAACTATGAAGACCAATAAAACAATATATATTATTTTATTGCTTGTGGCTGTGGGCATTCTCTATTTTGCCCTTAATTTCAATCAAGGATCTAAAATCACTATTTCGGAATACCAGCCCACACAAGACAACACCAATTACAACTTCAAATACACTCTTAAATTCGCTAATGTTAAAGAAGCGGCAGAAGTTCTTAAAGATACCGTGGCGAATAATGGTTTTACAAAATACCCAAACTATCCCAACCTCATGCCGATTCCTCTGACTAAACCAGTTAATATTAGTTATAACATTGAGACAAATACACTTTATTTTCAAACTGACGAAGTAAACTATAAAACGATTCTTAATGCGGGCATTAAGAATATTGATGTCTTTCAACCACAAGTCTATCTTGAAACAATCACTGTTATTATGTCTCCTGATCAACTCGGTAAATTTAAATTCACAAATGATAAGGCAACAAACACAGATTGGATGAAAACAGATAAAAGCTTTGATACTTCGCAATATGTGACTAATTGGCCACAAAACGTGCTTTTTACAAAGAATGTTTTAGCTAAAAACTATAAAGAGTATGAAGTGACCGATAATAATAAGAATTACAATATGCACTTTAAGGTTTGGCCAGAAGTAACAAAAAATAACGAGGTGACACTTAAAATGAGTCACTATACAGGGATGGTTAGCGAGAAAGTGAATACATCAAAAATCGATCAAATGATATTTTCAGATGTAAAAACACATGAGACAATTATATTTAAAGCACAAACCAAAGATGATAACTCTGTTGTTACATTTGTCACTCCCTATGTGATCAACAGTCAGGATGATTACGCGAACATTGTTAATAAACACACTCAGACAAAGGCTGCTCCTACAACAAATTCAGAAGCTGTTGATTCCACAGATGATTAAGAATAGTCTTTTCAAAGAATAATCTTATTTGCTATTCAGTATTTCTCAAAGTATATCCTTAATGAAGTAATATGTTATTAGTCACTTTTCTGAAAAATATTTATATTCCTCACAAATGGGTTTTATCATTATTGATCTTAACAGGTGTAATTTTTGGCATAATTTTTTACGCCTTTTATGTTTCAAGGGCCTATTCGTATTTATCAGATTCACCTACAGCATGTGTTAACTGTCATGTGATGGCGCCACAATATGCTAGCTGGAATCATAGCTCTCATCGCGAAAGAGCTAGTTGTAATGAATGTCACGTCCCTCAGGATAATTTTTTGCGTCACTATTTTTTTAAGGCCATGGATGGTCTCAAACATTCAACGATTTTCACTGCTCGTCTTGAACCTCAGGTTATAAGAATTAAAAGTGCAGGTGCTGCTGTTGTTCGTGAAAACTGTTTACGATGTCATCAACATGCTAATTATGAGGTGATGTTTTCTACTAATACTAAAGAGAATCAAAAGCGGCCATGCTGGGACTGCCACCGTGATGTTCCACATGGACGACCAAACAGCTTGGCGATTGTGCCAGGTGTTCAAGTGCCTTTGCCAGAGAACCCTGTGCCGCAGTGGTTGAGGGGAAGAAGTAATGAGTAATGAGAATGACTATTAAATAAAATGGAGTTTATGATGATCGATTTAAATCAAAAAATAAAAGACAAACCCTATATAGGCTGGCTCATTGTTATTGGAGTGATCGCAGTGGTTTTTATGCTAGGCCTTTTTGCATCGTCAATTATGGAAAGGCGGGTCGAGGCCTTATTTGCCTACAAGCCTATGGTTGAAATTAAGGATTTTGAACCCAGAAATGAGGTTTGGGGAAAGAATTTTCCAAAAGAATATGAATCCTATTTAAAAACAGCGGATTCAAATTTCAAAAGTAAGTACATGGGGAGCTATTTATGGGACATGTTAGAAGAAGATCCCAGGCTGGTTATTCTTTGGGCGGGCTATGGTTTTAGCAAGGATTACAAACAAGGAAGAGGGCACTATCAAGCCATCACTGATATTCGCGAATCTCTCAGAACAGGGGCTCCAACAGGACCAGGCACAGGGCCTATGCCAGCCACTTGTTGGACGTGTAAGAGTCCTGATGTGCCAAGATTGATGGATGAGGTTGGTGTTGAAGGCTTTTATTCAGGAAAATGGGCTGATAAGGGGCATGAAATCGTAAATGCCATTGGTTGTGCTGATTGTCATGATAACAAAACAATGAAACTTAAAATCACGAGACCCGCTTTGATCGAGGCCTTTGAACGAATGGGTCAAGATATCTCAAAAGCCTCTCATCAAGAGATGCGTTCATTAGTGTGTGCACAATGTCATGTAGAGTATTATTTTAAAGGAAAAAACAAATATCTCACTTTACCTTGGGACAAAGGCCTTTCTGTTGAATCAATGGAAGCTTATTACGATGAAATAAAGTTTAGTGATTGGACCCATGCTCTTAGCAAGGCACCTATGTTAAAAGCCCAGCACCCTGGTTATGAGGTCTTCTCAACTGGTTTGCATGCCAGGCGTGGGGTTTCTTGTGCTGATTGCCATATGCCTTACCGCAGTGAAGGAGGGCAGAAGTTTACAGACCATCACATTCAAAGTCCGCTCAATAATATAGCTGGTTCCTGTCAGATTTGTCACAGTGAAACAGAAGAAGAATTAAAAGAGACAGTCTATAGCAGACAAGATGCTGTGATCCAGAATCGTGATAGCCTAGAGATTCTCCTTGTGAGGGCTCATATCGAAGCTAAATTTGCTTGGGATAAAGGGGCAAACAAAGATCAGATGGCACCTGTTTTAAAACTTATTCGCCATGCTCAATGGCGCTGGGATTACGCAGCAGCTAGTCATGGAGGTTCTTTTCATTCAGCTGTAGAGGTTTCGAGGGTAATTGCAACAGGCATTGAAAAAGCCCAAGAGGCTCGCATAGCCCTGACAAGGCTTTTAGCCACCCTTGGTCACAATAAGCCAGTGCCTATCCCAGACATCAATACAAAGGCTAAGGCTCAAAAATACATCGGTTTGGACAAATCTAAACTAGAGAAAGACAAAGAAGGGTTTTTGCGTTCAATTGTTCCTGAGTGGATAAAGAAAGCTGAAGAAAGAGAGAAAAACTGAAAGGTAAATGAATTTAGGTAGATTTGTCGGAGTCTTCTTCTTTGAATTCTTGTTTTGTGAGTTTGTATTTTTTCATCAACCGAGAGACTTGGGGCCTGGGCATCTGAAGATGATAGCTAGCACTGGTAATCTGACCATTAAATAGCTTTAGGGCTCTTTCTATCTGAAGCTTTTCAAATTCTTGTTTTGCTTCAGAAAGTGAGATTTGCTGAGAATCAATTTTCTTTGTGAGAACACCAAATTGTGGGTTTGTTGCAAGTTGCTCATGTGTATCAATAGGCATTCTAAAAAGTTCTTTTCTTTCTTCGAGGTGTGATAGTTCAATACAGGGTTTATCTACAAAAATTGAAAGATTGTACATCACGTTAAAGAGTTCTCTTACATTACCAGGCCATGGGTAGTTGATAAGAAAACTCATTGCTTGGTTTGATACTGTTTTTTGTGGCACATTATTTTCGTCAGCATATTGCTTTAAAGCAAAATCAACTAACAAAGGAATGTCTTCTTTACGGTTAGAAAGCGAGTCTACGTGGATTTTAATAACAGATATACGGTAATACAGATCTTCTCTGAAGTTGGCTTCTTTTACCATCTTTTCTAGGTTTCTATTAGTGGCGCAAATAATACGGACATCAATTTTTTGAGACGAAGTAGCCCCAACAGCGGTTATTTCGCGTTCTTGTAGAGCACGTAAGATCTTAACCTGCATGCTGAGTGGCATTTCACCAATTTTGTCTAAAAATATGGTGCCTCCATTGGCGGTCACAAAAAGACCTGATTTATTATCCTTGGCATCAGTAAAAGCTCCTTTAGTGTGACCAAATAATTCTGTTTCTAAAAGGGCTTCAGGTATCGCGGCGCAGTTTACAGTAATAAATGGTTTGTGCTTTCTGGGGCTATTGTAATGTATCATTTTGGCAACCATTTCTTTGCCGACTCCAGAATTGCCAGAGAGAGTTACTGTAGCTGTGTTATTAAGTGTGTGTTTGATCATGTTAATAAGATTTTTCTTTGATTCAGATATTCCAATAAAACTGTCATAGGAGTAGTTTGCTATTTCTGCTTCGATGTCATAAAGATGATTACACGATCTCTTTTTTGAATTTGTTTTTCTTTCTAAATGAGAGGCGTTGTGTATAATATTAGCAACGAGAGAAACGAGGCTTTCTAATAAAGTTATGTCTTCTTCTTTTTTGATAACGTTTTTGGATTTGCTATCCAGGTAAATGATGCCCATGTTTTCACCACTCACCACAAGAGGGAGAACTATGATGGATGGTTTATTGATTGATTGGAGAAGTGTTTGCTGGTTTTCGGATAAATGAAACAGATCATTTGAGATATGAGTGCTTTGTATAAATGGGCGGCCATGCTCGAGAACAGCCTCTGAAAATAGCTGGCAAGAATAATCAGGGTGTTTCTCGTCATTGAGTTCATCATTATTGAAATGATTTGTTGCTGTGACAGTTTCTGAAAACATGGTATCGAATAGGGTGACAAAACCTCTTTCCATATTAGAGAGAGTAGAAATAAAGTGGAGAATTTTTTGAGCAAGGTCATGAAGGTTGTGTTCACAGAGAAGTTCATGCCCCATCTCAATAAACTTCTTCATTTGATATTCTGACGATGACTTTAGAGATTGACCGGGTTTAAATTCATAAGATTGATTAAATCCAGGTATGAGATTGTGTGGCATGTGTCTTGTCAGCTTGTGTAGAAACCCTTGATAAACATTAATCATATCTTCATTATCGTTCAGAACATTATCATGGTTGAGTTTGTTCAGTAACCTTAGGTGTTGTTCTAAACAAAATTCAATTTGGCCATGGTTGTACAGAAAGTTCATGATTTCTATAAATTTCTTAGTATCTAGCTGACAATTCTCGAATAATATCTCATGTTCCATTCTGATGAGTTTGTATTGAGTCGTAAGAGCGCTGTTTTGTATCTTTTGGGTGATTTTTCTTAGGCTGTCTAGGTTTGCAATGGATTTCTCTCTTTGTTTCAATTCAAAATAACATTCGGCCATGAGTAAATAACATTCTGTTTGTAGGTAATCGATATTTGATTCACAGATATTTGCATGGCTGTTCTTTTCGAGCGACGAGAGAAGGCATTTTGTCATCTCAAGAGTTTTTTTGTAATTACGACTTTTCTTTGTCAGGTGGGCTAAAGAAAGCTTAATGTAAAAATGATGAACACAATTATTTTTATGGTGATCACATTCTTCTAAAGTATCATGCAATATTTTTGCGAGATTAATGGATCTGTAGGCCTGATCATTGTTTCCAAAGATGCGATAATAGGTGCTGAGTTGTATTAAGCAGTGGATTTTCTCATCAATAAGATCCATGCCTTTATAGATCATAATGATTTCATTCAGTGTTTCAAAGACAACATTGTATTTATGTTTAGCAGTGCATACGCGAATAAGATCAAAACCAATAACAGCTATAGCAAGTTTATTTTTCTTTTTTCGAGCAAGTTTAATTGCATACTCTAGGTTTTTCATCGCGCTATTGTATCTTTTGTTAAAATAATCACAATTTCCTGTAAGGTGATAGGCTAGGATTTCTTTTGTACTAGAGTTTTTCGATTTCGCGAGCTCAAAAAGATGGTTAACATGTTTTTCGATGTCTTTATATTCATTGTGTTGAAGTTCATGTAAAAGATCTCCACAATCAGGATCATAATGATGACGGCCTTGGCAATGAGGATCATTTTGTTGATGAATGTTAATCATAAAATAATATTCAGCCTAACTTTAAATCTCATTGATAAATATTACCCCACAGCGATTAACATAGCATAAATCGTGCCATTTCATTACGAAATAAGAGCGATGTATTAGCTAATAAAATCAAATAGATGCCTTGCAGCTGTTTTTGATGCTCGGTCAAAATTACCTGCTTATGTAGGCAAAAAATATCCAGACAGGACTTAACATGTGTTTACATGGGCCACAATAGATACCAGGATAGGATATTATTTTCTGTAACAGATAATGTCATTTCAGCTGAAAATCGGGGTGAGATTAGTTGAATGTTAGTAGTTGATTCCAAGGCTAGCTCTTTCTATTAGAGATGAGTTATGACCTATTTTGAATCTATTCTTCTTGGCCTTGTCCAAGGATTGGGAGAATTTCTTCCCATATCAAGTTCTGCACACTTAGTTATTTTGCCTTGGTTTGTTAAATTCAAAGATCCGGGCTTGGCTTTTGATGTGGCTTTGCATTTTGGAACCTTGTTGGCAGTCGTAGCCTATTTTTGGCGTGATTGGTGGCAGATATTATTTGGATCAGGGCAATATCTTTTTTATCGATGTTCTTCTTCCTATAAACAAAAAATATCTCCTGAACATACAGCAGCATCTCACATGCTTCTTTTGCTTTTTTTAGCGACAATACCCGCAGCTATTGCAGGGTTTGTGTTAGATGAATGGGCAGAGACAACCTTAAGGCAGCCACTCTTAGTTGCCATTAACATGATTGTTTTAGGTGCCGTACTTTTTGCCGTGGATAGAAAAAAAGGCAACACAAAAGGATTATACGATATTTCTTTAAAGATTGCTTTGCTTATTGGGTTTTCACAGATTCTAGCACTTTTTCCAGGTGTTTCAAGATCGGGAATCACAATCACAATGGCTCTTTTATTAGGAGTAAACAGGCAAGATGCAGCACGGTTTTCTTTTTTGCTTTCTACGCCCATTATATTTGGAGCCTGCCTTCTCAAGATCAAACATTTTGCTGCTTTTCTTGCTGATCCCATTGCTATCGCTGGCGTTATTACAGCAGCTATTTTTGGTTTCTTGAGTATCAAATATTTATTGAAGCTCGTTCAAAATTATTCCTTTGCCATTTTTTGTTACTATAGATTTCTGTTTGGGTTTGCGGTAATTTATTTGTGGATATTTTGGGCCATAGGATAAAAAAATGAAAAAATTATATCTCATCGATATCTCTTCCTTCATATTTCGTGCTTATTATGCCATCCGTCCTTTATCGGCAAAAGATGGCACGCCTGTTAATGCTGTTTTTGGAGTGATCTCCATGATGCAAAAGCTGATTCAAACGCATAAACCAGATCACTTGATTGTGTGTTATGACAGACCAGACAAAGGTTTTAGGCATGAGATCTTTCCTGAATACAAAGCCAATCGCAGTGAGCCACCCGAAGACCTTGTTCCACAATTCGAATTGATTAACGAATTTATTCGTACGTACCCCATTAAAGGCGTGGACAAAAAAGGGTATGAAGCAGACGATGTCATTGCATCCTTGGTTGAAAAATACAAAAATGAAAAGGACATGAGTATTTACATCGTTTCATCCGATAAAGATCTCATGCAGCTCGTGGGTGAGAATGTTTTTATGTATGACACCATGAAGGACAAAACTCTTAAGACTGAAGATGTGAAGGCAAAATTTGGTGTACTTCCAGAGAGAGTGGTTGATGTGCAGAGTCTTTGCGGTGATGCTTCGGATAATATACCAGGTGTTTTGGGAGTTGGACCAAAAACAGCATCAAAACTTATCAATGATCATGGTGATCTCGAAGGAGTTTTAGCTAATATTGACAAGATTAAAGGAAAGCTTGCTGAGAAACTCGAGGCTGGAAAAAAAAATGCCTTGCTCTCAAAAAAACTCGTTACCTTAGTCAGGGATCTTGATCTAGAGCTAGATTGGGATACAATGGGTTTGCAAGAGCCTCAGGAACAAGAATTGAACGAGTTTTATACAAAACTTGGTTTTAAAAGATTTATCACTTCTGCAACAGAGACAAGAAAGACAGTCCCCGCAGTTAAGAAAGCTCGGTTTGAGCTTATCGATTCAATAAATAAGCTAGAGAAGGTTGTGCAGGAAATTAAAGATTCAAAACCAAAGTTTTTGGCCTTTGATACAGAGACTGATGCACTTGATTCCTTAAATACTCAACTTGTGGGTATAAGCTTTTGCACGCGTAAAGATTTAGCCTATTATGTCCCCCTCAATCATAAGGAAGGAAACAATCTCGACATCAAATCAGTGCTCGAACGCCTCAAGCCTGTACTCGAAGATAAAGAAATTCCAAAAGTAGGTCAAAATGCAAAATTTGATCATAATGTTTTTTCTCAATACGGTGTCCAAGTCACACCAATTGCACATGATACCATGCTTGGTAGCTATCTCATAGATCCCCAGTCCCAACATAACTTGGATTTCCTTGCAGATAAATATCTTGGTATTGAAACTATAAAATTTAAAGATCTCGTTGGGCGGGGCCAAACTTTTGCTGATGTCGATATCAAACTAGCAACAGATTACGCAGCAGAGGATTCATGGGTCGTGTATTCACTTGTCGAAAAAATAATTGATGAACTCAAAAAAAATGACTTGAATGGTGTTTATGCAACAATTGAAATGCCACTTGTGCCTGTTTTGGCAAAAATGGAACAGCAGGGCGTCTTAGTAGATCAGGGGTTTCTTGATGAATTGAATGAAGAATTTGCGTCTAGATTAAATATTCTTGAAAAAGATATTTATTCATTGGCAGGAGAAGAGTTTAATATCAACTCACCTAAGCAATTAGCTGTTATTTTATTCGAAAAACTTGAATTGCCTGTTATCAAAAAAACAAAGACAGGCTATTCGACAGATGTGGATGTTCTTTCAGAATTGGCAAGGCAGCATGCGCTTCCAGAAAAACTTCTCAAATATCGCAGTCTCACTAAATTACTTTCTACGTATGTTGTACAATTGAAGAATTTGATTAATCCAAAGACAGATAGGGTGCATACAAACTTTAATCAGGCTATTGTGGCCACGGGAAGGTTAAGTTCCAAAGAGCCTAATCTTCAAAACATTCCTATTAAGACAGATGAGGGTAAACGTATCAGGCAGGCGTTCATTGCGCCTGAGGGTCATGTTCTCTTTTCGGTAGATTACTCTCAGATTGAACTCAGATTACTTGCTGCCTTTTCTCAGGATCCAAATCTCTTAGATGCGTACAAGAAAAATCAGGACATTCATTCCAGAACAGCATCACATATATTTGGTATGTCTATTGAAGAGGTCGATAGCACACACCGTTCAATTGGAAAAACAATCAACTTTGGTGTGATTTATGGGCAATCTGCTTTTGGCTTAGCTAAACAATTGGGTGTGCCACAAAAGGAAGCAAAGAGATTTATTGAGGGTTTTTACACGGAGTTTGCTCGAGTAAAAGAATATAAAGAAGAGGTTTTAAATCAAGCCAGAGAAAATGGATTTGTCACAACTCATTTAGGCAGAAGGCGTTATCTTCCCGAGATCACGAGTCGCAACCATCTCTCTCGTCAAAATGCCGAGAGAATGGCTTTTAACACGGTCTTTCAAGGCTCAGCTGCTGATCTTATCAAAAAGGCAATGATTGAAATCCATGATAAACTCATCAAAGATGGTCTCAAGACAAAGATGATTCTTCAGGTGCATGATGAACTTTTATTCGAGGTTCCTGAAGATGAACTTCAAATCGTCCAAAAATTCATTCCGGAGATTATGGAAGGGGCATTTGAGCTAGATGTGGCTTTAAAAGTCACTTGTAATTCAGGCAAAACTTGGGCAGAAGCGCATTGATTCATCTATTTTCGATTTTCGAATGCGATTTTCGGAAAATTAATTTAGATCGTGAAATGTGGGTTGTGAATGGAAAACAGTCAAATAGAGGGGGCTCTCAGATGAAAATAATATTTGGTAATATTGTCATACTCATTTTATTTATCATCCTCAGTGCCTGTGGTGGTGGATCGAGTTCCAGTTCGACCACCTATACAATTGGTGGCACTATTACGGGATTATCCGGTACCATAGTTCTTCAAAATAATAGCGCTAATGATTATACAGCTACTGCTGATGGTTCTTTTGCTTTTTCTGCAGCACTAGCAGATGAAGCAACTTATTCAGTTACAGTTTCATCAAGTCCTAGTGATCAAACATGCAATGTGACTAATGGATCAGGAACCGTATCGAGTGCTAATGTGACAAGTATTATTGTGTCTTGTTATGATTCAAGTCTATTTTCTGTTGGAGGCACAGTGAGTGGTCTTTCAGGCACTCTTGTTTTGCAAAATAATGCTGGCGATGATTTGAGTCTAACCACAAATGGTTCATTCACATTTACAACAGCACTAGATGATGGAACTGCATATGCTGTTACCATTAAAACGCAACCAGATACTCAAACCTGTTATCTTTCAAATATAAGTGGCACAATATCATCGGCAAACATTACTAATGTTACAGTAGCTTGTTATGATTCTGGTTCGCTTGATACAAGTTTTAGTGAAGATGGTGTTGTAAGATTTGATGGCGATTACACTGATGTTGGCTATGCTATCACCACAGACAGTAGTGGCAACATTCTTGTGGCAGGCTACATCGCTACTGATAATGAGAATAATCGAGACATGGCTGTCTGGCGATACACGAGTGATGGAACTCTTGACACAAGCTTTGGCATAAATGGTGTGGCCACTTATAACAGTGGCGAAAAATGGGATGAGGCCTATTCTCTTGTCGTCGATGATAGCGATGGTGTCTATGTCTGTGGCATGTCTAATCCCGATGGTGGTACGTCATTTACAATGACCATTTTACATTATGATAGTGATGGTGATTTAGATTCTAGCTTTGATACAGATGGCGTCGTCCTTTACGCAGATGCTGGTACTGAGATTTGTAGGCGTATTAGAATTGATGATAATGGTAAGATAGTGGCCAATGGTATTGTAGGAACTCAAATGACAGTGTGGCGTTACACGAGCACGGGTTCTGTTGATTCAAGTTTTGGAATCGGTGGGGTGGCTCAATATTCAGGAAGTAGTTCGTTTGCTGAACCTTCTTTTGTTTTTGATTCTGGTGATTATATCAATATCACGAGTCAAACAGACACGTCTGGCATGACTCTTTGGCGTTACGGATCTAGCGGCAGTCTTGATACCAATTTTGGCAACAGTGGTGTTTCGACATACACTGCAGGAACTGAAGAAGCTAGTTATGATATTAAACTCGATTCATCAGAAAACATCTTCACAGCAGGTTATTTAAAACTGACAGGTGAGACTCTTTATGGCATGGCTGTTTGGAAATACACTACTGGTGGAGATCTCGACACATCATTTGGTAGCAATGGGGTTGCTAGATACACTTCTGGCTCAAATCAAAATTTAGCTAAGGCGCTTGTTATTGATAGTTCAGATCAATTATTCACGGCTGGTTATGATCTAGATGGGGCTTCACCCAAGGATCTTTATCTTTGGCGGTATGACACGGCAGGTGAGATTGATACTGACTTTGATTCAGATGGTGTCGTGGTCTTTGATGGTGGGGCTGGTGATGCTGCTTATGACATGGTCATGGACTCTCAGGGTCGTCTTCTTGTGACAGGTTATTCATCAAATGGTTCAACTAATGATATGGTTATTTTAAGGTATTATCCTTAATAATAGAACAATCCTATAAATAATGAAATCATGTGCAAAATATTAAGCATGCCTGTTCAAAAAACAGAACATAACTAGCTGTAAAATAATAAGAAATAGTATTGAGAAGAGGATGTTTTTCGTATATGAACATTTCTTATGGAAACAAAAATTGCACTATTCAAGGGTAAAAAGGTCAGAAAAACTATTCATAACAATGAGTGGTGGTTCTCGGTGATTGATGTTGTCGAAATCTTGACTGGAAGTGTCAATCCAAGGCGATATTGGTCTGATTTAAAACGTAAATTATTGGATGAAGAAGGTTATTATGAACTGTACGATAATATCGTACAGTTGAAAATGCTAGCTCACGATGACAAAATGCGAGAGACTGATATAGCAAATACCGAAACAATGTTTCGTATTGTTCAATCAATTCCCTCTCCAAAGGCTGAGCCCTTTAAGAGATGGTTGGCTCAAGTAGGCTACGAAAGAATAAAAGAGATCGAAGACCCAGAATTAGCCACAAAAAGAACAAGGACGCTTTATAAAGCAAAGGGTTATTCAGATAATTGGATCGAAAAACGTATGCGAGGCATTGCTATTCGAGAAGAATTAACTGATGAATGGCAACAGCGAGGTGCAAAAGAAGAACGAGATTATTCAATTCTTACTGCAGAGATTTCAAAGGCAACTTTTGGTATGACACCATCAGAATATCAAGAGTTTAAGGGTTTAGATAGGCAAAATCTTCGCGATCACATGAATGATTTGGAACTCATTTTATCAATGTTGGGTGAGAGGGCGACGACAGAAATAACACGAACTGAAGACTCAAGAGGTATGCCTAAACTTAAATCAGATGCTCACGAAGGCGGGGAGATTGCAGGTGATGCTAAGAAAAAACTCGAAAAACGCCTTAGGCGCCCAGTTGTATCAAATGATAATTATCTTTATGTGCCAGAGGATAAGAGATTGTTGGAAAAAAAAGACTAATCCTATCCTAAGTGGCAAAAATCAAACGCTACACATGGCTCATCACCAATAACCCAGGCATCATGTTCTGCGCCCATTTCAAAACCATCTCCAGGACCAACTTTTACTTCTTTGCCGCCGGGGCCTTGAACGACCATTTGGCCTGAGAGGATATATCCTATATGTGCTTCAGATTTTTTGCCAGTTTGTGAGCCTGCGTGCACAGACCATTTCCAACCAGGTAGATATTCCCCTCGACCAATCGCGACTGTTTTCAAAATCACCATTGTTCGTTTACTGCCATCGAGAAAAGTGCGTGAGTTTTCTAGGTTTTCAATATTTTTTACTGTAACATCTGTCATAGTATTTCCTTGTTCAAAAATGGATGAAAAAACTACTTCGTGACACTCAAAGATTATTATCTGGTTTTATCTACAGAAGCAATAAGGCTTGTAAGCATTTTTGTTGTTTCTAGTTGTTAACTTTTAAATGATTTTTTAAGAAATGCGTTTGTCTGATGATTCCCAAGAAGATGATGGGTAGTAGTAACAAGAGTGCCTGGATTGGTGATTGATTTGTCTTTTTTTGATGTGGCAATAGCCAACATCCAACACTGGAGGCAGCACTGTCTGCATCCGCATCCGCAGCTACAACCAAGGTCTGGTTGAATGTGGCGGACCCGAGGTCCCCGCAATCCGTAGCTACTGCCAGGTTGCTGGTCATCGCTGTTAGTAAAGTGACGCTTGTGGAACAGGTATCGGCTTCGCTAATGGTCCCTGCTGTATCAGGGGTTAAACTCCAGGAACATGTACATTCACTGTCACTGGCAACGGAAAAAAACATGTTTAAATTTGACGATGGTTCTGAAGGCATGGGTGATTGGACATAGATGACTTCCCCGACTTCTATATTATCAAAATTTACTTCGTCGTTATCTGCTTCCAGTTCAACAAAACCTTCGATAACGCAGTCGCTGGTACAGCCGTCATATTCATCCGTGTTGCCATCGTCGCACTCTTCATCAGAATCCAAAGTCTCATCACCACAAATGGCGGTGTTGGTGTCTTCTTCTTCTTCTTCTTCTTCTGTAGTATCAGAATTTCCGCAGCCGTTGATGCCAGGCTCAGTCTTCTCTGGATCATCTGGACAGTTGTCGTCGCAGTTAGCTGTGCCGTCTTCATCGCTGTCTGTATCAGCTGTTCCACAACCGCAGGTGCCAGGTTCAGTCTTATTTGAATCGGTTGAACAGTTATCGATGCAGTTAGCTGTGCCGTCTCCATCGCTGTCTGTATCAGCTGTTCCGCAGCCACAGACGCCTGGGGCAGTTTTTTCTGAATCGGTTGAACAGCTGTCAATGCAGTTTGCTGTGCCATCTCCATCGGTATCTGTGTCGGCATTTCCGCAACCACAGGTTCCCGCGCTTATCTTTGCTGCATCCATTGAACAAGCATCGTTCACATCGGCCACACCGTCATTATCATCATCATCGTCACAGGCATCGCCATAATCATCACCATCGTTATTTTCCTGTAACGAATTCAAAGCATCGGGACAATTATCATTTGGAGAGTTAACGCCATCACCATCCCAATCTATAATATTCTGCTCCAAATTTGTTGCAGTTTGGTCGATATATTGAATATCTTCTACAGCAAAATATTGTCTCTCATCAGGCCATAAACATGATAAAATATAAGGGTTCAGGTCATTACCAACTCCCACAAGAAAGATCCGAATTGATAGAGCTGCCAGGTCTGAACGTGTCTGCGCGGCATCAGCTGCTCCATCACCCTGAAGAGTACACGGATTCTGTGACGATTGAGGGTTAGGATTGCCGTCGGTGATCAATATTATGACTCGTCTGCTTTGATCATCAGAGGTGTCTTCAAACACCTCAATGGCTTTGTCCAATGCTGTCCTGGTGGCTGTCGTCCCTTGAGTCCACTCCAGATTATCTACATCATTAATTATTGCAGATCTCGTTTGATTGTAATTAAAATACCACTCTTTTGTAGCGCTAGTAGCAAATCTGACTACTGCTATTCCGGCGTCCTCAGGAAGGCTGCTCTCTATCATTCCAGTGACAAAAGCTTTTTCATCAGTCCACCCATCTTGTCCCATACTCCCTGATGAATCCATTATGAATAATACTTCTAGTCCTTCAAGTTCGGCCAGAGCATGTACATTGATCGATAAAAGAGCTAAGAATATAACACAAAGAAATGACAATGATATTTTTGTTTTCATTCCCTGCCGCATTACAAGACCCCTTAACTCTCTATTATATATTCTATAGTGAGTATTAGAAACTAAATTGTAGTAACTAAATGTTATTAATTAACAAAATACAGATCTGCTGCTCCAGAAATTTCTTTCATTTTGGCTTAATTATACGCGTATTATTTTTGAAAATCGTATTTGAGAATGGAAGAAAAAAGGCCCTACCTTTCGGCAGGACCTTTTTGTTGCTGGGTGGCTGAGGGGATTTGAACCCCCGACCCTCTGAGTCACAGTCAGATGCTCTAACCAACTGAGCTACAGCCACCATATAACTAGAGGTTGGCTATAAAACAAAGTTGGTCAGAAAAGTCTACAATTTTATTGATTTATGACGAAAACCAGCTATTTCTCCTTCACCATGAAACTAAAAAACATCTTATTACTTATTATTTGTATTCTATTCCTCTCTTTTAGTCTTATTGCCTGTGAAAAGGGCAAAACCGATTCAGATTCACTGAACTCTGTGAAGATTGGTGACACGGAGACTGACGATGAGACTTGTTTGCCAGAGACTGAAAAGGACTGTTGATTAAAACCTATAAATAATCTGCACACCTGGCTTTCCCTGACAAGAGGGGATGATGGCGTATTTGTCGTTGTAGAGTTTTTTGTGGAAGCGGGCGGTTCCCCAACCAACTGCCGTGCCCCAGGCAGCTCCAAAAATTACATCAGAGAGATAATGTGCTCTTTGATCAATCATAGAATAACTCATCAAACCCGAAATGATATAAGCTGGTATTCCATAGGCGGGGCCGTGCAAGGTTTCGAGCACTGTGGCAATGGCAAAAAAACGTGCGGCATGACCAGAACTAAAGCTCCAACTGTCACCGTTTGGTCTTTGGCGCCTTGCAATAGCTTTTGTGGCAAATGTACCAGCTTCGGTGAGAATCAAGGCCTCGACAAGAACCTCACCAGTTTGTTTTATTTTCTTATTATGAGTGAAATGCCCAATAGCATAAGTGAGCAGCGCCGCTGAATCGACAACATAAAATTCTCCCATGATCTCAGCTGTTGTGTTTACTTTGCTCCCAAAAACTGAGTTGTTTTGAAGATCATTCGCGATTTGGTCATCATATTCAGAGAGAGTTAAGGAAAGTAATGCGCCACTCACAACAAAGGCCATGGGCCAATCTCCAAATGTGTGAGTGATGTTTTTTCCCATGTGAGTGAAGAAAGTGGGCGTTTTTGCCTGTGAAGGAATTGAAAAAGTAAGTGTAAGGACAATAAAAATGAATAAAGAAATAGATTTCATTACAGGTGAGCTGATTAATAGCAATTTTTGAGAACCGCAACCCTTAGATATAAGGAAACATTAACAATTTTATGTTTGATACCAAGGTGTTATCGCGCTACAGAGGCACGACATGAGAGGAGCTATATATGTGCGGAATTGTAGGATACATTGGAGATAAAAAAGCAGAACCAATTCTTATCGATGGTTTAAAAAAGCTTGAATACCGTGGTTATGATTCAGCTGGATTGGCTTTTTTAAAAGATAATGAGTTTCAGGTTATTCGAACAGAAGGCAAACTCCAAAAATTAATAGATCGACTTAATAATGGCAAAAAACATGATGCCATTATAGGAATTGGCCACACTCGCTGGGCCACACATGGTCGACCTGATGAAAAAAACGCCCATCCCCATTACTCAAAAGATGTTGTTCTTGTCCATAATGGCATTATCGAAAATTATCGCGGCTTAAAGGATGAGTTAGTCAAAAAAGGGCACGATATAGTCTCCGAAACAGATACAGAAATTATTTGCCACTTGATTCAAGATTTTATCAATTCAGGATCAGATTTTCTCACTGCTCTCAGGCAAGCACTTAATGAACTTCAAGGTGCTTATTCGTTAGTGATACTTGATCGTAATGATCAAAACCGCATTTACGTGGCTCGTAAAGGATCTCCCTTGGTTTTAGGTATGAAGGATGATGAAAAATTCGTTGCAAGTGATATCCCAGCACTTCTTTCTCATACAAAAGATGTTATTTTCCTAGATGATTTTGAAATTGCTGTACTTCAAAAAGAAAAGGTTGAATTTTATGATTTTGAAGGAACTTCCATACAAAAAGAAAGCAAAAAGATTCATTGGACAATGGCACAAGCTGAAAAATGTGGTTACAAACATTTCATGCTTAAAGAAATATATGAACAACCACGTGTTTTAGCCGACACTTTAATGGGGCGTGTAGATCTTCCAAATATGGGGATTCACCTTGGCGAAGCTGATGAGCTTTTAAGTAAATGTATTACAAATCCTAATTTTCAAATTCAGGTTGTAGCCTGTGGCACTAGCTGGCATGCGGGCATTGTCGGTCGTTACTGGGTCGAAAACTTAGCAAAAGTTCCTGTGAGTGTAGAGCTCTCAAGTGAATTTCGTTACCGGCAACCTCTGGTTAATGAAAATACATTGGTTATTGCTATTAGTCAGTCAGGAGAAACTGCAGATACTTTAGCAGCAATTCGTGAAAGCAAAAAGCTTGGAGCTAAAGTTCTTTCCATATGTAATGTGCTTGAGTCTAGCATTCCAAGAGAATCTGATGCCACAATATACACTCATGCAGGACCAGAGATTGGGGTGGCTAGTACAAAGGCTTTTACGACTCAGATGGCTGTTTTATATCTCATGGCAGTCAAAATGGCTTTACTCAAGGATCTCCTTACTTATTCCGAAGCTGCTGCCCGTATGCAGGCTTTACTGAAAATGCCAAATCTTCTCAAAAATTTTCTCAGGAAGATGAAGGGTATTTCCAAAATGACTGAATGCATCTATAAAAAACAAAACTGTTACTATATAGGACGAGGTATTCAGTATCCCATTGTACTTGAAGGGGCTCTTAAACTTAAAGAGATTAGTTACTTGCATGCAGAAGGCTATGCTGGTGGTGAGATGAAGCATGGACCTATTGCTTTGATCGAAGAAGGGGTTCCCATTGTTTCTATAGTTCTTCAAGATGAGCTGTACGAAAAAATGGTGTCCAATGTTCAAGAGATCAAAGCGCGTGGTGGCATAGTCCTAGGTCTCATTTCAAAAGGCGATAAATCTCTAAAAAGTATTATGGATTTATGTATAGAAGTGCCTGTTGATCATCCAGATCTCATGCCCTTTATGACGATCATTCCATTGCAACTCTTAGCTTATCATGTGGCAGATCGAAAGGGAACAGACGTAGATCAGCCAAGGAATTTAGCTAAATCTGTGACAGTGGAGTAATCGATAGGCGATAGACCCTTCGACTGCGTTCAGGGTAAACGATAATCGATAGTTTTTTTGAATTTTGGAAAATAATATGAACAACTCTGTATTATACAAACAAGAAAATAACATCGCAGAAATCACCCTCAATCGTCCAGATGATCTCAATGCCATGAATCTCGATTTGATGAGAGGTCTGGCAGATGCCTTTCAAAAGGCAAAAGACCCAAGTGTGAGAGTTGTTGTTTTAAAGGGAGAGGGCCGAGCTTTTTGTGCTGGTGGTGATGTTAAGTATTTTAAAAGCCTTATTGATCATAAAGAGGTTTTGTCAGAAGAACTGCCAGAAGTACTTCATGAAGCCATTGAATCAATTAGAAACTTAGAAAAACCTGTTTTAGCCTTAGTGCAGGGTCATGCCGCTGGTGCTGGAGCGCCTCTTGCTCTTGCCTGCGATCTGATCATGGCCAGAGAAGACGCTGTAATAAGTTTTGCTTATGCTCGAATTGCTATGAGTCCAGATGGGAGTTCTACGTTTTACCTTCCCCGGCATCTAGGATTGAAAAAGGCGACTGAATTATTCATGCTTTGCCCCACACTTAAAGCAAAAGAAGCTTATGACTTAGGCCTTGTTAATTGGGTTGTTCCCAAAGAGAAGTTTCGTGAAGAGGCTGCCAAGATTACCACTCAACTAGCCAAGGGACCTACAAAATCATTTGCGCATACTAAAAAACTACTCAATGCGACATTTACGAATAGCCTCAAAGAGCAACTAGATCTCGAAAAGGATCTCATTGTCAAAGCAACTCAAACAAAAGATTTTAAGGAGGGTGTCACAGCCTTTCTCGACAAACGACAACCTCAGTTTTCTGGAGAATAGTCCGTGACCCCAACTCTCAACCTCAATACAAAACAAAGAGAAGCCGTAGAACATGGCACAGGTCCCTTGCTCATTCTCGCTGGTGCAGGTTCTGGTAAAACGCGGGTGCTCATCGAACGCATTATTCACCTCATCGATCAAAAAAATAGTCAGCCTTGGAATATCTTAGCAGTAACATTCACAAACAAAGCTGCTCGCGAGATGAAGTCCAGGATATTCAAAGCCATTGGTCCCTTAGCCAACGACATATGGATGTCGACTTTTCATTCCATGTGCTTGCGTATTCTCAGGCGTTATGCAGAGATAATAGGTTTTGATAAGAGCTTTGTTGTATATGATGACAGCGATCAACGCACTCTTGTCAAAAGAATTGTTGTTGATATGGGTCTTAACGACAAATATTACAAGCCTTCTACTGTACAGTATCACATCAACAAGGCCAAAAATGATGGTATTCGACCCAATGATTTTTCTCCAGGAGGAGATTTTTTCCTGCAGAAAATCAAAGAGATTTATATTGAATATCAAAAACAGCTTAATCTTAATCAAGCAATGGACTTTGGTGATTTGATTGTGAATGTTCTTTTGCTTTTTTCTCAAGCTCCAGATGTTTTAGCTGATTATCAAAATAAATTTAAACACGTGATGGTTGATGAATATCAAGACACAAATAAAAGTCAGTATCAGCTGATTAAACTTTTAGGTGATAAGTGGAAGAATATTTCTGTAGTGGGTGATGATGACCAGAGTATTTACAAATTTCGTGGCGCCGAAATCCGAAACATTCTTGAATTTCAACGTGATTACCCTGATGCAAAAGTGATTCGTCTAGAGCAAAATTATCGTTCTACTCAAAACATTCTTAATGCAGCAAACTCTGTGATTCGTGCAAACTCAAAAAGAATGGGTAAAGAACTTTGGACCCAAAATGGAGAAGGAAATCTTATCAAGCTTTACGGAGGACATACAGATCGTGATGAGGCTATTTTTGTGTGCGACGCAATAAAATCTTATAAGCAAGAGTACGGCTATGGGGATATGGCTATATTTTACCGTACAAATGCTCAAAGTCGAAGCCTAGAAGATCAACTTAGAAAAGAAAAGATCCCTTATAGAATATTTGGCGGTATTAAGTTTTACGATAGGGCTGAGATCAAAGATGTCATGGCTTATCTGAAGGCCTTGGTAAATCCTTCGAATGGCATTTCTCTTAAACGTATTCTCAATGTGCCTCTCAGAGGAATTGGAAAAACAACTGTTCAAAAGATAGATGATGCAGCTAGTTTTTCTGGAGTGTGTTTTTGGGATGTGCTTTCTTCGATTGATGATCCTAAATGGGAATTAAAATTATCAGCTCAAGCCCAATTGAAGCTTCAGGGTTTTGTTGATTTGATTAATAAGCTCAATAAGGCTCGTGCAGAACTGCCCATGGATGAGTTTCTCACCTATTTATATGATACGACTGGGTACTGGAAGAAATTATCAGCAGAAAAAACAATCGAAGCACAAACCCGACAAGAGAATCTCACAGAATTTAGTAACGTGCTTGATGATTATCTCTTGGAAAACGAAGACGGTACCCTGGAGGAGTTTCTTGATCAGATTTCATTAAGTTCTGATATTGATAATATGGAAGAAGAGGCCACTGATTTTGTGAATTTGATGACTGTTCACTTGGCAAAAGGACTTGAATTTCCGATTGTGTTTCTTGTGGGTCTTGAAGAAGGGTTGTTTCCCCATATCCGTAGTTTTGATAATCCAGATGATCTCGAAGAAGAAAGACGTATTTGTTATGTAGGGATGACGCGCGCTAAAGAAACTCTGCACATGAGTTTTGTACAAGAGCGAAGACTCTTTGGCTCTGTCCAATATCAAATCTCGAGTAGATTTTTAGATGAAGTTCCCTCTGAATTTGTGGAGAAGGTTCAAGATCAAGTGAGCCAGGTAAAAACGTTTTCTGTTGAGCGTATGCCAAGGAAGAGCTCGTATGATTCATCAATTAGAGTTGTTAAGAGAAGACCTTCGAACGAACCAAGCATTGATTATGACTATTCACAATCAGATCGTCCTTTTAAAAGAGGCGCGCGCGTGAGACATTCTGTTTTTGGCGAGGGCAAGATTCTTTTGATTGAAGGGCAGGCTGATACCACAAAGGTGACGGTTGAATTTAATAGGGGATTAAAGAAGAAGCTTTTACTCAAGCATGCAAATTTAATGTTTTTGCATTAATTACAGAATAAATGGGAGTAGAATTGAAAAGAAGATGCCAAGTCCTGCTAGGACAAACATGATGATAAGGAGCTTTTTTTCTTTTTCGTTTAATGGTTGGTTGTCTTTCATATCTATCTTGTCATTATGTAATTAAGGCAACGTTAGCAACGATAATTTTGGGCATTCTAGATTCACAATACTTAACAGGTTTTAACAATCATTAATAGCTGTTACAGAATATAAAATATTAAACGCAACTAAGAGCGCTAATCAAACGATAATATTAGTAAGATTTAAGGCATACAGAATCTTATGACAACAATTGAACAACAAATACTACCCCTTATAACAGGGCCTGAAAGGTCTGTTTCTCGTCAGGAAATCGAGGCTAGGTTAGAAGCTTTAGAAAGCCAATCTTATGATGGTTTTACTGCTGAGGAAAGACAGATTGCCGGCCAAATCCTGGACGCGATTGATGGAGAAAATCCAAATAGAGCTCCAAATGACGATACTTATTCAGGAGATCGTGTCTATGTAGAATCTGAGTTTACTGCTGCCTATTATAGTCTAGTTATTGAAGCTCCAGAGATTTTTCGACCTGAGAAGAGACAGTACGAAGGAATTTCTTGTAGTACGCAGCGTGGTTTTAAGGCTTTTTTGAGGGAGCGTGGTTTTGCTTTTCCTATCACTACAACAAGAGAAGATAATCTTTACACGCGTAATGTTGATGAAATAGGGGCTGAAATAGGGAATCTCCTTCAAAGCGCGCTTGGTTATGCAGATGATGGTATTCTTGTAGGTGATAGAATGTGCGAATCACGAAGAGCAGGTGGGGGCACTAGAGTATATGAACCAGAGGTAGCAGAAAATGAAACAAGTACATCTGTTGATAACTCAGCCAATGTGTATGCTGATGATGCTAATAATGCTGCAGACCTTTTGGGTAAGAATCTTGCAATTATCCTTGATGAGCTTGGTAAGCTCGATGGGATGATTGGCAAGGCATACGTTTTAAGAAATGAGCTTTCTGAGGCTTATTGTTTGGATGATGATGAATACAATTGTGCTTTTGATGCGTATGATGAACATAAGTTAGCCATGGAAGCCAAGTGGCAAACAATAGATGACTTATGGAATACGTATTATGAGAATCATATTGAATCAGAAGGTGATCTTACTCAATTTGAATACGATATTGTAGAATATAGACGGGATAGTACAGAGCAGTATGAAGATGAACTAGTTTTAGATTATAATAAATTTCTAGATGATGATAGTTTTCTTATGTCTGATCTAAATGCTGTAGATTGTGAAGAAACTCAACCAACATTAGCTGAACAAATGCTTGCTAATGCTGGCATAACAATGACAGAATTATTTGACGCAATACAAGATACATCAATACATTCTCATCAACCTTATAAGCTCGGTGTTGTTTATGGTGGCATTATGGGTAGCTGCTTTGGCTGTGACTGAGTTGAAACAAGGTTTGCACAAATCTAGAAACTTTTCTATATTTCTCGTCCATTGAAATCCATAAAAAACATAAAAAATATCCCTCTAGATCAGTTAGCAGAAGAGTTTAAAAAGCTTGGAGTTGAAGGTTACCGGGCCAAGCAGGTCAGGCAATGGCTTTTTCAGAAGGATGCAGCTGGTTTTGAGGAGATGACGAATATTGCCAAGAGATTTAGAGATTTGCTTGAAGAGCAATACGAGATTAAAAGACTTCCCATCATTAATCATCAGGTTTCAAAAGATGGTACAATCAAATTTCTCCTTGGGCTTGATGATGGTCACAAGATTGAAGCTGTTTTTATTCCTTCAGAGGAGAGAAACACGCTTTGTGTTTCCACTCAAGTAGGCTGTGCCATGAAATGTGATTTTTGCCTCACTGGCACTATGGGGCTGACTCGAAACCTAGAGCTTTACGAAATCATTGAACAGTTTGCAGCTATTAAACGTTTCTTTTCAGGTGAAAAAAGAATCTCCAATATTGTGTTTATGGGCATGGGAGAACCTTTAGCTAATACAAAGAACCTCTATTCAGCGCTTGATATGCTCATTGATCCAGAATGTTTTGACCTTTCACGAAACCATATCACTGTGTCAACTTCGGGCCTTGCACCAGAGATCGAAAAGTTTGGTGATCGTACACCCGTGAAACTAGCTATTTCTCTTAATGCTACGACTGATGAGGTTCGCGATCAAATCATGCCTATTAATAAGAAATACAATTTAGAAAGACTTATTCAGGCATGCAAGAACATGACTTTGCCAAAAAGAAACCGCATCACATTCGAATATGTCATGCTTCATGGCATCAATGATACCATGGACGATGCCAAACGCCTGGTGAAAATCCTCTCAGAACTTCGTGCTAAAATTAACCTCCTTCCTTTCAATGAATACCCAGAATCACCGTATAAACGTCCTCCAGAAGAATGGGTGCGAAAGTTTCAAAAACACCTTCTCGACAAAGGTTTTGTGGCTGTGGTTCGCCAATCAAGAGGGAAAGATATTTTAGGGGCGTGTGGGCAGTTGGTTACTGAGACACGATAATAGTTTGTGATTGTCATCCCTGCGGAGGCAGGGATCTAGTCTTAAAAATAGAGCAATATCCTGCTTCCAGAGACTAAAGTCTCTGGCTGTATCCTGTTGTCCCGTTGGGACTTCTGAAACATGTCCTTTTTGGACAATATGCTAAAGCCTGGTACTTTAGTGCCAGGAAAGTTACGGGATGTCCTTTCAGATATTAATTCTAAGACTGGATTCCTGTCTTCACAGGAATGACAGCGAACTCAGATCTTCTTAAGCATATTTATATTCTTAATCTCACCTGCGATGACTAGGCTGTCTTTTTCGCCGAGTATGTAATCAGGGCTTGGCACGGCCTTCATTTTAGGGCCTTTGCCAGGAGTGGGGGATTTGATGAGGATGATATCAACACCGTATTTGCCACGGATATTCAAACCTTTGATGGATTTGCCTATAAATGGTTTTGGCACTTTCATTTCAGTCAAAGAATAGCCTTCCATAAAATGCACAGTATTACTCATGTCCTTCATGGTAATTTGGCTGGCCAAAGAGGCGGTGATATCACGTCGTTCAATCTCTTTATTATAGGCGTCTAAAATGTCCTTTCGCCAAATCATGCCCAAAACTTTCTTAGGTTTTTTGGGGTCCATGACAGGGATGCCTTCGAGGTTATTCCTGGTGATTTTATCAAGAACGGCCTGACAATTATCCTCTAAACTTACTGTAAATAGATTTTGATACGCCATGTCTTCTGCAATCAGAAGATCATGAAATATTTCTTCGTCGAAAAGATATTCCTTCATTGTGTTGATTGAAATGACGCCAGAAAGAATGTCTTTATCATCAGTCACCAAGAGATAAGGGTCTGGAGCATGAAGAAGTTGGCTGATAACAGTTTCAAAACTACTCGAAATGCTAGTGGAAACATACTTTGTTGTGTAAAGATCTTTTACATAAAGAGACTTCATCACATTGACTTCGGTGCCATCTTTGATGTGAATGTTTCTTCTGAGAAGTTTAAGAGTGTAAATTGATTCGCGTGAGAGTTTTGTGGATACAATAGTGCTCACAATACAAGTGATCATCAAGGGAAGTATGATATGGTAGTCGTTAGTGAGTTCAAAAACCATGATGATAGCTGTGATGGGGGCGTGTGTTGTGGCAGAAATAAGACCACCCATGGCCACAAGGGCATAGGCCCCAGGACCTGCTGTTATGGTGGGGAAATTCTCATGAACAAGACCCCCAAAGAAAACACCTGTCATGGCACCTAAGAAGAGAGAAGGCGCAAAAATACCCCCTGATCCACCAGACCCAAGTGTGAGTGATGTGGCTAGAATCTTCACAACAAGAAAAAAGAGAGCTAAAAACCAGATTGTATTACCGTGCAGCGCATTATTGATCGATTCATAACCAACACCCATGATTTGAGGGCAGGCGAGTGCGATGCCACCAATAAGAAAACCACCTAGAATTGGTTTAAGGTATTCTGGTATCTTTAGTTTTTCGTCGAAGAGATCTTCAAAATAATACAAGACCTTGATAAAAGTAAAACCAACCAAAGCGCAGAGAACAGCAAGTAAGAAGTAAAAAAAGAGTTCATAGGGTGTGACTAATGTGTAGGCTGGTACTTGAAAGGCGCTAAAATTGCCTTCGAAATGATGTGAAATCACAGTGGCTGTTACAGAAGCAATCACAATGGGTGAGAATTGCGAAATAGCAAAGTCTTGGAGAATGATTTCGACAGCAAACAAAGCTCCAGCAATAGGGGCATTAAACGCTGCGGCTATGCCTGCTGCAGCACCGCAACCTACAAAGGTTGTCATGCGCTGATTCGAAACTCGAAAAAACTGACCTACACTAGACCCAATACTTGAACCAATTTGAACAATAGGGCCTTCGCGTCCCACAGAACCGCCAGTTCCAATGGTCACAACTGAGGCGATAATTTTGACAATAGCCACACGGGGTCTGATTTGTCCTCCTTTGAGCAGAATAGATTGCATGACCTCTGGTACGCCGTGTCCTTTGGCTTCGCGAGCAAAGAAATAAATGATAGGTCCCACAATGGCGCCACCTATGGCAGGGACTATGAGCTTGATGTACCAAGGGGCAGCTATGATGTTTGTGAGAACATCAGCACCACCTGGAAAAGAAAGGCCAGAAACCCATTTGATAAGCACACGAATAGCCAAAGCGCCAAAACCAGCACAAATACCGATAATAATGGCCACAACAATCATAAATGTATGCTCAGTCATCATGGCCTTATCCATGAGGTCGTGTGTGAATCTTGAAACAGAAGTGATAAGTTTTTTAAAAGGTACTTTTAAAGAATTCATTTTGTTATTATATTAACAATATCATTAGGCACAGTATGCTCTACATTGGTTGAAACGTATCCATTGGTGGCGCTGTCACGGCACCCATTCTGAGTCTAAAACCAATGTCCATCAAGAGACCGCTAAAGAGCATATCAATAAAATAAAGAGCTAACAAAACAATGATAGGCGTAAAGTCTAATCCCCCGGGAAAAAAGCTACGAGGTAGACGCTTTCTCACCTGAAAAAATACAGGTTCAGTGAGTCTGTTAATGGCAATGATGATGGTTCGAATGACTTCGTGCGAGGGGTTGGGCCTAATCCAAGACATTATGACCGCAGCCAGTACAATAAATTGGTAAATGCTTAAGACAGTGTGGATGATTTTTGCTATGACAATTAGTATGTAACCTAGTGAGAACATAGTGACTCCAAATTAATTATTGCTTAGTTCTTTAGCTCGCTTTGTGGTTGCCGTGATACAAGATTCAATAGTTTTTAGAAATCCTTTTTTATTTAAGACCTTAAGCCCTTCAAATGTAGTGCCTTTTTTGCTTGTGACCTTCTTTGTGAGCTCTTCTGGAGAATCACTAGAAACAAGCATTAATTTAGTGGCGCCTAATAAAGTGTTCAAAGCTAAAGTCTTGGCTGTGGCCTGATTCAAGCCGAGCTTTGTGGCTGCCTTTATCATGCCAAGAGCAAATTGATAGACAAAGGCTGGTCCTGAACCTGCCAAAGCTGTTATGGGGTCGAGGAGGGGCTCTTTTTTTATTTGGAGGACTTGCCCAACACTAAAGAACATCCTTTCGCAGGTTCTCTTGTCTTTGCTTGTGCAATTCTTATTAGCAAAAAAAGATGTCATGCCATGACCAATGAGAGCAGGGGTGTTTGGCATGATGCGGATGATTTTTGCTTTATTTCCCAAGTGTTTTTGATACGTAGCCGCTCTTGTTCCCGTGACAATGCTTAGAATAAGTTGTTTGTTAAAGTGTTTTGCCAAAAGAGGCAGCACTTCGCTAATGCTCTGTGGTTTGACTGCTATGAGTATCATCGATGATTTTTCACAGAGTTTGCCCATGTCTTTGAGAAAGGTCACACCATACTTCTTTTTCATTTGAAGAGATCTCTTGGAATTGGGCTCAATAGCGAAAACTTGTTTAGGAGTGAAAGCTTTGTTTTTTAACAGTCCCGAAACGATAGCTTCTGCCATATTGCCGAAACCGATGACCCCTAATTGCGTGCCTCGTGCTTCGTTGCTTGCCCTGAGCTTAGTCGAAGGGTTCCTTGTTCCTCGTTTTTTCATATTCGTTCTCCAAAAATCTGAGTGCCAATGCGAATCATGGTCGCACCTTCAGCAATGGCAGTATTGTAATCATGGCTCATACCCATTGAGAGTTCTGTAAGAGGTTTATGATATAATTTAGCTTGGTTTATCTTATCTAATAAGCCCTTCATTTGTCTAAATTCGCTTTGGCTCAGTGCTTTGTCTTCGGTCCAAGTTCCAATGAGCATGAGGCCTCTGATGTTAATATTTTGTTTAGTGTTCAAAGCTTGTAATAAATCTGGAAGATCCTTTGGATCGCAGCCATGTTTGGTTTCTTCAGAAGACAGTTTTACTTGGATAAGACAGTCCTGAATAATGTTTTTTTCAGAAGCTAGCCTATTGATTGTTTCGGCAAGTCTCATACTATCCACTGTGTGGATGAGATGAACTCTGCCGACGAGTTCTTTTGCCTTGTTTCGTTGCAGATGACCAATAAAGTGCCATTTTATCTGAGGATTGTTCATCTCGTTTATTTTCACAACAAGTTCTTGTACATAGTTTTCGCCAAAGTGAGTGTGGCCCGAATTGAAAGCCTGGTTAATAAGTTCGATTGGTTTTTTTTTGGAAACAGCAATCAAGGTGATTTCTTCAGGATTTCTTTTTGCTTCCTTGGCGTATTTGGAGATATTTCCATTAATGGATTCTAGGTTGTTGGCAATGGACTCTGTCATCAGTGAATTGAATAACCTAATGATTTCAAGAGGTCAATTAACGGTTTTCTTCGCTAAAAGAATTGACCATCATTAGATGTTTATATATCTTCGCCTCCACTTTGGAGGACCTATGTTATCAAGAAAAATTGCGTCAATGCTTTTAGAAATGGGGATTGTTAGTTTAAGTCCTGAAAAGCCATTTACCTATGCCTCAGGGATTAAGAGCCCTATTTATTGTGATAATCGATTACTCATTTCTTTTATCGAAGAGAGAAGAAGAATTATTAATTGTTTTTTGGAGCTCATAAAGGAAGATAGAATTGAATGCGATGTTGTGGCAGGTACGGCAACAGCGGGTATTCCGTGGGCAGCTTGGTTAGCAGATCATCTTGGCAAGCCCATGGTGTATGTTCGCAGCTCGTCAAAAGGACATGGTAAGGGCAAAAAGATCGAAGGGGAGGTTGTTCCAAATCAAAAAATACTGGTTGTCGAAGATCTTATTAGCACAGGATCTAGCTCTATTAAAACAGCTCAGGTACTTCGAGAGGAAGGTTGTGAGGTTTCTGACTGTGTAGCTATTTTCAGCTATGAGCTAAAAAAGGCTTTGCATGAATATGATGTTAATAAAATCAATCTCCACACTATTACTGATTTTAGCACTCTTATCGAAGTCGCTATAGAAGACGGTAAACTCAGTTCCGAGCAGGAATCTGTTGTTTTGAGTTGGAAAGATAATCCTGAAGGCTGGGCTGATAAGCACGGATTATAAAAGGTCAGGTTTTTCGGTAACGAAGCCCGTTTCATCAATTGGTTACGGTTTTCGTAATATAGGACGTAACCTAAACCGCTAAACGATACGGGTATCGTAACCCTAACCGAGAACCGAAATAAATTTAATTTATGAAAAAAAACAAACTATGCGTAGCTCTAGATGTGAATACATTTGAAAAAGCTCAAAAGCTTATTGATGATTTGGCGGGTTCCGTGGGCCTGTTTAAGGTAGGCAAACAGCTTTTCACTACTGTAGGCCCAAAGATTGTTGAATACATCAAATCAAAAAATCTAGGCGTTTTTTTAGATCTTAAATATCACGATATTCCTAATACAGTGAGGGGCGCTAGCCAAGCAGCAGCGTCAATGGGCGTTGATCTTTTCACCATACATGCCTCAGGTGGTTTTGAGATGATGCGGGCGGCTGTTCAAGGGGTACAAGATGCGGGTGAAAATTCGACGAAGATTCTCGCTGTTACTGTGCTCACAAGCATAAATCAGGATATATTAAAACAAGACCTACATGTCCCAGATTCGATGGAAGATCATGTCAAGCACCTAGCACTCATGGCAAATGAGGCCTGTGTTCATGGAGTGGTAGCATCTCCAAACGAGATCAAACTCATCCGAAAGGCCTGTGGCAAAGACCTGCTCATTGTCACTCCAGGCATTCGTCCTTCATGGACAGCGGCAGATGATCAAAAACGCACTATGAATCCTAAAGAAGCCATCCAAGCTGGTGCCAATTACATCGTCATCGGACGTCCTATCACAAAAGCAGGTGATCCTAAGCTGGCTGCTGAGAAAATTGCTCAAGAGATGTGAAATTGGGAGTTTTCTATGAGTAAAGCTTTAGAAACGCGTTGTAACCTTCTGATAAATAAAGCGAATAAACCTCGTCAAAAAGTGACGCTCACTTTTTCCAAACAGGCTTCAGGATTTTGTTTATAGAGATCTATCTAGACTTCTTTAAATATTTATCTAATTTTATATCTCTTATTTTATCAGGCTGTTTTTTTAATTTCATACGTTCCAAGATCTTTGGATTCAAATAATGGAGATTAATTTTCTGGTTACTCAGGTAATCTTCAATGCCTTTTTTTGATTGGTTCAATTTGAATTCCATCTTTGTCTCAAGTTTATTAATAGTAATTAAGCCATCTTCATTAGTATCAGTAAGCCCATCTTCCATGTCTTGGTTGGCAGACTGGTCATTTGTCTGATATTCACAAGAATCTATTGGTTCTAAAGTAGCAGCTGGATCCATTAGCTGGGTATGGATACTTAAATCAGCATCATAAACAACTTCCATACGTTCAATAAAATCATCAAATAAGTCACTGCGATTGCTAATCTGAAATTTAGGTAGCGAAAGGCTTGAGTGAGAATCAAATGCGCTTAAAACTTGGTGAAAAGTCCAGGTGGGAACATTGGGACAAGTGTAGTTATACCAAAATCCTACTGGGCGTATTAAATGCAAATTTTCATAAATTGAGTCTTGATAATGGTATTTGTGAACATCATCCAAGGTCAAAACACTAATAGCTGATTTTATGCCATTATCCTGTCTAACTAACATGCTAAAATTGGCAAGCCCATAGATGTTTTGAAGTGCATCACGATGATATGGGTAAACGATAGGAGGGTCAAGATATGTATGCCATATATGTAGCCTTAACATAGAAGCTCCCCACATAGCCAGACCCTCCTCAAAGGCCTGAGAATGACATGTCTGTTCACCATGTGATTCATCATTTGTTCCACAAATGCTAGAATAATTAGTATTTTGAAACGTCCACAAATGCATTAATTCGTGCAGAACAGTATCTAGCCCATCATGAGTTAAATGCATTGAATTAGCAATATAGTCAGCATGCGAAATACCATCGTTATGGGAATCTGGCGTAGGATAAACAGCAAAAGTTTTTTTAGTAAAATCACTAAAGCCAATTTCCTCCATTGCTTTCCACAAATAGTACCAGATCGAAGCACGCTTTGTTTTATTGGTATTATTTAGGTTACTTCGAATTTCAGAAGTGACATGAGAATTAACAGCATCGCCTTCACCAAAAATCCTATTACCAAAATCAAGGTTTCTAGAACCCGTAAAACTTGTTTGGCCGATGACTACCCAATTTGCCGTATTATCATTTAAATTTTCAAAAACTTGGATTTTGCTATTATTAAGTTTAACACTCACTCGGACTTGTCGATTAACGCAGGTTTTTTGTTTTGAAATGTTAAAATAGCCATTGCTATCGGCATAGTAAGTTCCCCATCCAGCACTCCAAACAGGGCCACCAAAAGCCTCAGAAACCGTATTTCCTTGAACACGAATTTTTGCTTCAGGTAGAGGTCTTTCTTCGGCTAAACCAGATAATCCAGATTGATCTTCACTTACCATCACACGTCCAGAAATATTGTAAGTGCAAAGAGCCCACGATGTGCTAGAAGCCAATAAAAAAACAAAAAATAAACCTACATAAAAATATCGCAGAATTGAACACATAAGACCTCCTGAATAATCTATACTATGCAATTACCGTACCAATCTATTCTGCTGTTAACTTGGTTTATTGTTAATAAATACAAAGCGATATATTTCATTTGGTTTTGAGAAATTTATCAAATTAATAACAAAGTACCTTGTTTATCGCTTTGATAATATTATGCAGGACCGGTAATTTCCCTGTCCCAAAAATAACAAATGCGTGTCCTGAAGGACACATATATTTCCCTATTCCTGACAACATATCATTATCATTTGCCGACAAGATTGATGAATAGGATCGATATTTTGAATTTAAAGAGGATAGGAAAAGGGAGTACATGAATAAATTAGCAGTATATTCTGAAAGTGATTTTCGTACTCTAGAAGATTTCAAGGCGTACGCATATAGCAATGGGTATGATCTGATAAATGCCAATTCTATTGATGAAAGAATTTATGATTACGATGATTATTTGTTTTGGAATATAGATGTTGGTGGCAATAATAATGACTTATCATACACCCTGAATGATTTATTTAATGATGAATCAAAGAAAAAAGTATGGATTGGTCAAAACCCCACTTTTTCAGCTTTAGATTTAGAAGAATGCACAAATGCACTATTAATTAGTTACGATGTTTTTAGTAGTGAAACATTAAGTTTATTTGAGTTGGCTATATTAAGTTCATCTGTGCCAGAAATACATGAAGATGGTGTAGTTACTTTCCTTGAAAGGCTGACATATGCTGCTAAACTCTATGCTGACGTGGATTGGCATGTATTTTCTTCAAAAGAGTTTGAAGATTCTGATGACAGTCAAGGATCGGCAGACAATCTAATTAATATAGATCATTCTGAACTTGAAGGGTATGTGAGTTCTATTTCTGAAGATGTTTATGGTCAGGACTACATATTCATGTTTTCAGCTAGTTGGTGCGGACCATGTCAAACATTCAAACCTGTTTTTAGGAATATGGCAAAGAAATCTCCTAATTATAAATTTGTTATAGTGAAAGTAGATGAGAAAAAAGATGTAGAAAGTTATGCTGTAGAAGAGCTACCCACTTTTATTCATATGCAAAGTGGTAAGAGTGGATATAATAAATTACCAAAGAAAAAGAAGATACTTGAGTCAATACCCTATTTAAACATTCAACAAGATAAAGCTGCTGAGCTGCTTGTAAGACTGATTATGGAGTCTGATGATGATTCAAGTCATTTTTATCGTGTTTTACTTGGTTCAATTAAGCCTAAAGAAGCCTTAGATTTGCTTGTTCGCTTATTTTATGATTCAAACCCAGCACCTGAAGAAACGAAAAGAATAGTTCTGTCCTTAATCCAACTTGGTATTACCAATGAAGATGTATTTGATATTATACAAGTAGTAAAAGAGGCAGGAATTGTTAACAAAGCAATTATGGAACGTGCCGAAATTGTTTTGTTTAATGCATAAACTCGTATCCCAATGTGGAATACGAGTTTATTTATTGTGCTGAAAGAATGAGTTGCTATAAAATTAGCACGATCCGCATCCTGAAGGAGTACAAACACACTCTGTTCCTACATACTCTGGATCATCTGATTCAACTGTGGCGCCACCAGCACATACACATGAATCTCCTCCTTCTGGCCCAAATTCATTGCCCTCTTTTTTGTCATCGTCCTCATTAAGCATTACATCATCGGTATTTGCATCATTGCTAAAGACTTTGACTGCAAATTGTCCAATGTAGATTGTTAGGGGGTTTTGGGTTGTTGCTTTGTATGCTTTGACTAATTTCGTTGCAATGCCTGTCAATAGGTCTTTTTGTAATTGGTCGATTTGTAATTCTTGATTGGCTTGTTTTGTTGACATTGTTTTATTGACCTTTTGTTTGACAGCGGTATTTTTACGAAATCCCGCATCTGCAGTTTCTATATTTTGCATACAGAAAAACATACTTAACGTTAAAACCATTAATCCTGTTATTATTAATTTAGTCTTATTCATTGTGTCTCCTCCATGTTGATTTGGGTCCTAAAGAGGTAGCCCTTCAGAAACCGGTTAAAATATATCCCTCTAAGATACCCCGGAGAATAATATTTAAAATTTGTAACTATAATACAATTTTCAAACATTAATATTATTATACAGGATAATGAGTGGTACAATGATGTTTAAATGACTTTTCGTGTCCTCAAGGACACAGGCGACAGGTGTTATTGAAAATATTCCAAGCAGGCTTGTGGATTTTGGTGATAGAGTTCTTTGTCTAGTTCGTAGAGCATGACAGGTGGGGAATTTGCCACGTTTCGTTTTTTTAATTTCACACAAGGCCCCATGTTTTTTGCGATAGGATTGAGAAGTTTGCCATTCGAAATGTGGGTTTCGATGTCTTTTCTGACCCCATTTGCCATGTACTTTCTCATATGCCGATCAACTGATTGAGTAGAAATTTCTATTCCTGATCTATTGGCTGAAGCAAGAAGATCGCGCATTACATCGTCGAGATTTCTGTTTCCCTTTTTCAGTTTATTATTCCAATTATGAGCTAGGATATCTCCTTTAAGGTACGGAATACGGTTGATGCTCTTATTACTCCAAAAATGAGCGAGAACAGATTGGTTTGTGGCGTGCTTGGCATTGGATTTATGATAATCATAAAGGACTCTGTTATAATTATTCACGTAGTCATTCAACGTAATCAAACCCGATCTGAGGCTTAAAAGACGTGCATAGTATTCTGTAAAACCTTCACTAAACCAGAATACTAATTCCTCAGGATACTCACGTTTCATCTTCTGCCCATTCCATTGATGAAAGAGTTCATGCATGACAAGGTGTTTCAAAGGAGCATTGATGCCTTGATTGGTGTTCATGAAAAGGGCGAATGAATTTGTAAAACTTGTTCCCGCATAATGTCCAAGTGCTTCACCACTTGGCATGACTGTGACAAGGTAATAGGGGTACTTATGATCGTTCCAAAAATTTCGTTGTGTGAGTAAGCTGAGTGAAATCGTGTCTAATAGTTCAGAATCTTTAAACCTCCAGTTGCCTCTTACAGCGAGATAAATAGGATTTCCCTTAACGTTTTTCTTGTGCAATCTAAAATTGCCTCCAACATAAAGAGCGTATTTAATTTTCTGTAATGTGCTCACAAAGATCTGGTTCTTCTTACCAGCCCCAAAACTATTAGCGATCATCCAATCCTGAGGAAGGTTTTTCCACGAGAGTGATACCTTAATGGGTTTATTCATTTCCCATTTTGGATGGACAAGAAAGGTTTCGCCAATAAGATGAATGAAATCTTTTTCTACAAAAGGGCGATAGTATTTTCTAAAAGAGGATAGATTGTTTTTGCTGACTTGTCTCACTTCATAACTCAAAAATAC
This sequence comes from uncultured Nitrospirales bacterium, assembly GCA_964609965.1. Lineage (GTDB taxonomy): Bacteria > UBA10199 > UBA10199 > UBA10199 > JADGCS01 > JAHJDR01. The sequence goes on from CAZSTS010000001.1 coordinate 106,047, forward strand.
CTGGCTATGAGGGGGATAGGTGATTGTCTTTACTGAAGGAGAAATTGTGCTAGCAATTTTGGTGTCTTTTGAAATGGGTCGAAGATTTCTAATTTCTTTGTACAGCATTGTTTGCCCACCCCAAGCTGAGGGGACGACCAAGGTATCTTTTCCTCGAGAACCACCACGAAACTTCATATCTACTTTGAGTTTAACCTCATCATCACTAAATATGGGTTCAATAGTAAGGTTTAACGTCATCCGGTCTACTGGTCCAGTAGTTGATACTTTTGATAAACCTGCGCAATGTAAGAAGAAAAGGGCGAAAACGATGATGCCGTATATGAAGTGTCGTGGTTTTATCATGTCAAAGCTGTGTTTTACCCAGAGCTCACCCGTCTTATGAGTGGGCCGAAGCCAAAAGGCGGATTTCGAATCTGAAACTCGGGTTAATCAATGTCGTATCTTTTATTATATAGTAAGATCTTGCTATTGGAAAATGAAAACTGTTGAATGGACAAAAAATCTGCGACGCATAAATTTATTTTGAATTTTTCGTCAAGAAAGTGACATTTTTGGGGCTGATAATTGGGACTGGGACAAAAGTTTTATTTCTTATTAGATTGGTGACAAATCTATCCTACATTGTAGCCTCAATACATCATATTAAATGAAGAATGACCTAATATTGCTGTAATCATTAGGTATTTTATTAGGTGTTTTGGCAAAGTATTTGCATTAACAAAGCCTATTAGGGCAGCACTTTTGCGAGGCATACATGGAAGGTCTAAAATCGTTTCAACTATTATACGCGTATACTGATGAAGATAATCATGATGTTTATTATTTTCAAAACGATGAAGGAATGAACGCAGAAATCGTTGATAAAGAAAATGATGGGCAAGCTGATAAGGTTTCTCTTTATTGGGATGATCCCAGTAACAAAACTCTTTACCAGAATAATTCTTTTGGGACAAAACTTATCTCACAAGCTAAAGAAGAGCTGTTAACAAAAACTTGGCAACTCATAGGAGGTACTTCGGGAATTGAAAACCGTGATGAATTTACATTCTATAACTGCTTTGAAATACACTCAAGAGAATATGGGGGACCCTATAGAGAAGATTTAGAACCAGAAAAAGGCATTTATATTACTGTAACAGATGAAAATTCAGATAGCACGCCTGATCAAGTTAGTATTTCTTGGCAACCACATGGCGATAAAAAATATGTTTTTGGTAATGAATCTTTTGGAAACACACTTCTTACACAAGGCAGAAAAAACATGCTCGATACTATACGTAGAGCATTAACAAGAAACCCTGATCAGGCCGAAGTTTCAGAACATTCTGACGATATTTCTTGTTTAGAATTTCCTAACATTGATGATCCTGACAACATTGAATATGGTAATAGGATATCCTTTAACATACATCGTCATGCTGAAGACACTACCCTTTTTTGGTCTAATACTGCTTATGAATATGAGCACCGTCCTGCAAGATCAGAACAAGCATGGAAGTCTTTCTTTGAAGTATTTCCTCAAAGCCATTTATATACCCAAATTGCAATCTCACCTGAGTGGCAATCATATTTATATGAAAACACACAAACAGAGACTCCTGAATTTCAATCTAAAATATGTGAAACTCTCCAAACAGCGATTGATCAACAAGGAACTCATTTGGCACAACATGAACTTGTGCATCCATTATACAGTGAATGTATTACAGAAGACGAAGGCACAACAAGAATCTTAACTGAATCTACTAATACCACTTGGTTTGAACAGGCAGAAGAGTCAATGAGAGATATAATGGAAACACGTAACCCTTTCCCTCCTGAAGCTATATATTTTGAAAGAGAGGATTGTGATATAGAATCAGTTCTTATTATTAGCCGTTTTATATTACCTGATATGCGAGACCCTTTCTTTCCAGGACAAACAATAGAACATATTAGAGATACAGCGCATTATGATGCTATATACATACTTGATGATTATGCAGCATTGGATGTTGGAACAAGTGTTACTGGACAAGATACAGAAAAATCTGAAGCAAGCCTTGCTCATTTGGGCCGTTATCTATTGACTCAAAATATTTTTCCAGAAAATCTTACTATACTGGCACATGGCACAACAGATAATCAGCATCCAGATTATGAATCTGGGCCAAATGAGTACCCTGGTCAAAAATTCAAACCAATGGAAATAGTTTTAGCAAGAACTACGAAAGATCACTCTATTAACGAAGATGAGTCGTTACCCGCTTTTCCTACAAAAAATTTACGCTCTATCTCTATTGCATCATGTCTAATGACTGATTCTATGGCAGACCACATTGCCAAAGAATGGAGTTTTACTGGTGAAATGCTTTACGCTACAAGTCGATTAAACTTAGGTGATTATGAAAGTATAGAAAGTAACCGTTTTCCCATCTCTGTAAAGGGACATGTCAATCCTGAGCATGAAGGTATAAGCTATGTTGATGCGGTTTTTCAAAATATGGGTAACGGGAAAGAAGAAGACACTCGGCGAGCCATGATTTATAATAATGGGGTAAATGTTACAAGAGAAGTAGGGTTGCCCCTCCTACCACCATCTGACCTTTCCAAGGTTGAAGAAGACATTTCAGCTGAAGATTATTTACAAGACTGGACTCAAGGGAATAAAAGTTAGGCTTCTTCACATGCCCTTCTGATAAAAACGAGAGCGCAATCATAAAAACCCATACAGTAAAGGATACATCAATTGAAGGTAGGTACATTGGGTTGAATTTGATTTATTTCGTCAAGAAAGTGACATTTTAGGCATAATAAATTAAGTGGCATGTACATAACTATGGGCCTTGGGCCCTTAGTGTCTTGGGATATAAATTAACGTAGGAGCATTAAAGATGGATACAGTTACACAAGGATTATTAGGAGCTGCTGCTAGTCATGCCTGTTTTTCCTCTAAAATAGGTAACAAGGCCTGGCGTGTGGGTCTCATTGCTGGCATGTTGGCTGATGTTGATCAGATCTCACGTGTTTTTTCTTCAGACCCCCTGAGTTACATTGAATTTCATAGACATTTCACTCATTCTCTGGCTTTTATTCCTATTGGAGCTTTACTTGTAGCTCTCTTTCTTTTGATTGAGCGATTTTATCGAAAAGAATTTAAATACACTTATCTTTCAGCGCTTATTGGTTATGGTACACATGGTTTGCTAGATGTTTTTACAAGCTATGGGACTGTTTTTTTCTGGCCATTTTCAAAAATGCGCGTTTCGCTGGATTACTTAAGTATTATTGATCCGATTTTTACTCTTATTCTTTTAGTTGGTCTCATTTGGGCAGTAGTTAAGAAATCTGCACGGCCTGCAGTTATAGCACTTTGTCTATGTATTTTGTATACAGGGTTTGGTGCGTATCAACATAGCCGAGCAGTAGATATTCAGAAAAACTTGGCTATTGAACGAGGGCATCAGATTGAACGTGCGCGTCTTATGCCTACTATTGGCAATGCAATTCTGTGGCGCTCTTTGTATGAATCAAGAGGACAGTTTTATTCAGACGCCATAAGACTTCCTTTATTTGGAAAAGCCAAGATGCGAGAGGGCGAAACTATCAGAGCTCTTACATTAGATAAACTTAAAGAGCGTGTAAAAGTTTCGGCACAGAACATCAGTGACTTTAAACGATTCCATTGGTTTTCTGATGGGTACACGGTTATGGTATCTGAGAAAGTTCTTATCATAGGCGACATTCGCTATTCCCGCGCCATTGGTATGATAGATCCTCTATGGGGTATCCAATTTGATCGTTATGATTCAAAAAAGAATGCGGAATGGATTCAGCTGTGGCGGCATTCAAAGAAACCAAGGTTAAAAGATCTTTGGGGGGATGTTTTGGGAAGAGGGGAGTGGAGAGAGATTACTCCCAAACATCTTTCACGGTAATATTCTCATGACGTCCTGGGCCAACTGAGACAAGAGCTACAGGCACTTCTAAGTAATCTTCGATGAATTTGATGTAATCGTGACATGCCTTGGGAAGATCGTTCAAATTACGACAATGCGAAATCTCTTCATCCCATCCCTGCATCTCTTGATACACAGGCTCACACTCTTTAAGAATATGATCGTGTGCAGGGAAATAGTCGAGTTTTTCATTCTTATATTGATAGTGCGTAGCTACTTTTAATTTAGCGAGTCCAGAAAGCACATCAAACTTAGTAAGAATGAGACCAGTCACACCATTTACCATGACTGAATGTTTGAGCAAAAGGAGATCGAGATAACCACAACGACGTCTTCTTCCAGTTGTCGCCCCAAATTCCTTTCCTTTGTCCTGAAGATAAGTACCCACATCGTCAAAAAGCTCTGTAGGAAAAGGTCCCTCACCAACTCGCGTGGTGTAGGCCTTGCATATTCCCAAAACTTGATTGATATTTGTAGGGCCAAGACCCGCACCAGTGCAGACGCTGCCAGAAGCTGTGTTTGAAGATGTCACAAAAGGGTAGGTGCCGTGATCAATATCAAGATGTGTGCCTTGTGCGCCTTCAAAAAGAATTTTATCATCATTTTTGATGAACTTGTTTATGGCAACAATCGTGTTGTCAATAAAGGGAGTATAGATTTTGGAAAGCTCGGCAAGTTTATTATAGATCTGCTCCACATCGTATGTTGGTTTGTTATAGCGAGGACAAACCGTCTGGTTGTAATAACCAACTATTTGCTCAAGATGAGGTTTGAGTTGATCAAGATACATTAACTCACCAAACCTGATGCCTCTCCTAGCTGCTTTATCTTCATAGCAAGGCCCAATCCCTCTTTTTGTAGTGCCTATTTTAGTGCCAGTTGAATCTTCTTCTCTCCAGGCATCAAGATTTTTGTGAAAAGGAAGAATGACATGTGCTCGGTCAGAAATCTTAAATCGATCAGGCTGGATTTTATACCCGCGTTTTTCGAGGTTTGTGAGTTCCTCAAACAAAACCTCTGGATCAATGACAAGTCCATTTCCTAAAATGCATTGGCATTGCTCGTGTAAAATACCAGAAGGGATGAGGTGAAAAACGAATTTTTCGCCATCAACAATGAGTGTGTGGCCAGCATTATTGCCGCCATGAAAACGAACAACAGCATTAGCTTGTTTTGCAAAGTAATCAACAATCTTTCCTTTGCCTTCATCACCCCATTGGGTGCCTATGATTATTATGTTGGACATAATTGAGTAGCTAGTTCCTTGTAGCTGGTAGCTTGTATCCTGTGACATGTGACTTGCGACAAGTCTCAAGTTACAGGATACAGGTCACAAGAGCTTCATTAGTCGTTTTTAAAGTAGATACTTCTTACTGAGATAACATCATCCATTTTTTCTAGTGCATTGATGAGATTATCATTTAAATCACCTTGCACAGAATAAAAAGCAGTGGCTGTTTTTGTTTGTGGGTCTAAGCAAAGTTGTAAGTTTGAAATATTAACAGCATTTTCTCCTAAAAATGTTCCAATACGTCCAATGACTCCAGGCTTGTCGTTATTATTGATAATGAGCATTTGACCAAGAGGATTAAACTCAGGGTAAACATTGTTGTAACGAACAATACGTGGGTTGTGTTTTCCAAAAATAGTGCCTGCAATGGTGTTTTCTGAGTTTTTGAAAACTGTCGTGACTTCTATCATCAAAGCATAGTCAGAATGAGATGTTGTTTTGCTGACCTTTGTTTGAATGTTCCGTTCTTTAGCAAGATAAGGAGCGTTTACAGCATTGATAGCTCTATCAGAGAGCATTGGTTGTAAAATACCTTGAAGAATAGATGTTGTGACATGCTTGGTTTGCTCTGTAGCAATATCACCAAGGTAATTAATATTGATTTCTTTGGGAGATTCATCACAGAGCTGGCCATGAAGGAATCCAATTTTTTTGCCTAGTTCAATGACGGGACCTAGTTTTTGAATAAGATCAGCTGACGCACAAACAGTATTCACAGCATTTGCGATATTGCCATTGAGAAGGTAATCAATGATTTGATTGGCAACGTCTATAGCCACATTTTCTTGAGCTTCATCTGTTGAGGCCCCTAAGTGTGGTGTGCAAATCACATTGTCGTGCTGGAGTAGGGGGTGCTTGGGGTCAACAGGTTCGCTTTCGAAAACATCGAGAGCAGCACCAGCAATAAGTTTGTTTTCGATGGCCCATTCAAGATCTTTTTCGTTCACAATACCACCTCTGGCACAGTTAATGACAAAAACCCCAGGTTTCATTTCTTTGAATGCTTCTTTATTGATGAGATTTACCGTTTTTTCGTTTTTTGGAGTGTGAATTGTAATATAATCAGATTGTTTTAATAAATCGATGAGGGTCACTTTTTTTATGCCAAGCTCGCTCGCCATTTCTTCTGATAAAAAAGGATCATGGCAAAGAATATTCATCTTGAGGCCTTTGGCTCTGTTCACCACAATTTTGCCTATGTTTCCACAGCCAATCACACCAAGATTCTTTTGATAGAGCTCTGCTCCCATGAACTTGCTTTTTTCCCATTTGCCAGATTTGAGAGAGGCTGTCGCCTGTGGGATGTTTCGGGAAAGCGCACACATCATTGAAATAGCGTGTTCTGCTGTTGTGACCGTGTTGCCTGTTGGTGTGTTCATCACGATGATGCCTTTTTTTGAAGCAGCTTCTAGATCAACATTATCAACACCAATTCCAGCTCTGCCAATGACTTTGAGTTTTTTTGCACAGTTGATGAGTTCTGCTGTGACCTTTGAACCAGAACGAATCGCTAGGGCATCAACATCGGCAATAAGTGTTTTGAACTTTGGTATGTCTTTGCAAACAGTAGGCTCGTAAATGACTTCTATACCTTTTGCTTTTTTAAAAAGTTCCAAACCAGTTTCAGATATTTTATCAGAGATGAGGATTTTCATAAAAAATGTTCGGGCGACCACAGGGGGTCGCCCCTACGTGAACGTAGGGACCGGCCCCTGTGCCGGTCCGATATTAGATTTTAATTATATTCTCTTAATAATCTCAGCGACACCTTTATCATTCGACTCTCCGCCTAGGCGGATCGCTCATGACTTTGGTGTTAATTGTATTTATATCCGTTTAATAATTTCCGCTACACCTTTGCCCATTTCGAACTGATAACCAAGATCGGCTAACTGTTTTTCAATGGCTGACCAAACACAGACCATGTCGAGCATATCGTAATAACCTAAATGACCAATGCGGAAAATCTTGCCTTTAAGATGATCTTGGCCGTTAGCAATAGTCATATTGATGTTGTCGCGTAGACCTTTTACAATTTTGCCTGAATCAATTCCCTCTGGGGAATAAATAGCAGTTACAGCTGTTGATGGGGCATCAGGAGCTAGGAGTTTTAATCCAATGGCCTTGGCTGCTTCGCGAAGAGATTCTGCCATAACCGAATGACGGTTAAACATGTTTTCTAAGCCTTCTTCCTTCATGTCTTTGAGAACTTGTTTAAGTCCTACCATAAGAGAAACAGCAGGTGTCCACGCTGTAGTGTTTTTATGAAGGGCTTTACGCTCAGAATTCAGGTTGAAATAAAAACGTGGTCCATCATTGTTTTCGATAATCTTCCAGGCTTTTTCAGAAACACTGAGAGTAGCAAGTCCTGGTGGTAACTGAAGTGCTTTTTGTGAACCACAGATCATCATATCGATATTCCAATCATCAGTTGGAAGATTGGTAACACCAAGAGCTGTGATGGCATCAACGATAAGAACTGTGTTTTTGTGCTTTTTAACAATATCGGCTATTTCTTTGATGGGGTGTGCAACAGCAGTAGATGTTTCTGAAGATTGGACACAAACAGCGCGATACTCGCGTGAAACTAGCTTTTCTTCAATAACGCTTGGTGAAACAGCGTTCCCCCATTCTACATCGATAATATCCGCTTCTAATTTATAGGCTTTGGCAATTTTACCAAAACGCTCACCAAATTTTCCGCCATTAACAACTAAGACAGGTTCACCAGGCTTACAGATGTTAACGAGAGCGGCTTCCATAGCGCCTGAACCCGATGAGGAAAAAACAACAACATCGTTCTTTGTTTGATACAACCATTTGAGGCCATCTTGAACTTCTTTGACAACGAGTTCAAATCCAGGTGTTCTATGGTGTCTGATGGGATTTGCCATCTCTGTGAGTACATGTTCGGGAATTGGGGTTGGGCCTGGGGCCATAAGTCTGTATTTCATCTTCATATCTCGCTCCTATTAAAGAGTTAATTACAAAAAACCTTTAAATATCAAGGGTTTTATCCATAAACTATTTGGATTCCTTACTATTAGGTTTTGAGAGACTCGGCAAATAAAATCTTACACCAAATGAGGATTTTTTCTTATAATATTATGTAATTATTAGAGTCATTTACAAGGGATTACTTAGCTCTTTCAAACAAACGTATAATATTATACAATATTAGTAATAGGTGGATGTAGCATATTGTGGAGTGAATCATGACTTCTAAGATTGTTCTAAGATGTTTTATCCGTATAATTTTAATTTGTTTTTGTCTGAAGTTGTTTTGGGTTGCTTTAGGTTGTGGTACAGCTCCAGGGGCAGGATTAACTTCGGGCAGTGGTGAATCAGATACAGGGAGTATAACAGCAGGTGAGGAACTCACGGGTGCTGAAACTGGTCTCTATGAAACAGGGCCTGCTAGTTTACCTGTACCTATAGCAAAACTTGAAGCCATGGATCCTAGACTGATCGACATGGCATTTGAAGTCCTTGAAACGCCATCAATTAATCAAAATTATCTCAAATACCAAACCACATCAACAGGGACGTTTACAGTGACAGGTTCCACTGGATTCACAACAGGAAATTTTGTTTTAATATTTAACTTAACAACTGAACTAGGGGCGGTTTTTGAAGTTGTTGATCAAGCTGTTGTAGCGACCATTGCAGGATCTCAAGATGATCAAATTGCTTTTGCTATTGCTAATGTGCTGGATGTTGATGTTACACTAGACGAAATAGACGAAATAGGTGTTCCGCTTATTCTTGAAGTTGTTGATGGTGGAACCATTATCACCTTGTCAAACACAAATAGAGCCAACACCCTTTCATCTTTATTATCAGTTGGAGATAATCTCTATTTTTCACTTCTTACAACAGCTGATGATGCATCTTCCTCCGAATTACATCGTTTGAATATTGCTACACAGGAAAGTGAAATTATTTCATCAAGTATTTTGAATCGTGTTCAAGTGATTGCAGAACAAACCGATGCAGCAGCTGGTACTGATTATAATATCATTTTTACAACCGAAGACGCGAGCACGAAAGTGGTTGAAGGTGTTAGCGAGGTTTGGGAAACTCAAGAAAATTTATATACGGATGCAGCAGGACTGGTCTATTACACAGGTCTTTATCCTACTCTAAAACAATTTTATTCTTCGGAAGGCAATTTATTTCACTGTGTTACTCTTTGGGCTGAAGGGACGAGTAACAATTCCTATGTAGGCAGAGATTTGCTTATGGTAAATAGTCTTGGAGCTTCTTCAGTGATAATAGACAGTGATGACTATCTCGTAGTTGATTGCGCTCAAATTCCAGGCACTGATTTTATCTACGTTCTTGCACACTTTAAAGCAGGAAGTGCTGGGCTTGAAGCTGCCAAGGTGTTTAAACTTGATTCTACCTTAGAGGCTGCAAGTTTTGCATCAGCAGAAACAATCTTTACCATGCCTGATACATCTCCTGTGAGAGGCTTTGATGTTGATGATGTTAATGGAAACTACATAGCGATAAGTGGCCTTCTTGGGGCTGGTTTATCAGATACTTTCATTATAGTTTATGACGTAGATTCAGCAACCAGAACAAAAATCAACGATTCACAGATTTCAGGCATTGAAAATGCTCATCGCGTACAGGTAACGACTGATGGTGTTGTTGTTACCTGCAACCAAACATCATCAGAAGGAAAAAATATTGACGACCATTACCTCGTAGCACATCGAACAGGAACGGATGCTATAGGAGATTTTTACCAGATTGTAGGTGGTGAGGATTATAATCCTTGTGATTATGATTTTATTATTAATGATGAAAACCAGCTTATCTTCATGAGTTCAGATACAGAGGTAACAACAGTGGCTGATGATTTCTCTCCACAGATTATTATGACAGACATGGATAATTATGATTATAGTTTGGGTGTTTTAGATTCATAAACATTTAGTACAATTAATGGGTGTGTGGGTGTTGATAGAAGGGGAAAAGGTTAATGATGGGTAAAAGAATCAAAATATTTATTAGAATTGCACTCATTTGCTTATGCCTAAATTTATTTTGGGCAGCTTTAGGTTGCGGCACCACTAATACAGCAGCGACAAGCACTTCAACACCCTTAACAAGTGGCGAATCAGGGCTGTATGAGACTGGCCCCACTAATTTGCCAGTTACAATTGCTAAGCTGCATAGCATGAATCCTGAATATGTTGGAATCACATATTTAGAAGGCGTGTTTACTATTACTGTAGCCGAAGGGGCTACTGAAGCTGAAAGTGTTTGGTGTTATAATGAGGAAAATGGAGAAGAGGTAACAGGAACAGTCACGGATGGCACCGCAGAAATCCAAATTATTGCAACAAGCGCTACAGATAGTATTTTTGTTGCTGCACAAGATCCAAGTGACACAGATACTATAGGGATACCTCTTAAATTAGATTACAATGGTGGCAACACTATCTTTACTTTAACCAACACAAATCGTTTGAACATCAATACGAACCATCTTTCTCTTAATGATAAGCTCTACACATCTTTGTGGGATGCTGATGATGATTCATCCACTTCTTCTTTTTTTGAAATAGATCTAACAGATACTGATGAAATAAAAATAATAGCGAGTGCTGTGAGTTCTGGTCCTATACAAAGAATCGCTGTACAGGATACAACATCACCTGGAGCCATTTTCTTTAATAATGGGGGGACGTTTTATACTGTGACTCAAGATAGCAGCGGTGTTTGGGGAGAGGCTGCTTTGGCTTCGGATTATGGTATTACATTTCCGGATAGAGATGCTGTGACGCCACCATTAGAAATATTCTATGCAGCTGATGGTGGTGAGTTTATGTGTCAAACTATTTGGTACGATAATGTGACTACGCCAGATGATAACACGACGGGTATTAATTATTTCAAGACTGCGGCTGTAGATTTTGTTTCTGATACTGATTATCAAACAATTGATTGTGCTAGAGTCTATGGTGAGACAGAAAATATTTATTTTTTGCTTCGACATGTTGATGCAGGTGGAGACTTTGACCAGCCAGCTACTATCCAACGCATAGATATGGCCAATGGTGCTTTAGGCTTGGCCGCAGCAAACCCTAAAACAGAGTACACACATGCAAACAATGATACTGTCCGTGCCTTTGATGTAGATAATGAAACAGGAGCTTTTATTGCTGTAACTGCTCAAACCAATGCTGGTAATCGTTATATAGTGTTGTACAACGCACTAAAAGATACATCGACTACCATTGATGAAGAAACGATAACGGGACATAAATATTTATACAGAGTTCAAGTGGGCACTAATGGTGAAGTTGTCACCTGTAATCATGACACATATGTAGGGAACACTGATGATAATTATCTTGTGATTTATAATGACGGGACATTTTATCAACTAGCAGGTGGGGCAGATTTTAATCCTTGCAAACATCACTTTGAAATTGATGCGGAAAACCGCCTCTTTTTCATAAATTCAGACTCAGAAATATCTGATACCAGTGAAGACACAGCTCCAAATATCAAAATGATGTATTTGGATGATATTGATTACACTGTACTGACAGCAGATTAAGAAAAGGCTTATAATTATTCTATTCCATTTCTCACCTTAATCAATTCAGCAGAGATACTGATAGCAATTTCCTCAGGTGTATTGCTTTTTATAGAAAGGCCTATAGGGGCGTATACTTTATCTAAGCTGTCTTGAGAAATGCCTTTTTCAGTCAGGTTATGGAAAACAGATTTTACCTTTGACTCACTCCCCATCATACCTAGGTATTTTACTTTTTTATCAACGAGGTGTTCGAGAACATACTGATCAAATTTGTGCCCATATGTCATGATAGCAATGTATGAACTCTCACCATTTGGAATAAGATCATTCAGTGTTTTATAATCGACAATATGTTTCTCATTAGCAAATATATTGTCATTGTACGATTGAATGCTTTCTCGGTTTTCATAAACAACAGTGTAGAAACCAAGGGTCTTTATCACGCGTGAAAGGGCGAGGGAGCAGTGTCCACCACCTATGATATAAAGACGATCAACTATGCCAATATGTTCATTGTATTGCCATTCTTGTTCACTCGATTTTTTAAACGAAAGGGTCCTGCCTGTTTTTTTGTCCTTTTCAAAACAAAGCCCTTTCTCAGAAAGCGTGAGTGTTCCTATGCCATTATTTTCTAAAACAGTGATGATGTCTTTGATTGTTTGCAGTTTGTTTTCTGAAAGAGGTGTGATGGCATACGTCTGAGACCCACTGCAAATCATACCAGAGGCATTTTCTTTGGCATCTGGTTTGTGATCAAGAAGAGCGAGTTCTGTTTTGCTTTGATTCTTGATTAAATAATCCCTCGCTTTTTCAACAAGAAGATATTCAGAGCGACCACCACCAATGGTTCCATAAATTTCATTTTTAGTGATGAGGATCTTCGCGCCAGCGCGGTTTGGGGCAGAGCCATCACAAGAGGCCACGATAATGAAATATATAAGAGAATTATCTTGAATGAGACTGAGGGCTTTTTGCCAAAATTTATTTTCACTCATGGTCATAGGTTCTTATAATCTTTAGGATATGAAGACAATAAAAAGGTTTTCAAAAATGTTTACTCTTTTTTGCCATTATATTAGGGATTTCAGTTATGACAGAAGCTGTGGGAAAAAACGTACGACGTCTCGATGGTTATGACAAAGTTACTGGGGCTGCTAAATACCTCGATGACATGGATATTCCAGATTGCTGGTATGCCTCTATTGTTCGTTCCTCCATTCCCTATGGCAAAATAAGGAACATCACTTTTGACCCTAGTTTTGATTGGAAGCAGGTTGTCACCTGTGATTACAAAGACATTCCAGGAAGTAACTGCACAGTTTTTTTGACGAAAGACCAACCCATTCTTGCTGAAGAATATGTCCGGCATGTGGGTGAGGCTATTGTCCTCATAGCGGCGCCAACAAAGGATCTTGCAAACAAAGCCAAAGACCATGTCAAAGTGGAATATGAGGAGCTTGCACCAATATTTACAATTGAGGAATCAAAGAAAAAGAATCCAGTTATTTGTAATAACGACAACATACAATCAAAGTACACTATCATAAAAGGTGATGTTCAAAAGGGTTTCAAAGAGGCAGATCATATTATCGAAGGAGAATACAAAACAGGGTTTCATGAGCACCTATACATTGAACCCAATGCCATGGCTGCTATGCCGCGTAAAGATGGTGGCATTACTGTCTTAGGGGGGCTTCAGTGTCCATATTATGTTCTTAAAACATTGAAAGAAGTACTTGGCACGGATGAATCTGGTGTTAATGTGAGGCAGATAACTATGGGGGGAGCCTTTGGAGGCAAAGAAGATTATCCGTCATTAATGGGTTCGTATCTGGCAATACTAACAAGGAAATCAGAAAAACCAGTCAAGTTAGTTTATTCAAGAGAAGAAGATATTGTTGTTACTACAAAAAGACACCCTTCAATTGTGACTCATAAGACTGGCGTAAAAAAGGATGGCACAATTACAGCGATAGAAGTCAATCTTGATTTTGATGGAGGTGCCTATACTACTATTTCACCGGTTGTTCTTTCGCGTGGCATAATTCATTCAGCAGGGGCATATAAATGTGAACATGTTTTGGCTAAAGCTGCTTGTTATGCAACAAATAAAGTCCCATATGGGGCTTATCGCGGTTTTGGAGTGCCTCAGGCTTTTTATGGTCTTGAAATGCATATAGATAAAGTAGCTAAAAACATAGGTATGAATCCATATAATCTGAGAATGAAAAACTGTGTGCATGTTGGTGATACATTAGCGACCACACAGCTATTAAAAGAAAGTGTGGCTGCTGAGGAATGTCTTGTGAAGGCTACACAAGCGAGTGATTTTCTCAATAAGTGGAAAAAGTATTCTGAAGAAAATAAATCAAAAAAGAAAATCAAAAAGGGCATAGGCTTGTCATTTTACATGCACGGTGGAGCATTTACGGGAAGTGGTGAGTCAATCATGACAACAGAGGTGGAACTGATATTAAAGAATGGTGGTAAAGTAATTATTCTTACAGGTAGTACTGATATGGGGCAAGGTTCACACACTGTTTTACCTCAAATTGCGGCGCAAACACTTGGTATTTCAATAGATTATGTGAGTTGTCATGAGCCAGATACAGCAATAGTTCCTGATAGTGGGCCCACTGTGGCATCAAGGACAACTATGATAGTGGGCACTGTTGTTGAAAACTGTGCTAAATCAATAAAAGACAGTTTGTATAATTTTGTGGCAGAAAGACATGCTGTTGAAAAAGAAACGCTTAATATTAAAAATTCAGTAATTTATTCTGGGAATGAACAGATAGCTGATTTTAAAACCGTCTCTGATAGATATTTGGAAGAGGCAGGGGCATTAAAGGTTGTTAAACGCTATCATCTACCTCCAGGTATCAAGTGGGATGCTGAAAAACATCTAGGAGATGCCTATCCCTGCTATTCATGGGCAACGGATGTGGCAGAGGTAACAGTCGACATGGAAACATTTGAAGTCAGTGTTGATAAGATGACTTTGGCAGTGGATGTTGGCAAGGCTGTTAATCCTAATTTGCTTGAAGGAAATATCGAAGGTGGCACATTGCAGGCGCTTGGATGGGGGATTATGGAGGATAGTGGATTTAAAAATGGCAGACCCATCAATGATCGCATGCAGACGTATATGATTCCCACTGTTAAAGATACGCCAGAGTGGAACACAATTATCGTAGAAGAACCATTTTCAGCAGGACCAATGGGTGCTAAGGGTGTTGGTGAACTGCCAACAGATGGTGGCGCACCTGCCATTGCCAATGCTATTTATAATGCCACTGGGATTCGCGTAACAGAATTGCCTATTACACCAGAGAAGCTTTTTGTTTTGCAGGGCAAAACAGAAAAATGAAAATTGAAAAATACATAAATGAAAAATGAAAAACGAAATATAAACATCAACAATATCAAAATTACAGTCGAAGCAGAGGCTACGGCCAGGTTTATCGATGTTTTGCGTGAGGATCTTCGTCTTACTGGTACTAAAGAAGGTTGTGGAGAGGGAGAATGTGGTGCGTGTTCTATTATCATCAATGGCGAGGCTGTGAATTCTTGTCTTATATTATTTGGTCAGCTTGTTGATGGTGATTCAATCATAACAGTCGAAGGTCTGGCTAAAGATAAAAAACTTAATAAATTGCAGGAATCATTTATCGAAAACGGCGCTGTTCATTGTGGGGCGTGCATCCCAGGGATGCTCATGTCCACAACAGCGCTTTTGATGAAAAACCCAAAACCAAATGAAGATGAAGTCAAAGATGCCATAGCAGGCAATCTTTGTCGATGCACTGGTTATGGAAAGATTGTGAAAGCGATTAAGGATGTTATTTAAATGAACTTATTAACACCAAAAGATCTGAACGAAGTTTTAGAACTTCGACAAAATCATCCAAACTACACGGTTTTAGCAGGTGGCACTGATGTCTGTGCGCTCATGAACGGTGGATTTATTAAGCCAGAGGGACTTATTAATATTTGGGGCATTGGTGAACTCGCAGAAATTTCTGAAGATGAAGATCATATATATATAGGAGCTCTGACCACGCACACAAAGATAGTCGAATCTGATTTAGTGCAAAAATACATTCCAGTCTTGGCTAAGGCCTGTCAGCAAATAGGAGCACGCCAAATTCAAAATCGCGGGACTATTGGTGGCAATGTCATGAATGCTTCACCAGCAGGGGATACGCTTCCAGTTCTTCTTGCTTACGATGTCGATGTCGAAGCTTCATCAATAAAAAGTTCACGTTGGATCCCTTTTACAAAATTCTACACAGGTTACAGAAAGACAGCTCTTAAAGAATCTGAAATTGTAACCAGATTCCGTATCAAAAAACCAGAAACAGCTGAGAAGGCTGATTTTATTAAACTTGGTGCTCGTAAGGCCCAGGCTGTTTCAAAGATTATGGCTTGTTTTAGGCTAAGACTAGAGGGCGATAAGATTTCATCATTTCATGCTGCTTTTGGTTCAGTGGCAGCTATTCCTGTTCGTCTTTCAAAAACAGAGGCCTTTCTCAAAGGCAAAAAACTCACATCAGATATCATCGACAAAGCTTCAAACATCGCCAAATCCGAGGTCAAACCCATAGACGATGTCCGTTCTACTGGGGAATATCGTAAACATGTTACAGGGGTGTTAATAGGAAGGTTTTTAAATAACATTGGTGCCAGGTACATAAAATAACATTGGTGCCAGGTACATATAATAAGCGTATTGATTAGCATGGGTTCAGTTCCTTTCTATTATTTCTAATAGATACTCATTACAAAATATTGTGATTTTGATTAGTATATTGTTTAAAATTTAAGTGAGTGGCTGATTCGAAGATTCATTTGGATCTTGAGAGATGATTTCTGAGCCTCAGTTTTGTATTTTCCTCTTCTTTTCGGGTCATGAGGCGCACGTATTCACGAAATTGCTTTTGTTTTTGTTCTATTGTTCCATGAAAATACATTTCATCATATGGTTGGGGCGATAGGAGTTTGCTTGGTTTGCCCCAGGCATAAAAATGGTAACTGGACCACTGAGTTTGTTCGATATTCTCTACCATGCCCGCTCTAAGCTGGTTTCGATAGATGTAGCGCTGACAGTGTAAAACATATTCATTTGTGTAAATAATTGAACACTGAAATCTCTCATGAAATAAATGTCCTTTTCTATTACTTAGTTTGTTAAATTCTAGTGCAAATCTCCAACAAACATCGTGCATAAAGCATGATAGGTCTTTGGCTATTTTTACTTTTATAACAAAATGGGCATGGTTGGACATCCAACTAAAGTCACAGAGTTTGATGGTCTTGTATTTTTTCAAATAGCGACGGCTAATCTTCTCCCAAAGCTGATAGTGTTGTTTGTATTTAAAATGAAACTCTTCATTGTTGAAACGAATTCTTACATGAGTGAGGCAATTATCAAAAAGGTATTCTGAACGGTTCAGTCTTGGCATATGAAAATTCTATAAAGCAAATACCTTGCCAATTTAGCAAAAAATAAAGATGAATAATTACTTGCTATTAGTAATATGAAGGTCCAAATGCAGTCTCACTTGAGTCTCAAATGGGATTTAAATGGGACTGATGTGAGACTCATGTACCTGGCACCGGTTGGTGGGAAGGTTTTTGAGATAAAAAAACACCCAGGCAAGGGGTGTTGCCTGGGCGTAAGGGCTATATGTTTTGTGTGCCGCGCATTGCACGCGACTATTTAAATTTCTGAATATTAAAATGAAAGGCCGCCACAAGCTGCATACCATTCAGCTGCTGTTGCGTTATCAAGATCAAAGTCGTCGAATGTACAATCAGTTGAGATACCATCGTAAGTTATCTTGATGTCACCATCAATAAGATCAGTATCCAAATCGTAATCTATATAACCATCAACATGGTAGGCAATTGTTTCGCCAGCACAAGTGACTTCACCGTCAAAGTCTTCGAAATCAATTGTAGAAATATTTTCAACGATTTCTGAAGTAAAAGTCCCGAGCTGAGTGATTTGGCCATATTCTCCGTCAGACCACTCCATTTCAACACTGATATCAGATTCAGCAGTCATACCGTTATCATTGATAACAACAGTAAGATCGCCGTCTGCTGTTAAAGTGCTGCCAGCAACTGAATTAACACATTCATCAAATGAGATAAGATTATTGTCAGCATCGATATAAAAAGTACCGCTAGTATAGCAGTCATGTGTTTCTGAAGATAAAACAAACGCATAGAGATCTTCTTCTTCAACTTCAGTATATAAAGCTGGAGGTTCAGCTTCTTCTGTTTCAGATGCTGTAGCATCAACAGCCTCTGTAGCAGTGCTAACAGATGCCTGTACAAGTAAAGATGCTGCTGCTGTTTCAGTGGCATCTTCCACAGCATTTTCAGCAACAGATCCACCACATTGAACTAGAAAAAGAGTGATTAATAAAAATACACCGATATATTTAATAAGATTAAATTCTTTTATTTCGTAGTTTGTTTTCATGTTGTCCTCCAAAGTTGTTGTTAATTTCGTCATATGTAATCAATATATGCATACGGTGTGCCAGAATACATAATAAAATGCTATCTATATGATATATCTGTTATATATATATTTTGAGATAAATTAAAATCGCTAATAGCTATAGTAATTAGAATACATGTATATTTCTAAAAGAAGATTAAAATCAGCATATACTATTCATATATACGCCATATCATCTTGTTATCATAGTCTTATATCAATTATCGATATTAGATACAAACGTAAGATCTGGATATTTAACGATTATGTGCGTATCCGAATATATATGTATAATGGAACGTTAATAATGCTATAACATGTTAACATATCAATATATCATATATATATGGTTCAATATGTATTCAATATAATGAAGTTTAGGCTAGATTTTGAAAGACATCTATGAGATAATAATAATGATGGAAGGCAAACCAAACATTTTCTCCTATGATAATTATCGCCTATATTTAAAAGATTGGTTTTTTTGGATGAAGCAAAGGGAACAAGGTTTTTCCTATCGAAAGTTCTCACAATTGGCAGGTTTTAAATCTCCAAATCAATTATTATTGGTCATTCAAGGCAAAAGGGGGATTTCTCAATCTTCATTACAGCAATATATTAGAGTGCTCAGTCTTAATCGTTCAGAAAAAAAGTATTTCTCACTTCTTGTAAAATTCAACCAAGAAAAGAATCTATCAGTCAAAAAAAATCTATTAAAAGAACTCAGTCTTTTTCGTGATAAACAAGGCCAAAATCTTGAGTCTGAAGAATACAAATACCTTACAAATTGGTATTTTGCTGCTATTCGCGAGATGGTGAATTTAAAGGATTTTAAAGAAGACAGTCATTGGATTTCAAAAAAATTACATAATATGGTGACACCAAGCCAGGCAAACAAAGCGATTAAAATTCTTTTAGAATTGGAGCTTCTCACACGTGATAAAAAAGGCTGTCTTTGTCAGTCTTCCAAATATCTTACAACAGGCAATGAAACACAAGAAGTAGCTGCTTTTCTTTATCATGAACAGATGAATAACATCACATTAGAAGCACTTAAAAGCAAAGACACGAGCTTCAGAAACATTTCAGCATTGACATTTTCTGTTCGTAAGGAAGATTATGAGAGCATTGTTAAAGAACTTAACAAATTGAGAAAAAGGATCGTTGATTTTGTTCAACACCGCCTGGTCCAGGATGAGGATGATATCCTGTACCAGCTTAATTTGCAGTTTGTGCCATTAAGTTTGCCACCACAAGATTAAGTAAGGAAGTCAAAAAAATGAAAAACGTATCAATCATTGTATTAATTTTTCTCCTGACATTGTCTTGTGGAGGCACAAATAATATCACAGAAGTGGGTAATCCTGTGAGCACAAAAAATGCTGCCACAGCCAGCGCAACAACAAAGGCCCTCACGCAAGGCACAACAGGCTTTTTAACAAGCCCAAATCTAAGCTATGTAACAATTCAAACAGAGAATTTCGATTGTGAATTAACGATTTTAAGTAGAACTCTCACATGTCAATGTCCTGTTGGAGGAAGTTTCACACGGACCTATGACTCTGTGATCTCTTTTGGTGATAGCAGTCTCACCCTTGATAGAGCTTTTTCTACAGAATTTGAGGACTGCATGATTACAACCTGTGACCAAACTGTGACTCTTTCTGGTAGCACGACAGGAAGCATGCTTGGTTCGTACAATACCGATACAGCAACAGGTGATCTTACAGCCGAAAGTACCACAACAGAAGACTGTAGTGGCATGCTCTCTGGTGACATTGACTATGGTTTTGATAAAACATTAACCTATGATGGGTCTGACGTAGAGTTCGCAGGCTCCTATTGCTATGATGGCGACGCCTTAACATTCACATCTATCCAAGATCTTCAAGATGCCCTTGATCCAGATGGGGATTGTGATGATTTTGGACCGTAGTAGAGGGAATCCTTTTATTCTTGCTTGATTTACCCTGTTCTGGGTATAGATCTCACCAATTGCGCTTTAAAAATAAGTGGTTATCGTTTTTTAAAGGATTACTTATGATTGAACAATATCATCAGCCCAAAAGTATTAAAGAGGCACTTGAATTTAAAAAGGAATTTGGAAAAGACGCTCTTTTTCTCTCAGGGGGAACTGAGGTCAATAACAAGGACTTTCCCCTAGAACCCAAGCATCTCATAGCTCTTGGAACTCTCAATCTTGACAAAATCGAAGATAAAAAGGGTGAACTTCATATAGGGGCCCATTGTACAATTCAGCAATTGATCGAAAGTGATAATGTACCTGGCACCCTGAAAAAAGCGGCTCAAATGATCATAAATAAAAATATTCGAAATGTGGCAACAGTAGGAGGCCACATTGCTAGCAATAAATCATGTGGTGATGTGCTTTCTGCTTTAGTTGCGTTGGACGCTCATGTTGAGATCGAATCTTTAAAAGGAGCAGAAACTGTTTCCATCCTCGATTTAGTGGATGAAAAGAAAACTGGGTTGATTACGCAAATTCATATTTCACAAAAAAACCAAGAACGTCATTTAGCCAATGCAAATTTTAGACGATCAGCCAATGATGTTTCGATTATCAATGCTTCAGTTTCATTTCATAATAACGGTGATGTTTTAAGCGATGTGATCATTGCCTTAGGTGGTGTAGCCAAGCACATTGTTCGTTTGAATGCCGTTGAAAAAGAGCTTAGTGGCAAGGCAATGCCCCAAAGAGAAGAAATCGAAAAATTGGTTAGCGAGAATGTTGATCCCATTACAGATATAAGAGGAAGTGCTGAATTTAAAAAATACCAAGCAGGAGTCATGGTTGCCCAGGCTTTTTGTACAGCGAAAGAAAGGGGGCAGGCATGAAGATACAAGTCAAAGTAAATGGTGTCCCAAAAACATTTTTAGCAGAACCTAGTGAAAGGGTTCGCGATCTTTTTCGGCGCGAAAACATCACTTTAGTGCGCGATGGCTGTGATGGTCATGGTAGCTGCGGTGCTTGCACGATTGTACTTGATGGCAAAACAGTGAACTCATGCCTGCTTTTAGCCCCTCAAATCGAAGGAAAAGAAGTATACACAGTAGAATATCTATCCAATAATCGTGAAATGTCTGCTTTGCAGTCAGCCTTTGTGGATACAGGTGTTGTTCAATGTGGTTACTGTACGCCAGCCATGCTCTTAGCAGCCAAACAATTAATAGATTCTTATCCAAATCCTTCACGCGAACAAATAAGAGACGCTTTTTCTGGTATTTTTTGCCGTTGTACAGGGTATGAACAATATTTTGCTGCGGTTGATCTTGCTATCAAAAGAAACAAGGATCCAAATTACAAAGCAAAACTAGCACCAGAATTTCGCGAGAACTTGAGAGTTGTTGGCAAAGCTAAACGAAAAGTTGATGGGCCACGCTTAGCACGCGGTGAACCAGCCTTTGTTGAAGATATGGTGCGCCCAGGGAGCTGTCATCTCAAAATGCTTCGCTCTCCTCACGCCCATGCCTATGTAAAAAACATCGGCACGACTGAAGCCGAAGCCATGCCTGGTGTGGTTCATATTGTGACTCATAAAAACTGTCCCGATGTGTATTATAACCAGGCAGGGCAAGGATTTCCCGAACCATCACCTTACGATCGAAAGCTGATCAGCGAAAAAGTACGTCACGTGGGTGATCGTGTAGCTGCTGTTGTGGCAGAAACAAAAGAAATCGCAGAAGAGGCCATCAAAAAGATCAAAGTAGAATACGAAGTTCTCAAACCTGTTTTTACGATTGATGAGTCAGCAAAAAAAGATGCGCCTTTGGTTCACAATAGTGAGATCGAATACGTTGTTGGTGCGCCTGATGACTTGGATAACAGCAAAGCTGATCCCAGAGATGGAAAAGTCATCTACCAATTTCCTATCCACGGAGATCCCAGAAAAAACATTGCAGCATCTGTGAGTGGCGGCATTGGTGCTATTGAAAAAGGATTCGAAGAAGCTGAAGTGACTTTAGAAAATGTGTATGAAAGCACGCAAATCCAGTGCACGCCCGTAGAACCCCATGTTGTTTACACACGCATGGAAGGAGGGCGACTCGTTATTCATGCCTCAACTCAAGTTCCCTGGCATTTACGAAGAATCACAGCGCTTATCCTAGGGATTAGCGAAAACAAAATCCGTGTAATCAAAGAACGCGTTGGTGGTGGTTTTGGATCCAAGCAAGACATTGTTTTAGAAGAAGTGGCTGCTTATTGCACGTGGGTAACAGGACGACCTGTATTGTTTCGCTTTACGCGCGAAGAAGAATTTATTGCCTCTCGTACCCGGCATCCTATGCGAGTAAGAGTGAAACTTGGTGCAAAAAAAGACGGCAAACTCACAGCTATTAAGATGGATCTTGAGGCAAACACAGGTCCTTATGGATCACATTGTCTCACAGTTCCCATGAATGCGTGCTCAAAGAGTCTTCCATTATTCCTCTGTGATCATGTAAAATTTAATGTTACAACATACTATTCTAACATCCCTCCTTGCGGGGCTTATCAAGGTTACGGGGCTCCCAAAGGTTCATATGCTCTGCAACTAGCCTCTGCAGAACTGGCTGAGAAGCTGGGTATGGATCATCTAGAATTGTTAGAAAAAAACCGAGTGCGCGATGGTGTGATGTTAGAAATTTTGCGTTGTCTTGGTGAAGGACGCGAAGGCACGCCGCAAAAGGTTTCGAGCTGCGGATTAGGTCCAGCCCTTGAACAAGGGGCACAGATGATTGAGTGGGCAAAAAAAGAAAAAAGTGATGACCCTGATATCAAAATTGGCAAGGGCGTGGCTATTATTCAGCAAGGATCAGGTCTTCCTGGTCTTGATTCAGCAAATGCTACTGTGAATCTTCTTGGTGATGGGACTCTCATGCTCTTAAGCGGTGGAACTGACTTAGGAACAGGTCTAGATACTTTGACAACTAAGATGGTGGCTGAAACTCTTTGTGTAAAAATGGAAAACATTTCCATGATTGCTGCCGACACTGATGTCACACCTTATGATGATGGGGCCTATGCCTCGAGTGGAACTTTCTTTTCTGGGAGTGCAGCTCTCAATGCTGCCAAGGCGCTCAAAGAAAAAATTCTCAAAGTGGCTTCACAAATGCTCGAAGAACCTGTCGAAGATCTTACCTTAACATTTCCCGCTTCTGTGAAAGGAAAAAAAGGTTCTGTGACTTATACTGAAATTTCTCGCCACACCCAATGTGGCACAGGATGTGGTCAACTTTCAGCCACAGCTAATTTTACAACAGATAAAGCAGCCTTTCCATATGGCGCTCATTTTTCACAGGTCGCTGTGAACACGCGTACAGGGCAGGTCAAAGTCCAAAAATATTATGCTTTGCAAGATTGCGGAACACCTATCAATCCAGAGTTGGCCTTAGGTCAAATTTATGGTGGGGCATTGAAAACAATCGGTCATTCTCTTTTTGAAGAAATGATTTTTGATAAAAAAGGAAAATGTCTCAATGCCAATCTTTTGGATTACAAGGTTCCCATGATCAATGACCTTCCAGACGATTTTAAAGCAGTGCTTGTAGATACGGATGATCCCTTTGGACCGTACGGAGGCAAATCAGTTTCAGAAATTGCCTGTAATGGGGCAGCTCCCTCATTAGCTGCAGCTATTCACGATGCGATTGGCATCTGGATCCGCAAGTGGCCTTTTAGTGCAGAAAAAATCTTAAAAGAACTTGGAAAAATATAAGGATGATCTATGCAAAATAAAGTCACCCTACATCGTGCTAGGTTTTTACTCCCTCTCACAAAAGAAAAGCCAGGTGAACGCATTGAAGATGGTTATGTTTTGGCTGAAGGTGAAACCATTAAAGAGGTTGGCCCATTCACTGCTGATGTTGGAAATAGGCTCAAAGAGACATATGGCTTTCAAGACATCCCCATGCTTAATGCTGTTCTCATGCCTGCCTTTGTCAAAGCCCATGGCCATGATCACGAGCAACCTCTCATTGGCATTGCTAAGGATGAGCCGCTCACAGACTGGTTGGATCACGCTGTAAATCCTTTTACTGGTTACATTAACAAGTTTTACGATAAACTTTGTGATGAATTGGGAGCTTCACCTCAACTGGTGACGTATCGCATGGCCAGACTTTGTGATATCCACTATGGCATCACTACAAGCATGGTTCATCACTGTAATTATAATAAATATCATGTGAAAGAGATTGTTCAAGCAAATGAAGCTGCTGGCACAACCATGATTGTGGCTGTTGGCGGACAAGACCGTTTTTATGTCGAAGATATTTTAGATAAACCAGAAGAAGCTATTAAACGACTTGATGATGCTTTGTCTCTCAAACATTCAGAAAGAACTTCCATCTGTCCTGGTCCAGACCAACTTTTTTCAAATAGTCGAAACGTTCTCATTCCACTCAAAAAGTGGGCAAGAGAGAACAATACATTATTTCATATTCACAGCTCAGAAGAGCCAAAAACAACACAGTGGTTCAAAACCGAGATCGAGCCAGGCATGACTCCTGTTGAGTTTGCTGAATCTATTGGAGTTCTAGATGAAAACACAGTTTTAGCCCATCAAGTAAATTGCGGTCCAAAAGATATCGAAATCCTGGCCAAAACAGGTACAAAGATTGCTCACAACCCATTGGCCAACACAATTTTAGGTTCTGGCATGCCACCTGTGATCGAAATGCTAAAAGCTGGTGTTCCTGTGGCCATATCAACAGATGGTTCTGGTTCTGCAGACAATCAAAACATCATAGCTGCTGCAAGATTGGCTTCACAGTATCAAAAAGCAAACCACAAAGATGCCACGCTTCTCAAATCAGAAGAACTTCTCCCAATGATCACTTCTGTTCCAGCTTCAATCTTGAGAAAAAATCAAGGCGAGCTCAAAGAAGGTATGCAAGCTGACTGGGTTGTTTTGAGCCTAGACAAACCAAATCTTACGCCCACACGACTAGATAACGTGATGGAAAATATTATTTGGGCTGCTGATGGAGGCGAAATTGATACTGTTGTAGCAAGAGGTAGGATCCTCAAAGAAAAGGGAAAGGTTTATGATTTTATTGACGGCATATCAGCAGACAAAATCATGTCTGATGTGCAAAAACTCTCAGAACTTTATGCTATTCATCGCAAAGATGCACCAGAACTGAAGGGGACAGGAGCACATTATTAGTAGCTAGTAGCTGGTAGCTTGTTGTTAGAGGTTTCGAATTATGAATATCACAGCAATACTTTTAGCCGCTGGAGAATCAAAGCGTTTTGGAAGAAATAAGCTTGCCGAGCCATTTTTGGGTAAAACTATTTTTGATCACGCCTTCGATAAATTACAATCCATTAAAGAATTTCATGAAATCATCATAGCCGTTAATCCGGGATTTTCTCTCAAGGCAGAAGGAAATAATGTTAAAATAGCAATAAATCCTGATTATCAGCAAGGTATGGGCACATCTTTGAGAGAGGCAGTAAAAGCGAGTTCAAAAGATACAGATGCCTATCTCATTTCTTTGGCAGATATGCCATTGGTGAAAGAAGAGACAATTGCATCTTTAATTGAATATTATAAAACATCGGGAAATAAAATCTGTATCCCTGTTTTTTATACGCAAAAAGGGCATCCTGTAATCATGAGTGCTGAGTTTAGAGATGATATTCTTAGATTAGAAAAAGATAAAGGTGCTCGTGATATCATTCATGCACATCAAGATGGTATAGGTTATTTTGAAACAAAGGATGAAGGTATTTTATTTGATATAGATACTGTGGAGAACATAGGTGAATAAAAAGATTCTCATTAAAGGTGCTGGAGAGCAGGCGTCAGCCGTGGCACACCGTCTTTTTAAATGTGGTTTCCCTGTTGTGATGACAGAGATTGAAAAACCAACTGCTGTTCGAAGACAGGTTTCGTTTTGCTCTGCTATTTTTGAGGGCGAAATAGAAATCGAAGGTGTGAAGGGTGTTTTTTCAAAATCTCCTGATACTCGAACTTCAATTCCTGTTTTAGTGGATCCGGAGTGTAAAATAATTAAGACATATAAGCCGGATATAATCATTGATGCACGGATTATGAAAAAGAATTTGGATAATCACATCGATGACGCGTCATTGGTTATTGGCTTGGGCCCAGGACTAGAAGCAGGAAAAGATGTCCACTTTGTTGTGGAAACCAATCGAGGCCATAATCTAGGCAGAATTATCACCAAAGGCCTAGCTGAACCAGATACTAAGGTGCCAGGTACAATTGCTGGTTTTTCTGCTGAAAGGGTTGTTCGCGCTCCCAAAGATGGATTGTTTAAGAATAACAAAGATATAGGCGATCCTGTATCTAAAGGTGAAATCATAGGAAATGTTGGAGAGCAGGAAGTTAGAACTGAGATATCAGGCATTCTTCGTGGATTGATCTATCCAGGACTAGAAGTCAGGGCGAATCAA
The DNA here is from genome assembly GCA_964609965.1 of uncultured Nitrospirales bacterium. GTDB lineage: Bacteria > UBA10199 > UBA10199 > UBA10199 > JADGCS01 > JAHJDR01. The sequence continues at coordinate 132,777 of CAZSTS010000001.1, forward strand.
AAAATAGGTGATATTGATCCCAGAGGTGAGCTTTCTTATTGCAACACGATATCTGACAAGGCACGGACGATTAGTGGGAGTGTTTTGGAAATAATTTTGAGTCTAGAGTCTAGTGTCTAGCGTTTTTATGCTAAAACAATTCAATTTAAATAATAACAAATACATTTACATCATTGGTGGTGGTGGGAAGACGACGCTCATGTTTGCTCTCGCAAAAGAGCTCGCAGAAAAAGGACATTCTGTTATCACAACAACAAGTACGAAGATTCGTTATCCTAAAAAAGAACAATCTGGTAATATTTCTATCGGCTATTTCCCGAAAAAGCTCGAAAAGGGACAACACATCACAATCGCTAAAGAGGTTTCCGACATCAAACATAAGCTTGTAGGCTATTCAGCAGAGGAAATTGATAAAGTTTATGAGTCAAATGTAGCTGATTACATTCTTGTCGAAGCAGATGGTTCGGCAGGGCGATCAATAAAGGCGCATGCGGACCATGAACCTGTTGTTTCAAAAAAAGCCCATCTTGTGATTGCAGTTGTAGGGATTGATTGTCTTGGAAAACCAATTAATGACGAAAATGTGCATCGAGCTGAACTTTTCTGCAAAATATTACAACGTGAACCTGGGTCTCTCATCACGGGTGACGACATCGATAAAATACTTTTTCATCCAAAGGGGTATTTTAAAAATACTGGAAAGAATTCTGACCGGGGAATTTTTATTAGTAAGGTGAAATCAGAAGAAGAAAAAAGTCATGCAAAGGCTCTTATTGAGTCTTTACAAGATTCGCGACCATCTCAACAGCTTCGAATATTTGCTGATAACCTGTGCAGCGACAAAGATTCTTTGTAAAAGCCTTTTTAATCTCATCTCGCGAAGGTTTTGGATTGTTATCAAGAAGAGCAATCGCCGTGAGAACCATTCCTGGAATACAAAACCCACATTGCACAGCACCTGCCTTGATAAAGGCCTCTTGAACGGGGTGCAATTTACCATCTTTTGCCACGCCCTCGATAGTTGTAATCATATCAGATTCGCTTAGCTGTGACATTTTGACAAGACAAGATTGCTTTGGTTTTCCATTGATCAAAACAATGCACGTGCCGCATACGCCAATATCACAACCACGTTTTGTGCCAGTGAGGCGCAGATTTTCGCGCAAGACGTCGATGAGTAGTTTGTCAGATGATGTGTCGACTTGGGTAGATTTGTTATTAATATTTAGTTTCATGGTTTTCGGTTAGGGTTAGGGTTACGATGCCCGTATCGTTTAGCGGTTTCGGTTACGTAAAGAACACGTTACCGACCAACGTATCCGAAACGGGTTTCGTTACCTTAACCGATTAACGATGATTTTGGAGCCCTTCCAAAATCATCTCCTTAGTAATTGGCAACTTTTTCACTCTAATCCCAGTAGCATTAAACAGAGCATTGGCAATAGCTCCTGCCATGAGTTCGTTTGTGGGTTCACCAATTGACTTAGCTCCATAAGGTCCAGCGGGATCTGGGTTTTCGACAATATGTGCCTTCATATCTGGAACATCAGTTGATCTGGGAATTTTGTAATTATTAAAATTAAGATTCTGAATCATACCATCTTGATGAATAACTTCTTCCATCAAGGCCTGTCCCAATCCCATGGTCATGCCACCGTAAATTTGTCCTTTGAGCATCTGAGGATCAATCACGCGACCAACATCGTGAGAACCAATCGACGAGAGCACTTTGATTTTTCCTGTTGTGGCATCTACCTCAACTTCAACACAATTACATCCATAAACATAAGTGAAGTAGGCGTCTCCTTTTCCTTTGTCATCATCCCAACCAACTTTTGAACCTTTCCACGTTCCAAAAGCGTAAAGAATGATTTTCTTCTTATGACACTCTTTAACAAGGTCTGTGAAAGTGATTTCTTTCTTGGTTCTGGAATTGATAATCTTCTCTTTCGTATATGTATAACCTTGTTTTGCCTTGCCAATGGTCTTTTCTAAAACTGGCTGCATCATTTCTTTGATCTGGCGAGCAGCGTCTATCACAGCGTTTCCGCCGACCAGTGTTCCGCGTGAAGCCACAGTGGGCCCACTATCGGTTATTGAACTCGTATCAGTATCTAAAAATATGATTCGTTCTGGATCAATACCTAGTTCGATGGATAGAATACGAATCATAGCTGATTTAAGTCCTTGTCCGTTTTCGGAAACACCAACTTCTAAAATAATCGAACCATCGTTCTGAACATTCACAATAGCGGAACACATGTCTTTGCCTTCAGCTCCTAAACTCACACCGCGATAAGAGCAGGCAATTCCTGGGCCATGGTATTTGTTTTGGGAATCAGCTTTACCTCTAGATGATTTTTTGAATTTACTTTCCCAGTCAAATTTCTTCAGAGTTTCATTCATCACTTGCGAAATAGAAACTTTGTGCCCAGAGAGAGTTTGGCCAGTGTGGATTTTGTCATTTTGTTGAAAGAAGTTTTTCTCTCTAAATTTAATTGGATCAATTCTTAATTGATACGCTACCATGTCCATAAAAGATTCCATGGCAAAGTTATACTGTGGTGTTCCAAAGCCTCTCATAGCTCCGGAAAACGTATTGTTCGTGTAAACTGCAATCGAGTCACAATGAACGTGTGGAACTTTATAAGGGCCTGTGCATTGAACAGTAGGGCGCCAAATAACAAAAGGGCTGACTGAACAATAGGGCCCACCATCAGCTACAATAAACGATTCAAGGGCCTGGATTTTATTTTCGTCATCAACAGCCAATTTAAGACGGATATTAAAAGGGTGTCTCTTGTAACTCTCGCGCATTGATTCTTCGCGGGTGAGAGTTAGTTTAACAGGCTTTTCTGTTCTAAAAGCAAGTAAAGCTGCACGTGCGCACATGGCAGAGATGGTATCGTCGCGACCGCCAAAACCACCACCAAGTGTTGTTTGAATGATTCTCACTCGATTCAAAGTGAGCCCCATAAAACGGGTAACGTACTTTCGGGTCGAAAATGGGTGTTGCATGCCACCATACACAGTAATCGTATTATCTGGATTCTTGATGGCCACGCAGGATTCTGGTTCGAGGTAGGCGTGTTCTATAAATTGCGTTTGAAATTCTGATTCAAATACCTTTTCCGCTTTTTCAAATTTATTTGCTGGTGCACCATGCCTTAATTTAGCTGTGGATGTGATATTGTTTTCTTTATCCTCGTGGATTTTTGGTGCGTCTTCTTTGAGGGCATCAAAGGGAGTGAATAGGGCTGTAAGAGGTTCGTATTCGACTTTGATAGTTTCGACTGCCTGGCATGCTGTCTGATAATCATGAGCAACCACAACAGCCACAACATCGCCAAGATATCTCACCTTTTCATCTGCCAGAACAGAGTGATCTTTGACAATACCACCGACCCTTCGTTCACCAAGACAGTCTTTGGCAGTAATAATATCAACAACACCTGGAATGTTGAGAGATTCGGTTGTATTAATGTTCAGGATTTTTGCATGTGGATGTTCAGAATAGAGCTGTTTGGCATGCAGCATCTGGTCAAACTTTAAGTCATCGGCATATATGGCCTTTCCTGTAACCTTTTCATAGGCATCTGAGCGGTTGGGCATAACCCGGAAATAGCAGAAATGAACCTAAAGACCAAGGATTTGTAAGTTCAGAGAATCCCCTTGATTTTTCTATATATTAGTATTTTATAATTTTTCCATTTTTCAACTGTACCTGGCACCTCCAATAGGCTAATGGAATTCAAAGTACCTGGCCCGGTACCATATGGTATCCGGGCTGGCACCCAAACGATGATATGAGGAGAAATCATGACAAACAAGATAACTATCGATAAAAACGTAAGAAACAAGGCTATTCAAAAATGTAAAGAGCAGGGGATCATCCTTCCCACATTTGCTGAGCAAAAAGACCCATCAAAGGTACCTGAGAAAATCAAAGCGAAACTGAAAGATGTAGGCCTTTGGGATGTGAATTCTCTAAATCTCTTTCGTGTGACTTGGAAAAATGATTCCAAGACTGGAACTTATGGTGATGTGAATTATCTAGAACTGCCTTCCAGTCTCACAGGTGTTAAAGCCAGGGTCATTGGACTTGTAGGTAAATACTTCCCTACAGGCGCACACAAGGTTGGTGCTTCTTTTGGCTGCTTAGCTCCCCGCTTGGTGACTGGTCAATTTGACCCTACTAGCCAAAAGGCTGTTTGGCCCTCCACAGGCAATTATTGCCGCGGTGGTGCTTATATTGCCAGCTTGCTCGCTTGTGATTCTGTTGCCATTTTACCCGAAGAGATGAGCCAAGAACGTTTTACATGGCTCAAAGAAATTGGTTCAGAGATTTTTGCCACTCCTGGTTGTGAATCCAATGTTAAAGAAATCTATGACAAGTGCTGGGAACTCAAAAAAGAACGCGGTGATAAAGTAGTCGTCTTTAATCAATTCGATGAATTTGGAAACAGCATGTGGCATTACAATATTACAGCCAACGCGATCCACGAAGTTTTGCAAAACGCAATGGGCCCCAAAGATACGTTTGCTGGTTACGTTTCTGCTACTGGTTCAGCAGGCACTATTGCTGCTGGAGATCGACTGAAAGAACTCTATCCAAATTCAAAAATCGTGGCCTCTGAGGCGCTTCAATGTCCCACACTTTACAACAATGGCTATGGTGGACACCGTATAGAAGGCATTGGTGACAAGCACGTGCCTTGGATCCATAATGTCAAAAATACTGACCTGATTTCGGCTGTTGATGACGAAGCCTGCATGCACTTGATGAGTCTTTTTAACGAAGACGAAGGCAAGGCCTATTTAAAAGAGATTGGCGTTTCAGACGATGTGATTAGCAAACTTGAGCTCATGGGAATCAGTGGCATATCAAATATGCTTTCTGCTGTGAAAATGGCCAAGTATTATGAACTCACAGAAAACGATGTGATTTTTACCATATTCACAGACTCCATGGAAATGTATCAATCTCGTTTAGAAGAAGAAAGAAAAGAGCGAGGTACTTACACACACGAAACAGCTGCTGTTGATTGGAATCGTTATCTGTCTGGTTTTGGCACAGATTATCTTTTGGAACTCAGTTATGCTGATCGAAAAAGGGTGCACAACCTCAAGTACTTTACTTGGATCGAACAACAGGCCAAAGAAATCGATGATCTCAATGCCCAGTGGTATGACCGTGATTATTGGACATCAAAATTCAGAATGACTGATGAGTATGATGCATTGATCAAGGAGTTTAATGCAGAGGTTGGATTGTTGGAAACATTATAATATTCCGTCCCCCCTTTGTAAGGGGGGACTTTAGGGGGGTAGAGACTAGATTGTCTACCTCCCCCTAACCCCCTCCTTATAAAGGAGGGGGGGGTATCAAAGGAGATACAATGAACAAGATTTTAGAACTCGCAGAAAAGTATGAGAACGATGTGGCAAACTTTCTTGTCGACATCACAAAGATCCCCTCCTTGTCTGGACAAGAAAAGGGCGTTGTAGAGCGCATTTCACAAGAAATGAAAAAGGTTGGCTTTGATGAAGTCAGAGTGGATGGTCTAGGTTCTGTGATTGGCAAAATTGGCAATGGCCCACTCAAAATAGCCTTTGATGCACACATCGACACTGTAGATGTGGGCAGTCGCGATCTTTGGGATTTTGACCCTTATGATTCTCATATCAAAGACGGTAAAGTGTGGGGCAGAGGTGTGGCTGACCAAAAAGGCGGTATGGCAAGCATGGTTTATGCCGGAAAAATCATCAAAGAACTAGGATTGGCCGATAAAGTGACTGTGTACATGGTAGGCTCAGTCATGGAAGAAGATTGCGATGGCCTTTGTTGGGATTATCTCATCAAAGAAGAGGGTTTCAAACCTGATATCTGTGTGTCAACCGAACCCACGAGTCTCAATATTTATCGCGGCCACCGTGGACGCATGGAAATGAAGGTGCATACTAAAGGTCTATCCTGTCATGGTTCAGCACCAGAGCGTGGTGTGAATGCGATTTATAAAATGTCGCGCATTGCTTTAGGAATCGAAGAACTTAATGAACGTATTAAGAGCGATGACTTTTTGGGCAAGGGTACAGTGGCAGTGTCTGAATTCACATCAGTCAGTCCTTCTCTTTGTGCCGTGTCTGATGCAGCCTCTATTCACCTAGACCGTAGACTCACTTGGGGTGAAACAGAAGAATCTGCTGTAGCAGAGGTCAAAGAAGTCATCAAAGATGATAAGGAAGCTTCTGTCGAAGTCCCTGTTTACGAAGGAAAAGGATACACAGGAAATTCTTATCAAATGAAAAAGTACTTTCCTACATGGAAGCTTGATGAGAATCACGAATTTATCACAGCAGCTGTAAAAGGTTATAAAGCCTTATTTAGCAAAGACCCCGTGGTTGATAAATGGACGTTTTCAACAAATGGTGTTGCCATTATGGGAATCCACGGCATTCCTTGTTTTGGTTTTGGGCCTGGACATGAGCCACAAGCGCACAGCCCTAATGAGTGGACACCAGTTGAACATCTGGTAAAAGCCAGTGCATTTTATGCACAATTTGTAGAAGAAATGGGGAGATGAAAATTAATATTTGCCCCCCTCTCCTTTGTAAGGAGAGGGTTGGGGAGAGGTAGATGAAACGTTTATTTTGACTACCTCCCCTTTGTCCCATCCTTACAAAGGAGGGGAGGGTTTGAAAAGGAGAAAACAATGAAAAACTTAAAAGGAAAACATTTTATCACAACAGAAGATTGGTCAAAAGAAGAACTAGATCATCTCATGAATCTTTCACACGATTTTAAAGCGCGAAAGAAAAAAGGTGAGGTGAGCAATCTTTTAGAAAACCAAACCCTCTTCATGTTGTTTTTTGAACAGTCTACGCGAACACGTAACTCAATGGGTTGTGGTATCACACAATTTGGTGGCAACTCTCATGATCTCACTCCAGACAAGGTTCAAATCTCTCATGGCGAAACTGCCAAAGACACGGCTATCGTTTTAGGCCGTATGGGGCATGCCATTGCCTGCCGCTGCTGTTTTTACAACGAAGGAAATAAATATCTCAATGAACTAGCCAAATGGTCACCTGTACCTGTTATGAGTCTCCAAGACGATCTGTATCACCCTATGCAGATGTTGGCAGATCTCATGGTTATGCAAGAAAAGTTTGGAAAGAATCTTAAAGGACTTAATGTCACTGTGAGCTGGGCCTATGCTGAGTCTCATGCCAAACCTATTTCTGTTCCCCTTGAACAAATGCTTCTTTTTACACGATACGGGATGAATGTGACCATTGCCCATCCAGAAGAATTTCCTCTTCTCCCAGCCATGACAGACAAAGCCCATAACTCTGCAAAAGAATCTGGCGGCAGTCTTAAATTTGTTAATGACATGGACGAAGGTTTCAAGGATGCGCAGATAGTGATTCCTAAAAACTGGGGTGGCTTTGCAAATTTTGATAAGTGGGAAGACTCAGATGCACAAAAGGCTGCTATGAAAGCAAATCTTTCAAAGCATAAAGATTGGATTTGTGATGAAAGAAGAATGGGCCTTGCAAGTAAAGATGTAAAATACATGCATGCCTTACCAGCTGACCGTGGCAGAGAAGTCACTGATGCTGTGATTGATAACGAAAAATGGTCAATTATTTATGATGAAGCCGAAAACAGACTCCACACAGCAAAAGCTGTGATGGCAGCTACAATGGGAGGCGTGTAAGTGAAAAAAATAGCAGTCATAGCTGTCGGAGGGAATTCACTCATCTCTGATAAAGAACATCAGACGATTCCTGATCAATCTCTTCAGGCCATGCAGACCGTGCATCACATCATTTCGTTGATTGAGAATGGCTATCAAGTGGTTCTCACACATGGTAATGGTCCACAGGTTGGTTTTATTCTCCTTCGATCAGACTATTCTCGTGGCATTATCCACACTGTGCCTTTGGACATCTGTGTGGCTGATACCCAAGGTTCTATTGGATATCAGTTTCAACAAGCCTTGAATAATGAGCTTCGCAAAAAGAAAATCGACAAAAAAGTAGCGACTATCGTTACACAGGTTGTGGTTGATAAAGATGATGAGGCCTATCAACATCCCACAAAGCCTATTGGACGATTTTACACCAAAGAAGAGGCTGAAAAACGACAAAAAGATAATGGCTGGGATATGATGGAAGATGCTGGCCGTGGTTGGCGCCGCGTTGTGGCATCACCTGTGCCAAAAGAGATTATCGAAATCGATATGATCAAACATCTTATTGACAATGATGTCCTTGTGATTGCTGCTGGTGGTGGTGGTATTCCTGTTGTGAGAGATGAGAATGGTGATTTATCTGGAGTCGCCGCTGTGATCGACAAAGACCTTGCTTCAGCCTTACTAGCCAATAACCTCGAAGCAGAACTCTACATCATTTCAACAAATGTTGAAAAAGTATGTATTAATTTTGGAAAACCTAATGAAGAACAAATTGGTCGAATGACGGTTTCAGAAGCTAAACAATACATTCAAGAAGGTCACTTTAGCCCAGGTTCTATGTTGCCAAAGATTGAGGCTGCTCTTGATTTTCTCAAAGGTGGTGGACAAGAAGTCCTCATCACAAATTACGAGAATCTTGAAAGCGCCATTACTGGTAAGACTGGGACGAGGATTGTGAGGGACTGAGCCTACGATCCTAAGCGCCTATGCACCTACGTTTCGAATGAATGGAGATAAAATATGATAACATACAATTATGACACAGCGTTAACCGAAGCCACAAGATGTTTGATGTGCGACGATGCCCCTTGTCACAAAGGCTGTCCTGCCTCAGTGAATCCAAGAATGTTTATTAGAAAGATACGCTTTGGAGACATGGCAGGCGCTGTAAGACTTCTTCGTAACGTTAATATTTTATCAGCATCATGTGCTTATATTTGTCCATGTCAGTCAACTTGTTGTGGTGAGTGCACAAGTGAAAAACTCGACAGTTCAATCGATATTGCAGGACTTCAACGTTATGTCATGGCATGGGAAAAAGAAAATGGGTTTGTTGATATCAAAACGCCGACTTCTAATGGAAAAAAGGTAGCCGTCGTTGGTTCAGGCCCTGCAGGGCTTTCCTGTGCAGCGAATCTCGCTTCTAAAGGTTATAGTGTAGAAGTTTTTGAAAAAGATAGCTCATTTGGTGGCCAGCTCAGGCTTTCAATTCCAGCCTTTAGATTGCCTCCTGAAGTTTTAGATTTTGAAATAGAATTCATCAAAAATCTAGGTGTTAAATTTCGTAATAATTCCGAAATAAAAGATTTAAACAATCTGAAAAATGAGTTTGATGCCGTGTTTGTGGCCACAGGTCTTATGGGTTCCCGAAACCTAGGGATCGAAGGGGACACTAAAGATGGTGTGTATCAGGCTCTAGACTTTCTCATTCGCTCTAAAAAGGGCGAGAAATTTAATTTGGGCAAGCGAGTTCTAGTTGTTGGTGGTGGAGATACGGCAATTGATTCAGCCAGAGTCGCCAAAAAAATGGGCGCTGATGTTCTCATGCTTTACAGACGCACTCAAAAGGATATGCCAGCTTACAGGCCTGATATTGACCTCGCTTTCTCAGAAGGCGTTGAATTTTGGTTCAGAGTAGTGCCTGTAGAGCTAAAAGGTGAAGGAAAAGTTGAAGGTATACGGCTTAAACGTGTGAAATGGAAGGGCGAAGGCCGAAAAGCCAAGGAATTTGAGCAAGAAGGCCCTGATTTTGAGATAAAAGCAGATACAGTCATTAATGCTGTGGGTCAGACCATGGATAACGACTACGGCTTGGATAAGAATGACTGGGGCGGTATTCAATTTGATCAAAAAACAGCCATGGCAAAAGAGGGTATCTTTGTAGGTGGTGATTTTGCATACGGCGCAGGAACAGCAGTGGCTGCGATTGGAACAGGGACAAAGGTAGCAGAGGAGATTAATAAATTCGTAGGGGCGGGTCCCTGTGCCCGCCCGAATAATGCGGACGACCACAAGGGGTCGTCCCTAAAGGTAAATTATTTCAAAAAACCTGATGTAGATCTCTCCATCGATTTCTGCGGTGTGAAATTTGAGAATCCATTCGTATTAGCAGCAGCTCCACCATCTGATGAGCTCGATATGGTCAGAAATGGCTTTAAGGCAGGTTGGGCTGGTGCGGTTCTGAAAACAACGTCAGTCGAAAGTACTGCTGTTGATCTGAAATACCCCATGATGACGGCTGTTTCTCACGAAGGTAAGCGCGTCACAGCCCTTGGTAACATTGATTTGATCTCGGAATATCATATTGATGTTGTTGAAGACCGCGTGAAAAAACTCAAAGCAGAATTTCCAAACAAGGTAGTCATTGCCTCAATCATGGGCAGCAAGAAAGAAGAATGGCAATCACTTGTCACCAGGCTTTCTGATGCTGGTGTTGATATGATTGAGTGCAGTTTTTCTTGCCCTCAAGGCAGTCTAGGAGCCAAACCAGGTCAGATGCTTGCCCAAGATGTGGCCCTTACAAAGACAGTAGCTGGATGGGTAAAAGATGCTGCCAAGGCACATGAAAGAAACGTGCCTGTGGTCATCAAAATCACGCCTCATGTTACTGACATCTGTGATGTGGCAGCTGCTGTGAGAGACGGTGGTGCTGATGCGGTTTGTGCATCGAATACCATTCAATCTCTTATGGGAATTGATCTCGAAACTTTTATCCCTAATCCAAACGTCGAAGGAAAATCCACGTACTCAGGTATGAGTGGACCAGCGATTAGACCAATCACGCTTAAAGTGATTTCTGAGATCGCCAAGAAAGTTGGCATCCCTATCACCGGTACTGGTGGCCCTGTCACATGGAAGGATGCTGTTGAGTTCATGCTCTGTGGAGCCACAACGGTTCAGTTTTGCACAGCAGTCATGCATTACGGGTATGACATTGTCGATGATCTCAAAGATGGGATGATTGAATACTTGCATAAAAAAGGCATGAATGATGTGTCTCAGCTCATTGGAAAGTCACTTCCTTTTGTGGTTTCACACGATGATCTCACTTATAAATCTAAAGTGGTTTCCAAAATTGACTGTGAAAAATGTATTAGAGATGATCTTTGTTACATTGCGTGTCGTGATGGTGGTCACATGGCTATCTCACTTGATGACGAAAGAAAGCCAATCGTGGACGAAGAAAAATGTGTGGGTTGTGCAATGTGCCAACATGTTTGTCCAGTAACTGACTGTATTAAAATTTCCTGATATAAGGATAATCCTATGCTTCTCATCACTAACGCCAAAGTCCTTTGTCCAGACAAACTCATCGAGAACGGTGCTGTTTATATCGAAAACAACCTTATAGCTGATGTGGGTGATTCTGAGGAATTGAGGAAGAAATACTCTGCACCAAAGCACATTGATGCCAAGGGTGGGTTGGTCATGCCAGGACTCACAAATTGCCACACGCATCTGTATTCAACATTTGCGAGAGGCATGTCTTTAAAAGGCGATGTGCCGAAAAACTTCACAGAAATTCTCGAAAACTTATGGTGGAAGGTCGACAAGGCACTTGAGGCAGAGGATATTTACCATTCTGCTCTTATCCCTCTCATCGAATGTCTTAAGTCAGGCACCACAACCATTATTGATCACCATGCTTCGCCAAATTTTGTCAGTGGCAGTCTTAAAAAGATTCAAGAAGCTCTTTCTGTTATTCCTGTGCGAGCTTCTCTTTGTTATGAAGTATCAGATCGCGATGGTGAAGAAACCGCCAAAAAGGGGATCGAAGAGAATGCTGACTTTATCAAGGAATGTGCTGGATCTGACATGCTCCAAGGTCTTTTTGGTCTGCATGCCTCGTTTACAGTTTCGGACAAAACACTCGAAGAATGTGCCAAGGTTGTTTCAGATTTGGGAACTGGCATCCACGTGCACACAGCAGAAGATAGGGTTGATTCGTTAGATGCCAGACGAAAATACAAGATGGGTGTTGTGGAACGCTGGAACAAACATGGCCTGCTTGGTCCAAAAACGCTCCTTGCCCATTGTGTCCATATTAGCATGGCTGAAATGGATCTCATTTCTCAAACCCAAACAAATGTTGTTCATAATCCTGAATCGAACATGAACAATGCTGTTGGCTGTGCTGATGTAGGTAAAATGTTGAATAGAAACTGCCTTGTTGGTCTTGGAACTGATGGTATGACGTTTGATATGTTTCAAGAAGCCAAGTTCGCCCATTTGATCAGAAAAAACTTTGAAGCAGATCCCACAAAGGGTTTTATGGAGGCGGGTACTCTATTATTTGAAAATAATTACAAAATCCTTTCGAATTATTTTAGCAAACCTTTAGGAAAGATCGAGAAGGGCGCTTTGGCAGATGTTATTATTCTCGATTATGATTCTCCAACACCGCTCACAAAGGATAATTTCCTAGGCCATTTTCTCTTTGGTATGAATTCTAATCTCGTTAAAACAACGATCATCAATGGGAAGGTTTTGATGGAAGATAGAAAAATCGATGGCATTGATGAAGATGCGATTTACGCAAAGGCAAGGGAATTGGCAGAAAAAATGTGGGGGAGGGTATGAGTAAATATCAATTACACTGCCTCGACTGTGGCAAAACATTTAGTGCAGATGAAGTGGAATATGTTTGCCCATTTTGCAGCAAGCATCAAAAACCCTTTCATCCTTTATTTGGTCTTTTGCGTGTAGATTATGATTACGAAAGCTTGAAAACGACACTCACAAAAGAAGTTTTTGAAGAAAACCCAGTTGTTGGTCATTCACGTTACATTGATCTTTTGCCCATAGATAATGTTTCTTCTTTGCCACCATTAGACATTGGTCCCACACCGCTTGAATCTGTTGAGCGCGTACGCGAAGAATTGGGGCTTAGGCAACTCTTTATCAAGAATGATACATGCCTTCCTACAGGATCATTCAAAGATCGAGCTTCTTCTGTGGTTGTAGCCAAGGCAAGGGAGTTAGGAAAAGATGTGATCACAACAGCCTCAACAGGTAATGCTGCCACAGCTTTAGCTGGTATGTGTGCGTCTGTGGGCATGAAGAATGTAATTTATGTCCCTGAATCAGCACCAAAGGCAAAGCTGGCTCAGATCGCGATGTTTGGTGCAGAAATAAACCTAGTCAAAGGCACGTATGATGATGCTGTGGCAGATTGCAAAAAAGCCACAGAGGAACATGGCTGGTATAATCGAAACACGGGTTACAATCCTTACACTGTAGAAGGAAAGAAAACAGCAGCCTTGGAGATTTGGGAGCAGCTTAATTACGAAGCTCCGGACAAGATTTTTATTCCTACTGGCGATGGTGTGATACTTTCTGGCACGTACAAGGGTTTTTACGATCTCTTACAAATTGGTCTTATCGACAAAATGCCACAGATTATTCCTGTTCAGGCATCAGGTTCTGCGGCTATTGTGGATGCTTTGGAAAAAGGCGATAAAAAAGTCACACCGCTTGATAAGGTTGAGACTGTTGCGGATTCGATATCTGTTGCAGCTCCAGCTTGTGGGGATTGGGCCTTAAGATTTGTGCGAGAAACCGAAGGTTTTGGTATCAAGGTCGAAGATTCTGAAATCATTTCCGCCATCAAAGAACTCGCATCACTTTCTGGCATTTTTGCTGAACCAGCTGCAGCTACTGCCTATGCAGGTCTCAAAAAAGCTGTGTCTGAGAATAAAGTCACTCCCAACGAAACCATCATCGTTCTTATCACAGGCACAGGTCTAAAAGATGTGGCTACGGCGATGAAATCTCTTTGATCCCTTAGAAGCATACAAATTCAATTCAACAAGTGGGCACACTTGTGCCCGAAAAATAATAAAATCACACACTTTATTTCTAGAATATACGATACACAGTTTGTGTAGAGTAGTGGATTACAAAGAATACATTTGCCTCTTAGAAAAAGGAAATACTTATGTTAGCTTCACATGCAGTAACACCCGCATCAAATGTACTGTTAGTCAGTTCTGCTGGGGCTCCTGGTTATAAAGGTAAGCCGTACATGTCACACGCAGCATCATTTATAGCGGATTGCATAGGTCCTGATGTAGAAGAAATACTTTGTATTCCTTACGCAAGACCGATGCACAGAACCCCAGAACAACAGACTAAGCGTATTCAAGAAGGCCTTCAGTCTTTAGGCAGAAGAATTGTAAATATTGATCGTTTTGATGATAAGCCACAAGCTGTTCTAAATGCACAAGCTATCTTAGTTGGTGGCGGTAACACGGCTATATTAAATAATACATTGCATAGACTTGGTCTTGTAGAGCCTATTCGTGAAGTTACGGCGGCTGGAACACCTTATATAGGATCCAGTGCTGGTAGCGTTGTAGCAGGAGATCTTCAAACTACAAATGATTTTCCTGTTGTGGATCTCAGCGAGGATCCAGATGGGCGCATTATCACAAGCGGATTAAGATTGTTTCCTTTTAATGTTAATGCACATCATCCTCCAGAACCACCGGCTAATACTCTTGTAAACAGATTCTTGCTTGGGGTTCATAACTGGATAGGTCAAAGGCTAAATATTACTCGCCACGGAGAATCAAGACCGGGTCGTATATTTGAGTTCCATGGATATCATGATCAACCTGTTCTGGCCCTTAGAGAAGGGGCTATGGCACTTTACCGTGGTGGCAGACTTGTTATTACAGGAGTTAACACTGCGCTTTTGTATGTAAAAGGTGCAGAAGCTCCAATAGAATTAGCAATTGGAGAGGATATCACTTTTTTGTTGAGGTAGATAGCTATATAGTAATGTTGGGTATATGAGATAATGTGGGAATCAAACCTCAAAATCCCATTTCGAATCCCAGTCCAGTCCCAAATGGGACTGATATGAGACTGATCTGGGACTCGCCAAAAATATCCTTGTAATAATATCAATAGATTACATTTTATTCATGTTGGCATGAATCATGCTTAATAGTTTGTTGTGATATTCAGCAAAATTAACATTGATTCATGTAGCTACATATAATATAATGTAGCTACGTATGCCAAATGACAAAACGAGACAAAAGATTTCGTAAATTACTAAACAGACCAAAATCTGTAACATGCTCTGAGATTGAATCTGTACTATTAGAATTAGAATTTGAGAAAATAGAAGCTAAAGGGAGCCATAAAAAGTTCAAACATTCTGTATTGAAAAGTGATTTGATAATTCCAGTACACAATAATGATTGTAAAGAATTTTATAAGAAGCAAATAGCAAAGCTGCTAAAAAAACATTTTTGAGATCAATTATGAAAAGAAAAAAACAAACATCCCATCATTTTATTACTGTTCATCATAAGAAATATGCCTACAATCTTACTCCAATCAATAAGCGTACCACACATGTTATTTGTTCAGACGCAAATATTGACCAAGAATTCTTAAACGAAGACATTGCAGCACTTCTCTTAGATCTTCCAAGTCTTATTTTAGCTGAAAAAAAGTATAAAAAAGAACAATCTGACGTGATTCGGTTCAGAGTAAGCCCAGAGGATAAAAAATACATAGAGCAAAAAGCTAATCAAAAGGGCTTTAAGAATGTTTCTGGTTTCTTGAGAAAGTTAGCGTTGGAGGCGTAGGTAATGAGGGGCGGGGATTATCTAGTTGTTAGCTGATCAAATCCTTCAAGCTTTCTTATAATTTCATTAATATCTTGTTCTAATTCAGGAAAATGGGATAAATGATCTAATTTAAAATCTACAAGAAGGCCTCCTTGAAAATAAATGAAAGACTCTTCATCTGTTTCTATATCAGAAATAGTTAATTGAAAATCTCCTCCCTCATCAACTTCCAGTTTTCCAGAGTATTTATCAGGATATTCTAAAATATTAGCAACTGTGTTCTCAATATACATTCTATGATACTCATCTTTATCCTCATAGCTTAGTCTATCAAAACAAGCGCTTGTAAAAGCATCTTGAACATTAGGATTATCAAATTCAATAGAGCTTTCAACGGGAATGGCTTCACGATAATTAGCGTGCCAATAACATGGCCGTATTTTTATTGGTTCACCTGCATTCCCATGATCACAACCTTGCTCTACACTAGAATAGGAATCACTTGGATCAGCAAAGCCAACAACATCTGTATCTTCATCAATACGAATCCAATGAGTGTATCCAGGAAGGTCTGTTCTGCCATATTTCTTCAGATCATTACTACTTGAATAGTAAGGGCTTCTTTTATCTAAGCTTGCCTCTTGAAATTCTTTGACAGTGATTGGTTCGTTTTCCAAACTACACATTTCTGCTAATACTGGGGGTACTGCCATAATCTATTCCTTTCTAAATATTCTCTAATTTTATTATCGGATGATTTTAAAAAATGATGCCAGGATTTAGAGCTATTTTAGGCGAGGGGTGATTCTGGGTATACGGTTTAAAAAGGGATGAGATATGAGTAATGATCCTGCTTCGTCCGTTAAGGCGGACTACGCAGGACAAAGGTGATGAGTGGGGGGCATTGAATTTTGTTGTAATATGGAATGCAATAAAATCATATAGATACCTGTTTTCTCGAGAAAAAAAACAATGATTTTTCACGAAACATTTGCTGGGCTAGGCCGAAGAAATAATTGGGCAAAGAGTATACAGGAATCAAGTCTAATAGAGAGTGGATGTCCTAAAAGAAAGGACGATTTATGTCTGCTACAACATCAACAACACCTCCAACTGCTTTTACGTATCGAGTACTTGTTCATTCAGGTGGTACCTCAACATATCATAAAATAGTAGCTTCTCCAGACACTGATAGTACAGAAGCCAGGGCAGAGGAAAATTCTCGAGTAGCACGGCTTCCAATACAAAGACCTGTAACAACTAATCATTACCATGAGCCTTCAACAGGGCTACTAAATACAGCCAAATTATTTGGAGCAGCAGGTGTATTCTTTGCAGCAAAAAATGTAGCTGAGTTTCAAGGTTGTGACCCTATTACTAGTATTGCCATTGGTGCAGGAGCTGCTGTTTTGAGCTTAGGTATAGGCTACCTGCGAGATCCGGGCCAAACAAAAATGAGTTTAAGACTTACAGGCGGGTATGCTGTGGCAGATCTTTATGTGCAAATGGTCATGAAGCATAAAGCGAGCCTTGGTTCTTCAGTAGATCCATCGTGGGTGAAAGAAGATTATGGCAGCACATTGCAAGCTTTATCCCGAGAATACTATCAACCATTGTTTATTCAAAAGCTATTTGAAGGTCTTTTAGTTGAGACTGACAAAAGACGTCTCTCTAATATTGCTGATATATTAGCTTATTATGGAAGTCGTGTTAGGACGGATCTAGAGACCTTTATTGCAGATTATCAGGATAGTCCGAGACACAGAAGCAAGGTAGAATATGCTCGAGCAGCACTTAATGCTATTCCGCAAAAAAGGGCCAAATCTCGCCAAGCACGTAAAATGATTGCATAATTTCGCGTTAGAAAATACTGGGAAATACTATTGATCAGCAAGACTCCCTATGGTACTGTATTTGCGCTTTGTTATGAGAAGAAAGCGCTTTTTTTTGAGTGATTGGAAAATCAATTGTGAGTTATCTTTTTAAAGACCCTCCCTTGTATTCGCCAGCCCTTAAGAAAGTTTTGTATTAATAATTAAGGAGTAATTACATGAGTAAGAAACTATATATGGGAAACCTTCCCTATTCAGTGGACGATGCACAATTAGAATCTTTGGCTACACCTTTTGGTGAAGTCGTAAGTGCAAACGTCATTAAAGATAAATTTAGTGGCCGTTCAAAAGGCTTTGGTTTTGTCGAAATGGCAAATGATGATGATGCCCAAAAGGCTATCACTGACCTCAACGAGAAAGAAGTTGACGGAAGAAATATCATCGTAAACGAAGCCCGTCCAATGGAAAAACGCGAAGGCCGTGGCGGCGGAAGACCTCATGGTGGCGGCGGTGGTCGCAACAACCGTGGCGGTGGCTACAACTCACGTTGGTAAAATCTTTTACTAAGATTTCAACAAGGCGTTCCAATTTGGAGCGCCTTTTTTTTAACCTTTTTCCGCCAGTAAATTAAATTCATATTCCGAAAATTCTTTTCTAAACTGATCAACACATTTTCTTCTTACAACTGTAAGAGTACTTCTATTATTATATATATTATGTAGGACTGGCCAAAAGCCCATGTGGTCGCACAACTCAAGCGGGCCAACCTCGTCGATAACAAAAATATCTGGTTTTCCAAATTCTATTTTAGAAGAATCTACGAAGACCGTTTCATCAAAAAAGAAACTCCGCCACTGAGCTGAACCTTGAAATGATTCTTTACGTATAAACTTCCTTTTGTTCTGAATTTTAGACATTGTGATGAAAACAATATCGTATCCTGTCTTGATGTCGTTTTCAAAATAGGGAAGAGAAATCCATCCAGAAACGTTTCTGCCTTGATTGATAAAGAACTTAACCAGTTCCCAAAGTTTTGAACTTTTACCAGTATTTACTTCATCAGAAATGAGTGTATGATGATTTTCAGCCAATCAGGCCTCTTGCAAGAATAGTTGAAACAATCAGAATAGCAGCCGTACTTAAGCGAGCAGCCAAAGAAAAACGAGTGAGATTCAATAATCTAAGACGTCCATAACTGAAGCTCACTAAAGAAATAACTGACATAGTGATTGCAGTACCAATAGCCATATTTAGGAGAATAAGTGAAATTCCTCCTTCAAGTGGTCCAGGAAAATAGTTAACAATGGTAAGAGAGAAAAGGCTAAAAGCCAGAACAGAAGCAGGGTAGAGAAGTGCAGAGGCTGCTAGCGTTGTCTTCCATGAGCCTTCCTTGGTTTTAAAGAGGCTTGAAATCACGCTAAAACAAAGACCTTGCATCACAATGGCCTGGGCAGGATTGATAATCTTTATATGAAAAAAGGGCATGGCAAATAGAAAGGGGTCTAAAAATTTGAATGCCGCTGCTATGATTGAAACGGTTATGAGTTGATGAACTTTGAGACCGTTTTTTAGTCCCCAAAACATCAGTGCAAAACCAATAGGGGCCATAATTTTTCCAGCAATAGGAAGATGAGTCATGTGCAAAAAACCACCGAGCGTGGCTTCTAGAAAGCCCCATAAAGATCCTACAAGAATGACTGTTGTCCAATTTGAGCCTAGCTTTTTCATATTTGATTCCTCCAAAAAGAAAATCTTAGTAATATGAGCATGATATGGGATCAAGCAGTGTTTTGATATGATGGGAAGGGTATAAGTGAAATAGCCTATATTAAGGTATTTAAGGGACTCATGATAAGAATAAAAAACATTATAATTAAGAGGGTTAGGATGGTTCTTTTAAACCAAGAATGGCCCTTATTTTTTGTGCATTTCGTAAAGCATGAATCATATTGGGATAGACTTATCTTTGGGCTAATACCCATGAGATCCTTGTATGTAGAATTTTGCATTTCCACCTCCAGCTATTGTGATTTGCAAATTAAGTGCCAAAAGAAAGGAAATGATTAACAGGGAATAACATCATGTTACACAAGTTCACATAATATTACAGGGGGATACATACCTCATAGTGGGGAGAGGAGAAGGCAATTATAGCCCACGCATAAATTCAGGCCTTAATAAAGAGGGGTCTTGTTTGGCAAGAATGGTATCGATCATTTCAAGGGTTTCATCCTTATCTCTAGGAAAATGGGCCTTAATAGGGAGGTAATTTGAGGCATGATTGGCACGCACTTCAACGTCTTTTACATTGAGATGAGAAAGCACAGTCTTAAGTTCTTGAATATGATCCATCTGCGAAAGGGGCTCATAGTCATCTCCAAAAGCCTTGATAAAACGCTCTTCACCTAAAGGAAACATAATCATCAAAAAAGAAACATACTTTGGATTGGACTTGCTCAAAAGCTTGGCTGTATTCACTGCATGTTGTTCAGAATACTTTTTGCCTGCAATGCCTAAGAGATTAGTTGTAGAAATGGTAAATCCAGCTTCATGGGCCTTGAGAATTCCCTGAAGAATTTCATCAGAGCTAGCCCCTTTGTTGATTTTCTTGAGAATCACATCATCGCCAGATTCTACTCCGTAATAAAGCATTTTAAGACCAGCTTGATTGATGGCTTTAAGCTCTTCAGGTGTTTTCTTGAGAAGATTTTGTGGAGTTGCATAAGAAGTGATGCGTTTTAAATTGGGAAACTTCTCTATAATAAGTTCAAGAATAGGTATGATTTTATTTGTGGAAAGAACCAAGGCATCACCATCTGCTAAAAAAACCTTTTCTGTTTTTGGCCATTTCTTTGCTGCCCATTCAATGTCTTTAGAAATATCATCAAATGAGCGCGTGCTAAATTTCTTTGAGGTGTACATATCGCAGAATGTGCATTTGT
This sequence comes from uncultured Nitrospirales bacterium, assembly GCA_964609965.1. Classification (GTDB taxonomy): domain Bacteria; phylum UBA10199; class UBA10199; order UBA10199; family JADGCS01; genus JAHJDR01. The sequence goes on from CAZSTS010000001.1 coordinate 153,116, forward strand.
TCCACGAACACCCAAGCGTGACTTGAAAAATTAATGAACGTGCTTCTGAAGGAGGGCGGAAAAGGGGTTGGTGGTAGATCACCTTCTTGTTCTCTCAATAAACATTTTTTGGATTTTCATAGTGAGATTACCAGGCCTTCCATCAGCGATAGCCTTGTCATCAACTTTAACAACAGGCATGATTTCTGTTACAGTGCCAGATAAAAACAATTCATCTAAATTGTAGAGAGCTTCATGAGTGATAAAATCTTCTTTTACTGAGATATTGAGCTCTTTTGTCAGCCCAAAAAGAAATTCTCTTGTAGCTCCAGGCAGGGTTTCTTTACCTTTTGGTGCTGTAATGAGTTCTCCTGATTTAATACCAAAAACATTGCTACTCGTGGCTTCTGTGACAATGTTATTTGCATCGACAAAAATCGCCTCATAGCAACCTTTTTCAATTGCTTTTTGTCTGGCAATAGAATTACCCAAAAGATTAACTGACTTAATGTCACAACGAGCCCAACGAATATCTGAATGAGTAATCACTGAAACACCATTCTTCCAGGACTCATTCATTTTATTATCCTCAAAGTGATCAACCCAAATCAAAACATTGGCAGGAGTGCCTGGTGGAGGAAAGGCATGAGACCTGGGTGCTTCGCCTCGTGAAACCTGAATATACACGGTCCCATTTTCAACACCGCTATTTTCGAGTGTTTTGAGAGTGTGCTTTTTTACTGCAGCAAAATCACATTCAATATGAATTGATCTTAAATTATTTAGCATTCTCTCAAAGTGTTGGTCAGCAAGCCAAATTTTGCCCTGATACACACGCATGACCTCGTAAATGGCATCACCAAATAGGTAGGCGCGATCTAGGGGAGATACTTTCACTTCATCTAAATACATTTCTTGACCATTGTAATTTGCTAAAAGTCTTTTTGCCATTAAAAGCTCCGGAGTAAAATATTACGAGAAGCGTAAATTAGCGGCATGTTGTTGTTTATTCAAACTTTATTTGAAAATAAATTCCCCTCTCCTTTGTAAGGAGGGGGCTAGGGGGAGGTAGGCTCTCCAAGGAATTATCTAGACTGTGACACTGCTTCAGCTAAATAGAGCCAAGGATCGCCAGCAGAGGCATACTCTTGCTCATCAGCGGAATCATATTCATTATCCGTATAGATGGTTTCGAATGTTTCTTCGATATAGGCTGAAAGTTTTTCGTCAGTAATAGATTCTGTGGGTTGAGGCAAATATGTAGTCAATGTAATGAAGCCAATCATAGCTGCTGCCGCAATAGGTACCATCCATTTGAGAGGAGTAAAAAGGTTCTTTTTGAAAAAAGACTCTTTTTGGGGCTGGCTTGGTGTGATTATGCTGATAGTCCTTAAGATCTTATCTTTTTCTCCTGGTTTTGGAGCAGGGGGGAGGGGGGCATTTTCTGCTAAAAACCGATCTAATTTATCTTCGATGTTTTTATCTAGGTGTTCTTTTTTCATAACGAAACCCCATTTTTAGTTAATATTTCATGCATCTTTGATCTGGCATAGTGCAATCTAGATTTTACAGTACCTTCTGGAACCTTTGTGATCTCTGACACTTCGTTCACTGACAAACCTTCCATGCAATGTAGAACGAGTACAGAGCGATGTTCCTCTGCTAATTTGCTTAAACCATTTTGAACTAAGTCTTTATTCATAAATTCATTTTCGTTTGAGCCGTTACTAATAAGTTCTGCTTTGAGTTCCAGTGTTTGTTGTTTGCGTTTACGCAAATTATCCAAAGCAACATTGTAGGTGACTCGGTAAATCCAAGTTTTCAATTTTGCGCCTCTTTTAAAGCTAGGCAAACCTTTCCAAACTTTCACAAAAGCATCTTGGATCAAGTCATCCAGTTCATCGGCATTACATAGTTTAAAAAGAACAGACCTGATCATTTGATTATACTTTTCGTATAAATCCGAAAAACTCTTTAATTCACCAGAAGTATAGGATTCGATATATTGGTTTATCTGGTCTTCTTGCATACGGTTTTGCTTTAACCCATAAATTTAAAACATTTATTTATTGCACATCAAAAACATTGTTGTTGTTGATGTTTCTTTTCATGCCTTGGCCCCGTTGTCCTCTTTTCCCTCTTTTTCCACGCATGCTTTTTTGTAGTTCATTAAACTTTGTTTTTTGTTCATCTGTAAGCACAGCTCTAATTTGAAGGGCTTGTTCAAATCGAGCCGTCGAGAGTTTGGCTTTTAATTCTTCGACGCTAGCATGCATCTTTTTTAAGTCTTCATCTGTTGATGAAATATTGTCCATGGCTTGACGAAATGATTTATGAGCTTCTTTGAGAGCGTCTTGTGTTTCCTTTTGACTAGCCATGCATTTTTCACGAAGTTCTGTTATTTGTGTTTTTTGTTCATCAGTGAGATCGAGTTGTTCCATAATCTTCTTCATCTGCTGGCCTTTTTGTCCTTTCCTGCCCTTGCCTCTGAATTGTCCATCTTGTCCGCTACTTTGCATTTGCTGGCCAGAGGAGTCTGGAGGACCATATTGGCTAAAGGCTGAAGGGATAACGAGTGCAAAACTCAAAATGAAACCTATAATAAATATTTTGATTTTATGTTTTCTCATCTTTTTCTCCAAAAAATTAAAACCATTTTTTCTAAAGAGAAGTTCTAAATAGTTTTCTCTTCTTTTTACACTTTTAGACGTAAAGGTTAAGTAAAAGGTTCAATGGGGATTTGAGCCTATGAACCAACGCTCCTAGGCCCCTACGCCAGAAAACCTAATATGTTGATATTATTGGTCAATATAGGCTTTCCGTAGGAGCATAGGCGCGTAGGATCGTAGGTGCAAATAATATAAAATAATATTGAACCAATATTGGCCATCCAGCGTCTATTAAGGGCAGATACAGAATATGATGGAAATATACATTAAAAATTAAATAATTAATCCACTCTTGTAACGGAAATAAATTCTGACAGCAGAGTGACAAACAATGAGGAAACATATGAAATATTTAACCCAGTCAATAAAATCTCTTATATTATTATTAAGCTGTCTTGCTCTGACAACAGCCTGTGGTAGCTTAATTGGTTTAGACAGTGATGGCAACAATTCTACACTTACTTCAGAATCAAATGAAGAAGCCATGGTCACAGCTGCTATTGAATCTCTCAACAGCACTGCTTCTTCAAGTGAATCATCTTCTAGTAGTTCAACATCATCTCTCACAAAAGGTTCGTCCTATTTAGCAGCTGGTTCAACTGATACAACAACTTCATACGCAACAAAACACTATAGGTTTAGATGCGATGATGTGACTTCTGTCTATGAAACATTTAGTTGTGATAATACTACAGGCACTATGAGTCGTGAAGTTAGTTTTGAAGATTGTGAGTTAGATGACGATAATCGACCTGGAACACTTAATGGTATTTTTCTAAATACTATTGAAAATGGTGGTGACGGTCTTTGTGCAGGTGTTGATAGCATTGATTTTGCTAGCATGGTTGCCGGCCGAGTTGACGAAGACGGTATTCAGCAAAATGCAGTTCATACACATCAAATTGATGAGGAAAGTCCTCTTGTCTTTGATGTCACAAAGACTTTTAAAGGCGAAGAAATTGATGGTGTGATTACAGTCACAGGTTCTCGTCAGGTAACGTTTACCGATGCCATTGATTCAAACAAAGATGGAAATATAAATACTGTTAATGGTACAGTTGTGAAAACCATCAATCGAATAACAATAGCTGATAATGAAGAGGTTCACAATGTCAACGTGCTGACTCTTGAAGATGCTTTTACTCCTCTTGATGAAGATGGGGCTGAGCTTGATGAAGTCGCACTCACATACCCAGTGCATGCCTTAGAAATCGACGAAGATGGCATGGTAGACACACGTACAGTGACTTCAGGCCAACTCGTTATTGATCGCAACCACTCAGACTTGAGAATTGTTTTGAGTGTTGGTGAAGAAGGGCTCACTTTCTACCCTCAAGATCACTGTGGTCCTTATGAAGGAACTGCAATCATCACTGGTTATACACTTGGTGATGATGGAAACTATACTGAAGTTGGTTCTGGTGAAGTTGTTTATGCAGATGGCATAGCACAGACATCAACGTATAATGGCGCTGAGCTTAATCTTAAGCCAAAGCCTTGTAGCTAAGAATTCTTTACCCCCTCATAGTCTTGAAAAGAGGCTTTCGTGAAAACGAAAGTCTTTTTTTTTGTCTATAGCCCCTCATCCGCCCTTTGGGCACCTTCTCCCCAACGGGGAGAAGGGACTTTTCCCTCGCCCCTCTGGGGAGAGGGTGATTCGAGTGTAAACGAGAATCGGGTGAGGGGTAATATTAGATATTATCTAATGAATTTCTATATTTCGCTAACGCTAGAACAGGAAAATAGTTTCGGTACCCGTGATAACGGATATAGAAATGACCAGGGAAGCCAGTGCCAGTGTAGTATTCTTCATCCCAGCTGCCTTCAGAGTTTTGTGTGTCTATGAGAAATTGAGCAGCACGTTTGGCTTCGTTTGAATCTGCGTAACCTGCAGCCACAAAACCCATCAGAGCCCAGGCAGTTTGAGAGGGGAGGGATTCTTCTATGGGAAGATAACGACCAAGCTTATAGGATTCGCTAGACTCACTAAAACCCCCATCTGGATTTTGGATTTCTTTGAACCAATGAAGGGCGCGGCTAATAACAAGCTCATCTTTTTTTCGATCAAGACAAGAAAGACCTTCGAGAGCACACCAGGTGCCATAAATATAATTCACACCCCAGCGGCCCCAAAAAGAGCCGTCTTTTTCTTGCTTGGATACAATAAATTCAGCAGCTCTTTGGACAACATCAGATTCCTTATCAAAACCATAGACCTTAATTAGATACTCGATCACACGACCTGTTATATCGACAGTTGGTGGATCTAGGCAGGCTCCGTGATCTGAAAATGGGATTTTATTGAGAAGAACGAGGTCATTATCTTTATCAAACGCTGCAAATCCACCATTTTTGCATTGCATGGAAAGGAGCCATTTGACACCTCTGTCAATAGGTTCTTTGAGCTGGTAGTAGGGGAGATCGACGTTGTGGAGCAGGGTGAGAACTTCGATAGTATCGTCGACATCTGGATAATACTTATTAATAAATTCAAAAGACCAGCCGCCTGGTTCTGAACCTGGATTTTTTATTCCCCAATCACCCACAAGGTCTGTGATCTGTTTTGAAAGAAGCCATTTTGCCGTTTTAATCAGTTTTTTATCGTTTGAGGGTATGCCAGATTCAAAGAGGGTGACTCCAGCCCAGGCAGTATCCCAAACAGGGGAAATACAACATTGTTGGTACACCATGTGTTTGTCGTCATCTTCAGTTGTCTTTCTCATGACATTGTAATCAACAGTAGCGCTATCCTGAAACGGTACCTGATGCAGATCTTTGTTATGCGACATGATAACCTGAAATGATCTTAGTCCCATGAGGGCTTTTTCGATATTAATATCTGACAATGGATAATCAAGACTGTTCAATGCCAGGATGCCATAAAACATGGCTGGCCAGATATCTTCGGTTACATGGAGGTGTTCTCTGATAAACTTCTCGCATTTCTTTAAGGATAGCTTTCTAAGTGGTTTAAATTTAAGTTTGTCTGCTATCTTGAGGGCGACATCGATCTTAGTAAAAAGGTTTTCGATGCTCAAAACGCCGGCATCGTGCTGATACTCCCAGTTTGCGCGAGATGGCTCACTATCAAGATACAACTCATCTAGCGTAACACCTTGTAATTGCACGACATTTTTCTTTTCTGAAATCACTAAAAGAGGCACAATACTAGCACGAGCCCAACTTGAAAATTCGTATATATTGACTGGAGACCATTCTGGAAACTGAATTAGAGACACAGGCATGACTGGACAGATATCCCAGCTCACAAGGCCAAATAAGGCCAAATGGATGCGTGTAAACACGCGTATCTTAGTAATTCCACCTGAATTTAAGATGAATTTACGGGCTTTTTTAAGGCATGAATGGTTGATATCGTAGCCAGACATTTTGAGCGCTAAATAGCATTCAACAGTTGAACTCACATCACCAGGATCTTTGTGAAAAAGACTCCAGGAACCATCTTGATTTTGGTTATGAGTAATCCAGCGGCAAATAGCTTTTTCTGTAATATCATCCTTAATACCCAGGTATTTGAGCAACATTATGTACTCGGCATTTATGGAATCATTGGCTTCAAGAGTGTACCACCAATAACCATCTTTATGTTGATGATTAAGGAGGTTTTTTTGTCCATTTATGAGGGATTTTTCAAGAGTTTTAGAACGACTTAAAGATGGAGTTTTTTTTCGATCAAGAGCTGTTTGAGAAGCCATGGAGAGGCAATTATCCTTTTTGTATTGGGTAAGTCAATGGTGCTAATGGTACCTTAGGGCCTATGGAGAAGACCAAATATCAGAGACCTAGGAAAGAATGACATATATAGGAAACCAGGATCCTTGTAGCGCTACAACATAGCCTAAATTAACATAATATATATTATACGACGTATTGGCTGTGTGGGATATATGTGGTTGGGCTCTCTCTTCCTATTCGAAAGCCCAGCTGCCCTTTCTAATATAGATAATATATTGGGTTTTTAGGATAGCATTCCATTCTTGCGAGGAACAAAGTGGTGTGGCGTCCTGAAGGAAGTGCCCTTTGGGTGCAATCCAGAATAATCATTCGTCTCTTGATTGAAATTTTCTTCTTAACCTTAATTTCTTCTACATTATAAATAACACAGTTGGAAAGAATCAACGGGCCACCACAGGGGGCTGCCCCTACTCCGTATAGATTAAATTAACACCTGTGTCTCATATCAGTCCCATTCTAATCTCATTGGGACTAAACTGGGACTGCATATCTAGATAAATTCAATAATATCAATATAACCTGGTTGGCATGGTATGTGCTTATGTATTTATCTATGGAAGAAAGAACATTACCGAATCGGAAATCATTAAGGTTAAACGGATACGATTATACCCAACATGGAGCCTACTATATTACAATATGTACACAGGAACGATCATGCCTATTTGGAGAAATAGTTAATGGAAAAATGCATCTAAATGATACTGGAAGAATGGTGAAACACGTGTGGGAGGAAATGGCAAAATATTACGAAGGAATAGTAATTGAAAACAAATCCTTTATTATAATGCCTAATCACATTCATGGAGTAATAATATTAGAAAATGAGAATGTAGGGGCAGGCCCCTGTGCCTGCCCGTTTAATAAAAAGATCTGCCCTTCTTATACCGAAAAAAAACTTTCCAACAAGATCAATTGTACAAACAATAAGATAAACCATAATAATAATTTACGGGCGACCACAGGGGGTCGCCCCTACAAGAAAATGTCATTGTCTGATATTGTGCATCGCTTCAAAACATTAACAACACGTAAATATATCAAAGGTTACCTCCAAAAAAAGTGGCCCTCGTATCATAAGCGTTTATGGCAACGCGGTTATCACGATCGCATCATTCGAAACAGATTCGAACATAGAGAAATCATTAAATATATCAGTAATAATCCAGGAAACTGGGAACAAGATAGGGAAAATATCCTCAAATGATTAATCGTAGGGGCAGGCCCCTGTGCCTGCCCGCTTATTTAATTGGTGTATCTTTATTAGTGCATTGAGTTTGAAAAAGAGCGCGCCCTACTCTAGATGTATAGTTTTTTCCCAGAAAAAAACCCCCGAAAGAAATGGCGGGGGTTTTAAGTATGATGAGAGATGCTCTCTCTTTAATTTTAATTAAAATCCATATATCACAATTGCCCCTTCAATACCAACAGCAGGTGCAGCGCCATCAGTTTCTAATCCAGCGAGCCAAGCACTACCATAGGCATCTGTTCCACTGGCGCCAGCATGAGTCCAGTCAGCACCAGCTACCACACGGCCTGCTGATATTTGCCTCATAGCTGATGATGCTAGACGCCAATCAAAAGTAGGTCCAATGGCAAATCTTACATTCTTGTGGCCAACAGTTAATTTAGGAGCTAGTCGTAACGCCCATGCAGCTTTTGGCTTATTAGCTCCAGATATATCAGTCGGTGTATTATAATCAAATGTGTACAATTGACCGGCGCTATTTCCTAAAATACTCGCAGCAACATCAAATGATAAATCACCACCTATATGAAAGCCACTGCCTTCAACATCAGCTGAACCACCTAGAGTAATACCTCCCCCAACCAATCCTTCATTTAGCTCAGTGATATCAGAAGGATCCTCTATAGATGGATCTAAGTTTGATTCGCCCTCACTAGGTTCAACTGGCTCTGTTAAAAGTCGCATCCAATTGCCAGCCACGTTAAAGTGGCCTAAGGCATGCAATTCTCCTGAGCCTACTTCTCCGACAACACCACCACCTAACTTTACATCCAATCCTATAGGCAATTCACCTCTTCCACGCCAAGTTGTGGTACGTCCAAGCTCGGTATCAAGTTCAAACCTTGGTGATGTGTGTGTTCCTACGTGTGCAAAAAATACTGGGCTAGCCATAATTACTCCTTTTTCTTTCGTTGCTAATTATTATATATTATAAACTTTCTTTCCTTCTTCTGTTCACAATAACAAATCCAACCATTGCAAACATGATGAGTATTGGCAGATTAGTGCCATTTGTTGTTTCATTATTAGTATTCAATGAACAACCATCATTGTACACAGTTGGGTCAGTTTCGTTCTTTGCAGGTGAAAAATCACACACAAAGTTGGTCGCAGACCACTCAACTTCTTCAAAGTCTGTTCGACCATCAGAGTCAGTATCCACTGCGTTTGGATTTGTATGGTAACAAAGAACTTCTTCAGCGTCATTGAGACCATCCATATCAGTATCATATAATAGTGCGCTAGGCTCTTTATTAGATACAGTGTGAACACCATCACCATTAAAATCTTCGTCAATATCTGGCAATCCATCACCATCAGCATCATAGCTATCAAAGCCATTGATGTTATAGTAACGAAGATCAGTAGGATAAGGCGTCCATGGACCAATATCAGTATTATCAGGCTCACCATCACCATCAGTGTCTGCTAAATAGGCCATGGTTTCACCAGCATCATTAATACCGTCACAGTTGTAATCTTCTTCACCATCAGCGAGAGTATCACCATCACTATCTACAAGTGTTGGATCTGTTTCTCCTGATGACAATAGGATTTCACCATCACCGTTTTTATCTTCCACCCCATCTATGAGACAATCATCATCTGTGTCTTCATCTGTAGGATCTGTTTCTTCTAGGTCAGGTTCATAAAGACCATTTTTGTTTTTATCTTCCCAACCATCGGCAATGCCATCACCATCTGTGTCAGCTTTATCAGGTCTCATTTCACCAGCATCAAACATACAGTTCTGGTTAGCATCTTCATAGTAGTCCATGACTAAATCGCCATCATTGTCGATTTCGATTTCAGGAATTACTCCTTCAATACAGTTTGAGTAATAACACTCATTTGGGAATGTGGGACAGTCATCATCGCCATCATTCAAACCATCACCATCAGTGTCATCCACATTTGGATTTGTGCTGTAAGCACGTTCATCAAAGTCTGTGACACCATCATTATCTGAATGTGCATCAAAAGGATTTGTCTCTCCAAATGGATCAAGGGTATAATCAGCTTTATCCCAATCTCCATCAGCATTGAGATCCTCTTCACCATCTTTGAGTCCATCACCATCAACGTCATCATTGAGTGGATCATAACCTAAGCTCGCAAAGTCTTTTTCGATCTTGTCACTGATATTATCGTCATCAGTGTCCCACCAGTCAGCATTTGTTTCACCTTCATCAACAAGACAGTTGAAGTTAGGATCTTCTTCTTCATCTGTTAGTAAATCGCCATCAGAGTCCGCTCCATACACATAAATACGATACTTTTCAGATGAATCTTCAGGGCTGTAACAATTAGTAACTGTTCCATCCTGATCTGAAACAACATTGCCTTCTGTGTAGAGTTCGCCCTGCCAGATCTTTGTCACCCAATTTGTGCTGTTTTTGACAATCACTGTAAAAGGGATTGATGTAGTATCAACATCTGCTGGTAAAGGCAGATCTGCTATCTCATATTCTGCGATATGTGAACCTTCTCCTGTAGCTTCAGTGGAGAAAGCAATCTTCTTATAATGGATTTCGATTTTTTGATCGTCTATTCCTAGAGCGCTTTGAACCACGTCTACGTAAATTTCTTCTTTGCTAACAGGAATGACCAATATGTTCTCATCGGCAAAATCCATTTCTGCTGTTCCGCCAATCACACAGTCATTACCATTATTCCAGACCTCATTTGTTCCAGAGAGTTTATTAGTAAGAGGGCCAGTTCCAAAATAAATACCGCAATCGCCGTTGTCATAAAAATCTGAATCAGCAACCTCATTTTGTGTGTTTACTGTTCCTTCAAACACAAGACCATATTCATTGTTATCATAAGACTTAACATGTTGGAATGTGTTTCTCTGTGAATCACTAGAGACCACGATACCACTGTCTTTAAAGTCATAAATATTTATAAGGTCTTGGTTGCCTCCATTAAAAACAAGATCCTCTGATCCTTCAAGGTAAAGACCAACACCTTCAAGAGCATTTTTGTTACCTGAAAGATCCATGACCATTGTCTCAGGAGTATCACCTTTAACATCTATGAGAGAAATACCATTATCAACACCATTACCAGTAACATTCAACACTACAAGATCTTCAACACTTTCTAATTCAACCAAAGTTCCAGTGAGACCACCTGGTGCCTGAATGTTATTAAGAGTGACATTATTAGCATATTTAATTCTAACAGCAGTTCCTACTGGAGCATCATAGAAGTAAATATTATTTAACGTCACTTCTGATAGTTTTGAATCTATACTTGTGCCCGAAATATCAATGATGGCGCTTTCTTCTCCAGTTAGCACTGTATCTTCTGGAGGCGTTGTATCTTCTTCATCACCTTCTTCTCCTTCGCCTTCTTCGGTTTCTTCAGGCACCTCTTCAACTACTGAACCTGTTGTATTGGCGCCATAAATGTAGAGTGAATTCAAAGTGACATAATCGCAACCAACAAACTTTATAGCTGTCTTTGGGTTATAAACTTCGAGATTTTGGATCGTGATATTTTTTCCGTTTGTACAACTCACAACGTTATCATACTCACCTTGAATTACAAGGTGTTGAATGGTCACATTTTTAGATCCTGCTATATTGAATAGACTTGTACCATCTGGCGCAATAGCATTCACTGTGATAAGGTCATCAATTGAAGAACCATCAACTTCCTTAGTTCCTGTGAGCAAGAAAGGAACTGCTTCTGAGTTGCCTGTGTAGTTAAAATTAATCTTGGCTGTACCGGCATCTTGAGGAGTAAGATCAATATCAGGGCTGGCAGTGAGCATAATTGAGGAACGACATCTTCCAATGTCTTCATCTTTGCCATCTATTTTATTGCCATTCTCATCATAACCATAGTTATAGAGATAGAGAAGATCTCCAAGAGAATCGTTGGGATACAGTCCATCACTACCTATCGTGTTATTTTTGTTAAAGGCATAACAGTTCTCATTTGCATAAGATATGTTTGCAATAAACAAAGATGCGATAAGAATTATAATAGCCAAATATGTTTTCTTGATCTTCATGTCATTTCTCCTTTTAATTAAAAAAAACTAAATAAATCTTTTTACCACGATATTTCAGCACCAATACCAGTTGCCCAAGTCAGGCTCGCATCCCATCCACCACCTCGTAAGCTCATAATATCAGCGCCAAGTGCACCATTAACAACTAATGAGATAGTTCCGGAACTATTTTTATCATCATCACCATCAATATCGCCATCGCCATCAGTATCTACGTCAGGCTTAAATTTTCTGGACAATACTGCAGCCCGTAATGCAATACTAGGTGAGTGTGTGTGTGTGATTTGTCCAAGAGCATCTTCGTTTTCATCACCAAGCTCTATGACTTGATCAGGATCAACATAATCACCTGCGGCATTGTCACTATCAAAATCTACAGGCAGGCCAGTATTGGGATCAATGATAACATCAACACCAGCTAAACCACGTTCTCGTGAATAATCATATAGTAAAGCAAGTGAGTAGCTATATGCTCTTCCAACACCAAACTTTGATATAAATGGTTTTTTGGAGCCAGCGAAGGATGGATCTAATCCAATATAAAAACCACCACCTACTGTTGTAGTCCCTGCAATACCTTCAGAAAGATAAGGAACTGATTGTAGGTAACTGTCTTCAATATTGAAAACAAATTGAAGACCAACGGGATCTGCGATCCCAGGACGCGATCCTGGATCAACAGAGACAGCTACTCCAGCATTCCAAGTTATATCATCATCATTAACATTTTCACCATTTGCGTCATTTGGTTTAATAACTAGGTTTGCAGTTGGATTTATATAAACACGCTCTGTACGAAGCATACTCGCTAGTGCTAATTTAATCTTTAGATCTGGTCCTGTTACACTACCTACAAACTCAAGAGGAGCATACCGACTCATCATAAGATCCGAATGTGCTTGTTGATCATAGAGTTTTAATGTGAAGTTTGCGCCTAGACCAGCTGATTCCTCTGTAGTCGCTGGTACGACTGTTCCATCAGCAAGTGTCTTTTCTAAAATACGTTTTTCTGATTGATCAGCCTCAATACCGAGTCCCAAACTACCTATGGAAATTGATGGAAGGAATCTTACCGAAAAAGCATTGGCTAGAGTATGTGCATCAACGGAGTATGAATTGCCAGGCACAAGATTTACATCTACTTCAAATGTTGTTCGTGTGAGAGGTATTCTTTCACCATCGTCATCGAGTTTATACGTTACTCCATCGTCTTCGAGTTCATATAATGGATTGCCATCTTCATCAGCCAAAACCTGTATATGTTTTGTGCTAATACTAAGATCACCTTCAAGAGAAAGATCAACGCTCGCAGATTGCACTTCATCAGGGTTTGGCATTGGAACAGTGCCTGAGCCACCAATACCAGCACTGATGGTGCCATTGGCATCTACTTCAGTACGGGTATCAATCACTTGATTTAGTTCGCCTTTATGCACTACTAGTTTTCCTACTTCAGCCATAATTACCTCTTGTCGTTTATCAAGGGTGTCAAATTTCTTAACATTATTAATTACCTATTCCAAAATTAAAAGGTCCAATCGCTCTCGCTCTATTTATTCCATTCCACTCTACTTTATACATTAGTCCAGTAGACTTAATTGCATGTGTTTCTTTACTAGACATAGTGCTCAATCCAGGAATGAGAAAACTAATTCCAGCGCTGTCCCTTAAATTTGTTTCGTATGGAAGCGCATCTTCGGTTGTATTGATTGTGACAACGCCGTCGTCTGTAGCCACAAAGTAACGCATTCCTTGTTTAGCTGCAAAGTTGATGTCGCTTTGACTTTCATCGCGATCGAGATAATATAAGTACTCGAATTCGTCATCAACAAGCTCATACACAGATCTACTGCTCCAAACCAGACAATCACCATTTTCATTCCAAAAACCATCTTTAATGTCAGCAGAAGCCATTGAGAGCGATGTAAAACTATCACCTTCATCACTTGAGTACTGGACATCGTTTCCTGTGATCGCAATAAGCTCTGATTTATCTTTTGGGTTAACAATAATCTTCAAAACACTCACTGATCCGAGACTGTTTAGAGGATCTGATGCATAACCGTCTGGTTTATCATCAACTTCTGCATCATCATGTGGGACTATTTGATAGATTCCATTCTCAAGCCCAAAAAGAACACGACTACTAGTTGTGGCTAAGGTCTGAACTGTGTAAAAACCTTCTGTAGAGATTATCTCTTTAAGCGTACCACCTTCGTTCATAAAAATGCCCTGTGTGGTGCCAAGATAGTAATTTCCATCTTTAACTGTAAAAGAGCTGAGATTTCCAAGACCATTAGCTGCATCAATAACACCCTCAAAATCAGTCAATGTCGCAACAAGTGTGCCTGCAGCTGCAAAGTAATCTGTGGTTACATAAACACTACCTGAAGCAACTAAGTAGTACTCGCCATCAGCCTCTCCAGGAACAATCTGTTTGACGGTTTGGTTTATAAGTTGAGATGTACTTACAAAAGAAGCCACGCTAATAGGTTTAAATCTATTATAAAGCTCGTCGAACTCATCATAGTAAGTCAGCGTGTGTGTGTGACCATTTGAAGTATCAACACCCGCTATGTAATTGACTGTACCTTCATCTGTTTCGTACTCATCCATTGATACATCATCGTAGTTCTGCACTTCCCAAGAAATCGAGTATGGTTGGCCATAAAATAGATTTGTTGATGGGGATGCTGTAAACGAAATATAATCTAATGAGGTATCATGTTCTTCTTGTTCTATTACCGCTGTTTCAATAACTACAGGGTATGATTTTTGAGGATTGCCGTTTTCGTCAAGACCATAGAATGTAAGAGTAGTTGTTTCTTGCTCAACTGTAAAAGTGTAAGTGTTATCACCTTGAAGAAAATATGTATTGGTAAGTCCAGCGATTGTTACTTGTGGATAATCAGTTTCCCAAGTTACTGTAACTTCTTCACCAACAGTAGCAGGATTTGGACTGTATGTTGCAGTAAAAGTAGGTTCTATTTCTTCCTCTTCATCACCGCCTCCACACGCTTTATCTTCTGCACAGGCCTCATCATCGCAATCAGTAACGCCATTAAAATCGTTATCGGCATTATCATCACATATTTCGGGTTCGCTATCATCAACAATTTCTGTACCATCAGGAGCGAGAACAGTAATCTGAATACTCTTTTCTCGAACCACTTCACCTTCAGAAATAATTTTGAATGTATAAACAGTCGTTTTTTGTGGAGAGACTGTTGTAGATCCTGTACATGTTACTGTGCTGTCATCTCCAGATCCAAATGTGCAGTGATCTATTTTAGTATTTTCATCTAGCGTTGAATAACTAACAACAACGTCTGTACCTTTTGTAACAATACTTTCACTGGCTGAAAGAGAAGTAATACTAATTGATGTGTCGACCATGAGTTCTTCTGGTGGAGTCATGTTTGTGTCACAAGCAATGGCCAAGAAGGCAATACTGATAGCCAGTATCATCTTTAGAAAATTTGTTGCATTTAGTGTCTTCATAGTTAAATCCCTTAAATTATTTCAGAACTTTCCCACCAAAATCTAAAACTGTGCCTCCTCTAATATTATCGTTTACTGTTATGAAATGTTGCGTATTTATTTCATTTTTATTCTTACGTTAACCATTGTTGTACACGCTAATAACACCAATAATATTATATAGTTGTCAAATTCTGTTTGCTGAGCCCCCTCAGTTAATCCCTTAGGCTCAAAAAATAATTTAATTTTTTTGTTAAGTTATCGAAAGATATGCTGACTATTGGACTTTTATAAATTCAACGTAGTCTAATCATGGTTGCATCTTGAAATGGCCTGTTCCCAATGCTTTCCGCGATTCCGTACCCCTGTCGCCTCACATTGAACCAGAGAACACATTCAAATGTCAATATATGATAAACGTCAAAAACTGTCCTAACCCCGACCAAAGCCAATATTTATATAAGAATATTTAATCAATACTGTATGTGTAAATAGTTGATAAATAAAGTGTATTTGGCAGGCCCGAAATTAGCGTTCCGTATAAAATAGATTTTAATATTTTTTGTAGGGGTAGGCCTTGTGCCTACCCGAATAAAATAAAGCAACACATTACTATTAACGGGCGCCCACAAGGGACGCCCCTACAGAAAGAAAACAACACAAAAAAAAAACCGCTAGCAATTTGCTAACGGTTTTTTATACCCTTAATTACTCTCAAGGCTAAAATTACGACTTTCGCCCTACTCTTTTTCGAAGCAATGCAAACATGGCTAACATTAAGAGCACTGCAAAAGCAGCATAGATTTGATTTAGTGTTGCTGTACGGTTTGGTCTGAGATCACAACCACAACCGCCACCACCACTCACAAAAGCAGTATCACCAACTTCGGTAAGTTCTGGTGTAAGACAATCAGTGTCATCAGCATCAGTAAGACCGTCGTTGTCATTGTCTATACTGTCATCACAAACTGTTTCAATGCCTTCTCCAGTACAAGCTGAATCAAATGCACAATCCATGTCATCACAATCTGCGAAGCCATCAGCATCGTCATCTGCAGCATTAGTACAGTCTGTTTCTTGCTCTAATCCATTACAATCGTAATAAGAATCACAATCGTCGTCTTCGCAATCCGTAAGACCGTCTTCGTCATTGTCAACAGCATCATCACAGACTTCGGCAGAACACACTGTGTCAGCACCGTCACAATCGGCGTCAATACCATCATCACAGGCATCTGTTGCGCCAGGATTGATTTCAGCATTGTTGTCGTCACAATCAGTGCCACCATCGGCAATAGAATCGTATCCGTCGCCATCAACATCTGTAACTACCGTGACACAGACATCGTCTTCATCAATATCACCATAACAATCATTGTCTAGACCATCACAGAGTTCTGGGGCATCTGGATAAACAGCATTATTGTTATCATCACAATCACCTTCATTCTCTGTGTATCCATCATTATCATCATCGATATCATTAGGATCTTCTTCTGTTGTACAATCATCTTCATCTGCCGTATCGATTAAATCGTCACAATCATTGTCGATGTTGTCATCACAGATTTCTTCTGCGCCTGGGTTGACGTCAGGATCATTATCGTCACAGTCAATTTGATTTGTGTACCCGTCTCCATCACAGTCTGAGTCTTCGTCAACTTCACCATCACAATCATTGTCAATTCCATCACAAGCTAATTCAGGTGCACCTGGGTAAGCCGTGTGTTCCTCATCATCGCAGTCACCTGCTTGATCAACATAACCATTATCTAAATACCATTGCATATCGTCATCGCATGCATAGGTACCAATACGCTCAAATTTCATTCCAGGTCCTACTTCTAATTTAAACTGAGCTGTTTCTGTATCAGAATCAGATGACTCTGAATTATCTGGTTTATCTTCTGACTGAGTTGAATCACCATTAATGGTTTGTCTTTCAAAATCAGGAGAATTATCTGAATCAGAACCAAAATTTCTATCAAACATGCTTGTGAAAGGGCTTGTTCCATAGCCATCACCATCATTATCTTTATACATCTGAGTTTCATTTGCACATTTACACCAAGAACTCATTCTTGTGTCTGCATCAAATGGATCTAGAGTGCCATCTGTTTCTTTTGTTAATCTGTTTTTTGAAGTTCCATTACAGATTTGAACAGAACCACCATCTTTAAAACATGTTTGTGCTGAAAAAAAGGATTCTTTTTCTGTCAATTCACTGCTAGGATCCATATTCATTCCACCTGTAAACATAACAAAGTTTCTTAAATATATAGATCCACAATCATCTGAACCATCAAGACATTCGCTTGCACATTTAAGAGGAGAAATAAATGGCAAAGGAGATCCATCAAGAATAAAATAACCAAGATTACCGTTGCCTGCTAAAACCATAGTTGCATAATTAGCCACATTAGTTTCTGAACTAAATAAGGGTACTTCAGCTTGAGCCGCTTGTGTGATATTACCAATAACGTAATCTTTTGTAGGATAAAATGTAATTGGGTCTGGAACTTCAGCTTCTTCATTACCTCCACTATTTGTTACTGCTTTGTAAGCCAGTGTGATTTTTGAAACCGCAGAACCTGTTGTTCCTAAAGCATCTAAAGTCTCTTGAGTTTGAATCATGACCATATTTGTGACTGTTTCTTCTTCTGGGTAATTCAAACCTTGGTTAGTAATGGAGCAGTTACCCCCATTATTATAGGTTAGATCTGTAGCGATATATCTCAGTGAGTAAGATGATCGGTCATCCTTGTTGTTAGTCACTACGCATTCTAAAGCAAAAGCTTGTCCTGCTAAAAAGGTACAAATAACCAAGCTAAAAATGAATGTTGAAATAAATCGTTTCATAAATACTCCAATTATATTAATTACTTAACATCTTACCACATAGGATCATTAAATTCTATGCACCCTTATTATCGGGTTAGCAAAGATAATGTTGCGTTCTTTTTTGAAGTTTTTTTTTATAGCCTGGTTAATGGTGCGGCGCGTTATTTATGAAGCTCCTATATCCTTATCAGCACACTTCTTTTTAGCAACTTTTCATAAAACCCTCCGATATATAGTGAGTGATTTAGGGTATGCTATGAAAAAAGCTATTTTTTAGAATTAGCCCTATTTTTTTAGCAACTTTATGTTTTGAAGACCGATAATTAAAATGAATAGGATTTAATTGTTTTAAAGGAGTTTTAAATGAAACGATCAATCTTCACAGACACATTACCAAATCTTGAGCTTTTAGGTGGTGAATTTGGAGTACAATTATTTGGTGGTGTACACACAAATGACATTGGTTATCCAAGAATTCATTTTAATCTTGAAGACATTCAGTTAGCAAGCCCTCGCCATGGGGGAACTGCAGTAAAATTAGGTGCTGATGGAGTTTTGCGTTGGCGCTCACCTGATAGATTTGCACTTGTTGTTGGTGGTAGGGCTGGTGCTTATTTGGCAACTGGCACTAATGGAACAGGTGCCGATTTATTTGGTTCTGAATACTTTGATAACATTGCCATTACTGGCTGTGGGCTCTATGGCACATGCGATAGTGTTCCTGGCGATCCAAATGCCATTGGTTTTAATAAAGGCGGAGGTAAAGCCGAAGCCACAGTGGGTTTTGACGCTGATCAAAAATTTGAGGTTGAAGGTTCGGCTGGTATTGCCATTGATGGCTATGGTGATCTTGCACAAACCTTTGTAGAGGTAAATGGACAACAAATCGCTGAAGCTCAATCCTTAAAACTAGGTGTTCGTCCTGTATTTGCTTTGCAAATTAATGTTCCTCTTTTCAGGACTCAGGCAGGCCAAATTCAACTCTTTGGCAGAATTCAAAGTGACTTTGGTTTAGGTGGTGTGTGGTTTGATAGTGGCACTCATTTCAGTAATACAAATGATAATGCTGCTACATTTGGTGCCAGGATTATTCAAGGTAAAGGCCGTAGTGGAGATCCTGGCCAAGGTCCTGACGAAGACTTTGCATCAGCAACACCTCGAGCTCCTAGAACTCCACGCACAACTGGAACCACTTCACCTGTCATTGATTCTATAGCTGCTGCCGAAAGTAGAGCCGAAGCTCAAGTTCTACCACTTACTACAGGAAAACTAGCAGCCAAGGTTGAAAAAACTTATGAGCAAAGGCTCACTGGTAATGTTGTTGTTTACGAAAGCACATCAGGTACAGCCCCACTCTATTTGGGTGCCAAAATGTTTCAAATTGAAAGCTCTAACTACTATGGTTGCTACGAAACAACTTCAACTACCACAGATCTTACAGGCGCTTTGATTGTTGGGGGCCAATGTCATTCGGCAGATCAAGCCAGAGCTGGACAAGTAGTTGCTGACGCACGATAATTAGAATTCACTTTAGGGTCATAATGTCTAATTTGGGGGTTCAAAATATATCATCCCTTGTTTAAACGGAGAATAATATGATACCACGTTCAGATTATAAACCTCTTTCCGAAAAAAGTATCGAAGTAAAACCTGACTTTCGTGATGATGGTTACTTTGGCAATCTCACAGAAACAGAAGAGGCTCAATTACGAGAAGTTTCATTGGACAATGTATTAAACCAACGCACACCTGGTGATCCAGATGACACTTATTCAAAGTCAGATTTTGCACCTGGTTATTGGGGTAATAATGGCGAAGGTGGTGCGACCATAGCCAAGACATTTCTCTGTGATGGCGGTCGATTGGAAACAAGACATTATGCAGTAGATAAAGATGGAAACTTGGTTCTTAGAAAACATTTCGCAATGAGTGGCGCCTATAAACCCGAATACCTTGAACAACTCAGTGATGCACAGCTCGAAAAATTCCTACCAGAGATCGCTCAAAAGTTTTTTAGTGGTTTAGGTGAACTCAATGCATATTTAGCACAAAATGATTTTAGAAAACACTCTCCAAACATCGCTGCTGCTCAAGAAAACCTTGGTATAGGTGCTCCAAATTCCTTTAGATATGCCTATGAGGAGCTCTATAATGTACGAAGTTTTGATACTGACATAATATCAACTTTAGATTGGGTGTCTTTGTATTTTGAATACCTTAATAAAGGCCACAAATTAAATACTACTTTTGGAAGTGGCATTGATTTGGACAGCGGTTTAGCAACGCAAGCTAGAGCAGCTGCATCTTTAAACGCCGAAACTCTTCTGATTGAGCCTGTGCAAACAGACGAAGAACGTGCAGCAGAAAGAGCTGCTATATTAAGAGATATTGCAGATGACGCAACTAGAGATGGTCAATACCAACTGCTCCAAGAGGCCCTAAGCTCTCTCGAAACTAAACCTACTAATGAAACAAACGATGTTACTTTAACGGCTATTAATCCAGGAGATGGTGACTATACAGTTGTTGATTCTTTTGATAATAGCGAGATCGTCATTGGTGGAGTAAAATACACAACCATCATGCCTCTTTATCAAAAAATATTAGAACTTAAAGTTGCTGAAAACATGGCCAACAGTCCTATCAGTGCTACCGACCTCTTTTTAGCTATGCCATTGATACAAAGACAGGCTGAAATTGAAAGAACTCCAATTCGAACTGAACATGGTTATAAACGAATCAGCCAAGAGAGAATAAACGACATTAGAGATATCGCTTATTGGGTAGCCGCACACCCAGACATCACCGCTGTTAAGATAATAGGTGTCGCTGATGAAGGCACCACGAGTTACGCAACATGGCGCAGAGATAAAGGTATTGAACTGTTTACGAAATTTTACGAAGAAGCATTCGGCGGTGAAATGATAAGACCAATTACTGTGACGTCAGAGGCCGTGACACATCCTGGTTCAAATAAAACTAAAGTAGGGATAAACTTCGAATTCACAGTCAGTGCAGACAATATCAGCAGTGATATGTACGTAATTCAAACAAACCTTGAGCCTGCTATCAGGGCTTATGCAGCTTCATACCGAGATGGCGCCACAAATTCTGCAGAAGCAGATGCCGTCACAGACGCTTTAGCAGCCCTTTCTGAAGAAAATTCACTGCCTATCACAAGAATCGTTCTTGAAAAACTCTCAGAGTCTTTCGATGATGCTGACAAACTCATCATAGCCCTTAATGGAATGATGGATGGATTTAGAGCTGGTGGTAGTGACACTGGTGAAATTCGAGATGATGAGATTGACTGGGAAGATGTGATTGATGATGAATCTATGGAAGCTGGCCCTCACCCTGATGCTCCTGGAGTAGAATCAAGTGAATCAAGAGAAGGTGATGGACAACCTGAAGAAATAGAGCAACCAGTTGAGCCTCCTGCTGAAATTGATTTTGCTGACTAAGAGACAACTGCTCTCATCATTAGATAAAAGAAAGCCTTGGATAGCTAATTATGACTGAAATGTATATTGCCATAGGAGACAAAGCCCATCAAGGTTGGGAAAGATATTTTGATGATGGCGATAATGATAACGGGGCTTTGATTGATACAGGTTTTAATGTTAGTGAATACAATTATGAAACAGATGAATCCTCTTCTAGAAATTTATTAAAAGTAGATTTTAGTGCGCCGACCTTTGCAAGTTTTCAATCAAAAGTTCTTGCTCAATTTAGAAAATCCCCTGGTCAACTTAATCAAAACGACTTTTTTCGCGCTGATATTAGAAATCTATTTTTTGCTTTAGAAGATCAAGAAGCTGGAATTGATTCAAACAGCTTCACACTCCCAGTAAAAGAAAGCATCTATGATACTTGGTTTTATAATTGTTTTAGCAGCACAATTAATGCCTCAAACCCCGAGGAAGTGCCTAATTATCCAAATCAAGAATACCGTAAAGTAATATTGGAGTTCAATGATGATGGCATGCTTAGTAACTATGAAATCAACGAATTAAAGGATTACGTTCTAGAAGTAAGAAGAGAATTAGGATCTGGAACAGAGGATCCTAGAGAAGAGGTTATTGCTGACCGTTTAGGCGTAGATCTTCTCAATCTTTACCTCTTTGCAAGAGAATTCGTCACAAATGAAAGGCTTCTCGACGTCGAAGATCCTGATGGTGAAGATGCGACTCCCGAACCAGTACCCCACCAAGGCCCTCAATGGTCTAATGTGATAGATGATTTGGGGTACGTTGAAACACGTTGGTTTATACATTATGCCGAGCTTCATGGCTTAGAAAACCTTATTGGAAGCACTCTTTATAAGGCACTCCAAAGAGGTCAATTTGGTTGTGATACAACTCCGGATCAATGTCTTGAGCAACTCCGTGCAGCTGCTACTTCACCCGAAGGCTTTGGCGCTAATCAACCTAATTGGTATCGCAGAATTAATACAGATACATTTGATTATTTCATTGATTACAAACCAAACCCAGAAGCCGAGGAAAGCTCAAGAAATAGATTTATACAAGATAACTTGCCAGAAAGCACAGATCCCGAGGCTCTACGTCTCTGGTTTATAGCTGCTAAGAATATTTTCACAAACAATGCAAACTACGTCGCATTTGAGCACGAACACACAACCGGAGAAGGCGAAGCCGCAGTCACTAACGCCTACAACGTCGCAGTCTATTCCGAAACAAAAGTAGATTTAGAACATCCAGAACGAAGTACCTGTGTTCTTGATTTCAAAGTAACTGATCAAGACAATCCAAGCGCCATGAGTGCTTTTACATTCATAATATCACCAGACCACTACGGTAATGAAATTAGAGTTGTGAGACACCTTTACGCATCTGCCTTGGCTACAGGTGTTCAAGGTGATCCCGATAATCTAGGTGCTGCGACTGGTATCTTTGGTCGTTATTTTGAGCTCCTAGATCAAAATTCAGCTATTGACCAAAGGGTTAATGCGTTATTACTACGCTGTCTTAACAGTCCAAAATGGAATCCTGATTTAACCTTCCCACAATTAGAAGAATTAGAAGACTTATAAAATAATTAAATTTTTACCCCGGCCTTTTTACAGCCTTCAGAGAAGAAACCAATTCCAAATAAAAATCTTGTGGTTCGCCCTCTTCTGCCCAAAGACTTGTGTAGAGTCTTTTGATGTTTTTATTCGAAACAGTCCCTTGCATATACCCATAATACAATAAATCTCCCAAATCATAACCAATGGCATGTGAGAGAGTCATAAATAACGGAGAAGAGAAGTTTGAAATCAAATTTGTGTGGAAAACCTCGCCTTTTTTTATGAGACGAGAATGTTTGAGAAACAACTGTGCGGACTCATATTCAACATGGTGAGTCACACAAAGATCCGCGTTCTTAAGATATTTTATCTCAGATCTAAAGTCCTTGGCATGAGCGCATTTACGACGCGCATTAATGAGCTTTGAACCAAAAAAACCAATGGCCTCATGTAAAACATTTGTGTAAAACGCATCTTTATGCACCCTGGGTGGCTCAGCCCCTGTGAGTAAAAACTTAAGATAGTGATTAGCCTCCTCAGCAGCATGATGGATCGAGACATTAGCAATGTAAACAATACGCGCTTGAGGCATAAAATAGGATTGAGAACTCAAGAGCTGATCGCGAATGAATTTGAGTTCTTTCTTACTAAACTTCTTTTTAAAACTCTCAAGGTTCATAAATCCCAAATCACCGCAGGTATAAACTTCGACATTATCAAACTCTTTAGGAAGCTTGAACTTAAGAAGTTGGCACACACGCTTCACAATAGACATAAAACTGCTTCTGGCATCCACCCAATCAAAGTTCCCCTCTTCGTGATACAGCCAATTAATATAACTCTGCTGCGCAATAATAGGTGGCGTGTGCATACGGCAATAAGCCTTTGGCCCTAGTTTGACTACAAGAGTGTGATCTACCAAGTCTGCCTCAGAAAGATCCCAATATATCTCTGGGCTGTTTTGATAGAGCGTCACTATCGGTAATTTGAGCTTATTCTTTTTTGCGAGCTTGTTGATTTCTTTTGGCAAATGCTGTGGTACAAGGTGCAAATCTCCCACAAGCACAAAAATCTGTTTGTCTGGATATTTTTTGGCTAAACATAGAATTCTATCAGCCATGAATTTATCACGATCCAAAAGAGTCCTCTTGTCCGCTCCCCCCTTATCGATACCAAAAAGAGGAATCTTGTGGTATTTTAAAAAATCAAAAACAATCGTGTAATTGTCCCATAAATCAAAAAACCAGTGCTTCTTAAATCCAATCTTCTTGATAAACGTCTGGTCATCAATCTCATCCTCTGTAAAAGCATTAAGATGTTTTTGATGTTTGTGTTGAACAGCCTCAAGAGCCACAACGATATTTTTGTCTCGATTCCTAAAATAACTTCTGATGACTCTAATAAATGAACGCTGGGACTGGTCAAGCGTGTGGTAGTCACCAATAAGCACAATTCGTGATGAATTAATGTCTGCTTCGACTGCTTCGACACTCACTGACTTTTTGTAAGTCTTCACAGCCTTCTTGTAACGTCGATAATATTGTTTAAAATTTTTGTCGGTGACGTTGGTGGCGTCACGAATGGTTTGCAAGTTTTGATCGAATATCTTCTTTTCGATTTTTAAAAGCTCTTGCCGGGGATTTTGTTTTTTTGATTTGGTCACTGCACTCCAACGCCCCAATATTCAAAACCCATTTCTTTAAGATGTTCAGAGTCATAAAGGTTTCGTCCATCAAATATTCGTGGTGTTTTCATGAATTTTTTCATTAAGGCAAAATCTGGGCTTTTGTATTCGTTCCAATCTGTAGCTATCACAAGGGCATCTGCGTCTTTGAGACATTTCATGTGATCAGTTTGATAGGCTAATTTTTCAAGATACATCAATTTTACGTTGTCTAAGGCTTGAGGGTCTGTAACACTCACCTTAGCCCCGTGTTTCAAAAAAAGGTCTACAAGCTTAAGCGCCTGAGATTCTCTCACATCGTCTGTCTTTGCCTTAAAGGCAAGACCCCAAACAGCTATTGTTTTGTCTTTAATCGAATCCCTTCCATCAAATGATCTTATGATTTTTGCAAAAAAACGATCAACCTGTTTTTGATTGATGACATCACAAGCTTCTATAGTCTTTAATGGCATATCATGATCTTGTGCCACACGCATGAGAGCTTTAACATCTTTGGGAAAACATGACCCACCATAGCCTAGTCCAGGATACAGAAATTCTGGTCCTATTCTAGGATCAGACCCCATGCCGCGCCTGACATCATTAATATTGGCACCAACCTCATCACAAAAATTGGCCAATTCATTCATAAATGATATTCTGAGAGCCAACATACAATTGGAAGAATATTTTGTGATTTCGGCTGAACGGCGATTCATAAAAATGATACGTTGTCGTTGGTGTGTAAAAGGTGCGTACAATTCTTTGATCATAGGAAGTATTTTATCGTCATCAGTTCCCACAATAATGCGATTTGGCTTCATAAAGTCGTTTATCGCGTCACCTTCCTTGAGAAATTCTGGATTTGAAAAAACAACAAAAGGGTATTTGAGATTATTTTTAAAGATTTTCTCGATCTCATCACCAGTACCCACAGGCACAGTGCTTTTTGTGGCAATGATCACCTCTTTTTTGGCAACCTTACAAATATCTTCGCATACAGCGCGTACATATTGAAGATCTGCAGACCCATCTTTGTCTTGAGGCGTGCCCACGGCAATAAACGACACATCAGCATTATTGATACCTTCTGCCAGATCAGTTGTAAAATGGAGGCGATTGTTTTTGACATTGTTTGTCACATATTCTTCTAAACCAGGTTCATAAATAGGAATATGTCCATTTTTGAGAAGATTGATTTTTGTTTGATCTTTATCAACACAGTAAACTGTATTGCCTGTTTGGGCAAAACAAGCGCCCGAAACCAAACCTACGTACCCTGTACCTATGATGCATATTTTCATAATATTTTACCTAACCGTCACCGATTTACGAAACGGGCCTTGTAACCTTAACCGACTCACAACCTACTTTGTCGACCATGTTGTTGTCCCGTCAGGACTGTCTTTTAATATAATCCCCTTTGCCAAAAGCTCATCTCTAATCTCATCAGCGCGTTTAAAGTCTTTATTTGTGCGAGCTTGCTTCCGTTCATTAATGAACTCAAAAATTTGAGCTTCGTCAATATTAGTTTTTTGAATAGCCTTGTCTTTAAGTTCTGCTAAAAAAGTCCTTGGTTCAGAACCAAAAACACCAAACACTGAGTGAATATCTGAAATGGCCTTTAAAAAACTCTTCGCATCTTCAATACAAATCCTCTTATCATCTAAGGCCTTGTTCAATAGGCGAACCCATTCAAAAATTTGGCCAATGACTTTAGCGGAATTAAAATCATCATCCATGGCCTTGATAAAATCTTTTTTGAATTGACTAAGCTTTGCAGAAAAATCCTCAGCTTTATCAGGGGATTTGCCTTCAGAAAGAAATTCATTGAGCCTCAAGAGTGTTTGATAAAACCGCTCAAGACTTGCTTGGGCATTGTAAATATTTTGATCTGAGTAATCCAAAGGAGATCGATAGTGAGACGAAATAATAAACAGTCTGATCACCTCAGCAGGGTGTTTTTTGACAATATCGCGAATTGTAAGAAAATTTCCCAATGATTTACTCATTTTTTCAGCATCAATATTGAGAAACCCATTGTGTACCCAATGATTCACAAATTTTTTGCCAGTTGCCCCTTCTGATTGAGCAATCTCGTTCTCATGATGAGGAAAAATAAGATCACGCCCTCCTCCATGGATATCAAAGGTCTCTCCAAGATACTTCATACTCATTGCCGAACATTCAATATGCCAACCTGGACGGCCATCTCCCCATGGTGAAGTCCACGTAGGTTCATCAGCCTTGGCCGCTTTCCAGAGAGCAAAGTCTAATGGATCTTTTTTAGATTCCATCACATCAACACGAGCACCAGATTCGAGATCTTCTATATTCTTTCCTGAGAGCTTGCCATATCCTTTAAATTTTCGAACCGAATAGAAAACATCACTCCCCACTTGATAGGCAAGACCTTTTTCGATCAGCTTACTAATGATGTCTATGATGTCTTGAATATGATCAGTAGCTCGGGGTTCATGTGTGGGAGATTCCAGTGCTAGGGCCTCAGCATCTTCATTAAAGGCTTGAATAAATTTGGCAGTAAGTTCTTTATAGTCAATGCCCTGTTCATTAGCTCTTTCGATAATTCTGTCGTCAATATCAGTGATATTTCTTACATAAGTCACTTCATAGCCTCTGAATTTGAAGTAACGTGATATCATGTCATAGGTGACTTGTTGTCTGGCATGACCAATGTGAGCATAGTCATAAACAGTGAGACCACAGGCATACATGTTAATCTTGTTAGGCTTAATGGGTTTAAATTCTTCTTTTTTGCGTGTGTATGTATTGTAAATGTTAAACATATAGTAAACACCCAGCAACAGAGCTGTGATGTATCAATTTGAGTAAATCATTACTTTATGCAGCAAAGCTGCTATGAATCAATTCCACATTGTGGGATTATCGAAACATAGGCCCAAGCCTTTATTCCCTCACCTTTTCCAGTAAAGCCCATCTTTTCTTCTGTTGTCGCTTTAATGGAAACATTATCTTTATTAGTTTCTAATAACCCAGCAATGACGGTTGTCATTTCATCGATTTTTTCTGCTATTTTTGGTTTTTGACAAACAACAATCGTATCTAGGTTGTTAATTTGATAACCTTTGTCTTTCACTCTTTGATAGCATTTCTTTAAAAGTTCTTTTGAGCCAGCATCTTTAAATTGAACATCTGTATCTGGAAATAGCCGTCCAATATCACCTAGATTTGCAGCGCCAAGCATGGCATCACAAATAGCATGTAATAAAACATCGGCATCAGAATGTCCAAAGAGGCCTTTTGGATGATTAAATTCAACTCCTCCAATAATACACTTGCGGCCTGTCACAAGCCGATGCACATCATAACCTATACCAACTCGAAAATTCATGGCGATGTTTTTATCATTAATTACAGTAGGTTGGCAATGCTTTATTTGAAGACTACGCTTTGAACCAGAATAGCTCTGTCTTCACCTTCATCAACGCGATATTGTTCTGAAATCTCTAGACCTAAAACAGCTATAATATCTCCGTGCTTATCACAGAGCACAGGCCAAAAAAGCCTTTGATACTTTGGGATACCATGGGCGTTAAATAGTCTCTTAATGGAGCGCTCGCTCTTGTGGCCAAAAGGGGTAAAAGGCTCACTCATTTTGACACGTGAGAGAAAAAGAGGAAATCTCAGCTTGGATTTAGACAGAAAAAGATCAGTTTTCCTTTGTCCTTTAAGGGGAAATCGAGTTTCTTTTAGAGAAAGAGTGAGATTGAATCCGGGAAAATATTGCTCAGTCTGTGCCAAAACTTCTTCTAGATGATATTCCTTAAAAAGAGACTGTTTAACAAAATAACAACCTGAGCTGTCTTTGAGAAAAAGAGTCTCGTCCAAAACTAATTTTGATTCTTCTTTTTCAGTTTGCGAAAAGTGTTTTTGCTCGATTTGCTGGCTAAAACCATTTGCAACCATCTTAGAAGAAAAAAATCTAAACTGCAGTTCCTTGGGCCAGGTATTCCAAACATCTACTGGTACAAACCATTCATATTGTTTTTGAAGGAAATTTAACCTGGCTTCGAAATAATCATCAATGCCTTGTAAATCATGTGCCAACAGCTTCACTTGCTTCTTTTTATTTTTGTCAGTCCAATTTTTGAGAATATCGTGTCGCACACGATTACGAAGATAGTTCAGATTTTGATTTGATGAGTCAGTACAAAAAGCGATTTGGCTGGAATCGAGTGATTCGATTATTTCTGTTTTAGAAATCGAAAGAAGAGGACGATGAATTTCAATGTTTCTGTTTTTCAGATAGGGATTGGGAAAAACCTGCTTTGTCCTAATACCTGTGAGACCTTTTAGGCCTGCCCCGCGCCCTGCCTTCATAATTACTGTTTCGAGAAAATCATCAGCATGATGAGCTGTTACAAAAATAGAATGAGCTTCTTCCTTTTGAAGCTGATACAGATGCTCGAATCTTTTCTGGCGCGCCTGTTCTTGAATCTTTTTTGAAAGCCCTTTGATGTGCCTTACGTAGCATCTGATGCCGTGATTGGCACAAAGGTCCACAACAAATTTCTCTTCTGCATCTGACTCTTCTCCTCTGAGATGATGATTGAAATGGAGAACTTTGAAGTCAGTATCTTGCTCCCTTTTAAGCTTTAAAAAACAATGAAAGAGATAGATTGAATCTGGTCCTCCGGAGACGAGAAGAACTGGAGACAGCTCTTTGAAATTTGGAATTTGAATATTGTTTGAGGTTTGAAATTTGTTATTTGGAATTTTCACTAAACAGTTGGTTTAGACTTTGCTGTGACACGATTTCGGCCAGATCCTTTAGACTCATAAAGATAATTATCAGCATCTTTTATCATAGAAACATAATCTCGATAATTATCATCCATAGAAGTAGCAACACCAATAGATATTGTGGCTTTTATCTTTTTGTCATCATAAGAAATAGACATTTCTTCGATTTTTAATCTTATTCGTTCGGCTAAGTTAACAGCATCTTGGTTATCTGTATTCCGCATAATAATCACAAACTCTTCACCACCATATCGACAAAATACATCTTCATTGCGTACAGTTTGTTGAATGTTAAAGCTAATGGCTTGCAAAACTTTATCGCCAGCTAAATGTCCATAGGTATCATTAATCTGCTTAAAAAAATCAATATCGATCATCAAAACCGATAAAGGAAGCTTTTGTCTGTTTCCAAAAGAAAATTCATCGGAAATACGTTGTAAGAAATAACTTTTATTATAAGCATTTGTTGTGGGATCTCTTACGCCCAAATCATAGCGTTTTTTCTCTGAGATTTTTCGATTTTCGTCAAAATAATCAAACTGGATAATCGTGTCTTTGGAAA
This sequence comes from uncultured Nitrospirales bacterium, assembly GCA_964609965.1. GTDB lineage: Bacteria > UBA10199 > UBA10199 > UBA10199 > JADGCS01 > JAHJDR01. The sequence continues at coordinate 183,156 of CAZSTS010000001.1, forward strand.
TCTGGATTTTATCTCCACCTTGAAGCTTCGTAGGTTTCTTAATCCTCTTATTATTAATAAATGTTCCGTTAGTAGAGTTCAGATCTTGAACAACACACTCACCCTCACCTCTTCTGATTCTAAAATGCTTTCGAGAGATTGTATTATCTTCGATCCAAATATCGCAGTCAGGGGATCTTCCCGAAATGATTTCGCCCTCTTCAATGCCGTATATCTTTCCTATATGGGTCCCTGCCACAATAATAAGATAAGGATCCTTTTCGTCAGGTTTTCTGTCGAGATCATCGAGGGAAGCAATAATTGTTTCATCCATGCTCATAAATAACTCCACGAGAAACATGAGAACTTAATATAATATTGTCTTTGATATTGTTGATTTTTTCAAGCTATTTCTTGTTGTGCACGGTCAGATCAAAATTCAGTTTCTTTTGCTCACCTGGTGTGAGACGTATAGACATTGTTTCTTCTTTATACCCACTCTTTTTTAACACAATGACATAACTGCTATTTGGGATGATATTACTGCTTTGGTGAGGTGTTGTTCCTACTTTTTTGCCATTAACCCAGACAGAAGCACCCAAGGGATTACTGGTGACTGACAAATAAGCAAAGTTCATTTGGAAACTATGTTTTAATTTAATTTCCTCGGGTTTTGATATTGTAATCGTCTTGCTAAAAAACTGATACTTTTCCAAAAAAAGTCCAATATTATATGTTTGCTCTACCTCAAGATTTCTGATGATGACAGGTGTTTTCCCCCATTCAACATTATTTAAATAGACTATCGCCCCTGGTGGTGAACTAACAATAAACAATGTACCTAATTCATCTATCGACTTTTCGAGATGAACGTAAACCTCTTTATACTCATAAGGCTTAAGAATGATGCTTTTCACAAAATCATTGTATTGATTTTTCTTAACAATAAGCTTGTGATTGTCTCCAGCACTTAATTTAATCTTATTAGGCACATTCAAAAGCCTTTTATTGTCGATGATAACTTCCATTTGCTCATCAAGACCATTCAAAGAAATTGAGCCTGATTTATCTTTATTAACAAAATACACGTAAACTGAACCTGTGATAAATATAAAAAGGAACATGATGATAAGCCAAATATACGAGTTTGGCAGGTGCTTACTCACAGGAATATGCACAATAGGTGTCGTGTGGTCGAGAACATCTTTAATGGTTGGTTCCTCTTGTTCAGGGTCCTTTTTATAAGGCTTTGTTTTTACTTTTTGAGCTTGAGTGACAGGTGTGTCTTCTTTTGTAAATAATTGGTCAGGGAGCTCTTTTTCGTCTTTTTCAGGACCAAACAGCTTGTAAATAAATTCGGCAGCATAAACAGGTTTAAAATCTGGATTCATTTTATACAATAATTTTTCAAGACTACGCGCCATATCGCTAGCATCTTGAAACCTGTTTCGTGGGTTTTTCTGCAAGGCCTTCTTGATGATTTTATCTAGATCTTTAGGTACATCTGAACGAATAGAACTCGCAGCATTATATTTTGCTTTTTGAATAAATTGAATTGTTTCGTGGTGATTTTTCTTTTTAAATAATCTTTGTCCTGTCGCCATTTCCCAAATAAGTGTTCCCGTTGAAAAAATATCGGATCTAAAATCAACAGCATCTCCCCTGGCCTGCTCAGGAGACATATAAGCAAATTTACCTTTGAGAACACCTGATTCGGTTTTTCCTTCTTTAACTTTTGCTTTGGCTACTCCAAAATCAATTATTTTGATCATGCCAGCATAAGAGAGAATAATATTTTGTGGAGAAATGTCTCGGTGAACAACGCCTAGGTTTCTGCCATCAACACCCCTTTTATTATGGATATAGCTCAACCCTCGGCAGTGTTCGATAAAACAATAAAGCAAGATATCCAAAGGTATCTTTTTTTCGATTTGATTCAGACGCTTAATGATCTGCGAGAAAGTCTTACCGTCGACATATTCCATGACAATAAAATAGTCATCGTCCACACGACCTAAGTCATAAACTTGAGCAATATTGCCATGGTTAAAGTTAACAGCAATTTTTGCCTCATCAACAAGCATTTCAACGTATTCTGGATCCGCAGAGATACTAGGAAGAATGCGTTTGATAACAACTAAGCGCTCGAGTCCACTCGTATCGAAAGTTCTGGCTTTATAGACCTGTGCCATGCCACCTTGAGCAATTTTTTCTAGAAGTGTATATTTACCTAATCTTTTATGTGTTTCTTCCGCCATGGCCAGAATGTCTTTTGACTTAAGTATTAACCAATGACACAAGGCTGGATATATTCGCCTTGTGTTTTAGCTTAATTATTTCTTATTAATCTTGAAAAGAAATACCCAGATTCTCCTTTTTCGGTGGGCAAAAGGTATGTTCCGTATTCTGCATCTAAAAATGGAGTGCTAAATTCTTTATCGAGTGTAAAATCTGGATGCTCCTCAAGAAATTTTTTGATTATTTCTTCGCCTTCATTTTTATCTATTGAACATACTGCGTACAATAAAAGCCCACCTGGCTTCAGATACTGACTATAAGTATTCATCACATCTGCTTGTCGTCTTTGTTGTTCTTGTAGATCTTCAAGCGTACGAAACCATTTTATTTCGGGATGAGATGAAATTGTGCCTAAACCCGAACAAGGTGCATCAATGAGCACACGAGTGTATTTTTGTTCGAACTCTACCACCGGTCTTACATGTCTAAAACCCATTTTCTGTGACCTAACTTCAATAGCGTGCATTTTTTTATCGATGGTATCAAAATAATTAATAACTGCTTTATCACGCAGAATTTCTGCCATTTGTAAGGTTTTGCCACCATACCCAGCACAAGCATCAAGAATAACATCATCTTCTTTAAGATCAAAGTATCTTACGATCCTCTGACTGGCCATGTTTTGAATGGTCCACAATCCTTCGTGATACCCTGGGACATCTTTAGGTGAAATAGATAATTCTGGTAGAAGCAGGCAATTAGGCACTGAAGTCTGTATTGACTGAATATTATCTTCTTTGAATTTTAAAATAAGTTTTTCTTCTAATACTTTTTTAACATTCACTCTAATATATGTAGGCGATTTAGTATTAAGAGAATTTGCCATTTTAAAATATTTAATGGGCGTCCACATTTCTTTTAAATATTCGCACATCCACTCTGGAAAAGAAGTTTGAACCCATAAAGGATAGTCATCGAGATTTTCAAACCTATGTGTATTTTGAAAGAATTTTTGAAGGACAGCATTAACAAGACCAGCCATAGGGCCATCGCCAATATAGCGCTTAGTCATTTCGACAGCTTCATTCACGATAGCGTAATCAGGTATTTTTGTGAGATAGAGTTTTTGATAAAAAGCTATGGCTAAAATCCATTTTACCCTATCAGGCACTTTTTCGGGTTGGCCTAAGAATTTATCGACAAAAAATAATAATCTGTGTCCAAAACGCAAAAAACCATAAAATAATTCAGTAAAAAGAGCTCTATCACTTGGTGAAAGATGGTTTTCCTTAAGGGTTTGGTCGATTTTATGACCAGAAAAGGATTTTTTGTTAAAAAGATCCCCTAGCATCGGGATCAAATGATAACGAGCTCGACTAATAGGTAATCGATTTTTTCTGCCCGTATTTTGTCTAGTTTGTGAATAATCAGTCATTAGTGTATCCTAAATAATCATGTTTCCATCATGATAGTCCAATATGCAACAAAAAAACGAGTAGTATTAAATACGAAAAACTCCAAATGGAGGGGAAAGGAAAGAATATATGATTTACTCGTTGTAACTAAAATGTTAGTACACCAAAATGCGGTTGATTTTCAAACCTTTAATATTATTGATCAAAATATTATTCCCTTTAGCCCTTATTCTTTATTGCTATTATCAGGTATTTTTCATTGATATTCCAGATCTCGGGTTACTTAAGGATAAAAATCCTACAGTTACGAGTTTTATGTTGGGCGATGACAACCTCTTTAAGAAGAAGATTCACTCAGTAGAATTCGTAGCTCTGCATAATATTTCACCCTATGTTGTGAGGTCAATCCTCACATCTGAAGATGATCTCTTCTTTGTACACAATGGATTTAATTGGAGAGAAATTGGCAAATCTTTAAAACTTAATTTAGAGAAAATGAAGATTGTGCGAGGGGGGTCTACAATTACTCAACAGTTAGCGCGAAATTTATTTTTGTCTCCCGATAAATCGATTTTTAGAAAATTTCGTGAATGGCTTCTGACCTACCAGTTAGAAAAAACTCTATCAAAAAAACGAATTCTTGAACTTTATTTAAACTACGCTCAATTTGGACCAAGTGTCTATGGTGTTAAAGCAGCAGGAAAATATCACTTTGGAACTAAACCAAAGTACTTTACCCCCAGACAATCAGCCCTGCTAGCAGCTGTTTTACCTAGTCCCGGAAAGTATGGAAAAAAACCGTACCCTGGTATTACATACACACGCATGAACAAAATTCTTTCCAGACAAGCTGTTTATGACCTGCACATGCCAAAAGACCTTTTTAAAAAAGAGTAAATTTTAAGGGGGTACTTTGTAACGATCCCTTAGAATTTACATAAGTTCACTCTTTATGACTCAAGATATTCAAAAACGTATTCAGTGTCTCATCGATGAAATAAAACACCACGACGAACTTTATTACGTATTACAGCAACCTTCCATATCTGATGCAGAATACGACAAACTCCTACGAGAACTTAAAAACCTCGAAGAGACCTACCCACAATACAAGCAAGCTGATTCTCCAACGCAAAAAGTCGCTGGACGTGTTGCCAAAGGTTTTAAAAAAGTTCTGCACAAAACCCCTCTTTTAAGTCTCGATAGTCTCTTTGAGGCTTCCGAAATAGATGGTTTTGATCGCCGTATTAAGAAAGATCTCAACACTGATCATGTAGAATATGTTTGTGAATACAAATTCGATGGCGTGTCAGTCTGCCTCATTTATAAAAATGGTGAATTTGTTCAAGGAGGCACACGAGGCGATGGTGAAGTCGGAGAAGACATCACGAATAACCTTCTTACGATAAAATCTTTACCAAAAAAACTCACTGGAACAAATATCCCTAAAGAACTTCACCTCCGCGGTGAAGTGCTGTTCCTTTTAGATGATTTTAATGCTTTCAATAAAAAACTCATCGAAGACGGACAGGATCCCTTTGCCAATCCGCGAAATGCGGCAAGCGGTTCTCTCAGGCAGCTTGATTCATCCATAACAGCAAAACGCCCTCTTCAGCTTTTCAGTTATACGATCATGCATCATTCAGATGATTTTCGTGTTCAAACTCAGGCAGAAGTGATTCAACACTTACAGAGTTGGGGATTTGATGTTGGTGATTTTCACCCTGTTGTAAAGTCTGTAGATGAAATCATCTCTTTTCAAACCAAGTTCGAACAAGAACGTGATAAACTCCCGTACGAAATTGATGGCCTCGTCGTTAAACTTAATAATCTTGCTGACCAAATTAAGCTTGGCACTAAAGCGCGTTCACCAAGATTCGCCTTTGCCTACAAATTCGAAGCCCGAAAGGAACAAACAGTCCTAGAGAACGTTGCCTTGCAAGTGGGCCGTACAGGGGCCATCACACCTGTTGCTATTCTTAAGCCAGTGGATATTGGTGGTGTGACAGTGAGCAGAGCTACATTACATAATTTTGATTACGTCGATGAATTAGATGTGCGTATTTCAGATCACGTCCGTGTGGCAAGAGCTGGTGATGTCATCCCCGCCATTATTTCTGTAGACTTGGATAAAAGAAAAAAGGATGCCACACAAATTAACAAACCCCATCTTTGTCCTGTATGCGATTCTCCTGTTATCAAAGAAAAAGCATCTTACTATTGTACTAATCAGCTCAATTGCCCTGCTCAGGTTAAGTGGTCACTTGTTCACTATGGCTCTAAACGAGCCTTGAATATTGCTGGCCTTGGCAGAGAAACAGTCGACCTGCTCATTGACAAAGGTATGATTCATAATTGTGCTGACCTTTATGATTTAAAAAAAGAAGCTCTCCTCAATTTAGAAGGATTTAAAGACAAAAAAACTCAAAATCTCATTGAGGCCCTTCAGGCCAGTACCAATCAACCTATCGAGAAGCAGGTCTTTGCCTTAGGCATCCGTGAAGTGGGCGAACAAACAGCCAAACTTCTCATGAAAAGGTATATTTCATTTGAGAAACTAAGAGCCAGCACTGAAGAAGATCTTCAAATGATCGATGGTGTTGGTCCTGAGATTGCCAAGTCAATTCTGGCTTTTTTTGAAAATAAAGATAATCAGGATATGATTGAACGCCTAAAAAAAGCAGGCATGTTTAGCACGGAATTTATTACCACTTCACAGAAAACACCCCTCGAAGGCCTCACATTTGTGCTCACAGGCGAGTTAAAAGCCTTTACGAGGAGTGATCTTAAAGAAAAGCTTGAGGTTTTGGGCGCTAAGGTTACAGGATCTGTAAGCAAAAAGACGTCCTACGTCGTCGTAGGTGAGAACCCAGGATCAAAATACGATAAGGCAACGAAATTGGGTGTGAAAATATTGGATGAGAATGGGGTTTTAGAGATGATTGCCTAGAGCTGAAATCCTCTTCATCGCCTCTTCTACTTCTTTTCTATCTCCAAAAGCAGAAAGACGGAAATAACCCTCGCCGCATGGACCAAAGCCTGAACCTGGCGTACCTATCACATGGGCCTTTGTCATCAGCGTATCAAAAAACTGCCAGGAATCCTGACCCTGTGGTGTTTTAAACCAAATATAGGGTGAATGAACGCCACCATAGACCTCAAAACCAAGTTTTACCAATGCCTCTTTGATGATTTTAGCGTTGGCGAGATAGTAATCTATGAGCCCCTTAATCTCTTTCTTTCCTTGATCAGTATAACAAGCTGCAGCTGCCTTTTGAATGGGATAGCTCACAGCATTGAACTTGGTGGACTGCCTTCGAGACCAAAGATTTTTAATCGAGACTGGATTACCTTGCTCGTCTTTACCCATGAGCTCCTTTGGCACGACTGTGTAAGCACATCGCGTACCAGTGAATCCTGCTTTCTTTGAAAAAGAACGAAACTCAATGGCGCATTTCTTAGCGCCATCAATCTCATAAATAGAATGTGGTAATGAATCATCTCTCAAAAAATCTACGTAAGCAGCATCAAACAAAATAATGGATTCATTTTTCAAAGCATAGTCTACCCATTTTCCAAGTTCTTCCTTTGTGGCAATAACACCAGTGGGGTTATTGGGAAAACAGAGATAAATAATATCTGCTTTTTCTTTTGGCGTATCAGCCAAAAAACCATTTTCTGCTGTCGAAGGCAAATAGATAAGACCTTCATACTGCCCATGGTCGTTAGCTTTACCCGTACGCCCTGCCATAACATTTGTATCAACATAAACAGGGTAGGAAGGATCTTGAATAGCCATACGGCATTCTTGTCCAAATATTTCTTGAATATTTCCTGTATCACACTTGGAACCATCCGAAACAAAAATATCGTCTGGATCAATAGCGACTCCTCGTGGTTCAAATTCATTTTGAGCAATGGCTTCGCGCAAAAATAAATATCCTTTTTCTTGTCCATACCCCTTAATCTGAACTCCCATTTCATCAAACGCAGCCTTCCCTGCTTTGATAACAGAACTTGGCAAGGGTTGGGTGACGTCGCCAATACCTAGGCGAATAATTTTAGCATCTGGATTTTGTTCTGAGAATAATTTTACACGCCGCCCTATTTCGGGAAAAAGATAGCCGGCAGCAAGTTTTTGATAATTTGTGTTAATCTTTGCCATAGTACTATTTCATTGATCCTGATAAACCTGTAAAAACACCTAAGAGCGATTTGATGTCGTCATCTGTAAAGGTAAGCCCAGCTCCCAGATACCAAGCAAGATCCTGGTCTGGATTAATAAAATCGTCTACGCCACCTAAGACATAAAAGCTCTTTGTGAGATGTGTTTTGCCCATGACCTTTAAATGGGGGCGTTGTCCTTCGTCGCTTTTAAAATCAAAGGCTGTAAAAGAAAGACCAAGAGGTCCTCGGTTATAGTCCAAACCAACACCACCAGATGACTCAATGAGCCCTCCACGAATGGTAAAATCATGGTATTTTTTGGCTAACTGGGCAGAAAATAGAATGCCATCTAAAGCCTTTTCTCTTCTTTTTGTCGAAATAGTGCTTGTAGTTCCCCCAGATGTCACAATAGTTTCTTCGATTGTTGTGTTAAAACTTGGATCAGGATCACTCACAATTTCAAAAAGAAAAAACTTATCTGGTCTAGGTTTAAGAGCCATGGACACGTAGTTTTTTACGTTCCCAGTTCCTGCCAAATATTCTGTGTGCATATCAAGATCAACTCTGAGGCGGTTAGCTCCGCCAATAAAGCTGCTTATTCCATCTAATGTATCATTAAGCTTATTGACAGTATCTTCATCCTTAAGGAGTTTTCCGATAGTGCCCCTGCCTTCGGCCATGTCTTTTGTAATATCTTCTAGATTGTAGACCGTCCTGTCCACTCGCCCCATGTTTTTAGCTACGATGTAATTGAGGTTTTGTGACAAGGCCTTCATGTTTGACACGAGTATATCGATGTTCTTTTCGTTTTTTAACGACAGCCTTGAAAATGAGCTTGTGATGTTTTCGAGATTTTTTATTGTTCTATCAAATGCTGAGTCATCACCTGCCATGAGTTTGCGCATTTGGGTTGTGATGGCTTTTACATCTTCTGCGATTGAAGAAACCTGTTGTGTGACTGAATTGACATCACCATAATTTGTAACATTCTTTATGGTTTTGCCTTCTTCTAAGGGATCATTTAATGGCCCTGGTTGGTAGATTTCGATATAGGCATCGCCCAAAATGCCCATGGTCTTGATTCGGCTTATGGCATTTGAGTTTATTTTGACATTGTTTTGAATAGCTAATTCTACCAGAGCTTTTTGATTATCAATGAGCTCAATATCAAGCACCTCACCCACATCGACCCCAGCTATTTGAACTTGAGTTTTTTTGTCGAGACCAACAGCAGAATCAACCTCGAGATAAATGCTGTATGTGCCAGCGTTAAAGAGGCTTCCTTGGCTTACACGAAGGACCATGTACACAAGAAGAACTATGGTACACAGTACAAAAACACCTACTTTGAAGTTTTTACCTCGCATTAAATCTCCTTAAGCTCATGATCACTGGCTTTACCATTTAGGAAGTTTTTGACAACAATATTCTTAGACATTTTAAAAGACTCAGCTGTGCCCTCTACAAGAATTTTGCCATCATGAAGCATGGCTATTTTGTCAGCAATGGTAAATGTAGCTTCAATATCGTGGCTAATGACCACAGAGGTGATACCTAACTTTTTTTGTGTGTTCAAAATCAACTGATTGATCACATCTGTCATAATTGGATCTAAACCTGTAGTGGGCTCATCATAAAGCAAGATCTCAGGTTTGAGAGCAATAGCTCGTGCAAGTCCAACTCGTTTACGCATGCCGCCAGATAATTCTGAGGGATGTTTTTCTAAAGAATTTTTGTTAAGCCCAACAACATCCATGAGCTCCTTGACCTCTTTTTTGATTTGATTCTGTGTTTTGTCTGTGTGTTCAACTAAAGGAAAAGCTATGTTTTCATAAACAGTCATTGAGTCAAAAAGCGCTGCGTATTGGAAAAGCATGCCGAATTTTTTACGAAACTCATTCAAAACAAAATCATTTAAGGTAAATATGTTTTTCCCATCGACAATGACGCTCCCTGAATCTGGTCGTAATAAACCCATAATGTGTTTGAGAAGAACAGATTTTCCTTCACCACTACGGCCAATAATAACTGTGATCTTGCCTTTGGGTATTGTAAGATCCATGTTACTAAGAACAACTTGAGATCCAAAAGATTTTGTCAGAGCTTTAATTTGAATCATGTAAAAAATTCCAAAATAACCTGTGTGAGAAAATAATCTGCAATTAAAATTGTTACAGAAGATATCACAACGGCCCTTGTTGTAGAAATTCCAACTCCCTTGGCTCCATTTTTCGTTCGAAAACCCTCAAAGCAAGAAATACTAGACAAGATAAAACCAAAAAAAGCAGCTTTGATCACGCCCCCAATCACATCATCTGGATCAACCATCTGCTCGAGACGTTGGATAAAAGGCCCTTCGGGCACATTCATCAAAACAATACTTACAAAATAAGCTCCCAGAATGCCTATGAAATCAAATATCACAGTATGAAGAGGAACCATGAGCGTGGTTGTGAAAACACGAGGAACAACCAGATACTGATGGGGGTGAACTGCCATGGATTCTAACGCATCTATTTGTTCAGAAACACGCATTGTTCCAAGCTCAGCTGACATAGCTGAACCCACGCGAGCTGTGATCATGAGCGCAGCAAAAACAGGTGCGATTTCTCGCGTAAGGGAGAGTCCTACTGTGACCCCCACAAGAGTTTCGGCATTAAAGAGACGAAAAGCATAAGTGCTTTGTAAAGCAAAAACCATTCCAGTAAAAACACTGACTAAAGCAATGATGGGAATAGAGTTAAAACCTATGAAATAGAGTTGATCTAGGAAAAGACCATACCGAAAGGGTTTGCGGACAAGCCAAAGAAAACTTTGCTGACAAAAAACAAAAAAATCTCCGAGATAATTTATGGTTTTATAAAGCCAATTGAGAAGCATTTCTTTCATAAAAGCTTTTCAGAATTCAAATTCAGAAACCAAATGCCCCCTTAGGGGCAATTTTTCTACCCTGAAAGGGTTGCAATAAATTAGCCCAGGGTTAAACCGCGAAGCCCTGTACCGTATGGTACATGGGCAAAGCGGGATTACCCTGGGTTGAAATAATTATTCACAATCACATTCCTTCATAAACGCGAGGAACTCTTGGCGAAATGCCACAAAGAATCTCGTAAGAGATAGTATCGGCCCATTCAGCCACATCTTCTGCACGAATCAATTCTTTATCACTTTTTCCAATAAGAACCACATCGTCATGGAGTTTTACATTTGGAACATCAGTAACATCAATCGCCATGAGGTCCATAGAAATACGGCCCACTATGGGCGCTTTTTTTCCATTAACCAAAACATGACCACGGTTCGAAGCAAGTCGAGGATACCCATCAGCGTAGCCAACTGGAAGAATAGCTATAAGAGACTCACGCGAAGTTGTAAAAGTTCCTCCATAACCTATTGTGGCATTTTGCATGAGACGTTTAAGATTAATGATTTTTGTTTTGAACTCTAGCACAGGTTTTAGATCAATCATCTTCTGATGACGTGTATTTGGGTAGGAGCCATAAAGAGCTATTCCTGGCCTTGCCCAGTTAAAATCATCAAGCCTGTTATCAATGATAGCTGCAGAATTACAAATACTGTAAACCATGCCATCAATGCCTCTGTCTTTAATAATATCGCGAAGCTTTCTAAAAAGAGTAAATTGCCGTTTTGTAAACTCCTCATCTTCTTCATCAGCTTTTGCCAAATGAGTCATCACAGCAGCAATCTTCAATTGCTCTGTCTTGCGTAATAAACCAACTATTTCATCTACTTGCGCAGGGGCAAAACCTAGGCGACCCATTCCAGTATCAAACTTAAGGCAGGCCTTAAATTCTCTTGGTTCCTGGCCAATGTAATCACATAGAAGTTTTAGCTGCTCAATATCGTAGATAACCGGGTAGAGCCGATTTGAAAAATAATCACTCAAAGGAGCTAATATACCATTGAGAACATAAATCTCTGTTTGAATGCCTTCTTTCCTTAACTCAAGCCCTTCTGAAAAAGTAGCCACACCCAATTTATTTATGCCACACCCGACTAAAGTGCGTGAGATAAAAACAGCTCCATGTCCGTAAGCATTAGCTTTGATGATGGCAAGGGGCTCTTGTCCCTTGGGCATTTTAGAGAGAATTTGCTTTGTATTATGGCGTAAGTTTTCGAGGTTAATACTAGCGTAGGTGGGTCTTTGTGTTAATTCCATAGTTCGAGCTCCCTAAGATTAATTGAGTAATGTGCAACACGGCTTCATCGCAATGAATGATCCAAACTTATCTTTAATTTTTTTAAACAACTAGCAGTTTTTCCAATGAATTCAAGATAATATTGAAAATCATTCACTTTTTTGACCTAGAATGACTTCTGTCTTTTCAGATATTTTTTTAATAAATCATTGATCATTTCCTAAAAATTGAGAAAAGAAAGCACGCATGAATAAAGTCGACATTAAATTTATGGGTCATTGCACGATTTTGATCAAAACAGATACTGTTAACTTCATTCTTGATCCAAATTTTGCTTCAAAATTATTTTATTTAAGAAGATTAGATAAACCTGTTCTTGATACAGAATCTTTCCACGATGTTAATGCCATCCTCATAAGCAACGCCCATCATCACCGTCTCCACCCAAGTTCTTTCAAACATTTCAAACAAACAGCTCAAATGATTTTGCCTCTTGGCTTAGGCAAATTTGTAAATACTTACTTTAACTTTCGTCTGACTGAGCTAAAAGCAGGAGCACAAACAACTTTGGCTGATTGGAAAATCATTGCTATTAAATCTTTACACAAAGGATTTAGAAAGTGTCTTTTCTCTCGAAAAAAATCGCTTAATTACATTCTCAAATCACAAGACAAGACGATTTTTTACTGTAGTGACACAAAATATGATGGTGCTTATTTTTTTGATATTGGCAAAGAGTACAATATTGACTTGGCCATCTTACCCATCGATCATGTTGGACCTGATTTTTTGGCTCGAAAACGCTACATGTCTATTTCTAATGCCTTGCAAGCCTGTCAAGATCTTGGGGCAAAGAAAATGCTCCCTTATTGTTTTGGTTCCTTTAATTTTTCAGGAAGAAAAGCAAAGTCTGTTCTGAAAAAACTCAAAAAAGAAACTGAACTAACAGGAATCGATGAACGTGTGCATGTCTTGAATCCTGGTGAAATCCTAAGCCTCTAGACATATATTATTATGGAATGAGCCTTTTTATAATTGAAATGATATATTTTTTATCGTGTTTTGTTATCGATCCCACATGCTTGTAAAGAATTTTCCCCTCAAAATCCAAAATGTAAGACTCTGGCAACATATATGTGCCATACATTTCGGCAATAGTGCCATCTGGGTCAAAAGCGACTTTATATTTTATAGGCATTTGTTTTGTGAATTTGTCATAGAGCTTTAGGAGTTCTTCATGGCTCTGCATGTCTTCCATGATACCAAGCATCAAAAAGCGCTCACCCTCTAACTCTCGGTTAATCTGATTGAGAACAGGAATTTCATCCCTACAAGGAGGACACCATGTTGCCCAAAAATTGATAAATATGATTTTTTTACCAATCAAATCACCTATTCTTAATTTACTATTATCAAGCTCAATGGCTGTAAAAACTGGTGCTTTCTCACCAACACTTTGTTGCCTTGCAGGCCCAACAAAGAAAATATTATAGGCAAAATACAATACCAGCAAAATAACCAGGCCTACACCAAATTTTGTCATGTGTTTTTCAATCATACTACGACTGTATTAACCAAAATACCCCAATCACACAACTTAAAGATATCTAATTTTTAATGGTATTTTTCAGAAATTTAGAATATTTATATTTTTATTTTCTGATAAGGAAGGCTATGCGACTTAAAACCATCTTGATTCTCTTTGTTTTCTTTTTTGCAGCCCTTTCAGCAAATGCTGCCACAATTAACTCTCATGTAGTCCTTAAACGTTCCTTTGAGCAAAACCCTCAGGCCAAATCTATTAAGTTAGACCGCAAAATTAGCATCGAAGACTTAAGAGAAGCCAAATCACAATACGACACAAGTATCATTGGAGAATTTTCTTACGAAAAAGACCTCTCTGAACGTAGCGTCACCTTTTTAGGAACAGACACCTCTACAACAAATTATAATTTTGGCATCAGCCAACTCATCCCAACTGGTACTGAGCTCTTATTGGGCTTTTACAATACAAAATCTACTTCTGATTCTGCCTTTGCTGCGGCTAACACACTTTATGACTCTCGTTATTATTTTAGTGTGTCACAACCGATCTTAAATAATTTTCTAGGATTTCAAAACCGTCACACAGTCAAACTTGCCAAACAAGGGATCAAAACTGTTGCTTCTTCAACAAATTTACAACTCCAAACCTTGGCCTATCAAAACCTTCAATATTATTGGTCATGGTATCTCTACACAAAGCTCAATTCTATCAGTCATACTGCCTTAGAAGCCGCGTCTCGTCTCTACAGAACAAATAAACAAAAAATGGAGATTGGCCTCATTGAAAAGCCCGACATTTACGCTTTTGCTGCAAACGTCGATATAAAAAGAGCTGAACTTCTCGAAGTCCAAGCCAATCGAGCCTCTGTCGAAAGCCAATTGCGTGTTGCCATAAACATCCCACATGAGAAGCTCTCTTTGGGTAAAGAAAGCACAAGATTATCTTCTCTTCCTTCAGTTTCTTCGATGATTGAACAGGCCAAAAAAACAAACCCAGAATATCTCACAGCTAAAAACAATCTCAAAACCCAAGACATTGTTGTGGCCATGAAAAAGAATTCAAGATTGCCCCAACTCGATTTAGTCGCTTCATTAACATTGAATGGTATTGACCCTAGTTACAGCACAGCTCATTCCGACATTTACGATAATCACCCCATTTGGACAGGCGGTGTAAGCTTGACGTACCCTCTTCAAAATCGTCAAGCTCGAGCTAACTTTAACAAAGAAAAACTCAAGCAAGCTCAAGCCTTATTTGGTCTGCAAAATACCGAGAACAAACTCATAACAGAGATTGATCAAGGTTATAAAAAATACTTAAAAGCCAAATCCCGTATGCACGTCATTGCTACTGCTGTTAAGCATCAAAAACTCAAATGGGAAGGCGAAATAAAAAAATACGATCAAGGTCGTTCTGACCCTGACATGGTCATCCGTTATCAAAACGATTACCTCGACACAGAAAAACTTTATGTACAGGCACAAGTGGACTATTTTTTGGCGCGCTTGGCATTAGACGTAAATAGAGGAGTGTTGGTGCCATGAAGATTTCTTGCTGGAACGTTAATGGCATCAGAGCCTGTATAAAAAAAGGTTTTTGGGATTGGTATAAAAAATCAAAATCAAACATTGTCTGTCTACAAGAAACAAAAATCACAAAAAGCGATTTCCAAAAAATAGCAGAGGAATTCAATCTCGTTCCGCTTGTTGAATCAGAAAACGACCTTCCCCTTTTCCCAACGTCAAAGCCAAAACCCAAGTCTCCTTTGTATTATGCGCTAGCCACAGCTCAAAAGCCAGGTTACAGCGGTGTTCTTATTCTCACAAAAACAAAACCAAAAAACATTCAAATTGGTTTAGGAATTGATAAATTTGATAATGAAGGCCGCACACTCATTGCAGACTATGGCAAATTCATTTTGGCAAACACCTACATGCCAAACAGCTCAAGAGATTTAAGTCGCACGCCTTTTAAACTAGAGTACTGCAATGCGCTTCTCAAAGAACTTCAAAAATATCGCAAAAAACAAAAAAACATCATTATCTGTGGTGACATGAATGTCGCTCATACAGAGATCGACATAAAAAACCCAAAGACAAATGTGAATAACGCTGGGTTCACACCCATTGAACGTGAATGGTTTACAAAATTTTTATCACATAAATACATCGATACATTTCGCCATCAAAATCCCGATGCTCGCGATATGTACACCTGGTGGTCATACAGGCCTGGTGTCAGACTCAAGAATATTGGTTGGCGTATTGATTATTTTGTAGTCACCCAAGAAATGATGAAGAATGTGAAAAAAACATCTATTCAAATGGAACAAATGGGATCCGACCATTGCCCTATCCATTTAGTTTTAGAATAAATCGATTAACCCCTCTCCTTTGTAAGGAGAGGGTGCCCTGAACTTGTCGAAGGGCGGGTGAGGTAGAAAATTTAATTAGGAAGGCCGCCGCCGCCACTATTATTAGAAGATCCACCTGAACTAGCAGAGGCATCAACAAACCCATCAGTAGCTAATCCAAGATCAATAGAACGTGGTTCATTAAGTTTGCCTGAATACATGCGACCTAGAACCTTTGTTGGTGCAGCTGGAATGGCATCAACTTCGATAGCGGATTGTTGAGATAGGATATCGGCTTGCATGGAAATAATTGCTTTGCCTTTTTCACTCACAACTTCAGTAGCTATATACGCTAAGTAGGTTTGCGCCGTTAGTGAAGTAGTTCCAAATTGCTGAGTATAAGAATCTTTGAGTCCGAGCACAGCAAGGGCTTCTACAATATCTCGTCGCGCTTGAGGACTGGCCACAGAATAAGGTTTATCAACATAACCTTGCAGAGTTGTGAGAGCATCTGTGATTGGTTGTCTTTTGAGTTGTGCCGCAAGAACAACAATACCGTAATCTTGAGCATCTGGTGAAGAGCCTAACTCTGTAACTCTCAGAGCTTCGACATCTAATACTGAATCGATAATACCTTGTAATTCTAGATTAAGAACAATGGCATCTGCAGCAGCTGCCTCACTTGCTTTTTGTACTTCAGCGTCTTGGACTTCTTCTGCAACTGGAGCTTGTACTACTGTGGGAACTGCCTTAGTTACTGGAGGAGCAGCAGTAACATCTGTTTTAGTTGTGCTAGAATCAGCGACACCTGGTTGGTCAACTGCTTTGTCTGAAGAAAGAACGGATCTGCGTTCACTAGCTTGAGCTCTTCCGTCTCTTCTTACATCTAAAGGAACTACAAGCGAGCTTGCATCTTTTGTTGCTGAATTTGAAATTGTTTGAGAAGTTGAACCATCTATTGCTTGAACATCAGGTTGTGTTGGCACTCTGAGTAATTGATCAGCTGGAATTTCAATCACTGGTGGTGTCGTTACGGTTCTTGCTGAATCAAATAAAGCTCTATGAGCTTGGAGAGCATCAAACTGAGGAGCGCCTCTGACGCCTCTTCTAACACCTAAACGATCCGTTACTGAATGAGCTGATCTTGCCACAGGAAGACTTTGTAGTGACTGTGAACCAACAGCCGCTAACCTGGGAGTAGCTTCCATTTGAAACGCTGAATCACCCCAAAGTTTATCTACAGCAAGTAAACCTGGATTAAGAGCAAACGTTGTCGCAGAAGTAGCGGCAGCTCCAGTAAGGATAACTTGATCAGCAGGCATAACAGCAGGCTTTAATTGTACGGCAGCTTGTCCTAACATTTCAGTCCTCAACACTATGCTTAAATACTCTTAATAAAAAAGCAATAGCTAATTTAGCACTGATAACTTATTGGTATTAATAGATATATCAGAGCTATTCGTCGCTAAAGCCCTGAAAAAGCGCAACTTTCCCCTTTACACTCACATTATCGTACCTAAACCACTAATGTTGCTAGTTTTTTTTATAAGGATCACGACAAATTAATTTGAATTTCTGATGACTATATTTGATTAGATTTTAGATGAAAAACTCTTTTTTCGTCTTAATAAACAGCTAAGAACAAGCAGTAAACTAAGCATTAAAATAAGACCATTTTTCTCTGTTTGTGGGCCATGAGTCAGTGCACAGCCACCGCTCACAGCTTGACTGTCCAGACCTGCTTCTTGCTCCATGGATTCAGTTTCAGTTGCACAATCTGCACTGCAGGCATCACCATCCTCAGTGTTACCATCATCACAAGATTCATCAGGATCAAGTATACCATTTCCACAAATCGATGTGCCTGTATCATAATCATCGAAGCCTTCTTCATCGAGAACCTCTGAATCAAAGCTGTCTTCACTGCTTTCAGAACCAGAAACATTATCTACTGCAGGATCTAATTCACCAGTGAGATCGATAAAAAAGATCTCTTCATCTGAAGTAAGAGTATAAATCTCGTTCACACCGTTTTCATCTGCATCTGCTAAAACAAGATCAGTACCAATTGTATCATCTGCGTAGGTTCCTGTAACAACCATTACATTGTTTGAAGATGTGAGATTGAGTGTGTTTTCCCAAACAGTGCTACCAAAGATTATCGTAACAGCACCTGTGAAATCCTCTCCTGCATCTGGCGCCCCAATGACAACATCATTAATTCCATCACCTATGATAAGACTATTTCCAAAAGCGTCTTCAACATCTCCGCCAGCAATTTCTACATCCGCATCTGCATCATCTAGATCAACCCCAGTTTCAAGTCCTCCAAAATAGATATAGAGCTCTGCATTGTCTGTTGCCACAATAAGATCGTTTTCGTTATCATTATTCACATCACCAACAGCCATCCCCCTATAAGATGAGGACCCCTCAACTAAAATATCAGTAAGCAACGAAGGCTGACTGACCCCAGAAAAATCAGTGTCACCAGAAATCAGAACTATTCCAGAACTAGAATTAATTTCATCTCCATTAGCTAGAATAAGATTGGATGATAGAGATTCATTGTCTGGACCTAGAACAACATCTTGCGTGCTTGTGTCTAAAAGACCCCCTTTTAAGACACTGCCAATATTAAAATCAGCTTCACCGCGCATCATACCATCAATCTCAAGAGAAGATGCATAGGTGTAAAGAACGCCATAGTCTTCAGATCCTGGTGCACTAATATGAATTTCATCTTCGCCATCATTTTCTAAATCAATGACTACTACATATTTTCCAAATTCATCACCTGTTTGTCGTCCGGTTAATTTTGTCCAAACGCCCGACCCTCCGCTCGAAAGATCATAATTTCCTGAAATATCATCAACAGGATCTGTAAATACAAACACACAACCCTGAGAAGCTTCATATTCCGAAACACCTAAAGCAACTGTTCCTTGCGAGCCAATATCAAAGCTATATTTAGTCACGCCAACAGGAAGAAGGAAACTAAAACCATTACCAGAGAGAACCAAGCGTGAAACCCCATCACCATCAACTTGATAAGCTTCCGAAAAAAGATTTCCCGAAGCATAGCCAACAACATTTGTTGCAGATCTTTCAACCGAGGCCTGCCCCACAACAGTGATTGTCACTGTGTCTGTTGCCCTTTGTCCAAAATCATCAAAAACAGTGAGTGAAAGATTGATTTCGCCAGAGACAGCATCAGCACTCGCCGTGTATGTTGGCGTGGCTGTTGTGGCATTAGAAAGAGTGCCGTCTCCACTGAAAATACCCCAGAGATAGGAAAGCTCAATGCCTACTGATTCTGCTCCATTGAGAGTCACAGAACGCCCTGCAGCTACTATCGTGTCTAAACCTGCATTGGCCTCAATTGCTAATGAATCATAGGCAAGTTCGACTTCATACACTGTAGGTGAATCAGCTTCTTCAGAATTGAGTATCAACTGATACTGAATGTAACGATGACTATGTGTCACGCAGTCATTATCACTTAAAAGATCTTCATCATCGATAGCAGTACATTCCGAGAAATCTTGTGCTGAAGCCATATCAGGATCAGTATCAGAACGAACCTTAACCAAAACTTCACCACTGTCATCAATGCTGTAGGACAAAGACCCCCAATAACTTCCGTCTTCACCTGTATCTAAAATATTTGAAGTGAGTGTCCCTTCAGATTCAAAACGTTCTTCTTCGGAACCAAACGAAGACTCGGGTTCACTGTCCATCCATTTTCTCACACGAACATTGTCAAAGCGATGCTCTCCTGTATGTAGAGTAATACCAGGATGCAAAGATGATTCACTTGAATAGATAGAGGTGTATGCTGTTATCCAGGTTTCTCCACCATCATTGCTCTGCTCGTAATATGCCCCACCACCAGTTAACATAGAAACGCGAACTTTATATTGCGTATTTTGAGTCCATTCTCCTGCAGCACCACCGCGACCACTTCCATCTTCGTAAACGTAGTCAACACAATTGGTTGTGCATGTTCCGCTACCAGGATTGTAATAGGCATAGACAAAATTTGTATAACTGACTCCCGTTGTATCGTCCTTCCATCCCATCATCATAGCATCATGACTTGGATTATTACTGGTCCAACGATAGTCAAACTCAAATGAAAGATTTGATCTTTCAAAAGCCTCAGTAGTGTAAAGAGATTGTGACCAACCATTTCCTCCTGGACCAACAACGAGCTCTCCGTTTTCGATAGTGAAATCATCTTGTATATTTCCTTCAGTCCACTTTTCTGTATCAATGTCCTCAGCACTAAAGTTATCAAAAAATTCAAACGTGCTTTCTCCATCTGATGAACTGACAGCTGTTTCATTTCCATAATAAACATAAATCGCCGTATCACCAGTTTCTAGAAGTGCATCAATGTTTACCCAAACATGGGCCTGAGATGAGTCAGTGTATTCTTCCAACCAAAAACCAAGCTCTGTTCCGCTGCTGTTGGTGAAACGCAGATCAGAAAAATCAGCATTCATATGCGTATTGAAATTGACTGTGATGAGAACTGGGTAATTTGTTTGTGCTGCGTCAGAATTAGAAACAGTGATCGCCTGACGGTATTTCCAATTAGGAAATGTCCAACCACTTATCATGTTGAGTTCGATTTGACCTGGCGCACTGTCATTGATATTTGTTGCAGTTTGATATTCAGTAGTCGTTCCTTCTCCACTACCACCAGACCAGTCAGTTTGTATCCATGAACTTGATTCTGCTGATGAGGGAAAACTAATAAGCAATAATGCTAAGATGAGAATGAAAACTATCTGTGCTTGTTTTAACCTTGGCATATATAGGTCTTGTAGCAAAGTTCATACCACTTAACAGACATTTAAGTTATTAATATCAGTAGATTAATTATATATATGTTTTTCAAAATGAGAGACTATGAAAATAACGTCTGATAATTTATCAATATGAAAGCATATATAAGTTTGATTTCCCTTATTAAAATTTTATTTTCCTAGTGTCTCTACACCTCCTAGTAAACTTCAAATTGTAGTCTTTTCCCCCATATTCTTGTCGGATAACTAGTTCCACCTTAGGGGTCTGTCTCCCTAACTATATATTATATTTAGTGTTTACGGCCTTTTTTATTTTCCATTCTCTTGGCCTGCTTATTGCTATTACAAAGAGCATGAAATATTTAATCAAGAAAATCTTAGTTATGTTGGCGGTCGCTTTATTAATAAATTGCGGTGGTGATGGCGCAAAATTTGAAACTGATGCTCTTGCTGAAATTCTATCAGAGGATGAAGCTGTTGAGGTACTAGAGGAAAGCGAAATCCTAGCCACAAATGAAAGTGTTGAAGCACCTGCCGTACCTACAGAAAGCAGCAATATTAATGCTGATGAAATAGATAGTGTAGAACTTGCAAGTGAAAGTGAAACTGAAAACAGGCCAGACCTTCCAAACAGACCCGAAGATCCAGCCCTAGCTGAGTACTGTGAAGAAGTTTTAGCTGAGATATTTGAAGAATCAGAAACTCTATCGCTTTTTGACGAAGAAGATACCTATAGCCAACTTGAAATCAATATTATTTTTATTCGCTGTAAAGATTACCTTCCAGATGAGTACCGTCCAAATTCAGCCCTTCCTGAAAACAGCCAACAAATATTAGATGATGCAGGTGAAAACGCAGCTGATGTTCTGGGGCTGCTTGGATAGGATTATCTACCCTGAAAATATCTATCTTCTGAGTTCTTTACTATAGGCACCATTTCAGCTGAAACTACCTGTAGAAATCCCATTGAAATAAAGAAAAATATGATGACTGGTAGGAAAACTTCTATGATCATGGCATCTTAAAATGCAAGATTGATGCCAAGAAACCTGCTTTAAGAATGCGCGGTAAGCTACTAATAAATATAGTTATTTTATTTTTCTTTTTTTGAGAGAGTTTTTCGATTTGAGAAAAGACCAGTGTTTTTTTCAAAATGAGAGAGAATTTCTTTGTAGGGGCAGGCCCCTGTGCCTGCCCGTAATATAAACGGGCGCCCACAGGGGGACGCCCCTACGAAACCTATTTCAACATGACCTGAATAATCTCTTTATTCTGCCCTATTTTTTCTACACATTCTTTCGCAGGAGAATCATCTAATTGAAGAGCACAAGAAGCAGCATTGCCACCAGCAAAAACAGTGTTTTCCATTTCTTCAATATTAATATTCGCACTGCGAAGTTCATCTAAAACACTCGCTAGCACACCCACGTGATTGTAATGGCGAACAACAAGTGTTGATTTGGCAGGTGATGTTTGTTGAATATTGACCGTGTTTATTGGTTTCCCAGAATCTGCGTATGACTTAACAATTTGAACCACCGTAGAAGCAACTGCTTCGGCAGCCTGATTTGTTGAAGCCCCAATATGAGGTGTACACGCAATCATGTGAGCCAATTCTTTATCTTCAAAAGAAGCTTCACCACCTGCGGGTTCATTTTCAAAAACATCGAGCCCTACTTTGAGATTTTTTGATTTAATGAATTGTTTAAGAGCTGCTGTATCAAGAACTTCTCCACGTGCTGCATTAACAAGAATAGCTCCATCTTTCATTTTGCTCAAAAAGGCTTCATTAATAATATGCTTAGTATCAGGTTTAGAAGCTAGGTGAACTGACACAGCATCGGCTTTTCCAGCAAGTTCCAAAACATCCTTACAATAGCCAACGCCTAAGGCTTCGGCCTTTTCAGGGGTAAGACTTCGTGACCAAGCCACAACATCCATATCTAGTCCTTTTGCTCGTTTCACAACAGCCTTACCAATAGCACCCAGGCCAACAACACCAAGAGTTCTTCCTTTAAGACCCTGCGCTTTTCCGTATTCTTTTTTGCGCCATTTACCATCACGCATATCTTGACTAGCAGCCACAATGCATCTGTCTGCAGCAATGAGGTGCCCAATAGCTAGTTCTGCAACGGCGTCAGTGTTTGTTCCAGGACAATTAGCCACAGAAACACCTAAGCTACTCGCCTTTTCCAAATCAATCGTGTTCACACCAGCACCAGCACGGATAATGAGAGAAAGATTCTTTGCAGCTTCAATTGTTGCTGCTTTAACCTTTGTAGAACGGACGATGAGAATTTCGGCATCACCAATAGAACCTGGAAGATCATCTGCACTAAGATCAGGACTAAAAGTCACTTTTCCCCCAAGTTTTTCTAATTCGGTAATGGCTGTTTTTGATAGTTTATCGGCAATAAGAATTTTCATAATATCTCCTTTAAAATTTATGATGTTCCCATTAGTTCTGTTATAGGAAAAAGGCAAAGCTGTTTTTTGTCAGTTTTAACTTTGATTTCTGAGTATACGCCTGTTTTTTCAGTGATTTTCGGACCCTTGCTTAACAAAATTTTATCGATTTTTAAGAATAATTTAATTTGATTAACCCTCTAATATAGTAATATTGATCAAAATCTCGTTTAACAGAATAAATCACCAGGGTCTGTTCAAAAATGTGCCGATATAAGGCGGATAATAAATTAATGAATGCACGTACGTAGAGTACGTAATTG
The DNA here is from genome assembly GCA_964609965.1 of uncultured Nitrospirales bacterium. GTDB lineage: Bacteria > UBA10199 > UBA10199 > UBA10199 > JADGCS01 > JAHJDR01. The sequence goes on from CAZSTS010000001.1 coordinate 206,557, forward strand.
AATTAATTTATTATCCAACGCAGTAGATGCGCATTTTTCAACAGACCTTTAAAAGAACTGAGGAACTGAGAATGTATCCAGTAACCATAAGTATTTTATTATTAATTGGTCTCACCGCATTTGCCTACAGCATGTATAAAAGAATCGTTATTCTCTTTGTGGCCCAAGGCAAAGCCGATCACATCAAGGACTTTGGAGCCAGACTCAAAACAGTTCTTATCTATGCCTTTGGACAAAAGAGACTCCTATTCCGTGATTTTAAAGCTGGACTTATGCACGGCATCATCTTTTGGGGTCTTTTAGTAATCTGTTTTAGGTTACTGACTCTTTTCATCATGGGTTTTAAAGCTGACTTCGCCCTACCTGGTTTTGAACATGGCGTATTTGCACTCATCTTCAATTTCACTCTCAATTCTTTTTTGGTCCTCATTGTTCTTGCCTGCCTTTACTTTCTCTATTTACGCCTCATTGCCAAATCCGAAAGACTTAATTTAAATGCCGAAGGAATTTTTGTTTTATGCATGCTCATATCATTTAGTCTTTTTGATTTCTTGTTCGAAGGGGCTGTCTTTGCACTCAATGGAAGTGGTGAGCCTGGTGCCTTTATGGGTGTTCTTGTTGGCAACATGCTTACAGGTCTCTCTCCAAGCACGCTCGGAGTGTTGAAAGGAATTGGTTATTTGGTGCACCTTACTCTTGTGTTAGCCTTTATTAACTACCTCCCCTACGGAAAACAATTCCATGAGATTACTTTTCTGCCAAATGTCTTGTTACACAACCGCAAACCCAAGGGTGAGCTCACAAAAATCGACCTCACAGATGAATCAGCCACAACCTTTGGCAATTCTCGTATAGAGCAGTTTTCTTGGAAGAATTATCTCGATTGGTATACCTGCACAGAGTGTGGTCGCTGTTCATCACAGTGCCCTGCCCATAATTCCGAAAAACCTTTAAGCCCAAAAAATCTCACCAAAGATTTAAAAACTTATCTATTCAAGAAAACCGATAACCTTGTCGCTAAATACCGCGGCAAATACGATGGTTCAATCGATGACCTCGGTCTAATTCCAGATGAAAAACCTTTATTAGCCGACACTATTTCTCACGATGTTCTCTGGTCATGCACATCTTGCCGGGCTTGTGAAGAGGCCTGCCCTGTTTTCATCGACTATGTACAAGAGATTGTCGATATGCGACGTCACCTTGTTCTCATGGAAGGCCAGTTTCCACCAGAACTACAAACAGTTTTCCAAAACTTGGAGCGAAACTCTAACCCTTGGGGCATAAGCTTTAATGACCGTGCCAATTGGGCAAAAGACTTAAACATCCCAATTATGGCAAACAATCCTGAGGTAGAGTATCTTTACTTTGTAGGTTGTGCGGGATCTTTTGATGAAAAAAACAAAAAGGTATCACGTGCTGTGGCAAAACTTCTTCAAAAAGCTGGAGTGACCTTTGGAATTCTTGGCACCGAAGAAAAATGCAACGGTGATTCTGCCAGACGTTTAGGTAATGAATACCTGGCTCAATCTCTCATGCAAGAAAACATCGCCACACTCGAAAAATACAAAGTCAAAAAGATCATCACATCCTGCCCACATTGCTACAACACGATTAAGAATGAGTACCCAGAATTTGGTGGCAACTATGAAGTGTACACACATGCAGAACTCTTGAATCAGCTGGTCAAAGAAGGAAAACTCACACCACAAAAAGAGGTTCAAACAACAACCACATTCCATGATTCTTGTTACTTGGGTCGCTATAACGATGTCTACGAAGCACCAAGAGAGCTTCTAAACACAATCCCTGGTGTCAAAGTAGTCGAAATGGAAAACACAAAAGACAAAGGGCGCTGTTGTGGTGCTGGTGGTGGTCGTATGTGGCTCGAAGAAAACTTAGGTAAGCGTGTGAATCAAATGCGTCTAGAAGACGTTAAAGAAACAGAGGCTAATTCAGTATCGACAGCGTGTCCCTTTTGTAAAATCATGTTGTCAGATGCCATTAATGAAACAAGTACCGAAAACATGACTTCGCGTGATATTGCCGAAGTCTTACTTGAATCAGAAGGTGAATAATTATGATAAAACCACTTCTTAAAACACTTTTCATGCTTGTTCTTTGTTGTTTGATCAGCGCTCCTTGTTTTGCAAAATCAAAGAGCACAAAGGCAACAAATTCCCGTGTTCAACATCTCTCAGGCGAAAACCTTGAAATGTTCAATGCACTCACTTCAACACAACAAAAGAACATACGCGCCTCAAAAATTAAAGAGGGCTATAACGCGTGGATGGTGAGACTGGCTATTGGAGAACCTTATTACAACACCGAGCACCACCCCGTTTATTCAGATTATGAACAAGTTTGGCTTTACACAAAAAAAGAAGAAGACAAAACAGTCAAAGAAGATGAAATCATAGACCCTGTTACAAATTGGCCTTCGGTTCATCGCTATGTAAGAACTAAAACCTGTCAAATCGGAGATAAATTTGTTCTTTTTGACCGTGGAGTTGTTGAAAAAATTGTTAAAGTTAGAACCCGAAAGGTTTATGGCTCTTGCAGTATAGCCACACACGAAGAATTTATTCCCATTGTAGATAAAAAATCTAAAAAACGAAGGTAGTAATATGATTATTGGAACTGTGCCCTACATCAATAGTTTGCCTCTCACACGTTATCTTGATTGTAAAATCATCAAACTCACACCAGCTGAGATTGTGAAAGCCCTTTTGGCTGGAAGGATTGATGTGGGACTCATCCCCACTTATAGTATCCTCAAACACAACCTCTGCATGCACCCAGACGCAGGAATCATTGGTTGTCACGGCCCTGTAAAATCTGTTGGTTTTTTTACAAGACCCTACATCACTGATCTTAAAGAAATCCGATCTCTCTACATGGACGTTGAATCTCGTACAGCTGTTCATTTAGCAAAAGTACTTTTAAAGAAGTTTTATGATGTCAGCCTCTACGACGTAGAATTTGTTCATTACGACAATAAACACATGGCTGATGCTCAACTTCTCATTGGTGATAAAGCCCTCTTTAATGAGAACAAACAATCTCTTTATTGGGATTTAGGCCGTCTTTGGAAAAAGCACACTGACACAGGCTTTATGTTTGCTTCATGGGCATCAAAAAGAATTCTTAACGACAATGAAATCTATCAACTCATCAAAGCAAAAGAATTAGGCCTAGCTAATCGCGAATCTTTTGCAAAAGAATTTGAGCCAAAGCTGCGAGGTAAAGTTTTAGAGTATTTCAACACTAACATCATTTATGAGCCCCTTCCAAAGATCAAACAAGGTTTAAAACTTTACCAAGAATTCTTAAAAGAATATCAATACATCGAAGGCGTCAAAAAAGTTGCCTAAATTGATTTCATGTAGGGGCGTCCCTTGCCCTGTCCGCCGAAGCCTTGGCGAAGGAGGATGGTGACCCGTTTTATTATGAATCTAGATCACATTTACAAAAAAGCCCAAAACAATGAAAGACTCACAACAGAAGATGCCCTTATCTTAGCAGAGCACGGGGATTTTTTAAAATTGGCAGAACTTGCCAACCAGCGCAGCAAAGAACTCAATGGCAATCGCGTAGCTTACCTCATCGATTGCAATATCAATTACACAAATATTTGTCGTACAGGTTGTCAGTTTTGTGCCTTTTCTCGTCCCAAAAATCATGCTGAGGCCTGGGAACTCAGTTACGATGAGTTAGATCAACTCATCAGCCAATCTACAAAAGCTGGTTGTCATAGAGTTCTCTTACAAGGCGGTATGCATCCAGATCATAAGATTGATGATTACGAAAAGCTCATCTCACACATCAAAAAGAATCACGACATCCACATACATGCTTTTTCGCCACCTGAGATTGATTTCATTGCCAACGAATCCGGTATTTCAATCAAAGAAGCCATTGAGCGACTTATAAAAGCTGGGCTCACATCAATACCTGGAGGTGGTGCCGAAATACTATCTGATGATATCCGCGGGCGTGTTTCACCTAAGAAATGCTCAAGCCAGGAATGGTTAGATGTCATGGCCATGGCACATAAATTAGGGCTTAAAACAACTGCTACAATGATGATGGGTCATGTTGAGCGCTGGGCACACCGCATTTCACATTTAAGAAAACTTAGAGACCTGCAAGATCAGACAGAGGGCTTTATTTCTTTTATTGCTTGGACATTTCAACCAGGCAATACAGCGCTCGATCCTTCAAATAATAGAGACATCAAATTAGCCACAGCGCACGAATATTTAAGACTCGTATCCATCACTCGTTTATTTTTAGACAATTTTAAACACATTCAAGCCTCAGCACTCACACAAGGTGATAAAATAGCACAAATATCTCTCAATTTTGGTGCTGACGATATTGGCAGCATTATGCTCGAAGAAAAGGTCGTTGCCTCTGCTGGTTGCAATGTAGCACTAGAACATAGCGAGAAAGAACTTGTCAGAGCTATTTCTGAATCAGGACATACACCCTTTCAGAGAGATACGATGTATAATGAGCTTAGGCATAAGGCGTAAGGCTTAGGGCTTAAGAAAAGAGAAAAGAATGAAGAAAACTGTTATCGCAAAATCAGCAGTCATTAATAATAGCGAAATTATCTCGCCAGCAGTTATCACCATCGAAAATGGCATCATCACAGATATTTCACAAAGCATTCCCTCAAAAACAGAGAATACGATTGATCTAGGCGACATGACCCTACTTCCAGGATTCACGAACGCCCATTGTCATCTTGAGCTCACAAATATTGGCCCTTTAAACGAAAAGCGCTATGCCCCTTGGATATATGAGCTCATGGACAATAAGATGAAGCTTACCCCTCTTGATTTAGCAGAGGCTATCATTGAGGGAACAAAGAGTCTTAATAAAAGCGGTGTCACATCTATTCTAGATCATATTAGTTTTGATAACCCTATCGACATTTATAAAAAGATAGAAACCACTGTGATTGGTTTTGGTGAGGTTCTAGGCTCAATTCCCGAAGTCAGTCAGAAAATATACACGACACTTAAATCACTTAAAAAAGCCTCTCCCATCCCATTCCATATTTCACCTCATGCCGTGCAAACAGTTGCTGAAGATATTTTAAAGGATGTTTTTAATAACGAATCTTCCCCATTTTCTATTCATCTTGCTGAATATAAGGGGGAACAGGAATACTTTGTTCATAACTCTGGAGATTTTTTCGCCTATGTCACAGACCGCTATCCTGAGCTGAAAGGTTTGAATCGTCACCAAGCGCCATCAGCCATTCAGTATTTGGATAAAATGGGGTATAAATTAGATAATTCTCTCTTGATCCACGCCAACTATGTTGATGCCACGGATCTTTCGATCATTGAGTCTTGGAAGAATGTCTGTGTGGTACACTGTCCTGGCTCATTTGAATTCTTTGGCCATGATGATTTTCCTTTCGCTGAATATAAAAAGAAAAATATCCCAATTGCCTTAGGCACTGATGGCATCACGAGCAACACGACACTGAATTATTTGCACGAAATCCAACTCTTTCTGAACAAATATCCCGAAATCGATTTCTTCGAACTCCTTCCCCTGATCACCACAAATGCATTAGAATCTATTGGAATTAAGAACGATGGTATGATTAAAAAAGGTTATCAGGCAAATATGATTGGGTTTAAGGGTGATATTGATATTATATCACCGATCAAATTCATTCAAAGTCGATTAAAAATAGATTTTTTGATGCTAATAGGGAAGATTGTATCTATTTAAAATGTTTTTTTACTTCTTTTGCAAATTTTTTGATAACTTTCAATGTTTCGTGAGGATCTGAAGAATAGTAATTATGAACTGAAAGATTTCTTTCTTGTAAAAAATCCATCCATAAATCTACGTTGTCTATGAATTTTAGTTTAACACCTTCTTTGAGAGCGTCCTTTGGGCTATAAACTTCTTGTCCAGCTTCATTAGATTTACGTTTAAGGTGCTTCCAGGTATATTCAAAACAGACTTCAAAGCGCTTGCAAATAGCATCAAATTGAATGTCATCGATATCTTTACTACTTAAAGCTTCATCAAGACTCTTTATTGATTTTTGAAGAGGTTTATCTTTCATAATCTTTGATCCTTTCTAGAAACTGATAAAATTCTGCGATTTGGCCTGTTAAAAAAATAAATTCATTTTTGTTTTTATTTAAGAAATCAGCATCTGCTTCATTGAGGTTTACCAAATCAATTTTATCTATAAAATCTTCAGTAAGATCATCAACAAGTTTTAATAAATCTAAATGATTCTGGTGCGTGATTTCTGTACTTGTCGAAATAAATCCAATATCCCAATCAGAATAAGGCAGATATGTGCCTTTTGCTCTAGATCCAAAGAGAACAAAAGTGATTTTTGGATTAACCTGATGAAGCTTATCAATAACCATAGCAACTTTTTTACTAAGTAATGGTCTTTGTTTTTTTAGAACTAAAAGCGTGTCAGGAGATATATTTAATTCCTGACATATTTTTAGAAACCCTTTTTGATAAATCTTCCCACCAGAAAGATAGTGATTAATCGTATTACGATGAAGACCTGATTTTCTGGCAAGCTCACAAATACTCTTGTAAGAGGATTTTTTGAGAAATTGCTTGAATCGTGTAGAATCTATCTGCATGTTTATATTATATAATGCACAATTAGAATGTGCAATTGATCTTTATACTTATTTAACCTAATGTATTTAGTTAGTTACAAATCACTGTCTTCTTATTTTGGCGATGCCCATTCAACATGAAATGTGATTTCGATCTCATCTGCTATCTTATTTCTCTCAGCCATCTCTAATAATTTTCCTATCGCCCCTGTAAGACCAAGATCAGATAACTTCATTTTGATGGGTTCGGATGTTTTGCTAACGAGGTGATGCTTTTCACTAAACTTGAGATCAATTTTTGGTTTAATATTATATTTTTTTCCCTGAAATTCAATCACACCACCAACTTCTACACCATTAACTACTTTGCTCTTTATGAGATCATGATAAATCTGTAATGGTATTTTGGTGATCTTTACATTTGTTTGCTTATAATAATCTGATTTTTCAGTGTTTAGTGCAAAAAGAATCTCAGAAACATTCTTGTCCCTTAATGAAAGACCAGAGTCCCAACTTAACATATCAATAACTAGCTCACCTTTGAATGGTTCTCCTTTTTTGACATTCATCATACCTGTTAGAAAATTCAAAGTTCCCTTTACAGGAATATGATCATTCTTAAGAACCTTAACAACAACCCAGGATGAATCTCTCACAAGCCGAAACACCCCTGCTTCTAAGGCTTGATCAGGTTTTAAGAGTTGATCAGGCTTAGGGAGCTCGTAGACAGTGTTTGAAGAACAAGAAACTAAACCAAAGAAACAACAAATTATAATAATAAATATTCTATTCATTTTCATCCCTCCCCGACATCCTGACTTCATGACATCAACACATCGAGACATCTCTCCAACTCAGCCAAATTCTGATCTGGATTTCTTTTTTGCCATGTGAGAACGCCTTTTAACAACTCTTTTTTCTTTGAATTAGCAATCACTATGAAAACATTTCGCATAAAATCATGATAGTGAATGCGAGACAATGGTGTTTTTTTGAATTTTTCTTTATATTTTACTTCATCAAGATCTAATAAATCGCTCAAAGAACCATGCTGGTTTTCTTGAATCGAATCCAGCCATGTCTGACACCTTGTTTGAGGTGCTTTTTCATTCCAAGGACAAACATCTTGGCACAAGTCACAACCAACCAACCACTCACCCATCTTATCCCAGTATTTTCGATCTCGCTCCCCTCTTCTCTCAATATTCTGATACGCTAAACACTTTGAAGCATCTATCTTATAAGGCGATAAGGCCTTTGTGGGACAAATATCTAGACAACGCTGACAACTGCCACAGTGATTTGAGGAAGATTTTGATTCTGTAAAATCTTGATTGCAAAACATGACGGATAAAAAAACATAAGAACCTAATTTCTTATTGATCAAACAAGTGTTCTTTCCAATCCAACCCAGGCCTGCTTTAGTTGCTAAATCCCTTTCGAGAACAGGTCCAGTGTCTACAAACGCACGGTATTGAAACTCAGGATCAATCTTGTTTTGAATAAAGGATCCTAATTGCACTAATTTATCTTTGATCCAATGGTGATAATCCTTTCCAAAGGCATAGCGTGCGATTTTATAATCCTTGTTTTCAAAGGAATCATGATTATACGAAAGCGCAAACAAGATGACTGACTTTGTATTTTCGAGGATTGTGTTTGGCTCGCATCGCAGGTTTTGGTTGTTATTCAACCAATTCATATCTGCATGTTTGCCTTCGTGTAACCAACTCAAAAAATATTCTTTATATTTTGGTGAAAAATCAGCTGTAAAGCCAACAATATCAAAGCCTAGCTCCACAGCCTGATTTTGGATGGATGTGATTTTATCGATACTCATAATGCGTGATTTTTCTATTCAAAGGTTGGCCTTCAACATACTCAAAATGAAGTTTTTTTGTTAAAAGATCTTTCATTTCTTTGAATTTATCAGCCCATTCAATAAACGTTATTGTTTTTTCTTTATCAAAATATTTTATGATATCAATTTGCTCCAAAGCATCAAAGGTTTCTAATCTATAGAGATCTACATGATTCACATACCAGTCGGCGAGATCATATTGGTTGAGAATTGTAAATGTTGGGGATGAATAACCTGAATCCACTTCCATTCCCATTTCTTCGAGAAGAATTCTTAAGAAAGTTGTTTTTCCTGCTCCAATGACTCCTGTGAGACCAACAACATCACCTTCTTTTAATGATTTTGAGTATTTTTTTGCAAAACCAGTGAGATCTTCGAATTGAATTGTATGTGTAGAATGTTCTGGCATGTTTTCAGTTCAATAAACTCTGTATTTCTTTGATAGCTTCTTTGAGGCCGACAAAAACAGCTCTCGCAATAATGGAGTGACCAATATTGTATTCTTCGATCAAATCGATCTTGGTGATTTCATCAAGATTGTCTTTGTGTAAACCATGGCCTGCGTAGACTTTAAGGCCGGCTTCATTCGCTACCTGTGTAGCCTTTATTATCTGGTTAAGTTCTTTATCTACAAGAGCTTTGAAATCTGAATGAGCGGCATAATCATAGGTAAGATGCTTATTAAAACAATCTTCTATAACATTACAAAAAACACCTGTGTGGATTTCGATACCTTCAGCTCCACTTTCTTTGGCCGCTGCAATTTGCTCCATATCTGGATCAATAAAAAGACTTGTTCTAATGCCTTGATCGTTCATTTTTTGTACGGCATTTGTAATTGATTTTAGATTACCAACACAATCAAGACCACCTTCAGTAGTGACTTCTTCGCGTTTTTCGGGAACCAAAGTGGCTGTCTTTGGTTTTTGCTGACAAGCAATTTTTACCATCTCATCAGTCACTGCCATCTCAAGGTTTACAGGGAGAATGTCTGCTTTAATGATCGAATCTAGATCATGATCTTGAATGTGGCGCCTATCTTCTCTTAAGTGAATAGTGACCTGGTCTACCGCGCACTCTTTTAGAATTGATAAGGCTTCGAAAGGATTTGGATAAGCCACCTTTCGTGACTCCCTAATCGTTGCAATATGATCAATATTTACTCCCAACCTTCGTCTCATATACATCCCCTCTCATCACTCATCACTCATTTCTCATTACTCATCACTAGGTCATCCCAAACATTTCTGAGCAATCTCAGTTAACTTATCTAACTCATTTTTAATTAAAGCTTCATCTTGTCCTTCGATCATAATACGCAATACAGGCTCTGTCCCAGAATATCTGACAACTGCACGACCATTTCCTTTGAGATTTTTTTCAAGATCACCAATGGCTTTTTGAATTTCAGGCACAGATTCTAAAGGAAGTTTTTCTTTTACCTGAATTTTACTAGACATTTGTGGATAGAGAGGAATTTTGGCAACAAGCTCACTTAAGGGCTTTCCTGTCTTTTTCATGATAGCTAAAACTTGCAAAGCAGCAATAATACCATCTCCTGTTGTGTTGTGGTAATGAAAAATAATGTGCCCTGATGGTTCACCACCTAGTGACAGGCCATCTTCTCGCATTTTTTCCATAATGTATCGATCGCCTACTTTAGTTCTAATAAGTTTGATGTTATTTTCAGCGAGATGTTTTTCAACACCAAGATTTGTCATGACAGTCCCAACAACAGAGTTATTATTCAGATGGTCTTGAGGCAACAACTGCCGAGCACACATGGCTATGATCTGATCTCCATCAATAATATTACCTTTTTCATCACAGAGAACAACACGATCAGCATCACCATCTAGCGCAATACCAATATCAGCTCCATGTTTCTTAACCATTTTAAGCATTTTCTCAGGATGAAGTGCACCACAATCAAGGTTGATATTGAGACCATTTGGTTTAATACCCCAACACGTGATATCTGCAGCAAGCTCCCAAAGCGCCATCGGTGCTTGTTTATAAGCCGCTCCATTAGCACAATCTACTACAACCTTAAGCCCATCGAGATTCATCTTTTTTGGAAAAGTGCGTTTGATAAATTCAACATAGCGCCCTGTAGCATCTTCAACACGAAAAGCCTTGCCAATAGCTTTACTCTGGGGCAATTCTTTGTCAGCAAAGCCCTTTTCTATCATTTTTTCGATTTGTAACTCGATTTCATCACTTAATTTATAACCTTCACCATCAAAAAACTTTATGCCATTGTCTTCAAAAGAATTATGGGAAGCGCTTATCATGATTCCAGCATCAGCACGCATAGCACGAGTTAAAAAAGCTACTCCTGGAGTAGAAATGGGCCCTAAGAGCACGGCATCACGACCCAAAGAACAAACACCTGCTGCAATGGCTTGTTCTAACATATAGGAGCTTCGTCGAGTATCTTTACCTATGACTATCCTTTTTGCTGTTTTAATGTTTTGAAAATACAAAGCAATAGCCTGACCGAGAGAAAGAGCCACATCAGCAGTCATTGGGTATTTATTAGCTTCACCTCTCACACCATCTGTTCCAAATAATTTTCTCATTATAGATTTCCTTTTTAAACTATTAACTATTCCGATTCACTATTCACGCATAAAGTTAATCGCCAGAGTTAATCGCAATTGTTTTTAAGAATATTTTGTTATCCATTGAGCACCTGTTTTGTCAACTTAACATTATGCGTCCTTATTAGCTGAAAACCACTTTGATATGCCTTTTGAGCCATCTCAGCTGATAGTTGATCTCTTTGTGCTGGTTCATTCTTTCCTGTAACTTTTTGTAAAAATCTTTTTCGGGATATCCCTAATAACAATTTCATTTGGAATTGTTTCCATTCTGATAAACTTTCAAATATTTCTAAACATTGATCTGGGGTTTTGGCAAAACCAAAACCAATGTCTAATATAATATGTTCCAATGGAAATTGCCGATTCTTTATTGTCACTAGTTTATCTTCTATTTCTTTTTTTATACCCTTCACAACGCCTTCGGGATACTCTGTCAAACTCATCATCGTTTCAGAATCACCACGCGAATGCATGAGCACGTAATAACAAGCATGCTCTTTTGCTAAAGCTAATAAACGTTCATCAGAGAGAAAACTCACATCATTAATCACCTGAATACCATAAGGCATGGCCTCTTTTGCGAGCTCATACTTCTTTGTGTCTAGGCTAATAGGAAAGTCAGGGTAATCTGTCCTGAATTCTTTAAGAAAAGGGAGTACCCTTTTCTTTTCTTCTTTTAAACTCACAAATTCCGCATCTGGTCTCGTAGATTCACCGCCAATATCGAGAATATCACATCCATCATCGATAAGTTTTTTGGCTTTCTTTAAGAAATAATCGAGACTAGCCTCTTTTTGGCCATCAGAAAATGAATCTGGTGTGAGGTTAAGAATACCCATGATAATGGGTTTTTGAGAATTGATGAGCTTGGTAATCATCGCTAAACTTTTTGAGGATCTGGATTCAAAACAGTCTTTGATGTGGATTTAGTTTTGTCTTCTGTTTGAGAAACCTTTGTTTCTTTTGATTTTACTTCGTCTTCACTAACCATTTTTTTACCTTTGAGAGGCGGTAATTTTTCGCCTTTCATGAGCAAATCAATTTGTTTGGCATCCAATGCCTCATATTCAATGAGAGCTTGTGCTATAGTTTCTAATTCTTTCTTATGCTTTGTGAGGAGATCTTTAGTGCGATCATAGTTTCTTTGAACAATAATCCCTATCTCTTTATCAATGGTCTGCGCTGTTGCTTCAGAGTAATCTGCTTTATGGTGCATACCAAATTCCTTGCCCAGAAAAATATGCTCGTTATCTTTGCCAAATCGCACAGGGCCTATTTTGTCACTCATGCCCCAATAACAAACCATTTTATGCGAGATATCTGTAGCACGATCAATATCGTTACTGGCACCAGTTGTTATTTGATCAAAAACAAGTTCCTCAGCAACCCTGCCTCCCATTAGTACTGAAATAACTGTTTCTGTATAAACTTTTGACTGCGTGTATTTGTCTTGCTCAGGAAGTTGTTGGGTCACACCTAAAGCACGTCCTCGTGGTATAATAGTCACTTTGTGTACTGGATCAGCATCTGGCAAAAGTTTTGCAGCTAAAGTGTGGCCCGCTTCGTGATAGGCTGTAATCTTTTTTTCTTCGTCACTGATTAGCATGCTTCGGCGTTCAGTACCCATAAGAACTTTATCTTTTGCGATTTCTAAATCATGTGTTGTCACCGTCTTTTTGTTAAGCCCTGCAGCATAAAGAGCTGCCTCGTTCACAAGGTTTTCGAGATCAGCTCCACAAAAACCTGGTGTCCCTCGTGCAATAGCCATAAGATCTACGTCTTTTTCTAGAGGAACTCTAGATGAATGAATTTTGAGTATAGCTTCTCGACCTAAAAGATCAGGTGAAGGAACAACAACGCGTCTGTCAAATCGCCCTGGTCTGAGTAAGGCTGGATCCAAAACATCGGGCCTATTCGTTGCGGCTATGATAATAACACCCTCGTTGGATTCAAAACCATCCATCTCTACAAGAAGTTGATTGAGAGTTTGTTCGCGCTCATCATGCCCACCACCAAGACCTGATCCTCTGTGACGCCCTACTGCATCGATTTCGTCAATGAAGATAATACAAGGAGCATTTTTCTTGCCTTGTTCAAAGAGATCTCTGACCCGGCTCGCTCCTACACCAACAAACATTTCGACAAAATCAGATCCAGAAATAGAATAAAAAGGAACTTTTGCCTCTCCAGCTACAGCCCTAGCCAACAAAGTTTTACCCGTTCCTGGAGCACCCATGAGAAGAACACCTTTAGGAATACGAGCTCCAAGCTTTGTGAACTTGTGTGGCTCTTTGAGAAATTCGATGATCTCTTGTAGCTCATCTTTTGATTCATCAACACCCGCCACATCTTTAAAAGTCACTTTACGCGAACTTTCGTTAAGAAGTTGCGCTTTTGACTTTCCAAATGAAAGAGCTTTGCCTCCACCCGCTTGCATGGAGCGAAAAATATAGAAAAAGAAAAAGACTAAAAGCAAAACTGGCAGATAAATAAAAAGCTGTTGCCAGAAAGGAGCTCCTTTGGGCTTTTGATATTCAATGATCGCATCTGATTTTTGAAGAAGTTCTAAGATTTTTTCTGAATTGATAGGCCCAATAGTGACAAAGAGATCACCATTATTATAACCAGGCTTAAACTGGCCTGCATACTCATCTTCTTGGATGCTAATTTTTTCGATGGTGTTTTTTTCAACAGCAACGAGGAATTCGTTAAAAGAAATTTCGGTATTGAGCTTGGGTTTATCAAAAACAACTAAGGCAACAACCATGGCCATGACAAAGATCATAACCCATAAAGCTAATGTTTTTTGATTTTGTTTCATGTAAGACCTTTAATTTATTGACACTAGGCTCATCTTCTAAGCTTAGAGTCGTAAAGAAGAAAGCTCGAATCACTATTCGAGCCCTCGACTTTAAAATACGTATAGAAACAAGATAAGTTTCGCTGAAATACTAATATAATATAACAACGAAACCATAAATCAAGCTTGGATGTCTTAACGTCTTTGTCTTGGCTCTTTATCGAGATCTTTCATTGTGAGCTTGATCTTGCCAAAGTTATCAACATTGATCACTCTGACTTTGATCTTCTCACCCTCTTTCATCTCGTCTTCAACACGTTCTACGTGTTTATCCGAAATTTGAGAGATGTGTAAAAGACCTTCAGTTTTTGGCAAAATTTCAACAAAAGCGCCAAAGTTTGTGATCTTTTTCACAATACCATCATAGAGCCGGCCTACTTCAGCCTCTTGAGTACACTCATCAATCAAGGAAATGGTTTGTTCCAAGCTAGAATCATCGTGTGCAAAGACCTTGATGCTACCATCGTCATCAATATCAATTTTAGCACCAGTTTGTTCAATGATCCCTTTGATGTTTTTGCCACCAGGACCAATAACGTCTTTAATTCTATCAGTTTTTACATGTAGAACTTTAAACTTTGGTGCGTAAGTAGATAATTTTTCACGAGGAGTTTCTAAGGCTTCATTCATTTTACCTAAGATATGAAGACGACCTTCTTTGGCTTGAGTGAGGGCCTTTTCCATGATCTCAGTTGAAATACCTTCGATTTTGATGTCCATTTGGACAGCGCTCAAACCATCAGCAGTTCCTGTGATCTTGAAGTCCATATCGCCAAGATGATCTTCATCACCTAAGATATCAGACAGAATCGCATAATCATTGTCCTCTTTGATCAAGCCCATGGCAATACCAGCAACTGGCTTTTTGAGAGGAACACCAGCATCCATCATAGCTAATGATCCACCACAAACTGTGGCCATGGATGAAGAACCATTGGATTCTAATATTTCAGACACGATTCTAATCGTGTATGGGAATTCCTCTTGTGGAGGAAGCATATTATACAGTGAACGCTCAGCAAGATGACCATGACCAATCTCACGTCGACCAGGTGATCTTAAAGGTCTAACCTCTCCAACAGAAAATGCTGGGAAGTTATAATTGAGCATGAATTTTTTTGATGTATCATCAAGCAAACCATCGATAGTTTGTTCGTCTTGTGAAGAACCAAGAGTTGCTGTTACTAAGGCTTGTGTTTCGCCACGTGTGAAAAGAGATGACCCATGAACACGTGGAAGAAAACCTACTTCACTTGTGATCTGTCGGATGTCTGTTGGTCCACGACCATCAATTCGCTTCTTTTCTTTAAGAATAGAAGCGCGCATGATGTTTGATTTAATCTCTTGTATCTCATTGGATAGCTGTAATTTTTGCTCGTATGTTGAGTCATCAGTTAAAAGCTTTTCTTTAAGCTCTTCTTTGATTTCGTCAATTTTAGCATACCGATCTTGTTTGATTTTGATCTTTAAAGCCTCGGCAATTTGATCTTTGTAAGAAGCCACAGTCTTTGTGATCTCTTCACTCAATTCAGGTTGAGGGACATCGCGTTTTGGTTTGCCACATTTTTCTTGCAACTCTTTTTGAATAGCAATGACAGGCTTGAGGGCTTCGTGTGCAAAGCTGATAGCTTTGAGAACGTCTTCTTCTTGAGCTTCTTTAGCTCCACCTTCAACCATCACAACAGCATCTTCCGAAGCAGAAACAACAATATCTAAATCACTTTTAGCAATATCATTGTATGCTGGGTTGATAACATACTCGCCATTAATGCGACAGACACGGCAACCAGCTATGGGCTTCTTTAAAGGAATATCAGATATCATGAGAGCCGCACTCGCACCAACCATGGCTAGCAATTCTGGTGGGTTCTCTTGACTGGCTGAAAGCACTATAGCGATCACTTGTGTGTCAAAATAATAATTATCGGGAAAGAGAGGTCTGATAGGACGATCAATAAAACGCGAAGTCAAAATCGCTGTTTCTGAAGGCCGACCTTCTCTTTTGAAAAAACCACCAGGAATTTTTCCTGCCGCAAAGGTTTTTTCTAAATATTCGACGGTGAGTGGTAGAAAATCACATTCGGTTTTGGCTTTAGCAGCTGATGTTGCTACAACGAGAACAACTGTGTCTCCACAGCGCACTGTTACAGAACCACCTGCTTGCTTTGCCATTTTACCGGTTTCGATAATGATATCTGAGCCACCTAATTTACATTGAACTTGATTAGTTGACATATTCTTCTCCTAATTTTTTATATATACTTTATATATTTGAATTTGCGATTTGGGTTGAAAGACACTTTTATCTTTTGATTCCCAAATCAGCGATTATCTTTTGGTAGCTTGCGAGCTTGTGTTTTTTTAGATATCCCAAAAGACGTCTTCGTTGATTAACGAGCTTAATTAAGCCTCGTCGGGAAGAATGGTCTTTGCTGTGAGTTTTGAAGTGACCAGTGAGATTAACAATTCTTGTTGAAAGAATTGCGATTTGTACTTCTGGTGACCCCGTGTCTTTTTCATTAGTTTTGTATTTGCTAATGAGTTCCTTCTTCACTTCTGGTGTAACAGACATTTTATTCTCCTATATTCCAGTGCGAAGTCATCCGGGTGTCATCAGGCCATCATTAATTCATTAGGATGCTGAAAATAATTCCAGCAGGCTAATGACTTAACGACTCATCAACCAGAAGCCTCGTCACAGGTTATTGAGTTATCAAAATGTATATTTCTTAAAATATCTTAAAAAATAACACATGCTTTATTCAAGCCGGGCCTATTTCGCACACTTTTGCCCTCAAAGTAAAGAGAAAATAGCCGTTTTTTCGAATAAGACGTTAATATTATAGAGATTTTTGTCAGAGGTATATGTCAGACCTGTCAGACAAGTCTGACTGGTCTGTCGTATATTGCTCTCTGACAGTCCATTCCTTTACTTTTCTCCAAGTTTGATAAATATGAATTCAAGTGAAAAACTTGAAAACTATTAATAAAGACAAGCTTGTTTCTGCCGAAAAAGCCCTCTCTCATATAAAAAATGGACAAACAGTTTTTGTAGGATCAGGCGCCGGGGAACCCAAACTGCTTACTGATACCCTAGCTGATATTGCTTCGAGTTTTTGGGATGTCGAAATCATTCACCTTGCTTCTGTAGGTGAATCGCACCTCGCTGATCCAAAATTCATCAACAATTTTCGTTACAATACCTTTTATATTGGACGAGGACTCTCAAAGGCCGTTGCCCAAGGGGTAGCTGATTACACCCCCATGAATATCAGTGAATTGCCTCAAGCCATTGCCAGTGAAGTCATTCAAATTGATGTTGCCCTTATCCAAGTCTCACCACCTAACTCTCGTGGTCTCTGTAGTCTTGGTGTTTCAATAGACGCCACAAAAGCAGCCATGAAGCACGCAAAACTTGTGATTGCTCAAGTTAATGAACACATGCCCAGCACTTCTGCTGATTCCATGATTCCTGTTAAAGATATCGACTTCCTCGTTGAGGGAACCATTCCTTTGTTCGAAGTCCCTTCAATCGAAGTTGACCCTGTCTCTATTACGATTGGTCGTCATGTTGCCCATCTTATCAACGACGGAATGACATTACACTTTGACCAAAGTGCTATTAGCGCTGCTAGCATGCGCTACCTAGATACAAAAACAAATTTAGGCATTCACACAGATGTTCTCACCGACGATATTTTGCGTCTCATCAAATCAACATCAGTCAACAACAAGAAAAAAACCATCAACAAAGAAAAAACTGTTGCCACTATGGTCCTAGGTTCTCAGGAGCTCTACAATGCTGTGACCCATAATAATAAAATCGAAATCTTTCCCCTTGATGTTGTCAACGATCCCTTAGTGATAGCAAAAAACAATGACATGGTTGCTGTTCAGACTATTGAAGAAATCGAACTCACTGGTTTAGCACGCGTTGACCGCGGGGGAACAACAGGAATGAAGGGGCTGCCAAGTAGCATGGATTTTATTAATGGAGCCAATCGTTCTTCTGGTGGTTTTACAATCCTAGCAATACCTTCAACAACACCAGATGGAAAACAATCTAATATTGTTGGCCTGAGTACTACTGGAGGCGTGGCCATCAGTCGTTCATCGGTTCATTTTGTTGTGACAGAATATGGTTATGTAAATCTTTACGGACGTTCCGTAAGAGAACGAGCCATTGCCCTTATTTCAATCGCTCATCCAAAATTCAGACAGCAACTCTTGGAAGAAGCAAAAAAATTAAACTACGTGGGCCAAGAACAAATAGTGCCACCCGAAATCGGTTGTATTTACCCACACCATTATGCGTTCCACCATAAATTTAAAGATGGTCTTCATGTTCATTTTCGTCCTGTAAAACCTAGCGACGCGCGAAAACTCCAACGAATGTTTTATCGTCTTTCACTAAAAGCGAGACGACTCAGATATCACGGAACCATAAAAAA
Organism: uncultured Nitrospirales bacterium; assembly: GCA_964609965.1. GTDB lineage: Bacteria > UBA10199 > UBA10199 > UBA10199 > JADGCS01 > JAHJDR01. The sequence continues at coordinate 224,961 of CAZSTS010000001.1, forward strand.
ACTCTCCAATCGCGAAGCACAACGATTGGCTGCTGTGGATTATAGCCAAGACATGGCTATAGTCGGTTTGATCGGCCCTCACCGGAACCAAGAAATTATTTGTGAAGGCAGGTACACTTATAACCCAGCAAATAACATGGGTGAGTTTGATATTGTTGTTGATGAGAACTTCCAAGGGCGAGGCATTGGTAATCTCTTAGCCACTTTTTTGAATAAAATAGCTTATTCCAGAAATCTTGCAGGCGTGTATGCCGAAGTCATCCCACAAAACGCTGCGACTCTCGCTCTCCTCGCTAGAGCGTGGCCCACAGGACATTCACATTATGAATTAGGAAGCTGTATTTATAAAGTCACGTTTCCACAAGACGCTATCAAACATCCCAAAGACAGTATTATTGTTTATTCAGGACGTTTTTCAGATTTTAGTTATGGAGAAGATCATCCTTTTAATCCTGGTAGAGCTCGTAACACATTAAAACTCATTGAGGAGCAAGGCTACATGAATGAACCTTGGGTACGCGTTGAAGAACCCAAGATGATTACAAAAGAGAGATTAATTGAATCTCACGACCCTGCCTTTATTAATGCTCTCGAAAAAGCTAACTCAGGTGAATGGAAAGAAGAATTTCTCCATTTTAATCTTAAAGGTGATGAGTGCCCTGTCTTTAAAGGCATGTTTGACTACATTCTCCTCTACACATCAGCAACAATCACTGCTGTTGATTTAATAACAAACGAAAATGCCAATGTTGTTTTTAATCCTTTAGGGGGTTTTCATCATGCGAGCCGTTCTCATGCAGAGGGTTTTTGTTATGTGAATGATGTGATTGTAGCGATTGATATTTTTCTTTCACGAGGATTTCGTGTTGCGTATATTGATATAGATGCCCATCACGGAAACGGTGTTCAAGATGCTTATTATAAAGACGACCGTGTTTTATTTATTTCTCTTCATCAAACAGGCAAAACCCTTTATCCTTGGACAGGGTTCGAAACAGAGATTGGAGAAGACATTGGCAAAGGTTTTACAATAAACATTCCCTTACCAGAAGAAACAGATGATGAAGCTTTTGGTATGGTTTTTGAAGACATTGTTCCTTCGGCACTTAAGGGTTTTAAACCTACTGTCATTGTCGCCGCCATTGGCGCTGACATGCATAAAGCTGATCCTCTTTCTAAACTCAACCTCACGAACAACGGCATGTCTAAAGCTATTAAAATGATTCGTGATCACAGCAGACACCTTCTTTTACTTGGAGCTGGAGGTTATAACCCCAATTCAGTTCCAAAAGCCTGGACACGCATGTGGGCAGCTGCGAATCGACTTTCTTCTCTTCCAGACTATTTATTAGTATTGGGAGGTAATTTTATTGGAAGTGAAGCGGTTCAAGGTGGAGATATTGCTGATATGAATTTCCGCCTGTCAGGCGATAAAAAAGGACTTATTTTAGAAGAACTAGACAGAATCACTGCCTTTCATAAAGCTAATACTCTTCCCTTGATAGATAAGCACTGATGAGGATTTATCCGCTTTCTTCAATTCTCTATCTCGAGTTTGTACGAACTTTGTAAAGGCGTTCTGTAAAACCACCTTCAGATACAAAGAGTCTTTCCAACCTACTCAGTTGCCTGCCAAGTAAAAAACTAGCCTGATTTGTTAGGCAAATGAGTGTATTAGCAGCCACTTCCGAAGTGGCTATTGTCAGACTATACTTGTCTGACCTGTCCGACTTGTCAGACAAGTCTGATCTATAATGATGTCTGACCGCTAGGGCTTCGGATGAATCCTTTTGCCATAAAGACAATCCTCGCTGTCGCAAAAAGTCTTCGTAATCTAGAAGGAGCTCTTCCAAACTAGCCCTGGCTATGCCAGTGAGTTTGAGCTCTATCTTCTTTGAGGTGCCCGAAGCCATGCTGCCTTCGGCAATGTTCTGCACACCACTACGTGCCGCTTGTATCATTTGATCTCGAGTTCGTGAGAATTTGCTCACAAAACGGTCACAAAATATAACTGTGCCATCATAGACCAATTGAGCTGTTTGGAAACTACGCAAATTTCGATAGCCCCCATACTTGGGTATAAGTTTGATTTTTTTCATACAAAATTACAATTGCGAAAAACGTGCCAACTTAACAAATAAACATAAATAAATATTATTTAATAATTATCATTAATTAAAAAAGATTATCGTATAAAAGACTAAAGACAGAGTCTCACATGAGTCCCAAAAATGGGACTGTGAGACTGAGACTGGGATTTTATCTAATTCTGCATGTACCTGGCACCTATATTTTGCAAGTCTCATTAACCGTAATCCCAACCCAGACGAGTTGATGAGTGTGGTGAAGTAAAATCAGTAGAGCTATATTACCCCTTAACCAATTAATCTCACTCATCTATTTTTTCACTTGCTCTATTCACCAAATTATATAATTGGAGTTTCTCAAATTTGGCGGGAATAGCTCAGTTGGCTAGAGCGTAACCTTGCCAAGGTTAATGTCGCCGGTTCGAGTCCGGTTTCCCGCTCATCAAAGGCTGAGCCCAAAAGGCTTGGCCTTTTTTTTCATGAAAAACTTCAAGCACCTCAACCAATTTATCGAAATTATTCGCAAACTCAGAGCACCTGGTGGGTGCCCTTGGGACCGCAAACAAACCCACAAAACACTCAAACCCTATTTAGTAGAAGAAACCTACGAGGTCTTAGAAGCGATTGATAGTAAAAAGCCCGAAATGCTCAAAGAAGAACTAGGTGACCTTCTTTTACAGGTCATTCTCCATGCCCAGCTTGCTGACGACAAAGGCAAATTTAACATTGATGATGTGGCTAAAATGATTTCCGAAAAGATTATACGCAGACACCCCCATGTCTTTGGAAAGACAAAAGTCAAAAATGCAGATCACGTTCTCAAAAACTGGGTCAAAATCAAAGCTGAAGAAAAGACCAAAAAACAAGGCAAAGCCCCTTCAGTCTTTGATGGCATCCCAAAACACTTCCCTGCTTTGCTCGAGAATTATAAGATATCAAAACGTGTCGCTCGTATTGGTTTTGACTGGAAAAAGCCTACTGATGTTTTTCATAAAGTCGAAGAAGAATTAAAAGAATCTAAACAAGCTGTAAAAAGCAATAACAAAAAACATATTGAGGAAGAATTAGGCGATCTCTTATTTGCTACAGCCAACCTCTGTCGTGTGTACGATGTGAATCCTGAGATGGCGCTTAAACAAGCCAATAAAAAGTTTAAAAAACGCTTCAACCACATGGAAAAAACTCTCAAAAAAGAAAAGCTCATCGCAAAAGACATTCCTTTCAAGAAATGGAATGAGATGTGGAATGAGGCAAAGAAATGAATTTATCAAAATTTAAAGTAGGGGTTACCCTTGTGGCTGCCCTCATTATCTGCACGTCGTTTGCTTTTGCAAAAGACGATTCCTCAAAACCTATAAACAATATTGATGTCTACCAAAGCACACTTAAAGAATTAGATAATAAAATACCCCGAGACCTCAGTCATAGTAAATCTCTGCTCAAAAATTCCCATGTCAAAGATGCCTTAAGGCTTTGGAAGACAAAGAAGCTGATTAAAACACGGCCCGAAGAGGCAAAAAAACAATTCATCAAAATCCGTAGCACCTCACCACTCTACAACTATGGAAGATACTATCTCGCCAAAACTTATTCTCAGCTCCGAAAATACAGCACAGCTCTAAGGGCTTTACCTGTTATTTCTTCACCAAGTAAGAAGATTGAATGGGACACAGTTTGGTTCAGAATGAAGCTCTTGGCCCTCACAAAACAAAAAGACCAAATTCTTAAAGAAACAGCTCTGCTCAAAAAGAAATACCGAAGAGATAAATGGGTTCCGATCAAGTCAAATTATTATCTGGGCCTGTCTGAATATTTTGCCAAAAATAAAAAATCCGCCTATGTCTATTTTCGAAAAGTCGTTGTTGATCAACCTGGCACAGAATACGATAATAAAATATTCGACCTTCTTAAAATCAAAAGAGTTTCTCCCAATAAACTCCTTTCAACAGGGCTTTGGAACAAACGTGCCGAAAAACTAGTCTCAACGGGATTTCCTCTTAAAGCACTCAATACATGGCAGGCCCTGTATCAAAATAATCCAGCGTATCAAGAAAAGGTGGCTTACGGACACTTTAAAGCCAGACGCTACAAAAAAGCAGCAGAGCTTTACAAACGGCTTTTGGAATCAGGCAATTTTACAGCCTCTCAAGACTCTCTTTGGGATAAAATTGCCCATTCGTATCTAAGATACGATAATTTTGAACAAGCAACTATAGCATTCAAGCACATCATCAATAATTTTCCCAACTCAAAATACGCGCGAAGAGCAAAATTTAAATTAGGTTTTATCCACTTTGATTCTGAGAACTACGAGCAAGCCAGCTCCTATTTTGCACTCTTTTTGAAAAAGGGTTCAAGCTGGCAACGAGATCGTGCGCACTGGTTTAGGTTTTGGAGTTTTTACCTGCTCCAAAAATATGACCAAGCCTTGATCGAAATTGATACGATTACAAAAAAGTATAAAAGCAAAAGGCAATCACTAACCTATTGGAAGGCACGCATCTTTGATAAAACAGGTAAAGAGGATCAAGCACGCGCCATTTATAACAACCTAGTGGCAAAGAATCCTTTGGGGTACTATGGACTTCTTTCAAAACACCGCCTCAGACACCCCTTTCTTTCTCCTTCATCTGTTATCAGCTCTGATGTTCTTTCGCACCTTCCCAAGAAAAACACGAAAACAAAACGGCGTTTTAAAAAATTCAAAAAAGTCACCTTAGATAAAGGACTCACCACAGCTGTTTTGCTCTCAAAAATCGGTTTATTTAATGAGTCTTTTGATGAATCCCGGTACTCATCTTTGGCTAGAGGATCATTAAATTATGAGGGTATCAAGGCTTTTGAGATGGCCAAGAACTTTAACCGTGGTTTTGGACTTCGCAAACAAAACACCAGAGGTCAAACCGAGGGAGCCTCTCTTTTAGAAGGATTTAGATTTGCCTACCCACGAGCTTACAGAGAATTTGTTTCACCTTTTTCTCATTTATGGAAAATTGAACCCAACCTTGTTTACGCTATGATGAGACAGGAATCAGCCTTTAAACCCGAAGCCCTCTCCTACGCCTTTGCTTACGGCCTCATGCAGATCATTCCTCCCACAGCACAAGAGATTGCAAATAAAATAAAGTTTCCAAACTTTCAAACCCATCTTCTCAACAAACCTGATGTAAATATATTCTTTGGCACGTATTATATTAAATACCTTCTTGATACATTCGATAACAATCTCATTTTTACCATAGCAGGTTACAATGCTGGCCCTGATGCTGTGAGTCGCTGGTCTAAAAAAGCAAATACTATGGAAATGGATGAGTTTATTGAATTGATTCCATACATGGAAACAAGTGATTATGTTAAAAAAGTTTTAGTGAATTATCTCGTCTACGAGAGATTGTATTGATTACCCTACAAAAATCGAAATCCCAAACATCCTAGCATCATCTGTATAAATCAGAAAATTTCATCTAATATACATTCAATTATAGGAATATAAGGGGCTAAATCAGGTGCAAAAAAGGTATTTCATTAATATATTTATATAGTTAGCGAATTCTTCTTCTTCTGGCACATGCCTTGCATTATTAGATAGGGAACAGGAATTTTTATGACTAAAAAACACAGTCCATATCTTGATGACCTAATTGAAGACATTAATACGATGCCACTTAGTTCTGAGACTAATATCGAGGATCCTTTAGTGGCCCACGTAGACAATCTTATTAAGAGGGTAAAAAGGCTTGAGCAGAGACTCATTCAACTAGAACTAGAAAAGAAAGAACAGACTCAGGATCAACGAGTTTTCTAAGGGTAGAATTCAAGCTGGGTACGATTTGGGGAGCGGGGAATTTTTTAAATTCCCCGTTTTTTTTTGCCCTAACCTTGTATAGAAGTAATCTCTAAATAATACGTTCCTGTATAATCTCCAAGTGAAGTACTAAAAGTGCATGTCATACCACTTGTGGCTGCACTCGTATCAATCATGAGAGAATCAAGGTTGGATGATAATCCAGTACATGTTCCTGTACTATAAGGAAAATAGGTACTACAATCACTCCAACTTCGATAAACACCAGTATCTGATTTTGAAGCCTGACTCCAATCAGTAGTAGTAAATGCTACCGTATATATACCTGATAATGTATCACCCGTGATCGTCATATCATAGGGATCTACTGTTGATTCAAAGCCAGTAAACAATGTTGAGTCACTTGTGATAACCGTAACCCATTCACTCGATCCCGTGCCTGTGCCTCCTAATGTGTTTGTGCTATCAGTTGTTGTAATCGCATAATCTGGAGTAACATCAAAATACATAGTAGCATAATAGGAAAGCTCTGCCACCATAGAAGGCACATCACCATCATCAATGTGCAAATAACATTTTAAACATGGATTAACGTCATTACCCGAAGCAGCTTCATAGGCACTCATCAAATCTTCAAAGTTCACAGCTTCAACGCTTCCTTCCCAGGCGTCATTCATAAAATTATCTTCATACTTTTCTTCAGTTACTGTACACGTGGATTTACCCTCTGAATCAAAAGTACACGTATATTGATCCTGCAAACCAAAGACATGACCTGCTTCATGGGCATAAACCATGCTTTGTTCATGAGCTGTGACCGTGCCCATCATATCTGTAGCATAATCACCAATAGCAGCCGCGGGCCTAAAAGGAGTACCGGGCGCAATATCTGGAACATACCAGACTTCGTAATCAGAGTATGTTGGAAATTCAAAAACGTTTGAAAGAACAAAATCTGATTCACTCATGCTAGCGTCTGTATTTTCTGCGAGCTCATAACCATCGGTAAATTCTACGTTGATATCGAAATCAATGTTGTGACAACTATAATCAGCGCTACCATTGTCCCAAGCATCTTCTATGGCATTTTGAATTGTTGCTGCGAGACCTGTGTTTGCCCCTGGTCCCACGAGCATAATGTTGAGACTCATTGTATTACTACTTGCTGATGATGTAAAAGAAGCCTTAGCATAGGCATTTCCAATGAATGAACAAACTGCAAACAAGCTCAGTGTGAATATCATAACAATGAAATTTGTTATTTTAATTTTTCCGTTCATCATGTTCTCCTAAAAACTAATTTGAGTACTGTTTAGTGCTAGAACTCCATGTGAGACTAGATCCATTTGTGTCCCACCAGCTCTGCCAGGCTGTTTGTGTGGCAGAAACTGTTGTGCTTGTTGTAGCTGTACTGAGATCAAGATCTTGATCTGTGTAATTAGGAAGTGCTTTCTGTGCCAAAGTCCAAATGGGTTCTTCTGCCGTAAAAGGAAGATATTCGCTTGAAGAAAGTGATGTGATGAGAACTGGAATGGCCTCTGAATAACCCCAACCTATCAAGATACCCGCTGCCATAGTTTGTAATCTTGTATCAGAATCACTGTTCATAACTTCAAGAAGCGCTACACCATGATCTGTTGCATTTCCTGTTCCGCCCAATACATAAACTGCAGAATAGCGTGTCATAAAGGTTTCATCACTACCAAGGTAACTCATGGCAATATTGGCAGTTGTTGAGTGTGTGTCTGTTTTCAATACAAAATAGTTTAATTTTGAAATCGAGTTTGTGACATCAGTATTATCAAATCCTGTGATAGTTTCTGAAGCATCTAATGTTGCTGATCCAGAATCTGAAGATCCACCGCTATCATTACAACTCATTGTTGCTACAAGAAATAAAACGCACAGTAGATAAACTGGTATTATCTTAAGATATGATTGCTTATTTTGCATATACCCCCTCAATTCTATTCTGACGTGTCTTCTATTATAACATATTTATTGCTTGTGTCATCCCAGATGAGTTTTTCTTGATTGTCCTCCCACCAAGCAAGCCAACTATCCTGTGTTACACATGGACTTCTGCTAATACTTAAATCAAAATCAGCACTTGTATAATAAGGCAATGTTTGTCGAGCGACTTCCCATAAAGGGTATTGTTCAATGAATGGGTAGTTGGTTTTTGAACATAAGGACTCTACAAGTACTGGGATAGCTTCTTTGTGTCCGTACCCAATGAGGATCCCTGCTTCAATCGTTTTTAGAACTGGATGGGTTTCTTTTTGAAATACAGATAAAACAACATCTCCAAATTGGTCTGCGTGACTTGTTGTTAATCCAAAAAGTCGAATGGCTGCAAAACGAGTTGAAAAACTCAGGTCAAAAAAATCAGGTTGCTCCAAATAACCAGCTGCCACAATCAAGGCAGCATCCTTTTGAGAAGGTTCTGTCACAAAACAGTCTAACCGATTCATTGAGGCTTGACGTTCTTGTGGATCAAATTCTTCAATAGCCGCTCTTGGGTTATCTAAAACTGATCTTGGTTCAGGTGGTTTTTGAATTTTTGGTGTTCCCATAATCTCTATTATATTCTCGTAACCTATAGTGTAATTGTTGTGAAAAATGATCCCCACATGACAAAAAATGGGCACAATTGTGTCCAGGATCATCTTCTATTTTTTTCTCAATTTGAAAATAATCGATGTTTTATTATCAAAATTTGACTCTCAAAATCTCGCTCTCTTCGCCATCATCTCTAACCATATATAATTACATGTCTTTATTAAACAGAATTCCAAGTGCCTTGGTATTGATTTTGCATATTAGACCAGGAACCGGAGGCATATATGAAGAAAACAACTTTCACACTTTTAATTACCCTATCCCTAATATTACTTCCACTAAGCCTAGCCCGTGCGTTAGATTTTCATTCCCTTGAGTATGCTAAAGACAAAAATATCCCTCTCAAGCCAGGTATTTGTGGATTACTCAGTACTCAAGTGCCTATTGTCGAAGATTTAAAAGTTGCTGTGGAAGGACATAAGACAGCTCTCTGTAATACAAACCTTGAATGTGCTACAGCAACAACTTACTTTGACTATGTTGCTCAAGCAGAAACTAAGGTACATTTTCTAAACGCCCGTGAGTGTGGCGTACCTTTTTTGCATAAAAAAATAACAGAACTAGAGCCTGTTAATAGCCAAAACGAATCTGATAATAGCATGTCCGTTGATGAGTTCAGCAAAGAAAAGATTCCAGCAAAAATAGATATTTTAAAGAAAGCAACTAGTACAATCCTTAATCCAGATGTCCTAAAAAACACCTTATGTAATAGCCTGCTTGAGAATGAGAAAGACACTTTAGAAACAATCTATGATAGTTTCTCATCAGTTAATACAAGTGGTATGGATGAAAATGCCATGGGATTAACATACAATTACTGTACAGCTATTTACAAAGCTAAGGATCAAGCCTCTGATTTGTACGATGATTTGTGCAATACAGATGGTTTGGATAACTTGGAAGATATGGTCACAGATTGCGATAAGTTCAAAAACGATCCTAATTCCGGCTATTACTATGGTGGTGATGGTGCCTGGTAGTAAGCTTGCAAATTTATAAAGGGTAGAAATATGAAAACATCAACAATGAGACTATGTGCATTTGTTTTATTTATTTTTCTATTGAGCTTGCTGACACTGCAAGCAAAGGCATGGGACTTCAATATTCAAGAAGTCGTTAAAAATACAAAGCTAGACTTATGTACAACAATTGGCAATCAGATTCCTGTTGTTGAAGATTTAAAGATCGCTGCTTCGTCACACAAAGGCATTATCTGCAAAGCAGACCCAGAACTCAAAAACGCATGTAATGAAGCAACACGTTATTATAATAATGTTACATTTGCTTTAGCTAAAGCTAAACTGCTAAATACGAAACAATGTGGGATACCCTTATCATTAGAAACCGCGCTAGCTAGTAATATCCAAAAAAATGAATCCAAGATACAGCTATATATACCTACTTTGAATGAGGATTCTATTCAAAATCTATTATGTCAAGAAAGCGTGCTTAGGAGCGAAAAAAATTCTATATTAAGAATAAGAGATACTTTTCCAAATATTGACATTTCTTCTCTGGATCAAAATGCAAAGGCTATTCTCTTTAACTATTGTGAACACATTAACGGAGCAAAATTTAACATCTCTGACTTAGGCACCTCTCTTTACTGTTTTGGTATTGATGCAGAAGCTCGCTATAGTTGTGATATGTTTGAATAGGGATCCTGATTACTATTATGAAAGTGCTAGTAATTAAGCCTTTTTACACTATTTAAATGGAGTCAAATATGAAAACAGCAACAATAAGACTATCAGTATTTGTTCTATTTATTTTTCTATTGAGCTTGCTGACAATTAAAGCACAGGGATTTGATTTGAGGAACGATAAGCCACAAAGCGATCCTGGAATTTCCAAAATATGTACTGGCATTAGCGACGACATATCGGAATTGACCACACTTATTTCTAAAACTTTAGATCATAAAACAAGCATCTGCTCCATAAGTGAATCTGATTTTTGTGAGGAATGCAGAGACTATCATCAACAATTGGTAGATTCCTTAGGTCGTGCTCATTCATTAAATCATGATCTCTGTGGTGGTAACGCCCTCAACCCAACAGCAGTGGTAATAGATCCAAACATTACTGACAAAAAGCATGATTACGAAGATGGAGACATCTATTCCATAGATGACCAAGCAATAACAGTTCGTGATCCTAAAATGACCAGCTCATTAATATGTAACCAAGTTCGGAACTTTGAAAGAATTACAATTGATGATATTTTCGATGAAGCTCAATACTACTATGATTATTTAAAATTCTACCAATCTGGAGATTACTGTGAAACAGCCTATTATTATTACCAATCAATAGCAAAGGCCTACAATACGGCTATCACCTTGTTAGAAGATGATTGCATTAACGGCCCTCTATCGAAAAAGGATATGATTCGAATGAATTGTCCTATTGGCTTATGATTTACTCTTTTCCATCGACATACAATCTACAATTCACTATCCATCGAAGATCCTGAGCACAGTCGAAGGACTATATATCATAATACAAAAAGAACTCAGTAGCAGTAGGACGTAGTCTTGTTTCTTTGATTTCGTAATCCATTTTATAATCAATCCACGCCTTCACAAGATCTTCTGTAAAAACATCTCCCACAAGGAGAAATTCACGATCTTTTTTGAGCGCTTCGAGAGATTCATCTAAAGAAGCTGGGATCGAGGGGATGTTTGAAAGCTCTTGAGGACTGAGTCCATAGATGTTCTTATCCAATGGTTTTCCAGGATCGATTTTATTTTGTATTCCATCTAAACCAGCCAAGAGAATAGCTGCAAAAGCCAGATACGTGTTACACGAAGGGTCAGGAGTTCTAAACTCAATTCGCTTTGCCTTTGGTGAAGATGAATACATAGGAATACGAAGTGCGGCTGAACGATTCCTGGATGAATAAGCAAGCTTGATTGGAGCCTCATAACCAGGCACTAATCTTTTATAGGAATTTGTTGTAGGATTGGTAAACGCCACTAAGGCAGATGCATGTTTGAGAATCCCACCAAGAAAGTAAAGTCCCATCTCAGAAATGCCAGCGTATTGATCACCAGCAAATAAAGGTTTTCCTGCCTTCCACAAAGAAACGTGCGTGTGCATGCCTGAACCATTATCGCCATAGATTGGTTTTGGCATGAAAGTGACTGTCTTGCCATGACGTCGTGCTACGTTTTTGATCACGTACTTAAACCACATCATCTTATCAGCCATGTTTCGAAGTGAATCATAGCGTAAATCGATTTCAGCTTGTCCAGCAGTCCCTACCTCGTGATGATGGCACTCTACGGGAAAACCTAAGTTTTCGAGCTCTAGAGACATCTCAGTTCTGATATTCTGATGTTGATCAGAAGGAGCACAGGGAAAGTAACCTGCTTTATGTCTGATCTTATGTCCTAGGTTTTGGCTATTTTCATGACGACCTGTATTCCATTCTGCTTCTACAGAATCTACTTCGTAAAAACTGCTGAACTCATTATGTTCATAACGAACATGATCAAAAATAAAAAATTCAGCCTCAGCTGCAAAAAAAGCAGTGTCAGCTAGCCCTGTTGATTTAAGATATTCTTCTGCCTTTTTTGCCACTGCCCGTGGATCGCGATCATAAGGAAGACGCGTAATAGGATCGACAATGTTACAGGTGATAGAAATCGTAGGCCCTTCGCAAAAAGGATCGAGTTTAGCAGTTGTGGGATCCGGTTGCACAAGCATGTCTGACTCGTGGATAGTTTTCCAACCACGAATAGACGAACCATCAAAGCCTATTCCATCTTCAAAGAGGCTCTCATTCATTTCCGCAACAGGGATAGAAAAATGTTGCCAGGTTCCAATGAGGTCTGTGAACTTAAAATCGACAATTTTAGCTTTTTTTTCTTTAACAAAGTTTATTACTTCTTTGGGCGTCATGTCTTCTCCTTCTATTAACTCATTCTATTAACTCATTCTATTAACTCATTCTATTAACTCATTCTATTAACTCATTC
>CAZSTS010000001.1:237556-365821 GCA_964609965.1 uncultured Nitrospirales bacterium
TCATTCTAAAGCAATTTCAGTGCCAACTCGAAATATATAATACATAATAAATTCAACAAGATAAATACTCATCAATGCTTGATATGGCACATATTGACACATATCTGTGTCAGATTGTGTCAACTGTCTCACTATTGTATCATGATATTACATTGTTGGTTGAGATTCAATAGGGATATTGAATGCCTTTATCTTTCTGTACAATGTAGACCTACTCATACCCAAGAGCTTGGCAGCTTTGGTCTTGTTCCCATGTGTCTCTTCAATCACCCTGACTATCCTTTGGGCAGGGGAAAGTTTGTTCTCAGGGTTAAATTCATAATCTTTTGATTGAGCTGTCATTTCTTTAAGCGGCAAATCAGCTGTATTAATTATCGCTCCCTGACACCTTAAAACCGAAATACTAATAACACCTTCAAGTTCTCTCACGTTTCCGTTCCAATAATGTGTGACAAGTATTTGCATGGCGTCATTGCTCACGTGTTGAATTTCTTTGCCCTGCTCTTTTGCGTGTTTTTTTATAAACCATGCTGTGAGTAAGGGAATGTCTTCACGTCGTTCGCGAAGAGGTGGAAGATAAATCGTTGCCACACGTATACGGTACAAGAGATCTAATCTGAACTTTCCTTTTTTTACCTCGTCATCCAAGTCATGTTGCGAAGCAGCTATGATACGGACATTAAGTTTTCGTGTGATGTTTTCACCAATACGCATGATTTCTTTTTCTTGTAAAAATCTTAAGAGCTGAGTTTGAACGGATATTGGCATGTCACCAATCTCATCAAGAAAGAGTGTGCCTCCATCAGCCACTTCTAAAAAGCCTTTATGGTCTTCGATAGCACCTGTAAATGATCCCTTTTTATGACCAAAAAGTTGGCTGCCCAAAAGTGAATCTGTTACAAGTCCTGCACAATTCACTGCAATAAAGGGCTTTGCTTTTCTGGGACTTGCGTTATGGATCGCATGTGCCACAACCTCTTTACCAGTGCCAGTTTCCCCTTGAATAAGAACAGCAAGATCAGCTGGTGCTAGCTCAGAAATTTGCTGATAAACTCTTTGCATGGACTGGCTATTCCCTACAATTCCTTTATGAGGTGTTTTATCTCGTAAAAGTTGTCTGAGACGATGGACTTCAGTGACATCGTGAAAAAATAGTATTTTCTTTTTAGGTTCATGGGGGTGATCTTTGATTTCGAGATCAATCCATTGTTGTCCTTGTTTTGAAACAATATGAATAAGAGTTTTTCCTCGTGCTTTTGGAGCAAGCTCGAGCATTTGATTCACGTGCTCAAGTTCATCATGTGAAAGCGAAATCACATCTTGCCAATTCTGACCTAGGCAATCTTCTTCATTTATCTGAAGAAGCTTGATGGCTGAATAGCTCAAAAATGTGAGCCGTCCTTTATGATCTGTAATAGCACTCCCTTGACTCATTTGATTGAGAATTGACACCAAGTTATCTTGGCTTTCTTGAAGCTGAACAATCATCTGCGTGAGTTTGTCTTCGGCCACTTTTCGTTTTGTGATGTTTCGCACAAGGACCCTAACGTTCTCTTCACTTGAGGCAATAAAGCGGGCTTCAAAATCTAGGAGAACATGATTGATGACTTGTTTGTATTCACAAACCTGTAGATGTTTGGTCTCGAGGGCTTTGTTGATGTAGTAAAGATATTGATCAGCCAATTCTTCAGAGAAGATATCACTCACATTAGAACCAATGATTTCGAGAATAGGTGCTAAAAGATCTTGGTCTGCCCCTGCTTTACAATCCAAGAAATCACCGTTTTTTGATATTTTAAAGACTGTGTCTGGAATGAGATTAAGGATAGCCACTAGCGTGTTTTCGGAAACATGAAGGCGATCTTTCAGTTTTTGAACATTATCATCAGTCACCTAGGCTTTATTTGATGAATTTGATGAAGTTGCAAGGGATATTTCTTTTATGGACTTGCGTAGAAGAGCTCTCATTACGCATTATTGGCGCTTACCTTTCATAGCCTTGCTTTGGTAAGTCTTATTTTCAATATCTCGGTTTGAATCTACAATCATTTCTTCTGTTGGTTTGGGATTTTTTTCCATTGTTAGAACAGGCTTATAAAGCTGAATGGCTGTATAGGTAATTGCCATAACCACAAATGCTAGAAGTACAATTAAAAAAGGTAATCTCTTCATAGTATATCTCCTTTCAATATAAGATATACTTTTCTTCTCGCAAGATTTCACTTCTTGTTGTGTTTTGTAATGATATTTTGGGCACAAATGTGCCCAAGGAAGTAACGTTTTGACTCTCCACCTATTCCTTATTCATTATTCCCTTGCCCCCGCCATTCTCATCGCTTCTTCATGCATCCTCACAGCACTCGGAACATGTTCAACAGATAGACCTTCGATAGAAACCTGGCCGTATCCTTCTACATCATATAAAACTAAACTGACTAGATCTGGCGCTCCATCTTCGTCTTTATCGTAAAAAAACCACATATTGTATCCATTGGTCCACTCTCCATCAATCCTAGCATCTGAATATGGTTCAAATAAAATAATCCCCTTCATATCACTAAAAGACAAAGGTCGTTCCCGTGTACTTTTTTTCTCAGGAGCAATAAGTCTTGAGGCATCTTGAACAAACCGTTGATCAAGTCCACTAATCAGCTCCTCATATTTTCTTTTTAACTTCTGGCCTCGATCTGTTATCGGCCTCTTCGCATACTGACAAGCAAGCATCTCTGCATCAACAACACCATCATGATTTGTATCATTCATTTTAAAATATTTTTGACTACTGCCCTGAAGAACTCGCGCATCACCTTGCTGATCCGTGTACATACGATCAGTTGAATTACTCTGAGTGCATTCATAAGGACCCTGGCTTAACGTCTCTAATCGATTCGTGTTTACATCCTCACCAGCCGCTTCACGCTGATCATCCATTGTATAACGTTCATTGTCGTAAATTGCGTATAATTCTAATCCAGCCATAAGATCTCCTTATTCTTTTCCTTCAGATCCTTCATCATATTCCATTCTTCTCCCCACCGTTTCTTCAAATTCTCTATACACACTTGGATATAAATGAACTGGGACCTTAAGCAAAGCTGCTTCTTTGAAGCCACTGATATTTGGAATGATAACTTCTTCAATAAAATCTGGTTTGTTGTCTCGATCAATATCCCTAACAAACCATTTATTTTTATTATCATAATTTGGATCAGCTCTTTCTTGTTCTAGAGCAGTATAATAGCCATACATACGAATAGGCTGATTGTGGGAATATCCATCACCCATTTCATAAGCTATATATGCACGAGGGCTTGATGAGTATACCATCCAGTCATCACGCGTCGAACTACCAGGATATTCATTTACAGCTCGTCGTGTATCTCTTCTAAACCTCCTGTTAAGACCTCTAGTAATGTTCTCTAAATCCTGACTTGCTTGTCGCCCTTGATCTGTTATTGGCCCTGCCTCAGTAAAAGACTGACAAGGAGGTAATTCTGTGTCTAGCACACCATCTCCATCTGCATCCCATACTTTTAAAACAGGATTCACTACGCTTAACCCATCTTCATTAAGAGCCTCTACCCCTTCCTCATAAATACAACTGCAAGAACAACCATCATTATAAAGAAAAATTGATGAAATCTGACCTTCATCATTATACTGGGCTTTGAATAGATTAAAATTATATTCGTTCATATTAAATCTCCTTTACAGTTCGCAGTCTGGAGTTCGTGGTTCGTAGTGGGGAATTTTCTACGAACTCCGAACTACAATCGTCCCCATTATCGTCAAAAATGATTATTTGTTGATAGTATTATAGGTGGTTTTTACAGGTGGGCGTATACTGGGAATATCATTTCCAGACACTAAAGTGCCTGGCATTTAACGGGCGGGCACAGGGACCCGCCCCTACTTTAATGAACTACGAACTACAATCTACGAACTGTAATCTATCCTATTATCGTCAAAATTGATGCTTTGTTGATGCTATTTTGTATGGTTTTTACTGATAGACGTATGCTGGGCACACAAGATATTCGCTGTCTTCTTTACAAAACACTCTATTCATGAACCGAGCGGAAGGAATTATTTGAAACAATCTCTACTTCTCAGCCACAACAAAATACCCAAAATTAACATCTGCCTTTCCTTTTCCCCATAGGATTCTAGGCGCACAGGCATCTGTGATTTTAATTTTTTTACAGATCCGACATCAGCTGTCTAACGGAGAGAAAGCCTCATCTGTCCTCATTTTTAAGTACTTTCCGTGTCCTCGCGGACACGGAAATATAATGAGATTGCGATTTCTCAGCAATATCTGTCACTCTCTGCCCTATAGTAATAAAATAGACTAACCTCAGACAGCTAAAGGATTTCTATGACTCATTATCTACGTGTAAATGCGACTTCTCATGATGAAATAAGTGTTTATCAGGATTTTTTTGCTCAACTTGGCTGCACAAATGCGCAATTCGAAGAATATGTTGTTCAAGAAAAAAAAGAAGGAGCTGAAAATAGACAAGAAATGTACGACAAAGGGTATTTAACTGTAGCTTTAAATATGGACAGGTTTCCAAAAATAGATATAGATGCTGTTTACACCTTAGCCAGGGCAGAAGAAGGCCGTTTTAAAGAAGAAGACAAAGCTGATTCTTATGTAAATCTTACTGTGAGAGAAGCTCAATTTGGCGTGGATTTATTAAATAGAAAACCTGATATTAAGGCTTTGTTTTTTAGATCCTCTGTTCAAAATTCTGTTGTTACAGAATCTAAACGAAAAATAATTGCTAGGGAAATAGTAGAATATGACACTGATTGGGCACTTCGCTGGGGTGGTTATCTTGCAGCTATGGGGTAATATTTTCTCTACTTCTCTGCCACAATAAAATACCCAAAATTTACATCTGGCTTACCTTTTCCCCATAGGATTCGAGGCGCACAGGCATCTGTGATTTTAATTTTTTTACGTCTAAATCCTGCTTGTTCAAATTGTCGAATAGCATCAGCTCTATCTTCATAAGCAACTCTTTTGAACTCTTCACCTAATCTAATAAAACTTCCATATGGAATAAGAGGAAGAGCAAAAATTAGCCGTGTAAGGCGGACTCCATATAAGATTTCATAAGCCAACTTCATAGCTTTCCCAATTGGACTTTTGAATAACCTGATAGCATTCCCTGCAATTGATGAATGCTTGTGATGAACTAAAGCAATGAACTTTCCTCTTGTTGGCAAAACCCTGTAAACCTCTCTCAAGGCAGGTGCCCCACCATATTCAACAGCAAAAGAAGAAACAACAACCGGAAACCCACCATTCCTAAACGGCATATCCTTCATATCCCCTTGCGTCATGTCTGTGGCAGCCTCTCTGGGCATCATGTCTAATTCATGCACCACAATACCCAATTGATTAGATATTTCTCTTGCCAGCGCGCCATTACCAGAACCAATTTCTAAAACTCTGGCCTTATAGCCTACTTTCCATTCTGGCCTCATTACTTTCCGAACAGCGTCTACAAACCACTTTGTTTGTTTTCTATCCTTTCCATGACCAGCAAATGCTGCTGTACTATTTCCCATCAATTTCTTTTGATCAATGCCTCCTCTTGTTTCTCTCTTTAAATAATCAAATGTATCTTCGTCATACCTTACAGGATCCCAAACAAATCTTCTCACAAATCTTTTTAAAGCAGACTCAGGTTTTTGAGGCTTTTCTGGCTTTGGATCTAAAACCGGATCAGGAGGCCTGCGTCTGGCAGCTGGCCTATATGGAGTTTTCTTTCTCGCTCTACTTGATTTC
This sequence comes from uncultured Nitrospirales bacterium, assembly GCA_964609965.1. Lineage (GTDB taxonomy): Bacteria > UBA10199 > UBA10199 > UBA10199 > JADGCS01 > JAHJDR01. The sequence continues at coordinate 243,357 of CAZSTS010000001.1, forward strand.
GCCATGACAATGGGTGTGGGTCTGAATATTCCTGGCGTACTAAATCCCCACTCAACCTGAGGAAAGAGCGAGCCAGACGAAACTTCACCAATACCAGCTGTTTGAAAACCTGGTTGCAAGCCTACCGCCGAAAGTGCAGCATTTGGCAAGAGATTAGCTACAAAATCAGCCATCTTATAGACAGATCCGACCATCACTTTTCTATCGGAGAGAAAGCCTCATCTGTCCTCATTTTGAAGTAATTTTCGTGTCCCAGCGGACACAGCCCCCCCTCTTCTCAAACCGATAAATTATCATTATGAATCATGATTTAGTTAGAATACAATTCTTAATTATATAATATTATTACCTTATTTGTCTCATGTTTTGGCGCGAAAATTGCTTAATGTACAATATCTAATGAAAGGAGTTTGGGATGAAGAAAATTATTATTTGTTTAATAGGTTTAAGTATATTTCTTTGCTTACCATCCATTGTATCAGCCACAATGAAACATGTAGATGCTGAAATTATTGGTACAAGAATTGGCAGAATAGATTCTGACTCGAAAATGACACTCGATATTTTAAAAGTAAAAAATATCCAAGGCACTTCTGGGGATGATGTTATTGAAATTATTGCTACATATGAACCACCAAAATATATTGACGAGGATTCATGGGATGATACTGAAGCTGCTGATTACGTAGATGATTTGGAGAATTTGGGAAATGTAAGTGTTTCAGATCCTTCAGATGATCCACCCATTTCTAAAGGTTTATATGGAAAAACCATTACAGTAAAAGCTAAACCCTCACTGGACAATAATGCTAGGTTTGAAGATCCTAACGACACAAACTCTGGTCTGGATGACGTAAAAGTAATAGCAGAAGCTACTCCTGCAATAAAAGCGAATAGCTTAATGACTAGACCTCATGAATATAAATTAATGGTAAATGGTGTACAAGTCGATACCTGGAGCGGCACTGACTATGATTTTATCAACATTGACTCTAACCTAGGTGATGACGATGTTGCTTATCATTGGTCAATAAGTCTGTATTCAAGATTAACAGTGAGACTCGGTGGAGGAGATGATAAATGCATGTCACTACATTATAAAGAATACTATTATGGTAATCATATTGGTGACCCGGAGAATTACTGTAACAATCAAGGAGATGAGCTTAAAGCAGTAATTGTTGAAGGAAGTCTTGGTGCTGATACAATAAAGGGAGCTTGTGGTAATGATGTAATCAGTGGCGGAGATGGAAATGACGATATTAATGTGGGCAGCCATGGTGATGATACTGTTGAAGCAGGTTCTGACGATGATATGGTGTATGGATCAGGTAATGATGTTGTCGATTGTGGACCTGGGAATGATACTTTTAGTTTTCAAATTGTTTCAATCCTGGATACTTCAAATATATCAAATTGTGAGAACATGAATGGTATTTAATCTTTCAAAAAGCCTTTATCGCGAAGCTTCCGATGATAGGTAATAGCGAAGCGGTGTACTGAGAATACAAATGGGATTGCGGGTGAATGGGAATGTCTGAGTTAAATATCGTCAGATATAAAGTGCTCAATACGAACTACTTTCTTGGTTTCATCTTCTTTCTTTAAATCAATAACAACGTCTTCATGTTGCTTTATGCTTTTTGTCTCGCTTACCTTATTCTGAACAGGTGAAGACTGACAGCTCGCAATGAGTAATGTGATAAAAATACTGCTCAATAATAATTGAATTCTTTTCATACCATTTCCTTTTTTAGTATTATAACTATTAAGGATATCGCATGAATTTGGTTCAAGGTGCTACAAAAGGGAGCTATTATTTATAACGTCTGTATACTGAGCATACAAAATAGATATTGGTCACCCTACTGTATCCCTCAATTTTCGATGATACATGATTGCAAACCGATGCGCTTCATCACGAATTCGTTGCAATAGAAACAACTCCTTTGACCCTGGTTTGAATTTGACTGGATTTTTTCGATTTGGCAAATAAACAACATCTTCGATCACCCCCTTGCCGCGACCTACAGTTTGTCTGATAATGCCATTATTGTCATCCCTGCGAAGGCAGGGATCCAGTCTTTTTATACCCTTCTGGATTCCCGCTTTCGCGGGAATGACATTTAGGGACGACCTGGAAGACAAAGCACCTTTAGCGATCGAAATGTAATCAATACCCTGAATATCTAACTCTTCAAAAACCTTCTTCACCTGCGCTAATTGTCCCTTGCCTCCATCCACAAGAACAAGATCTGGATAGGCCCAACCTTTTTCTTTTCTCTTAAAACGCCTCTCAAAGACCTCTTTGAGCATGGCATAATCATTTGGTGAATCCAATTGGCGGATTTTGAATTTCTTATACGCGTCAGGTTTCTTTTTGCCATCCACAAACGTCACAAGCGAAGCCACAGCATATTTGCCCGAGATGTTTGACACATCATAACACTCAATTCTTTTTGGTATTTTTTTCAGATGAAGTTTCTTTTTTAAACTCTCTAAGGCCTTCTGGCTTTCACCCTCGTCTTTACGTGTCTTTTCAAAATGAGATTTTAGATTTTGCTTAGCTATATTTAAGACACTCTTCTTTTCGCCACGTTTAGGCAGACGAATCTTTACTTTATACCCCATGCGTTCACAAAGAACATCCTCGAGAATCTTTTTCTTCTTTATTTCTGTGGCAACAAGAATCTCTTTTGGAATAAAAGATTTCTCTGTGTAATACTGGACAATGAAATTGTGCAAAAAGGCTTCGTCATCTTCGAGAGATTTAAAGACATGATACCTTGAATCAATGAGCTTAGATTCTCGCACCATGAGCACAGCCACACCCACTCGATTGCCCTCGCGCTGCATGGCAATCACATCAACAAAATCAAAAGAGAGCTGTGTGACATTCTGCCCTTCAAGCACAAGGTCCATACTCTGTAAAAGGTTTCTCAATCTAGCTGCTTCTTCAAATTGTTCACATTTTGAAGCCTCATGCATGCGCGCTTTGACTACTTTTTTGAGATCCTTGCTTTTTCCTTTGAGGAATAAAAGTACTTCATCGATTTGTTTTTGATATTCTTTTTCCGTGACGTAGTCGACACACGGTGCTGAGCATCGCTTGATTTGAAATTCGAGACAAGGTCGTTTGCGAAGATTGAATTCATGATCAGAACAGGTACGAAGCAGAAAATACTTGTTAATGAATTCTTTTACCTGACGAAGTGAATCAGAGCTGGTGAACGGTCCAAAGTACGTTGCCCCGTCTTTTTTGACTCGTCGTGTCGTTAGAAGCCTGGGAAAATCTTCTTGAACAGTAAGCTTGAGCCCCAAATAAGTTTTATCGTCTTTGAGAAAGAGATTGTAGCGAGGTTTGTGCTTCTTAATGAGAGAATTTTCTAAAAGAAGGGCTTCGGTTTCCGTATTCGTCTGCAAAAAATCAATTTCCTTTACCCGCGCCATCAAAAAATCAATCTGCGCCCTTTTATCATGTCCTGTGAAATATTGGCGCACCCTGGATTTTAGATTCTTGGCTTTTCCGACGTAGATGACGAGCCCTTTGGAATCTTTCATGAGATAAACGCCTGGAGATTGGGGGAAGGATGTGATTTTATTCTTTCTCATGAATACCGTTGTTCGGTTACGGTTAAGAAGCCCGTTTCGTCACAAGGTTACGGTTACGTGTTCTAATTCAAACGTAACCCTAACCGCTAAACGATACGGGCCTCGTAACCCTCACCGTATAACGCCCCTTAAATACAATAGACATTCTCTTATAAATTGAATAAATGCAATAACATCATGAAAAAAGAAAAACCATTCAAACTCTCCAAAACCCGTTTTATTAAGGCCTACTACATCACTTTTAAAATCCTTTTTAGATATCTCTCCCTCATGTTCTTTTCGAAATTTTTGGATCCAGAAAGAACAGGCGGTCTCTTTGACCGAGCGCACGAAAAAACAGCTAAGCAAATCATCCAAGCACTGCTTCAGCTCAGAGGCCTTTATATAAAAATTGGTCAAACCCTTTCTGCCATGAGCAATGTTTTTCCCGACAAGCTCACTCAGGGTTTAGAAATGCTTCAAGACAAAGTGCCTCCTCACGCTTTTGAAGAAGTGAACGAACGCTTTCTCCACGACTTTAGCAAAGCATCTGAAGAGCTATTTGAAAAAATCGACCCAGAACCTATTGCCTCAGCATCTTTAGGACAAGTCCATGTCGCTTATCACAAAAATGGTGAAAAGCTCGCAGTCAAACTCCAATACCCCAATGTCGAAAACATCGTTCAAAGAGATCTCAAAACAATTAAGAATATTTTTGGCCTCATTCATTTTATTTTCCCAGGCTACAACCTAAAGGCAGTTATCGAGGAATGTGCTCAAATCATCGTTAAAGAGCTTGATTATGAGAATGAGGCTAAAAACATTGAACTCATCTCTAATAATTTTAAAGATGCCACAAACGTTGTTTTTCCAAAGGTCTACCACGATCTTTCTAGCGAAAAAGTTCTCACACTCTCTTTTATCGAAGGCACAAAGATTACTCATGCCGAAAAACTCAAAGACTATCCTGTTGATCAAAGCCAAATCGCCATTGATCTCATTCACCTCTATTGCAAGCAGGTCTTTGTAGATGGCATTTTCCACGCTGACCCACATCCTGGCAATATTGTCATCACACCTGAGGGCAAAATTGCTATGCTCGATTTTGGTGCTGTGGCCACTGTCTCACCTCAAATGCGGCAGGGCCTCACCATGTTTGTTGAGGGTCTTATTAAGAAAGATTCTAGGGTCCTTTCTCAAGCTGTTAAGCTCATGGGTTTTATTTCGAAAAAGAATGATGAAGAAACTTTAGATAAGGTTGTTGAATACTTTTATTCTAAAATCAGTGGGATTAAAATCGATAGCTTTAAAAATCTCGATGTCACACAATTTCAGAACCTCAATGACCTCATCGAGCTTAAGAAAATGGATATCAGCATTGCTGATCTCACATCCCTCTTTGTTGTGCCTAGAGACTGGATCATGCTGGAACGCGCTATTATACTCATGACTGGTCTGACTGCACACCTTGACGAAACCTTAAACCCTGTGGAGATTGTTGTGCCTTATGTCGAAAAATTTCTCCTTGGTGACGATAATAAACGTCTAGCAGATATTCTTCTCTCAACCAGCAAAGACATTATTATCTCTTATGTGAACTTGCCTGATGATGTCCGAAAGCTTAGCAATAAACTCAGGACTGATGGCCTCAAGGTCAACAACACAGCCCTTAAGAAAGAAATCTCGAGCCTACGTCGCGGTCTTAAAATGATCGCCACTGCAATTTTAGCCAGCACTTCTGGTGTTTTGTCTTATTTATTTTATGTGGAAGAAATGACTGATGTGGCCTTTAAGTTTGAGATGGGCTCTTACGCCCTTGCGGTTATCTTTGTTTTGCTCTTGCTTCGGAGATGATTCTTGTTACTGTAAAACTATTTTCTTTCCCAAACGTAACTTAATGTAATTACATGCTAAAACCAAAGCAAAATCCATCTCCAGATCAGGGTAAACGGGAATATTTAAAGGTCCTCATCCCTTTGCTCTTAAGCATCTTTCTCATCCACTTGCCCATATTCTATTTCATCACGACTCATTCTTTTACAAAAAAGACTATAAGCGAAGACAAACAACGCGTGGTTTTCGTGAATCTCAAAAAGCAGCTTCCTATAGTCGATATTCAAAAGCCAAAAGTACAAAAAAGACCTGCTAAACCCTCTGCGCAATCAATTTATGATTCGAGTGTAAAAGAAGAAACCGTGTCTCCAAGATTCTCTAAATCAAATACAGGGAGCCCCCCACAACCCTCAACGCCCAGACCTAAATCTCAACAGACCATGCAGGACAAGCTCAAAGAGATTGTTCAGACAGAAAAATCTAAAGAGAGGAAGAAATACGCGCAGCGTTATCAAGAAAACAAAAAAAAGAATATCCCTACATTCAACTCCAGCATTGGTTCTCTCAATCCAGGAAACACTGATGATTATCTTCCTCATTACAAGGTAGGCAATCGCACATTTCTCAACACAGTTGCTGATCCACGCAATGCTTATTATGTGGAGCTTAAAAAGAAGTTTAGATTTGCTTGGAATCCTGTTTCGGTTTTAAAACGGCAGATGAATCTTGTTTCACACGGTCAAATGGTAGTTGTTTGGGGAGTGAGTGTGGATGTCAATGGAAGGCTTGCGGGATTGACGTTGATCAAGAGTTCTGGAAACAGAGCGTATGATTACGAAGCAAATCGGACGATCAAAGCCTCTTCCCCTTTCAGCAGCCCCCCTACCCGCCTTATTGCAAAAGACGGCATGGCTCACATGGCCTGGACGTTTGTGGTTTATTTATAGGTGCCAGGTACATTTGAATTCATTTGAATTTACATGATTGTAGTCAGACCTGTCCGACATGTCAGACGCGTCTGAGCAATATCGACAGATGATTTTCAAATGTACCTGGCACCAATTTGTCATGAGCTGTGAAACGTTAATTAATTGATATTATTAGTTTTCTTGGTTTTAGCGCCTGGCCTTCTTTGCGCTTCCCCCAACAGAGATGAATTCGGAGTCGATGGGTTCTGTTCCTGTAACCAAGGGTGGGACTCTATCGTTACGATCAGAGCGCCCTGATTTGCCCTTTGAACAGGCAATGGCCATGCAGGAAAAAATCAATAAAATTATTATAATTTGTGTTTTGACTTTCATAAGAATGATTTTTATGTGTCTCAACCGGATTAATAATGATATTTTTACTGCTTTTATAAAAACCAAAAAAATAATAAAATATCAACTAGTTAATTATCAACCCTACAATGGTCTCGAGATTTCATGAAACGCTTTTATCAGTTCATTAAATTCTGCTTCTACTCAACAATCTTCTTTATTGTATTAGGCATTGTTGGCCTTGTTTATATTTATAATTCTTTTGTCAGTGATTTGCCACAACTCGACTCGCTCAAAGACTATAACCCCCCCGTTATCAGCGAAGTGTACTCTGATAATGGCACCAAAGTGGGCGAATACTGGGTTGAAAGACGCATTCTTTTATCTCCCCAAGAAATCCCCAAAGTCATGGAGCAAGCCATTATTTCAAGTGAAGATGCTAGTTTTTTTGAACATTCTGGCATCGACTACTTTGGCATTGCCCGCGCCATGATCGAAAACATCAAAGCAGGTCACATTGTTCAAGGGGGTTCTACAATCACACAGCAAGTGGTTAAAAGTTTCCTGCTTACAAAAGACAGAACTTGGGAACGAAAAATCAAAGAAGCTATTTTAGCCAAGCGACTCGAAGATAGATTTTCAAAAAAAGAAATCCTCTATCTATACCTAAATCAGATTTATTTTGGAAATCGTGCGTACGGGATCGAAGCCGCTGCTCAAAACTATTTTCATAAACCAGCCAGAGAAATCAACATTGCCGAAGCCGCTATGATAGCAGGCCTTGCCAAGGCTCCAACCATGTTTTCTCCCATTCGCAACTACAGTCGAGCTGTCACAAGACAAGAATACGTGATCGATCGCATGTTTGAGGAAGGCTTTATTGATAGAACTCAATTAGAACGAGCCAAAAATTATAAACTCATTATTTATAAAGCGCACACAGACAAAGAATTTAACATGAAGCATGCCCCTTGGTTTGTCGAAGAAGTTCGCAGAATACTTATCGAAACCTATGGCAAAAACATGGTCTACAAGCACGGTCTCAAAATCTACACCACTTTAGATCTCGAGGCTCAAAACTTGGCCAACAAAGCGCTTCACCGCGGCTTGTCTGAGCTCCATAAACGGCACGGTTACAATGGCGTACTCAAACACATCCCCGAATCAGAATACAGAACCTTTGTCGCAAATACCCATAAAAAAATGTATTTAGAGACAGTTAAGAAAAACCTAGTCATAAGAGATCTCACTGATGAAAAAATTGCAAAAATAAATGTTAAAATAAAAAAATACAAAACTTACACGGGACTTGTCACCCTGATCAACAAGCAAGAACGAAGCATCACAGTGACTGTTGGTCAGCACATTGGTAAAATTATTTCTCGAGATTTTGGCTGGGCCCGAAAACGCAACAACGACAGAACAGGTTACGACGACATAATGTATGTCAAGCAACCACAAACTGTTGCTAAAGTTGGTGATGTTGTTGAAATCAGAGTTGTTGATTATGACAAACTCTCTTCAAAAAAGAAAAAGTATTACCAACCTGATCAGCTCTATTTTACACTAGAAGAAACACCTCAAATCGAAGGTGCTGTCTTTAGTTATGATCCCCATTCTGGTCATGTTAAAGCTGTTATTGGTGGCAAGGATTTTTCAAAGTCTGAATTCAATCGCGCCACACAGGCTTTAAGACAACCAGGATCTGTGTTTAAGCCCATTCTTTATTCAGCAGCGCTCGACAAAGGCTATCGCCCAGACACGGTTATTAATGATGAACCTCTCAGAATTCCAGATGGTCCCGGCCGTTATTGGGCACCAAGAAACTATGGCGGTGGTTTTAGAGGTCCCATGTCATTTCGAAGTGCCCTTATTGCCTCACGAAACGTTGTTTCAGTAAGAATTATTCTCGATGTGGGAGTAGATTATATCACAGCGCTCATGAGAAAACTCGGATTTACAACTAACATAGCAAAAGTTTACTCAATGGCCCTTGGCTCCAATGATGTAAAGCTCTATGAGGTCACTCGAGCTTTTGGTATTTTCCCTACAGGAGGAATTTTACCCCAATACATTTTTATTAAAAAAATGACTGATCGTTACGGCAACATCATTGAACAAAATCAACCAACTGTTATCAAAAATTTTCAAGATCAAATCGAAGAAGGCAAGCATGTCAAACAGGCCATGGTTTCCGAAATGAGTTCAAATGCCGACAATTTAAGAAAAGACCTTTGGACCGATGCACAGCGCTTTATCAAAAGAGACTACCTCATGCTCTCTCCTTTTGAAGAAATTGTGCTTTACGGAAGACATATCCCCGAAGGTTACGTGATGAACCCAAAGACAGTCAATACCATGGTAAGCATCATGCAAGATATTGTTAATTTTGGCACTGGCTATCGTGTAAAATCTCTTGGCCGCCCTGTTGCAGGCAAAACCGGCACAACAAATGATCAAACAGACTGTTGGTTTGTTGGTTACACCCCAAATATTGTCACTGGGGTTTGGACAGGGTATGATCAGGCAAGAAACAAAGTAGGAGCTGGCGAAACAGGTGGAAAAGCTGCTGCACCCATATTTCTCTATTACATGAAGGAATATCTCAAAGGAACACCTGTTGCAAAATTCAACATTACAAAAGACATGCAATACGCAGAACTAGATCCAGTTATTGAAATCATGCCAGGCAATGTGAGTGATCTCTTTACCGATATTGGCGCCTCTGGTGGTGCTGATTTTTTTGCTGATGATATTTAATTTATGAAAAAACTAATTCTTATTCTCATATTACTAACCATCCCAACCCTTAGCTTTGGAGGCAAAATGACTAAGTTTGTACCTACAGAACCCACAAAACCCATGAAGTTTGAAGAAGGTAAAATATATTCAGCTATTATTAAAACAGATAAAGGTGAAATTGTTTGTGCGCTTAACACAGAAAAAGCGCCCTTATCTGTCACAAACTTTGTCCAATTAGCCGAAGGTGGTTTTTATAATGGTCTTACCTTTCATCGCGTTGAGCCTGGATTTGTGATTCAAGGTGGCGATCCTGACGGCAAGGGCACTGGTGGCCCTGGCTACGCAGTAAAAGCCGAAATCGGACTCCTTCATGTCGAAGGCGCACTCGCTTGGGCAAGAACCGGCGACGACATTAACCCAGAAAGAAAATCTAGTGGTTCACAATTCTATATCACACTCGCCCCAACTCCCTTTTTGGACGGCAGTTACACTGTATTTGGTAAAACAGTAAAAGGCATGGATGTGGTAAATAAAATTGCTGTGGGAGATAAGATGATTTCGGTTGAAATTAAGAAAGAATAAAATTCTATCGCCTATCGTTCCTCACAAACATCTGCAACAAAAGCGGCAGCACAAACAAAGAACCAACCAAACACGTTCCCATACCAATAATCGCCATGAGACCAATAGAATTCAGACCTGGGTGATGTGTGAAATTCATCCCACTATACCCTAAAATAGTCGTTAAAGACGCCATTAAGGCCGCACCGCCCGATGTTCTTAGTACTTCGACAATAGATCTGTGTTTTATTTCATCAAAGCGGTGAATAACATGCACTGAATTGTCGACACCCATCCCAATCATTGCTGGAATAATAATCATGTTGTAAAAATTTAATTTGATATTGAAGAAAGACATTAACCCCAACATCAACACAATGCCAAATCCTAAGCTAATAAAAACAAACAAGCTTTTTTGAAAGTTTCTAAAATGCCACGAAATAAGAATCATGATTGTCAACAAAGCCAAAAAGATGGCTGTTTTGGCATCTTTAAATAGGGTTTGCAAAACTTCGGCAAAAATCATGGCATCGCTGAGACCATAAAATCTTTTACCCAAAGCATCGACAATGTGAACATCTTTATAAAAAGCTTTTGCGTTGTTTCCATTTTCGAGTTCCAAATGAGGCAAAGGCATGATGAAAGCCACAGACTCCTTTGTATTACCAGAAGTTCCCCAGAATATTTCGTGCACTTCATCTGGAATTGCATTTTTATCAATGGGTTTGGTCTCGGCTATAGCCTTTTGGAATTCCTCTACCAAATCCTTTTCTTCATCATTGAGTGTGTTTAAAGCATCATCACTTAATAAAATATTGATGTCTTGAAGCACAGCAAGTTTTTCGTCCTGATCAAATGGCGCCATATCATACCAAGAGCGGTAAAATTGTATTGTATCGAAATCTTTATCATTCTCACTTCTGAATCTTATTTCTTGTCTAATCTTTCTGGCTTGAACTTCATTTTCTATAAGATAAACAGCTGCTGAGTTTATGCGCCCTACTGTTTGTTTTAATAATGATTTTTGATATTCTCGCGCCGATTCTTTCAGCTTGAGCTTGCCAAAGTTCCATTCAAACTGAAGGTTGCTGATATCCACTAATGAAATAAGAAGCATGACTATGGAAATTCCAAAAAGAATCTTTGGATAAGGTAACCATTTTCTTTTATGCGGCGTGTGGCCATTTGTTCTATTTTTGGTTTTGAGATCTATAAGTTTATAACGATCAATGAGAAGTAAGAGACAAGGAAAGAAAATGAGGTAGCATAAAAGAGCTATCACGAGTCCGTTGCCTGCTATCCATCCAAATTCTGAAAATCCTTTAAAGTCATTAATAGTCAAAATATAAAAACTAGCCACTGTTGTTAATATGCCTATGGCGCAACTCTTACCAGTTCTTACGGCAACATTTTTATGAATTTTGTCGATAGAGATGCCAATTGCACTATCTTGAAGATATCTAGTTATGAGATGGATCCCAATATCAACACCCAGACCAAATATGATCACGAAAAGAAAGGATGTCACCACATTGAGCTGTGTAAAAAAGTGTGAACAAAACCAAAAAGCCAACAGTGTAGACATGATCATGGGTAAAAATATCACAACAACTGGAACAATCCGCATCAGAGGCGTTAGCCAATAACGCCACGTTCGTCTTCTTCCTTGAACAAAGCCTGCAAAATAAAAATAAAGAAGCAAAAATATAGAAGAAGCACTCACAATACCCGCTCTTTTAAGATCGCGAATCAAAGCACTGTATTGATCTACCCTGGTCACAATAGCTCCTGCATAGCCATGGCCTATGTCTGGGCTGAATTTTACAAAATCGAATTTGTTGACGTGGTCTTCAATCTCTTCTCCAAATTTTTTAAAATATTTTAAGCTCGAATCAGTGCTTTTAGGATAAATATTGAGAACAAAAACATGGCCATCATCACTTGTTTTGTATTTGTCTCGCACTCCTTCGGCAAAATCCTCTTTATACTTTTTAATAAGGTCATCAAAGGTGACCTCTTTTTCTTTTTCGCCATCATCCTCAAAATCAATGTAAAGAGCACCCAATTTTTCTTTATGGATCCTATCCTTTAAGCGATCATGAATTTCATAAAGATCCTTAATATCAATAAGTAAAAGCTTGTTGCTATCAAAAAAATCATAGCCCTTCTTAGTTATCTCTACATAATCAACGCTAGGTAGCTCTAGTAGGTAATCTCTTGCGGCAAACATGGCCTTTTTATTCACCTCTTTATCAGGAGAATGGATAATGAGATAAAGGCTGCTGCGGCGATTAAACTTTTTTTGAATTTCTTCAGTGTAGTGTACACTTGGGTAATGATCGGGGAGAAGATGAATAAGATCTGTTTTGATTGTTGTGAGCAGTTTTATGCCACGAGGCGCAGCTAAAACTGTCAGCAAAATACCTATGATAAGAATATACACTGCGTATTTCTTCTGAACATGTAAAAAAAGATCTAAAAATTTGTTGATATATTCTTTCATGGATTCCAAGTCGCCACTAAGTACAAAAACTCTTAGCGTAAATCAATGGAATCCTTCAATAATTATTCAATAATTTACATATGTTAGGATTTTAGTGTGATGGTTTATTACTTGAATCTACTTCTGAATTAAATGGGCATTCCATTTTGTTACCACAATATAATATTACGACCATAAATAGACTGGAACATCCCTGATGTGCTGTGTCCTACACCTGGCACTAATTGAATCTGTGTATGGTGGCTACCATAGGGATGGTCTCGAAAAAACCATGTCAGGTATTCATGATACCGCTGCCCTCTTTCTAATCTATGAGCACCCTGCAGATAGGCAGCACAATCTGTATCTAAGTGACCCTCATTATAATTATCATCTTCTCCAAGCAAAAGATGTATATCACGACTCTTTGCATGGTCCTCTATGTGAGTAAATATATCTTGGACATAAAAACTAAGGTCATCAAGACCATATCTATATTCATTGTAATGAGCACAGGATACTGGCTCTGTAAATTCAGATGGGAGCTTAAATTCTTGAGTGCTTGAATCATATCTTTCGGGACTCAAATAAAGATAGGATGAAGGATTAACCACAACATATCTTATTTTCACATCTCCATACATGAAAATAGAATCGTTGTTGTTATCGGACAATGAATAGCGAGTGACAAATTGTCCTCCAGCTGAGTGACCCACAATCGTTACTTTTTTTAGATTAGGGTATAAGTCTGTATTACTCAATAGTTCCATCATGATATCAATGGCCTGACCAGAAGTAACTCTTGCTGGAGAATTAATTGCAGCATTATTCAATCTCGACCATGCATGACCAGACCAATATATAAATTGGGAATTGTATTCATCACTTTCAGGACACACAGGAGGATCGCATATAGAACTCGATTTTATGGCAAAAAGAGGCGCGATCAATAAGGTGTTGCCTTGGTTGGCTGGCTCAAGGACTGGCTCAGTATCATGGGGCATTGGCTCGCCATTAACACTTGTATTTGTGTGCATATCATGAAGCTCTTTCCATGAGAAAATAGAAAACTTGCTGTTTTCATCATTTAATTTCTGTGCCTGAACTATTTGACTATTTTGATTGTTACTAGATGCTGAATTTCCTGTTGTTACCTCTACTGAATTTGATGTTGGCGGAGGATAAGGATTGGTTTGATCTGTTGGTCGTGGTGGTTCATTACCTGTTTCATTTGATGAAGAATCAGCGGGAGGTTGTGGTACAGTAGCTGAGACATAATTAAAATAACTTTCTGCTGTTCTGCTCAGACCATGCACAATAATAATAGCTCGAGTAACCTGTTCATCCTTACAGGCATGAAAACTAAGACGATTTGAATAAACAGGAAGCAGAGCACCCTCCATAGGAATCCCATAAAACCTTTTTGCATTATTATTTGAACACTCTACCAATTGTTCCACTTCAGCAGCAGTCATTTGATTTTCTTCTGTATTGACTTGCCTAGGCACTACCTTGAATTTATCCTTTACAACTTCTGTAGAGATAGTGTTTAAATTTTGAACTGGCCTGGCAAAGATTTCAATGGGATAACTGAGCATGACCATGGCCAAAATAAGTGAAATATATAGAAAATAGTGGTGATATTTCTTCATAATACCTAAACATATGCAATTTCTATGCCTAGATATTAGAAGACAGAGGTCTCTAATGGGTTGTTATTATTGCTTATATTGTATTCACTTAATGAAATCTGTTATCAGAATGATAGATTTCCCTTTTTTGATAAAAAAGGGAAATAATACGCAACTTATCCCTATGATTGCCGATAAAATAATGTAAGCTCGAAAGAGCTGACTGACCCCCTTTTAAGACCTTCCCGCTACCTTACGGTAGCGTGCGAGGGTCTTTTTTTTGCCCTTTTTTCTTTTTAAAAAAACAAGCAACTTGGTCTTGCATCTTACCGATACGCCTACTAGCTAATATTTGGGCATAATTAGGCTTTAAATTCGTATCTAAAACATTATTGAAAGCTAACGTCTTCTTGGACGCTTTGCGACCAATATTTGGGTATAATTGGGGCCTTTTACCCCTTTCTAAAACACTTTTAAAAAGGAGCACCTTATGTTGACAAGCACAAGCATTCAAGGTCGTGAAGAAACCTCAATAGTCAATTCTGACTCAGAAGAAATCCCTGTAACAAGAGAAGAATCAACGGACAACCCTTCCAGTTATTGCGATAAGACATTGGAAGATCTTGCGAGCAAAGAAGAAAGGCCATTAGACCGGACACCAGCGGCTGTTGTTTCGGGAGATATGCCTTTACTTGCCAAAGCCAAAACAGAAACAGATGAAGTATGGGAATTTAATCCGCGTACACGTGCTGAATCCAGAAACGAAGCCTGGATCTTTGCTAAAAGTGCTATTAAGATCATTGATGTTCTTTCAGATGCTTCTACACCCTTTTATACTTGGGAGATTACTGATACTGCGGGTGAGGCTCACCCAACAAATGCTGGGGCAGGTAGAGTTGATGTCTCAGGTAGAGGCCTTTTGGTTGAAACCCTTGACCAACGTATAATGGATTTTGGGAATTATGTTGGAAATGTTAAATATGTAAAAGAATGTCGTTCTGAACCTGATTTAGCAACAGCTCCTGACGAATTTCCATTCTTTCAAAGAATTGGTGTTGCGGGACAAGCTTTCCATTATACTCTCAATATGGTTACAGTTGATAATTATGAGTATGAAGGAAGAACCTATAGCATTAGGTATTGGCATTTATTAGACCAAGAAACTTTTGATTTAGGCTCCGATGCAGCAAATAGAACAGCTGAAAATATGGGAGGATGGGTTATTAGACACGCTCTAGATAATCCTGAAACTGAAGATGTCGACGAATCTATCTATGCAGACGAAGTAGGTTATTTTTTACATTCTATTCCCTATGAAGAAGACGTAGGCGGCTGGTGGGGACTAATGAATTTTGCTGCAGACAAAGGTGCAAAGAGCACGATTTTGAGTAGCATTAACGGATTGGTTAATTGGGCTGAAAAAGAACCTGATCAATCTTGATTAGAGCTATAGATACTCTACTCGCACGACCTCAAATTCTCTATTCCCTTTTGGCGCTCTGATAGTCACCTCATCCCCTTCTGTCTTACCAATAAGACCACGCGCGATGGGTGAAGATATACCGACTTTGCTTTCTTTTATATCTGCTTCATCGTCTCCAACAATTTTATAGGATAATTCTTTTTCAGAAGACAGGTCATAAAGAGTTACTGTTGCTCCAAAAACAATTTTTTCCATCGATGAAAGCGATTGTGGATCAATAACCTCAGCACTCGCTAAGCGAGTTTCTATAACGCGCATTCTTGCAGTCAATACTGCTTGCTTTTCCTTGGCAGCATGAAATTCGGCATTTTCAGATAAATCACCATGCTCACGAGCAACTTCGATATCTTGAATGACCTGAGGCCGCTCTTCTCCTTTGATACGCTTGAGTTCTTTCATTAATTTTTGATAACCTTCTGGGGTCATCGGAATTCTTTTCATAAATACTAGTCCTATTCCTTCCCTTCAGCTTTAAACTATTCAATCACATCTGTGGTAATAAAATCCTAAATTCTGTCCCACGACCATATTGACTTGTAACAGTCACTAAACCTGAATGAATCCGTATAAGTTCTTTAGACAAGGCCAAACCAAGCCCTGTGCCCTCATGTTTTCTTGTAAATGAGGAGTCAGCCTGCCTAAAAAGATCAAAAATATGTGGTAAATCCTCTTCTTTAATTCCAATTCCTGTATCTCTAATGCGTATGAGAAAAGCAGGATTGTAAAGAACTTCGTCTGTAATTTTTTCGCCTACAAATATTGTTTGGCAAAGTTCGCTAACATCTTCGTGATATTCAATAAAGATATCTATATCGCCCTTCTTTTCTGTAAACTTAATCGCGTTTCCAACAAAATTCATGAAAACCTGTCTTATCTTTACCATGTCGGCTTTTACTGTTGGCAATTTATCTTGAGCATGAACTCTCAATTTCTGTGACTTTTTTTCGATCAGAGGTTTAAGAGCTACTTGCACGTCCTCAACCACTTCTACAAAATCAAAAGCTTCGATATTGAGCTCCATTTTTCCAGACTCAATTTTTGCCAAATCAAGGAGACTGTTAATAAGATCGAGCAGGCTTTGGCCATTTCTAAATACTTCGGACAATGATTGTTTTTGTTCTTCATTGAGTTCACCCAGAGAATTATCGAGCAAGGCTTCGGTGTAACCAATAACTGCATTTAATGGAGTTCTAAGTTCATGGCTCATGATTGCCAAAAACTCTGACTTCACTTTATTTGCTTCGATCAACTCCCTATTTTTTTGTTCTAAAACATCAATGAGCTGAGAAGACTCTATGGCTAAAGCTGCTTGGTTTGCGAAATGATCAAGAGTATCAATAACAGTATCTTCTACAAATGACTTTTTACTAGCACCAATAATTGCACCAATTACTTTTTGCTCAGCCACAAGTGGAGTGATAACAAACTTTTTAAAACCCAAGACTTTTTGTGCTCTAAGAGCTTTATGTACAGGAATCTCTGGCTGAATCCCATAAACCATTTCTGCAAAGTTATTGCGTACTAAAATTCTATTACGCATAACAGCCATATTCACTGAGTTTCCTTCTATTCCTACAGGCAAATACAAGGCCTCATATTTCTGACCTATAATCTCTTCTAGCCGCATTGTGTAATAATTGCCTTCAGGCATGAAAAAACGCACCTTTTTTTCGTCGAACTTTACAAGAGCTAAAATGCAAACCTCAAAGCCTAAACCCTGAATGACAGCTTTTAATACCTCATCGATGACTTTTTGAACGTTGAGAACTCTCCGTATTGTTGCACCAATATGGTTAAGGGCTGTTAATTGAATGTTACGTCTTTCAAGAACCAATTCTTTTACTTTTGTGAAATAATTTGCAATCCGAACAGCATAAACAACACCAATAAAAGCAAGAGGCAAAAAGACTAAGTTGAGGTAAGGCTTTATAAGGTCAATATCAATTAACCCAATAGTTGTTTGTGGATAGGAGAAATTTGCAACACCACCAACAACAACAGAAACAAACAGGATATTATAACAGAGAAGTGCAATTGTCGAAGTCACGAGTGCTGCATAGTAGCCCGAAAGAATACCAACAGCCACAATATAAAGACCATAAATAAGAAACGGCGCCCAACTTTGAACCCCTAATATATAAATAATAGCTGTCTGACAAACAACATCAGCGAGGATCTCTAAAAAAAGCACAAACAAACTTGGTTTGTTGTATTTCATCATGTAGAAATAACAAAACGCTGTAACAAGAAATCCAAAATTGATTATAAGAGGAATGGCGGGGGCAACCTTCCAAATGGCGGGAAAAAAAACAAAAAACACAATCCATGTAACTAAGAATATGATAATCCTCAGTTGAGCTGTAAACACATGCCTACCTCGAATATCGGGCAGTTTCATCTCTGCAAAAAATAGTTCACTGAATTCAGAGAGTTTTGGACCAAACACAACATCAGCCTTTTTTGAAACGAATAAAATGATGTTTTGGAGGTATTCAACAATCTTATGTAGAATCTGCATGATGTGTTCCTTTAGTAATTCTGTTCTATTTCTTCAAGGTGCATAAAAAAGTCTTCTGAGCTCATCACGCTGCCTACTATTCTAGCTTTTTTTATCTCAAGAAGCTTTTCATCTAAAAATAGAATTGTTGGCCAGCCTACAACTTTGAACTGTTCAATAGCCGCTTCACACTCTTTAGTCTCTTTTGTGCAATCAATTTTTACCGGCACATATGCTTTAGAAACCTCGTCTCTAATGGATGAAATTCTCCAAACCTTCTTATCCCATTCATGACAAGGAAGGCACCAATCAGCTGTAAAATCTATGAGCAATCCCTTGTTATTTTCTACAGCTACTTTTTTTGCCTGTTCAAGATCACTGAGAAAAAAACCATCATTATTTTTATCTATGCTTTTGAAACTTGAACCAATGAGTACCCATGAAAAATAAATAGCTGTAAGCAACAAAAGAACAGCAATGCCCTTTTTGATCCAATCGCTTGCTCTCCCAAAACGTTTTACCCATGAACTTGAAAAGAAACCTAAAATAAAAAACAAAACACTCAAACCTAAAGAGTAACTCAGCATCATGACAAAGCCGAGTAAAAGATTGTTTGTTGCAGAAATATAAACAAGCAATGGGCCTAGAATTGGCCCTACACAAGGTGAAGCCAGCAATCCAATTGTGAGCCCAGAATAGATAAATCTAAATTTTCCTTTTGGTTGATAACGAGCAATCTTGTTCTGTAAGTGGCTTGGAATCGAAAAAGAAAACACGCCTAGCAACCAGAGAGCCATTATAAGCAAAAATACAATCAAAAAAACTAAAAACAAAGAATTTTGATAGAAAAACCCCAATGTCAAACCTAATGCGGCTGATAGCACACCTAAAACTGAGTACATCAGCACCATACCAGAAACAAAAATAAGCAAATTGATGAAACGTGTCTTTTTATTAGTTTTGTCAGAAGCACCAATAAAGGCTAGCGTGAGTGGAATAATTGGAAGAACACATGGGGTAAACCCAGTGAACAGTCCTGCAAGAAATGTTATTAATATGGCAAACAAAAACCCCTCTTGAAGAAGGTCTTCAAATTGAGTCGTTTTTAATAAAGTAAAAATAGACTTTTCTGTCTTAAGTGCTTCTTTTGTTGGCGGAGAAACAACATTAAGTTCAAACTTAAAAGGAATTTTGACAACCCGATAGCATATCTTCTTGGAACAGCCTTGATAATATAGGTTACCTGTAAGATCTTCTGAGAAATCAAATTTGTGAGAAAACTTTAACTTAAGAATCACAAGAGCCTGATTATAAAAAACTTCTGTTTCTTCTCCCATAAAATCATCAAATTTAATCACACCATTGGGCTTGATCAAATCGTAATCGACTTTAGAATTATTTATTTCTACCTTTATACTATGCTTATACAGGTGATGGTGTGAAGGAATGTTAAAAAGAAAATCAATATTTGCTTTGCTTTCACTAACCTCTAAGGGCAATTCATCTTCATAGGCAATTTGAAAAGGATGGCCTTCATCAACTTCAGAAACAAAAGCTTGAGCCATTGGCATGCCCAAGAGCAGTAAAAATATGATGAGCAGTTTCAAATTTAAGTTCATAAGATCTCTTCAGTTGAAATAAACCATTTGCTAATGGTATAATAAATACAGTATCTATAGATTATTATTGTATATTATGTTCTATGTCTGTCGTCTAGCACTTTATCTTAAGTAAATATTGAGATTAATGCAAAGACAAAGGCATAATTCTTATTCGAAAAAAAACATATAATGTGCTATAGTTAGCCCGAATTTTCTTGTTACGGAGCCCCCTATGACGTTAAAAAATACAAACAGCCCTAAATCAATTACACCTAAATTTAAAAGCATGAAGCCACAACCAAAAACAACAAAGCCCCCTACAAAAAAGGTAGATCCCGCAAAATTAAAAAAACAAAACATCAAAGCCCAAAATCAGGCCATTTTTAAATCAGCCATTAATATTACAAAACGTACAAAATCTAAAAAATTACTTATTTACGTTGATGCCTTTGATGAGTCACTTATACCCGATAAACTCCCACACGATATCCAACTCATTCTAGTTACAAAAAAGCATGATTATTCTTTTACAGGTAATATGTCTGCCATTAAAGATATTCTCACTATTCCACGCTTAAAACTAGGTCGAATGGGAATGGTAAAAATTGCTGTCATTTTAGCTATTTCAACGAATCTTGTTAAACCTGACGATAAAATTACCTTTCTCCTTGGCAAGGCCGAAAACCTAATGCTCGACACTCTTATGTGTTTCAAAATCGATGATGAGTCAGAGCTCTTAACCGGTCACAGCATAGCTGATGTCCCAAAATCTGTTGTGCCAGCGGTTTTTGAAAACTCATTAAGTTTGGCAATCGAATTAGGGAATCAAGGCAAAGAAGGAAAGCCTGTTGGAACAATTTTTGTTCTTGGCGACGAAGAAAAAGTCATGCAACTTTCTAGGCAAATGATCATCAACCCTTTTAAAGGATACGAACCAGATGAACGAAATATTCTCAATCCTACTTTAAAAGAGACTGTCAGAGAGCTATCTTCGGTAGATGGTGCGATTGTTATCGCAGGCAATGGCGAAATAATAGCAGCCGGACGCTACTTAGGAGCAACCATGGAAGACGCCGAAATCCCTAAGGGCCTTGGCTCTCGTCATATCGCTGCTGCTGGCATCACCGCATTGACAAATGCTATTGCCATTGTTATTTCTGAGTCAACTGGGGATGTTCGCATTTTTAAGAACGGCTCAATACTTATGGCGATTGAAAAACCAATCCATAAATAATATTATTAACAACTCAACCCATTAATAATTATGACAAAAAACATAGAAAACAAATACTTTGATATACGCACAAGAGGCCGTTACCTAAAAAGTGGCGAAATTTCCCAAAAAGACGTTGATCAATACCTTAAACAGCTTCCCAATGACGAAGAAAACTTTGAGCTCGTTATGATTGAAGAAGACGACATTGGCCTCGGCGAACAACTCTCTGAAGAAGAGCTCAAATCCATGCCTTCTATCACTGAAGAGAACATCAATAACTTCGATTTCCTTGAAGAAGAAGTTTCTGATACCACACAAGAATCTCCAGAAGAAGACAACAAAGAATAAAATCTAAGCTTTGTCTTTATCACCTCAAGTTTTTTCAGCGCATTTATGTTTAAAAACCTAAAACAAAAGCTTTATAACAAACTTCTAAACTACGATGTCGAGCAGTACAAAAGAAAAACCAAATCAGTATCCCGGTATTTTACACAAGGTTGTAGCGTAGTTGATATTGGTTGCGGCTCTGGCTGGTTTGCTAGGTTTTTACAAACCCACTATTCTTGTCGAGTCACTGGCGTTGATGTGATAGATTATTGCACAGAAAAAAATATCAATTTTATTAAATACAAAGGCGGCAAAATCCCTCTAGCTGATAAATCATTTGATGTAGCCGTCTGCGTTTCTGTTATTCACCATACAAATAACCCTGAAGAGGTCTTAGTAGAATTAAACCGAATTGCTAAAACTGTGATTCTTATCGAAGATTACTGTACGACACGGCTTGGAAAGATTGGTTTATATATTAATGATTATTTTACAAACATCCTTCAAAACCTACACAAATGTTGGTGTGGCTATCACTCTTGGAGGGTTTATTCCATGCAATGGAAGCTAAGATTTAGAACAAAAAATGAACTGCTAGATTGTTTTAAACAGAATAATATAACCGTAACATCCTTTCAACGAACACCTGTTTCTTGGAAAGGTATGAGTCACGGGGTCTATATCTTAAATTAGAAAGTTTCTGACTTTAATAAATCAATCCATAACTGAATGTCTTCGGAGTTGCCTTTTGTATTCTGGTAATTTTCTAATATTTGAACTGCCTGGTTATTGCTGCCAAGTTTTTCATAGCAACGTGCCATAGCGAGTGGAATAGATTCATTGTATTCAAATTTTGGGTAATATTTTGAAATCAAAAGATAGTCATGTAAAGCTTCTTTATAATAGCTCTGCTTTTCTAATTTTCTGGCTCTAAAATATAATGTTTCTAGATCATGATTGTTCAATCCCCGGGACATCATTTTACGTTCTAAATCATCATCGATATTAAACCGAGAATCTTGATTATTGTGTAAACTAACGTTTGATACAAAAGAATTAATGTACTGCGCTTTTGGAGTCGCCGCTGAGGTAGGTTTAAAATAGCGCGAAACAAATTGAGTACTATCTAAAGGTGTTGAATAGAGCCTTTGAACAATTGGTGATTGAGTTGTTGGCTCAAGCTGCTCAGCAGAAAAAGACGCCATGTTATTGTTATTATTTATGTTGTAATCGATTTGATACCAAACAAATGTAGAAAATACCATCAACAATATAACAGAGAAACCAAAAGAAGGCTTCATTAAATACTGCCAAAGTGATTTCTTCTTTAGAGAATTGGCCTTCTCGTTGGCATAAACTAGTACTTTATTGATGCTCATTTGCGAAGGCTCGCACTCTTTTAACTCAGAAAACCTTTTTGCTATAATACTAATTTTTTCTTGTTCTTTTTGACAATCAGCTACTGAAACCCCGTGTTCTTTAGCGATGTCTTCAAGAGTTTTAGAAGATTCTCCATAATAACTATCTAATATTTCGGTAAATAGTTTTTCTTGTTTCATGATCTTCTCCTGTTTGCATAAGCAAACTTTAAATTAATCAGGTGTAATCCCAAGCTGCCTGAATTTTTTTTGCAAAGTCATCATAGCATAACGCATCCTTGACTTTACAGTATTGAGCGAAACGCCTGTCACTTTTGCAATTTGATCAAAAGGCAAACCTTGAAACTGCCTTAAGATAAACACCTCTTTTTGTTCTGCATTAAGTTCATCTAAAATTCTTTTTAAATGAGCATCAATTTCTTGTGCGTTAGTAAATGAATTTGATTTTTCTTCTTCTCGAATTTCGTTTGCTTTCTTTGAGTAGTTTTCGTTACTCTGAATTTCATCCAACGAAAGATGCTGCCTAAATAAGCCTTTACGTTTTTGATCGATACAATAATTACGTGCTATAGTATAAAGCCATGTCGTAAACCGAGCCGTTGGTTTATAATCATCTATTGATTTGATGATCCTCAAAAAAGTCTCCTGAAACGCCTCTTCTGCACTCTCAAAATTGCCTAGATTACGCTGAAGAAAATTGAACACTGGCTTATGATGTCTATCCAAGATAATCCTAAAAGCAAGATTATCGCCTTTTTGGAATAGACGTACCAACTTTTCGTCTGAAAGACTCTGAAGCATTCGTACACTAGATTTTTGTTCATTTTTTGCCAAGGTGTTGTTATTTTTACAAAAATTCCATTTTGGCAAGTCTTTTTTTATAAGTGAATTCATTTACTACTTTTATCAACGAGTCACGAGAGGAAAAGTTTCATGGATTTTGGATTTTTTTAAGGAATTTCTAAATAGTTACAGGATTATTAGTGGTAAACTACTTCGATATTTGGACCAAATTGCAATTGTCGCCTTTTGGCCTCTCGAATGAGTTCGGTAGGCTCACACAAAACGACTTCTTCAATAGACTTACAATCTATGAGTTTTGAAAGCAAAAGCCTGACAGCATTACGCCAATCAAATTGAGATTCAAAAAGCTGGCTGAGTGAAAAACAAACTTGTTTCATACGTTTTCTCTCAATGGTCTTTAGAAAATAATCTAGAACCTCGCTTATATGATCTTTTTCAAAGTCATCTTTGCCACCCAAACCAAGAACGAGCACTTCATTAGATTTAAAGCGGTTTTCTGATGGGATGAGCAATAACTCTTTGGCTTTGCCCGAAAATTTCTTTTGTTTTAGAAATTCTGAAAGACGTCCGTTAATTCGCCAATCAAGAACCCCTAAATAATTTTTTAAAGGTAAATCTTTCTCATAAATCATGAGAACTATGATTTCAGTAGTTATTTTATCAATATTTTGACTCGTAAATGTTAATTTCATAGTATTATCGAATCATGCACTGATTTTATCTAAAATTCCATTAATAAAACTACTCGAATCTTCTGTGCCATATTTTTTGGCCACTTCTAGGTATTCGTTGATGGTGACATTCTTTGGAATATCATCCATGTATTTAATTTCGGCAACACCTAGCCGCAATATATTGCGATCAACACTAGCCATTCGAGAGAGCTTCCAATTATTTGAATGCTCTTCTATAAGTTCATTTATGGGGGTTTTGTTTAAATTGTAAGTTTCTAAAAGTTTAATAGCAAAATTCTTTACTTCGACATCAGGCTTTTGTTCTAATTCGATCTGTTGAAAAACAGCTTCATAGGCTGTGCCAGTAAAATCGATTTCAAATACGGCTTTTAGGGCTAATTCTCTCGCTTTTCTTCTAAGACCCACTATATTTTCTCCAAAATTAGAATCGTGTCCAATAAGGCTGAGGCAGCTTCAGATCCTTTATTGTATTTGTTCTGAGAAGACCTCTCTTTTGCTTGTGCATCAGTATTTACAGTTATAACACCAAAAGCAATCGGACATCCTGTATCTAACTGAACTCTCAAACAACCTTCAGTGACAGCTTTACAAACATAATCAAAGTGAGGTGTGTCACCTTTTATGACACAACCAATAGCAATAATACCAGCATATTTTTTTGATTCAGCAACCTTCTTAGCCACCAATGGAATTTCAAATGCCCCTGACACTTCAAACACCTGGATCTGTGACGAAGAATAACCATTTGCTTTTAAAGTTTTTAAAGCGCCCTTAAGCATGTTCTGACAAACAGTCCCATTAAAAAGGGCCACAACAATAGCTACTCTTTGTTTCTTGCTTGGTTTTCTATTTTGCTTGGATTGTTTTGATTTTCTTTTGACCGCCTTTAAGACCATTTTTGACTACCTATAAATGTTAATTGAATTTGTAAAACTTAAACCTTTTTTAACAAATGTCCCATTTTAGATTTTTTTGCCTTGAGATAATCTGTATTTGTAGCACAGGGTTCTGCTTCAATATGTACCCTATCAACAACCTCTAATCCATAACCCTTTAATCCAATAATTTTTTTAGGGTTGTTTGTGAGCAAACGAATTTTCTTTAAACCTAAAAAGGCTAAAACCTGAGCTCCAATGCCATAATCTCGTAAATCTGCTTTAAACCCCAGCTCTTCATTCGCCTGTACAGTATCAAAACCCTGATCTTGCATACCATAGGCCTTGATCTTATTTACAAGACCAATCCCTCTTCCCTCTTGTCTTACATAGAGAATAACACCCTGACCTGCGTCTTCAATTTTTTGCATGGAGGCAGCGAGCTGCGAACCACAATCACATCTAGTAGAATTAAAAATGTCTCCTGTTAGGCATTCTGAATGGACACGAACGAGCACTGGGCTGTGAGGATCAATATCGCCCATAACGAGGGCGATATGGTGATAGTCATCAACATCGTTTTCAAAAACTTTGACCTTATAAGTTCCATACTTTGTGGGGAGACTTGCCTCAGCAACTATTTTTATGAGTGACTCGTAACGCATGCGGTATTTAATAATATCTGCGATAGTGACAATGTTGAGTCCGTGTTTTTCTGCAAATTTTTCTAAATCAGGCATTCTGGCCATTGTACCATCATCATTCATAATCTCGCACATGACTCCGGCAGGCTTAAGACTAGCGAGCCTCGAAAGATCCACAGTGCCTTCAGTGTGACCTGCTCTCAATAACACGCCACCTTTCTTTGCTTGAATAGGAAATACATGACCAGGACTGACAATCTCACCTGGTTTTATATCTTTTTTAATAGCTGTTTGTATGGTGTGTGCTCTGTCAGCAGCAGAAATACCGGTTGTGACACCGTGACTGGCCTCGATTGATACTGTAAAACCAGTTTGGTACTTGCTCAAATTTGTGTTGACCATCAACGGGATATTTAGCTCTTGAACACGTGTTTCTGTGAGGGAAAGACAAATCAACCCTCTAGCATATTTTGCCATAAAATTAATATGCTCTGGGGTTATTTTCTCGGCAGCAATAGTGATATCACCTTCGTTTTCACGATCTTCATCATCTACCATTATGACCATTTTCCCGTTTTGATAGTCATCTATTGCCCTTTGGACGCGTTCATAAGCCTTGTTGTGTTCTGTAAAATTCATGATCAGGTGACTATATTATTTATCGGAAAATATAAAGAGGCAAAAAGCTAAAGATAAGTAAAATACTTTTTATAAGAAAACAAGATATCTAGCTGATATGATTGAATAAAAAAGGGGGGATGCCTCCCCCCTTAAAGCCCCTCAGGGCCGGGTAGTTCTATTTTTGCATCAAAAAAAGCTATTCTTGAATAACATATCCTCCAAAATCAGCAATTGTACTCCCTATGCTAATCTCTAAAGACCCGCCATTATCAATGATATCTTGCCCTGAAATCTGCATGTAATTTATCGCAGAGCCAGATAGCGTGTCAGTAAATGGAAAACTAGATAGTTCTTGCACAGCAGGTCCATTGAGAACAGTGCCTCGGTTATCGTCTTGTACTGTTCTTAAATTAATTCCATTAAAACCAAAACGATTATCAGAGGACACACCTGTGTTAGACATGTATGTGGCTAATCCAAAAAGACCCATGAGATCCTTGAATTGACTCTCTGAAGCACCAGCACCATAAACAGCGTTCACAACATTCTCGACACCTGTAAGATTTGTATCCAATAGGCTCTCAATAAAACTTGCTCCATCGCCAGAAAAATTCCCTAGTTCAAATTGTTCATAGAGGTATCGTACGAACAAATAGGACCCTCCTCGTTGGTAAAGACTTGTTCCACACGAAAAACAAGTATTTTGGATGTCATCAAGATAACCTGATACCCTTGCATAATTTTCAAGACCTGTCGTGGTCATGTAGCCACTAGCATTAATGCTATACATATCTTCTGCAAGATGAGACATAGCCTCATTCAACCAAGATTCTTCAACTGAACCTCCATTGATATTATAGTGTTGATTAAAGCTTATCATGTGCTGGTATTCATGTACCAGCACACCTGGAAAAATATTAGTTGTGGCAAAAGAATTTGTAACTGCTGTTCCATAGGCAGCATGAGGATCAGGTACAAAAGTATAGAATATTTCCATTTCATTACTAATCGGATATGTTGAATCATCAAAAAGATCTGCTGCGTAAAAGAATCCAGTGACCATGCCACCTGAACTAGCACCTAATTCATTCACAGTTTGTGTAAACAGGACAGCAAATTTTCCATCTCCATTAATATCTGATTCAGTCCCAAAAAGATCCTGCTCATCTAAAATAACATTATTAAAATCAGTAGCCATTTCTTGAATTTCTAAAGCAGACAGATCACCGGCATTGCGATTATCAACATAGAATTGAAAGTAATCAGTTTGATATCTTAACGTAGCTGTGACGACATCATAGCTACTTGAACTCGAAAACGAGTTTAAAACTTTAAATGTTCTTTGTGAACCTGTTGAGGCAAGTTTGATGAGGTGTGAGTTTGGATTACTGTCATCTTCAGTCAACAGAGCTTCGGGATCAAGATTTTCTTCGAAAGATCTGAGAAGATCATGAAAGTCACCTGTAATATCAGGATTATCATCTTCATTTCCTTCATCTAGGAATCCATCATCTAGTAAAAAAGAACTGCTTAATGACTCACCCACCTGAAAAGCAGAAGACGAACTGCTCGTGCTATAAGAAAATAACATGAGAACTACCGTGTCTGTTGACGAGATATCGTCAAATGAAGCTGTGCCTTCAGATCCTGAGATGCTAACAGCACTAATATTACCGCCAACTACTGTGTCTGTTGTTGATCCAGAATCACTTGAACTTGATGAGCCCAAACCGGATCCACTACCTGAACATTGGGTAAAAAAGGTAAGAATACATACAAGTATGACGATGATGATAAATCTATTTTGATGCATAGAACCCCAGCACACAAGGTGCATGGTTATAAGAAGCAATTAATGGACCAAATCACTCTTAAGGGAATAGATTATTTTTGTTTGTTATTTTAATAAGTTACAAAAGGTCTATAAAAGCGTAACAATTTGATAGGCAATATCTGCCTAATATTGAGTAGATGAATGCAAAGCTTATACATGGTTAACAATGCTTAAACATAAGAAACAGGATTATGCGATGGATAACAATGTTGGCAGAAGATAAAGGTTGCAGGTGTCAGATACGTTAATCGATAGTCAGCCGATATACGATATACGATATGCGCCATTCGCTATTCGTTATACAATTAATTATCGTGAATAAGATAAGCCCCAAGTCTTTCAATAACATCATCACTGACTGTAAATGACAATTGCCCATCAGCTTGATTTAAAAGAGTTCTTGGAACCTGCAAATAAGATATACCCGTTGAAGGAATGCTTCCAGTATAAGGGAAATCATTTATCTCAATAACGGAAGGTCCTTGTAAATAAGTCCCTCTATAGTCTTCCACTTTACCACGCATTTTAAAGCCAAAAAATTCAAATTGATTACTTTGAGCATAGCCTGAATCTGAAAGATACAGTGCCAACGAAAAGGAACCTATGAGTTTTTTAAATTCATCCTGACTTAATCCTTCACCTAAAGCAGCTGCCACGACATTACTTTTTCCTACCAAATCTGTTTGCACCAAAGATTTTAGTAAATCCATACCATCTTGAGTACCTGGAAGATTTCCTAATTCAGCCTGTTCATAAAGGTATTTTACAAAAAGATAAGAGCCCCCTCTTTGCTCCAGAGTGGTGCCACAAGTAAAACAAATATCTGATACACCTGCTAAATAGCCTGAAACCCGTGATGGGTTTTCAGATCCATATCCTGTAATAAGCGAATCAGAATTAAGAGTAGAAAAGTCTTCAGCTAAATGAGAAAGACCTTCATTGAGCCATCCAAGTTCGGCTAAGCCATCAGAAACAAAGTAATGTTGGTTAAAGTTGATCATATGCTGAAACTCATGAGGAAATACATTTGGAAGAACAGAACTCATTGTAAAGGATTTTGAAACAGGTATGCCAAATTTACCATCTTGATCTGGCACATATGCATACATAATTTCCATTTCGTTACTAAATGGGTATTTTTTTGAATCAAAAAGATCAAGAGCGTAGAAAAAACCTGTAATCATACCTCCATATTTTTGACCCAATTCATTAATCACATGACTAAACAAGATAACGAACTTCCCATCACCATTCACATCAGACTCTTGGCCAAAAACACTTCTTTCCAATAGAAGTATCTTAGTAAAATCTTCTGCTAATGTATTGATTTCCTCATCAGTAAATATGTCATTATCGCGCTTATCAATATACACATCAAAATAGTTGTTTTGATAACGAAGCTCTGCCGACACGAATTCATAACTATCTACTGAAAAAGAATTTATTATTTTAAACTCACGCTCCTCTCCTATTTTTAAAGCCCTTGTTAAAAATGCATTTGAAGAAATTTCAGGAAGAGGTTCATTCTCACTCAGGTTGCTTTCACGATTTCTTAAAAGATTATTAAAGTTCTCAACAGGATCTTCGGTATCTAGTGTGACTTTCTGTAAGAATTGATTGCTCGTCCCAGTAGATGGATCTGCACCATTAGAAAAATCATCGAGCTTGATAGCAACATTGTCATTAGATTTTTGATAAGAATAAACTGCCAAAACAATATCCCCATCTTTTGTCCCTTCATCTATGGGTACTGTTATTTCACCATTAGAGATATTGAGTTCAGTAATATTTCCCCCTACTGCTGTTTTGTATTCTCCTGGTTGATTTGTTGGTGTTTGAGCTGAGAGAGACTCCATAGGGCCATCATAACCGCAGTTAATGGAAAGAAATATCATTCCAAAAACTGGTAAATACCAATTTGCTGCTTTCCGAGTTTTCATGTTTACCCCTAAAATAGGTGCCTAATTACTCAGAAAGCAAAAGCCATGCCACGGATTTTGATTATTTTATAGCGCTATATTACTCAATTATATTAACCAGATAACAAGCTTTGATTAATGACTGCATCATTTAACATGTCTTTCATTTTTTTCTTTGAACAGTATTATGCGATTTTGTTTATCATTATGATACGCTTACGTTTTTTCGATGACGCGGTGCTTATAAACATCTAAAAAATAAGCGGTAAATTTTAGGACCTGAAGCAGGTAGAAATAACTTTCTCTCTCAGATTGATAAACCGTCAATCTTTTGTTCTTTTCTTAATAAATGAGATTGAGAATTGAATAATTTACTATTTGAAATATTCAACCTCGTCACTTATGTCCGCCCTGTTGATATTACTGGTAAACGATTTGATATGAGTTAATTCAACATGACCTTCATAATCCACAATAAACAATTAGAGGTGTTATGACACGATCACAAAAAAAGATTCTTGTAATAGATGACGAAGGTGAACTTATAGACGTGCTGTCAACCCGACTAAAATCAGAGGGTTTTGAAGTAGACTCTGCCTTGGACGGACTCACAGGTATTGAAAAAGTTTATTCTTTTAAACCCGATGTCATCCTTCTTGATATCAGCATGCCTGGCATCAGTGGTTGGGAAGTTTGTGAAAGACTGAGAGCTGATCCCAGGACTAAAAATGTAAAAATATTTATTATCACTGGAACCAGAGACTTGAAACAAACAAAAAAGGCTGGAGCTGATCGTGTGATTCTCAAACCTTTGAATTTTGACGAAGTCTTGAGCGCCCTAAAATAATCAGGGAATTTTTCATCATGAAAAAAATAAAATACGTGATTAAAACCGCCCTTATCGGTGGCATAACAGTGATTCTCCCTGTAGCCCTTTTGGTTATCATATTCAAATGGCTACTTAAAATTGTCACTAATATTATCCAACCCTTTACAAACATCATCACAGCCACAGCTCACACTCAAGAGCTCATTGCAGATATTATAGTGATCATCATCCTTCTTCTCACTTGTTTTATTGTAGGGTTGGTTGTCAAAACCAAGATTGGTAAATTCATTCACCACAGCTTAGAAGATAACATTCTCAAATTCGCCCCTGGTTACAACATGATTAAAGAAACAATCATGCAATTTTTGGGTAAATCAAAACCGCCTTTTTCTGATGTCTGTTTAGTACAACTTTTTGAAAACAGCACAATGTGTACAGGTTTTGTCACTGACACGCACGAGGACGGAAGCTACACAGTCTTTGTACCCACAGGCCCTAACCCGACCTCAGGGCTTATTTATCACGTCAAAGGAGAATTTGTGCGTATTGTAGATGTGACTGTAGAATCTGCTATGCGCTCTATCTTAAGTTGTGGGGCTGGTTCTGAAAGACTGTTGAGTGCTGTTAAGAATTCTCATTAATATCTTAATACTTATCTAAGTAATCTTGAGCGTCATCATGTCTTTCTGGTCTTGCACCTGCATTAAAATCACCCATAGTAGCACTAATAGAGTTCTTGAAGCCCGAGACTGTTTCGCACATTGTTTTCAATAGTTTTCTTGCTGCTCCACCTGCTTTATAGAGATAATAAACAACTCCAGCAGCCACATCATTCTTATGTGAATCATCAAGGCCATCAATATAAAGGAGAAGGCTAGCTGCTGCTTGTTCAGGTGATTGCAGTGCTACCTGATAAAGAGCCTTAAGCGCCATTGTAACTTCTAATAAGTATTCATCGTCTTTAATACCTTGAAGAGTACCACCGTCGGTCTTATCTATATCACCTATCGCATCATCGATAGAATCTCTAACAACCTCATCAACGACCTCAACGTAACCTGAATCCTGTGTTTCTTGTTTGGTCTCGAGATCTTTGAGGCACTCGTCAACACTTCCATCATCTGAAGCCCAACTGATCTGCGCAATTGTTTCTTTATAAAGAGCAAAGGCTTCTTTAAGCTGATCAATATCACTCCACTCATCCTGAAGGAACTCGACATAGGGATCTCCACCTGCTGGTTCGTTTCGGTAAAAGATATTTCCCCAAAAATCTCCTGCAGATCCATAATGACCCGCACCAGGAATTTGCAGGTTCGAAACCATAATGACCATTTGTTCGATCGCTGATAGATTTCCATCTGCTAAGAGAACATTGTGAAACTGGCCTGCGGCAGTGCCACTGAAAAAAGCCTGCCAATACGTTGATCCGCCTTTGAGAGCTAAAGTCATTATAAGTGTAGTCACAATATCTTCTTGTAGGCTCTGATCAAGACCACTGATGGATCGAATAAAATCACCCGTGCACTGGTCTGCATTATTTAATTCGCCTTCAGACTCATTGAGAAAACCAAAAAGAGTCTCTATACCTTCTTCAACATAACCTGCTACACCACTAGAACCATTTGCTGCATACTGAGGAACCATTTCAGGAATAGAGTCCATGATGTTATCAATATTTCCAATAAAGCTTGTTTTGTTGACTTCATCTTTGTGGAGATTATCATAAACCGAGAACATATTATCATTAAAGAAAGCAAGTTTTTGAAAGTCTGTGTCCCAGGATTTGTACTGAGATTCAGGGATTGTGTTTTCATTGCTAAAATCAAAATACACATCAACACCATCTTGAAGACCTTCTAAATCAATAAATTTTGTCTCTCCTGTGAGTGAGTTTGTAATAGTAATTCTTGTTATGCCATCAGAAACCTTAGCCACAGATTGCACAATATCTTCGGGCTCCAAACCAATAAAAATAGACTGGCCCAAATCAATTCTATCAAGAGCTTCATTATCTAATCGAATTTCTTCATCACGGTATGTGAGCATACCATCACCATCTAAGTCCTCACGAGCAGTAGAGTCTACTGTTTCAAAAATACCTGGATCCCCACCTGTGGCATTAACATAAACCGTTTCATACTGACCAATATCACCTGAGTTTATGAAAACATCTTCATCTGTTCTTCGAAGCAATAGATTTGCCTTTGTAACACAGCCTTCAACTGCTTCAGCAAGCTCGCAATTAATCATGTCTTCGAGTTCTTTTAAATCATCAATTTCTCTTTGTATGCGCGCCGCCTTGGATGACTGTATCTCTTCATCAACCTCCTTTAATTCATCTTTTAGACCTTCTTGTAATTCATCGAGATCATCTCTAGCTATTTCAGCACCATCACGAAAATCATCTATGAACTGCATTCGCTGTGCTTCAGTCATGTCCTTGAGATCTAACTCTAAAAAATCATATAGAGTGTCATTCTCAAAATGCTGAACAAGTTCCTCTACATCATAAGTGGTGTCACCGGCTATTATGTCTCCATACTCTTGGCTCATAAATCTCCAAACAATAGCTTACACTACTTACTATTTTAAGCAATTTTAGTGCCAAGGGGAAGGTATTATCTTATAATCATAAAGCATTCCATATCTGCTTGAATACATTGATTTATTTAATATGTGGCTGTATTGAGTTTCTAGAGTATTCAAGATAATAAATGCAAAAACCCCTCAAATCCTAATATGATAGGGGACTTTAGACCTATGGCACGTAAACCATTTGAAAGAAAAGACCGCTTCTATAACAAAGCCAAAAAAGAGGGCTACCCTGCCCGCTCAGCCTATAAGATCATTGAATTAGACGGAAAGTACGGTATTTTTCGCTCAAGTAACATCGTCATAGATCTTGGCGCAGCCCCTGGTGGCTGGTTTAAGGTGGGACAAGAAAGATTGGGAAAAAAAGGAAAAATCATTGGTGTTGATCTCCTGCCTTTAGCTACGCCTCTCAATGATAGATCAATTTTCAAACAAGCAGATTTTACAAAAACAGAAACCAAGGATTGGATAAAGAAAAACTGTGAGCACGGTGCTGATTGGGTTATTTCTGATCTTTCACCAAATATCTCAGGGATTAAATTCAAAGACACAATGGCTTCTGATGAATTAGCTCGTCAGGCCTATGATTTTGCTAAAGAGACTCTCAAACCATCAGGTTGTTTTTTGTGTAAAGTATTTCCAGGAAAAGAACTCGAAGATTTTCTTAAAGAACTAAGATCTCACTTCAAAAAAGTCTCTACATCAATCCCAGACGCAACACGAAAATCATCAACCGAAGTTTACGTCATCGCCCTAAACCCCCACCATAAGTAGATTATACATGGCTTTTACAGGAGGCCATAATACCTTGCCCAACGCCCCTGTGAGAACCAAAAGGATAAGAACCACTGGACCAAGTCTGGTAAAAAGAGCCTCAAAACGATCATCTAGTCCTCTGGGTAAAATTGCATAGAGGATCTTTGAACCATCTAAAGGAAAGACTGGTATGAGATTGAATAGAAATAAAATGATATTTAAGAACAGATAACTTTGAAAAGCATAATTGAGAACACTGATAAAATTATCGGGGACACTTCCGTAGAGATGTGGCACAGCATATATAAATACCCTGTAGAGTGCAGCCAATAAAATAGCTATAGCCAAATTTGACAAAGGTCCTGCAGCTGACACCCAAAATATACCTTCTTTATATTTTTTGAACTTAAAGACATTAACAGGCACTGGTTTTCCCCACCCAAGCAAGGGCATATTAAAAACAATGATGAGAATTGGCATGAGAAGTGTCCCAATAGGATCCATATGTACAAAGGGGTTTAAAGAAACGCGCCCTTGATTGAGAGCTGTATTATCACCAAACTTATGAGCAATATAGGCATGCGCGGTTTCGTGAATAGAAATCGCCAGCAAAAGACCTGGCATTAAAATAACAAGTCGATAAATATTTGATTGTAAGTCCATTT
This sequence comes from uncultured Nitrospirales bacterium, assembly GCA_964609965.1. Taxonomy (GTDB): domain Bacteria; phylum UBA10199; class UBA10199; order UBA10199; family JADGCS01; genus JAHJDR01. Next base: position 278,193 of record CAZSTS010000001.1, read on the forward strand.
ATTCCTCAATTTTCAATTTAACTATCGATTATCGTCTATCGATATTCTCTCATCCCCTTGGATGAAACTTTTTATGTATCTCTCTTAATCTCTCTCGAGTCACATGTGTGTAAATCTGCGTTGTCGAAATATCTGCGTGTCCTAACATGATTTGAACAGAACGGAGGTCTGCTCCATTTTCGAGTAAATGCGTTGCAAAAGAATGCCGAATCACGTGAGGGCTGATTGTTTTCTTTATGCCACATTGCGTGGCCAACTTCTTTAAATATTTCCAAAAAGTTTGTCTTGTAATTGCCTTGCCTGACGGACCTAAAAACACATAAGGAGAAGTACGTCCCTTGAGCAGCTTTGGTCGATGCTCATTGTAATAGTCTTCAAGCACTTTAATGGCTACTTTGCCAACTGGCACATACCGTTCCTTTGATCCCTTTCCAAAGGCCAAAACATAACCAGATTGGAGATTCACGTCATTGAGTTTGAGATTCACAAGCTCAGAAACCCTCAGCCCTGTAGCGTATAGCAATTGAAGCATGGTGTAGTTTCGTGCTTCCTTGGCAGATAGTTTTTGCCCCCTAACATCGAGAAGCAGGTCTACTTCTCGAAGAGTGAGATATTTGGGCAATTTAAAACCCAATTTTGGTAAATCCAAATTAGCCGAAGGATTACTAGAAATGTATTCTTCGTTTTTTAGGTATTGGTAAAAATTACGAATGGCCACCAAGTTTCGAGAGAGTGTCGAAGCGCTAATCTTTTCTTCTTGTCGGCGATACATGGCAAATTCTAAAAAATGGTCTTTTTCAGTTTTTTTCCAAGAAGTGATCCTTCGTTTTTTGATGAACGTAAACCAATAACCCAAATCCCGGCTATAGGCTTCTAAGGTGTTCTTGGCTAAATGTTTTTCAACTCGCAAATAGTGGAGATATTCATCAATTCTTTCTTGCACGCAAGGACGATAACGTCAGTTTCTTGCAAAAACAAGGAGATTTATGGCATGTGCAATGCCATGAAGTCGAAACGTCTCGAAAATTTATACCGCCAACCTCTTTTGCCATCAGAGGAATCAAAAAAAGAACTTCCTTTAGAGCACATACTTGCAAAAGAAATGGTTTATTACCCTAGCGAGCCCTCTGATTGGAGATTTGATATTGTTGAGATTGGGCCTGGTAACGGTGATTTTCTCTTTCATTTAGCTAAGGAACATCCTGGCAAAAAGATTTTAGGAATCGAACTCGGGCAAAAACGTTTTAACAAAATTTCTAAGCGACTCGAAAAAAGAGGCATTACAAACGTCACTCTCATTCATGGTGATGCACGGATTGCTTTCTATAATAAAATTCCTGATAGCTCGATTGCCAAATGCTACGTTCTCTTTCCAGATCCTTGGCCAAAAAATCGCCACTGTCATCGCCGCCTTCTTCAAAAAGATTTTTGTGAACTCATCTCAAAGAAAATCAGTTCGAAAGGACGGTTTACCTTAGCAACTGATGTTAAAGATTATGCCACCTGGGCATTTGATAATTTCTCAAAAATTAATTCTTTAAATCCCTGCCCTGGGTCCGAAGATCTCAAAACCCCTCCTAAAGATATCATTCCAACCTATTTTCAGAAAAAGTGGAAAGAATGGGGACGTGATTTTAGGTATGTGAGATTTGAGAAAAAAGACTAACCTACGAATTGCTAATCGCCTCTTCTAATCTTAGCTTCCAATCTGACACCATTTTTTTTGCCTGATCACCCTTTGTAAATAGTTCTTCGGCAATATTAAGCGCACCTAAAATAGCTACATTTTGAGTAGAAATGGTTGCAGATCGATGTTTAATGGCATGCATGACTTTGTTGACGTGATCTGTGACTCTCTTGACATGGTTCTCGTCATTCTCGGTCTTGAGTACAAATTTTTGATCTAGAATTTTAACTTCGAATGTTTTTTTCATAATTTGATAAGTAAAAAAACATACGAAATGAGTCAAGGAATGATTAAAGTTTTAGATGATACATGCTCTTTATCTCTTTGAATTATAGTCTAAAACGAAATGGTTAAACCTGATTGAACCTCTGGAATAATGGTGTCCGGGCTTACGAGAACAGCACCACCCACAGCAAGACGGACATCCCAAATATCTTCTATGCCAAAACCAGCACTGATTACATCAAGCGTTCCCCTGGCATAGGGCTGAACTCGGACCTGTTCATATTTCCCAGTATCTAAATCGGCTTCAAACATAATCCCCGTCTCTAAACCAAGTTCCATAAAACGAAATCCCTTGGATTTCCACGTCATCCAAGGAAGTAACGGAGCTAATCGAAGATCATAGCCAAGAGCAGTATAAAATTCCACTGCTTCACCTTCTTCATTTCTAAGATCCCCAAAACCAATTGAGCCCATCGCTCTTAAGTAGCGACCAATCCGGTGAAGCCCCAAAGAACTGTGCAGATGGGATCTTTTTGGGCTAAAACCTAACTCAAAATGAATTTCACTTCCTGTGTGATAATTATCAACAGGCATGGCATCATACACCTCTTCACACCACTCATCTGCTGTTTTTCCAGTGTACTCTTGAACAATCTCATCAACTCCTTCAATGCTTGGTCTACCAATATAAAAATCCAGAGGCTGTGATTCCATTGCAACAACCATATCAATGAGAGCCTGTTCGCCAACGGTATCTATAATGTGTGTAATAACTCTATAACTAAATCCATAACTCAAACCTTCTCTAATCAAAGAACTAGGTTGCTCAGGAAATGATTTTTCAAAATCATCCAAATCAATATTTGGCTGATTAATTGATCTTGAGGGAGTTCTTTGTGCTCCATCATACTTATTTGCCATCCAGATGGCTAAACCTTCAGCTAAATATAAATTAGCCCCACCCACCGCCACAAGCCAACTTGTAGCCACATGCGTTAATTCATGCACAACGGTATTCATGCTAAATGGTTCACTTACATCAAAAACAATCCTTTCAGAGCAAGCACCTGATCTTTCAGAAGAACAATTTCCAGGCATATTGGCAAAAGAAACATCAACACCCCTAGGAAAAATAAAGCCCTGATCTTTTAAAAAACTTAAAGCCTTATCTAAATAAACTTCGGATGCCGGCCATTCTTCAGAGTATTCAACACCTGAAAACAGATTTGTATAAATAGAATTAATCATAGATGCCCAAATACAAAACAGCACAAAGATAGAAGGTAATTTATTTAAATAATCTTATCTAGCGAGTTCCCCTAATTCCGCTACTGTTAAATAACGAAACTGCCCTGATCTTAGCCCTTTTAACTTAACCGGCCCAATCGCAATCCTCTTAAGCTCCTTAACAATAATCCCCATAGCATCACACATACGTCTGATCTGACGGTTTTTTCCTTCGTGGATCACAAACTTTAATATTGTAGATGTTTTGTTTTGCCGCAGTATTTCAATATCTGCGGGTAATGTTCTCACTCCATCTAAAACAATACCTCCTCTCAGACATTCAAGTTGCTTTTTGGTCAATCGAGACGTTGTTTTCATTTCATACACTTTTTCGATGTGATATCTTGGGTGAGTGAGTTTGAGAATAAGTTCACCACTGTTAGTGACAATAAGAGCCCCTTGAGTATTATAATCCAAACGACCCACAGGTTTAAGATGATGCATGTCCATGGGCAAAAGGTCGTAGATTGTTTTCCTGTCTTCTGTATCACTACGGGTGACAAGAACACGCCTTGGTTTATTTAAAAGAATTGCCACAGGCTCGTCTTGATTCTTAAACTGAAAGGCCTTCCCATCAATTTGGATTTTGTCTGTGGCTGGGTCGACCTTCTTTCCTTGTGCTGTCACAAGAATTCCATTTACCTTGATTTTTTTATCATCAATGAGGCGTTCAACAGCTCGACGAGAATACTGCCCTGTGGAGGCTATGATTTTTTGAATGCGTTCTTTGACCACTATTTTGTCTCTGGGTTTTCGGTTTGTTCTTCGGGTTGTGATGAATTGATAGGAATAACGTTATCTACGACTTGTTCAGTCTGCGTTTGATCAGGGGCACCTTCACCCAATTGGGTGTCTGCACCCAGTTGGGCGTCTGCACCCAGTTCTTCCTCTTTTTCTGTTAAGTGTTCTCTCACAATCTTTTTCTCAACTTTGCGAAGCTCTTTTATTGATTCGTTTAAATCACCTAATATGGCATTTTCTTCTGCCGAAAGAGTGTCGACTTTATCATCCATAAGATCTTCAATATGAATACCCTTCTTAGCTTGCTCTTGATCTTGATCCTCTATCTCATCTTTTTCTTGTGATAATTTTAGCGACTTGTAGTCATTCAAGTTTGGCAGGTCTTTGAGATTATTCAGGCCAAATATTTCTAAAAACTTTCCTGAAGTCCCATAAACCAAGGATCTCCCAGGCTCATCACTGCGTCCAATAAGACGAACAATCCCTTTATCAATAAGGGTTTTGATCACGCCTCCTGAGTCTACACCTCTAATATCCTCAATTTTCTGCCTTGTAATTGGCTGTTGGTAGGCCACAATGGCAAGCGCCTCAAGAGCCGAAGGTGAAAAACGAGAAGGGATCTGCATTTTTTCATCTTTAAGATAAAGAGAAATTTCGTATTTGGTTCTAAACTGATAACCCTTAGCTACTGTGACTAGCTCGATACCATGTTCACTGCGATTGAGCTCTTCTTGGATTTCTGTAAGAATTGTCCTGACATCAGAATTGGTAATTTCATCCTCAAATTCCATCTGCTTTTGCATGAGTTGTTCTTTGATGTCGTTAACAGTGATTTCGTCATCCTCTGAATATTCCTCTGTATCAGAATTCTTCTCTTCACCCTCTTCTTCTTGATTATCCGAACCAGGTTCCTCACTACCATCCTTTGGAGAGCCTTCACCAAATTCAGGCTCCGAAGAAACCAATTTAAGATCTGCTACATTCTCTTCTGGAATTGAGGTTTCTGCTGATTCAGCTAATTCTATTTCTTTTTGTTTTTCTTTTTTTGCAACCTGTCTGACCTTCTTGGCTATTTTCTGTAAAGGAACTGGTTGTGTTGCCACAAATAGCATTGCTTCTATTGTTGCCTTAAGTTTTGTTTTTAAATTGTAGTCCATATTATTCTCTCGTTGTTATTTATAAGATTCAACTGATTCTATGCTATCCCTATCCTCTAATAAACCTTCACTTATCTCTAAACGCCTCATAAGCCTAATGGGCTGAAACGTGTCTGTTTGATAAATCTTTGTCATTTTCAATTTTGTAAGTTCCAAAACCGCTAAGAATGTCACAACAACAGCCATGCGTGTTTTATCTCCTGTAAAGAGATCAGTAAAAAGAACTGATTCACTTTTTTTGAGAACATCTAATATTTCATAGAGTCGATCCGAAACTGATATTCTTTCGGCCAAAATATGGTGCTCAAGCTTTTCGTTAGGGAGACGTTCTAATACTTCGGAAAAAGCTTTAATGAGTTCCATTGAATCAACATCGAAGAAATCAATGGCTCTTTCTTTCTTCTCATTATTCTCTAATTCACCCTCTTCTATAAATGAGCCACGGCAAAAAATATCTCGATTAAGCCAAGATCTCTTTTTGAGATCAGTCGCCGCCATTTTATAGCGTTCATACTCCTTGAGTTTGGCAATCAAGTCTGCTGCCATGGGATCATCATCATCTTCAATATTCTCTGCTTCATTAGGAAGAAGCGTTCTCGATTTGATGTAGGCAAGCTCCGATGCCATAAAAAGAAAATCACTTGCTAGATCAACATTGAGCTCCTTTAAGGTATCGAGGTATTTCAGATATTGATCAGTCACTTGAGCCAATGAGACTCGAGATATCTCGAGATCATTTTTTTTGATCAGATACAGGAGTAACTCAAAAGGCCCTTCAAAGACATCGAGCTGTAATGTTATTGTTTCTTGATTCATTTTTGCGTCTAGCGTCTAGAGTCTCGCGTCTAGCGAGACGCCCTATCGCCTATCGATTATCGTCTATCGTATTCCCTAAATTTTAACAGCCGCCTTTATCCTCATCATATTCTCTATTGCCACTTTTTTGGCTTTTTTGTCACCGTCATTAATGACGTCTTGAATATAATCAGGTTTTGTAGCTAATTTTAATCTCTCTTCGCGATAAGGCGCTAACTTTTCATCCATAAACTTTAAAAGCTTTTTCTTGCAATCAACACAACCAATGCCCGCCTCTGTACAACCTTTTGTTACTTCGTCTTGAGTAAGATTGTCTGAATAAATTTTATGATAAGCAAACACGGGACATTTTTTAGGATCGCCTGGATCTGTGCGACGTTGTCTTGCAGGATCTGTCATCATAGGCATGACTTTTTTATGCATTTCTTCTGATGTATCTCGTAAGAAAATACTATTGTTATAACTCTTTGACATTTTGCGACCATCTGTTCCTGGCAATACAGGAACTTGGGTCAACAATGATTGGGGCTCAACAAGAACATCTGATTTAAAAATAAAATTAAATCGGCGCACGATTTCTCTGGATAGTTCAATGTGTGGAACTTGATCTTGTCCTACAGGGACATGAGTAGCGTTGTACAAAGCTACATCAGCTGTTTGTAATACAGGGTACCCCAAGAAACCCAGAGTTGATAAATCTTTGTCTGATAATTCTTTTTGCTGATCTTTATATGTTGGCACTCTTTCTAACCATCCAAGTGGAGCAATCATCGAAAGCAAAACATGGAGTTCTGCATGCTCAGGAACATGTGATTGCACAAAAATAACAGATTGTTTTGGGTCTAGTCCGTAGGCTAACCAATCAATAATCATTTCTTTTGAAAATAATTGAAGCTCTTCAGTATTATCATAGCCAGTAGTCAAAGCATGCCAATCAGCCACAAAAAAATACTTAGCTTGAAAGCTCTTATCTGCTTGTAATTTCACCCAATTTTCTAGAGCTCCATGATAATTACCCAAATGGAGAAAATTCGTAGGACGAGTTCCAGAAACAATAATCTTTTTCATAATTACCTCGGTATCACTCTCACTTGTGTTGAGTGAATCCGCCTTTGGCAGATGAATCGAAGTACTAGATGATCTCGTTAATCAAAACAAGAGTATATTGTTATTTTTAGCTTATTATATTTTAGTTGACACATGAATGTAGGCACTTGAGAACTTTAGTTTTTTTCGAAAAATGCCTTGCCGTCTTTTCAGCAAAGGAGCATAATATTACGTACAAAAGCCCTGCATTGTGCGAGGTAACATAAGATAAAATGGACCAAATATTTTATCGGGAACTGTCACTGATCTTGGTGTGCCTATCGGCGTTTTGTCCGGGAGCCTAAAGAGATTATATGGTGCCCACCTGCTTAGCAGGTTCCAATTTTAACATGTTACAAAACGGCAAAAGCGGGGTTTTTTTTTATCCTGCACTCCAGTGCTGGATAACCACGGCGTAGTCCTGAGCCTGTCGAAGGACGAAGACGGGTCTTCTCTTGCAAGCCCCACATTTCCTTGACCACTTCCACTTTCGCAGCTTATAAGCCGCTCGTGCTTAAGAAAGATATTCGCCATAAATACTTAGCAAAGAGAATCAAAATGCCTCGAGAAAAGGCCGAGGAATATTCCACTTTCATCCAAGACAAAATCACAAAAGCAGCTTTTTGGCCAAAAAGTGGCCGGATTGGTCTCTATTACCCCATCAAGAATGAAGTCATGACTCAAACCATCTTCCAACGCGCTATTGAAGGAGGCCTTAAGGTTTATTTTCCAAGGGTAGAAAAGGGAATAAATCTATACGAAGTCAATGGACCCGAGGACCTTCAAAAAGGATCCTGGGGAATATCCGAACCGAGTCGACACTGTCCAGAGCTCGCCGAAGACTCTTCACTTGATCTCCTTATTGTTCCTGGAATTGCTTTTACAGAAGATTGTTACCGTATTGGTTATGGTAAAAAGTTTTATGACCAATTCATCCGCGACAGACTCCCCAATACACCCACAGTAGGCCTGGCCTATGAGTATCAAATGATCGATTCTTTTCTTGTTGAAGAATGGGATCAGCGCCTACAGGGCGTGATGACAGAAAACAATTTTTATTCAACTGATATTAAGATTTAATAAACATAACTATGGCATCTCATATTAAAATACTATTTCTTGGCGATATTTTTGGAGAACCAGGCAGACGTGCCCTTTCTGAAATACTTCCTCAACTGAAAAAGGATCATAACCCTGATCTCATTTTTGCAAATTGCGAAAATGCCGCCAATGGGAGAGGGATTTCTAATCGATTGGTCTCTGAACTTCTTGCCCTCGATATCGACTTCTTTACCAGTGGCAATCACATCTTTCAGGTAAAAGATATTTATTCCTATTTAAGCAAACAAGATGCCAAAATAATTAGGCCCTATAATTTTCCTAAAGGTTCCCCCGGACGAGGCATTGGAATCGTTGAATCAAAAAATGGCGTTCGCGTGGGTGTGATCAATCTCATGGGAAATCTCTTTATCCAGCCTCCTGCTAATATCCCATTTGAATCAGTTAATGAAGCCCTTGCTGATCTTGAGAATTCTACGGATATCACCGTTGTTGATTTTCATGCAGAAGCCACATCAGAAAAACGTGCCATGGGTTGGCATTTGGATGGTCGAGCTCAACTGCTTGTGGGCACACACACCCATGTTCTTACTGCAGACGAAGAAATCCTCCCTGGCGGAACAGCTTTTATTACCGACATTGGCATGTGCGGACCTTACGACTCTGTTATAGGCATGGACAAAGACATTGTGCTTCATAAATTTAGGTATAATATTCCACAGCGTTTCGAAGTGGCAAAAAATGATGTTCGCATTACTGGCGTTATCTGCGAAATCGATGTAGATCAGAGAAAGGCTACTAAAATAACCCGTATTGATGAAAGACTATGAAAACACCCATAAACGAACAATTAGATGTCATTAAAAGAGGCATGAGCGAGCTTATTGATGAAAAAGAACTCATCAAGAAATTAGAAAAAGGAAAACCTCTTATTATTAAAGCAGGCTTTGATCCTACTGCACCGGACTTGCACTTAGGGCATACGGTTCTTATCAACAAACTCAAACAATTCCAGGACCTGGGACACGAAGTTCACTTTATCATCGGAGATTTTACTGGCATGATAGGTGATCCTACAGGCGTTTCTGAAACACGAAAACCACTCACTCCGGAGGAAGTGAAAAAGAATGCTAAAACCTATACTGACCAAGTTTTTAAAATTCTTGATCGTAAAAAAACCAAAGTACGGTTCAATAGCGAATGGTTAGGAAAGATGAGTATAATGGATTTTACGGAATTAGGTTCTAAACTTACTGTAGCGAGAATGCTAGAACGAAGTGACTTTAAAAAACGCTTCACAGAAAACCAAGATATCAGCATTCTTGAATTTTATTACCCTCTCATGCAAGGGTATGATTCCGTTGCCATAAAAGCCGATGTTGAACTGGGAGGAACAGATCAAAAGTTCAACCTCCTCATGGGAAGAACAATTCAAAAGCGTTACAACATTGAATCTCAAATCGTTATAACAATGCCTCTGCTTGAAGGAACTGACGGTATAAAGAAAATGAGTAAATCCTTAGGAAATTATATTGGTATAAAAGATGCTCCTCTGGATATGTTTGGAAAAATCTTGTCGATTTCGGACGAACTCATGTGGCGTTATTATGAGCTCTTAAGCTTCAAGTCTAATGATGACATTGCTAAACTCAAATCAGATGTTGCTGAAGGAAAGACTAATCCAAAAGAAGCTAAGGTCTTATTAGCCAAAGAGATCATTGCAAGATTCTATAATGATAAAGAGGCAGAGAAGGCTGAAGAAGATTTTAATCAGATTTTTTCCAAAAAAGAAATTCCAGATGAGATTGAAGAATTCAAAGTCTCTCTTTCAGGCGGCAAGACCGCCCTTCTCGACATCATCACCGACTCTGGCATGACAGCCAGCAAAGGTGAAGCCCGTCGCCTCATCGCGCAAGGTGGTGTGAAGATCGATCAAGAAAAAATCACAGACGCCGCCATTTCGTTCGACAAACCATGTGAAATGGTTATTCAAGTTGGAAAAAGAAAGTTTAGGAAAGTTGTGGTGGGTTAATCTGAAAACTTGATCACATCACTTTGTCACTGGAAAGAATTGAATATTAAGTTGAGCCACAAGCGTATGTTCATCTTGTGTACCTTGCAATTCCTGCTGAATCTCATCCCTGAAATCAATCACACGTTGTTTAAGCCGCTCAAACTGAGCTGTTGATAAGCTCATCGTCATGGCAGAAATATCCCTGGTCTCAGGTTTCAGCTCCAAAGCATTCACTGAAAGCCCCAACATTTCTTTATGATAATTGTGAGCCATGGAAGAGTTTATTTGAATCGGAGTTGTCAAATGTTCTTCTGACTGCTTCCATTTACTCTTCTCCCGATTAATCATTTTTAATCTTTCTAGAGTTGCCAAGCCTTCTTTAATCAACTTTTCTTCAACACGAGGACTAATTTTTTTTGAAATCCAATTTAAATGAGGTATAAAATTCTTTAAACTAACCATTTCTCTGAGTATGGGAAGATACCACTTGCTAAAATAAGCAAACTGATCAGAGCCAATCAAAACTCTTTTTTTTCCTAATATTTTTTCCAAAATGAGCCTGTATGATTTTTTATCTTCCGCAGAAGAAGCCTGATTATATAATACGAGATTCTTAAAAAACTTTTTTTGATGGGCCTTCCATTTGAATCGAGATACTATTTTGGCAACAGCATCCTGAGAAAGATTTCTTTGACCAGACACTACAAGATGCAAGTAATTTGAAGCAGCAAAACCCATTTCATCCGAAAACTGCCTGTAGGAATATTTTCCTAGAGTCAATTTACGTTGTTCGTAACAATCTTTAAGAAAAATCCTGTAATCATTGTAATCCAATATTTGTGGTTCTCTCATATATACCTCATCTCTCACTAAATACGAAAAATATAACCTCATTTTAGAGCATTATGTATACATTGTATACATAAATATCAATTTGGAGTATTTTTGTTCTGTTGTTTTTCTTTTATCGCTGTTATGATTTTCGTGATGACCATTCTTAGACATAAAGGCATATTCCTTCTTTTAATCTGTTGCCTCTTACTCAGTTTAAACCGTTGTGACTGTGGTGGCGGCGGAACAACACAGGTTGGCAACCCCTCTCCTGACCCTACGCCAACAGTCACTGCTACCAAAATATCTGAGGATGATACGACAATACTCTATATTTCTCTGGGAATCATCGGTGATGATGAAAATGACCTTCCAGAAACAACGATCGATACTTTTGTTAATGGGGACCCCTACAGCAGCGATCTTAATGCCCTTGAAAACTATGATGCCGAAAACGAAAGGGTCGTTTTAGAAGTTAATAACGTGAACGAGGGCGATGTTATCAAGGTTATTATTCATAAATCAGATGATACCTTTGAGACTTATATAGCTACAGCCTCTTCTACAACTGAAGCAACTGCTATTTTACGTGATTCAGGCACTGATGATGAGGCCACAGAACCAGAACCAGAAATTGACCCAAATAACGCCGTAACCCAAATCACTGATGCTATGTGCGCAGAGATCACTGCTTGTATATCTTATATTACAGATTCATTATGTCAGTATGGATTTCTTCTTATAGATAATCTCACCGATAATTTTGGTGTTTCAGGTACTAGCTCTGATATGACACTTGGCGAACTTCAAACAGCTGTCGAAGCAGGCACATACACAGCTAATGAAGCTGCTTTAGATCAATGTATATCAGATATCGGAGACATTACCTGTACAGAAATTTCTGCACAATATTCTTACCTCGATCCGACCAATTTTGATAATCTTCAAAATCTCATACCCAACGAAGCAACGAGCTGTCCTGGTGTTTTCTAGTCTTTTTCTTAATAATAATATCAAACAATATTAATCTCTTACATGCTATTTTACATGGCCTGGCAAGTATACAATGTATACATGATTTCGTGAAAAAGCCCATTTAGGGGGCAGCTTTTATCAGTCAGATTACGATAATAAGGATGTAGGTTATGATTGAAATAATATTTAATTGGAGGTTTTATGAAACACTTAAAAGCAATAACAATACTTTCACTCGTCATTCTCTTTAGCAGCACTTTATTTGGTTGTGCAGCAATTCATAGCGATGAATTAGCGTCAACTCTTGCTGAGGATTTGGAAATCGAAGCAACTATCTATGAATTTTCAGATGATGATGACGCTGAGGTCAGTGCGCAAATGCAAACAGAAGCAAGTGGTGTGGGGATTGAATTCACGCAGGGAGAGACCTTGACAGTTAATTCAGATGCAGAAGATGGACTATCACCTACTGTCTATTTATCAAATATCGAACTATTCAATCTGAATCAAGATTATGAAGGCTCAGCAACAAAGACTATTGAGGATGGTAATTACTATATTACCTACACAGACGATGTTGGCAATGAGACAACTGCCACTATACCAACTTTCATGGTGCCAGAAATCAATAACATTGAAAATGGTGACATCGTATCAGGCACTGAAGTGACAGTAGAATGGGGTGTTGAAGAGCTTTCAGGACAGCTTGCTATTGCCATGAATTATTCTGGAAGTGGCTACTATGGTTACAGAAGACGTAATGTAAGCAATACAGGTTCTTATGATTACGACATCAGTAATTGTGTTGGTTCCGGTTCAATTAGTCTTATACACACCATGAGTTTTAGTTACATGGAAGGTTTTGGAAGTGCTAATATCACTATGAATAATGCTTCTAGACGTTATGTATCTTTTAGTAACACGCAAAGTTCTTTAGTAAAAGCGCTTACTACAGAAGTACCTCTTTCAACTGATGAACTGGTTCTGCAGTGTCAGACAGTTTGTGAAGAAGGTGAAGAGGATTACATTGTGGTTGATGATGTAACCTACGATTGCTGTATGTAATAAGCATACTCAATTACAGCAACGAAAAGAGCCTGCTAAAAACAGGCTCTTTTTTTTTGGATTCTAACAAATTCCTCTCAAAGGCATGAGTTGTGGACCGAGCATGGTGTTCATTCTGAGTGGATTACGTACTCCAGAGGTGAGTGAGAGCAGACCAGCTTCAGTGGCACCTGCTTGTATGGCCAATTCACGCGAACGCATCCACGTAGAACCATCCATAACACAATCATCTACAAATAATGCCCTTCGACCGTTAAGTGTTACCCCCTGGCCTTTTTCGAATCTTAAAACATGATTCACAATCTGTAATTTGTTGTGCAAAATATGACCATCTACTCCGCGAACGCGTGGATCTCTTTCTTGCCAAGGATTCACAGTTTGCCAACCACCTCGCTCAGCGAGATTTTGTGCTAGCTGTAGGTTTGGATTTCCTGCATTCTCACAACCTGGAATCGGAACTATCACACCACCTTTTTCTCCCATCCAATGCCTGGCTCCGGGTACAAGTAACTCAGTTACTCTCTCCATAGCTATTGCATCACCATCGCGATAAGCGTGATAGAGATCTGTAAGATCATGTGGTCTTGGCGCTCCTTCAGGGTAATAGGTAGTATGCAAATTGCCAGCTACCAAAACATTTGGCCTTTGGGGTAATTCCACCCCCTGCTCTTGCCACCTCTTTTCCCACGGTCTTGCTAATAATAGCGCATAAAGAAAAGATGGAGTTACAATTCTATCATACTTTGACTTTATCCCTTTTGGATGAGGTTCACCAAAAATGGCATGCTTAACACTCAGACCATTACAGGCATGGATAGCAAAAACGAAGGGATCAATACCTAATTCTCTAGCTAACTTTTTGAGAAGCTCGTCAGCACTTAAAAGATTATGTAATGGTTGCCCTCTAGTTACACGATCTTGTGGTTCTCCATTCCATACTTCCCATCCCTTAACAACTCGACGCCAAGTTTGCTTATACCCACCAATCCTTTTCCCATAATCGTCTGATCTTTCGGGATCTAATATCTTTCTCACTGTCTCTGGAAAAAGTTGATTCCAAACACTTGCGGCTAGGCTCAGTGCGATCTGATAACGAACATCTGTTATCATAGAAGCCAGGACATCATAGGCCTCTGGAGCTTGCGTGCTCGTTAAACTTGATTCAGGAACATAAGCTGCTCCGCTATGAAACTGTACGTTTACAAAATCCTGACCATCCATTTCCATTCTGCCTAGCAACAACTTTCCAACACCAAATTTAGGACTAACATAGTAATCAGCACCTAATCGTTCCAAATTCCATGAAATCTCATGATGTTTTCGCGGAACAACTAAAATATCCTGTAATTGAGTAGGAACTTCGGCAAATAATGCCTGAGCCCCTTTAAGAAACGCATTTGTTGCAACCTCTTCTGGAACATCCTGAAGATCTGTTACTAAACCTTTAATAATAGTATCAAACGAGTCTGCGCCTAATCGTCCTGCCCTAGGAATCCTTCTTTGTAAAAGTGAATAACTACTCCTTAATCGCCTGGTACTGCTATAACCCTGGCTTTCCAAATGCTGGAGAAAGGTTCTCGATTGCCCCTGTATTGCCTCTGCAGCTGCACTCAATTCTTGTTCTGGCAAAACACTTAGAGCCTGTACAGCAGCTTGCATGTCTTCAACCGAAGCAGTGGGATCAAAAAAGACGAATGTGTTTAGTTCTGTTGCCATAATAATGAGTATGTAACTAAATTTATCTACGAGTTTCTAGATTTGTTTCTTATTTAGAAAAAAAATGGACACAAATGTGTCCAATCAAAATCAAGTTCTAAAGTGAAAGTTTTGAAGATGGTGATAAGCGTCCTGTATCCCTCTGGATACAGCTTTGCCTCTTTTTAGCAGCCCCTCCTTCTCTTTTATTGTAAGAAAATAATTAGGGTGTACAAATAATATAATCAAAAAATGGAGGATCCTATGTGTGCAGATATCATTACAGGGAATGAAGTCCAAGCAGATCCATCAAGAAATTCAGCAGCAGATGCTGTTAATCCCACGCCAACAAAGGCTGAATTGGTTCTGAGATTAGTTGAGCAAGACTGGTTTATGTCACAGGATAACGTTACGCAAGAAACGTTGATCAGGGCCATTGTTAATGGTGAAAGAACCGATCTTGAGAGCATGCGTACTGAGATTGTTAGGGATGAAATCAGGATGGCGGCTTCTCGATATGAAGAATGTGTGTTAGACAAATTGCTTCCAAAGTTCACGACAGAAACTTTACCGACATTACAAAGTCACATTCTCACACACGATCGGGTTCGCGTAGGCCTGGAAGAGTGTTTTCAAGAATCAATGACCCCTTTTTCACATCCACCAATTGCAGATGAGAAAATTGAATACTCAGATCCTTTGACAGATGCGGGGTAACATCAAACACTTTCGCCATAAAACCCTATTACATCCCCTAGCATTTGTGTACACCTCCTCCTATATAAATACTTGTTTTGTCATCTATTTTACATGCTTATGTTTTGTCTCCCCAGTTATTTAGTGTCCATGTAGCGCCTGCACCCCTATTGATTTCTTATTATAATATCACTCACAATATCCCCTTGTTTTTGTTGTGATTATTAAACCCCATTTTTGGCACCGCCTTTGCATTAGATAAAGCTAAACGAACTTAAAGGAGCATGTTATGAAGAGACAATTTATTAAAAGCACCATTTTTGTATTATTTTTAATGATGATTTTGTTTTCAACAAAGGTTTATGCTGGCTGGTATGCCTATGGGAATCCTTATATGAACGAAAATGGAGCAATAATAGGTGGATCAGTAACTGTTGGTTATACTTGTCCTGGCGAAGAAGGTGAAAGCTTTAAAGATTACATTCACCGTGTTCTTGGCGGTAACGGTTTAGGTGATCCAGATATTCTTAATGGCGGAAATAATGGTGATGATGATGATGACGGCGGTGCTGATGGATGGGACACTGGCGGGCCTGGTGACGGTACTGGAGTTGCTTAATCTACACTCAATTCTCAATCTCGGTAATTTCTTCAAGAATTGGAATAATATAATCATATCTAAGTTTTTCATACTCACTAAATTCATATTCTAGGTTTTCTTTTACTTTTTCAATCAACTCAGGAGAACTTGAGGGATCAACTCCCTCATTTCCAAGTTCCTTTTTTCTATCTATTATCTTGCCACCTGCTTTATCTAAAGCTGTTAAAAAATCATCTATAAATGCATTGAGGTCTTCGGGATAACTGGCATGATCTTTTAAACTCTCTAAAATAGTGGCCACAACGCCTATTTCTACTAACAACATGGGATGGTTTGAATAATCATGCAAAGCATCAACTGAAAAATTGATAACTTCAGTGAGATCACTCTTAGCAAGGTCAGTGGATTCAATTGAATTATAAAGACTTAAATGAAGTTTATACATTATTGAATGCTCTTTAAGCCTTGAAATCACCTTAGAATATTCTAACCATTCAAATGGATCATCATATTCTGAAAATGAATACATGACACGCTTGGACAGTTCATCAAAATAGCGAGAGGAGCAATCTGTTTTCTTTAAAGACTTAATCACGTCTTTAATTTTTTCTATACTATACAATGGTGGTTGTTTGGCATCTTCAGATTCAAGGCTAGGCACTGGAATGTTTTCTAACAATCTCAAACATTCTTTCCTATCTTTCTCTGCAAGTCTGAGCAGCTCTTTTAAAGGCATGGTTTTTATTGATTCTTCTGATTTAGTATTTTCTTCTTGTTTGATAGTATTTGATTTTATGATTTTACTTGGATCTTTCTTGTCATTAATTTGCGATGAATCCTTTTCGGAGTTTGCTTTATTCCCAGAAATAGATGACACCTCTAAACTGTCTGTTTCATCAACAATTTCTTCGTAACTATTAAAATAGATATAGAGAAAAGAAATCAAAATTATAATAATCACTAATGTAATGTAGATATTTTTTGAAATGAGCTTTTTCATGAAAATAAAAAGAAAAATGACCTTGTCCACCTAGCGTGTCTAAGGTCATTTTTATTGTGGGCCCAGTTGGACTTGAACCAACGACCCGCCGGTTATGAGCCGGCTGCTCTAACCAACTGAGCTATGGGCCCGAAAATTTACGGAGGAAATTTTCCCTCCATTTTCAAATGCGATTTTCAAATATAAAATAAACTCAATAGCTGCTCGTCTTCGGCTTTGCTCCTGAACGTCGCTTGCCTCAGACCCACCTCAGATTGCTTTCGTTCGTTCGCTAGATCGCTTCTCTCACTTTTCCTCGCTCCTGCTCGGCGCAATCTTCGGCTCTCGTTCACTGGGCCGTTCACTCAAGCCAACTGAGCTATGGGCCCGAAAATTTACATCAATAAATTAGCTTAATTATGTAAGTAAATTCTCTTAAAAATGCAATTATTTACACAAGAATCTGATATTTATTAGGCTTTGCTAAATAAATTTGCTTTTCACAAACATCTAATATATGGGATTGCCCCAATGCATAAGTAATCTTTTTACTTAGGCTGGTAATTGAAAACTTAACCTTTTTAAACTCGAAAGAACTGTGAAAGATACACTGATAAGCTTACTAAACCTGTCTGAAATCGATAAACAAATTCACTATATTCTCGATCAACAAAGAGAAATACCCATCATCAATCAAGAACTTAATTTCGAAATCAACACACTCGAAGAAGAAATAAACAAACTAAAAGGTGATGTGAATGAAGCAGAGACTCTAAAAAAGGACCTTTCGTCTTCTATTCAAATTAAGACTGAATGGATCAAAGATCGCGAAGAAAAAATAAACGAACTCAAGACACAAAAAGAATACCAAGCTGCTCAAAAAGAAATGACAGCAGCAAAAAAAGAAATCAAAGAAAAAGAAGCTCAACTGAATGAACTTGGCCCAAAACTTGAGTCCTTATCAACAGAATTTCTTACCACTTCAGAAAAAAATGAGCCAAAAATAGAAGAGCTTAAAAAAATCATTAGTGAAAATAACACTAAACTAAACTCCGTAAGTTCAAGCTTAGATGAGCAAAAGCAAAAGAAAGAAGAGATTCTAGCTACTATTACTGATCAAAACACTCTTTTACATTACAATCACATCCTCAAACGTGCTGTCCCTGCACTATCAAAACTAGATCATGGCATTTGTACAGAATGTGGTACTCGCGTACTACCCAAAATAACAAACTTACTTAAAGTTGGCCAGTCAATACAATACTGCCCACGCTGTAAAAGAATTCTGTACCTCGAAGAGAATTTAGCCGCAGTAAATTCATAAACAAATTTCACTTAACCCTTAGTCTTAATAATGTTTTTGATATTTTATTGAGTGATTTCTTTGTGACTTAATGAACCACAAAAGCAAGAGGATCTGTAGGAATACCGTCGACATGTACTTCGTAATGAAGATGAGGACCCGTGGTGTATCCAGTAGCACCAACTTCTGCGATGAGTTCACCTTTTTTGAGTCTTGTCCCTTTTTTGACATGAATTTTGTGCAGATGAGCATACATGCTGCTAATACCATAGCCATGTTGGATAACTAATGTTTTGCCATAACCTGAACTACGGCCAGCATAAACAACCTTTCCACCAGCAGGCGCTTTTATGTGAGTCCCTGTTGGGCTTGCTATATCAACACCATTATGCATTTTATAATGGCGTCCAATGGGGTGTTTTCGAATACCAAAACCAGATGTAATCCATCCTTCGGTGGGGAGAGTGCTAGGTGTGGCGTTCACGTAATTGATTTTATCGCGATTCAAAGAATAAATTTCTTCGAGTTTTTTATTGATAGTCGAAACTTCATCCTTAAACCTATTTAATTTTCTGTTAAACTTATTAACTGTGAGTGATCCATTATCGGCAATCCAACTATCAATGACCTCTTCAGTAGCTACGGCATTTTCATCGTCAAAATCATCAGGTAAAGAAAAATCAAGATCTCCAATTGGGCCTGTACCAAATCTTAAACTTTGAGGATCAATGTCCATGATTTCGCCTAAATGAGCAATACTATCGTCCATGAGAAATAGGTTCTTCTCTAACTTTGCCAACCTTCCAATAAGAGCCTCTCTATTTTCGATGAGCTTTTGGTTCTCATAGTTATTACGCTTTAGAGCTATGACTTTGTTTTGATAGTTAATTGTAGACAGTACTGCTACAAAAAATAATGGAATAGATAAGATAAAGGTGATCATCAAGACCTTGAGAGTAAATCCCGAAACCTTAAAAGTTCGAGTTTTATTCTTATCTTTTGGGACAAAAATAATGTGATAGTCTTTAAACATATATATTATAGGTATCGGTCAAATTAACCAAATGTTGCCAATCTTTGTAACCGCTTGATTTCGTTAACATATTGCTTTGTCTACACTTTGCAAACAATGACAGTAATGTTATCGTCGCCTCCTTTTTCATTGGCACTCTTGATTAGTTCTTGGCAGGATTTTATGACGTCGTTCTTCGTGACGACACCTTGGATATCCTGATCGTCTAACATATTAGTCAAACCATCTGAACAAAGCATAAGTTTATCGTTGTCTTGTAGCTCAACTTTACTCACATCAATCTCAACCTCTTCTTGGTATCCCACTGAACGTGTAATGATGTTTTTGAGTTTGTGTTTGCGAGCATCAATCTCCGAAATGAGACCAGCCTGCATTTGTTCTGATACTAAAGAATGATCACGGGTAAGCTGTTTGATAGTATCACCACGTATGAGATAAACCCTGGAATCACCAACATTTGCCACATAGGCTAGCTTATCTTCAATAATCACCGATGTAATTGTAGTGCCCATGCCCTTGAGATCGGGATCATACAAGGCTTGATCAAAAATCTTTTGGCCTGCCACCTCAATAGCGTATTTTAAACGGTCGCCGTATTCTGTTTCTTCGGAATTAACGCCTGATATTACTGTAGCTTCTGGGTCAGTATTCATTGAGGCTATCACTTCTTCGATAGTGGCTACAGCCAAGCGAGAGGCATATTCACCTCCAGAATGACCACCCATTCCATCAGCAACAACATAGAGATTGAGGTCTCCGCTCACAAGAAAGCTGTCTTCGTTGCGAGTGCGTTTTTTTCCAACATCTGTTAGTCCGTAAGCTTCTATTTTCATAACTGAAATCCTTATAGACAGACTGATCGATTTGCGTCAATAACTATTAATCGAAATTTATCAAAAAAAACAACCGACTAAATGAATGACCCCCCAGCACCCCAAGGGGTGGAGAAACAAACCCAGATTGTGGGAATCATGAAATCCCGCTAATATTTGATTGATTCACCAGCAAAGACACCCCACCGTGGCTTCCATAAAATTTTTGATCATTTCCAACAGAAGCCACATCCTTTAAAAGACGATGAAGATTATCTGTGAGAACCATATTACGCACAGCATGACCAACTTTACCAGAATCAATTTTTAGGCCTTGAATCCCTACTGAGATTTCACCTGAGACTGTGTTTGCGGTATGTGCCCCAATCACCTTTGTGATGAGGATTCCTTGGTTTAGCTCTGAAACCAGGTCTTCTAAACTTTGATCTCCTGGTTCAAGATAGAAATTATAATTAGAAATAGCAGGTAAAGATATCATATTATTCTTTTTGGAATGACCTGTGTTTTCTTTACTTAATCGATTTGCCCAATAAAGATTATATAGAAATCCTTTAAGAACACCTTGATCAACAAGCTCTGTTTTTTTGGTCAAACAACCCTCATCATCGAACAAAGTGCTGCCCACACGACCCATAAGCGTAGGGTCATCTACTAGACTAATCTGTTTTGCATAGATCGACTTACCTAATTGTCCTTCAAAGCTGGAATTATGATTAAACACATTATTTGCATAAAAACTAGGTGCCAAAGACTTCATAAGAGTTGAAACAACATTACTGCGCAAAATGATTGGCCCTGAATAATTGGCAAGCGTTTTCCCCCCTAGTAATTCCAAGGCATCCTCTATCGTCGTTTTAGCAAGTTGAGTATTATTAATTTTATTAAATGAAACCTGAGAATCTGAATCATAAGCTATTTCTTGTGTTTGGTTTTGATCAACAACAACCATGACACTAGAATTATACAGGGTTCGAGTTTGAAAACGATCAAGCCCGTTCGAATTGATAATGAGCGTTGATTCTTGTTCATCTTCAAGTGAGACATCAGTTATGAGCTTAACTTGTGAACATGAATTCACTGCTTCTTGATTCAATTGATTAAGAAAGTCGTATTTTTGATCAAGTGTGATCTTCTGAAAATCTGAATCAAAATCTACTGGCTTTTGATAAGAATGGCTCTCTAAAGAAAAGGCATGATTCTTGTCCTGTGAATAATGAGGCAAAGAATCAATACAGAGTTTAATCACATGGTCTATAGCCGAATTTGAAAAATCTGTTCCATAGGAAAAAGCCATTTGCTCATTCTTCAATATACGTAAACTAAATCCCAATGAATCCTTTTTTTCATAGGTTTCTTTTTTGCCTGATTTGAGATTAATATTTGTGCCCTGCTTTGATTTTAAATAAATCTCAAAATCTATGTCCTTATTTTTATTTAATCGCTCTTTGATGCCCTGAGCTAGATTGTTAAGCCTTTCTTGCATGCGATATTTTTAATATATGTCATGCAAAATACAAAGGATTTTTATTTTCCGTTGACATCACGCCTCCTTTCCTGTTTTGCATGCGCCCATCAGGTTCCAATGGATTAAAAGGGAAGTTGGTGCAAATCCAACACGGTCCCGCCGCTGTAAGTGGGGATTGTGATAGCCACAATGTCACTGCTTATCGAAACAGATAAGTGGGAAGGCGCTAGCCACAAGGTGATCCACAAGTCAGAAGACCTACCTGCTTGCCACGCCGTAGTCAGCCTGGGCTGACGAAGGCGGGTAATAAATTGCGAGGACAAAATGTTTTACTCTTCTTATGCTCATCCCATAAACAGATTAAATCCATCTCGTCCTCTAATACATTAACACTTTCAGTTTTACGCTAGACTCTAAACGCTAGACTCTAGACGCTAAATTGTACGGAGGATACTATGAAAAAAACATTTCTATTACTAATAATCATTTCTCTCATCTCTTGTGGTCAAGTCACTTACGACACAGCTCAAAATGACACTGTAGAAAATACCGATGAATCTATCAGCGTCGAAGAGCCAAATCTCATACGCATGTTTGCCTTTGCCACAGATTATGTCTCGAGCGGACAACTTTACACTGCTACCTATGATAACACTTCTACAACCCTCGAAAATACGGGACTCACACTCTTAGGCACAGAAGCCAGAGTCAAACTCTATGCTAGTCTTCTCTATATCTTGCATGCAGGCGGTGCCTTTAATTCAATCAGCACAGACAATCTTCAAATTGTGAATCCTTATGATGACGATGAACCTTTTATAACACTTGCCCAATACTCAACGGGTAATGGAACAAACCCACAAGACGTAGTGATCAGCGGCAAGAGAGCCTTTATCTCTCTTTATAATCCTGCAAATGATTCCGAGAATGTAACAAACGAAGGTCTCCCTGGTGACGTGATTGAGATGGACACAACAGATGGTTCTATTGTTCACCGGCATTCTTTCCAAAACTATCTCCAAGCTGATGGCGATCTCAATGCCAATGCTGCCCGCATGGCAATTTATGGCAATGTACTTTATGTTTGTCTGCAAGATCTTGAGTCTAACACATTCTCAGCCACAGCCCCTGGACTCATTGGCATGATTAATATTTTAGATAATGAAGTCATTGGAGTGATTACGCTCCAAAGCCGAAACCCCTATGACATGGCCTTGAGCATTGATGAAAAGCGCCTTTATATCACCTCTACTTATAATTACTTTTACGACGGGACTTTTGGTGGACTCGAAATCATTGATCTCGAAACGCAAACTTCGGAACTTTTTATCCCTGATAGTGAATTTGGTGGATACATCGAACGTGTTGTCACTGCAGATGATCAAGCCTTTGCTGTTGTCTCACTTTTTGATATGATGACCTTCACATTTCAATCAAAGCTTATCAATTTTCCTACAGCTATTGAAGCGGGCTCTGAATCAGCTGACTTCGAAGACTTTGGGACTGATATCCGAGATATTTTCTATCAAGATGATCATCTTTGGGTGAGCTACCGTGTGATCAGCACCGAAGAAGGTGACAGCGATCCCATGATCAAACTCTTTGATCTCACAACAAACACACAAGTGGGTGATACACTTTACCCTGTGGTCACTGCTATTTCGATTGCAGGGAATTGATCTATTTCTGATACTTGATGCTAGATGTCAGATGCCGGACAAAAATCAGACATCTGGCATCCAGTATCTAGCATCTGAGAACCTGTAACCTGTACCAAAAAGTATCCCCCTGTTAACCCAAATCATACTACCCTCCCCTACATCAAAATAGTGTTCATTTTACAGGTCCACTATAAAAATAATATAATATAATATAGAGTCGATTTTGTCTGGGGCAATAAGAGTGTCTTACAATTTATCGTGAGGAAATTTAAAGCGAGGGGTGTATGAAACCTTTAAAAGTATATCTATATTTAATTTTTATCATTTCTATTTTTGTTTTCTTGTTACATTTTTCAGGCTCTGTTGGTTGCGGTGGTGGTTCGAGTGGCAGCGTGGCCCTTGGCTACGGTGATATCACAGGAGGTGTGGTTCTAGAAAACCTCACTACATCTAAGTCATTTGATTCGAACGCGAGTATTTCTGTACCAAAACTCACAAGTTCTACACAAAGATACGTGACCCTAAACAATACAAACCTAAAATACCTCGCAGCAAGTTCGCCTCAAATCAAATATGCTATTGACTCCTCTGTTTCAGGAACAGCCTCACTCATTGATTTGGAAGGAAACGTAATAGAAACAAGTGACTTTAATGGTGAGTTTAGTTTTACAAATACTCTAGAAGGAACCTATCTAGTAAAAGTAGTTATTGCTAAACCTACAGGCCTTGCCAACTTGATGATAAAAACCTTTGTCGATGTTTCAGCAGGAGGAACAACCGTTGCAGTTCCTAATCCCCTTTCAACTGTTGTTGTCGAAAAAGCCATAGAAACAGGAAATGAACACGGCATTGTTGGTGACTCATTAAATGGTTTTAACCTTAGTATGATGATATCAATAATTGATGATTGTTTCGGATCTCAATACTACTCCAAAGGAATAGATGACAAATTAGAGGCCAGTAATCTTGCAGACTCAAATGGCATTCCTTATGACTTGGCTACAATCGCTGATATGTTTGAAGACCTGCCAGACTCCTGCAAAACACTTGGCTACACATCATTTGCTCGCGGCAAACTTTTGGCTGCTGGTAAGGATTTTAAAAAAGTCACACAAGCCTTGGGTGAAATCTTTCTTCAATTAGGTTTTATTGTTATGCCTGATCAGCATGAATCCGTCCTCACTGAAACCCTTGGAGATTATGCGGTAGAAAATTATTGCCAAGACCCTCAAGGTTGTGATGGCAGTGAAGAATGGAAAAAGCCTCTCGATCACACTGTCTTTGTACCCACAAGCTTTGAAAAAAATAGAAACCACCCAGATGATGATCCCTGGTATTGGTTACCTATGATTTCGGAATATCGCATTAAATTTCTCGCTCAAGCCTATGTAGATGACTTAACAGTCACTGCTACCCAAATACATAGGGCTATTGTCGATAAAAAAGGTTTATGGATGAGTCTTTGTTTTGAGTCAGGCTTTGGTAGCCAATACTGTTTTGATACAGATGGCAAACCTGCATTAAACATGGTCTATGGCCCTGACCACGTAGACCCACTCCTTGATGAAGATGATATACAAGAACCTAGTTGTGCACAAATACTTCCCATTCTTTGTGATCCTGGAGAAACCATAGATACATTTGCCGCTAAAACCATTAATATGGCTACGATTAAAGAAGATATTATCTTCCAACGAATCCATCTTGATCATAATATCACAGGTGGCCCCAATTTATGGGTCGTGTTTGATGGTTGGGATGGCAATAAGGACTCCAAGGCTGTAAAAGTAAACATTAACAGAGGCGATGATTTTGAGATCACGTCTGTTGTACAATCTGAGGTTGGTAAATATTACCTTACTCAACGTCACGACACATCTGAAAATGGGACTATTGGTTTTATTAAAGTCGATGACGGTCGCTGGGTCTCTAAAGATAACGGAGAAGAACTTACATACAACATTGATAATGTCATATTACTAGAGGGTGTATCAGTAAAGGAAACAGGATCAAATATATATGGAGGTTCTGTAATAATTAATGACATGCATTTTGGAGTTGTAGGTGATGGTTGGCAGGCTGGATCTAGCCCAATTGAAGTATATATGACGTATGAAAACGGTCAGCACTCAGCCGCCCAGATCGATGAAGGTGCTACAGGCACTCCACATTATCTTATGTGGAATGAAGATACGCATGAAAAGGCAGTCGTAAATTTCTTGAATAGCGAAAATGGTCAATGCGTTTTAGATGATCCTTCAGATGAAGAATCAGAGGCCAACCCCTGTCTTGAGGGGGCTCTCGGAGATATCATTGGGCTCTTTGAACATGAATACCGTGACATGCATACATATATCTTTAATGGCACAGTGGACAACCCACTCTATGATAGAGAAGCAGATCCCTACTTTGATGATCTTCCAGACACAGGTAATCTCTGCAACATTGATGCTGACGGTGATGGCAAGCAAGATCCTGGTGACGGCATTCTTTGTACAAAAACTCTTTTAGATAAAAACCTTTGCGATGCACTTGAAGATACATTTTCATGGCATATCATCCACACAAACTTAGATGCCCCTTACAGTGTCCACGAGGACTACTACAGATGGGCTGAATCAAAACAATTTGTGCGATTTAATGGAGAAGAAGATGAAGGTGAAGTCCAGACTATTGCGTGCGGGGATTCTTTTGATTGGCGGACCCTGCCACCACATCCAGATGATAATCAAAACCTCATCCCTCCAGAGAACACTCCTGGTGATTCATTTGACTATATGAAAACCCCAGCCCAAAACGGACTTGTGCCACGCAACTTTAGGGCCCTTGCCAATGCCTATGCAGTGGGAAGACCCAATGCCATAACCAATTTAGCATCACTGGCCTTTGGAGGACACTCAACAGTTGGTCCTACAACAGAGTTCAACATCATCGAGGCCTTTGCCATGATCTACACAGCAATCAGTGTAGACACAAATGTGACTGTTGCGGGCTCTCTTCTCTTAGAAGACGCCTTGTATGACCACGAAACCATGCAGTACGTGGACTTGGAACTCATTGATGAAATGTTCCATGCCACATTCTATCAACCATGGATGCATAAAGAGGGGGAGCACAAGAGTGACTATCAAAGGATATTAGAAATTTTTGGAATTAGTGAAGACTACTTGCATGATAAAGGTATTTATTAGTCCCTGCTACCAGGAAAAGCTTGCATAAACGCAACGAGCAGCCTTCTTTGTTGTGGCGCAGGACTCTCACCAACAAAAGCCATTAGATCTTCTCGCGTCTGATCAATTATATCTGTATTCAACCGCAAAACTTCATTACGTATCAGTCGTCTTCCTTCAAACCAAGGACGATTAATGCGCAAAGAATGATTTCTCTGTGCTACATCCACTGCTTGAACAAGAAGCTCTGGGGCACCTAAGAAAAAATCAAGATGATTGTTAATAAGATCTAAAAAGAAATCACGTCTCGTTGGTGGCATTTCATCGAGAAAATTAGTAGCAGATGGCCTCAGGAGTTGAATGAGTGTTCCTTTTTCTTGGGGTGTAAGCCTGGCTATCTCTTCATCTGAAAAGAGATTATAAACATAGGTCAAAACCGTTACTTCATGAGGTGCACGACAGTTTCGTAAGAGCCATGGTAATAATCTGCTCCCTCGCCCTCTTTCATCATATGTCAGCAGTAACCTTTGTAAGGTTGGCATTAGGAATTTATAGGTTCCTTGACGACTTACTTCATCTGCTTGAGGGTGGTTGGGAATCACATTTTCAACCCTCAATCCTTGAGCTTGATAATGTTCAATTCCTTTATTCTTACCTTTTATCAAACGTTGTGAAGGATTAACTGAAAAGGCTTCACGAGCAGCAGCTCGAATTGAATGCCGTGCACGAAAGATTGCAACCCCACCGAAAACAACAATACCAAAAGCCAGAGCCAAATCACATGAACTCCATGTGTGTTGTGCACGAGCACCAACAGGCTCATGAACAGGAACTACTGTACGAAGCTCTTGTTCAGCTTCATCTGCTGCAAGTACTTCCGTTCCTTGAAACGCTTGTTTAAATGCAGCACAACCAGCGCCTAAAAGAGCTAAAGACGTACCTGCCACTATGGCAGGCGAAGAATAAATTGTTGAACTCATACGGTAACCTCTTGATTTTTCTGTATTTCTATGCACCCTGTTACCGCATTCATTATATCGCATCCTTTTAGATAAAGTTGCGTAAAAAAACAATCTTATCATAATGATGGACACAGAAGTGTCCGGAAAATTTATTTGAAAAAACCACGAAACTTTTGTTAACCACAAGCGATATTGGGTTAGAATTCTACAGATTAGAATTCTTTATAGGGTGCTACCCGTTCCGATTATGGGCAAATAATCACAGGGTGCAAATCAAAAAATAAAATATATCCTCCTCAACGAAAGGATTAGTTTATGCTTACTAGAGCCATACAACAAAGTTTTGCTTCACTTGTAACTCCATTAGAAACCATTGCAGTTCAAGATCCAGGAGTTCAGCAAGTTATCATACAAGGACTTAATGCTGCACTGAGCGTAACTCCATTTGCAGAAGGCCATAGGGGTCAATATGCTCATCTTACAGGACAAGATGGTTCTATAGCACCAGCCTTTTTAGCGTGGAATCTGCGGAAAGCTCATGTCGCTCTTGGATACACACCGAATGACCGAGTAATCCTTGAACAAGTGGCCTTTGATATAACACATACTGACATCCCTCCTGTTGTTGGTATGGTCACATCATCATACTCATACCTGCTTGTAAATTCCGGAAATCCACGTGTGAAAGATGGTCGATCCGGCCTAACCTTACCAGGCAGTGTTGTTCACAATGCAAGTTTTCCTTTTGCAAGAGTTCATCAGCAAATTATTCAAGAAGATCGTTTTGATCTTGATGCGATTCTCATGCAAGCAGGTGTTAGCTCTGCAGCTGAGTTCAGTGAATTATGGACCAAATTTGATAAAAGCATAGATGAACTAGAATTAAGTGTAAGAACTAGAAATGCTATTCAAAATGCTAACATTGTTTATATTGGTGAACTTGTGCAAAAAACAGAAGTTGAATTACTCAAAACCAAAAACTTTGGTCGTAGATCCTTAAATGAGATTAAAGAAGTCCTTGAAGATATGTTTGGCCTTTCACTAGGCATTGATGTTGGAGAGTGGAGAGCACCAAATGTACGACCTGCTGGCAGTAGTATTCAAGGGCATTAAATTGCTAGTGTATTCTTGATTGCATCTCATCAAATCTTATGGTATTATTATTTTATATTAAGGTAATACCATGATATTTAGCTTTAAACTCAGTCCTGCCCTTTTAGAAAAACTTCAAGTGTGTGCGCAAGATTTCGGTGAATCTAAAGGCACTCTTATCAGACATGCCCTCGAAGAATATCTCGAAAAGAACAAAGACTTCAAATCCCGCATCAAAAAACTTACAGACAAACTCAAAAAACCTACTAAAAAAACAAAAACAAATTGGGAATCAATCTATAATAATACGCGTTGTGATTTAGACGAAGCTCCAGAACAAGAAGTCTTGCGCGTCCGTAGAAGGGGTTTATGAAAAAAGCCTTTATCGATTCTGACGTGTTTATTCGTGACTTGCGTTATCCAAGAGATAAAAAAACAAAAACAAACACACTTTTTCTCAAAAAAGTAAAATCAGGCAAGATTAAAGCCTACACTTCAATCTTTAATATCTTAGAAATCTGCGGCATTCTTTCTTATAATCTTTCCCAAGAGCAGCTCATAAAACTCTATAGTGAATTTTGTGCTCATTATGGTGTAAAAATTCTCTTCCCTGCAGATAGCACTGGGAATCTTGACTATGACATTGCCACGATCTTTAAACAAATATCTCACAAGCAATCATTCGGTGATGCTCAAATCTCTTATGTCATCGATCGCTTTAAAAACGACATTTCATCATTCATATCCTGGAATGCCAAACACTTTGAGGGTAAGATCCCTTTTCCTTGTTTAACCCCAGAATCGTATATGAAGTAGGGGCAGGCCCCTGTGCCTACCCGTTTTTTTTATGATCGAAATCTTTGGGCGACCACAGGGGGTCGCCCCTACAAAAACCTAATTTGCCGTTAGGCAAAACATTACCCCCCCCACGCTGTACCCTGTACGTAGTATGCAAGACACCCCACCCTGTGTACACTCTGAACACGAAAATTGCACATCCAACGCAACATTTTCTCAAATCTCTCTGATAACAAGCTAGACAGTTCGAAGAATTTTATTAGGAGGGAATATGGTTTCACCTGCTGTTCAAAGTAGTTTTCCTGCAATAGGAGGCTCGTTAGAGGCAATTGCTGCCCTTGATTCTAGAATTCAGGTTCAGTTCATTGATTCAATGAATACAGCACTTGATTTAGTTACCATTGGGGGAGTCCGCAGAAGTCAATTTGCTCATATGACAGGAAAATATTCTGATCCACGTCCAGTTCATCTCACTTGGGATATTAATCAAGAACTTTCTGCCCTTGGTTTAGCTCCAGGCGATACCCTGCCCGATAGATTACGTTTTGATCTAGCACGTGAAGAGGTTCCACCAGCTGTGGCCATACTCACCGCATCCTTTACGTACCTCGTCGTAGATTCTAATCAACACGCTATTCAGGATGGTGCATTGGGATTAAATGTACCAAGAAGACTTGGTCACGATCCAAAATTTCCTTATGTAAAAGTTCATCAACACCTGACTCATGTAGATCGTTTTGATATGAATAGATTTGTGGCAGATGCATCAGCTGGACTTACACCTGCATCTACTAGTTTTTGGAATAGCTTAGATAAATGTATAGATGATTTTGAACTAAGTGTAAGAGCTAGTAACTGTCTACAAAATGCCAATATAAAATATGTCGGTGAACTTGTGCAAAAAACAAGAACTGAATTACGTAAAATAAAGAATTTTGGAAGGAAAACCATAGACGAAGTGGTAGATGTAATTCTCACACCACTGGGTCTTTCCCTTGACATGGATGTCCGTGGCTGGACACCGCCTTCTAAATAAATAAACTCCATTTTTCCCTGGAATCAAAATCCCAGGCTCTAGCATTTTGTCCCTCTGGGACAACAGCATAAAGCCGGAGACTTCAGTCTCCGGAACGATTGAGCTGCTTTCTCCAGAAAACAGAAACTCTCATTTTTTAGAAACATTCTCCTTAAATTCACTAATAATAAATTTGATAAATATCATTTATGGAGAAACGGCATGATTTCAAAGGCTATACAACAACATCTGACTTCATTGGTCGGACCTTTAACAAGTATTTCTAAGTTTGATAGTGGAGCACAAGAATTAATGATAAGAGGAATGAATGCTGCTCTTGGTATTGGCGTAACTCCATTTTCAGGTAAACATAGGGCTCAATATGCTCGTATTGTAGGAGAAGACAGAAGTGCTAAACCTGCCTACCTAGCCTGGAATATTGATAGATCACTAGCAGCTCTTGGATTTTCACCAGGCGACAGAATGCCCGCAAGAGTGCATCTAGATTTAATACACGAGGAACTCCCTCCAGTTTTAGCTATAGTCACTCCATCATATTCATTTCTTTTAGCAAACTCTGGAAATGAATTTGTCCAAGACGGAGACTTAGGAATTACCCTTCCAGACTCGCTTCCCCATGATGATTCTTTTCCTTTTGTAAGAACTCATCAACTACCTCTCCAAGCAGATCGCTTTGACCTTCAAACAATCTTGGCCTTAACGGGTTTTTCAGAACTTTCGTTAGAGGACGATTCATTTTCCACTGACAGTGCCTTAATAAAAAACTTGATAAACCAATCACTGACCTTCTTCATCTAATAGAGGATCTTGCCCATAGAAGAATAGCACAAAAGGCTTTTGAGACACTCGAAATCCGTTACATTGGTGACCTCATTCAACTCACAGAAAAAGAACTTCTCAAAGCACGTAACTTTGGTCGAAAATCTTTATGGAGTGTGAGAGGCACTCTAAATGAAATGGATCTTGATCTTGGAATGTCAAATACAGAAGGTTGGTCACGGCCAGTTCAAGGAAGAGTACATTTTAACAATAAAATAGGAACACTAGATATATCTGTAAAAGCTGAAACCCTCTGTGCTCAAGCTGGCATTACCTACATCGGTGAACTTGTACAAATGACAGAAAGAAATCTTTTTCATACGAAAATCCTTGGTCGTCATTGCATATCCGACCTCCGTGAAGCTCTTGCTGAACTAGGACTTAGCCTTAATATGGATGTTCAAGGCTGGACACCGCCAACATCCTAAATCCTAATCACCCCTTGATCACATATTTCATTCCCTCTATTATTCCATAAACCATGAAACCCTCACACACAAAACTCATTCTCATTCTCATTCTATTAACTCTATCACCCCTTTCCCTCGCCCAAACCACAGACCTCTCCAAGCTCACGGTCGATAATTTTAATCTGGAATATGAACGGATTCAAAGCTCATATGATACGATTGTGGAAAACAATCCCAAAACGCTGATTCGAAAATTCAAACAAGCCAAAGGCAACCACCACTTTCGCTTTACACGTGAACAGACTCAATTGAAAAAGAAATATCTGACATTGCGCAAAGAAAAACGATTCATCGATCCTATTCACCAACTCAAAATAGCGATGATCAATCAGTATAAAGAACATTCACCCTTAGACGAAATTGAACAAGCTGAAATTGATGCTGAAGCCACAACACTCGCATTAGGTCTCTTTAACGAGATCAAATCGCTGAAGAAAAAATACAAAAGCTTTTTTCTCCCTATTATTCATAATGCCATGCTTGCTGTGAAACTTAAAAAACGCGGGGCCTGCAAACACTGGGCAGAAGATCTCTTAGAATATCTAAAACCCATTGAACGAAAATTCTTCGATGTCACCTGGGGCGAAGCCTATCCAGGCAAAGTCATGGAACACAATGTCGCTGTCATCATCCCCAAAAACCAACCATTCAAAACCGGCCTCTTCATCGATCCTTGGAGAACAGGCGGCAACCCCTATTGGTTAAAAGTGACGAAAGACTCTCACTATAAATGGCAAATGTGGGAGAAATATGGGAGATATTGAACCTACGCACCTAAGCGCCTACGAGCCAACGCCAGAGAATTTCTTTGTTTTTCCGTAGGAGCATAGGTGCCTAGGATCGTAGGAGCATCGATCTAATCTTGCCAAATCTAAAAAGGTTGTCTATGGTTTTCGTCATATGAAACCCATTAAAGCCAGAACATTTTTCGTCCAAAACCTCCTCATTGCCCTCTCCATCTGCTTTGCTATTTTTGGACTCATACTTTCATCAAAATCTCTCATATTTTCAGACGCTGCCTGGGGCTATCTCAGCCAAGGTGATGTGAAGCACCCTATTATCCTTGGTATTATACCTGTCTTAAGCCTGGCCACGTTTTTAAGTTATCTCTTTATTTACCTTAACTTTGAATTTTATGGCATTAAATCCGCTATTTATTCCACAGTGAGCCTCTGTGCAATCATGGCCTTGGGCTTTATTCTCTTAAAAATCTTTCCAAGCTACACCTTAAGCCCTCTCAAAAACCCAAATGACGAGGTCATCTTACAGTTTCTCACAATCCCAGACAAAATCATTATCGCTACCATAAGCGCTATTGCTGCTGGCTTCACAGTCGCTTTTATTGTTGCTGCCTCAATGAAAAAACTCACACGCAATTACTTTATGTTCTTTCGTTTTCCCATAGCCTCTCTCGCGGGTTTTATCCTTATTGCCATTATCCACACATATTTTGAACATCTCACCCTTTTAGCCCCACACGCTTTATTCATCCAGATAGCCACACCAGTGGGTCAATACTTAGGACTCATTATTCTTTCACTTATCCCCTTGTATGTTTTTAGATTATTATTAGGGATTTTTCGTGGCTGGTCAGATAAAGAAGACAAATCTCTCACTCAAACTAAATCTTCTCCAAAAAAAGAACCTGGCATGTTTAAGGGAGCTGATCCCGAAGAAGTTCTCCCACCACCACCAGAAAAAACAGAAGAAGAACCTCCAAAGGAAGCCAACGACAACATTCCCAAGGAACCCACAGTGTCCGAAAAAATTAATATTGCAGACATCAAAACACACCCATGACCAAAATTTCACCAAAAGCCTTCTTCTTTGATTTTGACGGCGTTATCTGCGACAGCGAAAAGCTCCACATGGTTGCCACGCAAGAAGCTATCAAAAGATTTTCAATAACATTTGCAGAAGAATATTATATTGAAAACCTCTTTGGTTTTGACGACAGGCTCTTGTTCGCCCATCTTTTTGAGATCAATAACAAAGACCTCACACCTCAAATGCTCGAAGAACTCATGGAGCATAAAAACGCCGTCTTCATGGATCTTCTTAAAACAAATGCCGAATTCTTTCCAGGCGCCATTGAACTTATAATAAAACTTCACGCTTTAAAGATACCTCTAGCTGTTGTCTCAGGATCCTTAAGTCACGAAGTTAACGAATCACTTTCTCTGGCCAAAATTAAACAATACTTTGAATTTACTGTCTGCGCCGATGATGTTAAAAATGGAAAACCAGATCCCGAAAGCTATATCAAAGCATTCG
Source organism: uncultured Nitrospirales bacterium (assembly GCA_964609965.1). Lineage (GTDB taxonomy): Bacteria > UBA10199 > UBA10199 > UBA10199 > JADGCS01 > JAHJDR01. The sequence continues at coordinate 312,023 of CAZSTS010000001.1, forward strand.
AAGGCATGAAAAAAACACATCCCACACTAAATCCTGCCGATTGTTTTGTACTCGAAGACTCACCCGTAGGCATTGAAGCTGCAAAAGGTGCTGGATTAAGGACAATTGGAATTACGAACACGACTAAAGCCGATAATTTAAGAAATGCTGATTATGTGGTTGAAAAATATGAAGAAATCAAGCCTTCGAAAACTTAAACACCAACCCATCTTTTTTAACAGCAATCACAACATTCCCACCTTTTTCTAATTTACCAAATAGGATTTCATCAGAAAGAGGTTTTTTGATTTCTTTGTGAATGAGACGAGCTAAAGGTCTGGCTCCCATTTTTTCGTCATAGCCATTATTAGCAAGCCAGGTTTTGGCCTTGTCTGTCACTTCGATCTCGACCTTTTTCTCAATAAGCTGAATCTCAATCTGACTCAAAAACTTATCGACAATATTCAGGACAACTTCCATGGGCAAGGCATTAAAGTACACAGTCCCACTTAATCTATTACGAAACTCTGGACTAAAAATACGTTCGATCTCTTTTTTGCTATCAGAGGCAGAACTTTGCTTGATAATGCCGATAGATGTTTTTTGCATATCTCTAGCACCAGCATTTGTTGTCATGATCAAGATCACGTTTTTAAAATCTGTTTTGCGTCCGTTATTGTCAGTGAGAGTTCCATAATCCATGATTTGGAGAAGGATGTTGAAGAGGTCTGGATGCGCCTTTTCGATCTCGTCCAAAAGCAAAACAGCGTGCGGCGTTTTATGGAGTGCATCTGTGAGAAGACCGCCTTGATCAAATCCTACATAACCTGGAGGAGCACCGATAAGGCGAGAGACCGTGTGTTTTTCTTGATACTCACTCATGTCAAAACGCAAGAATTCAATCCCCATGATGCGAGCCAACTCTTTTGCAAGCTCAGTCTTACCAACTCCAGTGGGACCTGCTAAAAGAAAATTACCAATAGGTTTTCCTGGATCACCGAGCCCTGAACGCGACATTTTTATAGCTGAAACAACTTCATCAATAGCATGGTTCTGACCAAACACGGTGAGCTTGAGATCTGCATCTAAAGATTTAAGATTAACCTTGTCGTCATGTGTGACTGTTCTCACAGGTACTCGCGCCATTTTTGCTACAATGGTCTCTATATCTTTTGGGCTAAGAGATTTTTTACGCTTACTGCCTTTTTTGAGCCGATTAGCAGAACCTGCTTCATCAATCACATCAATGGCTTTATCAGGAAGTTTTTTATCATGAATGTAGCGAACCGAGAGATCCACAGCTGTCTTTAAAGACGCATCTGTGTATTTAACTGCGTGGTGTTTTTCGAACTGTGTTTTAAGACCTTGCAGAATCTTCACAGTCTCATCATGACTGGGTTCATTGATATCGAGTTTTTGAAAGCGGCGCGCCAAGGCATGGTCTTTTTCAAATATGCGTCTAAAATCTTCGAACGTTGTGGACCCAATGCACCTGAGCTCAGAACTCGTGAGTGATGGTTTGAGGAGATTGGATGCATCCATGGTGCCACCAGAGGTGGACCCTGCCCCAATAATCGTGTGAATCTCATCAATAAAGAGCACAGAATTGTTCTTTTTCTTTAGTCTACTCACAACAGCCTTGAGTCGTTCTTCGAAATCCCCTCTAAACTTTGTTCCTGCCAAAAGTGCTCCCATGTCTAGAGCATAGATCAGCATGTCTTTTAATATTTCTGGCACATCTTTGTTCACAACCTTCAACGCCAAGCCCTCAACAACAGCTGTTTTGCCAACACCTGCATCACCAACCAATATGGGATTATTTTTTCCACGGCGACACAAGATTTGAACAATGCGTTCAATCTCTGCCATGCGACCGATGAGAGGATCAATTTTACCTTCGAGCGCTTTTTCGTTAAGATTGGTTGTGAATCGAGACAAAGGATCTTTTTTTGATTTTTCTTTTACTGTGCTTTCTTCTTCTACCTGGGCCTTGTGACTTGCCAACCTGGGACTTTCTGCAACACCCTCTTTAAGCATAGCTGGTTCTTTGTCATCTTCATCAAAATCTTCTGAGGTCATGCCATGAGACACGTATTCAACAACCATCAGACGTGTGATCTCTTGTTTTTCTAAAAAATACACGGCATGCGATTCTTTTTCGCCAAAGAGAGCAATGAGCACGTGGTGAGGAAAAACTTGGTTATTGCCACTGCTTTGCACATGAAAAACAGCTCGTTGGATAACGCGCGAAAAACCCACTGTGGTTTGGAGTTCTGTGCGAGGACCTTCTGGCACCTTTGGAAGCTTTTCAATAAAATCTGATAGGTCTTTTTCCAAAAGTTCTACATCTGCTTCACAGGCATCAAGAACTTTGATCACATCTTTATCTTCGAGGAGAGCAAAAAGAACATGCTCCAAAGTCACATACTCATGTCGCTTTTCTGCAGCCATGCCTAACGCTTTATTGAGAGCTGATTGTAGTTCTTGTGTAATCATATTGTACCTTGTAGCTAGTAGCTAGTAACTTGTATTTAACAATTATCTATCCACTATCGATAAATCACGCCTTTTCCATCGCACACTTCAAAGGCATGTCATTTTCTTTGGCATAGGCATGGACTTGGGCGATTTTAGTGGTCGCCACATCATAAGGAAAAAGTCCACAATCGCCTCTGCCTTTATGATGCACATGAAGCATAATCCGATTGGCCTCGGCAAAAGTCTTGTGAAAAAACTTTTGCAGGCAATTAATCACAAAATCCATGGTTGTGTAATCATCATTGAGCATGATCACGCGGTACATGCTTGGCTCCTTCACACGTGGTTTGGTGAGCGTACCTGCTTCTTCCTGTCCTTCATATTCTTCGTATTCTTCAGTCATATTCCTCTACTTTCAACAAAGACTATTTTACATTACCCCCCCTCATAAACTCAATATATTAGTTTTCCGCCCTCCCGGGTATTTTATGTTTATTCGCCCCTCATCCGGTCTTCAACTCACTACGTTCGCTCAGACCACCTTCTCCCCAGCGGGGAGAAGGAGATTTTGCCCTCGCCCCTTTGGGGAGAGGGTGGTTCGAGTATAAACGAGAACCGGGTGAGGGGAGACAAAAAGAACCTTTTTTTAAGACTAGATCCCTGTCTCCACAGGGATGACATGTTTGTTATTTGGAATTTGGAATTTGCTTGGAATTTGGGATTTGGGATTTTTCCCGTAAGCGCATCTTGGGCACAAACGTGCCCGTTATTTCACCCAATCTAGCAACAGATAGTGAAATACTCCGATGAGAGTAGTACTTGGGCGTAAATTAATTTGAGGAGTCTTTATGTCAGCCGCCTTATGTTTAGAAGCAATCCACAGTGTAACAGCCGCATCGTTTGCAGGCTATGCTGGCATGAACCCAGGCGACCAAGCCACAGCACTTCTAAGTGCTCATAGAGACATTTCTCAAATAACAAAGGAGCAAGGTGCCATGATCATTACAGGTCGAATGCTGGGACCACGAGGCATTGTTGGCCCTACTCTTCTTTTACTAAAACCAAATTGTGAAGTTGGCATAGGTGTTGTTCCTGTTGATGACTTTCCTTTACACATTGGATTCTACACTCAATCAGGATCTCGCTTGACAAGCAGCTCTCTCCCAGGAAGAATGACGTTTGTCTCTCCAGGCCTTATCTCTGACGCAGCTGATCATTCCCACCCACATTTAAGAGCTGAGCAAGACCATCCATTAAGATCTCCTGATGCCAGAATTCCTTATTCAGTATTATTACAAATGCGTGTTAGTCAGGACCTACTTGTTTCTTCTGCAAGTGTATTTGGGGCATCTATGATAGATTCTGATCTACCACCACCTTTTAACATTGTACTCGAATCGCTCCCTTTTAGCCCTGATACAAAACTCAAATTGAGAGCTTCTGAACTCGAAACTGTCGCCGATCTTGTTAAACTTAGGCCCTTAGTTCTTATACAATCAGGTGTTTTTTCTCATAGCAATGTATCTGAAATACGTGAAATCGTACACTCAGTTGGGCATCGATACGGAGTTGATGTGCATTTGGGGATGGAGGTTCCAGAGTGCCTCTAAACAAACCCTATAATCTTTTCATGAATAGCTTCTATAGATAAGTTCTCATCAATTCTTAACAAAGGTTTGTCGATACTAAGAGCTTCATAAGCTTTAGTAATGGCTTTAAGATACCCATCATCTAACCCAATATCATCACATTTTTGATGCTCTGTTTTAGAATGTCTTTTCTGAATTTCGTCAGCATCAAGAGTCATGAATATAACTTTATGAGTAGCCTCACAGATATTGTCACACATCATTTGAAAAGTCTTTGCTTGTGATTCGGTGATGTTATTGAAGATAGCTTCAACCTCAAACCACGCTTTGCCATCAAACCCACCTCTATCAAATATAAAATAATCACATTTGTCCTCAAATTTGTAATATTCTTCTAATGTTTTAGAAATAAAAGTCGATATGTATTCAAGTCGGTTTTTAGAAGGAATGATAATTGAACCTGCAACATCTCGATCATTTGTTGCCGCAACCTTATAACCTTTATTTTCGAGATGTTTTGTTAAAAGCTTAATTTGTGTTGTTTTCCCAGTTCGTGGAAGACCTAGGAATTCTATTATCTTGGGCATAAAACCATCTCCTCTTCACATAGGCTCCTAGGAGCATAGGCGCGTAGGCTCGATTAGTTCCCAACCAGCGCCCTCATAAACCCATCTCCCTCTAATGTCCCAAACACCCCTTCTTTCACAGATCGTTCATTGTATTCAGTTACTGCGTCTGGTTCTTCTCCAGGGCGATAGATGAGAAATGGGACAGCATTATGTGCGTGCGTGCGAGTCTCACATGGAGTGGGATGGTCTGGGAGAATAGCAATCGCCACAGGCTCTAACATTTTTGTTGTTTCTTCTTTAATGTATTTTACAACACGCTCGTCAAGAGATTCGATTGTTTCCGTCTTGAGCTTTACATTACCCTCATGCCCTGCCTCATCACTGGCCTCAATGTGGAGGTAGACGAGGTCGACATCTTTGAGCGCCTCAACAGCAGCCTTGGCCTTGCCTTCGTAATTTGTGTCATAAAGACCCGTAGCACCTTTAACCTCTATCACCTTCATACCCGCATACTTGCCAATGCCTTTGATGAGATCGACGGCGGATATAACCGCTCCCTTTATACCATACAGTTCCTCAAATGTTTTCATCTTGGGTTTATAACCTTGTGCCCATGGCCAAATACAATTTGCAGGATCTTTTCCTTTAAGCTGACGTTCAAGATTAATGGGATGGTCTTTTAATATTTCTTGAGATTCTAATATGAGATGATTGAGCAGAGCGGCAGTGTCTTTTCCTTCTCCGGTTTTTTCCCCAACCAAGACCTCTTCAAACAGCGTTCCTGGCATATCATGCGGTGGTGTGCATTCAATCTCGCTATTTCCATTTTTGATCACGAGAAGATGGCGATAGCTCACACCAGGATAGAATTTGATTTCATCAGTGCCCAGTTTTTCATTTAAGAACTTGATAAGTACATGACTTTCTTCTGATGAGATATGCCCTGCTGAATGGTTTTTGATTTTTTCTTCTTCAATACAAATAAGATTGCATCTCATAGCAAGATCAGTGTCTTCTAATTTAACTCCCATGCTGGCGGCCTCAAGAACACCTCTGCCCTGATAGACTTCTTTAACATCATAGCCCAAAACACCCAAGTTGGCGACTTCACTCCCAGCAGGCATGTCTTCGGGCACCGTGACAAGCCTACCTGTTTTGCCCTTAGCACAAAGCTCATCAATATTTGGTTTATTCGCAACCATGAGAGGCGTCTTCCCTTCTAGTTCTTCATTAGGATAATCCGCCATTCCATCGCCTAAGATAATTATATGTTTCATCTTCTAATGTAATCACTAGCTACAAGCTACTAACTACTAGGTACATTATTTTCGTACCTAGTACCTAGTCGTTCGTACCTCGTTATTTATATTTAGCACAAAGATACTCTCTAAACTCGCTATATTTATTTTCCAACATCTCAAATGCCTCCTCCTTCTCCTCAATCCCCTCAAGACTAGGAGGCAATTCTGGATCGAATGATAAAATCTCGCGAATCATCTCTGGAAACTTTGCTGGATGCGCTGTTTCTAATGACACAAAAACTTGTTCTTTTGAATTTTCTTCTGGATGATTTTTGAGATACTGCTCAAGCCCTGCCCAACCAGCAGCCCCATGAGGTTCTAAAAGAAGTTTATGATCTTGATAGGCCTTTTTTATTGTCTCTTTTGTTTGAGAATCCGAAATACTCACAGCGAACATGTCTTTATTCATTTGTGTGAGATCTGGTTTTTTAGAAACATGTCCCTGCTCATCCATGACCCCACCATAAAGCGCCACAACACGAGCAAGATTGCTTGGATGCCCCACGTTCATTGCACTGGAGAGACAATTTTTTGAGGGGACAATCTTTTCATAAGTACCGGTGGACATGAATTTTGGAAACTCATCATTCTCATTAGTCGCTATGATGAATTTTTTGATTGGCAGGCCCATGCGTTTTGCCAAAAGCCCACCCATCATATCTCCAAAGTTTCCTGATGGGATGGAAAAAATAATCTCATCACCAATCTTATCGACAAGATTCACGTACGCGTAAACATAATACACGATCTGTGGGATAAGTCGTCCTATATTAATAGAATTTGCAGAAGAGAGATTGAGATCGTTAAGATCAGGATCCGTAAATGCCTCTTTAACTAATGTCTGACAATCATCAAACTTAGCATCAAGTGCAAGCACCTGGATATTCTTTCCAAGCGTAGTCATTTGCTTGCGCTGACGAGCTGTGACTTCACCTTTTGGAAACAAAACCACGACCTTGATACCATCCAAACCATAAAACGCATTAGCAATAGCACTTCCTGTGTCACCCGAAGTAGCTGTGAGAATAAGAAGGTCTTTGCCATCTTGTTTAAGATAGTATTGCATGAGACGCCCCATCATTCTAGCTGCAAAATCTTTGAATGATGCTGTGGGACCTTGATCAAGACGCATGACGTGTTTTTGATCGTAGATATTTTCGAGCGGCACTTCATAGTCATAAGCATCTTGTACAAGATCGAATAATTCTTTATCGGGAATCTGTCCTTTGAGCATTTTCTTTCCTACGACAAAGGCTATTTCGTGATATTCTCTTTTTATAAGATCTCGAAGCTCCTCTTCAGTAAAAGTAGGAATTTCTTCAGGCATGAACAGCCCTTTGTCTGGAGCAAGTCCCTTGATAAGAGCTTCTTTGAATGAAACAGGTTTAGTTTTGAGATTTGTTGAGTAAAATAAGAGTGAATTCATCGAGCGAATCATAGATCATAACGCAAAACATTTCCATCATCTTCTGAAATGAGCATTTCGCAGCCAGGACCGATGGCCAGGCCTTCTTGATTATCTCCGTGAAGCGTCCAATCATTAAGCATATTACCAAGAATGTCGAACTCAGTAATCTTATCATACCCATCATAAAGGGAATAAATAGTTCCTGACACTTCATCGTAATCTAGGCCTGAGATATCTGTTCGGCCAGAAACAGGGATAAAACTATCGATTAATGTGACCGTTTCTAAGATAGAACTTGTAACTATGGGCAGCTCAAAAACATATACCCTACCTGTTGCTTGGAGCCCCGCATAGAAATAACCACCTTCTGATGAGATGTCATTGGGGACAAACGTAAGAGCTTCGAGACCTTGATTAGACGCTCCTGTCATCCACGGTGTGAGATCAAATGTTCGTGTGACCACACCTAAATCAATATCAAACTCTTTTACACCATCTGGATTTTCTATCCCTATGTAAACAAAATCCGAATCTGTATCTACAACAGTAATAGCCTCAAAGTCTCCCCCAATATTCCAATCAACTACAGAACTACCATCAGAATCCATCATACTCACATAACCGCCATCACTCACTATAAAAAACATTTCTAATCCTTCGTGCCAAACAGCACCACTTGGTTCATAACCGCTGAGAAGACCTGTGCCTACTTCAATGCCTGTAGAAACCACGGCATCATAATCAAACTCACAAGAGATTTCACCTTCACCTTCATCTTCTCCTTCACCTTCACCTTCGCCTCCCTGCCCTGAGCCTGTCGAAGGGTCACCTTCTCCTCCCTCGTCCATCGTCTCCTCGTCTATCGTCTCCTCGTCCATCGTCTCCTCGTCTCCTTCTTCATCCTCTTCTGTCGTTGAATCCGAAGCACTCTCGTTATCAGAATATCCATCAACAGGATCCAATTCTCCAGCTAAAGGAAGAGAATCCCCACACGCGGAGAACAGTAAAACGAATAAGATGAGAAGGAAATATTTAGCGATCTTGAATTCCATAAAAGCACCTAAAACCCGGAAACCACTGTCAATGCTAGCTTCTACGACATTGAGAGCAATTTCACAACTCTTTTTCTTTAACTCGACATCGTATCCACTTAGAGTTATTGGGTTTTTTAGATTATTTATGGCACTATTTACAAAGTTAAATAAAAGACAAATCCAAGGTATTCTTAAGCAGTATTCGCAGCTCGATAAGAGAAGCTTTACCTTCTCCGGCGTGACCATGGGATCTGTAAACACCCATTACAAGCTAACGTTTAATAAGAAAGAAATCTATTATCTTAAGATTGTTGAACAAGTAAATGAAGCAGAACTCAAAAACGAAATCCGTATTTTTCAAAACTTTGCAGCTGAGAAATCCAAGCTAGACTTTTGTTTTCCCACCCCTCTCAAAACAAAGAACAACAAGCTCTACATCAGGTTTCGCAATAGGTTTGCTCAGGTTTTTACCGAAGTTCCTGGAAGATCAATCTACAAAGCGCTCTCAACACCACAAGTAAAAACAATTGGAATGAAACTAACTCAGCTCCACAAAATCAAAGCCAATCCTACTCTCAAACCTCACCCATTTAATTTAAAAGGAATGAAAAAGGTTTTTAAGCAAATCAGCGCCATAACAAAAAAGAAAAAACCTGATCTTCATAAATTTATTTCAAATACATTGCACGAATTAGATGTTACCCAACCGAATTTAAAAAAACATGTCCTTATCCATGGTGACCTGTTTCCCGAAAATATACTTTGGAATGGAAATAGATTCTCGGGCATGATTGACTTTGAATGCGCAGGCCTTGGCGAACCTATGTTTGATATCTCAGTTTGCCTCCACAGTTTTTGCCATAATGAAAAATCGTTTGATCAGAAAAAGGTAACTAGTTTTATAAAAGGTTATTCATCCATCAGGAAAATTACGAAGCAAGAGCAAAAACATTTCATCTATTATATGAAACTAACAAGCTTGCGTTTCATGCTCACTCGGCTCAGAAATTCTGAATTCCTGAAAGTCAAAACCAACGCCAAGCACTACAAGAATTACAGAGAATATCTAATCAGATTCAATGAAATCAATAGGTTACAATTCTAAAAACCAAGATTCTATCTACTAAAAAAATCTCGAAATTCCCCCTTATTTCACGTTGCACCACAGGAAGAAAATTGTTACTTGGCCGCTAAGTTTAAATGAAAAGACTAATTTAAAACAGGGGTATTTCACTAAATAAATTCGATATTCAAATATTAAAGGAATTACTATGAGCGGTTTTCAAATGACGTACACAGTTCTGGGTGGACTTGGCATTTTCTTTTTAGGAATCAAATACCTTTCTGAATCTTTACAGGCTATGGCTGGTGATCTTATTCGCAGAATCATCAACCTCCTCACAACAAATAGGATTATGGCTGTTCTTGTTGGAACACTCGTTACAACCATCATTCAATCAAGTTCTATCACTACTGTGATGGTTGTGGGCATGGTCAATGCTGGTCTCATGAACCTCGTTCAAGCCATTGGCATTATTTTTGGTGCCAACATTGGAACAACGATTACCGGTTGGATCATTGCCATTAAAGTAGGAAAATACGGGCTTCTCTTTATTGCTCTTGGTGCCATGCCCATGTTTTTTATCAACAATGATAATTGGAAGGCTATTGGCAAACTCCTTGTGGCCTTGGGTTTTGTTTTCATGGGCCTCAAATTCATGAGCGACGCCTTTCACCCTCTTCGCACTGATCCCACTTTCTTGTATTACCTACAATATTTTACAGCTGATTCTTATGCGTCCCTTTTTGGTTGTCTCCTCATTGGCTGTCTCCTCACCTGTATAATTCAATCTTCATCAGCCATGTTAGGTATCACAATAGCCTTAGCAGGAACTGGAGCCATTAGTTTTCAAACAGCCATGGGATTGGTCATTGGCCAAAACATTGGAACAACAATCACAGCAAACCTTGCCGCAATAGGAACAAACGTTAATGCAAAGCGTACTGCTAGAGCGCACGCCTTTTTTAATATTTTTGGTGCCCTCATCATGGTTCCCATTTTTTGGTGGTATATTGACCTTGTTGACCTGCTCATCATGGGCGATCCTAACCTGGTTATTGCTGATGGCACAAAACCTGCCATGGCCACACACGTTGCCATGGGGCATACCATATTTAATATTACTATCACTATTGTCTTTATGTTCTTCCTCCACCCTTTAGCTCGTTTTGTCACATGGATTACTCCTGGAGATAAAAAAGAGCAAAAAAGCACACTCAAGATCCTTGGAGGAACAGATATTGCCCCTGCATTAGCGTTAGAACAAGCTCAGCATGAAGTCTCGCAAATGCTCGATAACCTCAAAGACCTCCTCCAAGATACAAAAACCTATATTTCATTAGATAATGACAACGTCAGTTTATTAGATAAAATTGTACAATCTGAAGACGAATTTGATAACCAACAAAAAGAAGTCACCATCTATCTCTGCCATGTGATGGAAGTGCCTCTAAGTCCTGAGCAATCAGCTTTAGGCTACTCACTTATCCGTACCTCTGACGAAATCGAATCAATATCTGATTATTGCGCAACGCTGGCAAAGCTTTACAAGAAAACACTGCACAAAAAAGAAAGCCGTTTAAGTGAATCCGCTAAACACGAATACAGAAGCCTTTTCAAAGAGGTCATGAATTATTATAATTCCATCAAAGAATTTTACACGACCCGTAATTTAGAAGTGACAGATGAATTCCAATTGAAAGCTCGTCAAATTCAGATACATGCTGATCGTGTGCGCAAACGTCACATGGACCGCATAAGAACGGGAGACTGCTCTGCATTGTCTGGATTAGCTTTTAGTGACATGATAGTTGCCTCAAGACGTATTGCAAATCATTCGTTAAATATTATGGACGCCGTGGCTTCTAGTATTCCAAATATTAAGGCGGGTTGAATCAATTCGCTATTTTTATTTCAGATTTTATTTTTTTTATTTTTACCTAGGGTAAGTCAGCCTTCGGCTTCCTAAACCCTAGGCTAATTTATGAAGCCCTTTCAGGGCAAATTCAAAGAAACCCCAAGGGGGTTTAATATAATAGCCCAGGGTTAAGCGAAGCATTACCCTGGGTCTCAACCACAAAATAAGATCACACCACCCTGAAGGGGTTTAATAACAAGGTATTTATAACTTTAATTCCCTCGCCAGCTTCTTATCATATTCATAGATATCTCTTCGAAGATGGACGTTGTCATCCTCATCTACCCATGCTGTGACATACCTTAGAAGCACAGGGATCTTGTCTTTCAAGACAACAGTGATCACTTTGCCTGATTTGATTGTAGAATTTATACGCTCTTCATCCCACTTTTTGCCTATCTTCACTATCAAGGGTTTAAAAAGATACGTAGCAAGCTTAAGTGGTTCTTCAACACGGATACAGCCATGGCTGTAAGCACGAAAATCCTTTTTAAAAAGAGATTTAACAGGCGTATCATGCAAATAAACACTAAATTTATTAGGAAAAATAAATTTTAAACGCCCCAGAGCATTGCCACCACCAGATTTCTGACTAAATGTGTACTCTTCTGGATCTGCTTTTGACCAATCAACTTTCTCGGAATTGATCACAACAAGTTTACCCTTTTCTTTTTTATAAACAGTGAAATTATTCTTTTTAATATAAGAAGGATTTTCTATTATTTTAGGAATCGTTTCTTTTTCGATAATTTTAGGAGGAACAGTCCATTTTGGATTGATCACAACGTATTCTAACTCATCAGTAAAAACAGGGGTCTGCCATTTCTTGTTCCCCACAATAGTTCTCATCCTAAGTTTTGTCTTTCCATGATCGATCAACTGCAAATGATAATCTGGAATATTAATATAAATATATTTTTTAGGAACTTCAGTCCGAGCCACCCATCGCCTTCTTTCCAAATTAGCCTTAAGCTGCGAAATCACTTTACTGATGGGTTTATTGAGAGCTGCTCGTGTATAGCCACCAATAACACCATCATCGTTAAGACCATTTAAGCGCTGATATTTTTTGACAACTTCTTCGAGATCTGAATCATAAAACTCAGCATACTTAGCTACTTTTTGAGAGAGATGATTTGTAAATTTCAGTCGTGCCCGTAAAGCTAATATGTACGGACCTTTAAAGCCTGGCTCAACCTTTTTCCCTATCTTCGGCACAATGGGAAGAGGTCCCTTTTTTTGAATTTTTTTGTAATGAACCAGAGCTTCCTTGAGTTTTTTATACTGTTCATCTTGAGGATAGAGTTTTTGAATCTGCCTTAATACAGAAGAAGTTTTCAAGGTTGTGCGCAACACTTCTACTACATCGATTTTTTGTGATGGTTTAAGATACCACTCATCTAAAAATTTAGTAGGAACAACTCTTCCTTGTGTAATATCTTTGGTTAACTGAAGAAAGGTATCTGTTAGCAATAGCTCTACCCGAGCAAGGTCTTTAAAAGCCCTCACCTTCCCAATAACTTCTTGCAAAAGCTCTAAATGATAGTCACTAGGGTTGAGGCCATGTTTTTCAGATTCTTTAACGGCCTTGACCAAATCTTTAATAATGCGACTTCTAGAAGAATTATGGTGATTCCACAAAGGGCGATAAACTTGTTCTTTGAAAACAGCCCTCAAAAGAGGGGTTTGTTTTAATTTAGTATTAAAAACCTTTAATTTGCCACGTGTTGAACCTAAAAGATTAGCAATTTCTGCCTGTACAATATCAGTATCAGTGTGTGTTGGTTTTGGAAGCTTTGACTCCTTTTTGAGCATGTCTTCTTGGATGAAAAAAGCCCATGAAAGCTGAGTATAACCTATCAATATTATGAGGATAAATATGGTTTTTAAAGTTTTCATGTCAGTAAATACACTAAATCGCTAATCTATTTAGGAGAACTGGGATTTTGGGTCAAGGTCTAACATGGTTATGTTAACAGGATTTTGGATACGCTAGACGCCAGCTTCGCCTTCGCCGAAGCCTATGCGAAGGCGGCACTCTAGACACAAAACGTTACTCAATATTCTGAATCTGCTCCCTGATCTTTTCTAAAGCCACTTTAGCATCAACAACCAGATGAGCAATTTGGGCGTTTTGAGATTTAGAGGCAATCGTATTAAATTCACGATTGAATTCCTGAAGGAGAAAATCAATTTTTCGTCCAATGGGATCTTTTGATTCAATAAAACTCAAAATCTGTGAAAAATGGCTCTCAAGTCTTTTGAGTTCTTCAGACACATCCATACGATCAAGATAATAAACAACCTCCGTATGAAGTCTTTGTGGATCCAACTCTGCAAGCTCTTCTTTTCTTTCTTTGATCTTATTTGTTAACTTTTCATCGAGTTGCTCTTGAACCTCTGAAACCAAAGATTCGACATTTTCTTTTATTTTTTGAATGGTTGTAAGCCTCCCCTTAATATCTTCCCTTAAGCTAAGCCCTTCTTTCTCGCGCATTTTATTTAAATCTGTGATTGCCTTTAATAATATGGGTTTTAAATCTTTCCAAGTCTTACTGACATCTAACTCCTTGTATATCCAACCACCAACACCGGATAAAAGATGCTGAAGAGAAACAGGTTCTGCTATTTTTAATTCGGTTGTTATATTACTCAAATACGAATGATAGTTTTTAAAAGCTGTGATTTCTGTAGGTGAAAGCTGAGCTGTTTTTTCCTCAAAAATAAAGATTTCTACACGGCCTCTATTAATATGTTCGCGTATGAATTGCTGCACAGGAATCTCTAATGGGGAATAACGCCCAGGAGCCCTAAAGTTAGTATCTAGATACCTATGGTTAACTGATTTGATTTCTAATCTGATGGGTACGTCCTGAAGCAATCCAGAAGCTTTTCCCATTCCTGTCATGGATTTCATAATATTCCTTTTAAAATAATTTGGGCAGCCATAAAGACTGCCCCTCACATTATCGGGCGGGTACGGGGACCCGCCCCTACTATAAATTATTAATTCACGGACCCACTATTCACTATTCACGATTCACGAGTTAATACAAGCTCACCTTCATACTCACGACGCCAAGACTGATCACATCATTGTGCCTGAGACGGCATGACTCAACCTCATAGCCATTTACAAATGACCCGTTTTTGCTAAACAGATCTAATAAATTAAGACCATCATCATCCTGATAAATGACAGAATGTGCTCGAGATATAGAAGGATCACCGACTAGGAAATCAGGGTTACGAACAAAATTACCGAGCAACTTATTGTTTGGTGAATAGGCTTGATCTGGAGCAATCGGTTTTCGCTGCCCCTTTGAAAGGTACTTTTCAATCAATTGTTGGTTATGAGAATCAAGGTTTGAATACATCATCTGAGCAGGTTTAACCACCACGGTCACATCCATATTTAAGTCTGGGTTTATTTTTCGACCCATCACAATACAATGACCGTATTTGACTTCAAAAGATTTATCTTTGTCCTCACCCATAAGAATGGTGACGACTGCATGAATCCCTTTTGCTTTACCTCTCAGTTTGTTTTTAAAAGAAATAGCGTATTCAAGACGAAAATCAGGTATACCATTTTGCATGCGGTAACCCGTAAAACAATCCTGGCAAATAATGATCTTTTCCTTGGTAGGAATCAATCGGCTTGCTCCACACGACGGACAAATTAAAGCCTCGGCGTATTGTCTAGGTAACGACTGTTTTATCATGTCCTAAATGAGTTATCTGCGTTTGTTATAAGCTGCTATGACTTTGCTCGTAATATCTGTAGCTCCCTTAGAATAGAGAACTGTTTCTGCTGAGTTTTCTATTACTAAAGTATAACCTTCTTTTTTTGAAAGAGTAACTACAATGTTACGTAAAGAAGTTAGAATTTTTTTTGCGCTTTCAGCTTCCTTCGTTTTTAATTCCCTTTCAAAAGTGGCAGCCTTATTTTGAAGGTCAAGAAACTTTGCCTGAAGCTCTTTTCTCTTTTTATTCATGGCATCTGCAGAAAGCACCATTTGTTGTTTTTCGACCTTTTTTGACATGCTTTCTAACTCAGACTTCATGGCATCAATTTTCTTCTTTTTAGATTCATACTCTTTTTTTAGTGATTCTTTTGCTTTTTTACCTTCGTTCACCTGATTGAGAGCTGATTGCAAACTAACCAAGGCTATTTTTTCTTGGGCATAAGAAATATTTACGCTACCTATTACGAATAAGAGTGCCAATACAGCTGAAATAATTATCCTTTTTCTCATATCATTCTCCATTTATTATTATCTAATACCTCGATTCCAAATTAACTTAATAAGTTAATTTATCTCTCGGCATTAGTACTGAGTGAGCAAATAAAGTAATTTATTTAAATTACATAATTTGCGAATCGAAGTACTAAGATTAATTTTGCATCTTTTGTCTTTAAAGATGCTTCATTTAACGTTCCATTTATTAAGAAGTTTTAGTATTTTTAAAAATCAATTAAGATTTTAGAGTGTTACAAAAACCACATAAAGAGATCAAGCATCAAAAGCTCTGACCAATCGTAAAATTAAATACTACCCCTGATTCCCCTGCCTGTTTATTGATGGGAAAACCCCATTCAAACCGCAAAGGCCCAAAGGGTGAATGCCATCGAATGCCAAAACCATAATCATATCTCAAACTTGAAAGATCGATGTTTTCTGTTTCTCCATAGGCATTCCCACCATCCATAAAACCAACCACAAAAAAACCACCTTTAGCATAGACGGGAATTTCAAGTTCAACATTAAAAAGCAACATCTTGTTTCCACCATATACAAAAGGCAAATCTCCACCTGTTACGGTTTGAGGCACACTAATCTCTGGACCAATTGAATTAAGATCAAAACCTCGCAATGTATTCACGCCACCCAGAAAAAAACGATTAAACAAAGGAACTGTTCTATTATCTAATGAATTGATATACCCAAACATCCCACGACCTTTGAGCACAAAATCTAGAGGTAATTTAAAATATATTCTATTGTCAGTTGTGAGTTTAAGATATTTATTAGATGCGCCTAAGTATTCCGTAGAATATTCTGATTTGACTGAAGAATAAAAACCTTTCTTTGTCGACATTCTATTGTCTCGCCGATCGTATGTTAAAGATCCAAAAACAGCACTTGTGAGACCCGATGAATAGTCCTGAAAAAATTGAGGCACTTGTGTAGAAAAGTTAATAACCTCAACATCATCTATCATGTAGCCAAATCTGAGATGCAGAAAATCAATGAGTTCTCTTCCAAACGAAACAGAACCACCAAAGCGATTTTGATCAAAATCTCTGTTCATTTGAGATTGAAATCTCTGAAAGGTCAGACCCAGGAACCATTTAGAATCTAGAAAATATTGATCGGACATTGACACCATAATGTCCTGTCGTAACTTAGAGATATTTGCCGAAATGCCACCTCGCCAACCACGACCAAAGAAATTTTCTTTTTGGACTGTTGCTGTAAAAATAAAGCTTTCTAAAGTCGAAAAACCAGCCCCAACGCTAATTGTACCGGTATTTTTTTCTTTAACGTCTATAACAATATTAACGCTATTGTCCGCTGATCCTCGAGGCGTTGATATATTGATTTCTTCAAAATACCCTAATTGATAAAGTCTGGCTCGTGATAATTCTACAGCTGACTGACTAAAATAAGAATTTTCGATAATTTTCATCTCACGACGAATGACCTTATCCCTAGTGACTTCATTACCTTTGATAATGATGCGATCAACCTTAACCTTTGGACCTTTTTGTATGTAATAAATAACCTTTGCTGTTTTGGTTCTGTCATCAGCCTCGATGTGAGGATAAATATTAGCAAAGGCATAGGACTGATCACCATAGATCTTTTCTAACTGTTGGAGATCTTGGATTTCTAGAGACTTTTGATAGATCTTACCCTCTGCCATATTGAGCCGGCTTCGAAGCTCTGCTGTTGTTGTGAGAACATCACCAGCTACATCAACTTTACTCACCTTATATTTTTTGCCTTCGTATACTGGGATACTTATATAGATAGAACGTTTGTCGCGTGTGAGAGTGATGCTCGGTTTGTCCACCTTTACTTTGAGATAACCATTATTTAAATAATGAAACCTAAGCATCTGCAAGTCTGTGTTTAGCTTTTCGTTCTCAAGTTTTCCTGAACTTGTGATAAAGGACAAAAAACCCTTTTCTTTTGTTTTTATTTTTTTGCGTAGCTTTTTGTCTGAATAAGCCCTGTTTCCGATAAACTTTATGCGTCGAATCTTAACAGGGCGATTCTCTCTTATTTTAATAATGAGTTCGACTTGGTTTTTACTAGCATCATAAGGCTCAACAGAGGTTTTTACATCGACTAGAAAATACCCTTTTTCTTCGTAGCGTTTTTGGATTTCATTCTTTGTTTGGGCTATTTTAGCTGGATCTAACTGCTCATATTCGTGAATACGTAAGGCCTCTTGCAGATCGTCTTCTTTTATTTTTTTGTTACCCTCTAATGTGAGTTTACCAATGACACTTTTTTCTGTCACACTATAAACAAGTCTTACACCTCCTGCTACATTTTGTTTTTGAACAGAAACATTACTAAAAAGCCCAGATCGATAAAGCCCTTTTATGTCTTTCTTGATACTAGACCTTGAATAAGGAGTTCCTTCAATGGATGAAATTCTCGTACGAACAGCACGCTCAGAAACTGTAACCAGCCCCACAAAATCAACGTCAACAACCTTCACGCCAGCAATTGTAAGAGCAGGTATAAGGAGGGCAATACATATAATTAGACAAAATTTACGATACATTTTTTTAGCTAACAATGAATAACAAAAAATTAACAATGATTTTTAATTCTTTATTAGAAATTATTAAGTCTTTTCAATTAGTTTACCAGAATCTAGTATAATTTTATGGTTTAGCTTTTGAGCATAATGCTTGCTATGGGTCACCACAATTAAGGTCGCCTCTAAATCACGGTTTAAGTTACAAAGCAAATCAAAAACTTTGCTTGCATTTTGCTCATCTAAATTGCCTGTGGGTTCATCTGCAAAGAGTAAAGCAGGTCTATGGATAATAGCCCTTGCAAGTGCAGCTCTCTGCTGCTCGCCTCCAGAAAGTTCTTGTGTAAAGCGCTTCTCCAATCCTTTTAGACCTACTTTCTGTAAAACCGTCATGGCTTGCTCTTGTGCCTGTTTATGGGAAACTTTTCTGATAAGCAATGGCACCATGGTATTCTCTAATATATTGAAATCGTTCAATAAATGATGGAATTGAAAGATAAAACCCAAGTGCTGAGACCTAAACTGGGATTCTTCTTGTTCTGACATTTGAGAAATATCACAGCCATTGATCAGAACATTTCCTTTCGTGGGTCGATCAAGTCCACCAATAATATTGAGCAAGGTTGATTTGCCTGCTCCAGATGCCCCACAAATAGCCAAACTCTTGCCTTTGCAAAGTTCAAAAGAAACATCTTTGAGCGCGTGTATTTCTGTTTCTTTGTGACTAAAAGTTTTTGTAATATTTTTTACTTCTATCATGTTTCCTCATCTCGTACCTTTAAATTTTTAAGTCGTAAAGTAATAAATTAACCTAGATTGGCAGTCATTGTACGTCTGAGAATGACACGACCGGCAATCACGCTTGTGAGATAACACAAAACAATTGTGGCAAGAAAAAATATGACGAACCACGTAACTTCAAAATAAACAGGAACCTTGTTTACATAATAAACCTGAGGATCCATTGGAACACCTGGATCTTTTGCTAACCACGATAAAACTAAAAGCGCACAAATACTCCCCACCAAAGCCGCAAAACCTCCTAAAGCAAAACTAATCACAGCCATAAGGCGTCGTAATTTTTTGAGCCCCAAACCCAAAGCCGACAAAATAAGAAACTCCCTTTTCCTTTGAATGAAAAACAAAAAATTAAATCCAAAAACATTCATACAAGCAATCATGAGAATAAGAAAAGAAACTGTAAACACGACTGTTCTGTCAATTTTAAGCGCTTGAAGTAAACTAGCATTCAATTCATCCCAGGTGAGCACTTCAAAATCAGCCCCAAAGTGATACAAAAGTGCTTCTTTCAGTTTTTGTATATCACCCACATCAACAAGCCTTACCTCATAACCACTCACAACAGGTTCATCTAAAAACAACTTATGTAAAAGGGTTAAAGGCATAAGAATAAATCGTGAATCAAAATCATAATACCCAGATTTAAAAGTGCCTTGCACAGGAATCGTCCCCATATACTGAGCCTGAGTTTCTGATAAAGATCTACCACTTGAAAGGTATTGTATAAGACCTTTTTCCTTAATGCTGCGCTGATGAGTCAAGACATCGACCCCAACATAAACACCGTTTTCAATGGTTTCAAAATCCTCTAATTCCACATTGTATACATCTTTAATCTTTCTTGTAGCAATACCCTTAAAGATAATGGGCTTTGGGCCTTTATCTCCAGGAGCAATGGCTTCGAAAAAATGATAAGGTGAGAAATGATTTTTTGTAGCAGATTTCTTTAAAAAAGTTTTCAATCTTATTCGATCACCCTGAGAAAGGCCCTCTTCTTTATAAACAATAATATGCGTGCTAAATCCCAAAACTGCTTCTTTGTAGACTTTTTGATAACCAGCCAATACGCCAAGACTCACGAGAACCATACACGTAGCAAAAAAGATCCCTGCTGTAGCCACAAGAATCATCCAGGATCTAAAACTTTTTGGACTGCTAAAGAGGTAGCGTTTGGCTAAAAAAAGAATTAATTTCATAAACTCTAGGGCCTTGGGTCCGTAGGACCTTAGGGCCTTAGTACCATTCCAAAGGCCCCAAGGACCAAAGGTCCCATTCAAGACTTCATCAACACCTCTCTCACATTTCTCACTGTCAAACGTGTAGCAGGAATATAGGCAATCAATGCTGTAAAAAGAGGTGTTCCTATAAATAAAATAAAAAATGTTTTGAGACTAATCGCCAATGGCAACTCTGTAAAGCCATAGGCCTCTGGCAAACTAAAACCACTTCCTTTTGCCAAAAGAATAAGAATCATGGCTACTATCAAACCCAGAACGGTTCCCATTCCCCCAAGCAAAAAACCAATATTCACAAAAATCTGTTTAATCTGACCTGGTTTTAATCCAAGAGTTCTCAAAACAGCCGTGTCCTCTGATTTGCTCACACCAAATATCGTGATCAACGCTGCTAAGTTAAAACAAGAGATAACGAGTACAAAAATAAAAATAATAAAATACATTAACTTTTCTAAACTCATGGCCCTGAATAGATTTTGATTCTTATCATACCAAGTCATGAGGGTTGTTTGTTCTGAAAACTCTGTGTTCCACACCTGTTTAATATCATTCACCTGACCTAAGCGTGCAGGAAAAAGATAAAACTGCTTCTTGAGCATGCTATCGCTGGCCAATGCTGACATGCCTTTATTCGAAATGAGAGTGTATCTTTCATCAAAGTCTACTCGCCCTGTCGAAAAGAGTCCTGCCACAAAGAAAACCTTATCTGCTGGTTCAATGTCTCCAGTGGGTCCTATGTCTGCAAAGGGATGGGTAACGACAACAATTTCGTCATCACCAGGCATGAATTTTAAATGCTCAAAAATCGTTTCACCAATTAGAATGAGTTGAGAGTTTTTTGTAAAATCCTCTTCTGAAAATCCTTCAAACCAATAAATATCGAGCTCGTCCTTTTTGATATCAAAAAACCCTTCATCAACTGATCTCACTCGAATCCCCATGGCAGATTGCCCTGGAACCTGTATGAGACCATCAAACTGCTTTGTGAAAAGAGATTTCAATTTATACTCAGGATGAGAAATCTTAAATTTATTAATTTTGTCTTCGAGCCCTTCTTTCTCGTCATTATTGACCTCAAGAAAAAGGGGTGCTTCAAAACCAAGCAAAGTAGATCTAAGATGGGTGCTCAAACCATTAATGATGGAATCTATCACTAGAAATAGCATGACCGAAGCTGCAATGCCTAAAAGAGAGACAAGGGTAAAAAGACCCACTTGCTTTACTTTGCTAGAACGAAAAAGAAACCTGAGGGCTATGAAGAAAGTGAGACGCACGAAGGGGATCTAGCTGATTTGATTGGGTTATTCAATGGATTATTAGTACCTTGCGCCCTGTGCCCTGAGCCTTGAGCTATCACTCACACAGCTCTATTAAGACACCATTAGCTGAAGCGGGATGAAGAAAAGCGATTTTTTTGCCCATAGCACCTATGCGTGGAGTTTTATCGATAAGTCTAAAGCCTTTTTGCTCAAGCTCTTCTAATTTTGCTTCAATATTTTCTACTTTGAAACAAATATGGTGAAGCCCTTCCCCCTTTTTCTCGAGATACTTTGTGATGGGACTATCATCTGCAGTGCCTCCCAAAAGTTCAATATGGCTTCCACCAATATCATAAAGAGCGATGTTTGCCTTTTGCTCTTCCACGACCTCTAATTTATCTGGAACTTTGCCTGTGAGCTCGTTAAAGACTTTGATCGATTCATCAAGATTTTTCACAGCTATAGCTATGTGATCTATTTTGTTTGTTTTCATGGTTTTGGGTGTTAGGACGAGATGTTTTTTACGTCAATTGTTAATATAGGTCTTATGAGTCTTACAGGACTTATGCGACCTATATTCTGTTGACCTGATGTACTGATACAAATAGTAAACAAACAATGAGTGAGCCTCTCCAATCAGAACTAAAATACGCTCTCAAAGCCGCTATCAAAGCAGCAAAGATTATAGCCAAACAATACAATCAGTCTTACAAAATAATTGAAAAATCATTTGATCAACCAGTCACTGATGCTGATTTTGCTGCTAATCGTATCATTAAGGAGATTTTGACAAAGCATTTTCCTGATGATGCGTGGCTTTCCGAAGAAGATGTTGCTGAGATTGAAAGATTTGATAAAAAACGCATTTGGGTCATTGATCCTTTAGATGGCACAAAAGAATTTATTAATAAGAACCCTGAATTTGCTGTCTCTATTGCCTTGGTTGAAGATGGGCAACCCATTCTTGGCGTCATTTGCAACCCAATCACTAAAGAAGTTTTTTCTGCTGTTAAAAATCATGGAGCCTTTTATAATAACGAACCCATTCATGCAAAAACTCATGATCCTCAATCAAAACCATCACTCTTTGTGAGTGTGAGTGAGCATAAACGCGGTGAGTGGGAGAACTACAAGGATGATTTTGAAATCACAACCCGCGGCGGTTGTGCTTATAAGATGGTTGGTATTGCCATGGGTAAAGCGGACGGTACTTTTACGTTAAGCCACAAAAACGAGTGGGACTGCTGTGCGGGCCATATTATTATCGAAGAAGCTGGCGGCATTGTCTGCCATCTCGACGGCTCCCCTATCACATACAACAACCCCATCACCAGCCTACCAGGACTCATCTATTGTAATTGTGAGGAAATGAAAGAGAAGATATTGGATGTGATCCCTTCTTAAGATAAAAGCACTATTCGCAAGATTTAACACCCTCAACTTCAACCCCAAGTATCCTTGCTAAAATTTGAGCTGCAACATCTAATCCAAATTCTCTAGCAGGTCTAATTCTGTAATCTCTTGTCAATACACGAATTTTGAGCACAGGTTCACCAGAACCGGAAAACCTATTAGCTACTTCAATTTTGAAACTTCCACTATCACAATCAAAAACAACCTTTCCTTGACCCTCATCATAATAACAATACCCTGCCACTATCATACTAACATCCCTGTACTTTGGAACAGCTTCATAATGCTGTCGCATTTCAGGGATTGTAATAAACACGGGGTCTCCTCCCTCAATCGAAATGAGCACATATTTCGTAGGATCATATTTATCCGTTGGCAAATCTTCAACAGATGTCACAACCTTACCACCAACCTCTTCTAACCAAGCATATTCATCAACTGGTTGAGGTTCTGCTGCAGCAACAGGTGCAACTGTCTCTCGTGTATCAGCTTCTAATACATGTTCAGCAAGCTCTGATGAACCAAGATCTCCAACTGAAACGCTAAATAAATCTTCAATAATCACCTTTGCTACATCTAGTCCCTGATATTGTGCTTCACCCACAGCATAAAAATTCACAGCTGTACTTGAAAAAACAACTTTATCAGCCCCAGTCTTAAAATTATCACTATCACCATTAATCATTAGTTTCCTGTCCTTTGCAGAATACAAAAGCCTACCACCACCCACAATTCCTTCTTTATGAGTAACACCGCGCCCCTTATATAATAATACATGAAGATGAAGGTTTTCCTTATCAACTATACGTAATTGGTAATGGCCATTAGGTAATTCAACAAGTACATATTTCATTACTGTTTCAGTGGGAATATCTGAAAGTTCATCAACAACTATTCCAGCTTTAGTTCCGACACCTGGTTGCTCTTTTCGCACAAAGGCAAATTCATCACCATCTGGTTCTCTTATAATTGATTCAGGAAGCGCTAGAGATGTTTCTTCAATAACTGGTGCAACCATGGCTTGAACACCGGCTTCTGCTAATCCAGGCTGAACTGCTGCAAGTTGAACAGGATCTTCTCGTCTTGTAGCTGGTTGCCTCTGAAAAGGTTCTTGCCGTGGACGGAACGATGAATAGGCACCTCCGATACTCTTTGCACGATTTAGAATGCGTCTCCCAAGAACACAGGCAGTGATGACACTTATGATTCCAAGACCAGCACCAATTGTACCAATAGTACCGCAACCCTGTTGTTGAATTGGAATACTTAAATCACATGGAGGGGAAATAGATGCGTTCCAAGAAGAGGCTGAACTGACTGAATGCATAGACATAGAAAACTCCTTTTTTTATGGTGGGGTTATAGCTGTATACCAAGAGGAGCTTATGACAACTGAATGACTAGATTAGAATAGAATAGACATAGAAACTCTTTTTTTTAGTTTCCACAATATTATGCATCCTATTCCTATATGCCCTTTACTACTATATACCCTAAAATTTTATCGCCTATGCTAAAGAGAAGTTGCTAGAAATTTAGCTGATTTTATCTCAATGATTTTAATAGGATAGCCGTAGGGGCGTCCCTTGTGGGCGCCCATAAATAATATATTCGGGTAGGCATCCTCCTTCGCTGAAGCTTCGGCGGACAGGCAAGGCCTACCCCTACTTCATAATTCGATACTTGCCCTGAGCATAGTCGAAGGGTTCCGTGTTCGATACCTGTCCTGAGCGAAGTCGAAGGATTCGATATTCCCAAGCCCTACTCCATCCTACTCGTCTCATCCTGCATACCCAGCCGAGAATAAATGAGTGAGGCAAAATCTTTAAATAACGATCTTTCCACATCGTAGTCCATACCCCTCAACGCAAAACCCAACGCAATCTCTAAGTCTCCCTTAAAATTACGATCGAGGAGATACATGATCGCCCCCTTGCGAATAGGGTAATTAAAAGGATCAAGCCCAACAGCTGTTTCATAATAATCCAAGCTATCATTATAGTGTCCAAAGCGAGAGGCTATCTCTGCCCTGTAAAAATAGGCCCACGCCTTTTGCGAAAGATTTGTGTTATCTAAATCACTGATCACCAGGGCAAAGCCCTTTTCTGCAGCTTCATATCTCTCAAGTGAAACGAGATTAAGAGCTCTCACAAATAAAGATGAACTCATGATCACTTTTGAATTTATCTGGGTTGCTTGTTCAATAGCTCTGTCAGAATATTCTAATCCCTTCTCATATTTTTCTACCTGATAATACGCGAGAGCTAAATTGATATAAATATCGGCTAAAATATCATCGTGAGAAAAACTTAAGATAAAAGGATCTTTTGGCAAACCTGTAAAAAGACTTCTTAACTTGAGTAACTTGTCCTCTCCTATCTGATACAATTGAATATCCTTTTGAATCTGTAATAAAAGCTCGATAGCTTTCTCATAGTTTTGTGAAGCAAACTCAACCATAGCCAACTCATACATGACCGCAGGTTTGCTATATTTTAC
Organism: uncultured Nitrospirales bacterium; assembly: GCA_964609965.1. GTDB lineage: Bacteria > UBA10199 > UBA10199 > UBA10199 > JADGCS01 > JAHJDR01. Next base: position 337,346 of record CAZSTS010000001.1, read on the forward strand.
TTTAGAAAGAAGCCCCCCTAGCAATTCTTGCGCTAAAACTTTATTTCCTTCCAAAGCACTTACACGAGCGGTTAAAAATTCACTCAAATGAGCATCACGCATCTCTATCTTTATAAGTTGTAATATAAATTGGGCGATTTCGTATTCTTGATAATCTAATTTCTCATAGAGCATGAGTATTTTTTGATAGGTGCTTATCAAAGCATATTCTGAAGGTGCGTCTGGACTGAGCAAAGCCTCGTATAAAACCCAAAAATCAGCCACCTTAACAAGACCAAGCCTCAAACGCTCTTCAAGCCCATTTTCGAGAATAAGATCAAACGTCACTTCACAAATTCCATAATTTGTTTTTTCGACAACGCGTAAATCATCGAACTCAAAGGAATCAATGGGGCTCAAGAGATGTTCCTTGAGTGTTTCTGAATTTTCAACAAAATACACAGCTGTTTTATATTCAACTGACTCCTTAACACGCCCTTTAATAAAAAGCATATAAGTCACAATCGTGAAGGCAATGATGGCCACAAAAACCACGACCCCTACCATAACAAGCTCTTGACCATATGTTTTAATTTTTTCTTGTTCCATACTGATTCTTATTAAGATTCAGAAGCCTTTTTAAGTTTCTTTCTCAAGTTATTTATTTCGGATTGTAGATCACTTGAGGGATTATGTGTGTACTCATGTTTTCTAAATGCCAGCCTGACACCAAGCTTGGCATAATCTGATGAGCTTATTTGTTTTGGAAGAACATATCTTTTAGAACGCCTTACTAGTGAAGCAAAGAATCCAAGGTGTTCTTTTGGAAAAATATTATTTTTGCATTCTTCGCTTAGTTCTTTAACAATAATTTGACTCTGGTTGAACACCGAAACCAAAAACAGTGTCAGCAACACTCCAAAAATCATGATGAGCTCTAACCTCATGAGTATTTCAATAACGTTAAAATCAGCTCTGATCGAATTGACATAATTCGCCATAAAATTCCAAAACCCATGAGTCACAACAGCCAGAATCAAGCCAATTACAATGGCAAACCAACGCTGTATCCGTATGAGATTACGCGAATAACCAATCATAGCACCCCAAATAGCTGTCGTAGAGGCGTGCAATAAAGTTGTGTGAATCTCCCTAAACCAAAGATTATGCCACATAGCCAATTCGCCACTGCTGGGGTAAATAACTTCAATCGCGTAATGAACATTTTCTGAAGCAGCAAAACCAAGACCTATGAGTACTCCCAGTAAAATACCATCAGTGATATTATCGACCTTATTGAGCTTTAATAAAATGACGATCACAAATCCCTTTGTAAGCTCTTCTATAAAAGGCGCTACCATAACAGAAACAAGCATGTCGTTTATGATGTCGCTTTCTTGTTGATAGATTTGAAGCAGAACATGAAAAAAAGTGTTCCAAAAATAGCTCAAGATCCCTGCTCCAAAAGCGCCCCAAACAAATGCAAAAACGACAAGAAAAAGAGACTCTCTTTCAAAGCGATCCATCCACCAGAAAAAAAGACCTAGCATGATAGCAGGAAAATATGAATAAAGGTAGATTATGAAAGTATCGGTAAATGCCATGTTATAGCTTGGAGCAATGAGTAATGAGCTATGAGTTCGAAATTAAATCAATAAAATGTCCTATAAGCATTTAAACTGGAATTAACAAACTTTCAACTTCTGTATTTGGGCATTCTTTTTACAAACTTCTATCTTCGAACTACAATCTACGATCCACGAACTACAATCCACAAACTATATAATTTCCTTTACTTTAAACCATTTTCATCTAAAATAGCCGGCACGATACAAGACTCCACGAATTCGTCTTGTATTTTGATAATTCTAACGCCCTTATTCATCCTCTCCGCCTAGGCGAGTCGGATGCGGTTATTATGTCACAAAAACATTCCAGTGATAAAATCACAAAAGAATTGGCTTTATTTATTGTGCCCATTGCAGCAGCGTATTTATTCATCACCTTTTATGAAGCGGGCTTTGCCTCTTACTTTGGTTTACCCTACGATCTCATATCAATCAACTTCACCCGTGTGATGTTAGCCAACCGCTTTGCTCTCTCGGTAGCTGTCATCGCCTTTTTGTGGATAGGCCTTTATTACAACATTCTCCCCAGCACAAACAGCCCTTTCTTTAAAGGCATGATCACCCTCATTCTTGTTTTGGCGCTTTCTTTAGGTATCACATTTGGAAGTTCAGACGCTAAGAATCAATCTAAATTTCTAGTACTTAAAGCGCAAAACGAACAAGTTGTCTTAAAAATATACGATGACAAAATTATAACAGCCCCTTTCAATCGTAAAAAGCAAACCATCCAAAAAGCTTTTTTCATCCATAAGGTTGGCATTGATTCAAATCACTTATACAAGCTCGAGACTGTGGGCCCTTTGATGCCACAATAATACCATGACAAAAAAAATCACATTATACACAATGAACCTATGCCCATATTGCAATGGAGCCAAAGCTTTATTAAATGCTAAAAAAGCCACTTTTACAGAAGTCAATGTAGATAGTGATGACGTAAAAAGAGAATGGATTGCCAGGCATACTGGCCAAACAAGCCTTCCTCAGCTCTTTATCGATAATATTTCGTATGGTGGGTTCGAAGAAATGCAAGATCTAGACAAGAAAGGCAAATTAAACAGCATTCTTGGACTTAAGTGATAAAGCCCCTTTAATTTTTCGAGCCTTCACAGCCTCATAAATCTTTTTTAACTCTGCAATTGTCAAAACCTCTGCCCTTTTATCAATAAACTCTCTTATTTTTGCATCCAGGCCTTCTAAATCTATGTCTTGAGATTTGAGTGTTGTGCTAATCTTTTTTCTTCGTTGAGAAAACAGAGTTTTTACAAAAGAAATAAAGGGTTTTTCATCCAGGTATTTCCGATGAGTTAATTCTAAACTTATGAAACTCGAGGTCACTCTTGGTTTTGGCTTAAAAGCTGTGTTAGGAACATCAAAAAGCTTTTGGGGGGTTGAAAATAACTGTACCCAAATAGACAACACACTGTAATCTTTTGTGCCAGGCTGAGCCAGACATCTTTGAGCAACTTCTTTTTGCAACATAAGATACAGTTTTTTATACTTATGACCTTCAATGAATATTTTAATCATGATCTGGCTAGCCACGTTATAAGGAAGATTTGCCACGACCACCAATTCACTCAAATTCCCAGTATCCCACTTGAGAAAATCCTTGTTAATAACTTTAATCTTTTGATGACAGCCTAAAACATCTGACAATCTTTTTGCCAAAACACTGTCTTTTTCTACAGCAATGAGATTGTCTGCAAATTCTACTAAAGAATGTGTCAACGCACCCCAACCAGGGCCTATTTCGAGAATTGTTTCTTGTTGATAATCTTTGATCACAGCATCGACAATTTTTCTTTGGTAATTTGGATCAATGAGAAAGTTTTGTCCTAGACTTTTTTTAGGGCGATGTCTTTGCTTGGATGATGTTTTCATTTTTTATGGATATGGAGATCGATGTGCGTCAAATACATAAACTTTTCTTTGATACGATCATAATAACGCAAACAGAGTTGTTGACTGATAAAAGCACCTGCAATCCCAACAATCACACTCCCTATCCAAAGGGGAATGAGAATATCTTTACCTGCAGCTAAGATATTATGAAAGTCTAATGTAAGCACAATGTGTTTGAGTTCAGAAAAAGAAACAGGTTTACGATAAATAAGATTACCCACCCACAAATTAAACCAATAAATGGGAACCGCTGTAAAAGGATTTGTGATCCAAGCAGCTATCAAAGCCACCCATGTGTTTTTCCGAAACAAACCCGTCAAAACAAATGAAAGATACATCTGAAAACCCATGATGGGCAAAAGGGCTACAAAAACACCAATAGCGAGTCCATCGGCAATGTCATCAGTCGTGCTATTGCTCTTGAGGACTTTGATAAAGAGTTCGATGATTTTTTTTGGAATAAATCGTCTCATTGTTTTGCTTTGAGTTTCCTCGCTTGTATCTTCTTTGAAGCCTGGACATTTAAAGTATTTCGTTCATCTTCGTGCTTTTGAACCAAAGCTGCGTGCGCTATCATGGCACCATTATCCGAACAATACCGTGGTGCGGCTATGTAACATGGCATAGCGTTTTTGTCACAAACTTCCTGAGCTCTTTTCCTGAGTTCAGAATTCAAGGCCACCCCACCACTGAGAGCAAAGGATTTAAATTCAGTCTGAGAAAAGAAATACTCCATTTTCTTTGTCAGTGCTTGAACAATGGATTGTTGAAGACTTGCACAGAGATCTTTTTTGATTTCTTCTGGTAAATCTTTAGGCTCAACCTTCTTTTCACCCATAAGTTTTTCGATATGATAATAAAGAGCTGTTTTGAGACCACTAAAGCTCAAGTACTGTTCACCAATTTTCACTTTGGCGATTGTGAAAGAAAAAGCCTTTGGATCACCTTTTTGAGCTAACTTATCAACAATAGGCCCACCAGGATAACCCAAGCCCAACATTTTGGCACATTTGTCAAAGGCTTCACCTGCCGCGTCATCCACTGTTTGACCTAAGATAGATATTTCGTCGAAAGAATCGATTCGATAAAACGTTGTGTGTCCGCCAGAAACCACGAGTCCTAAACAAGGGAAAAGAGGTTTTTGATCGATGAAAGGACTGAGCAAGTGTCCCGAAAGATGATTCACGCCATAAAGAGGGATATCTGATTGATAGGCCAAGGCCCTGGCAAAACAGGCCCCGGTTAAGAGACAGCCAATGAGCCCGGGTGTTTTTGTGACAGCAATGGCTCCAATATCATCCTTTTTGATCTTAGCATCATCTAGAGCTTGTTGAAAAACAGGGGATATATTTTCGACATGGGAACGGCTAGCGAGTTCTGGTACGACCCCACCGTAGGGAGCATGTAGTTTGACCTGAGAAGAAACTGTGTTTGAAAGCACTTCTTTTGTGTTTTGATTGAGAATAGCAAACGACGTCTCATCACAGGATGTGTCTATGCCGAGGATGTAGGGTTTGTTTGAGGACATTGGCGGGTATTTAGGGGGATTTTAGGAAAAGTGCAACCTGCCTATTGATGTAAAAGCCCCTCTTGTCATATACAAGCCTGGGGCATAACCAAAGAAGGTATGTATTATGATTAAAGAATCCAAAATTCGACTCATGACCCGTTTGGCTAATGAGCATCAAGCTGTTAACCTCTCGCAAGGTTTTACAGATGAACCTGCGATTTATGATATGGTCTGGGGTGGAATCTCTGCTGCACTTGGCGGTACTGATGACGGGATAGCCAAGTTAGAAGAAACAACCATGCAAGACATCCTAAATCAAACCAGCGGTAATCTTGATGATCTCCTTGGGATGAATCTCAAAGACGTCTTAAAAACCATTCAAAATGACAAAGATGCCTACAATCAATATTGCTACCCTTTTGGACTTGGTGAATTGAGAAACACTATTGCAGATTATACAAAACGCTTCCAAGGTTTTCGCCCTGATCCCGAAACAGAAATCACAGTAGTGCTTGGCGCCACCGAAGGTCTTTTTGTTTCACAAAGAACCATCTGCAATCCAGGCGACGAAATCATTGTCATGCAACCCTTTCACGAGATGTACCCTTCTCAAGCTTCGCTAATGAACCTAAGTCCCAAATACATCACCTTGCGAGAAAACAAAGATAACCAAACCTGGGAACTCAACCTAAAAGAATTGGAAGATGCCATAAGCAACAAAACAAAAGTTTTGATTTTCAATTCTCCTCATAATCCCACTGGCAAAGTTTTTACATTGGATGAGATGAATGCCATTGCTGCTCTCTGCAAAAAACACGATGTCATGGTGATCACTGATGAGATTTATGAGCACATTCTCTATGACAATCGAAAACATATTTGCATGGCCACGATCGAAGGCATGAAAGAACGAACTTTCATAGTTAATTCTGCATCCAAAACAGGAAACGCGACTGGTTGGCGTGTTGGGTGGATCATTTCACCACCTCAATACACCCAGAGAGTCAGAGCCATCCACGACACATTAGTGGTTCAATCACCAACGCCTTTGCAAAAAGGCGTGGTCAATTTACTAAATCTTGATGACAGCTTTTACAAATCCATGCCAGAGGCTTACGCTAAAAAATGCCAATTGCTTACAGAATCAATCACAAGCGCTGGTTTTAGAGTCATAGCCCCTGAAGGATCATACTATCTTTTGGCTGATTACACCAATGTGCCTGCTTTAAAAGGCATGTCCCCTACAGATGCGGCTATCTATCTTATTAAAGAAGTTGGCGTAGCCACAGTACCAGGCGATACTTTCTATGATTCAGGCGATTCAGCTAATCGTTACTTAAGATTTGCCTTCTGCCGAAGCATGGACTCGCTAGAAGAAGCGGCGAGAAGATTTGCTAAAATGACTACCTGTTAATTTTCGTTCCCCTCGTAGGCGCGTAGGCTCGCGCTCTCAATCAACATTTGCATTTTCCCCCTCCCCAAAGTATCTACGCCCCCATGGATATCAAGGCCCTACTAGAGGAGTACAAAGGACAAAACCTAAAGCTCCACCAAAACATTAACCCTCAGTTTGCAAAGGTGCTAAAAACAATAGGTTTTGACAAATTCTACACAAAAGCGACTGGTGCTTCGCTCATTGATGATAAAGGCAATGAATACTATGATTTTCTATCTGGATACGGTGTTTTTGCCCTGGGTAGAAACCATCCGAAGATCAAACAAGCACTCAAAGACTTTATAGATGCAGATGCAGCAAGCCTCGTCCAAATGGAAGCCCCACTCTTAAGTGGCATCTTAGCCGAAAAGCTTATTCAGATATTTGGACATGGGATTCGCGACACCGTGTTTTTTACGAACTCTGGAACCGAGGCAGTTGAAGGCGCTATCAAGTTTGCCAGAGCCGCCACAGGCCGCACACGATTTTTGAATTTGGACCATGCCTTTCATGGACTAACAACAGGTTCGCTCTCGGTGAATGGGAACACTGAATTCCGCGATGGCTTTGGAGAGCTTCTGCCCTCTGATAGCATTCCCTTAAATGATCTGAATATATTAGAAGAGAAGTTGAAAACAGGGCAATACGCAGCATTTATCTTTGAACCCATCCAAGGCAAAGGCGTTTATCTTCCAGATAAGGATTATTTCAAACAAGCACTTAACCTTTGTAAGAAATACGGCACACTTACGATAGCGGATGAGGTTCAAACAGGCCTGGGCAGAACAGGAACCTGGATGGCATGCGAACATTTTGGGATTGAGCCTGATATGGTGACGATTTCAAAGGCATTGAGCGGCGGCATTGTTCCTGTAGGCGCCATTATTTACACACGCGACATCTACAACAAAGTTTTTACACGCATGGACCGCTGCGTTGTCCATTCATCCACATTTGCTCAGAATAACTATGCCATGGTGTGCGGACTAGCCACACTTGAGACGATCGAAAAAGAAAATGTTCTTCAAAACACAGTTGAGATGGGTGATCTCCTTGCCAAAAATCTCAATATGCTCAAAGAAAAACACGATTGGATCAAAGATGTGCGCCACAAAGGCCTTATGTTTGGAATAGAGTTTGGTCGCCCACAAGGTCTTAAAAAGAAATTCACATGGGATACAGTGCACAAACTCGACAAAGGACTCTTTGCAGAACTCATTGTCATGCCTCTCTTGTCAAAGCACCGCATTTTGACCCAAGTCTCTGGTCACCACCAAGACATTGTTAAACTCTTGCCACCACTCATCATCAACGAAACCCACATCAACCACTTTGTGGAATCTTTAAACGATGTCTTGAACGACTGTGGTCGTATTGGTGGTCCTATTGTAAAAATGGCAGCAAACCTAGCCAAACACGCTGTGAGAAAATCATGAGGCGATTTTTAGATTTCCTGACAACTCTTTCAACACGATACACTGTCCTTACCCTAACGATTGCTATGGCGATTGCCATTGCCTCTATTTGGTACAGCTTTGAAAACCTTAAATTTGATACTGATCAAGATCATCTCATCTCTGATAAATTAGAATACTACCAAACATACAAGAAGTTCCTAAAAGAATTTGGTGATTGGGAATACATCTATGTTGTTGTCAAACCCAAACCCACGTATCAAGGACGACTCCAGGCCAAAGTATTTGCTAATCGCCTGGCTTCGAAGTTAAATCAGAGACCTGACCTCTTCTTAAGCGTTGTCCACAGAATTGAATTTGATTCGCTTAACAACAACCTCTTGCTACTAGCTTCTGATAAAGAATTTGAAGAATTCACGAATTTCTTTGGAGAAAATAAGAATAGTTTACAGGATTTTTTGAATATTAAAAAAGTTTCAGATTGGTACGGGTATGTAAACTCTCTCTTTGATCAAAATGTTGACCCTGAAAAAGAAAAACATCTCGAAAAATACTGGCCGTCTTTCAAGCACTCCCTTCAGGCCCCTTTTGACAACCACAGCCTAAACGAACTTAAAGACACGAATCTTCTTACCATGCTTTCTCATCGCTACATGGATCCTGATGGTTATTTGTTTTCTGAAAATGGCAAATTACTCTTTTTGCGCATTTTGCCTAAAAAAGATTTTTCTCAGATGGAGATTATTGCCAAGCCTCTCTCCATTCTGCGTTCGACCCTTGATAACTTAAAGATAAAATTTCCTGACCTTGAGTTTGGTATTACAGGTAAACCCGTCTTGCAAAATGATGAGGCAGTCTCAACACAGTCTGATAGTGAATGGGCTGGCTTAGCGGCATTCCTCCTTGTCTCCTTGCTTATTTTCTTAACATTCAGAAGATTCAAAAGACCTTTGATGGCCTTGTTGGCCCTTTTTATAGGGATTTCTTGGACAACAGGATTTGTCACCCTTGTTTTTGGCCAAATCAATTTGATCACGATTGTTTTTGCCATCATCCTCATTGGTCTTGGCATTGACTATGGCATTCATTTCTTGAGTCGTTATGAACAGGAACTTCTTTCAAACCTGACACTAAAAGACGCCATTAAAAACACAACCAAGCACACAGGACGCGCCATACTTTTAGGGGCCCTCACCTCAGCCACAGCCTTTGCCACAGCTCTTTTTACAGATTTTCTGGGACTGCAAGAACTTGGCATCATTGCTGGTGTGGGCATTCTCTTATGCTGTTTAGCTCAATTGACGGTCTTTCCCGCCCTCATCATGGTTTTTGGTAAATCAAAATCGAAAAACCAGGCTCCTCGAATGCTTAATTGCAGTCGTTTAGAATTTCTCACCAAGAAACCTCTTCTTGTTCTCAGTATTTCCGCCTTAGTCACTCTGTGTAGTCTTCCATTCGTATTCAAGATTGGTTTTGACAGCAATCTTCTCAAACTCCAGGACCAAAAATCCGAATCTGTGATTTATGAGAACCTCATTCAGAACAACACTGACTTTTCAACCTGGTTTTTGGCCTATCAAACAAAAAGATTAGAGGATCTAAAAATAAAACAAGAACAGGTGAAAAAACTATCAACTGTTAAGCGAACTGAATCTATTTTGGATGTTCTCCCTCAAAATCCCAAAAAGCGAATCAAGAAGATCAGCGCACTTACCAAGATTTTTTCGAAAAAAGATCCTACGACGAAAAATCATTTATCTGCATTTCCTGACACCATTGACACGATAGGAGAAATGAAGAAATTGAAGGATCGTTTTGCCACATTAGCTAACAAAGCTCTGCGCTCAGGGCTCGAAGAAGAATTTGAAGAACTGAACAAGATGGGAAATCTATTAGATCAGCAGATTAAATTTGTTGTAGGCCTCAAAACACCTAAGATTCCCTTTGAAGGACCCTTTTTGTCTTATTTAAAACAGTCTCAGGATCTTTTATCTGATATTCTCTCACCAAAACCTTTTTACGAAGCAGAGCTTCCTCAAAATCTTCTTTCAATCTATAAAGGGAAGAACGGTTACTATTCTCTCACCATCTATCCTAAAAATGATATCTGGGACCCTCAAAACATGGAAGAATTTATTTCCGAAGTCCGAACGGTTATCCCCACTGTAACAGGTGCCCCCATCACGACTTATGAATCCGCAAAAAGAATGATAAATGGTTTTGCCTTGGTCGCATTTTTGACATCACTTCTTGTTTTGCTATTTGTTTTCTTGGAATTTAGAAACTTCTCCGTGCCATTACTTGTCTATGCAAATCTCCTCTTGTGCTTTTTGTGGCTAGGGGCGTTTATGTATTTCAAGGGGATTAGTATTAATCTTGCGAATTTCTTTGCTCTCCCGGTCTTGATTGGCACGGGAATAGATCACGGCATCCACATTTTTCACCACTTTAAAGAAACAAGGTCTGTAAAGGCACTTTACTCAAGTACAGTCCCTGCCATCATCATGTCATGTCTCACTACAATTTGTGGTTTTGGCTCTTTGGCCTTTGTCCGTCACCAGGGTCTAGCCAGCTTTGGACTCATTATGGCTGTGGGAACGTTTATTATTATGATTTCTTCTGTGATTTTGCTTCCAAATGTATTGGCATTAACTCCCACAAAGTCAGAATAAAGGCTCATTGTAAGAAGACGAACGTCTTCCTAGCATACAAACTTGTAAACCAAGAAAATCGAGAGACTTCTTACAAAGAGCCTTTGTTCTGACGCACCCCACCTAATGTGTTGTTTTTCCTGAACAAAGATTAGTGCTGGATATGAGAATCCTTTCTTGCTACATACCCCGCCATGACAAATACTAAACTCATCACAGGCACAGTACTCTTTTTTATCCTCTTTACACTTCGCTTTGCAAAATACGTAGATTTGGCTCCTCCCCAACAGATTCAAAGCTGGGGTTATTTGATTTGCTCAATACTCATGCTCATCACAGTTGCGCTACCTCTTGCGAAAGCCTTTTTTAAAAAACCACTTAGCCACGCCCCTAAATTTCTTTTGGTTCTCATTTCATTTCTCCTTCTCATTTATAGCGGAATCGAAATGTATTACAGCAGACCTCCACACCATTTCTTTACCTCTGCGTTTATTCTCTATCTCACAATGATTATTGTCTATTTTGAGAATGCTCTATTCATCCGTGCAGCCAAATTCATGGGCAGAATCAAAAAACTTCGTTCAAAAACCGCGCTCAAGAAAATAAGAAGCACCTATACCGAAACAAACACAGAATCTTTGCAAAAAGGAGATGTTGTAAAAGTCAAAACTGGCGAGATCATTCCTTGGGACGGCATTATTATTTCAGGGACAACAAGCGTCGATGAATCAACCATCACTGGCCAATTTAAACCGATTTTAAAAACACAGGGAGATCCCGTTGTTGGCGGCACAGTTAATCGTGACAGCGACATAGTTATTCAACTCACAAAAGAACTGAACGAAACTGTTCTCGAAGTGACTCGTCATTTTTTGGAAAATACTCAAAGCCACAAATTTCCCATCTTTAAAAAAGCCAGCATCATTGCCCTAGTTTTTAGTTTCATAGGCTTACTGGCAGGAATAGGTTCGTATTATTACTATTCTCAGATCCTACAAATGCCTCAGGATATAACACTTAACATTGCTCTCTCTGTGTTATTATCTTTTTCATTGGTTTCATTGCCCACCTCAGTCCTCATTGCCATCAACATTTTTCAAGATAGTATCCTCTCAAAAGGGATAGTCCTCAAAAACACGAACGCTTATTCTACGATTAATTCCCTCGATCTATTATTTTTGGACAAAACAGGCACGCTTTCCAGAGGCAACTTTGAATACTCTCAATATTTTCTAGAAATGGGAACAAACCAAGGAAGGCTTTTAAGCACGTTTTTTTCCTTAACTAAACTTTCTGATCATCCTCTCTCTCAAGCCATGGAAAGTCACCCTTGGTATCACGAAATATACCAACACCCTGTAGAGGATTTCAAAACTCACCCTGGTCTCGGTATCTGTGGACGCATAAAACCAAAGAGCGAAAGGGCTTATTTTGCTGTTGTGGGAAATTTGCGCTTTCTCAAACGCATGCAAATGTACATCACTCGAGAAATGAAGTCTAAAATTGATGATCTCGAAGCCATGGGCGAAACAGTCCTGCTTTGTGGTTACGATCGTCAGATAAAAGGAATATTAAGTTTTGCCGACACATTACGACCTCATGTACGCTCCACAATCAAGGAGATTCACAAAGAAAACATCGAGACAGCTATTCTCACAGGTGATTCAGAAGAAGCCATCTCAAGGCTAGTGAATGAATCAAACATTAAAAGGGTGTATTCCAGGTGCACACCAACAGAAAAAGCTGCCAAAATTAGTAAAGAAGTTAATGAAGGTAATATTGTAGGTTTTATTGGTTCCAAAGGCAACAAACTCCCTTTCAAAGAAGCTCATCTTAATATGACTCTAGACACAGGACCCGGCATTTCTACACAACAAGCAGATGCGCTCATCATGAGTTCAAATTTTAGACTGTGCTCATGGCTTCTCATCAATACAAGAAAGCTCTATAGCCGCATTAGTGCCAGATTCACGGCCAGCATTATTTTTGGACTCCTCTTTGCTGGAACATCAGCCTGGGCCCTCACAACACCTGAGTTTATCATGACGATCATGCTCATCCTCAATCTCCTCCTCCTCAAATCAGCTTCAAGTAGAAACAAGATTGAACTGCAACAAGAGCAAGGCTCACATCAGATAAATGATAATGAAGTTGAAACTGAAATGAAAATGAGTGCGTAGGTTACACAACCGACAAATCGAGCCGATTTCCCCATCTATCAAACATGATTTTTCTGATCAGAACATTCTCGTCAGATATAAGGACGGGATCCTTGCTCAAGATCTCCTGCGCTCTTTGCTTTGAGGCGTTGAGAAGATGGTCATCACGAATGATATGAGCGAGCCTAAAATCAGGCATACCAGATTGCCTAGTGCCCAAAAATTCACCTGGTCCTCTGATTTTAAGGTCTTCTTCAGCAATGATAAAACCATCATTAGTTTTTTCCATGGTTTTGAGACGATAACGTGATTCCTCTGATTGGGCATATTCAGCAACCAGGAAACAATAAGACTTTTCAGCACCGCGCCCTACGCGACCTCTGAGTTGATGGAGTTGTGAAAGACCAAAGCGCTCTGCATGCTCAATGACCATCACAGTCGAGTTTTGCACGTCCACACCCACTTCGACCACAGTTGTAGAAACGAGAACCTGGATTTTGCCTTCTTTGAATTGAGACATGATCTCTTCTTTTTCTTGTGACTTCATCTTGCCATGCAAAAGACCAACGGAGAAGCCTTTAAATACCTTTTTGAGTTCTTTATGCATGAGAGTCGCATTTTTGAGATCAATCTTTTCACTTTCTTCAATAAGAGGATACACAAAATAAGCCTGCCGACCCTTGGCGACTTCATCCTGAATAAAGCCATACATTTGATCTCGTTCTTTATCGCGAAACAGCTTTGTAAATATGGGTTTGCGACCTTTTGGCATTTCGCGAATAACTGTCATATCAAGATCACCATACACACACATAGAAAGAGTTCGGGGAATAGGTGTTGCTGTCATGATGAGTAAATGAGGCTCTGCTTCAATTTGATTGTGTTTTGATTTGTTTTTGAGCCGGGAGCGTTGCAAAACACCAAAGCGATGTTGTTCATCGATGATAACATAACCTAGCTTTTGAAACAGTACATCCGGTGTGATCAGCGCGTGAGTTCCAATAAGAATATGGATAGAGCCATTCAAGAGACCTTCTAAAATCTCTCTACGATCTTTTGCCTTGGTCGCTCCTGTTAGTATTTCGATCCTGAGATCGAGTTTATCGCAAAATTCTTTAAGATTTTTATAATGCTGCTCTGCCAAAATCTCGGTTGGCGCCATCATGGCTACTTGATAACCAGACTCAATAATAAACAAGGCAGACAAAAACGAAACAATAGTTTTTCCTGACCCCACATCTCCCTGCATCATACGATTCATAGGATGCTCAGACAGAAAATCTTTTTTTATTTCACTGATGGCAGATGCCTGATCACCAGTAAGTTCAAATGGCAAAAGAGAAAGAGCCTTTTCATAAAGAGGGTTTTCAGAGCCAATAACGAACGTCTTCTTTCTTTCCTTTTGAATACGCTTAGAAAGCAATCCTAATTGCAGGTAAAAGAATTCATCGTAGATAATTCTTTGGTGATAAGGGGATTTTTGCAGGTTTAAAGAATCAATATCATCTTCAACCTGCGGCTTGTGTATGTTTCGAAAAGCGTCGATAAGTGAAATTTGAACCTTGCCAGAATCCCTCACAGATCTGGGATCTTCTTCAACTATCTCTAACAATCTTTCTAAGTTCTTGCTGAGTATGTTTCGCACGGTTTTTTGATACAAGCCTTCTGTAAGCGGATACAAAGGCATAATGCGGCTTGTTGTCTGGACATCTTCATCCCAAAGCTCCATCTCGGGATGAACAAGATTTTTTAACCCTTTGTAAAATCGCGCTTCACCAAAAAAAAGAACAGAGCTCCCAACAGGGAACTTCTTTTTCATGTAACTCTCATTAAATTGAAAAAAAGTAATAATAGCGTGATCTTTTCCATCTGTAACAGCGACTTCTAATATCTTCTTTCTTCCTTTTCGAATAGAAGAAACCCCATAATCAACAATCTGAGCAATAAAACTCTCTTTCTCCCCCATTTTCAATTCCCGAATTGAAGAGAGTTTTCTGCGATCTATATACCGAATAGGCAGGTAAAAAAGCATATCCCAAGCTGTGTGCACTGATTTTTTTTCGAAAACCTTTGCTAACTTAGGGCCTACACCTTTTAAATATTGGATGGGAGTTGAAGGGGTAAGTCTTGAAAAGGAATTCATATTAATACGTCACTTCTGCCACAGAAAATTCAAACAACTTTTTCATCTCCTTAAACTGTTGTTCAAACAACTTTGGAGCATTATCAGCTAACACCTTAAAATTAATCACGAGTGGGTTCAAAGGATCATCAATAACAGTGAGATGATAATAGTGATTGCCAATAATAAGTGCAGGGTAAGATTCTTCGACATTATTGACATTAAGTTTGGCCTTAGTCTTTGCTATTTTTCTGGCATTAAAAAATTCTTTAATAAACTTCTTTAACTCTTTTGCGTGGGATTTGCTGATATTAACATCGGCTCTAATTTTATGGTCCACAACATACTGTTCGTAGAGATTCTGAAAGTAAGTGATTTTGTCAAAGATGGAATCAGGTGCTGCCCTCAAAAGATATTTATTTGGATTAATAAAACCCACATTAAAAGGGATTCTTTTCTTTCCACTTAAATCCAAAAACTCAGGATCAAGCCATAAACCAAGCGCTGTTTCACTGCGAATATACCCATCACCCCACATCGAAGGGAGGAGTAAAGATCTCTTTGAGTTAAAGTTATCTGTCTCGAGAATCCCTTTGTTCGCCTTGATTTTATAAGTATGGTAATAAGAATCTTCTGACAATTCTTTGGCCATGCTATACCAAAAAGCCCTGAGAGTGCGTTTTGTTTTTCCAACCTTAACATGCTTTGTTAATGGAGGCTCATTTGGATTATTTAGATGCTTTTGTTCAATTTTTAATTCGAGATCATTAAGTGGAATGGCTTGGGCATAAACATTATTTAAGATAAAAACAGATAGGATAAATAAACTAAGGATGATTATTTTTTTTGTTTTCATATACTTTCACGTCTAGCGTCTAGTGTCTGGCGTCTAGCGAAAAAACTATCGATTATCTTTTTTCTATCCACTACTCACTATCCACAACCCACGATCCCCTAAACATTAAACTTAAATAGTATCACATCACCATCTTTTACAAGATACTCACGTCCTTCAATTCGGCTCTGCCCTGCTTCTTTGACTGCAGAAGGCGTGCCATATTTTATGAGATCATCAAATGTATAGACTTCTGCTTTAATAAAACCTTTTTCAAAATCAGTGTGAATGACACCTGCTGCTTTTGGTGCCTGAACATCTTTCTCAACAGTCCAAGCTCTGAGCTCATCATTGCGGGTCGTAAAAAAGGTAATCAAATTCAAAAGCCGATAACCTGTTTGTATAAAAGCCTCTATTCCCGAGTTCTCCAGATGGTAATCCTTTAAAAATGCCTTTTTATCCTCAATGTCAAGTTCGGCAATTTCAGACTCTATTTTTCCACATATTTTTGCAACAGGAATACCTTCATTTGAGGCATATTTTTCTAAGGCATTATAGTCTGGCGTGTTTTGAGAAAGCCCCTGTTCATCTATATTTCCCACATAAAAATAAGGTTTTAGAGTGAGCAAAAACAAATCCGCTATATGAGCCTTGTCAGTTGATGACAGATCCATCTGCTTGGCTAACTTCCCCTGATTGAGCTCTTCCTTCATTGTATTGAGTATTTCATTTTCTTTTGCAGCCTTCTTGTCTTGGCCTTTGAGCAGTTTTTCATTCTTAGCTATACGTTTTTCGATCGTTTCTAAGTCTGCTAGAATCATTTCTGTTTTGATGACTTCGATATCACGCACAGGATCAATGGATCCTTCAACATGCACAACATCGGCATCTTCAAAACAACGCACAACAAGAGCTATGGCATCGACGTTTCTGATATGACCCAGAAATTGGTTGCCAAGCCCCTCTCCTTTTGAAGCTCCCTTAACAAGACCTGCAATATCTACAAACTGAATAGTCGTAGGTGTTTTTGATTTTGGTTTTACAATTTGAGCAATCTTATCGAGACGAGGGTCAGGAACAATAACTACGCCTGTATTAGGTTCGATAGTGCAAAAGGGATAATTTGATGCCTCTGCGCCTGCATTTGTAAGCGCGTTAAAGATTGTTGATTTACCTACGTTAGGAAGGCCTATGATACCGCAAGTGAAACCCATATATAAAATTCAAGTCAAAATCCCCTTCTCCTTTGTAAGGAGAGGGTGCCCTGAGCTTGTCGAAGGGCGGGTGAGGTAGAAAACTAAATCTCCATAACCATCACCACAACCTCTGGTTTGATTTTGTAATTCTTTTTAAAATGTTTTCCAACCTCGATCTTAAAAAACTTTGGTACTTTATCTTTATTCATTTTTGAATTTATTTTTAGCAACGCATCCATTTTTTTTGACAATCCTCTAATAGCCTTTTTCTCTTCTTTTCCTCCAAAAAATCCCTTCAGAATAGATTTTTGAAATATTTGATAAACAGTCCTGAGAAGAATCGTGAATCAACGAAACAATCACCAGACCGTTAAAAGCTAGTTTTCTGCGCCTCTTAATAGCATCAGTGGTAATAAACAAATCGAGGTTCTCACTTATAAATTTGGGCTCCATGGACAACTCATCAATCACTTTGAGGCCTCTTTTGCTCAACTCCACCTGTACACCATCTGTCAAAACCAAAACCCCTTTTTGAGGAACACCCTCTCCCTCAGCAATCTTAGCAAGCGCTTTAAGCTGGCGGTATTCTCCATGTATGGGAATAAGATTTTTTGGCTTTAAAAGACCAATGACCTCTTTGAGTTCATCTACCATGGCATGACCTGATACATGAACAGGAGTATAACTATTGTCAGTAATGATTTCGACACCCAGCATGGAAAGCTGGTTCAACATATTAAGAATTCTACCTTCGTTACCCGGAATCATCCTAGAGCTCATCAGTAATGTATCGCCCTTTTGAATTCTTAGTGGCTTGAACATGTTTTTAGCTATTCTTCCCAAAACAGACCTAGGTTCTGCTTGCGAACCTGTCACTATCACTAAAATTTGATCATCTGGAAACTGTGTGATGTCTTCAACATCGTAAAGATCAATACCTGATAAATCCAAGCGATCTAACGCAGCAGCTATTCTAAAATATTCTTTTGTACTACGACCAGTCAGCGCCACCTTGCGACCCGTTCTTTTGGCACACTCCAAAAGACTTTGTAAACGGTATGTATTTGATGAGAACAGACAAGTGATGAGACGTCCTTTAATCTTATCAAACACGTTATAAAGATTTTCTCTTACCTCTGCTTCCGAAGTGGTACACCCTGCTTGAAGTGAATTTGTAGAATCTAAAAGAAGCAGATCTAATCCTTCTTTTCCAATGGCCTTGAATTTTTTCAAATCAACGGCTTTATCTTCTGGTGCCTCATCGTCGATTTTAAAATCTGTGCAATGAAATGTCTTAAAACCATCGGCCTTTAAATAAAGCGCCACAACATCCATGATACTGTGATTAATAATAACAGGCTCAATGATGAGATCTTCTATCGTGATAATTTCATTGGGGCTTAAGTCATGAACAGGGATATCTTTTATCTGAAATTCTTCACATTTTGATTGAATAACACCCCGCGCAAAAGGTGTAGCGTAAATGGGAAGAGGATATTTTTTTAGCAAATAAGGTAGCGCGCCCACATGATCTTCGTGTCCATGTGTGATAAGAACAGCACTGAGCTTGTCGCGAACAGATTCTAAGACATCAAAATTGGGAATCATGATACTCACACCTGGTTGAGTATCGTCTACAAAACCAGCACCACAATCTACTAAAACCGCTGTTTGGCTAGTCTCATACAGCATACAGTTCAAAGCACCAGTCCGTCCCAAACCTCCTAATGGTGTTATTTTTATCTTATTCATAAGCAACTTTTCTCTGTCCAGTTCCTATATTAATACCAAGCGTCATCAGTCCTGAATTTCTGTGTTTTTCACCTCTTTCTAGCAACCAGAGACTAGTGACTAGAGACCAAATAAGTTGTTGATTTTCTTTAAACTATACGACTATAGAATGAGCAATTAAATCGAATGAAATCATCATTAAAAATCCTAGCAGCCGTGTTTATCATCCTTATTGGATTTGCTTCAGAAGTACAAGCAATAGAGTTTTCAGCCCATGGCTATTACCGGTTACGTTTTGAATACACCCATGACCTAGACTTACAAAGGCCCAATGCAGGGATTGTCCCCGGCGATCTTGATGATGCTTCAAATGATCGTTTTGGCACTATCGCCTTTGCGCAACAGCGTTTTCGATTAAATCCAAAAATAAAAATTAACGACAATATTTCAATTTATGGACAGATTGATTTCCTAGATAACCTTCTCTTTGGCCAATCCGATGTCACAACGCTTCACATATACAACCCTATTGTGGGAACTGTAGACATGAGTGCAGCCAATGGTCCTTATGGAGTCATTGGTCCGATCGGCGGTGATGTTTTAGGCTCGGGGGGTGGTAATGTTAATGTCCGACGAATCTGGGTCGACATTCTCACCGCAGGAGGTTTGTTTAGAATCGGCCGTCAACCTTCACACTTTGGTTTAGGTATATTTAATAACGATGGTGATGGTCTCGAAGGTGATTTTGGCGATACCTACGATCGCATCATGTACTTGGCGGGCATTAATTTTAACAATGGTAGTCGACTAAATTTTGGTGTGACTTATGACTTTGCTTATGAAGCCACAACCGATCCATCATTAAGCGGTCTCACCTCAAACGTTTCCTCAAATTGGAATGATGTGATGCAAGGTGGTGTGATATTATTATTCACTTCTGACCATGTCGAACTCGGTGTTTTTGGTGGGGTAAGATTTAGAGATGGCAATGAAGGTGATTACACAACGACAGCTGGTTATGTCGACAACTGTGCCGATGACGGTCGCCCCGATGAATTTGTCTGCGCAGACCCAACAGACACCACAGACCCTGCGTATGATTATGACAACGATGGAAGCATTAGCGATCTGATTGACCTCCCTGCAGGTATTGATGGTAATACTCTCGTTTACATGGCAGATGTCTATGGTAAATTTCACTTTGCCCGAAATTACACTTTAGCTTTTGAGGCCGTCTACATGGGTGGAAAGATCGCGCCAGGCATTGCTATCGATGCCATTGCGCTCGACGCCACCACACAAGCCGCTATCACAAATCCCCTTACCTCTCCAATTGAATTGCCTTTGACTGGTACGCAAAATGATCTCATGGTTATTATGGCAGCCATGGAATTTGATGCGGTCTGGCAATTTGGCGGCGAATTTCATCTTCAGGCAGGTTACGCTGGTGGCGATCAAAATCCCCTATCACAAACAATCACACAACTGGGTTTTAGACCAGACTATGACATTGGTTTGATTTTATTTGATCAACCCATTGGCACATCACCTGCACTTGTGATTGGCGGCGTAACAGAACTTGGTCGTGTTCCCATGGCACCCAACTATCTCAACAATGCTATTTACGGAACATTGGAGTACAAACACGAGATCGACATCTCAAGCGGTGTTCCTTGGGCCACTGATTTCAAGATTGGCATCAAGGGTATCACAGCTTATGCTCCCAAAAATAATTTGGATCTTAATCTCGCTCAAATCACAGGAGCAGCCACCCTTCCCCACATTGTAAATGCAAGCAAATGGTATGGTTTTGAAGTTGATGCCAGTATAGAAGCCACGTTTTTTGATGCCCTTAAATGGAAGACCGTGCTTGGTTTCTTTTACCCTGGCCCTCTATTCGATATAAAAGATGACAATGCAACAGCCAACAGCACAGGTATTGTCGATACCATTCTTTTTGACAAGGCAGAGATCGCCCTTGCTGCTAAGACTACGTTGTATATAGAGTTTTAATGTTTCTTGTTTATCTAGGACCCACCACGTGGGTTATAACTTCTTATTGGAACTTTTGTGATTGTCATTGTTGCAGTATTTGACCAAACAGTTCCATCAAATACTTTATAGTTAATTATATAAATTCCATCTTGATCCATTTGAATTCTTGTAGCTGCTGCTGCAGAGTACCCCGAATTAGTAAGTGAAGCACTACTTCCTATTGGCTTATATATTAGTTGATAATGATACTTTGTTAAAGGATCACCATCACGATCAGATGCATCAACAGGAATAATGAGACTTGGTTCATATGTAGTATTGCTAATACTATGGGCAATAGGAGGAGAATTACGTGACGAAGTCCCACCACCACCATCATCAGTACCAGCATCATCACCACTAGCAACACCACCACCAGCATCATCATCGCCATCATCATCATCATCATCACCATCATAACCACCACTAACAACACCACTACCAGCATCAAAATCATTTAATATTACATAAACAATACCTTTACTACGATCTGTTGAACTAGATTGATTATACCCGCGAGAGCTAATGATAATATCTGTAGTTCCGTCACCATTGACATCTCCAGCACTTGATACTGAATCACCGGCTTCATCTTGCTCGTTTATCCCAGAAAAGATATAATCTGCATTTGCAAGTGAAGTTGTTCTTGCAACAAGTGACTTCGCTAAAAATAAATATGCCTTGCCCACATTAAGTGAAGTACCATCAGCAAAATTAGCATCCCCAATGAGAATGTCACTCAGACCATCACCATCAATATCACCAATATTTGCTACAGAGACATCAAGAGGGCTACCAGAAACTTCTGCCTCAAAAATATAATCTGCACTGGAAACTGAGGTTGTCCCATAACTCATTGATCCAGCAAGAAAGAGATAAGCATTTGCATCTGAAAAAATGAGAATATCGTCTTTACCATCTCCGTCAACATCTCCTACTGAAGAGATTTCACTACCAACACCTTGGATAGCAGAATCACCCGTAAACATATATTGAGCGCTAGTAACTGATGAAGTCCCTAGACTCAAAGAGCTATTTAAAATAATATAGGCTTTTCCAGCTCCAGTAGCAACATCATCACAAGCGTTTATTCCAATAAGAATATCATTGAGACCATCTCCATCTACATCTCCTGCACTGGCAACTTTGGCACTTCCACGAGAGGTTACAACTGGCTCGGCATTAATAATATAATCTGCGCTTGTTAGAGGTTGTGTTCCACTCGTCAATGATTTGCCTAATATTATATATGACGTTCCATTATAGGCTGTTCCTCTACTGATATAATTATTAGCTGAAATGAGCACGTCATCTAAACCATCACTATCTATATCACCTGCTCCACCTATAGAAATTCCAGCCAGTTCACCACCTTGTCCAGTGAGAGAAAAATCAGCCGTTGCAACAGATACTGTCCCTGGAACAAGTGAGCCTGCCAAAAATATGTATACTTTACCCGCATAACTATCTGCTTCATCGTTTCCTGTTGCTGCGATCATTATATCACTAAGACCATCGCCATCAACATCACCTGCACTGGCAACGATGCTTCCAGCCGAATCACCTGCACTTTCACCAGTAAAAATATAATCTGCATCTGCAAGTGAGCTAATTCCAGTCAACGTTTTCCCTAAAATTAAATAAACCTTTCCAGCCCCAGTACCAGAATCGTCATTTTCCTCTGCTGCAATTAAGATATCGCCCAAACCATCACCATCAACATCGCCTGCATAGGCAATCGATTCTCCAGCATAGTCACGTTCATTTTCTCCCAAAAATGAATAATCAGCTATTATATTAAGAGAAGTACCTGGGTTAATAGAATCAGATAATACTGCATTTGCCGGTGAGATATATATTGAAATAGTAAAAACAATTGATAATAGGATTGTGGTAACTTTGGAAATTTTATTCATTGATTCCTCCTTTTATCGATCCTTTTAAAGTAGCAATAAATGTGCCATTTCCTTGATATAATTAAATTAATAATAATAGATGATTAGCTGTGGCAGTTCGGACTATTAGTTAAAAAATGACCTCTCTTTTGAGAATACATCTTCTTAATAGTCATTATTTTGACATGTTGTTTGAGAATTTGATCTTGCCTTAGCTGCTAAAACAACATTGTATATTGAGTTCTAATAGATTTAATTCCTAGGTGCATTTGCACAAAGACCATTTTTGCATTTAGGATTACAAATCCAAGCCCCACACATAGCCCTATACCCACACCCTAATGCATCTGATTTTTTGTCGATGATTCGAAGCGCAGCATCAGTTGTTTTATTTGTTATCCCACCACAAGGTTCAACAATATACCCTGCTGGATAACAAACACAGTCTGCATCTGTTTTGCACTCATCGCTGCCAGCTAAAAGAACCTTGCCAAATTCTTTATCAAGCACATCACACTGCTTTTTCTTTTTTGCCTCTGCGCTTTCACAGCTAATAAAGAATAATGACAGACAAACGATAAATAGTAACACATGTATTTTCATATTTTCCCCTTCTGAATAGACACTCCTATTAAGCCCAAACCTTCTTACAAAGTCATGATCTATATATACCTAATATATATGACAAACAAGAACAGAGTCTAGATGCTAAGTTCATATTATAATTAATGTTTCTACGTCACCATCTCCGTGTCCTCAAGGACACGGTTTTATTATAAGCCACGCACTACTCATTATTATTATGACGATAATATCTTATAATAGAGTAGCAATAATATTTTATAGGAGAAGACAATGGGCAATACAGGAACTAGAACTCATTTTACCATCAATGAACAAAAATTCATCATGCAACAGACCGAAGATGGTGATTACGGTATTTATGATAGTGATTGCAATCAATGCACAGAATTTGAAAGTACAAATAGGCCTGGTTATCCTATCATTGATTCAGAAAAAGGCACAGCCCTTATTGATATTGGTGACGGGTATATTGAGTTTCAACCTCAAATAACTGATCAAGATGCACCAACAACATGTAACACATTAAGCATGAAACGTTTTGGTACAGCAGAAGAAATCCGTTCAGCCCTACTCGATGTTGCAGATAGTGATCCTAGTGCCCGTAGTCGATTGAGAGCTGCCTATGAACTCTATCAAAATGAAGCTTCTAAAGAACTAGCCATCCCTGAACTATTAGATTTAGCTCAAACAAGCCCTGATTGGCGCGTAAGATTAGATGCATCAAAAATTTTACTTAGAGAGGATCAAGAACTAAGAGATGCTGGTCTATCAGCTTTACAAACTATTGCCAGATCTCCAGAGGCCCAGGATGTAGCCCTTGATGCTGCTAAGGCTCATTCATTTTGGAGCCCTTCTTTTGAAACAAGCATTCCTAATTTTGTCTTTATTGCACAATCTAGTGATTTTAGTGGAAAGACCCGACTAGAAGCAGCTTTTTTTCTAGAAAGCGGTCTTTCTTATCGAAGCTATGGTCTAAACGAAACAACTCCTGAAGCTATGAAAGCAATCGTCGTTGCAGCATATGCCTCAATAGCGCAAACAGAAAAACTTGAACCTAAGTACCTTCTTAAGGCTGCAAAGAAGTACAAAGAATTTTCAGAGGATGATACTGTTGCCCTAGAAACGTATGAAAGAATTTGGGATCAATACAAAGAAGAACCAGACTTTTTATATGTGTGCATACGTGCAGCCCAAGGCATGGCCGAGCTCGGTAAACCCGAGGAAGGTATTGCTGCACTGAATACACTTCGTTCTAGCGAAGACTTGCCTGCAAGAGATCGTTACTCATTGGCTCGCTCACTAATCATTACCGGAGATACAACGTCAGCTGCAGATGAATACAAGAAAATATATGAAACAGAAGAACATATTGGCACTCGCGTTTCAGCCTTATTACAATGGGCAGAAATCGATGTCACCTTTGATGTAAACTCAAAATTATTAGGCTTATTAGCACTACCTGAACTCAGTGTTGCTGATAATCTCTCTATTGCATCAGGATTAATGCAAACTGGAAATGATGCGGTGGCTAATGGAGTTTATTTAACTCTCTTGGAATTACCTGACCTCACTGTTAACGATAGATTCTCTATTGCATCAGGATTAGCCAAAACTAATGAGACTGAAAAAGCTATCGAAGTCTATTCAAGTATTGTTGATTCAGGCCCTACAATAAAATATAGATTTAAGGCTATTCGGGCTCTTTTGG
The DNA here is from genome assembly GCA_964609965.1 of uncultured Nitrospirales bacterium. Lineage (GTDB taxonomy): Bacteria > UBA10199 > UBA10199 > UBA10199 > JADGCS01 > JAHJDR01. The sequence goes on from CAZSTS010000001.1 coordinate 362,134, forward strand.
AGATTGATCCTTCAAAAGCATTCAAAGCATTTGATGTCTTTGTAACCCATCATCCACGTTATCAGCTCATCGCAGATGGCATTAATCAGTTGCAAGACCCTGTTGCTAAAGAAATTACACTGAACGCTTTTCTTGAGAGATATTCTCAATAAAGCATTATTTTCAAACTAACTGTTTATTTTACTTATGTTATTTCTGTCGTTATTTTCGTGTCCCTTAGGACACGAATTTATAATAAAAACAGCTCGCTTACCTCTTATTTTGCGTTATAATGTGAGTTAATGTATTTTATATATATATGACTGATTTTGTCATGTTCATGATAACAAGATATTTTACAACTTATACTAATTTGGAAAAGGACAGTTATGAAACAATCACGATTTACTTATTTATTAATCACATTTCTTTGCCTAACATTTTTCTTAGCGCAATGTAATTCATCATCAACAGCAGATGAAGCTGACGCCACAAATCCTGTGACAACCAGTTGCGGCGAAGTATCATCACAAGACATTAGCACTTTTCAAGCCTCTGATGGACTGTACACCGATAAAGTCAATATGAGTTGGGAAGCCCCTTTTCTGTGGTCTGCTATTGATAACGATGGGTCAGTCGGCGCACAAAATTCACTTGTCATAGATGGCGACGGAACATTGCATGCCTCTTACAAAAATCTTACAGGAGCAGGTGCTCAATTAAAATATGCCTATAAAACAACCTCAGGTTGTTGGGTAACAGAAACTGCAGATGAAACGGCAGGAGAAATGACAGACATCCTTGTTGACTCCAGTGGAACTGTTTATGTTTCTTACTATGATTCTGATAATCAGCAAATCATGCTCGCCACAAGATCTTCATCAGGGACATGGAGCACAGAGGTTGTTGACCTCACAGTTTCAACAGGACTGATGAGTACCAGTTTGACACTAGAAAACAACACACTGCACATAGCTCACGATGGAGGTGCTGGTGGTCTTATTCATTCTTGGAAATCTGTTTCAGGAACAACGTGGGAAAACGAGACTGTCACAAGTTCTGTGAGTCAGCATGTTAAAATGGCTTCTGAATCAGATGGAACGCTTCACATCCTGTACCGCGTATCTTCAAGCGGCGGTCTGTCACACGCCTCAAAAGAACCTAGTGGTTCTTGGACATTTACAACTGTCGAAACAGGCCAAATGCTAGACATTGATTTAAACACGGCAAGCACCTCATGGGACACTTATCTCCTCGCTTCTTATTATGACTTTGATAATGGCAGCTTAAAGTTTGCTTGGAAGTCCTCTACTGGAAGCTGGAACACCGAAACAGTAGACACAAGTGGCGATTCAGTTGGAAAATACTCTTCCGTGACATCAACAACATCAGCTGCGCCTCTTACTTTTCACATTTCCTATTATGATGCCACAAACTCATCCTTAAAACACGCTTACAGAACAAGCACTGCCAGCTCATGGACAAAAGAGACTTTGGATAGCGATCAAACAACAGGCCAATACACAAGCATTGCCCTTGATTCGAGTGAACTTGTGCACATCACTTATTATGATATGTCTGTGACTGCTTTTAATTATGCCACAACATCTAGCTCTGATCTGACATACACACTCAAACGTCGTGATGAAGATGGCCTTAATGCCTGGACAACTTTGGGTACAAGCACATCAACATCGTATGACGATGAAACAGTCGTACAAGAAACTGTGTATCAATTTGGAATCGATGTCACAGGCAATGATGAAACAATAACCGATAATGGCTATGCTGCTGCTGCTGAGATTGTTGATAGCAGTGCTGATGTTGGCTATTGGACAGACACGGCTGTTGCCACTGACGGCACAATCCATGTTTCGTATCATGATGATGAAAATCGTGACCTTAAACACGCCTGGAAATCTGCTGCATCAACTACGTGGAATGTTCAAACCGTAGACTCTGACGATAGAACAGGAGAATACACAAGCCTTGTCATAGCTCCTAACGGTGATTTGCACATTTCTTATTTTGAGTTTGAAGACAGAGACTTAAGACACGCTCATGGAACTTGGACTGGAAGCACATGGAGCTGGACAACTGAGAACGTCGACACAACCGATTACGTAGGTCAGTATTCAAGCATTGCGGCTGATCCAACTGGAGACTTGCACATCTCTTATTACCTTGCAGGAACAGATCTCGAATTAAAACACGCCCACGGTATCTGGAACGGAACCGTCTGGTCATGGACAACTGAGGTTGTTGATACAGCTGACAATGTGGGAAAATGGTCTCAAATTGCAGTCGAAAATGAATCAAATGGTAATCTCCATATCTCCTATTTTGATGACACTAATGGCACCCTAAAATACGCCCTTGGAGAGTGGAATGGCTCAACTTATGACTGGACCACAGAAACTGTGGATACAGGCAGTGGCAATGTTGTTGGAGAATTCACATCCATTTATGTCACAGCTGATGACCGCATTCATATTGCCTACCATGATGATGATGATGAGCAACTTCAACATGCTTGGAAAGACTTGGGCGACACATCTTGGAATATTTCCTTAGCCGAGGAACCCACTACATTCGGTTCATCAGGACGTTATACAGGAATGGTCATTGGATCTAATGGGAATGTTTATATTTCTCACTGGGCGACTTCTGATGATCGTCTAGCACTCACAACAGGAGTTTGGGATGGTTCTTCGAGTTATACTTGGACCTCTCAGATACTTGATGATTCCGTTGCTGTGATTGGCATGTACACAAGCATTGCCCAAGGAACAGATGGCGCACTTCATATATCTTATTACGATTCAACAAATGGCGCCCTAAAGTACGTTTCATCAAGTCCCTAAAACTGAAGTAACGATTTATTACAATGCCATGACCATTTCTTCCTAGTTTGCAAATCGATATAATAAATTCGATGATCCTCTCCATATAATTATTAAGGAATTAATATTATTTCTTCCTTGGCACTAAATATGCAGTGAGTTTTCACGAGGCATACTTTCATACAAATAACATATTGTTCCAAACGAACAGAAAGGATTTCCCATGATCTCTTTCTACAAGATAGGTTTATCTATTGTATTCTTTATTTTTGTTTTATCTCTTTTCATCTTTGATATTCAATTCGCCTTTGCCAACAGTGAATGTCTGATGCAAACAAATCCTCCTTACGAAGAAGAAGTGACCATCCCCTGGGCTAGAAAAGGCCGAACCATTAAGATCTATTCAAACTATGATCTAGATTGCGTGAATGAAAACATCAAAAATGCCGCTTTTTCAATGTACGTAAATACAAAAGGAACAGTTTTAAATTATGATGATGTGGTCTCAGCTAGTACCATCAATGGTGAAAACATAGGTGATGAAACATTGATTGTGTATGCGCAACACTTTGTAAGAAACGAAACCAGGTGTGCAAAAAGAATGACCCGAATGCGTTCTCGGCTACGACAAAGATTTATCGATAATGATATTCCCCTGATTGATGATATAATCGATTCTGTTACTGTTGAAGCCCTCTTTCCAAATCTTGGGAAAATCTCTATAACCGGCCATGCCTGCGGTGAACCACTAATAGAAATCTATGAAACAGAAAATGGGATTGAAGAACTTCTCAATGAACGTGGAATCACTCTCATCTTCGATCTCTTGGAAATAGTTGAACCTGAGCCTGAACCTGAACCAGAAC
>CAZSTS010000002.1:0-236690 GCA_964609965.1 uncultured Nitrospirales bacterium
AGTGTTACCCATGTTCCCGGTTCAAACTGTAACCTATGTATCCGATTCAGGCCGTTTTTCAGTCTCATTTAAGTCCCATTTTTGAGATTTGTTCTCAAAAATGGGACTCGATTCATTTCAAATTCTAAGTTTTTTTTATAACTATTTATAATAATGAGCCTTCTTTTTTGTCTCTGTTGGCATTGTTCTTGCTACTTTTATTTTCTTAAAGGTGAGAGCTATGAAAGCATTAATATCTGTAGAAAATATTGCACAGAACATTTTAATTATTAGGGGTCATAAAGTCATGCTAGATCATGATCTAGCAAATTTATATAGGGTCAAAACGAAACGCCTTAATGAACAGGTCAAAAGGAATAAGAAACGATTTCCAGAAAATTATATGTTTCAACTCACTAAGATAGAAAGAGCGGAGGTGGTCGCAATTTGCGACCACCTCGAAAATCTTAAGTATTCTCCAACACTTCCATATGCCTTTACTGAGCATGGGGCTGTGATGTTGGCTAGTGTATTGAATAGTGAAGTTGCCATTAATACTAGTATTCAAATTGTAAATGCATTTATTAAGCTACGAGAGATGGTTTTGACCCACAAAGACCTTGTCCGTAAGATTAATGCTATGGAGAAAACATATAATCATCAGTTTAAAGTTGTTTTTGATGCTATTCGACAGCTAATGGCGACTCCTGAGAAGAAGAAGAAACAGATTGGTTTTTTGCAGGGAAAATGATGGATAAGAGACCTGTTGATTGTGATCCGAAAGTAACAGGTATCTTTTAGTTCTTTAATATCTCATCTATCTCTTTAAACAGATCCAAAACCACTTCATGAATCCTATCGAAGTTTCGGTTGTTCGATTTGTTTTCGAGAACAAGGTCCAGTCTGGTTCTTATTCCCTTTAAAAACAGAAGAGCTTTTTCATTAGGATTGTCACGTGTGTTTTCGACAAGCGCATGAATATTCATGCCGTTTAAGATGAATTGTCCATTTTCATCAAAGACAACACTGAGCCCATCTTTAGTTGCATCATAACGCTGTTTAATGAGTTCGCTGATGCGTAAAATATAGGCATCGCAAAGTGAATAAATCACACCGAGATCTTCTTCACTGTAATCGCCAACTGTTTTTCTGCTCCAAAAGGAGCGTTTCTTGCGTTTTTTAAGAGCATTTTTTCTAAATTTTTCTAATTTAGTAGCAATTTCTGCTAAGAGCTGGGGATTTATTTGAGCTGTTTCTCGAATAAGCGCACCAACCTCTTTGCCCTCTAACATGATTTTTCTGTTAGAATAGCTCATGGCGTCATCAGTGTCTTGTCTTGGTTGTAGGGGGTTGATTCTTGGCCGCCGCATATAATCATCATCATTGATGTGAGAGTACTTAACGCGTCTAACCTTTTTGATGGGCTTGATTGTCATCTATCAATTAGTTTCACAAAGATGGGAGACAATGGTGTCAAATGGTTGAATAAAGTTCTGTGTCATAGAATTTTCTTCTAAACATTGTTTAAAGACCGTCAAGAAATCAGATAAATCAGGGTGTGCATCAATAGATGTTACCTTATGACCATTTAGATAGAGGCAGTGCCTACTAATATCAAGATGTAAGACAATAACAGCATCACCCTTGAGAAAGGTGTATGTGGCCTTGTCTTTTGCATAGAAAATTTTGCTATCAAAATAACCATGCTTTTTATGGATTTCATCCAAGCCAATGGCTGCTTTTCGATTTCGCTTATTTCTATAGCGAGAAGTGAGTTGATGTTCGCTGATGTTGTGCTGTTTTTTCATATTCCTTTTCCCTGCCTCACCTATTCTAGAAGCAGGTTCCATGCCAAAGCTGGAAAAAAAATTCTATTATAAGAGCTTGTAATCATAGTGCTTTATCATTATGAAAATTGCGACAATGAGGTGTTTTTTTTAAAATCTCCGCTTTTTATCTAAATGAGAGTTCCCATTTTCCCATTTTGAAAATTGTCAGTAATTTTATAGTGTTAAGCAGTGTAAGAGGTGTTTATACAAGCTCTTTCTTGTTAAGAGATGTTAATTTAAGATTCTGATACCATTCGATTTTTCATTTTCCTGTGATGGGCCTGTTGAAAAATACGCATCTACTGCGTTGGATAAGAAATTTAATTCAATTACGTACTCTACGTACGTGCTTTCATTAAATTTATCATCCGCCTTGTATCTGCACATTTTTGAACAGACCATTGTGTTTCTGTTTTTCGACAGTCTCGTGATTTAAATGCGAAAAATTGGGGGGATCCCCCATAAATCAAGGGGTTGCCCTTAATGCAGCGTTTAATGGCACAAGGTTTATGACGTTTCTTTTTGCCATTTTAGCCTTTTTCGACTACATGAAAACCATGGGGCAGGCTTTATGATTTTACGAGCAAGAAAAAATAGAAACAAAATTTTGCAGTATGCAAAGTCAAAGGGCTATATTACGCCTCTCTGGTTGCTTCCTAATACCGATGCTGATGGTGTTCAAAGAGCTTTTCAAGAGTTAGAATCCTTTCTTCAAAAAGCTTACAGAGATGGGGATTTAACAAATATCTCCCTCTCAGATGTCGAAGGCTTTATGTGGAAACTCAAGAAAACCTTTGCTTTCAAAGGCTGGGAAGGCCTTGCACCTTATATGTTATCCATTCCTACTCAATATAAAAAGTCCTCAACAGATACTGTAGGAAAATAGTTCCATCATAAACTCCATTTAATATGAACAGATTGTCTTGTTGTGTCTAGAATAGCCTTGTTATGAAAGGCTGCTTAATAAATCAGACCACTCTTGATTGGTGAGTAATTTTTGAAGAGAATCAATATCTTCTTTTGTATGTATTCTTGCCGAAATTTCCACAAAATCTTCTTCAAAATAAGGAGCGGGCAAAACTTTGACCTTATTGTTTAGAGGGAGTTTCTTAAGAGTCTTTTCAAACTCAAAAAGCTGTGTGGTGTAGTTCGGATTCTTTCGTTTTTGCAGTAAGTGTCTTAAATTCTGGGCTTTTTGGGCTGCGTTGGCTGCCCGGCCACCCGAAGAAGAAATCAATTCATCTAGTAATTTTGAGGGTAAAATGTTTTCGCGTTTTGAGATATCGTATGCTGTAGAAATGATTTCTGCTAATTTATTTTGATTAATGGGGAGTAAAAACAATTTTTTGGCAAGCTTATCACGTTCTTGAACAGGAAATCTTAAAAAACCCAGTATAATAGGTAAAGGAATGTTGTTATTGATGGCGTGTTTTAAAATGAGAGGAGATAGTTTAAGTAACTCGCTGTGTTGATGAATCGTTTTAATATTTTGTTTTATCCCAACGCTTTCCCAAAAACTTTTGGGGATTTTTGTTCCATTTGTGTAAATTTGATTAGCGGCTTTTAAACAGAGGGCTTTTTCAACAATGTTGAATCCTCGTCCCCATCGGTTAAGTTCTAGGCAAAGTGAAAAAGCCTCTCTATTATTGAGTTCGTTTTTTTCATAAACAAGACAATGTGTTTTTTCGTGGCCTAGCTTTTGAGCAATTTTTAACCGTACTGACCCATCAAGCACACAAAGCTTGTTTTCTTGATAAATCAAAATGGGCGGAGTGATGATGCCATGTTTTTTTAGGGATGATTCTAGGGCTCTGTCATCGGAGTTAAATCTTGTTTCAAATAAAGGCTGAGGTGATAGTTCTTTTGCTTGAATTAATTTTATTATAGGCATTTATTTTTTCTTGCCAAACCGATCGACGCCACGGAACTTTTTTCCGTGATCAATGAGTTTTTTTACCTTGCTGTCTTCGTATTCTTGGTCAGAAAGTCCAGACTGACTTTCTTCGACAATGAAGGGTTTTTCTTTGTCTTTAGGCGAAGGTGCTTTGTAAGGTTTAGATTGTTTGTTCAGAATGATGTTGTCACGCTCTTTTTTTCTTGTTTCAGGGTCGGCGTGTAATGCCCTCTTTAGCTTTGGCAACCCCTTTACGCGTACATCTCCCATGGGGGAGTAGTTTTCTTTGTCGTCTAAGGTGTTTCCCTTTTCCCAGTCAAAAGATTTGTTTTTTTTTGTAGCAGACATAAGAAAGCCCATTTTATAATAGTGTTATCCTATCATAAAATGGGCTTAAAGATAAGTCTATTTAATTATCTAGCAACCATATCTTTTAAAGCTTTACCAGGTTTAAACTTAGGAACCTTAGTAGCTTTGATTTTGATTTCGGCACCAGTTTGTGGATTGCGACCAGTGCGAGCTTTTCTTTTGCTAACTGAATAAGTGCCAAAGCCTGTCAAAGTGATTTTATCATTCTTTTTCAAACATTTTGATACTTGGTCAGTTACGCTATTGAGTACTTTTTCTGCGAGGGCCTTAGAAATGTCAGTTTCTTTGGCAACTTTTTCGACTAATTCTGCTTTTGTCATAATCTCTCCTGTTGAAGTGAGTTTATTAAATTAGGCGGCAAACACTTTTAATTTGTGTGTTTGCGCCTTTCCAAAAATACTGAAGATATCAATACTACTCGTAAGCGCAATGTCAAGGCGAATCAGGCTGTTTACTTAAAAAATATTTTAACTCAAAAACGCTATAATGGGCTTGGACTCATCGTTTTAGGGGCATGCTATAGGAAAGTTATTATGTTAAATTCCTGCTGCTAAGATCTTAATGGTCTTTTGTATTTCATCTTTATACTTTTTGTCTTTTAATGAAAAAGCCAGGCTGGCTTTTAATAATCCCAAAGGATCTCCTGTGTCATAGCGATTCCCTTTAAAAACATATGATCTTAGACCAGTTTTGGCGATAATGCTTTTAAGGGCATCAGTGAGCTGAATTTCATCGCCAGCTCCAGGGTTAGTTTGTTCAATAAAGCTAAAGATTTCTTTTGGAAGCAGGTAACGTCCCATGACAGCAAGGTTTGAGGGGGCTTGTTTTCTATCAGGTTTTTCTTCTATGGTTTGGACTTCGCCAACTCGTTCTGACAGAGGGGTGGCTTTGACGATGCCATAGCGACAAACATCTTCCCAGGGGACTTCCATCACAGTAACAATGGGTTTATTTTCGTACGAAAAAATCTCTAGCATTTGTTTGCAAATAGGGACCTCTGAATCGATGATGTCGTCTGGAAGAAGAATAAAGAAATAATCATCAGTAATATAGGGGCAGGCACAATTGATAGCATGACCTAAGCCCAAAGGCTCATCTTGGTAGACAAACGTAAATTTTGCCTGCGTTTCAACGCTTTTTAGGCATTTAATCATATTGTTCATTTGTCTCTTTTTTAGCCATTTATTCATAAATTCAGATTCTTGAAAATAAGATTCAATGGCTTGTTTTTCTTTTGAAATTACAATGACAAATTCCTCTACACCCGCATCAATAGCTTCTTCGATTACATATTCTAGGCATGTTTTATCAAGAATGGGTAAAAGCTCTTTTGGCACAGTTTTGCTAATAGGCAAAAATTTTACACCTAGGCCTGCTGCAGGGATGACGGCTTGTTTGATCTTCATAAAAAATGTCTCCAGATTTGATCCTTCGACTCAAATTAAATTCGGCCCCCTGGGGTCGAAAATATATAAGAGGATCAACCCTGAGCGAGCAAAGCGAGTCGAAGGGTTCGCTCAGGATGAAGCTCGGGGGCAAGCCCCCGAGTAATTCATTGTGCAAGTGTATATAATATCTAAATTATGAATGTCTACTATCTAATTTTTTCATTCATTTTGATTTCCTCGCTTTTTATCGGTCTTTTTTATTGAGCTGCTTTAGGGTCGTCAGGCAAGCTCATAAATTTAGGTTTGAGTTTATCAAGAGGGACAGTTTTTTCTTTTAGAGACATTGTTATGGAAAGCTCTTGTATTTTGGCTTCTTTTTTAGGGGTTAGTTCTGCCTTTTGATTTAGGATCATTTGACGTGTACCTTGGAATATCTTGTCAGTTACGGGTTGGAATTTTGTTTGCCACTTTTGTTGATACTGGATTTGCTTGTCTTTGGATAATTTTCCGTAGTGTTTATTAATAATTGAAATAAGGTGGCTTAGTTTCTTTTGTTTTTGTTCAAAGTGCTGAACTTGATAAACCATGTACTGTATATAATCATTTTGATACTGTGTTACCAAATTAAGCTCGTGCTTAAAATGATTTAAAAGGAGTTCTTCTGAACTCAGATTTTTTTCACACTGAGAAAAGAGAGATAAGATCATTAGGCTAAATATGATAATGCTGTTTTTTATCATTCAGGATTCTTGTGCTCAAGGTAGAGCAGTGTGCCCCCAATGACTTGAAAGTGAATAATGAGCAGACCTAATATTGGAATAGTAGAAGGCAGGCCAAAGCCTATGAGAGTTGATTTATTGGTGCTGGCCCAATTGAGCATTTTCTTGAAAGATTGTTTATGGATGATCATGGGGTATGTGCTTAGTCCAAAGGCAAAAACCCAAGAAGTGAAGAAAAAGCCAATGAGAGCAAAAATCGGTCCTATAACAGGGATCCAGCTAAAAAGAATAATCATGAAAAATAAAGAGGCAAACATGGCAAGCTTACAAAGCTCAATTTTGAGAGCGTGTCTGAACTCAGATAAGAAGGTTTTTAGCTTAAAAGGCCTGTCTTCTAAATCATTTTTCATAATGAGAACTTGCTCAGACATGATTTCATAAAATGGGGCATTTAAAAGACTGCTTAAGATAAAGACAGCAACAAAGATCAAAACAAACGACAAAAGAAAGAAGATGATTTGGAGAAAAAATCGTAATACCCAAAGAAGGGCGTCAAGAAGATGCCATAAAAAACCATTTGGTGAAAGTATGTCTAATGTACCCAAAGATTTTGTAATGAGGAAAAAAAGGTCATTAAAGTATATAAGATACAGAGATATCAAGGCAACAAGGGCAATAATGTTAATGACAAGAGGAATGATGGCGTATTTCCACAAAGAGCGGTTTTGAAAAAAATAGTTAAGACCTTTAAAGTTGTAGCTAATTCCTAGAAAAAAATTTTTCATAGTTTCATGCTTTTGTTTTCATTCTTTTATTGTTTATGTACAAGAATATTAAGATTAAAATCACAATAAGAGCACAAACCCATTTCATTGTTGAAATGACAGATGTTGTTAAAAAGAACCAGTTAGGGAGCCCCTTTGTGTCCATTACCTGTACAATTTGATAACCATTTTCTATCATATCAAGAAACGCGACCAGAAAGGGAAGTGTGATCATAAGGGCCGATCGAATGCCTGTTCTCACGAGGGGATTCTTTTGGATTTGTTGCAATATGAGGCTCGAAAGGAATGTCGCATAGGCCAGAGGAAATAGGTAATCAATCCATACAGTCTTCAAAAATAGACCTCGGCCCTGCGATCCCCACGAATTTAAAATAATGAGAGCTTCGCTTTTAGTAAAGCTGAATTGGTGAGCCAATATTCCTTTGTCTGTAGTCTCAGCAATGAGCGTGTCAAAATAAAAGAGAAAGGCAAATAATAATACTGTAATGACACCTGAAACCAAGGGGGTTTTTTTATGAGACAAAAGATTAAACATTAAAAACCTTTTTTCTTATTGTTTTAATAGTCCCGTCTTCGATCTTACGAAAAAAACAAGAGCGGTAGCCTTTGTGACAGGCAGCCGTCTTTTGTTCAACTTTGATAAGAAGGCAGTCGGCATCACAATCAAAATAGACTTCTTTGACTGTTTGGGTGTGCCCGCTGGTTTCACCTTTTACCCAAGGTTGATTGCGAGAACGAGAAAAAAAACAGGCGTAAGGTCCCTTGAGTGTGTTTTCGATTGCCTCTTTATTCATGTAAGCAACCATGAGCACTTCATTGTTTTCGATGTCTTGAACGACAGCAGGGATGAGGCCTTTTTCATCAAACTTGAGTTGGTCGATAATTGTTTGGGTCATAATTGGGGCCTCGTGTCACAGGGTCACAGGGTCACAGGGTCACAGGGTCACAGGGCAATAATTATAGGAGAGGATACTAGCAATGAGTGAGAGGATTGATCAACTTAAAAACCAGATAAAGAAATCCTGCGAACCTGCGAACCAGAGGCCCTGCGAGCCTTCTTTACTTCACCATTGTCTTCTTTGATTTAGTGGATAGGAGAACCATGGGTTTAATTTTTCGGCGCTTAGAAGGTGAGCTTGGAAGCTTGACGTTTTTTTGGCCTTTTTTCTTGGCTATAGTTCTTTTGATTGCAATGACAAGGGAACGGGCTCGGTTGGAAAACACGTCTCTTCCTGTTGTGTCGAGCAAGATAGCTGTGCGGAAGTCCTCGGCAGCTTTTTTATAGTTTTTGTGTTTTAGAAAAATCTCTCCGCGATTAACAAGGGCATTAGTATTATCAGGATCATATTTAAGACATTCTGAGTATTGAAAGGCCGCATCTAGGTATTTTCTCATTTTATGGTAAGAGCCACCAAGTGCTAAGTGATGAAAATAGTTTTTGTGGTCAACAAATGTGAGAATTTCAAAAACCTTTCTGGCTTCATCATAGCGACCATGTTTAAGCTTTACATACCCTTGTTCTGCTAAAGAACGCATTTTTTTGCGGTTCATGCGCATAACAGATGCAAACGTGATTTTATTTTCGCCTAAGGCAGCAAGGATTTCAGTGACGTATTTTACTCTTATAGGATTTGGAGAATGAAGCTTTGATCTGATTTTTTCAGGATCGATCTTATTTTTTGAGGGGATTGTGGGTATTACTTTACCGTCTACCATGATGATGACCTATATTAAAATAAATTTTAAATCGACCTTGTTGTGCGCCTAATAAGCACGCATATTATTAATAATTGTATTTTGCATTTCAAAGGCTTGATCATAGAGCTCCGAAATTGTTTCGAAGAACTGCATTTTTTGATCAGTCACTTGCTGCAACATGGCCATGAGTGTTTCTCGGCCAAAAGTAATGTTTTGCATTTCGCTTTCAAATTGGGTTTCGGAAATATCGCCGCTTTCAAGTGCTGCCACAAGATCATTCATGGCCTGATCATATTCTGCAAGGCGGTCTAAAATGGCCATTTCTGTAGCAGTGTAAACGTCTTCTGCCTCTGCCCAGGCCAGGAGTTCATTCTCCATGTCTGCGCCTAAATCGACTGAATCTAAGTATTCTCTTAAGTCATCCGTTGTGTTAAAACCCTCTCCATATTCAGAAAGATCAGCGCTTGTCTCGGTGTTTAGGGCTGCAAGAAGGGCGAGCACAAAATCTCCTTCAGTTTCGCCTCCTGCTTGCATGGCATAAAGGGCCATGATTTCGGGATCATCTTCGATTAAGGAAATAATAAAGTTATTAAATTCTTCGTCAGCAGAGTCGTAAAGTGTTTCAAAGGTTACTTCACCGATTTCTGCTTCGAGACTGTTGATGACTTCGGGATACAAGAGCTCAACAAGTTGCATATAGGCCAGTTGAAAATAGGCCTCTAATGTGGGGTTGTCAAAAACACTGGCTGTAAAGCCGCCATCTAAGTTGGCCAGGAAGTCATTAGGATCAACACCTTGAGCTTCACACCACTCCGTAATCTCGGCTTGGATGGTCTCCATGGCAGCATTATAATCGTAGTTGGTTGATGTGATTTCAGTCATGCCTTATCCTCTTTTTTTGCCATAAGCACCCGTTGTTTTAATACTCTGGCTCTCATAAACCAGGGGTTGTTTTGCGCTAATTTCATTTCAATAACAGCTTCGAGGTCTTTAAGAGAAGCATCAAATTCTTTAAGCATCATGTAACATTCTGAACGGTTTACAAGGCTGGTTATCTCGTTTTCTCTTAAGTCAAGGGCTGTGGTGTATTCATCAACAGCTTTTTCAAACATGTTTCTTTTTTGAAAAATAGCTCCTAATGCTGCCCGGTAATACCAGTTTGTATGGTCTATAACCGCTAAACCTTTAAAAAGAGTTTCGGCTTTTTCGTACTTTTGCATCTTAAAATTAAGGTATGCAACACGGGCCAGTTCTTTTTGCATGCGTTTGGAGATTTTACGAATCTCTGCCCATGTGAGTTCGCCGTTAATGAATTTGTAATAGTCATCTAAGCTCTTTTGTTTTTGCTCTTTTGGAATGTCTTTTAAATAGTCGACCATTCGAGCTTTTATATCTGGGTGCTTGTCAAAGAACGCTGGAAGCCGAACCTCTTGTTCGGTCTTATTTGTTACCTTTTTTCTAGTAACAGTTGTTTGCTTGCTGGCTGCCTTAGCTTTTAGTTTTTGTGCGAATTCTTTCAGATTTATTTCTTTGTTTTTTTCCGACATGATATTGTTTTTTATTTACAATTCTCATCATGACTTTATCAGTTATTCCTTTTGGCAGCAAGCAAACAACTGTTACTAGCTTCCTATGTTACTAATAATTGAACTTGCAGCTCTACTTGTTCTTTGGATTCCTGCACTGGCTAGTTCAAGTGTGGTTTCAATAATCTCAGCTAATAGTTTATTAACTTCACCCATGGCTTTTGTGAATTCTTTGACCTGTTCAAGTTGATTCTGGTCCGCTTCAAGTTGAGCACGATCTTCTCCGTCTTCCCAGTCATAGCCTGCCATGTCATCTATAAGTTCATCTGTTGTTTCTTGAGCTTCAGTAATCTGCTCAATAACAACAGCCTGGCCATCTTGTACTGCTTCTCCCAGGTGTTCCATGACGTACAATAAGAGGTAAATGTAGGGGCTTACGTTTTTAAAAAATTCAATAAGGCTTGTGAGTTCATCCTGCATATCAGTTACAGAAGAACCTGTTTCAGTAGTGATTGGCCCATATTCAGCAATGTATTCTTCAATCACTATTATACCTGATTCTATGGCATTTTGATCATGTTCTGGTCCTTGGGCCTGTAGAAAGGCATCAATATCGGCTAACAGCTCTGCAAATTCATCGCTTCCATAATTAGCTGTGAAAACTGAACTCATGGCAGCCGTTGAGGTTGTATCAGCCCAAATGTGGGCGAGATCTGCATTTTCTGGATCCAACCAACTGGAATTGTTGTATACCGAAAACAAAACCATCAACAAATCATCTAATGAGTGGCCATAATCCGCATAGGTGCCGTCTTCAATAACTTGAATGATTTCTTCAGCAGTATCAAAGTCAGCTAGAATGTCAGTAGTTTCGGTATCGGTTAATGTGCCAGGAATGATCAATCCCATAATAACTCCTTTAAAATCCACTTAGTATCATTATACATTATATCACTAATATTACTATAAGCAAAACTAATGCCAACAGCAGGTCTCCTTGGAATTTATTTACCTAAAAAAAACAAGCAGTTAGATATGTCCAGGCTTGTCTTAAATATAGGATGCGGTCTTGATTGTCAGAATGATAAAATATTGGGGTCTTGAGTCCTCTTGTGTAGTCGTCCAAATTAGGGTGATTACTCATCAAATTTGATAATTCAGAGCGCCAAAATAATTATACTTGTAACTGAGGCCAATGTTCGACTATATAGCTTCGTTACATGCTGAAGAGTTGCGAATAGGGGATTATTTATCCACACTCTTTGCCTTTTGCCGGCCCTAAAAAATATATAAAGTACGCAACAAATAAGCGGATGATGCGATACTAATTGAGGCCGTTTCATAGTTGAACGAATGAATAGAATTTGTTTATTTTTTGAGTAGAGACTGAGTCGATTTTTGATGAGGGGAAATTATGGCAGGTATGACAGCTAGGAAATTAGATTTGAGTGATATGGTCTTGGGGAAAACAGAAGATGCTATTCGCTTGATATATTGGATTGCTATTCCCAAAAATAATAAGGATCAAATCATAGTTCGGTTTTTACAAAAAAGAGGTGATGGCAAATTGCTTAAACTCGTTAGCGATCGCCATGAAATGAGTGATGATTCTTTTCGATCCCAAACAGACCGGTATCTTGCTGAGTGGTTGTACGATGAATGCCTTGTCGAAGCACTCGATCATTGTGTGATTGTTCCCAGGCACAAAATTGCAACATTTCTCTCTCTTCTCTCAAAGGGAAGAAGCTTTTATTATGGTGCCAAACGCGAAAAGCTTAAAATTCTTCCCAAACCAGCAAAACCTATTCTTAGGGTCTCAAAAGAAGCCAATGGTTCTGTTAAATTATCAGTTAAATATAAAGTTTTTGAAAAGCTAACAGATCTTAATAAGAACGACTTGATAGTCGAAAGCCCTCTTTGGGTCAGAAATGGTGATGTGATTTTCGAAATTGAAGGGCATGAGATTTTCCGTAAATGGCCCATGCTCAAAAAAGGAGCCTTTAGTTTATCAGCCAATCAGGCCCATGACTTTTTATTCAATCAGGTTCCAAGGCTCAAACAAGAGATCGAAGTTAATCTCGATAATGAAATAAATGTTAAAGAATCTCAGAAGAATATCAGACCCCAGTTTATTATTGATCTAGAGCTCGAACCAAAGCGAATCGTCCTTACCCCAAAAGTAAGCTACAATGGTCAAGAAGTGCCTTTGTTTAAAGAAATTAAAGATGCTTTTTTGTTTTTTTCGCGAAACAGCAAGGCAGCAGCTGGAGAATATATTAAACGAGATGTTGATGTAGAAGCTCGTGCAAAAAGTTTGATTTTGCAATCATCTCCAGCACTAAAAGACAAAAGGCCATACTCTTTACAGCTTATCTATACAAAGAACCCAGAATTTTGTTTTAATCTTCTTTTAGAAATTACCGATACTATGCCAACGCAATGGCAGTGGAGAGGTCTTGAAAAACTCACAGAAAAAAAGATTATTACAAAAGATTGGAGTTTGTTTTTTGATATTAAACTCGATGAGGATGAGCGTATTGTTGTTTCTCCCAGCTTTAAAGTTGGTGGGCATCTAGTCAGCATGTATGATCTTTTCAAAACAAGAAGCAAACTTAAGAAGATTATTAATTTGGCTGATGAGACAATGGCGGTTCTTTCAGCAGAGGCTTGTGATTTTTTTGAATACTACATTGAAAGGGGCGCTATTGATAAGTCCCGTGATTTTTTAGTCCTTCATGCTGGTGATGCTGCTGATTTAGAACGGCGCATTGCTGTTTTGTCAGACGTTCATTTTGTGCGTAGTCAATGGGACGAAGGTGCGACAAATATTTGTAAGGCATTGCAGAATTTCATGGGGATTGACAACGTAGATCTTATTGCTGATTTTGTTGGCGAACTCAGACATTACCAGCAGGACGGTGTTAATTGGCTAAATTTTCTCAAGCGTTTTGGTTTTGGTGGAATTTTAGCAGATGATATGGGCTTGGGTAAAACCATTCAAGCGATTGCCTTTCTCAACCAAGAAAAAAAGAGCACCAAAAAAGCTTCATTAGTTGTTTGCCCAACATCAGTGGTAGAAAACTGGTTACGTGAATGTGCTCGTTTTGCTCCAGATTTAAAGGTCATTGCTCTTGTTGGCAAAAACAGAGCGAGTAGTTTTAAAGATGTCGAAAATAATGATGTGATCATCACAAGCTACCCCCTCATTCAGCGCGATTTAGCTGAATACTGCGGCCGTGAATGGTTTTATCTCATTATGGATGAAGCACAAAAAGTGAAGAATCATCGCACAAAAACTCACGAAGCTTTTTGTCGAGTAAAAGCAAAGTACAAGCTTGCTCTTTCAGGGACTCCCATTGAAAACCGTCTCATGGAGCTTTGGTCTATTTTTCAGATTGTGATGCCAGGATTCTTAATGTCACAAACAGGGTTTAAACGGTATTGGGCTCAACCTATTGAAAAGGGTAATAATGCAGACAGGCGAAGCGAACTCAAACAAAAACTAATGCCTTTTATTCTAAGAAGAACAAAAAATCAGGTTCTCAAAGAATTGCCACCCAAAACAGAGACTCTCCATTATTGTGAGCTTACCGAAAAGCAAAAAGTGCTTTATCGTGAGATTGCAGAGTATTCTAAATCAGAAATTTTCAAAACTATTGATTCTAGAGGCATGGAAAAGAGTTATTTCTCAATTTTGACTGCTTTGCTCAGGCTGAGACAAATTTGTTGTCACCCAGGCTTGGTGAACAAAGACATGAACGCTCCTTTTGATGAATCTGGAAAAATCCAGGAGCTCTTTCCTTTCTTAGAAGAGGTGATTGATGAAGGTCACCGTATTCTCTTGTTTAGCCAGTTTGTAGAGATGTTGCACATCATTCAAACAGGCATCAATCAGTTTAATTGGGAAAGCGTGTATCTTGATGGTTCTACCAAGAACCGGCAAGCGGTTATTGATGAATTTCAAGAGAACGAAGACATTAAAATCTTTCTCCTGAGCCTCAAAGCTGGTGGTGTTGGCATCAATCTTACAGGCGCTGATTATGTGATTCACTTTGATCCTTGGTGGAATCCTGCTGTCGAAAATCAAGCCACTGACCGTGCTCATCGTATTGGTCAAGATAAACCTGTGTTTGTGTACCGCATGATTACCCGAGACACTATTGAAGAAAAAATTCATAACATGCAGCAACGCAAAAAAGATCTTGCGGATTCTTTGATTACTGATGAGGCGAGTTGGCTTAAGAGATTGTCGCTTTCAGATATCGAAAACTTATTTGATGCCCCAGCATGATTAATTAGTGGGTCGTGAATTGTGGATCGTGGGTTGTTGTAAGGGGATACATTACTTTCCCATCACACATTTCTTATTTTCTTCTCTAGCCATTTTAAGGTTTTGCATCATGACATTTGGAAGATTTGGGTTTTGTGAAATGAAATTATCAAAGCTTGTTAGGCTTTCATTGGTGCACGCGCCTGGAGTGCTTGTGTAGGCAACTTTATTGCGAAAATCGCTGTCTTTTTTATTGGTCAAACTTTTAAGGTGTGAGAAAAAAGTCTGTGTTATTTTGCTGCTAGTAGGTGTTTGTGCTGTTGGTGAAATGCTGTGCGCTTGTGCTGGCGAAGAAGAGTTGTCGGGTGTGAGTATTGGGGATGTTAAACCCTGAATTTGGTTTTGAGCCATCGAAGCAGAATAAGAAGACATGCCTTCTAAAAACCAAAGGTCCTTCCAGCTGGAAAGCGCTACCTTATTTCCTACCCACATATGAGCCATTTCATTAAGGATGGTGTTGTTTAATTCTTTTCTTAGTGTGTTGTTGGATGCGATTTTTGAAAACAGTTGAGAGTCGTTATACATTACAATTGATGTGTTTTGCTGGCTGCTTGTTCTTAGTTGTGGGACAAGAATGTGATCATATTTTTCATAAGGATATTTTTGTTCAAAATATGTTTCAAAAAAACCTACCCCTTGTTTAGCTAAAAGAAACCAGTCAGAGGGATCGATTTGTGTTGATTGAGATTGACGTGCAAACAATCTGACAGGGACATCTCCTAATTTATTTTTCCACATCTTAAAGGGGCCTGCAGCTAAAGAAAAAGTATGGAGACTGATTTTAGAAACTTCTTTAAAAACCCAAAAACGACTATTCTTGTTTGGCAAAGAAACAATTTCTTCTGGCATGGCCGAAACAACTAACCAGTCAGAAGGGGCTGCTACGCTAATTTTAATAGAGGCTTTAATGTTGGGTTGATCAAAGCAGGGAAAAACATTTTTTACATAAACAGGATTTAAATCAGTGTATACATATGTTTTGCCATCTTCGGTATCTGTGTATTTGAGTAAGCCAGAGTCTTTTTGGCTATAAGAATGTAAAAAGTTAATGATGACATTATTTGAACCTTTGTGGAGATCGATAGCAGAAATGGTAAGGGTTTTGTTATTATAATTAGGGCTTGTTTTTTCTTTGCCATTCACAAAAAGTTTTAAAATCTTTCCATCATTAAAATCAAAGGTGATATCGTGGTTAGTATTTTGAATATTAAAAGTCACTTCAGCTCTTCCAGAAAAAACATTAGAATCTACAGGATTATCCAAATGAAAAACAAGGTTGTAGACAACATTTTTAATGAGATTGCTTCTGAGTTGCATAGCCTCATTCGTAAGACTGATGGGCTCAACAAACTGAGACTGGGAATTCTGAAATGTGGCTGAAGAGCAGCTAACAACCAATAACAAGGCAATGATGAAAGTGATTTTTTTGTACATGAGGGCTCCCCTGTAAAAATGTTGATGCGAATTCTAAATAAACTCCTGTTTGTCAATAAAGTCAATAGATTACAGCTCTGCACCTAATCTCCTACGCCCCAATGCGCCAATGTTTCATAAAGAATAACAAAGCATTTTAAACGCTTGGACTTATTGAAATCTTTGTTTTAAATAGGAAAAAGAAAGGGAATGATTATGATTATTAAACGATGTGTTACAGTTTTTTTGGTTTTCCTAATGGTTGTTTTCTTTGCCAGCACTGGCTTGGCCAATACCTTAACTATGGCGAATGATTTTATTAGCAAGACAAAATGGGGAGATTCTCTTGATGCTCCTGTTTTTGGAAAGGGTGCTACAGTATACTATCATGCCTTCGTGGCAGGGTTAAAACCAAAGCCTGATGGCAAGTATTCAATTAATACAGATATGTTATTGATTGCTCCTAATGGTCGTGTTTTTCGCTGGGCGCCAAATATTATTATAAATAATAATGTAGATAAGAGTATTTTCAAAAACGATTTATTGCCAATACAAATGAGCATAGAGATGGAAGAGACATATGTTGATGGAGATTATACCTTTATTATTAGTTTTACTGATAAGGTATCTGGCAAAAAGGGCGCTGTTTCCAAACGATTTACTTATAAGAAATAAATAAGGACAGTGCATTAACATGCAAAAAAAACCAATCATCATATTGTCCCTTGCCCTGTTTTTATTGCTCGTTATTTCTATGGGGATTTTTCTCCAAGGTGGTGAAAAAAACAAGAATTCTCATACTTTTTTTTCTTTTAATCAGGACCAGGTAAGGGCATTTCAAATTAACAATTTCACATTAGGAATTTATTTTGAGCTCCGTGAAGACCGGTGGTGGATGAGGAGCATCCAAAACGACTTTGTGAAAAAACTAAAGAAAGAAACGGGAGCCAAAATAACTGAAATTGATACAGGCTTTGTTAGGGCTGACCCTGTTAAGATAACAGAGGCGCTTACTTATTTTATGAGCCTAAAGGGATTAAAAAGTATTTCAACAGGCAAAACCAAACCGGGCATTTTTGAAATCAGCGAACATTCTTTACATATTATTCTCTACGATATTGACAAACGTGAATTAGACCGTATCTATATAGGCAAACATGGGCCAGACATGTTTTCTTCGTTCATCAAACGCTCTGGAGCTCAAGAGATTTATTTAGCGCCTCATAGTTTAAGGCAGTTTTTTTTGCTAAGATTTGAAGAGTGGCAACTGAGCACAAAAAAGGAAAATGGCTAAAAAGAAGACGAAAAAGGCATCCTCCAAAGATAAGTCCGTTCAGGGATTAGTGCCTGTTCCCTCACTAGATAAAGCTTTGCCCGTTGTAAAATCTTCTGCTGAGCTTATTCCCCTAGACCCTCTTAAGCGCTACTTGATCGAAGTCAGTCGTTATCCCATCCTCACTCCAGAAGAAGAAAAGGATTTGGCAGAACATTATCGAGAACATCAAGATCGTGAATCAGCTCAAAAACTTGTCCTTTCAAATTTAAGGCTTGTAGCCAAAATCGCATCTGAATATCGCAGTGCCTATTACAACACTCTTGACCTTATTCAGGAAGGGAGTTTGGGATTGATGCGGGCAGTGCAAAAGTATGATGTGAGTCGAGGTGTGAGGTTTAGCTCTTACGCTGTGTGGTGGGTGAGGGCTTATATTCTCAAATTCATATTAGACAATTTTAGACTTGTAAAAGTTGGGACAACTCAAGCGCAAAAGAAATTATTTTTCAATCTCATGAAAGAAAAGGAAAAGGTTGAGAAGATGGGTTTTGTTGCTTCAGCTAAGCTTATTTCAGAACGACTTGATGTAAAAGAAAAAGAAGTGATTGAAATGCAAAAACGTCTTTCTTCTCGCGAAGTGGAGCTTGATGCCCCTAAGGCTAGCTTTGAGGGGGCTTTGAACATGGACTTTATCGCAGTTCCAGATGAGCCTGTTTCTGATCAGGTGGAGAATAAAGAGCTTAAAGAAATTTTGCTAAACAACCTCACGCAATTTACTGAAACATTGAGTGAGAAAGAAAAAGAGATTTTTCAAAAAAGACTTTTTTCCGAAATGCCAAAGACATTACAAGAAATAGCCGACATTTATGGCATCACGCGTGAGCGTATTCGGCAGATTGAAAGTCGTCTCATTAATAAAATGCAGGATTTCTTTTCTAAAAAAGGGCTAAAGGTTGATGTGGGTGTTTAGATTGGGCAGCTTGGATGATCAGGCTTTATTGCATCGACACGTCAACAGAATATGTAATCCCCAATGCCGAGCAATTTGAAGGCTGGCCACCGAAAGAGTATTTGGAATAGGCTTTATTTATCTTTATGAAGCTTTACATACTCATCCAGATCGTTTTTTAAAATTATCCAGTTTCTTTTTAGTTTAAAAGCAGGAATAACACCACGCCGTGCCATCACACCCAAATAATCTTTAGAATAAGGAGATGTCTTTTCTGCTTCAGCCAGGGTGAGAAATTTGCTTTTTAATTCTGGAATCACTTCAATATATAAACCAAAGGTACGCTCCAAAGATCTTGCAACAAAAAAAATAAAATCGTCTAAATTACCATCATGAGCTTTTTCCAGGACATTATAATATTTTCTCCTGTCATTTTTTAAAATGATTGCTGGTGGGTATCCATGCTTTATCAAAATAAGATTCATCAATAATCTTGCTGTGCGTCCATTGCCATCAACAAAGGGGTGAATCGAAACCAGATGAAAATGTGCCAAAGCTGCTTGTTCGATAGCATGACCTTGTGCGTGTACAAGATATTTTGTGGTAAAGTCGTGCATGATTTGTGGCAAGTTTAGAGCTTCTGGTGGTGTGTGCTTTGATCCCGTGATTCTAACCTGAATGTCTCTGTACTTGCCAGCGTATTGGTCGTCGATTTTTCTTAAAATAATAGAATGAATATCTTTGAGTTCACGTTCTGTAATGATGGAATTCAATTGGATGAGTTCATAAACATACTCAATGGCTTCTTTGTGATTGATGGCTTCTAAATGTTCTGCCAATGATTTACCGCCAATCGTTAAGCCATCTTCAATAACCATTTTAGTTTCACGAAGTGTCATGGTGTTGCCTTCAATGGCATTGGAGTTGTAGGTCCAATCCACGATGAGCTGCTCACGAAGTCGTTTTAGAATCGCTGGTGAAAGTGGTCTGAATGGATCAATCAAGGTTTTCTTTTGATCGAGACGTAGGAGGATTTCTTTTAAATGATTGGATGCCATAAATATCATTATAATCCAATCAATTAATATGTCAATTAATGATTGTTTATCATAAAATATCTTATTATCCAATCATGGGCTTCCGTTGGAAAACAGCACTGATTTCATTGTGTTGAGGCTTCGGAGTTTAAGGGAGTTTGGTCAACAGTTCTTTTACGATTTCTGACATCTTCTCACAAACCCAGGATTCATTTTCTAGCCATTCATCATGGGCTTTGGGGCCAATGACATTTGAAAGGCCTAATAAAGAAACAATGGGGATGTTGTGTCTTTTTGCCACATAGGCGTAAGCATAGGCCTCCATGGTTTCGATATCATGTCCAGCCTTCATGAGATTTTTGCGCATTGTTTCAGAGCTGCTGATTTCTTGTGTGCAAAATACAGAGGCTGTTTTTAGTTTTGGAGTTTTTATTCCCAAGGATTTTAGGGTGACCTTGGGTTTGAGTGTGATATCTTTGATGCTCTCTGGTGTGTAGACTTCTTTTAACATTGAAGAGGTTGATAGGGTCTTTGCCAAAACAACGTCTCCAATTTTAAATTTATTTTTATTAATAATACCAGCGGTGTTTAATGTAATAATATGGCCAGGTTTGTATTTAAATAAAAACTGAGTCAGGTTATATGTGGCAGGCACAGCACCAATTCCAGAGGCTAAATAGGCAAAATTCCCTTTGAGAACTGATTTTTTTTTGCCAAGCTTGCATAAATATTGTAGTTCTTTAGGGTAGGCTGCGACTATTAATGTTTTTATTTTTTTCACAAACAAATGACTGACAAACTCAGCAAACAAGATCAAGAATTGATTCAAGAAGAGTGTGAGCGCTATGCTCAGACACATGTCTGCATTACGCAGGAAATGAAGAAAAAATCCCGTCAACTTATTTCAAATGATGAGCAAGCCAGAGAATTAACCAGTCAAGTCGTTTCAACAAGGCAAGATGAAGACAAACAAGCCTTGCTAAGCGATGAACATGTTGCCCATGGGCTCACAAAGTTACGCTTAGAACAAACGCGCGCTTTGTCATTACTTTTAGAACAACCCTATTTTGCTCGAGTGATTTATCAAGAGGATGGAAAAAACATTGAATTCAAATTAGGGTTAGCAAGTTTTTCAGAGCAACGTATTATTGATTGGAGGAAGGCTCCTATTTCAAAGTTGTATTATGATTATGATGAGGGGGATTTGTTTGACACAGAGATTGCAGGTTCTGAGAGACATGGGTCTATTCAGCTAAGACGGGCTTACCAGGGAAAAAGAAATGTTTTGTCAGCTATAGAATTACAGGATGTGAGTTTTACCCAAAGCAAAAGTAAGTGGTATCGTCACCAAAAAAGTCGAAACATCACATTTACTCTTAAAGATCGGGATAAAATAAAAGAGCTTCTTAATGAGTATAAAAAAGGGCGTATTGAGGAATTTCATGAAGACACAGGGTATTTGCACCAAATACTCTCTCTTCTTACTCCAGAACAGTTTTGCTTGATTAGCACCGAAAAAGATAAACCTGTTATTATTCAAGGTTCTGCGGGTACAGGCAAAACAACAGTAGCTCTCCATCGCCTGGCTTGGCTTTTGTTTGAGGATAATTCCGAAGCCAAAGAAGAAAGCACATTGGTTATTGTTTATAATCAGAGCCTGGCAGCGTTTGTGCAACATGTACTACCAGAGCTAGGTATTCAAAATGTTAAAATCGCTACTTTTACTAGTTGGGCAATTGATGTGATAGGCACTATGCTCGAAAAAGATTTTAGCGTGAAAAATACTGTTCTTCCAGAAAAAGTTAGAGGCTTTAAAAGTGATTACCAGTTGATGGTACGCTTATTTAGCTTTCTCAATACCCAAGATAAAAGTGAGTCAGCGTCCAAGGTCCTTTTTAGTTTTTATCAGCAGGAGATAAACCGTGAGCAAGGGGAACAAAAAACTCAGCAAACTTTTGAGAACGAAGTGAGACCGTATATTGCTAAACAGATTTCACATGAGTTTTTTGACACGAGTGATTTGGCTCTCTTGCTTCATATTATTTATCATCAAAAAGGGTTTTACCGTGCAAAAAAGCATCCCGCTTTTCTTAATCACCTGGTCATCGATGAAGCACAGGATTTTAATTCTCTTGAACTCAAGGCTATATTGAATGCTTTGGAAAACAATGACCAGCTTACGTTAGCGGGAGATTTAGGGCAAAAGATTCATTCAGGTTCCCCTCTGATAAACTGGGAGGATATGCTAGCTCAAGCAGGCTTAGAAGGGGTTGATATATTAAACCTCAAAGTGGCTTTCCGTTCTACTTATCAAGTTTATGAACTTGCAGAATATATTAGAACTCCAAACCTTAAAGAAGAGGATCTTGCCTTTACACCCAAGTTTGGACCAGAGCCCTCTTTGACTCTTTGTCATGCCTTTTTAGATGCTGTTACGCTGACTAAGGAATGGTTAGACGAAGTGTTAGGCGCGAGTCGTCATACAATTGGTGCGGTTATTTGCAAAACAGAATCAGAGGCACGTCAGGTTTATAATGCTCTAGTCAAACTAGGTACAAGAGGCATTCGTCTTGGTGATAGAGATCATTTTAAGTTTACGCCAGGCATTACAGTAACAGATGTAAAGCAAGTTAAAGGTCTTGAGTTTTCACATGTCCTCATTTTTAATCCATCCGAAAAAATGTATTCTCAGAGCATCTCCCTTGATCGCAATCTTCTTTATGTCGCCGTCACAAGAGCTTCTTACCGTGTTGATCTGATTTGTTTTGAAGCCCCTAGCTTGCTGATTCCTTCTTTTGTTTCAATCAGAGACCTCACTCTTGTGAATGAAGCCCTGGAAGACAGACCTTTGTTTTCAGATGTTGATCAGGATTTAAGTCGCTTTGAAGATGATGACGAAGAAATCAAGTTGACATAACTCTGATTTCCGTGTTTTTCATGTATTTCTCAAATTCATTTTGACAACTTTATCTTATGGAAAAAGAGCACGAACAAAAAGCCATTCTTTTTGTTGATATAGTCGATAGCACAAAGTTTTATGATTCTTTGGGAGATGCCGCTGCGCAAACACTCATGGCAGATGCTATGTCCATGTTGAGCGATATTGTCATGCAGTACAGTGGTGAAGTGATCAAAACGATTGGTGATTCTGTTATGGCGGCCTTTGATGATGCTGATGCAGCGGCTGGGGCGGCTATCTTTATGCAGCAAATATTTCAAACAAATCAGATTTCAGAGGCTGTGCCTTCTGGAGAACTCAAAATAACAGTTGGTTTAAACTATGGTGATGTTGTTCTTGATCAAGAAGACGTTTTTGGCAATGCTGTCATTATTGCCGCTCGTGTAGCTGCTGAGGCAAAGGCACAACAAATATTAACGACAAAAGATACAAGAGACCTATTAGCAGAGGGGCTTATCAAAGCCTCGCGGTTTATTGTAAAAAAAGAACTCAAAGGACTCCCTGGTGAGTTTGAAATTTACGAAATACTCAATGCTGAGGATGATGCTAATGTGACAACTATTGGCACTGATGCCTCTGTCGAGAGCATGTCCTCTGTTTCAAGCCTGGTTTTAGAGTACGGTGAAAAAACTTTGGAAATGGGGAAGGGTGTTTCTAAAATCAGCATTGGTCGAAGCGAAGACAATGATATTATCATTAATCACGGCAGGGTTTCGCGTGTGCATGCCACAATTGAACTCAAAACAGGGCGGTATGTTTTTACAGATAAAAGTGCTAATGGGACTTTTGTTGTTCAAGATGATGAGGTGGTCCATAAAGTGCATATGGATCACATGACTCTCTATCAAAGCGGTGAAATATATTTAGGTGAACACGGAAATTTAGAAACACTTATCAAATTTTCGCATAAGTAAAAATCATTACTGTTTTCCCTCTCACATTTGATCTTCGGTTCAGGTATCATGTCTTGACATCATGAAAGCCATGATCCATACTTTCCCAATAGTAAATTCATCTCATAAAAAAGGGAGTCCGTATGCCTAGACCAAATAGAATCGAATATCCTGGTGCTTGGTATTATGTAGTCAACCACGGTGAAGAATCAAAACAGATATTTAAAGACGATTTAGATTATCAGATTTTTTTAGATTTGTTAGAAGAAACCAGCCAGATATTTTCTCTCAAAATTCATGCCTACTCTCTTCTCAAAGACCGTTATTATCTTCTCCTTCATACGCCAAAAGGTGAACTGAGCAGGGCTATGAGACATATCAATGGAATTTATACTCAAAAAAACAATAAACGCTGGTCAACAGATGGAGCTGTATTTTCGGGAAGATATCGGGCCATTCTCATAGATCCCAAAGAGTATCTTGTTCCAATACTTACCCATATTCATTCTCGTCCTGTCATTTACCGCGAGGCACAAAAGGCTGCAAATCACCAATGGACAAGTCATAGAGCCTATTTGAAGGATAAAGAAAGACCTTCCTGGCTCATAACTCAAAAAATAACTCGCTCTTTGGGGTTTCTTAGACCTTTGGCTTTGGCAAGACTCAATAGTTTGGTTAGCCGAGGGCCAGAGAAAAGCTTTTTAACAGCTCTTGAAAAAGCCAAGAGTGTTTTAGGTGGCGAGGAATTTAAAAAATCCATTCAAAAACACGAAAAAACAAAAAAGCAAAAATCAGGTATTTCTATTAGCAATAAAAAAATACGCATAAATACAGCTAAAGAGGTTTTAGATTTTGTCTCTTCTACTTATCAGGTTCCTGTGACCGATATTAAAAAAAGTCAGTCAGGGATTCAAAATGAAGCTCGTAGCATGGCAGTATACCAACTACGCACTTTAGCGGGTTTATCACAAAAAGAAATTGCCAGACAATTAGGGTCAAAAAACCCTTATACTGTTGCTAAAGTTTTGGAGAGGTTTAATACAAAAAAAGCAGCAAATGCTGATTTACAAATTAAAACCGAAAAAATATTAGCAGATCTTGAGGAAAAGATAGGCTCTCTTAATTAAGAACTAAAGAGATTGCCGTTGTCAAAAAAGAAGGCAATTTCTGTCTTCGCTGTTTCAGGCGCATCAGAACCATGAACAGAATTACATTGAAGACTTTCAGCGTATAACTTGCGTATTGTGCCTTCTGCTGCGTTTTCGGGGTTTGTGGCACCCATCACTTCACGGTATCTTTCGATAGCGTTTTCAGCTTCTAAACACGTAACAACAACAGGGCCGGAGGTCATGTATTCAACAAGATCATTGTAGAAAGGGCGTTCTTTGTGAACAGCATAGAATTCTTGTGCTTGCTCTTGAGAGAGATGGACCATTCGTGTGCCGAGGATTTTTAATCCAGCATCTTCAACGTGAGCTAAGATTTTTCCAATAAGATTTCTTTTTGTTGCATCAGGCTTGATGATTGATAAAGTGCGTTCGATTGTCATGTGATCTCCTTTTAGTTATAAATTTCTTTCAAAACTTTTCCCATATCTGCTGGGCTTTTGGCAATAGCAACTCCAGCAGCTTCTAGAGCCTTGAATTTATCGGCAGCGGTTCCTTTGCCGCCAGAAATGATGGCTCCAGCATGGCCCATGCGGCGTCCTGGAGGGGCTGTGGCTCCAGCAATAAAGGCAACAACAGGCTTTTTCACATTAGCTTTAATGTAATCGGCAGCTTCTTCCTCAGCTGTTCCACCAATTTCGCCAATGAGGACGATGGCTTCTGTTTGAGAGTCTTTGTTAAAAAGCTCCAAGCAGTCAATAAAGTTTGTCCCATTAATAGGGTCGCCACCAATGCCTATGCAAGTTGATTGTCCATATCCAGCGCGAGAAACTTGATCTACAGCTTCGTATGTGAGTGTGCCAGAACGAGAGACAATGCCAACATGACCTGGTTTGTGAATATGGCCTGGCATGATTCCAAGTTTGCATTCACCTGGGGTAATGATTCCAGGACAGTTGGGGCCAATAAGTCGTGTCTTTTTCCCTTCCATCATGTGCTTAACCTTTACCATGTCCAATACGGGGATGCCTTCTGTGATGCAAACCACTAAATCCATTTCGGCATCAACGGCTTCTAAAATAGCAGCAGCCGCAAATCGAGGCGGTACATAGATAACAGAGGCAGTGCACTGTGTTTGTTCTTTGGCCTCAGCCACAGTATTGAAGATGGGAATGTCTTTAAAGCTTTCACCTCCCTTTCCGGGGGTTACTCCGGCAACGATGTTTGTACCATATTCTTTGGAGTGGTGGGTGTGAAACTGGCCTGTTTTGCCAGTGATACCTTGTGTGACAACTTTTGTGTTTTTGTTGACCAATATACTCATTATAAATCCTTGTTAACGAAGACACGGCAGACGTAACTTATCGTCCATCGTTCTTTCGTCTTTCGTCTTTCGTTTTTTCGTTATCCCACAGCCTTCACAGCTTTTTCTGCTGCGTCAGCCATTGTGTCAGCTGCAATGATAGATAAACCTGACTCTGCTAAAAGTTTTTTTCCAATTTCAACATTTGTTCCTTGCAAACGAACAACAAGTGGTAGGGTGAGTCCAATTTCTTTGGCTGCAGCAATAACGCCTTCGGCAATAACGTCACATTTCATGATGCCCCCAAAGATATTAACCAAAATAGCTTTTACTTTTGGATCGCTAAGAATGATTTTAAGAGCTGCTGTGACGTTTTCTTTGGTTGCGCCACCACCAACATCAAGAAAGTTAGCTGGCTCGCTACCGTAAAGCTTGATAATGTCCATTGTAGCCATGGCCAAACCCGCTCCATTCACCATGCAGCCAATGCTTCCATCGAGGGCAATGTACGAAAGCCCATGCTTGCTGGCTTCGATTTCTAAAGGGTCTTCTTCGTCGTGGTCTCTTAAATCTAATAGTTCTTTGTGGCGAAAAAGTGCGTTGTCTTCAAAATTGACTTTGGCATCTAAGGCCACAAGTTCTCCTGCATTTGTAGTGACCAGAGGATTGATTTCTACAATAGAAGCATCGGTTTGAATGTACATTTGATAGAGAGAGGCACAAAACTTTGTGAATTGGTTTGATAGATTGTTATCAAAACCTAGTGCAGAAGCGATTTTGCTTCCTTCTTCTTCTTTAAAGCCAGCAACAGGATCAAAGGTCATTTTGAGAATTTTTTCGGGTGTGTTTTTGGCAACTTCTTCAATGTCCATTCCGCCTTCAGTAGAAGCCATGAGTGTGACTTTAGCATTAGAGCGATCTAAGACCAGGCCAACATAGTATTCTTTTTTTATGTCACAGCCTTTTTCTACTAAGATGTTTTTGACCTCTTTGCCTTGCGGGCCTGTTTGGTGTGTGACCAAAATGTTGCCTAATATTTTTGAAGCAATATCTTTGGCTTCTTCTGGAGACTTTGTCACTTTCACACCGCCATCTAAAACAACTTCTTGAAGATTTGTTTTGTTAAATATCTTTCCTTTTCCGCGTCCACCAGCATGGATTTGAGATTTAACAACAACAGTTCCTTCGAGTTGTTTGGCTGCAGCAAAAACTTCCTTTGCTGTTTTGCACAGAATCCCTTTAGGGACAGGGAGATCAAATTTTTTAAAAAGCTCTTTTCCTTGAAATTCATGAATTTTCATAAAAGTGTATCCTCTTATATAATAAGATTTGGTGTGTCTTCTAATAGAGCTTTGTTTTTGGTGTCAAGGTTAGAGGATGAGGGTTCACGGGGTCGCGGGTTCACGGGCTTGCGGGTGTAATACAATTGACACATGGACGTAGTTTTCTTAAACGGTTGCGGTATTAATGAACGCATACATTCCCATACTTATCATGTTTTTGATCGCCGCATTATTTGCGGGTTTTTTCCTACTTTTGTCCTATCTCTTGGGTCCAAAGAACCCGAGCAAGGAAAAGCTTTCAACCTATGAATGTGGTGTTAAATCAACGGGTCAGGCTAGAGAGCGGTTTTCGGTAAAATTTTACCTTGTGGCCATGCTTTTCATAGTCTTTGATGTTGAAGTTGTGTTTCTTTACCCTTGGGCAGTAAAGTATAAAGACTTTCTTACAGAGGGCAAAGGCCTGT
This sequence comes from uncultured Nitrospirales bacterium, assembly GCA_964609965.1. GTDB lineage: Bacteria > UBA10199 > UBA10199 > UBA10199 > JADGCS01 > JAHJDR01. The sequence continues at coordinate 27,198 of CAZSTS010000002.1, forward strand.
ATATGCTTGTTATTATGGGCATATTCTTCTTTCTCTTAGCTTTGGGGCTGCTTTATGAGTGGCGGAAAGGGGCTTTGGATTGGGGGAAGAAAACGAGGGATGATGAAAAAAGTTGGTGAAATAGCATCAAATTTACTCTCAGATAGCATTATCACAACGCGTGTTAAAGATGTGATCAATTGGGGGCGCAAATACTCTCTTTGGCCCATGCCCTATGGAACCGCTTGTTGTGCGATCGAGTTTATGGGCCTGGCCTCATCTGCTTTTGATATATCGCGGTTTGGAGCTGAGGTTATGCGCTTTTCTCCCAGACAATCAGACCTCCTCATGGTCATGGGAACCATTAATTACAAACAAGCTCCTATTTTAAAACGTATTTATGATCAGATGTGTGAACCAAAATGGGTGATGGCTGTTGGGGCTTGTGCTTCATCAGGTGGTTTTTATGATAATTACTCTGTGCTTCAAGGGATTGATGAGATCATTCCTGTCGACATCTACGTGCCAGGCTGTCCACCGAGGCCTGAACAAATGTTAGATGCTCTTATGAAATTGCAGCAAGAAATTGATCCTAATGGTTTTGTGGATGGGCTGGGGAAGAAGGAAGTGATGAGTAATGAGTGATGAGAGAAGAATATATATGACGAAAGTAGCAGAACATTTAAAAAACACGATTTCAAATGTCGTTCTTGATTCTTGGTATGATGCAAAGAGCAAACAAGAGGTTATTTGTATTCCTGCAGATAAAATCCGACAAATAGTCACAATTCTCAAAAATGAACTTTTCTTTGATATGCTCATCGATATTATTGCTGTTGATTGGAAAGACAGGCAAGATAATCGATTTGAATTAGATTATTTATTTTATAATACAAAAGAAAATACACGTGTTCATCTCAAATTAAGTATTTCAGACAATGCTCATCCTACAGTCGAAACCATTTCAGACATTCACTTAGCAGCAGATTGGGCTGAGCGTGAATGCTATGACATGATGGGGATCACATTCGAAGGACATAGGTATTTACAAAGACTTCTTATGTGGGACGACTTCGAAGGACATGCTTTGCGTAAAGATTATCCTCTCGGTAAAAGGCAGGCTATACCGAAGACGAGGGAAGTGCTTTAGTAGCTGGTAGCTAGTAGTTAGTAGCTAGTGGGAGAGTATCAGAGATTAATTATGGTAACACAAAATAACAATCTGGCAGAAAAAATTGACGAGGTAAAACTTGATGGTCAGCCTATGATTGTTAATTTAGGTCCTAGCCATCCTGCCTTTCATGGAGCCATCAGAACACAGGTACATCTTGATGGTGAAACAATTGTTAAAGCCAGATCAGAGATTGGTTATCTCCACCGTTGTTTTGAAAAACACTCTGAGCACTCAACCTATCAACAAGTTATTCCTTATACAGACCGTCTCAACTATGTTTCTTCTCTTATGAATAATGTAGGATACTGTAAAGCGATTGAAGATCTCATGGAACTCGAGATTCCTGAGCGTGCTATGTACATTCGTGTGCTCATTTGTGAGCTCTCACGCATTATCGATCACCTGGTTTGCGTGGGGACTAATCTTGTGGACTTGGGCGCGCTTACAAATTTTTGGTACACGTTTAATGTTCGAGAAAAAGCTTATAACCTTATCGAAAAGATTACTGGTGCGAGACTCACTTATTCTTACACAAGAATTGGTGGGCTCTCTCGTGATTTGTATCCTGGTTTTCGTTCTGATTTAAAAGTTCTTCTCATAGAGATCAAACAAGCGGCCAGTGATGTGATGGGACTTGTGGCAAAAAATCGTATTTTTATTGACCGGACACGAGATGTTGGTGTGGTAACAAAAGAACAGGCTGCTGCTTGGGGGTTTACTGGGCCATGTTTACGAGCCAGTGGTGTTGAGTTCGATGTAAGAAAGTCCGAACCCTATTACATGTACGAGACGTACGATTTTGACATTCCTGTTGGCAAAAATGGTGATACATATGATCGCGTGATGGTTCGCATGGAAGAGGTTAATCAAAGTTTGAAAATTGTAGAACAGTGTATGGCGCGTATGCCTAAAGGGCCCATCATGACAGATGATCGGCGTGTAGGTATTCCTGAAAAACAAGAAGTTTATGGCAATATCGAATCTCTGATGAATCATTTTAAAATTGTCATGCATGGGATCAAACCTCCAAAAGGTGAGGTTTATTCCAGGACCGAAGCAGCTAATGGAGAGCTTGGTTTTTATGTTGTTTCTGATGGGAGCATGAATCCCTACCGCATTAAAGTGCGTCCCCCTTGTTTTTATCTATTTGCAGCGTATGAGCACATAATTAAGGGCGGGATGATAGCAGATGCTATTGCGGTTTTAGGATCTCTCAATATTATTGTTGGAGAGTGTGATCGATGAGTTTTGAATTTACAACAGAAAACAAAAATGAATTTGAAGGTCTTCTTGCCAAATACCCTAATAAGCAAGCAGCTTTAATTCCTTCGTTATGGCTTGCTCAGAAACAGCAGGGGTATTTGCCTCTTGAAGCCCAGGAATATGTTGCAAAGTTATTAAGCTTAAGCCCTGTTCATGTGTATGGTGTGGCTACTTTTTACACCATGTTTAGAATGGCTCCTGTTGGCAAATACCACCTACAACTCTGCCAAACACTTTCATGTGCTCTTTGTGGAAGCGAAAATATTGCGAGACATTTAAAGGAAGAATACCGGTTAAATAATGGTGAAGTATCTTCAGATAAAATATTTTCTTTAGAACTCGTAGAATGTCTGGCTAGTTGTGGTTCAGGGCCAGCTATGATGGTGAACGAAACCTTGTTTGAGCATCTCACAATCGAGAAGGTAGATAAATTAATAGAAAAATTGAGGAATGAATGTCGCTAGTTCTCACAAATAGATTCGCCACAAAAGATTCTCACACACTCAAGGTTTATAAAGAAACTGGTGGGTATCAAACCATTGATAAATTGTTTTCTCTAAAACCCGAAGATGTTATCGAAGAGGTTAAGCAGTCTGGAATTAGAGGTCGTGGGGGAGCTGGTTTTCCAGCAGGGATGAAATGGGGTTTTATTCCTAAAAACAGCGACAAACCTGTTTATCTCTGTGTGAATGCTGATGAATCAGAACCAGGAACATTCAAAGATCGCTATTTATTAGAAGAAGACCCACACCAACTCATCGAAGGAATTATTATTTGTTGTTACGCGGTTAATTGTCATCACGCCTATATCTATATTCGTGGCGAGTTTGGCCTGCCTTATGAGCGCATCAAAAAAGCTGTTGAAGAGGCCTATGCCAATGGTGTTCTTGGCAAAAAAGTTTTGGGCAAGGATTTTGAACTTGATGTGACAGTTCATCGTGGTGCTGGTGCTTACATTTGTGGAGAAGAAACAGCTCTTTTAGAATCTATCGAAGGTAAACGCGGCAATCCCAGAATTAAACCTCCCTTTCCTGCCATTGTAGGTCTTTTTGATTCTCCCACAGTGATTAATAACGTAGAAACAATTAGCGCATTGCCTTTTATTATCGAAGAGGGTGCCTGTGCTTTTCAAAAATGGGGGTCTCAAAAATCAACAGGTACAAAATTGTTTTCGGTTTCAGGCCATGTGAACAAGCCTGGTGTTTATGAGCTTCCTATGGGGTATCCACTCAAAGACCTTCTAGAAAAAGAATGTGGCGGTATTTCTGGAACAGGCAGGCTTAAAGCTGTTCAAACAGGGGGTTCTTCGGTTCCCGTGCTCACGGCTGAAGAAGCCATGAAAGCAAATCTTGATTATGAATCACTTGCGGAATTAGGGACCATGCTAGGATCTGGTGGTGTTATTGTCATGGACGATTCAGTAGACATGCTTTGGGCCATGAGAAACCTGGCGCGTTTTTATGCCCATGAATCATGTGGTCAGTGCACGCCTTGTCGCGAGGGTTCTGGATGGGCGTATAAAATTCTCGATCGTCTTTATCGCGAAGGGGGCGTAAGAGAAGATCTTAATTTATTAAATGAAATAGCAGATAATATGGTGGGGCGAACAATTTGTGTTCTTGCTGATGCCTTGGCCATGCCGCTTAAGAGCTTTTTAGAAAAGTTTCCTGAAGATTTTGAAAAACATTTGAAGGCGTCTAGAGACTAGCGTCTAGAGTCTCGCGTGAAAAAAACGCTAGACGCCAGACGCTAGACTTCAGAAAATTAATGACAATGATTAATCTTACAATCGACAACAAAAAAGTCCAAGTGGAACAAAAGACAAATCTTATTGATGCTGCTAAGCAAGCGGGCATAAAGATACCTCATTTTTGTTATCATCCAGGACTGTCCACTGATGGGAATTGTCGTATGTGTTTGGTCGAAGTAGAAAAATCCCCCAAATTAGTCATAGCCTGTAAAACACCAGTAGCCGAAGGCATGGTGGTGAAAACAAATGCTGAGTTAGTGAAAAAAGCCCAGGCCTCTGTGATGGAGTTTTTACTCGTTAATCACCCCTTAGACTGTCCTACCTGTGATCAGGCTGGGGAGTGTAAGCTTCAAGATTATTACATGGATTACGACCTCAAACCTTCTCGTTACCAAGAAGCTAAGGTTGAAAAACGTAAAATGACTGATTTGGGAGGTGGTATAATCCTTGATGAAGAGCGTTGTGTTGTGTGTCGGCGTTGTGTACGATTTTGTCAGGAGATTGCCAAAAAAGATGAGCTCTCTGTTCAAATGCGAGGCAATCATTCTGTGGTAGCGACTTTTCCAGGAAAAGATCTATCAAATCCTTATGCAGGGTGCATAGCTGATGTCTGTCCCGTTGGCGCTCTCACCTCAATAGATTTTCGCTACAAAAAAAGAGTGTGGTACCTCACAAAGACCAGTTCTATATGTCCCGGCTGTTCTCGCGGGTGCAATATCACAGTACAGCATGAAAAAAACACAGTTTATCGCCTCAAACCCAGGCACAATCCGAGTATAAATAATTATTGGATCTGCGATTATGGACGTAACGATTACAAGTTCATAAACGAAAATCGCAGACTTGTTCCTTGTTGTCGTCAAGCTGGGAATGTTGTTGAATTGCAGTATGATGCTGCCATGGCTTATTTTAGAAAGCTCTTAAAAGAAGGGGATCCTTTAAAAACAGTTTTTATTGCCAATGCAGGTGAGAGCAATGAAGCTATTGATATTTTTGTAGGTTTTGCCAAAGGAAAATACTCACAAGACTTTGTTTATTATTCAAAGAATGATCCTGACAGCCCTTATTCAGATGATATTTTAATCACCAAAGACAAAAACCCAAATCTTGCTCATGTCAATAAACTCGGTCTTCGTCCTGTCGACGACATTCCAGAGAGTGTTCAGACTGTTGTCATTCAACGGAACTTATCCGAAAAGGATCACGGTATTATCATGAAGCGAGGGTTAAAAGTTCTTACCTTGTTTTCAACCAATCACACAAAGATCGATGAGCTGGCAGAAATCATTCTTCCTATTCCCTCCTTTGCAGAGCAGGCAGGTCATTTCACAAACCTCGATGGCGTAGTTCAAAAGTTTGAAAAAGCCTTTGAGTCAAGGGGTGAGGCCAGGGAGATTCAAGAATACCTTTCCTAAAACGATTTTCCGTTTGCCCAGCATGCCAAAAATTAGAAATCCTTTCTTTTTTTCATAAATATAAGTAACCAGACACCTTTGGAGGTCATATGGTTTATGATAAAAGTAATATGGATGCGATGATTTCATCTAAAGATAGCAATGAGTACTTTAATGCTATTAGCCACTTAATAGGTGCCATATTATCAATTTCGGGCTCGGCTGTTTTAATCAGTTTTTCAGCCTTAGAGCATAAATGGATTCATTTAATTAGTTTCTCAATATACGGAACAACCTTATTTCTTTCCTTTCTTTTTAGCGCTCTTCTCCATTTCAATCTTTTGCGGAATAAATACAGAAGGATTCTAGGAATATTAGATCATAATGCAATCTATCTTCTTATTGCAGGGACTTACACTCCATTTTGTTTAGTGGTTATTAAAGGGGCGCTTGGTTGGAGTGTTTTTGCAGCCATATGGTCCTTTGCTATTTTTTGTATCGTGATAAAATCTATTTTTTTTAAAACGCTGCCAAAAGCTCTTTCTATGGCCAGTTATACTTTTATGGGCTGGGTCATTGTGCTGTTTATTTACTATGTTTATAAGACTCTGGGGCTTTTGCCTCTTGGTTTGATAGCCATTTCGGGTTTATTTTATACTGTAGGAGCCCTGTTTTTTTATTTTGAAAAACCAAATCCCCACCCTGTTTGCTTTGGGAACCATGAAATATGGCATTTGGCTGTGCTTTTAGGTGGCGCTGGTTTTTACTTTGTTATGTTGTTCTTTGTGTTGCCTTTTTAATGAAGGCACTTTTGGAGGTTCTATGTCATTAGCATCAAAATATTGGGATGAATATTATACTAAAAATAATTTTAAGGGAGGCAAAGAGCCGTCTCCTTTTTTACAAGAGATGCTGCCTCGTCTTCATAAAGGTAAAACCTTAGATGTTGGCATGGGTGAAGGGATTAATGCTGTTTATCTGGCGCAAAAAGGTTTTGATGTTAAAGGTTTTGATATTTCATCCGTGGCAGTTGAGCGGGCAGGAAAGTTGGCAGTTGAGAGCGGTGTCACTGTTGATTTCAAAAAGGCAGATCTTGATTTGTTCCTGTTCAATCTCATGGAATACGATACAGTGATCATGACCTATTTTAAGCCTGCTATTAAACGATATTACTCTGAACTTGTGCGAACACTTAAACAAGGGGGAACATTTCTTGTCGAAACCTACATGATCGATGATCGAAAAGAAATCATCTCTCCTGATGAATCCTACCGCGATTACCATTTCAAACCCAATGAACTTCTCCATCAATTAAAAGGCATGCGGATTTTATATTATAATGAAGGGTTTGTTGATGGGCATCATGTCTTGCAGTGTGTTGCGCAAAAACCTCTCGATAAAGATGTGGCTAAGTATCAGGCCTTTGGCATGCAGAGCGGAAGCGCTGGGCCTAAAAAAGATAGTCAAAGAGAGCTTTTAGAGGCTATGTTTAAGAAGAAGGAGTAATGGGTCTGTTGAAAAACACACATCTACTGCGTTGGAAAAAAATTAATTCAATATTGGGTATGGTTGAAATCGTGGGTAGTAAAAGAATAGGTCCCATAAGAAGAAAGTGGGATGATTCGATTGGAAGGCTCTTCTTTAAAGCTTTCGTTAGTAAAAGGCTCTGTGCTTTCGAGTTGAGATAATGGGTTTTCAAACTCATCGGAGAGCACATTGAATTCACCATCAACATCTATCGTAGCAACTACGAGAATATCAGCGTCCATATCATAGCCATTGAGATAAATCACTCCTTCAAAGACCGTAAATTTAAAAACCTCGATGTTTTTATCTTCCAAGAGATCAGTTCCCACAATATCATAGTGCACAGAATGCTCATAATCATGTATTTTTAACACATTTTTGCCATTATCTTTTCCCACTGAATACAAGGTGCCTTCAAAAAAACTAAAAAAACTTAAGTCATCACAAACAGCTGCGTTGATAACACTTCTTGCTGAAAAGGCTCTGACTTTATTGCCGCTCATGAAGTGAATATTGCCTTTGTCATCAAACTTGATTTTTCTCACGTCTCCCATGGAGCTGATGTAAACTTTTTCAATTTTTCCTGCTTTGCTACCATGCAAAGTATAAATGAAATAACCATCTGATATTTCATCGTTCTCAGAATTGTTGTTAAGAATGTTTAGTTTGCTTTTTATATCATAGAGTGTGCGGCGAATTCCCTCACCCTGGAAGAGGATGTGGTTTTCATCAAGAAATGTAAAGGCCTCAACGCGGCCTTTTGAATTAAGGTTTTCGGAATCTGTTTTTGAGTAGCGCAAAAGAGTTTTGAATTTTGTAATAACGTAAACATCACCATTGGCATGTGTTTCCCACTGATTAAAGGGCGTGTATTCGGGATTTAAAACCTGGCTTAGGCCTGAGGCAAGATCCCAATAAACTATGTTTATTATAGAAGATGTTTTCTCTAGGTAATAAACATTTCCTATCGCATCAAATTGAGGGCGGTCTATGACATCTAAATTAACATAATCCAGATCAGTGCTAATGCATGTAGAGATGTCAGTTTCTAAATCATAATGAACAAGGCGACACTCGATGTTTTCACTGTCTAATAGGGGGGTGTTTAAATAAACAACCATGCTGCTCTCAGTGCCCATTACAAAGTATTTTATTGAAAGATCAGTGATGTCTTGGTTTTCTTCTGTCTCCTCTGTAATTTGGTCTTCAGCCAGATCAGGGTTGTTATAATCAAAGTTAGAAATGATTTCACCTTCTACAATTTTATCAAAGTTATTTGTTTCTTGTGTGCTCATGAGGAAAACATCAGCTTTTTTCAAGTTCAGAATTGGCGTTGGGTTTCCTGCTGTTGTGGTGCTGCCGCCATCATATTTTGGGTTTCCTGCTGTGCTAGTGGAGCCTGTGCCATTGCCATCAGTGTATTCATTGATAGGGAGGTTTGTGCTGTGGCTCTCGAGATCTCCTGTGTCTGAGGCGGGTGTGGCTGATAGGCAGCCACTAAAAAACAAAGCTAAGATGATCAATGTTAAGAGTTTATTTTTCATTTTCTTCTATCCCTGAGGCCAATGTAAATAACTGAAAATTGATTTGGCAAACCTTTGAGGTTTCGTGTTGTTGTGCTTCTTTTCCTTCTTTTGCCTCTTTTGCTTGTGAGGTGTTGTTTCCTTCCTCAGTAAGAGGTTGATTAATAAAAGATCTAATCTCTTCTTGGAAATCTAACATTTTCTTCCTGAGTAAATTAAATTTATGTGGTGATAATGAAACGGTCATTGCCGATATGTCACGATTACTAGCTTTGTCGCTTAGGCTTCGGTAGCCTAGTTGAATCATGTTTTGATGAAAGTTTAAAATGCTCGCACCTTCTCCCTGATCTTGTGATTTAACGTGTGGTTCAGATTGTTCCCAAATGCCATCAGCATTGATTCTTGCCAGGCCTAGTTTGAGCAGGGTTTGCAAGGCGAGTTTGGCGCATTCTACTTTAATATTTGGTTTGATATGTGTTGCTATCCATTCTGGCTTTGGTTGGAAAGAAGGCCATTTGATCATTTCTCTCACAACGGGAAAATACCATTTAGAAAAGTACACCATTTGTGAAGGGTCTAAAACACGTGTGACCTGATGCTCTTTTAGTTTTATCAATTTATCAAAATAGACAGTTTTTTCATCGACATCGCTTGCCTGATTAAAAAAGACGAGATTTTCAAAGTAATTTATTTTTTTGCCTTTGAGTTTAATGGCGCGAGCAACTTGCTTGACACTTTTTTTGCTTAGATTTCTTTTTCCCTTAATTACTTGGTGTAAAAAGTTTGACGTATTAAAGCCCGCAGCTTTGTTAAGGTAGCGATAAGAAAAACTATGAGGATTGGTTTGTTTTTGTTCGTTATAATAGTCGAGCAAGAACCTTCTAAAATTATCATAGTTATAAACATCGAGATCGCTCATATTGGAGTCTTTGTTTGGTTTGTTTTGGTTTTCCATGCTTTCTTCACCAGTTTAGTACACACCGTACAATAACAATTATCGTGTAAGTATCAATAAATGTTGCGTGTTTTTTTAATTTTTTTTAATGGCGCAGGATCATTGAGGAAAACCAGTACACAGAACAAAGAAAAGGAGAAAGGCCATTGAGGGCGTATCTGTCATCGCATGAGGAAGGTTCAGACAATGACATTATAGGGAGATAGCTTCAATGGCCTTTTTTGGGACTGGCGGGTGTGCCTGTCTTTTGCTTTTGAGCAAGGTCTGGGCAAGAACCTTGCCGGGCTTTTGCTTGAAGAGATTTGTTTTGTCTTAAACAATAAAGGAGCAATAAAAGCTGTGCTATAATCAATATAAATACATTATTGTAAAGTCTGCCAGTGCTTGTTGTTAGGCTACAGCCAGCAGCTGGACCTAGAGCGCTACCATCAGAAGGCGGTGCTGTTTCTACTGGTACTTCATTACCATCATCCCCGTCTTCATCTTCTGATTTATTTTCTGCACTGTCGTCATTTTCTTCTTCAAATTCAACAGATGTTGGAACAGGAGTATTGTCTTCGGTGTTAGAAGGTGTTTCTGTTTGGCATGTTTCTGAGCACCCATCACCAGAAGTTAGGTTCCCATCATCACATTGTTCTCCTGAGGTGACAATAGCATTTCCACAGGCTGTTGCTGTACAATTACTATCACAGCCATCGTTGCTTACAGTGTTTCCATCATCGCAGGTCTCTCCCAGTCCTATTTGAATAATGCTGTCGCCACAAAACTCATTTTGGCACAGGTTATCGCACCTGTCATTGCTGACTATGTTTCCATCATCACATTGTTCTCCTGTTGTAACTATTCCATTTCCGCAATTTGTGTTTGTGCAATTGCTATCACAGCCATCACCATTGCTTGTGTTTCCATCATCGCAGATTTCTCCTGCGCCACCTTGGATAATACCATCTCCACAAAATTCGCTTTGGCACTGATTATCGCACCCGTCACTGCTGACTGTGTTTCCATCATCGCATTGTTCACCAAGGCCTGCTTGATGAACACCGTCCCCACAAGATTCTAGCAGACAGGTATCACTACAGCCATCTTCGCTGACAATGTTTCCATCATCACAGGCTTCGTTTAATCCTGCTTGAGTAACACCGTCTCCACAAAATTCATCTAAGCAAGAGCTGTCACAGCCATCTTCGTTCGCTAAGTTTCCATCATCACAGTCTTCTCCAGAGGTAACGATGCTGTTTCCACAGGCTGTCGCTGTGCAATTACTATCGCAACCATCGTCATCATCTAGGTTTCCATCATCACAGGCCTCGAGACCTTCCAAGGTTCCGTCACCGCATGTGCTTTCAAAAACACAGTTTTCATCGCAGCCATCATTGTTTGTTGTATTGCCGTCATCGCATTGTTCACCTGATGTGACGATGCTATTTCCGCACGCGGTGTTTGTGCAATTGTTGTCACAGCCATCATCGTTCGTTGAGTTTCCATCATCGCATTCTTCTCCTAATCCTGACTGTGTAACACTGTCGCCACAGATTTCGTTTTCACAAACATCGTTACATCCATCTTCATTGATAAGATTTCCATCATCACAAGATTCAGCTCCAGAAACCAGCGTTCCATCACCACAGGCGTTTTCGATAGAACCCACATCACATAGATTCAATCGTGTCTGGCCAACCTGGTCGTTTGCTGTACAATTTGTATCTCCTGCATCAATGGCAGGGCTTGTATCTAGAAGAGGAAAAAAGGCATAACCAGCAACACCACTATCGTAAAAAGTTCCTAGATCAGCTGAAACATCAAATTGATCACCTGTAGCTTGGGTGATTGTGCAGTTTGAAGTGTCTCCTATAATATTATATCCCAGACTATTAATAGGCCCTTCACAATCATTTTGAACACTGCCACTAGCAGTGTTGTCATCAATAATAGAATTTACAATACGTAACGTGTTTGTGTTAAGTCCTGGTGAACCTAATTCATTGTGATAGAGACCACTTCCTTGATCAGCATTGTTTTCAGCAACTGTTGTGTAGTTAAGTTGGATGTAGTTGTTGGTAGATTGAGCTTGATCCCAGAAGCCTCCACCTTGGCTAAGGCCGCCGTTTGATGTTGCCGTATTATTGGCAATGGTGGAGTTGTTGACAAAGTTATTTGATAAACCTTGAACAAAAACTCCACCCCCGAAGGCCTCTCCACCCCCTGGAGAGGTTGCCAGATTGTCTGTGATCGATGAGCTATCTAGTGTGAGGCTGACTTGATCGACCTTAATCCCTCCACCATGGGCCTGGGTCTGATCTAAAACTGTATTATTTGTGATAGTAGAATTTGTAATGTTTAAGGTTCCTGTTTGGGCATAGATGCCGCCACCTTGTGTAGATTGGTTGTTTGAGATTATAGAATTTTGAATGTTCAAAACAGCGTTTGGATGGCCAAGATAAATGCCACCACCACCTTTGAATTGTTGCGAGACGCCACCTGCTGAATTTCCAGTAACAAGTGAATTAGAAAGTGTGAGTGTGCCTCCAGAATGAAAAATACCGCCACCATATTGGTTAGTAAAATTATTTGAGATTGTAGAGTTTGTAATTTGCATGGTCCCGTTTGTCATAATCCCACCACCACCAACACCGCTTGTAGGATCAAAGGGATTGTTGTTTGTGACAGTGACACCAGTCATATTCATTGTGCCTTGATTAGCAATCACTCCATTGCCTCCAGAGGTATTATCAGAGATTGTGCTGTTATTTATTGTAGCCGTGGCACCTGAGCTTGTTGTGATGATGGAATAAACCCTAGTTCCTTTTACTGTAAGATGATTTAGTGTGAGTGAACTCGTAAAACTATAATCACTTCCTGCAACAAGAAGACAGCCAGCGCTACAGGTATAGGTTGCTTGCGGATCTTTTTGAATGATCGTGTCTTCTTCATCATTTGTGGCCCCATTGATCGTGATGTCGCTCGTGATAGCGGGGTACCCTGTAATAAGAGTTTGTTGATTTGTGTTGGGTACGTACATGCCAGGGTTTAGTTGAGGATAAGAGAGATCGTAGGTCCCGGCGTTTTGTAAAACAATCACATCTGCACCGTTTCCTGCTGCACAGGAGTCAAAGGCCGTGTCAGTATTTGCCGCGTGAATAGCTTCTGCCAAAGAGCATGAACCATTTGAGTTTAATGCGGGAGAGCTCAAGGTACCACCGTAATAAACACCTTCTTGATCAAAAGTATCCACCGTGATCGTCGCAGCTAGGGCACTCTTATAAGTTATAAGAGACAATGAAAAAATGACACTGAATGTGATGAGTTTTATTTTTGACATAATGTTTATTTTATGTGGAGAGTAGGGTTATGTTGAGTGTTTTATGATCCATCAATAATTTCAATTCAGTAACCAAATCATAGTCAACATAAGTTTCCAACATAAGTTTCAGATATGTCTCCTCTGTTGTATCATGAGGGTTGGAGGCATATATGAAAAAAACAAATCAAAACAATCAACCCACTATCAAGTCTCGTTTTTTAGATGAGTATCTTGATTATCTTAAAAACAATCTAAACCAGGCTGAAAGCACAATATATCGTAGGCGCTTTCATGCCATTCCTTTTCTGGTTTTCATCGGCAAAAAGGCAACACCATCAAAAATTGATAGCCTTAGGCCAAAAGAGATCCATGATTATGTTATTGATCAAATCAAAGACAGAAAAAGGCATTCAAAAAAAGATGTTACATCATCTCTTAGGAGTTTTCTAAGGTTTCTTCATATCTATGGATATACAAGAAAAGATCTTTCTGATGCTGTGCCCAGAATCATCAGTTGGAAACTTGAAAGTGTACCAAGGGCTTTAACATGGGAACAGGTTGAGGCCCTTCTCAAAGCCCCTGATCGCACTACAGCTATGGGCAGGCGTGATTATGCCATTCTTTTATTGTTGGCAACATACGGTGTGCGAATAGGCCAAGCTACACAGCTCAAAAGAAAACATATTAATTGGGACAAAAAGACAATATATTTTCCCGAACATAAAAGAGGAAAACCTCTATACTTTCCATTAAAATTAAAAGTTGCAAGGGCTATTTTGGAGTACATAAAAAAAGACCGGCCTCCTTTAGATTTCGAAAATCTATTTTTAACATTGGGGTATGGTGGTAATTATAAGCAAATTAGCCCTAACAATAAACTGTGTAATTCTTTTAAACTCTATTACAACCTTGCTAACATTGATTTTCCCACAAACGGGGCTCATGCCATTCGTCACGCCTTTGCGACAAGGCTTTTAAAAAAGAAAAAACCATTAAAGGTTATTTCTGATCTGCTGGGCCACAGATTTTTAAACACAACCTATCTTTATACAAAGGTGGACTTTGATCAGCTAAGACTTATGACCTGTGATTGGCCAGAGAAAGGGGGTGAGTTATGATGAAGCGAGTTTATAAAAGTAGTTTTGCAAAAGAAATGGCAGAATTTATTAAACTGAGAAGGCACACAGGTATAGTTGTCAAGAATGCGGAGTGTGCTTTGGGTAAGTTCGACAAATATCTTTCAAAAAACCACCCCAAGGCAAAAATTATCACCAGAGCCATGTTTTCCGGCTTCATGGAAACAATTTCCCATATCAAACCTATTACCAAACACAAACAGGCCACAGAGATACGCCAGTTCTGTTTTTATTTGTTTCAGCACCAGCCAAAAACATATATTCCAGAACCAAGGCTGTTTCCAAGGCCTAAACGCTACATTCAACCCTATGTTTACACCAAAAAGGACATGCTCTATTTAATGTCACTCGCTGAAAACCTTGGACCATATAATAGCTTAAGGCCACATTCACTAAAAACTCTTTTTGGTTTGCTGTGGTCGACAGGAATTAGGGTTGGAGAAGCCTTGGGCCTAAACTTTGAAGACTATGATCATGTTAATCATATCCTCACCATTCAGAAGACAAAGTTCTTTAAATCGCGCTATGTTCCTATGTCAGAAACAACCTCAAGAGCCTTGCAGGCATACATTGATTTACGAGTAGCCAAAAATATTAAAACAGGAAAAAAAGATCCTATATTTGTAAATCATAAGTGGGAGCGTCTATCCTATGACACGTTCAGATCAGCACATAGGTTGCTCATCAGAAGGGCTGGGATAAAAAACTCGCAAGGCCACTTTGCTAGAATCGTAGATTTTAGGCATTCATTTGCAACTCTTTGTCTGGAAAGGATTCAAAGGCAAAAGAAAGATCCAAACAGTTACTTGCCGATTCTTGCAACATACATGGGCCATGCCCATATTTCGTTAACACAAACATATCTTCACCCATCTGAAAAAATTCTTAATCATTCAGGTGACAGATTTCATGATTATTTTATCAGTCAAATAGATGGTAGTGAAGAAAGGGGGCTTTGATGAAAAAGAAAACAGAAAATAAGCTTTTTAGGCTCACACAGAAGTTTTTTCAGGATTACCTGCCAAAACAAAGAGGATTAAGTCCAAACTCTATCATATCCTACAGGGATGCAATCAAGATGTTCATTGAGTTTGTCGCAAATAAGAAAAATAAGAAAATAGTGAACATCAAACTTGGTGATTTTGACGTAAAGACCGTTTTTGCCTTTTTAGATCATCTGGAAAAAGCAAGAAACAATAATATCATGACCAGAAATCAACGACTGGCTGCAATTAGAACGTTTTTTAACTTTTTCATCACAGAGGTCCCAGAATGCAGTGGTGAGTTTCAAAGGATTGTTAAAATCCCCTTAAAACACGCATCGAAAAAGAGAATAGAATATCTAGAAGTTGCCGAACTCAACGCTATTCTTAAAAACACTGATGTGACAACAAAGCCCGGACAAAGAGATTATCTTCTTTTGCAGTTCTTATACAACACAGGGGCACGCGTACAGGAGGTCTGTGACTTACGGGTGAAAGATATTATTTTCACACCAAGTCCCTCTGTGATTCTCACGGGCAAAGGCAATAAAAGCCGTCAGACACCACTTTGGCAGGAAACATACGATCTTTTAAGAAAGCATCTTGTAAATAAAAACATAAGAGAAAAGCCTGATGCCTTTGTTTTTACAAACCAAAAGGGACATAAACTGACAAGATTTGGAGTGAATTACATCATCAAAGCCAGATCAGAAGCTGCAATCCCAGATCAGCCAGATCTGGCAAAAAAGAAACTCACGGCCCATATATTCAGGCACACTACAGCCATGCATCTATTGCAAGCCGGTGTCGCGCTAAATATCATTCAGTCATGGCTTGGTCACGTTGATGTACAGACCACAAACCAGTACGTTGAAATTAACATGGAGATGAAGCGCGATGCCTTAAAGAGCATCAATTTTGTAACTGAGTCAAAAGATCTTCAGACTGTCATTGATAACAACAGGGATGTTATTGGTTGGTTGAGCTCGCTCAAGGCGTGAGGTTTTTTACAAAAACTTATGTTGAGTAAAAAAATGATATTGTTAAGGACAGTAAAGACTTGCGTTGTAGTGTCATAATTATTATGAAGAAACCATCAATAACAAATAATATCATATAGTTACAATGACGCATAACAAAGATTATGTTAAATTGTGATAACGTTGACACATTGTACTTACATTGTTAATAGACTTCTGCTATGATCAAAAAACTAACAAAACATGGCAATTCCTATGCTCTTGTCATTGAGAAATCAATATTACAAATACTGGACATTGATGGCGACACACCACTAAAAATTTACACCAATGGCAAAGGCCTTTTTATTTTTCCTGCTGATAAAAAAGAAATCACAAAGGAATTTGAATCTAAGCTTGATGAAGTGAATAAAAAATATGGCAGAATGTTAAAAAAAATGTGAACAAAAATATTTAAGCTAAAGGCTTTCTCACTAGTGTCCGGACGTTTTAGTCCGAACACTAGTGATTTAACAATTGTTTGGGGATGAGGATTCGGTACATTTCATCATTGATTTTAATCAAGTTATTTATCATAAAATATAATAATCTCAACTTGAAGATAAAGGATTTATTTCATGACACAAACAAACATACAACACATCTTGGGTATCGACACTGGTTCAGTTTCCGTTTCTGTGGTAGAGCTCAATTCCAACAAAGAAATTCTCAATTCTGCTTATGCCATCCACAAGGGAAACATCAAAGACACACTATTAAATCTCTTGCAAGGTTTTGATCTCAGCAATGTTTCAAATATTGTGGCAACATCTTCTTCCACAAAGCACATTCAAGCGCATAAATACTATGATAATCAATTGGCCCTCATTACTGCTGTTAAGAAACTACACACCAATTTTCGTTCTATCTTGTTTGTAGGGGGTGAGAAATTTGGCATCATGACATTTGATGGCCAGGGTAATTATCTTAACTACCAAACAAACACATCTTGTGCTGCTGGTACAGGGAGTTTTCTAGATCAACAAGCTAACCGTTTGAATTTAACAAATATTGAAGAAATGAGTGAAATCGCATTTCAACACAAAGGTAAAATTCCCAAAATCGCCTCACGCTGTGCTGTGTTTGCTAAAACAGACCTCATTCATGCACAGCAAGAAGGATATTCTCTCAGAGAAATCTGTGATGGGCTTTGTTTAGGATTAGCAAAAAACATTGTAGACACACTGCTCAAAAATCAAACAGGTATTTCTCCTATCATTTTCTGTGGTGGTGTAGTGCAGAATAAGGCAGTTGTTGAGCACATTCGCAACATCACAGGTCTAGCCATCATTGTAGGTGATCATGCTCATTTATATGGGGCCATTGGTGCTGCGATCAACGCCATTGAAGATGGTTTGTCACATGATAATACTTGTGTGAATTTTGATTTTTTTGCCACACAATCAAAAAAGAAGACAGAAGTGCATGAGCCTATTGCCCTCACTTTGTCTGATTACCCTGATTTTCGGGCAAACAAAAATTATGATTTTATTAATAAACAGGATTCCAGAGCAACCAGTGTTGAAATTGAAATCTACCAAGAATTCAAAGAAGCCAATAACTATAATGTGTATCTTGGTCTCGACATTGGTTCAACCAGCACCAAGGCTATTTTATTAGATGATAATGCAGTTCTTGCGGGTTTTTATACAAGAACGTTAGGCAGGCCACTAGATGCTGTTTGTTCTATTTTTGCAGCTATTGACGATGTAACAGAGAAAAATCGAGTCTCATTCTCTTTTGTTAGAACAGGCACAACAGGGTCTGGCCGAAAATTCATTGGCAAACTCATCAATGCAGACATTATCATCGATGAAATCACAGCCCATGCTAAGGCCGCACACAATCTCAATCCTAAGGTGGATACTATTATTGAAATTGGGGGACAAGACTCTAAATTTACGATCCTCAAAGATGGTCAAATTACATTTGCCATTATGAACAATGTCTGTGCTGCGGGTACAGGCAGTTTTATTGAAGAACAAGCAGCAAAACTCAACTGTGATCTCAAAGATTACGCCAAAGAAGTTGAAAATATAAAAGCACCACTCACCAGTGATCGCTGCACGGTTTTCATGGAACGCGATATCAATTATTATTTAAGCGAGGGTCATTCCAAACAAGAATTACTCGCATCTGTTTTGCATTCTGTGCGAGATAATTATTTAACCAAAGTCGCACGTGAGGCAATGATTGGTACAAACATCTTTTTTCAAGGAGCTACGGCCCGAAATAAAGCCCTAGTTGCTGTTTTTGAACAACAACTCAAAAAACCCATTTTAGTCTCAAGATATTGCCACCTCACAGGTGCTCTAGGCACAGCATTGACACTCAAAGAAACAAAATTCAATTCTCTGAAAACAGGTTTCCGGGGCTTAGATCTGTATAAAAAGAAAATACCTGTCAGCTCAGAAATTTGTGAGCTTTGTACAAATCATTGTAAAATTACAGTTGCTGACATTAATTATGACAAAGTGGCTTATGGTTTTTTGTGTGGCAGAGACTATGGCACACAAAAATATGTCAACAACAACAAATCAGGCTTTGACCTGATGCGCTCTCGTAAAAAAGCGTTTCAATTCAAATCCAGAAAAGATAAGCCAATAATTGGTATTCCTGCTGCTTTATACTTATTTGAAGACGTTCCCTTTTGGAAAAAATTCTTTGATCTCTTGTCTTTCACAACTGTCACCAGCGAACCCGTCAAAGATGCCGTTAAAAAGGGCAAACAAATCAGTGGCGCAGAATTTTGTGCTCCTATATCTGTTATGCATGCCCACGCTAGCTACCTTTTAAACAAAGCAGATTACGTTTTTGTACCCTATTATTTGGAAAACAAACAAAAAGATTCAAAAAAACGCAGGCAATATTGCTATTATTCACAATACATCCCTGCCCTATTAGCAAACATCGATGAAAAACAACACCACAGAATTCTTACGCCAACCATTAAGTATTTGTATCAAGATTTGAATATCAAATTTAAACTCTATAAAATGCTCAATAACATCTGTGAGAACTCTGTTTCATTTTTTGAAGTATCTAACGCTTATGATCAAGCCACTGCGTTCAAAAAAGAAAGCCTTGAGATTCTTAAAAAGACCTATCTTAAGGAAAGCAAGATCTCAAATGATGTAAATGTCGTACTGTTAGGACGTCCTTACACGGTTCTCTCACCGGCACTTAATCATGGTATTGGTGATATTTTTGCCTCTTTGGGCATTAAAACATTCTATCAGGACATGATTCCTTATTCTTATGAAGATGTAAGTAATATAAAATCTCTACTGGACAGACTCCATTGGAATTATGCAGCTAAAATCTTAGAAGTTGCTGAAATTACTGCTAAAACAAACAACACTTATGCTGTTTTAGTCACAGCCTTCAAGTGTTCACCTGATTCTTTCATCACCGATTATTTTAAAAACATCATGGAATCTTATAACAAGCCTTATCTCATTTTAGAATTGGATGAACATGATTCCAGTGTTGGCTATGAAGCACGCATTGAAGCTGCTATTCGATCTTTTAGAAATCATGCAAAAAACAAGGCAACAACAAAACAACCTCTCAGTAATTTTTCCCACAATACAAAACTCACTACTAAAATTGAGGGAAAATCAATTGTTATACCTAATTGGGATAAATATACGTGCGCCTTTATAACAGCCATGATGCGGCGAGAGGGTTATAATGCATATTTGATTGAAGAAACACCAGAAACCATACGAAAAAGTCTCAAATACAATACGGGTCAATGTATTCCTATCAATTCTATCACGCAAGGGTTCGCTGAGTGTATTCAAAAGAATAGTTTAGACCCTAAAAAAACAGTATTGTGGTTACTCAGTTCTACAATTGCATGTAATATTGCTTTATACCCACAACACATCAAAACACTTTTTGCTTCTTATGGCAAAGTCGTAGAAGGAGCTGGCGTTTATAAAGGGCAACTTACATTCATGGACATTTCAGTCAAAGCAGCCATTGATGCCTATTTTGCTTATATGTTTGGAGGATTGATTAGAAAAGCAGGTTGCAAAATTCGACCTTATGAAAAAAATAAGGGAAAAACAGATAACGTCCTCAAACAAGCTAAAGAAATTTTAATTGATGCCTTTTTGGGAAAACTCTCAAAAGAAGAAGCTCTTCAAAAGACAGCTTCTTGGCTAGAACGTATTGAAATAAAAAATGAAAAAAAACCCAAAGTGGCAATTTTTGGCGATTTATATGCCCGTGACAATGATGTGATGAATCAAAATCTTATTCATTTCATTGAAGAGCATGGTGGAGAAGTCATTACCACACCTTACACAGAATATGCCAAAATGATCGCCAATAAGTATTTTCAAAAATGGTTTACAGAAGGCAAATACGCACAGCTCATCTCACGGAAGACAATGCTTGCCACCATGAAACAATTGGAAAAATCATACTACAAATATTTTGAAAAGATACTCCAAGCGCCATTGCATGCTTTTGATGAATCAGCTGCAAATATTTTGGCCAAATATAACATCACTGTAGAAAACACAGGCGAGAGCATGGATAACATACTTAAGATCTATTACATCAAGAAACATTATCCAGATGTTTCCTTGTTTGTGCAAACCAATCCGGCGCTTTGTTGCCCTTCTCTCATTACAGAGGCTATGATCAAAAAGATTGAAAATATCACAGGTGTTCCAGTGGTAAGTATCACTTACGACGGTACAGGAGGCAACAAAAACAATGCCATCATTCCATTTTTGAAGTACCCGCGAAACATGCCAAATCAAACAAGAAAAGCAGGATGATTTCATTAGCTTTACGTAACCGAGGTTGCTGCTGAATAATCATTTGCTGTGTTATATAAAATTTGTAAAACAACACCACACTACTCCACATAATATTTCACTCCACATAAAATTTATTATGTGTAGCTCCACATAATCTTTTATAACTCTGACAAGAGGCGGAAGTATAATCTTAAAACACCTTTTCGTGTTCGTGCTGTACACGTAACCGAATAACCTAACCGATACGGGCATCGTAACCGAAAAACGTTTTAGCGTGTACTTTCTGAACACGAAAACATATCATTTATAGCACCCTGTCTTTTTATCTGCCGATGTAAATCATACAGAGAGTTTTTTTAATGGAGAATATATATGACTGTTTATGCCGCACCTTTAGCTTCAACAACCGGATCGTTATGCCCTTCAGCGAATACTTCTGTGCTTTTAGGAGCAGAAGTAGGTATTCCTGATATTGTTGATGTTAGCTTGCCTGTTGTTGCGGTTGATGGGGTAAGAGGACCTTCTTCTGATCACGTGCCTGCTGCAAGGCTTCGGGGAGATCCTCGAGAAGTTGTAGGGGTGACTTTGGGACATGGTCAAGCACCTGATCCGCTTTTAATAACTAGCGGGAGAACATCAGGTGACAGCCTTGGTTTATCAGCATTTTCCTTTGATCCAGATACAGCCACAGCAGCAGATATAGATAAGGTAATTTCTTGTTTAGAGGCTTCTCAAACTAGTGATAGCCTCTTATCTGCTTGTTCAAGATGTTTAGAGAGATTAGCTGATACTGATATAGGCGCTTTTACTCCTGAACACATGGAGCGACTGAAGGTGGTGCATTTAAAAAGGAGTGAGATAGTAGATGGAGAGCTCAAAAGTGAGTACAGGGGCTTGATACATAGCGTATATTCAAAAATAGCAGATAGACTGATTGCTTGTTTAGAAGATTGTGCAAAGGATTGTTTAAAAGATCCTCTGGCGAGTCTTGGTGTCCAGCCTGCAGAATTCAAATATTTTTATAGACTCGAGCGAATAGAGCTTTCTATTTTTACTCCTGAACGCAGGAGGCAATTGTCAAAATTATATCTGAGTGATGTTTTTAAGGGTAAGTTGCAGCATGAACTAAGAGAGTTGCTTGAAGCTGTAGCCAGGGCTAAATTAATAGGAGGCAGTGTCCTGGTCCGTCTTCCCCTTGATTTTGCTTAGTTAGTAGAAAGGTCCATGGCCATAGTTAACTATTCCTTTTCACTCAACGTTCCCAAAACTTTTATCACAAACCCAACAAGTTGACTTGCTGATTCAAATGAACGGTTGATAGCGAATTTGCCATCTCTTGTGATGGAAAAGTGTTTAGGGTCGGCTTCAATTGTTCTTGTAAGAATGGATGTGTCGATTTTATGATCAGGGTGAAAGGTTAAAAAGAGATTGTTGCCACTTTGCTTGATTTGCGAAACCAAGAGTTTTTGGCAAAGCACTTTGACTATAATGAGACCTATTAAATTTTCGGCCTCTTCTGGCAAAGTACCAAATCTATCTATCCATTCCTCTCTAATCTCATCCACTTCCTCTTGGCTCTTGCTTGAGCTAAGCTGTTTGTAGAGGACAAGGCGGAGTTGTTTGTCTGGAATATAAGCGCTAGGAATTTTAGCTGTCATATTAAGGCTGAGCTCAGGTTCAAAATCCTCAGGAATATGTGTGTTCTTCAGTTCGTGAATAGCTTCTTGTAAGAGCTGCGCATAGAGATCATACCCAATCGCTGCAATATGCCCTGATTGTTCATCTCCTAATATATTACCAGCGCCTCTGATTTCTAAATCATGAGAGGCAATTTTAAAACCACTCCCAAGCTCTGTAAATCGTTGAATCACAGCCAGCCGTCTCCTGGCTTTTGCTGTTTGCAGGGTTTCGTGCGGGACAATGAGATAACAATAGGCCTGACGATCACTGCGTCCCACCCTGCCTCTGAGTTGATAGAGTTGAGCCAGGCCAAACGTATCCGCACGGTTAATGAGCATGGTGTTGGCGTTTGGAATGTCTAGTCCAGACTCAATGATTGTTGTACAAACAAGAATATCAAAAGCATGGTGGATAAAATCTATCATCACTTCTTCAAGATGATCTTCTTTCATTTGGCCGTGTGCAAATCGCACCCTTGCTTCAGGAACGATCTTTTCTATTTGCTTTGTGATTTTTTCAATGGATTGCACCCGATTGTGCACAAAGAAAACCTGGCCACCACGTCTGAGCTCTTTCATGACAGCGTCTCTCAGAGTTGTTTCGTCAAAATAACACGTGTAGGTTCTGATAGCGAGCCTGTCTGCGGGAGGGGTGTTGATGATGGAGAGGTCACGAATGCCATTGAGCGAGAAATTAAGTGTTCGAGGGATAGGGGTGGCAGTGAGAGTCAAAATATCGACAAGGCTTTTAAGTTTTTTAATTTTTTCTTTATGGGTCACACCAAATCTGTG
The DNA here is from genome assembly GCA_964609965.1 of uncultured Nitrospirales bacterium. Lineage (GTDB taxonomy): Bacteria > UBA10199 > UBA10199 > UBA10199 > JADGCS01 > JAHJDR01. The sequence goes on from CAZSTS010000002.1 coordinate 50,454, forward strand.
TTCTTCATCCACAATCAAAAGGCCTAGGTTGTGAAACTTGATGTCCTTGGATAGCAGGCGATGGGTTCCGATAATAATATCCACTTTTCCTGCGCGAAGGTCTTTTATTGTTTCTTTTTGTTCTTTTGCAGAACGAAACCGAGAAAGAAGATTGATATTAATGGGGTAGTTTTTAAATCGCTCTTTAAACGTTTCGTAATGCTGAAAGGCGAGGACTGTTGTGGGAACGAGAACTGCAACCTGTCTATTATCTAAAACAGCTTTGTAAACACCACGCATGGCTACTTCGGTTTTGCCGTATCCCACATCACCGCAGACGAGTCTGTCCATGGGGCGGTCTGCTTGCATGTTTTTTTCAATTTCTTCAATGGCACTTAGTTGATCAACGGTTTCTTCAAACTCAAAGCTCGCAGCAAATTCTTCCATGAGTTCTGTGTTTGGTGTAAACTGATGACCTGTGAGCATTTCGCGTTTGGCTTGTAGTTCTAAAAGTTCTCTGGCCAGGCGCTTGGCTGCTTTTTTGGCTTTTGTCCTTGTCTTGAGCCAGGTTTTTCCACCCAGTTTATCGATTTGAGGTGTGACGCCTTCGCTTGCCGCAAATCTTTGAACACGATTGAGCTTATCCATGGGCACGTAAAGTTTGTCACCATCAAGGTATTCTATGAGAACAAAATCATTCTTATTAGGGTCTAGATCAAGTTTAACGAGTCCCTGGTAAATACCCACACCATGATCCATGTGGATAATAAAATCACCTACAACAAGATCAGAAAAAGAACTAAACACAGCAGTTTGCATGTGCTTTCGCGAAGCTCTTTTTGTTTTTTGGCCAAAAATCTCTTCATCAGTGATCCACCACTGCCTTTGTTCTTGCGAAAAGAATCCTTCGTGTAGGTTTCCAACCAACAACGTTACAAGTCTTTCAGGGTCTGATCTTGTTATGGCTTGTTTGATAACGTCGCTTCTCACGTCGTTTCCAATGATTCTCAAAGGGAGTTCAAAACGATGAAGGAGATCTTTGATGCGATCACGCTGGATCTCATTTGTACACACGATGTAACAACTGATCCCAGAAAGACGCTTTTGATTTATTTCAGAGGCCAAGGGGGCCAAAGAGTGAACTTTGGTTATTTGGGCTGCGATTCGAGACTTAAGGACAAGATTGGATTCTGTATTGCCCGAAATCGTGGTTATGGGTTTTTCTTCTTCATGCGTTACCGGAATTTCATAAAATAAACAGGTTCGTTTATCTAGCTCCAAAGAAAGCTCAGAATCATCAAGAAAGATTTCGTTTGGTGAAAATATGCTTTCAATGTGGTTGGATTCTTTTTGGTGTGATGTGAGATCATGAAGGTTTTGTCTCAGAGACTGATCAAGTGGCTCATTGGTTTTTGTGGCAATGATCGTGTTTGGGCTGAGGTAATCAAAAAGCGTTCCTGTTTTATTATAGAAGAGAGGGAGAAAAAATTCTATGCCATGAAAATAAATATTGTTATGAATGAATTCTTCAATTTGGTCGCGTTTGGTTTTTTGGATGTTTTTTTTATCAGCCTTTCTTTTAAGATCCGTTTTCCAATTACTATTTACCCAATCAGGTGTTTGTTTAAGATATTCTGGATCACTTCTTTTTTGATAAGAAATATCTTCATAATAATTAAGGAAAATCTCATGTGCTGGGATGATGTGTATTTCAAAAACAGATTCGCTTGTTCGTTGATTAATAGGGTTAAAGGCTTTGATGTCTTCGACTTCAATATCAAACAGACTCATTCTAAAAGGTGTTTTATATTGAGGGCTGAAAACATCAATGATGTCGCCTCTTACAGCGAATTGTCCTGGTTCTTCAGCGAGAGAATAGCGCTCATAACCCATCTTTGAGAGGTTCGTGATGAGTTCTTCACGATCAAGAACATCGTTTTTACTCACTGTAATTGTGAGTGATGAAAATAAAGTCTTATCTAAGCAGCGGCGGAGGAGGGCTTTTTTTGGACAAATAAGAAAATCAATTTGTCTCGTGATTAGCTGATGACGAATATTTTGATTTTTGAGTAAAGTTTTTCTGAGGGGAGATAAACCAGAATATAGGGGAACATCAAAAGCAGGGAGGATGGACACTTGTCCCAATGGGTGAAAAAATCGAATCTCATCTTTTAAAAGTTCTGCAGCATGGTTGTCTTCAGTGATAATACATAAAGGTCTTTTTGCTGTGTGAAAGGTTTTTACAAGAAGCTGGGCAAAACTCGATCCTGCAAAATCTTTGAGTAGGATTTTGTTGTTTTTTGAGATGAGTTGACTAAGGTCAGTGTTCACGTTTCGTTGTTCGTTCCTTGTTCCTCGTTGTCCGGATTCCAGCTAAGAATATAATAAAATCATGTCATTAAACGAGAGGGACTAAATGTCAATTGCACGACAAGGAGAAACTCTCATTGCAATATTGACGATAACCTATTAGAATTAAAGAATAAAAGAGTTAGTATGAGTCAAAAATATTCATCACCACCCCCTCCTGGATGGGTAAAGCCTGTAACAGCAGATATGCCTGACGGTCCGGAAAGACCGGCGGATAAGCCTCAACAAGACCAGGTTCAAGAACAACAGCAAGTTGAGCAACAAAAAAAAGACGAAGCCACACAAGCAGAAAAAAAACAACAAGAGACTCAAGACAAGCAGCAATTAGAAAGACGCTCTACTGAGCAAAGGTCTCGTTTGCCGCAAAGAGATCAAACCACAAGACAACGTTCTCAGTTTCAACGTGATTCAGGAGAGCAGGCGCGTTCACAGATTCCAAAAAAACTTGGTCACAAAATCAATGTTAATCCCGAGACAGCTAGGCAAGCTCAAAGAGGAGGCAAGGATTCTCCGACGGCTCAAAAGGGACCCAGGGCAGAAGGCCAAAGGGCTTCGGTTAGACAGCAAGGGCAAGAAAAGCCTTTGCCACAAAGGCCTTCTGGGAGAGATTATAGATCTGTTCTTTCAGAAAAACCTTTTCGATCAGGAGTCATGAGGCACACGTCATTACATCAAAAATTACAACAACAAGCCATAAAACAACAGGCTGCGCAACAATCAGGACAACGATTTGCTGATAAAGCTCTTGAGAAAGGTGAGGTACTTAGTTTTTTTCGTATGCGTCATCAGGCCAAAGAAAAAGAGAGATTTAAAAATGTTTTACGCTATGAATTAGCCAAAGCCAAGAAAGAGAAGAAGGCAAAACAGATTCAATCTATTAGGCAGCATGCAGACAGCAAACACAGGCAAAGAACTTTAGGACAAATGAATCGCTCCGAAATGACTCGGGCAGACCTTTTAAAACAACAAATGGCTCATAAGCTTACTAAGTCTGCTACTCAAAGTAAGTTTGAAAAGGTTTTGCAGCAAGTTCTGTCGGGCAATAAAAAATCAGCGGCTCTTCTGCCCGAAAATGTTCGCGCCCGCTTTGCTACAAAAACAAACGCCGAGTGGAATCAATTTTTTAAAAATGCTGCGGGTCTCAATAGTGCTGGAGTGAAGAGTCAAGGAAAGCTGACTGGTTTAATAGAGGCATTGTTTAGGGGGCTTTTCAAAAAAGGGGATAAGGGGCAGCAAATGCTTGTTGCTGATTTTGCCATGAACGAAGGTGGTGAAGTCGCAGAAAATAAATTCTCACAACTTCTTATGAATGATAAAGCTTTGTTAGAGATGTTCAACAAGCTTAAACCTGGTGATATTATCCCTCCAGAACTTTTGCAAAAGTTGGGCGCTGAGTTTGAATTTATCAAGCTTGCCAACCTTCTTCAAATGGCAGCTCTTACTCAGGCACAGAAAAATGAAATTCTAAAAACATATCGACAACAACATTCTCCAGAATCTCAAAAACGTCTAGAACAAGCTTTGGTTGGAAGTCGCGAAGAAGAAGCAAGGAGCGGTGGGTCAAAAGACCCTTTTGTTTATCCTGGTCATATCTTTGATGAAAAAGAGCAGCATAAAGGGCATACAAAGTTGTTCATATATATGTTTTATGGAATTATTGGTTTCACCGCTGCTATGACGATTTTTGTGCTTTTAAGGTACTTATTTTAACCTTCCTACCCCATAATATATACAATAATTACAGCTAGATAGAATCAGACCCAGGGTTTATTTTTTTTTGAGTTGCGTTGATAGTAAGGGTGATGATGGGGTATAATAGAGGGCTAGGTTTTTTTTGGAAGGAGGCACTATGTTTGAAGCAAATGAAATTACAACAAAAGTCGTTGTGACTGTTTATCCTGATACCCCGGCTATTGAAGCAGCACGGTTGCTTGTTAGGTATTCCATTAGTGGTCTCCCTGTTGTTGATGATGAAGATAACCTCATAGGCATAGTTTCAGAAAAAGATATATTAGAGTTTGTAAATAATCCAGTAGACACAGCGCTCACAGTTTCAAATCTTATGACAAAAGATGTGATTAGCTTTGATGAGAAGGATAGTCTTGTTAATATTTGTAATTGTCTTGTTAACAATCAATTCAGAAGAGTCCCTATAACTTCAAAAGGCAAGCTTGTGGGTATTATCAGTCGAAGGGATATTTTAAGAAGACTTCTTGAAATGAAGCAGATAAATACCATCAGCGTTTGCGTAGAGGGAGAAGATGCGTGACGAGACTTTAAAAAGGTTCGTATTGAAAAGTGAAAATTAAAAAATAAACATTAAAAGATGAGATCTGACTTCTTGTCTTTTATCTTTTCTTTATATTCCTCAAATCCTTTTCGCTCCATTAAACCAAATGTAAATTGTTTAATGCGTTCAACAGCGGGTTGATCAAAGGCGTTGATGTTCAAAAGTGCTCCCATGTAAGGGATAACATTCATGAAGAGTTGATAGAGTTGGCCGATTTGAAATTCGTTAATCTCGGTCAATTTAATAGTGGCATTAGGGCGGTTATTTTCTCGCAAACTCTCTTCTGTGGCGATTTTTTCTGCCCGCATGAGTTCTTGAAGAGATTTGCCAGTTAAGAAGTCTATTTTTTCATCATCCAATTTATTATCAGACAATGTTGCTTTTTGAGAGAATTTTTCGATTTCAACAAAATAAATAATTTTATCTTTTGGTCCTTCTAGATAAAGTTGAAGTTGAGAGTGTTGGTCTGTTACGCCAACGCTTTTAAGGGGTGTTGAGCCAATGAATTTTTCTTTCCCATTTACCGTGTATCTTTTTCCTAAAGATTCTCCCCAAAGTTGGGCAAACCAATCAGAAAACAAACGCAGCCTATCTGTATAAGGGAGCATCACAACTTGGGTTGTTTTATGTTTTTGCATCCATTCGTAGGTGCATAAAGCAATGAGAGCTGCGGGGTTTTGTGCCAAAACACCTTGGCGACATTCATTTTCTACATGCCTGGCCCCATCAAGGAGCTCTGTAATATTTACTCCGCTTACAGCTAAGGGAAAGAGGCCAACTGAGGTAAAGGCTGAAAATCTACCCCCAACACCTGTTGGAACAGTCAAAGAAGGGAGGTTGTTTTTTGCAACAAAATCACGCAAGAATCCGTTGTGCGGGTCAGTGATGAAAAACATGTTTTCTTGGCTTTTTTCCCCAAAGACTTTTTTTATGAGAAGATATTGAGCAAGCGTTTCTGAAGTGTTGCCAGATTTCGAAATGATCACAAAAAGATTCTTCTCATCTTTGATCAATTCAAAAAGGTCCATTACCGTAGTGGGATCAATGTGATCCACAACGTGTAGTTTTGGTTGGGTTTTGTTTTTTGCTCTTAAATGATTGGCATAGGCACCATGAATGGCTTGATAGATTGAAGCTGTGCCAAGAGCAGAGCCGCCAATGCCTAGCACGACAATATTTTGAACTTTAGCGTATTGTTTGGTTTGGGTAAGGACGTTGTCTAACAAAATGGGGTCTTCGGGTAGCGTTGAAAATGGCAGGTGTCCTGTTCTTTTGAGAACCATTACAGCTTGATGCATCTCTTTGAATTGGGGTTCGAGTTTGGAAAGGTTTTTCAAGCCGTGAGAAATGGCAGGTTGAAATAAATTGTTTAAATCTAATGTAATTTTATGACGTGCTTTCATAGGTTCCTGATACAATTTATCAATGTCTTTTACGAGAAAAAATTGCGATCCTTATCATAGTGAGATAGGAGGGTGGCAAATGACAGATCAAAACAAACGCATTCTTGCCCTTGATGTTGGTACTAAAACATGTGGTGTGGCTGCCACAGACCCCATGGGTATTATTTGTCAGCCTCTCACGACGTTGCGCTACAAAGGTGATCATGATGTTTTGCGTGTTTTTAAAGATCTCAAAGATGTTTTCATCGAGTATCAACCACAAACGATTGTTTTAGGTCTTCCTTTAAATGAGGATGGTTCTGAAAGTCTTCAGGCAAAAAAGATTAGAGGCTTTGTAAAGGGGCTTCAAAAACATCTTAAAGGCAATCAAGTCTCTCCAGATAATTTCAAGTGGGTTTTCTTTGATGAGTTCTATTCATCCAAAGAAGCAGAGTCTTTTCTTATTGAGGCTGATGTGAGCAGAAAAAAACGAAAACAGGTTATTGATAAAATGGCAGCTGTTTTTATCTTACAGCGCTATCTCGAAGATCAGGGGACCTCCTGATTCGCGCCATTTCCATTGTCACCATTAAGATAATGAAGGAAAGGTTCAAGGAGCTTAGGATCTACAGATCTTCTTGGATAAGTTGTTGCTGATGTAAGCACTTTGGAGTTTGGGATATCATTCAAGACAGGTTCCAAATCAGGATTGATTAATGGGTTTTCAAGATAGGCTAGAATTTCTTGTGTAGAAAGTTCTACGTCTACATCAGGATCCAGACTTTGTGGATCAGGAACATCTGTTGCGCCAACTTGTTCTTGTTCCTCTCTTATCTTTTCTTCTGGATCAATGAAATCGATTAACGTTGTTGTTGATAGGTTGCGACCCAGCACAAAACCTTTTTTACCTTCATATTCCACATAGGTGCCAACTCCTTTTTTTTGCAAAATAGCCATGAATGCAAAAGACATCAGATTGAATGCAAGATCTTTTACAGCCACAGCCAAGGCAATGCTCACAATAGCAGATCCGCCAAGAAGAATGTGCATATCGCCGCCTACAAGAACATAAGAAAAAACAAGCCCCAAGGCCAAGAAAAGAATACGGGCGGTCTTATTGGCTCTTGTATTAAAAAGCCTTCTGCGTTCAGTGATGTTTGCGTTATCAATATTTTTTTGGAGGAGTTTTTGTAAATAACCTGTAGCAAACCAATTTGCTACAGTAGCTATTGTCACTGCACCTAACCTAAGAGTGATGCTTCCAAAAAGATTCATCTCATCTAAATTGATGAGTTTTGAGATGTCTAGGCCCCTCATGTATTCACCAAAAGAGCTGGCTAAAGAAAAGGCACCTATTGTGGGAGAAAGAGGCTGAACTCCTTTCATTTGAGCGGCTATTGTGGGGATATCCAGCCCTGCAATACAAGCGGTAAGTTCTGCGGGTTTGATATCACCAAAAAGTTGGGGGCTTTCTCGTTGAAGCACAGGGAGCATTCTAAGTCCGTGTTGTGTGACCTGGGCAGTTGGATCATTTGTTGTGGCAAGGCTTCCTGTCTCTAGGGCTGCGACAGCTCGAGGTGACTGGTTTCCTGGCCTGGCTGGTAACGTGCTTAAATCATAAAGATGTGAATTGGCAGCGTGAGGAAGTTCGGGCAACCATTCAACACAGTGTGCAGGTAATGGGGGGATGTACGGAGAAGATCTTCCCTCTAATGCTTCAAGAGCAAGATGAGCCTGATAGGCTACGGTATAAGGAACATTTTGTGTCGTTGGCACCCCATAAACAGTAAGCGGGTTTTCAAAATCAAAGCGAGACAGCCAAGCAGTGCTTGGTGTTGGCGTCAACGAGAAAGGGGATGCTGTGTTGACCATATGCATATCCCAGTCCTTTCTCTCTTCACCTGATTAAAATTCTGGAAAGATTTTGGCTAAAAAGCAAGACAAATATCAGGATAATATCTATGATTTGTGTGAGGGAAAGCATTAATTTTGAGAAAGTCCCTACAAAGCTAAAATGTCTAAAGATTTGTGCTAAAGAAAAAAGGGTGTTTTGAAACTTTATGTGTCGCGAACACGACAGTTTTGACACAAAGAGTTAAGTAGAACGAAAATGGAACAAAAAGGCGCAAAAAAACCCCATTGGTTTTGGGGTTCTTTTACTCATAAATAATTTCTAATAAAGGTTTGTTAGAAGTGGTAAGCTACACCTACTCGGGCTTCTCCGCGGTTGTAGATGACAGCTGACTTGATAAGAAGTTCTGTTTTTACAGAAAATTCTTTTGTCAGCATAAAGTGCATTCCAAAACCTACGTCGGCGACTGGAACAACAGAGCTTCCGCTTACAACAGCGCCAACGCCAAAGATGACATAAGGATTAAACTTTTCGCTAGCTCCAATATAGTAATGGCCAACAACATCTGCTACAAAGTAATTTTCTTTGATTAAAGTACGTTGTCGACTTGAATACAGGAGTCTTGAGTATCCTAAGGAAATCTCACCTGAAACGCGGTCTGCAAGTCCTAGTTCAAAACTTGCCACGAAACCAAAGCCAGCAGTTTTTGTGCTGCCCGCTGAGGCAAAGTTGAAATAGAGGCTTTCCCAATCTGAATTGAGATCAAAGTATCCCATGCCGGCAACACCAATTGCCTTTTTTTCTTTTACAGAAAATGCTTGGGCGTTTGAAGCCACGATGAGGAATGTTGCTAATACAAAGATTGTGATTATGTTTAGTGTTTTCATAGTGAATGTCTCATAATAAATATGATTAACGAAGGTCAATACTAATGATTTGATAAATATTACACTTATATTTATAGGCTTACAGCTGAATTCAGGCCTAGAACCCAGTAAAAGCCAGTGTTCATTTGTCGTTAATTTCTGGGTAACCCATTGAAATATTTACAAAAGAGAGGAAAATCATGTCAAAAATTACATATATAAATTCTAGAGAAGTCTTAGATTCTAGAGGAAATCCAACTGTTGAGGTAGAGCTGATGTTGGACGATAAAATTTCTGCAAGGGCTATTGTTCCTTCAGGCGCCTCCACTGGAGAGCATGAAGCATGTGAATTGAGGGACGGTGATAAAGAGCGATATCTGGGTAAAGGTGTTCTCAAGGCAGTTCAAAACGTAAACACAGAGATAGCAAAAGAGTTTAAAGGCTTTTCTGCTGGAGAACAAAGAAAATTAGATGAAAGCTTGTGTTCTTTTGATAATACAGAAAACAAATCAAAGTTGGGTGCTAATGCAATCTTGGGTGTTTCAATGGCTTATGCAAGAGCTTGTGCACAAGAAAAATCTCAACCTTTATACCAGTACTTTGCAGAACTTAGGGATTCAAAAGGTGTGACATTGCCAGTTCCCATGATGAATATTTTAAATGGTGGCGCTCATGCTGATAACAATGTCGACATTCAAGAATTTATGATCATGCCCATTGGTTTTGATTCTTTTGTTCGTTCCTTGCAAGCTGGTGCCGAAGTTTTTCACAGTTTGAAAAACGTACTTAAAGGCAAAAGGCTTAACACAGCTGTTGGTGACGAAGGTGGTTTTGCTCCTAATCTAAAATCAAATACCGAGGCTTTAGCTGTTGTGGCAGAGGCTATTGGCAAAGCAGGTTACAAATTAGGTGATGATATTGTTTTTGCTGTTGATGCTGCAGCCAGTGAATTTTTCAAAAATGGTCAATATGTTCTTGAAAATGAAGCCACACCACAAAAAAGCTCTGCTGATATGGTTGAGTTCTACCGTGGCTTAAAAGCTCAGTTCCCAATTATGTCTCTTGAAGATGGCCTTGACGAAAATGATTGGGATGGTTGGCACGCTCTTACAAAAGAGCTCGGAAAAGAAATGCAGATTGTTGGAGATGACCTTTTTGTGACAAACACAAAGCTTTTGTCCAGAGGCATTGAAAACAATGTGACAAATTCTATTCTCATTAAAGTGAATCAAATTGGAACAATCACAGAAACCATCGATGCTATAACCATGGCACAAGATGCGGGATTCACAACGGTTATTTCCCATCGCTCTGGCGAAACCGAAGACACGACCATTGCTGATCTAGCTGTTGGAACAGATGCAGGACAGATAAAGACAGGAAGTCTTTGTCGTACAGATCGAATCGCCAAGTATAATCAACTTCTTCGCATCTCAGATAGTTTAGGAAAGAATGCTAAGTATGCTGGGAAAGGATGTTTTAGATTCTAATACGCGCTTACGCACCTACAAAATTTATCGAAAAAATGTCTAGCGTCTAGCGTATCTGGCATCAAGCATCCAGTATCTTGCGCCTTATATTCCGCGACCCTGCGACCCCTTCTTCATTTACACACCATATAACTCTTAATTCTGTTAAATGTCGCACGGCAATGGATGAGCTTTCTTTGTGATAAGCGTATTTCTTTGCGCAATGTTTTATTAAGGGGTGGATAGGTAACACTCACGGTTTGTTTTCCTATTGAAGTCTTAAATATAAACGGAGTGGGTGCAGCTTTTCCATCACTAATTTTGACTCTTCCCCAAGGCCTGGCTGTGACTTTGAGAAGGCCTGTTTCTAGGGAGGTTGGGCGCAAGGCATTGGGCATTGGGCGTAGGGGGTCGGGAGGTTGTAAAATGTTGGCAGTTTGATGTTTTATAGGACTTTTAGATGGAAGTCTTATGAGTTCAATGGGGGTAGCTTGTTTTGTTTCGACTTCGATTTCGATTTCAGTTTCAGTTCTAGTTTCAGGCTTATGTGAAATTTCTAAGAAAACAATTCCCAAAAAAATAATGAAAACCATGGCTGCTATGATGTTTTTTTGAGTCTTATTTAATTGGAACATCACTGTTTTTGGTCGATGAATCACATCAAGTGGTGAGTAGAGCCTGAGTTTGAGAGGCATGGTTGTGTCTTCTTCTAATCTAGGTTTGGCAAGAACATTCTGAATGATTTTGCTGTCAACAATAGTATCTGGTTCAATAACAGTGAGGTTTGAATTCTCATTGTTTTTCTTTTTGATTGCAGTGATGACTGTGGGTGTTTTGGTTTTAATCAGGCGACCTTTTTTTGTAAATTCTGAGATTTCGTTTTCAAATAGCTTGTTCAAAAACTTACTTAGTTCATCTTGGTCTGCGTAAAGACCATGCGAAGCCTCAAATTTTTTAATGGCTTGTCGCATTTCAAGGGTGCTTTGAAAGCGTTTATCAGGATTTTTTTTCAGGGATTTATTTAGAATCTTTTTCAATGCTGGGTGAGTTTTTTTTGGAATGGGCACACAAGAATTTTTTACTTTATTAATTGTTTCTAAGTCACTGCTGCCATCAAAGGCTTTTTTGAGGAACACGAGCTCATAAAACACGGAACCCAAAGAAAAAATATCAGATACGTGGTTGATGTGGCTGCCAAGCGCTTGTTCTGGTGACATGTAACTAAATTTTCCTTTAAGGGCGCCAGCGGCTGTCTCGGTGGTTTTGCCTAAGATTTTAGCAATGCCAAAATCAGTCACTTTCACACTTCCGTCTAATCCAATGAGGATGTTTTGAGGCGAAATATCGCGGTGAACAATATTGAGCGCTCTGTTATCTTGAGTTGTTCTTGAATGAGCAAAGCCCAGGCCCTTACAGGTCTTTTTTATAATGTAACAGGCAAGGTTGAGAGGGAGTGTTTGATTGAGTTCTTTTAATTTGTTTGTGATCTTTCTTAAATCATAGCCTTTTACAAATTCCATGACTATGAAAAATGTGTTTTTCTCTTTAGCAAGCTCAATAACTTGAACAATATTTGTGTGTTCGAGGTGGACTAAGATTTTAGCCTCATCAATAAGCATGTTAATAAATTCTTTTTGATGAGACCAGTAAGGAAGGATTTTTTTTACGGCAACTTCCTTTTCAAAGCCTTCCACACCTATGAGTTTGGCGCGATAAACTGTAGCCATGCCTCCTTTGGCAATTTCGTCTACAATCAAATAGCGGCCGAGTTTTTGAAAGGCATTATCCATACGATGACTAACATGCATTTTTCATGCCTTTTTCTATGGTTTTTCTTTGTTATTACCGGGGTTGTAGCTCTCCATTATCATTGTTGGTTTTAATGCTGGTGTTTTTTAGGCAATGAATTTAAACATAAGCCAGTTTTTAAGTTTAATTAAGCTGTAGTATTTATTAAACACTTCTATGGATTTGTTTCAAAAAAAACACATTTCCTTTTTTTGGCTTGGATTATTGCTGCTGACTCTTTTTTTGAGAATGGCAGCCTTTTACACGCCCATTCTTGATGTTGATGAAACACAGTTTGCAGGGTTTGCTCATGTGCTCATGGAGGGTGGCTTGCCTTATCTTGATAGCGTGGACACAAAGCCTTTGGGCATTTATCTTTTCTACGCACTTGTGTTTATCTTGTTTGGAAAATTCAATATGATTGCTGTTCACGTTGTGACGGCTCTTATAGCCTTTGCTACAGCGTGGTTTTTGTCTAGAATATTTTCTTTGTGGAACAGACCGCGCGCGGGATATTTAGCAGCATTGTTCTTTATTGTTTTTTCAACAACGTTTGTTCCAAAATATATTTCCACTTCTATTAACAGTATCATGGTTTTCTTTTTAGTAGTGTCTGTTTATTTTATGGCGCGGGCTACAAAAAAGCATGTTCACTTTGATGATTTTTTAGCGGGTATCTTTCTAGGTCTGGCATTTCTTTTTAAATATACAGCGGGAATTCAAGGGGTCTTGTTTCTGGCTTTCACTTTTATCTTGTTTCTTCGTGGACTTAAGTTTCTATCTTTTCTAAGGCGAAACATTCTTTTTGGTTTGGGGTTTTTCTTGCCTCTTGTTTTTTTCGTGATTTTATTGATGAAGATTGGCGTTTGGGATGCCTTTGTTGAGTGGTCTTTGAAGGGGAGTGGACAATACATTGCCCAAGGAGGCGCGAGCATCTTGTTCGCTAAAAGTTTTCTCATTCGATTTGGTGGTTTTGTGATCGCGACATTTTTTCTCTGGTTTTATGGGTTTCGTGATTTAAAGAAGTCGACTTTTCAAAGTTCACTCTATCTTCTCTTGGTTTTGTGGTTTGGGCTCACGCTCATCCCTGTTTGTATGGGGGGACGTTTTTATCCCCATTATTTTATTCCTCTTCTCCCATCGCTTTGTGGTTTGGCTGCCTATGCTGTTAGCCTTCGGTTTGGAGAAATGGGAAGGGTTTCTAAAAAAGTTCTCATCGGATTGATTGTTGTGCCAATGCTTTTTTTCTGGGTCCTGCGGATCGATTATCAAACATTTTTAAAACATTTTCCTGATGACGCGATTTATGAGCAGGAGAGAATTGGTTTGCATTTAAAGGGTCTCTCACAACCAGATGACACGGTTTTTGTTTGGGGTTTTGCTACAGGGATTTACTTTCATTCAGAGCTAAAACCAGCGAGTCGTTTTTTGTGGGCAGACCTGCTCACAGGACGCACTCCAGGGCCTGAATATGCGCGTGAAATAAAAGAGCAAGAAAAGCTGTTCAAAAATCCAAAGGCCTGGGCTTTGTTTTGGGAGGATGTTAACAATAATCCACCTACATATTTTGTCAACACGTCTCCAGCGGATATTCATGGTTACGCACGGTTTCCAGTGAAGAATTACCCTGGTTTGCACAAGTTTATCCAAAAGAATTATGTGAAGGTTGATAATTTTGAAGGGGTGGATGTATATGTTTTGAAAGCAATGAGTGATGAGTGAGTGCCGAAGATGCGAGGATGTGAAAAAACGAAGAAACGAGAAAGGGTAAGAATGATCATAGGACTTACGGGAAAAAATGGATCAGGAAAGGGCGCTGTTGCCGACTATCTTAAAGATGCAGGGTATATCTACTACTCTCTTTCAGATATAATTCGTGAGGAGATCAAGAATCAGGGCAAAGAAATCAATCGCGAAAACTTAATTGCCATGGGAAGAAAGTTGCGTGAAGAGGGCGGTCCATCCATTTTAGCTGATAAGGTTTTTGATCTTCTCGATATCGACAAAAACTATGTTGTCGACTCTATCCGAAATCCTTTTGAAGCCAAGTCACTCAAGAAAAGAAAAGATTTTTACCTGTTCTGTGTCGAAGCAGATCAAAGAGTTCGTTTTGAACGCTCAAAAGAGCGTGGTCGTGAAAACGAGACCCATGATTTTGAAAAATTTGTTGAGCTCGAAGAGCAAGAGCTCAAGAATTCTGATCCAGCAGCTCAACAACTTGATGCCACAGCAAAACTGGCAGACCATGTTGTTGACAACAGCGGAACTGTAGAAGAATTACAGGCCACGGTCAAAAAACTCATGACATCTCTTCTAAAAAAAAACTCCAGACCTGACTGGGACACGTATTTCATGAACATAGCGAGGAATGTGAGTCTGCGCAGCAATTGTCTCAAGCGCAAGGTCGCGGCGATTATTGTCAAAGACAAGCGCATCATTTCTACAGGCTACAATGGCACACCACGTGGTGTAAAAAATTGCAGCGAAGGTGGCTGTCCTCGTTGTTCTGATTTTGCAAAGAGTGGTGCGGCTCTTGGAGATTGTCTTTGTTCACATGCCGAAGAAAATGCCATTGTCCAATCAGCGTATCACGGAGTTTCTATCAAAGATGCCACTCTCTATTGCACCTTTTCTCCCTGTCTTACCTGCACTAAGATGATTCTCAATTCTGGCCTCAAGGAAGTAGTGTACAATGCCAACTATCCCCTCGGTGATGTGGCGTTGGGGCTTATTAAAGAAGCGGGGATTAAGTTGAGGAAGATGTAGATGCGTCTAGCGTCTAGGGTCTAGCGTGAAATCTTAGTGAAAAACAGCAATACTCTAGTCCCAATCCCAGTCCCGCAGTCCCATTTTTGGGACTCATAAGAAATTCAAAAAATAAAATCCTAATATATTCAACGAACTAACCTTGGCACATCTCTTGCTTATCTAATAACAAGGTAAGCGGTTAAATGCTGGAAAAACAATTAAAAAGTGTATTTACAAATTGTAAATACAGTGGTAAAATGAAATTTATATGGGATGAAAAAAAGAGGCAGGGTAACATTGAAAAGCATGGGATAGATTTTGCGGATGTTCATGAGGTTTTTAATCATCCTATGTTTGCATTTCATGACAATCGAGTGAGTTATGGAGAAGAGCGTTGGATAGGTGTTGGGTTAATGAAAATCATTATTGTAGTGGTTGTTTTTACAGAGCTAGATGCTGATACAATACGTATCATATCAGCCAGAAAGGCTACAAAGTATGAGTGTAAAGAATACCAAAAAAAAATCAAAAACTGATTGGAAAAGATTAAAGCAAACTAAAGATAAGGAAATAGATCTATCAGATATTCCGGAGCTCGGTAATTCATTTTTTAAAAAAGCAACCCTTCGCCTGCCAGAGGCAAAATCTACTATTACCATTCGTCTAGATAAAGATGTTCTCACCTGGTTAAAATCAAGGGGCAAAGGGTATCAAACTCGAATCAACGCCATTCTTCGCATGTTCATGGAAGCGCAAAAGCATTAAATTTCTTTTACTCTACCCCACCATACCCTTCCACGATAAATTCTTCATAAGGTGTCCGTCACATTTCGGACCAAAATGGAACAGTCATATTTAGATTACTAGTTTTGTTTTATTAGTTGATATGGATTTGAGCTGCTTTTTTGTGAATAGAAATTCTTTTTTTTGTAGTGATTTTCTTAAGGTTGTTAGGTCATAGCCGTCAATAATGTCCGAAACTAGATTTAGCCATTGCTCTCGACCTCTGGCTCCAAAGCTAAAGGAATCTTTTGTGTATTCATCAGGGGTTAACATGATACCTTTGTTGTTTTCACCTGAATAGAATCCAAGGCTAGAATAAGGATATTCAAAAGGGTTGTTAGTAATTCCTGCTCGAATAGGATTTTGATAGATGTAACGAATTACATTAATTAAATGTTTATAAGACCTTATGATAGTGGGTCCATATCGATTGCGAAAATTATGATTTTTTCTGTTGTTGAACCAATTAAGATATTTAGACAAGTTTGTAAGTGTGTATTTCATGGCTTCACCCATATTATTCTCTGTAGGCGTCAACAACATATGAATATGATTAGACATGAACAGGATATGATGGATTTTAATATTGTAAACGCAGGGAAAGCAATTAAACCATGATACAGCATTATGGAATGTTTTTGAAATATTTAACAAAGATTCTTTGTTATTACATTGGATTGTAATATGAGCTATTTCATTTTTATTTGGTGCGGGTCTACGTGCCATACTAACAGACTATTCAAAAAGTGTGCCAATATAGGTTTTTAGTATTTTTAATAGGTTAGGTTTGTTTTTTGTCTCATTTTAAGTCCCACCCAGTCCCATTTTTGGGATTTTTGTTGGAATGGGACGGATTTTGGGACGGAAAAAGTTGATTAGAAAAATGAATGTACCGTTTTGGTCCGAAATGTGACGGACACCTTATGAAAAAATTCGTGCCTAGTTCCTCGTGCCTCGTGTTTTACATTTTAAAAACACCGCCAGGACTTTGGGCTACTTCCTCAAGTTCGCGTGCTCGTCTAGTGATGGCGATGAGTTCTTCTTCGACTCTTGTAAAAACTTGATCTAAGGCTGTTTCCATTGCTGAGGATACGTTCAGAGCAAAAGGATTTGTCATTCGGCCAGAGTTCATAAATGTGGTGCTAAACTTAGTAGGAGAATCTACATTAATGGCGAATTCTTCAATCCCATTAGTGCGACTAATGAGACGAAATGTAGTATCACGTTCTCTGGCAGTGATATCGCGTATTTGAGCGGCAATGATCTTTGAGGCCCTGCTTTGCCCAAATCTTCTAAGGAGGTTAAGTTCCACTGTTGCTTCACCCACTCTGATGGTTGCCATGCCGTTCTTTTCATCATGGAAGGTTACTGAGATATTTTTTGTTGTAAGACCAGAACCAGAATTATCTTCAAAGGCTAACGAGAATGTTGAGGGGGCTGCGTCAGAGGCATAGACATACATCATGCCAAAATAAATGGCTTCGATAACAGCTAGGTTGAGAGTTTGGTCAATATTACTTGTATTAGCATGTTCTACTAGATTATCCAAAAGAGGGATTTCTCTCATGGCTGCTGTTCTAATATGATTAGCAGCACTCAAGGGGAGGCGAGAACGATACAGCGCAGAACGGGAGCTAGGTGTTGTCTTGTCATAATGGGAGCTGGCTTCAGTGGAATGCCCCAGTCCTCGGCGGAAATAGGAGCGAGAGACCCTATCGCCTTCTTCGGTGAAATGTATCGATGTTCCAACATCTTTAAAGAGGTTCAGTGCTGAGTGTGCTTCAGTGGTTGGATCAGCAAGCCTTAAATTAAAATGTATGTATCTCTGATCACCTCTTTCAAAGCGGCTGCTCATCCATCTCCAATCAAAGGCGCTACGTTCTTCTGATCCAGGTCTTCCAATACGAACAACGTCAAGCCAATCACCTATTTCAAGCCTACTTTGATGCCCTCTCCAAAAGCCTGCGCCTTGTAGTCTTTGCTCAAGAGTTTCCCATTGGTTTTGTGTTGGTGGCTTTGAAACAAAGCTGTTTGGTTCTTCGCTCACACCGGCGCGTTGTCGTGAGCCGGTGTAGTCTAAGGGAGCTAAGAGGCCAGTGCCTCCTTTAAGGTCAGGGCCAAAGGTATCCATAAATTTTGGACTTATGTACCCCATATCTGCAAGGGGAAAATTTTCTAGACTAAGACTATTGGTTACATTCCAGCCTGATGGTAATGATGTTGCTCGTGCGCTAAAAAAAGACATACCGCCTCCATTGAATTAGCACACCCTATTAATTTTTTTATTAATGAATACTATTTGATTGGATACTTTCCCCGCACACATCCCATTAGTGTTATTTAGGCTATCGGATACTAGCCAATCAAGTTGCGTGTTTTTTTATTTTTTTTGAATCATGTAAAAGGCTGATATTGTAAGTGTTTGAAGGTGCTCTGCGTACAGTATACAACCAGACAGCAACATAGAGCGTTAAGACATTAACATAGAGACTTATGAGAGTGATTTCTGGAGAAAACATTTTTTACTCTACCCCACCATACCCTTCCACGATAAATTCTTCAAAAACACCTGTAACTGATGAATAATAGTAGAGTTGATTTGTATGCAGGGATTCATAAAAAATATCAGAAATCTTTTCCCAGCACCGGTGCACAGGATCGAGAAGAACAATATCAAAGCAAGGATTGTCTTCTATGCAAACGCCTTCTTCAGCTTCATCTAAAGATAAAGGGTATTCGCCCTCAAGGTTTTCTACGAGAGTTTTAGTATAGTACAGTTGAATGGCCGCGTTGATATACTGGACCATGCCTTTATCTATTTCTTCAGCAACAAAATCATGTTTTGAGCCGCAAAAATTGATAAAGGCCTTTTGTTCTCTCAGTTCGAAGGCAGGGCTGTTTTGGGGGTAGAAAAAGATGAATAAACCAAGAAATGTCAAAAACATGCAGAATAGGGTGCGTTTCATGGGTGGCTCCTTTGTTCAAGGTGCCCATACTAAGGCTGTAATAAATAATTTGTGTCTAAAAAGCCAATATATTAAACACCCGTATCGATTTTATCATTTCTATGTGGGGGAGAATTCAATGATTTCACAAGGACTTATATTAATGGTTGTTGGCATGGGTGTTGTTTTTATTTTTTTGACACTCATGGTTTTGTTAATGAAGCTTTCTGCCCTTGTTGTTCGAAAAATTTCACCAGAACTTCCTGCTCTCTCTCCTGTCCCATCAGTTAACGAAGGTGAATTGGTAAAAGTGGCTGTTGCTGTTTTGGCAGCAAAGAAAAATCAGGATTCAAAGTAAAACATTCGAGGAAAATTATGTCTAAAAAACTAGTAAAATTTATGTGCACGGCTTTTCGCGATGGATTTCAATCTGCTTATGGCGCGAGAGTCATTACCAAAGATTTTATCCCTGCTGTAGAAGCGGCGCGTGAAGCAGGTATTGATTGGTTTGAAGCTGGTGGAGGCGCTAGGTTTCAATCCCTGTATTTTTATTGTAATGAAGATGCCTTTGCCATGATGGATTCATTCCGTAAGGCGGCTGGTAAGGATGCCAATTTACAAACGCTTGCTCGTGGTGTGAATGTCGTTGGTCTTGATTCTCAATCCAGTGACGTCATCAAACTTCATGCCGAACTTTTCAAAAAACATGGTATCTCTTCTATTCGTAATTTCGATGCACTCAATGATGTGAATAATCTCATCTACAGTGGTCAATGTATTGCCAACGCAGGTCTCAAACATCAAGTCTGTGTGACCCTCATGGAACTTCCCCCAGGTTGCTCAGGCGCTCATGATGCAGCATTCTATGTCGATACAGTTAAACAAATCCTTGCAGCAGATATTCCTTTTGATTCTATCTGTTTTAAAGATGCCTCAGGCACAGCTGTTCCTTCAAAGGTCTATGAAACAATCAAAGAAACCAGAAAGATTGTTCCAGAAGGAACATTTCTCCATTTTCACACACATGAAACAGCAGGAATCAGCATCGCAGGTTACATGGCGGCGCTCGAAGCTGGTGTAGACGCGATTGACTTATCGTTAGCCCCTGTTTCGGGCGGCACTTGTCAACCAGACATCGCGATGATGTGGCATGCCTTGAGAGGTTCTGAATACGATTTAGGAATCGACATCGATAAAGTCATGGAAGCCGAAGCTGTTTTTAAAGAGTGTATGAAAGATTACTTTTTCCCACCAGAGGCCACGGCAGTAGAACCCATGATCCCTTGGAGCCCTATGCCAGGTGGTGCTCTCACAGCCAATACACAAATGCTCAGAGACAATAACATCATGGACAAATACCCTGCAATCATTGGTGCCATGGAAGAAGTTGTGCGTCGCGGTGGTTTTGGAACCTCTGTAACTCCCGTCTCACAATTTTATTTTCAACAGGCCTTTAATAATGTGATGTTTGGTCCTTGGAAGAAGATTGCTGATGGTTATGGCAAAATGGTCTTGGGTTATTTTGGCAAAACACCTGTGACGCCAGATCCTGAAATTGTCAAAATAGCCAGTGAACAACTAGGAAAAGAGCCAACCACAAAGACTGTTTTAGAAATCAACGATGCTGATCCAAACAAGGGAGTAGAGCCTGCTAAAAAGGCCCTCAAAGAAGCTGGTCTAAAAGAAACTGACGAGAACATTTTCATAGCAGCTGCTTGTAAAGAAAAAGGCATTACGTATCTCAAAGGTGAGGCCAAGCTTGGTGTGCGCAAAAATGTAAAAGAAGCAAAAGCCGGCGCTATTTATAATGTTAAAGTTGATGGCGAGTCTTTTAATGTAAAACTTGATGGTGATAATGCTACAGTTAATGGAAGCACCTACAGTGTTTCTGTGTCTGAAGGCGAAGACAAATCAGTTAGCAAAAAACAAGAAAAGCCAGTGATTAAAGAAGCTGCAAAACCTCAGCCAGCGCCAGTTGCAAAACCAGCTGCTGCGCCAGTTTCTTCAGGGCAATTGACCGAAATCAAAGCTCCCATGCCTGGTGATGTTCTCGATGTCTTAAAAAAGGCAGGCGATGCTGTAAGATCAGGGGAAGCTCTTTTGGTTCTCGAAGCCATGAAGATGGAGGTCGAAGTTAAAGCATCTAGTGATGGAGTGGTTGATGCTTTTATCGTCGATAAAGGATCAAAGGTTGCGGCAGGAGAGGTGCTGGTTAGGATTAGCTGATGAGTGATGAGCAATGAGTAATGAGAGGGGAATGAAAAGACATGAATAAAATTTTCAGTACAATTATCTTAGTGGCAATGATGTTCTTTATATTGACTCCTTCCTTTGCCGAAGAGGTAGCGGTTCAGGACAATGAGGTCAAAGCCAAACAAGAAACCACTCTTGGTTCGCCATCTAAAACAGCGAATAAGCTTTTTGTAAAAACAGGTGCCTATAATTTCATCCAAGGCTTTAAAGATCTTTTTACAAAAGAAGGAACAGCTGTTTCTCAAGATCAAGCTACTCAAAAAACAAAGCATCTCCTGCCTACGGGTGTTGGTCAACTTCTTATGATCTTTGTTTGTCTTATTCTTATCTATCTTGGCATTGCCAAAAAGTTTGAACCCTTGCTTCTTATTCCCATAGGCTTTGGAGGGCTTTTAGCCAATATTCCGATTGCTGACATTGCAGGTGTAAATGGATTTTTAGGAATCATCTACAATATGGGTATTCAAAACGGCTTGTTTCCACTCCTTATCTTTATGGGAGTAGGGGCCATGACTGATTTTGGACCTCTTTTAGCTAATCCCAAAACAGCGCTCTTAGGTGCTGCCGCTCAGTTTGGTATTTTTACAACATTGCTTGGGGCTTTGTGGCTGACAAATATCACAGGCGGATTCATTAATTTCTCACTTCAAGATGCAGCTGCAATTGGTATCATCGGAGGCGCTGATGGTCCCACTTCCATTTTCGTAGCGAGGGCACTCTCTCCCAAATACCTAGGTGCTATTGCAGTGGCAGCGTATTCATACATGGCACTTGTTCCCATCATTCAACCGCCTATCATGAACCTTCTCACAACAAAAAAAGAACGTGAGATCGTCATGCAACAGCTCAGGCCTGTTGGAAAGTTAGAGAGAATTATTTTTCCTCTCCTTGTTCTTGGTCTTTGTGTTCTTCTTTTGCCCGATGCTACACCTCTTATTGGTGCTCTCATGTTTGGTAATCTCGTGCGTGAGTGTGGTGTTGTAGAGCGGCTGAATAAAACAATGCAAAATGAACTCATCAATATTGTCACTATTCTTCTTGGTTTGGCTGTGGGTTCAAAATTGGGTGCAGATAAATTTCTCAAGATAGAAACATTAGGGATTCTCGTTCTAGGTCTTTTGGCATTTTGTTTTGGAACAGCCTCAGGTGTTATCTTGGCCAAGATTATGAACAGGTTTTCTAAAGAACCTGTTAATCCTCTTATTGGATCCGCTGGTGTTTCGGCTGTTCCTATGGCAGCGAGAGTTGCCAATAAAGTAGGCTTAGACAATAATCATCACAACTTTCTTCTCATGCATGCGATGGGGCCAAATGTGGCGGGTGTCATCGGGTCGGCTGTTGCTGCTGGCGTTCTTATGGCGCTATGTATGTAAACAGGGATTTTTATGGAAAATAAAAACACCATCCTCACTGCTAAAGGGGGATTTTTTAGAGATACGTATCGCGATCATGGGTTCAAGGGATGTGTTCGAAAAATTGCAGCTGCCATTAAAATGAATATTCCTCTTCTCGTTTTGAGACGAAGAACAAATAAGAGTGTGGGTGCTTATTTTGATCTCATCACAGATGATGGGCGCTTGTTCTATGGAGATAATTTTCATTTTGGTTTTTTTCACACAGGAGCCCAAACACTTGAGGATGGTCTTAATGCTCACACAGACATGGTATCAGAAATGGCATGTCTTGATAGCACAAAAAAAGTTCTCGATATTGGTTGCGGTATTTGCGCGCCAGCTATTCGCATTGCTAAAAAATATGGTTGTCATATCACAGGCATCAACATCAGCGCTGAACAAGTAAGGCAAGGAAAAGAGCTTATTGCGTCTGCAGGTTTGTCAGATCGCATAGAAGCCAAAGAAGGCAATGCCCTTAAATTAGAATTTAACGATAATTCTTTTGATTCTATTCTTTGCTTAGAAGTGGCAGGAGACATCTGTGTTACTAAAGAACAGAAAACAGATTTTGTGAAAGAACTTTATCGTGTTCTTAAACCAGGTGGACGTATTGGTTTTTCTGATCTTGTGTTTACAGGGGCACCCACTAGCGAAGAAGAAAAAAGCATGCGCATGATTTTGTATCATGAGGGTAAAGAACTTATTACAGACTGGCCAACTATTTTCAGAAACCAAGGGTTCATTATCAAAGAACAAAAAGACATGATCCACGACACCATGGATACGTGGAAGCATTCGATTGCTGTTTATGAAGAAAAATCTGAAGAGGTTGAAGAAAGATTTGGAAAAAGAATTGCCGCTTCTTCCTTGGCGCATCTCAAGTGCATTCCACAAATCTTGCAAAAATGCGGCTCATTTCCTGTTATGTCTATTCAAAAATAAGGCGCGCCTACGAGCCAACGATCCTACGCGCCTACGCCAAAGCAAAGAATCCCAATAATACCAATTAGATACACATTTCAAAAAATAATAAAATCCTAGCAACTTTATACTCATATATGCGAAATATCATCAGGGCGTATGGGTTGGATATATAAGCATACAGGGTAAAAGAATGTGATGGGCATATTCTTTTCGTGAGTAAACTACATAAAACCTTTTTCATCTATGTCGATTACAGCAACAGATTTAGGTATATCTCAGGCTGCCGCTGACTTAATAGCGTTCGCCGTTGGCAAGGGTGCTGGAGCGGAAATTGAAGAAAGTGATCTTTTAAGTTTTCAGATTCTCTATAGTGAAGGCAGGCAAGATGTACATCTTTTTGTTAGCAATCAGCAACTTGCTCGTGAGGCGAATCAGGCTGCAGGACGCTATTTGCTTGAATTAGAAAGAACCCGTGAAGATACAGGGACAGCAGGTGAGCCTGGCGTAGGGTTAGCCATTGCAGCAGCAGATCTATCCACTTACCAAAACCAACCGCTCACATCAACACCTCCTAATCCAAGATTATCGTTAACAGTGG
The DNA here is from genome assembly GCA_964609965.1 of uncultured Nitrospirales bacterium. Taxonomy (GTDB): domain Bacteria; phylum UBA10199; class UBA10199; order UBA10199; family JADGCS01; genus JAHJDR01. The sequence continues at coordinate 74,095 of CAZSTS010000002.1, forward strand.
CAGATGCGTTGCAGTGGTTTGAAGAAATACCAGGGACGACTCGTGGAATCACTGTAAGTTATGGTAGCGAAAAATTTATTGTTTTGTCATCGGCCACACAGAGAGGTGCAGATAGAACTATTAAATTGCTCACAGTAAGAGATGGTAGATTTGTAGGTCTTTCTTTAGGCACAGGTGATCAGGTTCCTGAACCAGAAACTGTTTTGAATAGTTTTCTAATGGTTCATTTTGTGGATGTTCTTGCGGAATCCCCAGAATCAAGCCTTCCTAAGCCCGGGTCAGAGCTTCTCCCGGATGCCAAACTAATGGCCACTGCCTTTAGGGGGTACTTCGAAAGTTTACCAGATGGTGAGGCTCCTTGGTTTGTTGTTCCTCCAGAGCATTTAAGATTTGATAGCCTGCATCTTTCATATCAGCCTGATGGGGCAGAGGCAGCCTACGTACATCCTAATCGCTATCTCACCCCAGGCATTGGAACAAGACAGTATGCCGAAGTTGAAGGTCTTCCCTATGCTCCCATACAGACACCTGTTGAATGGTATAATAATCTTACGCCTGAAAGCCCCAATGTTATTATGATTGATGGGAGAAGAGTGTATATTGTTATTGCTAATAACGCTGAAACTGGTGCGGTTGACCATTTGCTTTTTTATTCTGAGGCACCAAAAAATTCAAATAGAGTTCAGCTTTCTCATTCAGCTGGTGATGAAGTGTTTAGCCGTGAACATGGAATGGTTCTTGGAGACGTTGCTGCTGCTATTCATGCATCTTTAACAACAAGAGAGCCTCTTAGGCCTAGGGTGGCTAGGATTATTCAAAAAATAATTGATACACCCAATAAGGCTCAATTTGGTGATGAAGCAGCCTTACCAAAAAGGCATAAAGATGTTACATCCACACATATTATTAATAATGGTCAAGGCACTTTAATTAATCTCAAGCCTGGTGATAGCGACTTTCCTTTTACAGTTATTGACTATCTTCCTTTTTTGGAAGGTTATCAAAGAAGGGGGTCTTTTGCTGACCTCAAACCTTTGGATTGGTTTAGAGGGCTTTCAGAAGACTTGCCGTTTGTTGATGTTGTAGCAGGAAGAAGGATTGCTTATCTGGTAGATCCCTATCACCCTTTGGACAGAGGTTTAATTGCTTTTGAATCAGAAACACCATCAGGAGAGCCGAGATTAAGCGTTCACGGTTTTAGCACAAGGAGCCCAAGTGCGATTGAATTAGCAGAAGATCTTTTTCAATATTTTCAATCTGGAAAACAAGGAGAGCTACATCCTCTTAGTATAGCACAGATAGAAAAGATGTTTTCTTCAAACAACAACTCTGCTTTTCCAGAAGACCTAGCAGTGATACAAAGTAATGATCTTTCAGCACAGAGTGTTGTTGGCTTTTATACTGATCATATTTTAAAGATTGCCAGATCTCCTTATTCAGGCATGACCGAAGTCTCTTGGCTTGTTCCTTACTCTCCAGAGGCTGTGGTCGGAGCCAGGCCAACAATTGAGTTTGAAATGCCAGGCACAGATACAGAAATGATAGAAAGAGGGCGATTAACTAGTGCAGGTACAGCCCCAATAACTGATCCTCTTGCCTGGTACCGTAGCTTTTCTGCTGATGATCCTAATGTGATTCCTGTCACTGTGGATGGAGAAACTGTTAACCTGCTTGTGTTGGGCGGTGTTACGAAGCCAGATAGCTTAACTATTGTTGGTGAAAGTAGAGGCCGTTTAGGTATTTGGCCGACAGTAGCCAGGCCTGAATTTTCTCGTGCAATAGGAATGAATGCCAGGCATTTTACAAGAGGTCTTTTTGAGTATGTAAAAGGAGGCAAAACAGGAAGACTTGATCCAAGGATTCGTGGAGCACTTAAAAAATTAATAAAGAATGAGGGTATAGCTCTTTTTCTTGAAGAGGGTGAAACTACAAGAAAATCCTTGGTAGATGGCAATGAAACAATAGTTTCTTTTTCTGGGGCTAGAATAGGTATACATATTGAGATGAAGCACATACAACACGAAGTTCCAACTATGTACTCTGCTCCCCTATCCGAGCTTATTGATATCCAAGTAGCCCCACCACCCCCCCCCGGTCCACCACCCAAAATCCGTGAAGTCACGTTGACTCGTGTTGACAGGCCTTTTACAGAAGACCCAGGCTTTATTGACATCCAGTTATATGAAGATCAAAGGGCTGGTTATGGGGTGGCGCATTTTACAACGCCTCTCCCAGGTGAACAAGAACCAGAGGGAGCCGTTATGGTCTACCACTTGCCTCGAGAAGGTGTTGTGAATGATGCCTTAAGTTTGTCAACACATGCTGTGAGGGCGGTAACATACCCTCTAGAAGAGGCAGGGTGGTTGGTAGATCCAGATAGGCCACTCGCATTTTCTGAGCATCAAGAGCCACTTCAAGTGCGGAGTGATGGAAATAGTCCTCCACAAAGCTTAAATTTGTTTTTATCAAGAGACTACCCAATAGGATATGGAGATAATAGGTTAAGGGGAAATCATGATTTATTTAATTTTGGAATAGAGGGAGAACAATACCAGCCAGTTAATGGACGAATGAGTTCAGGCAATAATGCCCAGATCACACGGCGCAGCAGTGCCATTACATTTGAAATTAATCCGTGGCCACTGGTCATTGCTCATCCAGAAACCGGTCAAGCACAAGAACCAGAAAGAATTTCACTTAGAGTTCGGTTTTTAGCTTCAGGAGAACCTGATCCACGTTCTGTGAGTGTTCGTATTGGTTTTCCTGGGGAAGATGCGATTATCATTCCAGGAGAGCTCATGCCTGTGGAGGCTTCTGCCTTTTGGGATACAAGAGGCCAATATTATCTCACAGCCATGATAGGGAGAACACGTCTCATTTTAGGGGCAGATCTCACTAATCCTTCGGATCTAGATCCAAGCGCCTTGTTTGCCGCATATCCTTTTATTTTTCATGACATCGTCAACTTTGACGATGTCATGGCTAGGAGGCAAAGACAAGAAGACCTAGAAAGTATCAATCAGGCTGTTGCAGCGGTTAATGAAAATACACCACAGCCTATTACAACGAATCCTATTAATATTTCTAATCAAAACGCACGTAACCGTCATTCTCGTTGGCACCGAGTAGGTAGTAGCGTTGTTCCCATGGCAGTCAATTTTAATGGGTCTTTAAGGGCTCTGCGTATGCGAACAGAGGTGTCAGATAATAATATTCAAGTTAGGTTTTTCAATAATCCAGAAGTTTATGAATACAGTGTTACTGCAGTTGAACGTCGTGGAGCAGAAAGATTCATTTCTCTCACACCTGCAAATCACACAGCTCCCCCTGGAGAGTTTTACATGGTAGCAGATAGAAATTCGACCTCTACACATTTTGCTTTTCCAAACGATCCTAGTGAATCAGAGTCTGTGCGCCAAACACATAACTGGGTGAATCGCGTAGCTCATGGTCCTCGTCTCAGTGTTGATTTTGATGAAACCTCAAACCGTGTTTCGTTAAGCACATCCTATGATCCCTTTGGAGAGCTTGCGTATCAGCTCCAACAAATCTGGGGGCCTAGCCTTTCTCTTGATTTGGGTGAGGGGCTGGAAAATAGGGGTAGAGCTCTGGAGCTGCTAGAAGAAACAAGCGCAGCTTACAGTGCAAGTCTTGCAGAATATCGAAGAATTGCCAGGGCCAGAAATGAACCCGTCTTGCCTGCTAGAGAAGAGGAAAGAGTATTTGATCTTGGTTTGACTCAGTCGGCTGGTACTGTACATCCAGCTCAAGCTATTGATTTAGAATTATCTCCAGTAGCAAGAATTGGTTTAAATCTAGCTATTGAAGAAGGAGACCAGGGGGCAAGAGTAGAATTAACTGAAGTCCAAGTGCGTGGACAAAATCTTGGTACGGATGGTCTGAGGGTGCAGCTTGCAGAAGAAGATGTCACAGTCCCCTTAGCGGTTTCTGATCAAACAAATCTTTCAGTAACACGTCGAACAGAAACTCCAGGAGGATGGGAGAGGTTGAGGGTAAGTGTAAGCAGGCCTTCTGGTGTTCAGTTGGTTGGCGAAAGATATATTACCAGAAATGGAACAAGTTATGAAGTGGATGTTCCCACGTCAATAAGAACCACTAACGGCGAAGTGCCTGAAGATGTTCTTGGTCTTTCCATCACAGTTTTAGAGCACCCTGTTGATGGAACAATGGTTTCGCATGCCACACTCACACTTGATGAATACTCGCAGAGAGTTTCTGGCGAACAAGAAATTTGTGTCGAAGTCATAGACCCGGCGTTCATTGAGTTTGATATACCAAATATAGGGACAGTCCTGTACTCTGTAGAAAATCCATTTAGTGAAGATGTGACAGGGGAACGTGATGCAGAAGCTCTTACTTGGCAGATGAATTCAGAGGGAGGTGTTCCTCGTGTAGCGGCTAGAGCTGATGGGATCAATGAAAGAGATTTCCATCTTTTCACACGCGAAGTCGATGATGTGACTCGTTACTTTGTTTCAGAAGAAGATGCTGCAAACTTTTCCTCTTGGATGACGCTCATGGGTCATGTGGTTCCTGATGTTGCAGGTGAGAATCGTTTTGCCGAAGTTCAGTGGGATGGAACTCAAGTAAATGGTTTTGTACCAGCCTTGGTTGTGGGTGATGTGGTGGGTACACCGTTTATTCCATTAGGAAATGATGTGCGCTTGCAAGATGCAACAAGCCCTCCAGCGGTTGTGGGTGCAGCCGCTGAAGCTGACGAGATTGATTCTGCATCTATTCAACGCGTGCCAATTAGAGTTGATGAAAACACAGTCTTAGATTTTGCCCCAGATGAGCTCTTTGTTACAGGGGAACGCACGATTCAATTTTTGGAAAGATCTTTTACAGAAGAAAGAAACGCAGAAGGGGAGATGCAGACTCAAACAAGTCTGGTGAGAGGGCAGGCTTATGAGTATGAACTGCAATCAGATTCAGGTTTAGTTTTAGTTCTCCCTGTTATCTGGAATCCAGAGCAGCGCAAAGGTCCCTTTGTCTACGATTCAGGAAGGCAAACAAGAGTTTATCGCAGAGGCCATGATCCTTCAACTGCGGTTCCTATTACAGATGATCGGTTTAAAATCAGACAAGAACCTGCAGGGGATTTAAGGATTTATTTATTAGAGGCAAGTCTTAATGAGGGCCTAAAGAGTTTTCAAATAGAAACTGTTCGTAGTGGATTGTTTCTTGGTGGTGTGAATGTTCTCAATGCAGCAGGAGAACGACAGGAACCAGCAGAAATTAGAGGCATCAGAGATTTGGCCAAAGAGCATAATGAAGAAAGAGTAGCTAGAAACATTGGTCGTCCAATCAGGCCTATTTCCTTGGCTTCATTTTCAGACCCTCAAGTAGAGATAACAGAGGGAGAAACAAGGCGTGTTGCCTTGACATACTTTGCACAGGGACAGGGACAGGAGAGCTGGGTAAGGCTTGGAAGCCTAGAGGTTTTGTCATCTGGTGATAATCTACAAGTAGTAGGTGTTGTTCAGGCAACGTTTGGTCATGGACAAGGGATAGATCGTGCAGAGGACGAAACAGTCCAGTTAGTACCAACACCACATCCTGAGAGCAATCGTGAGCTTACGCGTCTTGTTGAAGTCAGAGATGGTGAGGCCACAGGAAGAGTCTTTGATCTTAATTTAGTCAGTCATGAATTCAAACCAGTCGTAGACGAACTAGAAGACCTTGGCCCTCCACGAGAAGAAACAGCAGAAGATTTTCAAAGAAGGGTTGGAGACCAAGGTGTGCCCATGTATGAAAGAGAAACTGTAGCAGGTGAAGGTGGGCCACGTGTGTATGAAGCCAGGAGTCAAGCTGTTGTTCCTGTTCTTCTGGACACAGATATCCCTTATGTTGAACAGGAAAAACGAGAGGCCCTTTATCCAAGCCCAGAACAGATCAGGCCATTAAGAGCAGAGGCAGCAGATGTTGTTGGTCTGCAAAACACATTAAGCAGGCTTCATGATCAGGGTTTGTTCCCAGAGCGAGAGACAACTTTTGGCCAAGTTCTCACAGGTGGTGATAGACTCACAAATCGATTCATGGCACCTGGTGTGATAGTAGAGCTGCCTTTACAATTAAGAGATAATGGTAATTATGTGGCTTCGGCCCAGGTAGATCCAGATGAAGTCCTCGAAGGGGGACGCTTTCTCATTCAAGATGCAGAAGATCCTGAGCAGTTTGTCGAAGTTCCAGCAAAGTTTAGATCAACACAAGTCGAAGGTGCCACAACATTTGAGATGGTTGCAGGCGTGGGGTCTACACAAGTGGAAATGGATTTTGAGGTTGTGCGCACAACAAGCACACTAAGCGGTCGTCCGGCCATGGCTCTTTTGGGTGTTCAAGGAACCAGAGAACGGAGAACAGCGCCTATGGAAGTGCGTGAAGGTCTTCTTGATTGGTTGGCCTTTAATCAGCTCAGACCTGATTCTCCTTTTGTGGCTGTTTCTAATGATGCAATGGTTCAATTGGGCGAAAGTGAATTAGAAATGTGGGTACCAGAAAGGATTCCAGGGCAGCCTTTTGAAGTGGCCGGGATTGAACATGAAAGGGAAGGGGACGATCCTGATGGTACGGTTTTGAGATCATATGCCAAAGCCACGACAGGAGGAGAAACAACAGAGCTAGGTGTTACTCGAGCCACAAATGATACACCCATGTATTATTTGGAATCAGCTGATGGGCCTAAGATTGCCGCTGTGAGTAATCAAGGCCAAACTCTTTTATTTGATGAACGGCCTGGGGTGAGTCGTTTTATAAGTACACCACAGGCCATGCGTGTGACAGCGCTTACAAACGAGTTAAGGCCTTTTTCTGTGCCAGAGGGATCTCGACCAAAAACATCTGCGTTTCGTATTGTTCTCCAAGATGAGTCACCTACAGAAATCAGATACAGAGTTTCTATCCTTGCAACACGCGGAATAAGAAGCACAACAGCTCATCGATTAGAATTTGATGAAGACAGTGCGCGCATGGGTTTTACACTTGTGTATGATCGAGAAAGTGAAACCTTTCGTGTTGAGTCTGGAAGGATGAGAACGCCTGGGGCAAAGCAGAAAGATCCTATGGAATGGCAAGGTGCTCGCGTTGAAATGATTCATGGTTATCATGAGACACGTACCAGGATTTATTTTGGAGCTGATCGCAAGGGCTATGCCTGGATTGAACTAGATAATCTAGATTCTCTTGTGACTGAAGGTTTTCAACAAAGAACTGTTGAAGGCGTTTTTTCCCATTACATGTATAGAAATTATGGCCGCCAATTTCATCCCAATGAACCAGGTTTTTTAGAGATTCTTTTTGGGATGTATGAGGTTGATGAAATTGACAGAGAAATGTTTGCAAGCGCACTCAGAGGTGAAACAAGAGAATTTAATACAATTGATACAACAGGCGTAAGCCTTCGCGAACGCTTGCTTGATTCAGAACAACGCTTTGATCCAGATTTTAGATTGTTTGCAGGAGCTTTAGAAGCCTTTGGCACGCGACAGACAAATGTGGAATTTCCTTCACAGTTTGCTGCACTTGTTCAAGCAGTAAAGATGCTTAAGGCTTCTCCTTCACCCGTGTCCAGTAGCACGCTGCCTCCAACAGTAGGTCCAGGTCAACCGCCTCCCCTTGTTTCTCCTAGTTCAGCAGAAGCGAGATCACTTATGGCAAGACGTTTTGGTTCTCCGCAGAGAATGAGAATGAGTGGGAGTGATTCCAGAATTGTCGTGCCAACAAGGGCTCAAACCCAAGCCGTATTAGATCCATTATCAATACAGGCGGCGGGTATGCCGAGTGTAATGTCTATGAACTTTGCTTCAATGAGCCTTGTTTCTTCGGGGAGAATGCTGTTACGCTGAATACACCTTCCAATCATCTGTGTCTTGAGACATTTGGCTACGGTAGTTTCGAGAAAGATTCACTAAAGAAGAATAAGGTTTATCCAGATAATGTTTGATAGCATGCGTAAGACCGTTGATAGAGCGCGAGCACAGAGGATTGTCTACTTGCAATGGATCACCCATGAGTACAACCTTACACCCTTCACCGAGTCTAGCTATAATTGTTTTCACTTCATAAGGTGTGAAGTTTTGCACTTCGTCCACGAGGAGAATTGTGTCGCTAAAAGAACGTCCACGCATAAATCCAGAATAAGTGAGTTCAATGACTTCGGAATTTGGTGGGAGATACGCGTGTCCATCAATTTTGCGTTTGTTTGTTTCTTCGGGACGCTTTTCTCCAAAGTCGTTGGCAAATTTTGGATGCTTGAGCATGTCTTCAAAAGAAAAAACATCGTTGAGAACAGAAACCCTGTGGGCATCTATGTAAGCGCCAAGATGTGGTTTGATTTTTTCGTAGAGATTACCAGGCAAGGCACCAACATCACGACGACTACCGCCTAGAATTTCGGTAGGTTTTAAAAGAACAATTTTTTTGTAAAGGCCTTCTCTTTTATCGAGGCCTCTCTTTTTTGCCTCTTCTTTGTCATACCAAAGAACAAGATCAATTGAAGCAACATAGCTGAGCAGAGTTTTTCCTGAGCCTTGAGTGCCGCAAAGAAAAAAGAGAGAGACATTTTTGTCAAACATACCATACTGCAAGGCCAAGTATTGTTCCATGTCTAAAGGGCTTATGCCCAAGACATTGTCTTTGGTTTGTTTTCCTACGTGAACTTGTTTTCCGTATTCTTGTCTTTTGAGGAATTCGAGTCGCGCATTTTTGTGGTCCACAACACGGGTCTTGGCATCGTTATAGATAAGATCAGCTTGGACGCGTGCGTATTCATAGGTGCCATGTCCCACGAACTTGATAAATTGATTTATGTAAAGGTCTCTTTTGAGAATTTTTGAGGCATCGGTGAGGCTGATGGTTCCATTGTTGCTATGCAGTTTTTCTTGCAAAGTAGGGTTGCCAGAAATCACGCCCTCGTGAACAATGTCTGCCTTTACTTGCAAGAAATGAGGTTCTTCTACTTTAATGCCGCGTCCTGTAAATTTGATATGATACTTGCTTTTGTTTGTGAGGATGATGGGAGAATCAACGGCATCTGATTCCCAAACATTAACTATCTTTTTAACGCAATCAATGACCGAAAACTTGTTAAAGGCTTTTTTGTCTACTTCTAAAAGAACAATGTCGAGGCCTTCTGAGGCTTCACAAATAGAAAAACCAAGCTCTGTGTCTATGGTGTAGTCTTTGAAGTCAGTGAGGTATTGGAGAACATCGTTTGCGCCGCCCCCGTGATGACCTTCAACAAGTTCATCAAGACCTCTGATAAAGGGCATAGGGATAACAACGAGATTTTTTTTGCCTTCTTTTTTGCAGTCTAATCTTTTGAAGACTTCGGGCCCCCCAAGGTCATAGACATCAACAAACGGTAGAAATATGCAGTGATATGTTGTGTTGGTCAAATTTTCTCCTTAATTAGAAAAAATATTCTCTAAAAGCCTATAGTCTCGTTTAAGACAATCGACTTTTCTTTCTAAAGCGCCTCTGTCAAGAACAGCGCTTGCAAGGGCTAACCCATTTCGGCGTAAGATGTCTTCGGGCACACCTCTTTTTTGTTCTAAGACAGACATGATTCTCTTAAGCAAAGGGCTTCCTGGCTCTGGAGGTGAATCGTTTTCCTCATGTTCTTTAAAAAAATCATTTACGGTTACATTAAGTTCGCAAAGGGTTTGAAAACTATCAGTTGCCTTGCATGAGGTTACAGCCCCTTCTAACTCTTGGTAGACAGCAACTAGTTGTTCGAAGTGAATGTCTTGCAGGGAACCAGATTGCGTAGAAAAAGGGATAAGGCTAGCCATAACAGCGTAACCAATGATGCTGCCGAATTCATCTTTGTTATCCACAAGAGCGGATAATTGATTTATATAAGTGTAAAATTGAGGGGTGTCGTAACTAACCAAAATACTCCTTATTCCCACAGTGTGGGTTTGCTACGCTGCGCCTTGGGGCGTTGATCTATTAGTGTTTTCAGATTGCTGCCTCGCAGCAAGCTACGGGGCCCTTCATTTCTTTGTTTCTTTCTTTACTGCCTTAAATTTTTCTATCTTAAAATTAATTTGTGGGAACTTCTTTGGTAGCTTCATAAAATTCATGACCATCACACCAGTAGAAAGGCGATCAGACCAAGAAGCCAGAGGCCAGCCAAAGTGAACTGTAATATTTTTATGTGGTAGTTCGTAAACCAAAAGCTCCAAGATAGCGACAATTTTATTAAAGATAGTTGCCCGGGTAAAGGGAATACGGAAGTGATTGTCGCCCATTTTTGGTGGTATTTTTTGACGTGGTGAAAAGAGCGTGAGCACAGTAGTCACGTCATACATTTTATCTTGTTTTTTATCGCGGTATCTCTTGAAATGGATGTGAATGTTTTCGCCCTCGTGTTCAGCAATGTAGAGGATCATATCAAAGGGAGTTTCGCCTTTGGCGATTTGTTTTGTTTCGGGTTTACGTTTGCGAGTGCCATACACACCTACGAGAAGGCAGACAACAGTGGCGCCACCCCAGAGCACAAATCCAAAGGGTTTGTGGACCACGAGGTAAATAAAACAACTCAAAACAACTATAAATAAGAAAATCGTGCCAACTCTTCGGGCACGAAATTCGCTTTTTTCTTCAGTGCCTTTTTGGTAATTATAAATGAGAAGACAGCCTAGGTTGATCACAAATGTGGCCACAAGTCCCACCGCGTACATGGCCGCCAAGGCCATTTGCTGTCCTTGTGTGGCAATGATGATGAGTGAAAAGAAAATGGCTGTTCCAATATGAATGCGGTAGAGCGAAGCCCGCTTATTTGTTTTATTAATCCAATGAAATCCATAACGGTTGGCCACGCGTTCTACTAGTTCACTCCCTGCCACACAGGCGGTGTTGATGGCCATGATAAGACAGAGGCTTGCTATAATAGAAATAAGAACACCAAACCATTGGCCGTGCATGAGAACACCAAAGTGTGTGATGAGATCTGTTTCATGGGCTTCAAAATTAATATTGGGGTTAGAAAGAACAAGCACAGAAATGAGCGGTGTAAAAATACCAACTGTAAGAGCCAAAAAGATGTACGACTTTTTGGTGCTGCGCCAACTTTCAGACAATCTCGCTACTTGGAGAACAGATTCTACCCCTGCATAGGCCAAAATACAGTTAGAAATAGAGGCAATAAAAAAGGAATAGCCCCCTGTGACGCCGTTGCTGACAAAGCCTTGGCCAACAAGCCTAAAGCCCTCTTTAATTCGCATGACATTGCCAGGCTCAAAATTAATGATCCCTGAGGTGAGGAGATTGATGAGGACTATGGCTGTGATGAGAAAAATAGTAAAAGTGACGCGCATGTTTTCTCGAATGCCTAAGATGTTGAGGCCTGCAACCAACCACACGATTGTCAGCTCAATAGCCAGTTTAACAAAAGGGCCGAGCTCCAAAAAAGACCCAACGTTTTCAACGGCACTCACAGCTGAGATAGCGGCTGTGAGAACATAAGTAATGAGAATCGAGGCCACAGCAATAAATGAAATAAAAGGGCCTAAAACTAGGTATGAGAATGTGTAAACCCCTCCGCCCTTCATTTTGTGCCTATCAAGGATCTCAGAAATCTTTATCAGGCGTGTTGAGAGGTAGCGAATAAAGAGTGATGTGAGAGGGAGAAAGATAATCGCTGTCAGGCCAATATAACGATAGGCTTCACTAGGGGCATAGTAGATGCTGGTGAGCTCATCCATGAGGGTGATGACACCAATGGCTAACCAAGAGAGCCACAACATCCCTGATTTATAATAAGAGAGAAGATTTTTCTTTGTGAATAAATAAAGTGCAAGTGAGAGCAGGATGGCGTTGAGAATTAGGTATACCATATTAAGGTCGTAGAATTATGAAATTAAAGGGTAAATGTCAATTGATAGGAGATGCGCCTACGCACCTACGAGCCAACGCACCAACGTGAAGAGTTTCGGGTCTCTCGACGCTAGGCGCAATAAAGCATGAGCATGAGTAAATAGCATGAGTTTTTAGATAAATACATTATCAGAGTCTTTGCAGTCATCCCAGAACAGGATCATGGCATCCCGATTTTTTGACCCAGGTTTAATCCACACAAATGTTTTGTTTTTTTCAAAAACCGTACAGTTTGGGTCCTTAAAGGAGGGGGACCAGTAGCCTGAATTGAGGTATTCAATGCCATCAACAAATTTATGTTCAGGTGCGTGTACGTGACCACAAACCAGGCGGGATGTTTTTGTGATTTCTGTAGCAAGTTTAATGATCTTTCTCGAAATGGATACCTTTGTGGCAGGCCTAATTACTTCGATTTTGTGAATGTACATAAGAAAGAAAGGCATAAAAAGAAAAAAGACAGGAAACGTCCACAAAAAAGAGACTTCCCAAATAATGTGCATCAGTGCGACGACTTGAAAGGCACAATAGACCAAAATAAAAAATAGAAGGGCGCGGTCTAACCAGAGCACACGCATGATTTTAAAAATATTCCACGTGACTGGGCGGAGGTGGAGCTCTCTCAAAGCCCTTACCATCCTTGGTTCTGCATTAGCTGTTTGGGAAATTTCTTTATATCTATCTTCAAGAGTGAGAGGGTTTTTGATATGAGGCATGAGTCTGTCTCTTAAGGCAATAAAACTGGTTGCTACAGCACCAAAAAACCAAGCAATAAGCAAAAGAGGTTGGGTTCGAACAGTATTTAAATAGAATTTAAGATAACCTCCAAAACTTAAGAGATATGTTGTGTCTACGTGAGGGTTAAAGATACCCATGCCATTTATCATGTAGCGGTGGACAAGATTCCCAAAGGGAAGTTTTATAAAAGCATTTTTTAAGTGATGGTAAAAGGGGTTAATGGGGTCAGCAATACTGCAATAAGAGTCATATTGATTTCCGTGTTCAATGAGTGTGTCTGAATTACTAATGTAAAACCAGGGACAAAACCGAACACTGGTATTGTTTTTTGCTAAAGACAGGGTGTTGAGAATCTCTTCTTTTACAGAGGGCCAATGCAACTCAAGATCATGGTTTCCAATAACAAAAATGATTTTGTTGCCAGCTTGAACAAAATCATTAAGAGCCTGAAAGAAAACTGGATGACTCTCAATAATACGTTTGATTTTAAAAAATGATTTTGCCTCTTCTGAATTGAGGCCGCGCTTTTTTTCTAACCAGCTGGGGTGAAAATCATCTGTCTCGGGTATTTCTGTAACAGAATCAAAATCAAAGATGTCTCCTGCAAGAACCAGTTCAATTTCCTTTTTTATTTGCTGGGTGGCTTTTTTAAGGAGGTTGGCAAAGGGTTGATCAATGAAATAGTCTTTACGATTAAATTTCTTCCAGAGAGATCTCTTTCCATGATCAGGTTCTGCGATTGTCAGATGTAAATCACTGAGAACGAGTGTGTGTTTTGATTTGTTAAATATTATTCCCATATTTTTTCCTCTATTTAGGCGAAATACTGAAAAAAGCACTGAAAAAGTTACAAAGAAGACTTTAAAGAAAGCAAGTTTCTAACCCCATGAAAACATTGTTAAATAATTGACTGTTTACCATTCTTCGCCTAGAGGTGATTTATTACTTATTCATAACCATGGCACTAGATAAAAAAAATAAGCCCATCACCATTGAATACCGGTTTACTTTTCCTAATCAAGGCACAAAAATCTTTTTGCTTTCTCTTGATCCTAAAACGCTTAATCTTTTGCACGCTAAAAAGGAAGAAGACTATCCTGAATGGACTAAAATGGGTTATGAACAATGTTCAAATTGTTGTTGCGATAAAACCCATTCTCATTGTCCTGTGGCCATAAACATCTATGAGCTTGTGAGCTCATTTAAAGATTTTGTTTCTTTTAGCGAGGTGAATGTTCACGTCATTACCCAAGAAAGAGAATACAAAAAGACAGTTTCCTTGCAAAAGGGTATTGCTTCACTTTTGGGTATTTACATGGCTACTAGTGATTGTCCAATCATGGCAAAACTTAAACACATGGTTAGGTTTCATTTGCCTTTAGCTTCTCCTCTTGAATCTTTGAGCCGGATTTTATCTACGTATTTATTGGCTCAATATTTTCGTCAAAAAAAGGGGCTTGAACCTGATTGGGCTTTGAAAAATCTAAAAGAGATTTATGAAAACATTAGAATTCTTAATCGCGCCATAAAAAAACGTCTGAAAAAGGTAGGCGAGGGCGATGCCAATGTGAATGCCTTGGTTGGATTAGATGTCTTTGCACTTACAACAGCGGGTTTTTTGGATGACGATTCTTTTGATAAATTAGGTCCTCTTTTTGAGGCCTATTATTAATTACTGAGAGAAACACTCACCTTATCATTCAATTCATTTCTCATATACGAAATTTCTAATACATTATTGGCAGAAGTTTTTAGTTTTTGAATGATGTTGTCATTGGTGACAGGTTCGCCATTAATCTCCGTGATGACATCTTGAGATTTGAGCCGCATGAGAGAAAAAAGGCTTTCGGGATTAATGTTGAGGAGTTTCACGCCCTGATTGCTAGCCTGGTCAAAGACAGGGGTTGTATCTAAGTCTGTCATAAGAGAGTCAATATTGCTTTCAAATTCTTCCTGTGTGAGCTTGAGCAAGATAGAGTTGTTGGGATCAGTTTTTGAGAAAGAAACATTGATGGTCATGCGTTTGCCGTCTCTGAGAAGAGAGATTTTTTTATTTTTTGGTTCTAAAAGTTTGTGCCTGAGTTCCATGCCTCTGAAATAAGGTTTGCCATCAACGCGTAAAATGTTGTCATCTTTTTGTAGGCCCATTTGATGGAACACAGAATTAGCCACTACATCTAAAACATGGATGGCTTTTTTTGATCTGTTGTATTCAAAAGGGATGGCTTTTTTCATCACATGCTCAAGAAAAAGTTCGTTTCTTTCTTGCCAGGCTGAAATCTTGTTTGGGTATCCAATGGTGTTAATAGAATTGCCTACTTGCTCTGTTGTGGTGAAGGCTGCTTCGTTAAGAGCGTATTCTGGAGCAGGCATGTATTGAGAATTTGTGGTTTTGTTATTTGTAGTTGAGAGTACAGCCAGTTGGTTTTTGAGTTCTTTAATGGTTTGGCTTTGTTCAACAACAGATTTCTCAAGGTTTTGAATTTTGTTAGCTACAAAACCGTCACTTGTAGGGCTGTTTTGTTTTTTGGCAAGTTCTGAAAAGTATTGGTTATCGAGTTCAGAGACTTGAATGGCCAGAAAACCAATAGCCAGCATCATGATAACGAGAAGTGACATGTGTATGATAGTATAAGTTTTTTTCATAAAATCCTCGAATTGTCTTAAATATTATGCAGAAAATAAACAGCCTGCGTTGCTCTTCAGAGCATTAAAGATCTTTATCAGATAAGGCAATAGGTAATTAGGATAAGCCTAAACACCCCCTCCCCTTTGTAAGGGGAGGGTTGGGGTGGGGTAGAGAAAAATGTCTTTATTAAAAGGTAGTTAAAGCCTCTGCCTCCCCCTTGATCCCCCTCCTTACAAAGGAGGGGGGGGGAGCATACAGTATAAAATTGCGTGAATATCTGGATTTTGATAGCTCACAATCTCGAAGGAATTCGGAGGAATAATGAATCTTGAAAAGCTTGGATTATTGGTTTTACTGAAGAATTTTCAACACATTGAAGACATCAAAAAGCATTTTTCTGCATCGATTAAGGAGTTGTTGTTAGCGACGTCAGCCTCTCTTGATCTGACAAATCGTATTACAGCAGACAGCGATTTTCTCAAACAGTTTGATTCCATTGATAACACATTGCAATTTATCAACGACGTTGTAAAGTACTCAGCCAATCATATAAATGACGGAAATAATGAAACACTACCGCAAAAAAAAGAACCTGCTGAGGTAAAGCAAGAGATCATTTCTTCACTTATGGCAGCTGTTGATAGTGAAATTGAATCAGTGTCAGAAAGCAGTGATGAAAACAAGCGCCTCAAAGTAGACGCTCTCATGACGGTGAGAAGCGTTTTTCTACGCCAATTTAGGCAGGAACAGGGTATCAAAGACGAGGTTGGGGCTGATGATGAAAAAGAAAGATATTGCAAAACAAAGATCGTTGGTCTTTAACTTAAAAGCTGTTTTTTGACGCGCTTATGACGCGGGTGAGGCAGGGAGGAAGTTGTCAGATTAATATCTATGTTCTGTTATTCGTAGGCTAGGAGGAATTGTGAGAGATGGTGTGAAAAAAGCTATTATTATTAAAAGGTATCAAAATCGCAAACTTTATGACACGCAAAATTCTACGTATGTCACTTTGGATGACATAGGTTGTATGATCAGAGGTGGTGAAGATGTCAGGGTTATCGATAATAAATCAAAAGAAGATTTGACCAGTGTGACTCTTACACAAATAATTTTTGAAGAAGAAAAAAAGAAAAAAAGCCTTCTTCCCTTGCCAACTCTTAAAACCATCATTCGAGATGGTGGTGGGGCTATTAAGAATTTTGTAAACAAGACAACGGGTAATGTACATAATAAGATATCAAATGCTAAAGAAGGGGCCGAAAACTTTTACGAAAAATTCGAAGAAGCCTTTGTCCCTACTGACGAGAATCTTATTAAAGAGGTTTTTCAAAAAACCCAAGACCTATCAAAAAACATCGAAGGCAAAATAAAAGCAACCGTAGATTCCTTCACTCATGTCTCTGGTCTGCAGAACGAGGTTAGAAAGCTGCGCCAAAGAGTTCTCTATCTTGAGAAAAAGCTTAGAATATATGAGAAACGCTAATTCGTTTTTCGGTTAGGGCCACGAGGCCCGTTTCGTCTTTCGGTTACGGTTATGTGTGCTAATAAAGCCGTTGCCCAGACCGCTAAACGATACGGGCTTCGTAACCGTTACCCCTTAACGATTCTTTCACATGTCTTGACTCCCCCCATATTTACTGTAAAACATCGAAGATGCCTCTAAACGACCTATTCCAAAAACGTCTCATCTTTGTCTCTGGCAAAGGAGGTGTTGGTAAAACAACTGTCTCGATTTTGTTGGCGCTCTTAGCGGCTCAACACAAAAAAAAGACACTTCTCGTAGAAATGAATACATCTGGCCGCGTAGCTCCTGTTTTCAAATGTGATAGTTTGAGCCATGAGGCCATTGCTTTGGCTCCCTATATTTCGGGCATAAATCTTAATCCTCAAAAATGTTTTGAGGAATATGTTCTCAAGCAAATTCATTTTAAAAAGATTTACGATGTTTTTTTTAATAATAAATATGTGATTAATTTTATCCGTGCGGTGCCAGGGCTTAACGAGATTCTCATGTTAGGCAAAATTTATGAACTAGAAAAAAAGTATAAGAACAGAGCATTGGGTAATAGGGAATATGACCTGATTATAGTTGATGCCCCGGCTACAGGACATGGTCTGTCAGCCTTAGAGGTGCCAGAGGTTGTGAAGTCAGCTGTAAAAATCGGCCCTCTTCATAAGCGCGCGCAGCATATTTTAGATTTATTGGGAGACAGCGGAAAAACAAGGTTTTGCCTGGTGACGTTAGCAGAGGAAATGCCTGTGAGCGAATCTCGAGAGTATGTTTGCGCTTTGAAAGAAAGAACACAGCTCTCTTTTGGACCTCTTTTTATTAATGCTGTGATGCCAGGTGTTCAAAAAATTACAAAAATAAATCTCAAAAAGCTAGGTTCTCAAGGAAAAATATTAGCAGATTATTATGATTTAGCACTTAAAAGGTCTCAGCTTAACGCGTTTTATATCGAAGAAATTAATAAATCATTTTCAGATTTTAATAAAATCACTGTGCCCTATCAATTTGAGGGCCTTAAAGAGCTTAAAGATTTTGATTTTATTATAAAGAACATTGAAGGGGCTTTGTCGTGACAGGTGAAAAGCAAAATATTTATCTTGTTTGTGGCAGTGGAGGAGTGGGCAAAACAACTGTTTCTGCCTCGTTGGGCATCAAATATGCTCTTGAAGGCAAGAAGGTTATTGTTCTTACCATTGATCCTGCTAAGCGCCTGGCAAATGCCTTAGGTTTAAAAGGTCTCACAGACTTGCCTTTAAGGATTGATATCAAAGGATTGAAAAAGACAAAAAACGCCGTCGTTAAAAACTATGGTGCTTCAAGGGGTGAGTTGTGGGCCATGATGTTAGATACCAAAAGGACCTTTGATCGGCTGGTTGATAAATACGCTAGCACAAAAGAAGCTCGTGATAGAATCTTTCATAATAAATTATATCAAAATCTTTCCAAGATGATGGCGGGTACACAAGAGTACATGGCCATGGAACGGCTTTATGAGATTTTCCAAGAAAAACGCTATGATGTTATTATTGTTGATACACCACCTATGCAGCATGCAAACGATTTTTTAGCTGCTCCTGCAAAAATGATGAACGTGATTAACAATTCTATGTTGCATGTGTTGCTTAAGCCAACAATGTCTTTAGGAAAAACAGGGCTTAAGTTTCTCGAAAAAGGGTCAAAGCATATTCTTAAAATCTTTGATCGTGTGACAGGTTTTGCTTTTATGCAGGATTTGTCTGAAATGTTGATTGCCTTTCAGGGGTTGTTAACGGGTTTTCAATCAAGGGCCTCTGAGGTTGATGCTTTATTAAAGGATCCCTTAACAAAGTTTGTGCTTATTTGTACAAGTACTGAGAATTCTTATACAGAGGCCAATGTTTTTTCAAAACAATTACAAGAAAGACAGTATCAATTAGGTTCAATAATCATAAATCGTATTTATCCCAATCTTACCTTGTCAGCTCACAAGCTCAAAGAGATTCAGGCTGGTTTAACAAAGTCAATGGGAGCAGATAAGGCTTTAAGTCTAATAGAGAACTATAAGCGATTTCTTCCGCTCATAAAACAAGATCGAAAATGGATTCGAGAAATACAGGCGCTTGTAGCCAAGGAACAATTGCAAACCATTCCTCTTTTCTTGTCTGATGTTCATGATTTGGATGGTTTGTTTATGATGATGTCTGAACTATGAAAAAGGAAAAAGGAAGCGCCTCACTTTGGGGAAGTCAAGCGAGGGGGCTTGCATGAGGCGCTTGGGTGCTGGGGTTTGGTCAAGCTGTATAAACTCCCGTTTATTTAAATTTCAATTTTATGATGATGTTTTGGAGAAGGAAGGTGGAGAGGCCGCGTAAAAAGAAAAATCGTTGTCGCTCGAAGATATTGTATCAGTAAAAAACTGATGACAATAAAACCATCATCAAACACACATCTCATTCTATCCCATTCTGCGCCCCGTCTTAATGTATTAAATAGCAAGTGGTATGCCAATACCAGGCAAAAAAATGCGGATATTAACCTAAGATGATTCTTTGGTTATTTAATGAGGTGCGTTATTTTTTGTCGTTTGATTCATTTCATTTTCTCTCAAATTGATAGCATTTTTCATTATAGTCATTTTCATGACGTAACTGTTATAGGGGTTTATGTTATAGGGGACTCGTACAAAAGCGTATTACATTAGTGATGTCGGGGAATTAGCTTCGATGTTCTCTTTGCAGAGTGCTGGGGTGTCAAAAGAATGTGTTAAATTAAGGTTTGGGCAGGTTTTTTTTTGCACCTTCCTTTCAGACAGAAAAAAATAAAGGCCGCATCTAAAAGAGCGTAATTTTTGAAGGCCAGCGTTGCTGGCGGACAAAAATAACGGTAAATATTATTTACAGCGCTTTATTTTTTAATTGTCTTCAAGGAAGATGCGGGTGTTTTTTATAGGGTAAAGCTATTTTGTCGGAGCACCCTTTAGGGTGCAGGAATATAGCCGGGGACTTAAGTCCCCGGAAGGAAGGGTATTGATTAATAATTCTTCGTCAAAGTCATCGGGTAATATCGGCCCTTTCCTGCAAGCATTTTGAATTCCAATGTATTGTTATCAGAGGACATGAAATAGGCAAAACCAAATTTATTAGTCGTGATTGTTTGAATCTGTTTGGGTGTGTTCTTTGTGATATCAATTAGGACTAGTTTTGATTCATGATCTGTCTCTGTCAGCTGTTCGATGGATTGAAGAATCAGAAAATCATCTGTGTGTGAAACAACACGAGCATTATCAAGGCTTGCAAGAAACAATTCGGTTTCTGAGAGCAGGTTGAGGTTTTCATCATAGGTTTTGATGTAGCCTGTGTTAGATAAAGCATAAATCAGACCTTTTTCAGGCACAGCGTAACCAATGTATGAATCAGAGTCGAGGTGGGTGCTGGCGAGAGAAAAAATGGCTACGTCATGGCTTGATTCATAAATATTGATATCAAGAACCATGAGAGCGCTGTATGGGACTAAGACATCGGTGACTTCTCCGATCACCGCTATTTTATTTTCAGCTTCAGATACCACAAAAATAGATTCAAGGCTGTTCACATAATTTGGCATGCTGTGGTCATAATAAACAACGGTACCGTTTTCATGAGCAAGCACCAAAAATTCATTATTACACCCAATGCCCAAGAAATAATTATTAAGTCTAATCAACTCAGTGGTGGTTAAGCAGTTTTCTGCAAGTATATTCCTAGAAATAAAAAAAGTACCATTTAAGATCTCAGCTTTAGTCATGGCTATATCAAGAGGATTTAAATCGCTAACGCTGGAAATTTCGTCGCCTATTTCAACTGTATAAGGGGGTTTGTTGCTAAATACATTTTCATAGAATGAATAGTTTTCATTCATGTAAATAGATTCGAGCTGGACTAATTGATTGTTCACATCGGAAATATCTGTCATCTCTTTAGTGAGTGTGTTGTATTGGCTGATTTTGACGCGGTTATCTGTAAAATCAAGGCTGTCAAAGTAAAGAGAGTCGCCGTCAATGACCAGATGATAAATTTCATGTCCACTGATTATTGTTTTTTCGGTGCTGTTGTCAGACAGGAGGTCAATTTTTATTAGTGATTGAATCAGATCTTCTTTGCCCGCGATGTACATAATATCATCAAAAATCTTAAAGAGAGAGACTTTTGAAAGTTCGGTTTCTAAGATAAGTTCATAAGGGATGCCAGGGTAGGCTTTATAAATCTTATCTGCTTTTTGAACATAGACATTGTTCAAGCTGTCCATTTGAAGATTGATAAGATCTCCCCCCACAAAATCTAACATTTCAGAGACCGTTTTATCTGTCATATTAAAAATAAAGTTTCCAGATCTGGGGATGTGGTTATAAGTGATGTTGCTGCCTTGAATCATCATCAGGTCTTTGGAAATAAAATTAAAACTATCTATTTCAGCTTCATCTGGGATGAGGTTGGTGATGCTTCCGTCGCTCTCAATCGCGCGGAAAAAAGAAGCGTTGGAGGTTCCAGTGAGATAGACTGTGCCTTCAAATACATGTACAAGCCACTGATGCAAAGTGATGTTCTGGTTGATGAGATAAGTTTTTTCTTCGTTGGCTTGGTCCCACTTAATGAGGGCTTCTGTATTGGTGTTCAGGTCTTTGCCAAAGTAATAGACATTTCCAGCAATGTCGAATTGCACACGATCAATGATATCAAAATCGGCTTCATGCACACATTTTACATCTTCTGCATAAGTATACACAATAAGGCAGGTACTGTTTTCATCCCATGAAATGGGCTCATCAAAAACCATGACAACCTCATCGCTAAAGCCTAGGGTAAAGGTTTTTACAGAAGGGATTTCCAAAGTTTCGAGCAATGTTTCTGTAGCTAGGTCAGGATCAGAAAATGAGAGGACGCTTGAGAGTGTGCCCTTGTTAATTTGTTTTAGGTTGTCTTGATTTTCTTCTAGGGTCAATAAAACGTGAGAGCTAATGTCGATTTTTAGCGAAGGGTTTCCAAACTTTGTGCTGCTCGTGTACGTGTCATTCTCATCAAGTCCGTTTTCGATCAGGCCTGTGTCATCAGGGTTCAGATAACTGCCTTGGCCTGCGCAAGCAGAAAAAATAAAGGATAATAAAATTAGAATAACATAAAGATTTTTCTTATTCATGACGTCCTCCTGGACTTGGCTATTTTAAACATCTGCATATTGAGCTGGCTTACCAGAGAAACATCAAAAAACCCTGGCGTTGTAATGAGTCTTTCATTTAAGCCGTTTTCTTTTAAAAGTTCTTTTGTGATTGGTTGGGCCATGATGCCGTCAATTTCTTTTAAGAAAATGCTCATTTTTTTTCGTATCAACTCAAAGTGAGCGGGTGACATCGACATAATCATGCTGTCCATGTTGCGGTCTGTTGCAGGGAGTTCTAAAGATTTTTGGCTAAGTTTGAGGGCCTGATTGTAGTAAGAAACCATTTCTGATCCGAGGCCTTGATCAGGTGTTGCGATTTTGGGGTGTGATTGAATCCATTTGCCCTCTTTTGTGATTTTGATCATTTCGAGTTTAGTTAAAACATCCAAGGCTTCTTTGGCTTGGCTAACTAAAATATTTGGAGTAATTTTTGTGGCGATCCAATTGGGTTCTGGTTTAAAATCTGGCCAGCGAACCATTTCGCGGACAACAGGGTAAAACCATTTCAAGGCATACGTCATTTGATTTTTTTTGATGACGCGTTCTTTGATGTATTCTTTATATTCTTTGAGTTCTTCAAAGTAGGTGATGCGCTCTTTTTCATTTTCGGCCTGGTTAAAGAGAACAAGTGTTTCGAAATATTTTAAGGGTCTGCCTTTGAGTGGGATGGCCTTGGCAATTTTACGAATGCTTTCGATGGTGAGGTTTCGTTTTCCAGCGATAACTAAAGGAAAAAAACTTGATGCTTTTACGCCCACTTGCTTGTTGATGTATCGATATGAAAATTTTTTGGGGAGCTCTTTCTTTTTCATCTCAAAGAAGTCTGAGAGATAATCCCTGTAATTATCATATGAAAAAACATTAATTTTGTGCTTTGTATATTTCTTTTGTATATTTTGTGTTCCCATAACATGCCCATGTTAGTAAGGTTATACTCTATTATCGGCTTTTATCCTTAAGAGTTGTCTATTTTATCATAAAATTTTGTGTACAAATTACAGGGGTTAACAACAGACAACAGCTTATAACTTCTCGTAATATTAACGTTTTTCAAGGTGAGAGGCTCCAATTAGCCCTTGTTCCTATACAATACTTGTCGGCTAAAAGTCTTTTCATGTTTTCTTAAGAAAGCGATTTCTGTTTTCTGGAGAAAACAGTGACCGGGGCATGGGGGGGTCAAACATTAAATCTTATACTCAAAATATCTCCATCAATAACAGCATAGTCTTTTCCTTTGAGATAGAGTTTTCCCACATTTTTAAGTGCAGCTTCTGATTTATGTTCGATAAGCTCATCGTATTTAATGAGTTCAGCTCGGATAAATCCCTTTTGCAGATCAGAGTGAATGACGCCTGCAGCTTCTGGGGCTAATGCGTTTTGGTGAACGAGCCATTGGCGCACTTCGTCTTCACCGACTGTGAAAAAACTCATCAATCCCAAGACCTTTAAGCAATGACGTGTGAGAATGTTCAAAGCAGGTTCTTCAATGCCTAGTTCATGGAGAAAGCTCAGCTGTTCTTCGATTGAATCCAAAGAAGCCACTTCTGATTCAAGCTGAGCTGAAATGACCATGACTTCGATTCTATCCTTTTCATAAAGAGAACTAAATTCAGCGCTAAATTCTTTGTCCAATAATTGATCATCCGAAACATTGAGAACTAAGATCATGGATTTGAGTGTGAGAAAAGGATAGCCGCTGATGAGCTTCTTTTCTTCAGCATCAAGACTAAAGGTTCTGAGGGGCTTGTTGCCGTCTAAGTGTTCTTTCATGCGGAGCATGAGGGCTTTTTCTTTGACTTCAGATTCAACATTGGTTCGTTTTAAATTCTTTTCAAGGCGCTCTAATCTTTTTTCGATAAACACAAGGTCTTGCAAGACTAATTCATCGTTTATCATATCAATGTCGCGCTCAGCATTTACAGATCCTTCTCTGTGATAAACAGAATCATCTTCAAAGGCGCGGACAACATGACAAAGGGCATCTAGATTGGCGAGGTCTTTTAAATAATTCTCCGAAGTGAGTGTGTCTGCTTCGATTTTAGGTAAAAGAGCGAGTTCAATTTTGGCAGGGGTTTCTTTTTTTGGATGATACATGTCCACCAGAGTATCGTATCTGGGATCTCGAATTGCAGCTATGCCCATGAGAGGTTTTGTTGGATCTGGGTTTGCAGGTAATTCAGATCCTGTGAGTATTTTAAACAAAGTTTTTTTGCCAGTTTGAGGTAGGCCAATGATACCAAGTTTCATATATGCTGGGGGTCAAAGCTTGTACTTCTTCTTTTTAGTAACAAATAAGAAGTACAAGCTTTGACCCCCATCTCCTAAAAAAACCCGCTTTCTTTTCAGAAAGCGGGTTAAGATTTTAGCGAAATATTGAGATGGTGAGCAGATGATCCTTCGACTCATCGCCAAAGGTTCTGGATCCCTCGACTCAGCTTTGCATAGCAAAGCTTCGCTCGGGATAATCATTCGTAAGTTTTCCTACGGAAAACAACGACTGATTACATCATGCCGCCCATGCCTCCCATTCCGCCCATTCCACCCATGCCGCCTGCAGGCATTGCAGGAGCAGCAGCAGCTTCTTTGGAATCAGCTTTATCAGCAACCATGGCTTCGGTTGTGATCATGAGAGCAGCAACACTGGCTGCATTTTGTAATGCAGAGCGAGTGACCTTAGTTGGGTCAATCACACCAGCTTTAATAAGGTCTTCGTAAGTGTCAGTGTTAGCATTGTAACCAAAAGCTTCTTTGCCTTCGGTAACCTTGTTAACAACAATGGCGCCTTCGATACCACAGTTAGTAGCGATTTGACGGAGAGGCTCTTGGAGAGATCTTTCGATGATTTTAACTCCAAAAGATTCTTCTTCGCTTACATTCACTGACTCAAGAACAGAAGAAGCTCTTAAGAAAGCAACACCACCACCAGCAACGATGCCTTCTTCGACAGCAGCTCGTGTAGCGTGAAGGGCGTCTTCAACGCGGGCTTTCTTTTCTTTCATTTCTGTTTCTGTAGCAGCACCAACGTTAATCACAGCAACACCACCAACTAATTTAGCGAGACGCTCTTGGAGCTTTTCGCGGTCATAGTCAGAAGTTGTTTCTTCGATTTGTTGACGGATAATGTTAACGCGAGATTGCAATGTCTCTTTTTTGCCAGCGCCATCAATGATTGTTGTGTTTTCTTTGTCGATCACAACTCTTTTAGCGCGACCAAGAGAATCAACACCAACTGTATCAAGCTTGATGCCGAGTTCTTCAGCAATCAATTCGCCACCAGTGAGGACAGCAATGTCTTCTAACATGGCTTTACGTCGGTCACCAAAGCCTGGGGCTTTAACAGCACAGACTTGGAGAGTTCCTCTGAGCTTGTTAACAACTAATGTTGCTAAGGCTTCGCCTTCGATGTCTTCAGAGATAATGAGAAGTGGTTTTCCCATTTTGGCAACACCTTCGAGAACAGGAAGAAGATCTTTCATGCTAGCGATCTTTTTTTCGTTAAGAAGGATGTAAACATCTTCTAACACAGCTTCCATTCTTTCAGGATCTGTTACAAAGTAAGGAGAGAGGTAGCCACGATCAAATTGCATACCTTCAACAACATCAAGGTTTGTATCCATGCCTTTAGCTTCTTCGACAGTGATAACGCCTTCTTTGCCAACCTTTTCCATGGCTTCGGCAATGATGGTACCAATAGTGTCATCGTTGTTAGCAGAGATAGTACCAACTTGGGCAATCTCAGTGTTGTTTTTTACAGGTTTAGAGATTTTTTGTAATTCGGTAACAATAGAAGTCACAGCTTTATCAATACCGCGCTTGATAGCCATTGGGTTATGACCAGCAGCGACAAACTTTGAGCCTTCGCGATAAATCGCTTGGGCAAGTAAAGTTGCTGTTGTGGTGCCGTCACCAGCGATGTCAGAAGTTTTAGAAGCAACTTCTTTAACCATTTGGGCACCCATGTTTTCGAATTTGTCTTCGAGTTCGATTTCTTTAGCTACTGTAACACCGTCTTTAGTGATAACAGGAGAACCAAAAGATTTATCTAAAACAACGTTACGACCTTTAGGTCCTAAAGTTGTTTTCACTGTATCAGCCAGAACATTAACTCCGTTAAGAATTTTCTTTCTGGCATTTTCATTAAAAATAATTTCTTTAGCCATTTTTAACCTCCGTTAAATATGTGCTGTGTACAACGTAAAACATACGACGTACAACATACAACATACAATATTAAGCTTCGACAACAGCTTGAACATCATCTTCTTTCATGATGAGATATTCGTTGCCGTCTACTTTGATTTCTGTTCCAGAATATTTTGAGAAGAGGATTTTATCGCCAACTTTAACGTCGAGCGGTAATACTTTACCATCTTCTAAAGTTTTTCCGTTACCAATTGCTAAAACTTCGCCCTCTTGGGGTTTTTCTTTAGCTGAATCAGGGATAATGATTCCACCCTTTGTCTTTTCTTCTTCTTCGAGCCTTTTTACGATGATTCGATCGTGCAAAGGACGGATTTTAATTGTGTTTGCCATGAATGGCCTCCTTACAGTTTAAATTGAAATTAAAACCTTGTTTTCAAACAGCTGCGAATAAACATTTTCGCAGCCTCTGTATAGTTGGGGCGTAATATAGACCCATTTTGCTCAATGTCAATAGTGCTAAATGAAAAAAAATGAATTATTTTGCAGTTTTAAATGAACTATGTTAAAATTTAAACACTATTGATTTTTTAGTTGGTTAAATCAGTAATAATTATAAAATAACTATGTTAAATATAAAAACACTAGATCAAGAGGGCCTGCCCAGGAGAGGCATCGATATCCAATTGCCCGAGAATCTTGTTCCAAGGGCCCAGGTTCGCTTTTTGATCAGCAGGTTAAAAAGCTCACAGATAGAGCTCATTTCTGGTCCCAGAAGAGGGGGTAAAACAACCGTCCTCTTTCAGCTCATTCAAGATCTGATCAATCAGGGATTTGATCGTGATCGCATTATCTATATAAATTGTGAATGGTTTAAGGATCATAATGTGCTCAAAGATCCATTTTTGTTTTTAGAAAATATACGATCAGCAAAGAAGATCACAGAAAGATTGTTTTTATTTTTCGAGGGTCTTGATCATATCTCTTCTCCCATTCAATTCCTGAGTCAATTACAAGAACAAGAAAAAAATCTAAAGATAGTGGCTACAACATCTGTTCTCCCTTCAGAGGAGTTAAAAGATAATATAAGACAGACAAACGTGTATCCTTTTAACTTGGTTGATTGGGTAGGTTTTCACGATAGTCAAATTGTCACAGAGAGTCGCAAACGCATTTATCACGAGTCAGGTCAGCAATCGATTCATGAACTTAAAATCATGGAAAAGCAATGTGGCTTAAAACTCAAAGAGTTGTTTTATGAAATAGCATTATTCGGCGGCTACCCTGAAGTTCTTTTGAATCCACGAGAAGAGAGGTGGGCAAAACTCGAGGAGATATTTTTGGCCACTATCAAAGAAGAATACTTAGAAAAGCTTGGTATAGACAAAGCTTCACTTGTCACAGGTTTGCTAAAGACGCTGAGCCATGAAGTGGGAGAGTTGATTAATTATTCAGAACTGAGTGATCTTTTAAAGGCCAGCCATATCACAGTCAAAAAATACCATTCTTTGCTCGCCGATTTTTTTCTTGTTCGCTCTCTATTGCCTTTGTCTGGTAAGAAGAAAAATGAGATTTCCAAGGCACATAAAACGTTTATCACAGACCCTGGTATGATGAATTTTATTATAGGTCAGAGAGGAAATCATATTTACAATGTGGATGCTCACACGATCAAAAATATGTTGTTCTCTGAATTCATAAAAAATCTCAATTACAAGAGTCGTTCGTATTTTTGGCAAACGAATACAGGGACGAGTGTGGATTTTGTGATTGAGTCAGGAAAGAATTTTTTTGTGCCGATTGAAATCAAACCAGGTGAGGCGCGTCCCAAAAAACTCACACGCAGCTTTCACAGTTTTATCAAAACCTACAAACCTGAGCGCGCCATTTTCGTCAATGAATCCCTTATCGACTATTATCGCGTGGGAGACACGGAGGTTCTGTATCTTCCGTATTATTGGATTCCTCTTTTGGAAGGGCTTTGGCAATAATGTGTTGATGTCGAGATGTCAGGATGTCGGGATGTCGGGGGGGTCATTGGGAATAATGGATCCTTCGACAAGCTCAGGACAAGTATTGAACACGGAATATCGAATTTCGAAAGATTGTTGTTCCTGGAACTAAAGTTCCAGGCTTTATGCTTTTGTCCCTTTGGGACAACAGAGTATAGCCGGAGAATTTATTCTCCGGGAAAAGGGCAAATAAAATCTCAACAAAATCAAGGTATTATATGTAGTATGTTGATATATTGTACAAAAAATTGTACAATAAAATCATGATTGATTTGGCTGAGATATTTTCTTCAAAGGCTCGTACAAAGGTCCTTCGCACCTTGTATTATCAGGCTGAACCTATTCCTTTAAGACATGTGGCTACGATTTCTGATCTTCCTGTGTTCTCGATTCAATGTGCCTTAAAAGCACTTGTAGGCGAAAAAATAATCAAAAGAAAAAAGAGAAAAAAGTATACATTATTTTCGTTAAACGAGGATCACCCTTGTTATCAATTTTTATCAAAGGTTTTTCATCTTGAAATGACGAGCTGCTTACAGGCTGATTCAGATCAGTATCATAAAAAAGCAAAGAGTGTGCTAGCGTTTGCTGCTTCGGCCCGTCGTTTGTTTCGGCAAATAAAAAAGGTGTAATATGGAACTTCAAAAATTCTTTCAGGATGTGGTGGATTGTTTAAAAAAAGAAAAGCTTCGCTATGCTTTGGCTGGTGGGCTTGTGGCGTCCATTTATCGTACAGATGAAAGATTAACTAAAGATCTAGATTTTCTTTTATTAGCAGAGGCAAAGACAGAAGAAAAAGCAGCTCAAATCATAAAATCCTTTGGGCTTAAGCCTCTTATTGTTCGGAAAGCTGACCTCGAGGGAGGTCCCATGTTCGCTATCAAACGAAAAAGCACAAAACCTTACATCATTGCAGGACGAGCAAAAGGTGATCCTTCAAAAATCGGACTCGATTTTATTTTACCAGAAATGCCTTGGTTTGAAGCGGCACTTGATCGAGCTGAAAACAACCAAATTGATTTTGGATTTGGCAAGGTGCCCTGTTTAAGGGTCGAAGATCTCATTATCTCGAAATTTTATTCTCTAAAAAATGATTCTAAAAGGTTTAATGACCTAGATGATCTTCAATCAATCTTTGAAGCAGGGCATGATTTAGATCTGGCCTATCTTTGTGGGCAGATGAAGGTGTTGTCTCTTTCTGTTCCAGCTGAGATAAAAGAGATGGTGCCAAAAGCAATGGCTCTTACTTCTAAGTTCGTAGTTCGTAGCTCGTAGCTCGTAGCTCGTAGCTTATTCCTGGAACTAAAGTTCCAGGCTCTATCATGCCGTCCCTTTGGGACGAAGATTTTGGAATTTGTAATTTGATTATTGTTTGGAATTTGGTGTTTGGGATTAGGAATTTTTCCGTAGGCGCGTAGGAGCACAGGCTCATAGGCTCATTTCAAGACCCATCTTGTGTGACAGTGCCGTCTTCGTAGATTTGTTGTAGAATATCGTCATTAAACACTTCTTTATAAAGTTTCTTTTTAATTTTCTTTTTAAGAACAGCATCTACTTTTTTATTGAGCTTTTGGTAGTATTCACTAGCCAAAGGCTTGTACGTGGTGGTGGGCTTAACGTGGTATTGTGGGCGGTTATTTGAATAAACCATTTTATCGAGTGATTTCTGATTGGTGGCATAAACCGTAGTTGGCATTAGACAGATAAAAAATTGTATGAGAAGGATACTTGTTATTTTGCTTAAAGAATTCATGTCACCTTGTATATGACCTCCAATATATTTAATAATTACAAGATTATCAACTCAGAGATGATTTCTTATCGTTCAGACTAGGGAAAAGTTGTGTTCTTTTTCGTGCCTACGCACCTGGGCTCCTATGCGCCTACGTTGAGAAAAAGAGGGAGAAAAATTACTTGAAAAGTGAACGAAAGTTCAATAGAATAAATCCATGTCCACATTAAACCTTCAAGAAATCAAAGCCCAGTTTTCAGCCTTTTTACAAGACCAAGGTCGCATGCCCAGCTACGCAGAGGTCTGTGACCTTTTTGGATACAAGTCCAAAAACGCGGCCTTTCGCTTGGTCCAAAAACTTTTGGACTTGGGTGTTTTGGCCAAAAGCGCAGGTGGCAAACTGGTGCCCAAAAATCTAAGTGGGCTACGTGTTCTTGGCTCCATTCAAGCCGGTTTTCCCACACCTGCCGAGGAGGACGTTCTCGATACCCTCTCTCTCGACGACTATCTTGTCAGCAAACCCCAAGCGAGTTTTCTGCTCAGGGTTTTTGGTGAATCCATGATCGATGAGGGGATTCGCCCAGACGATCTTGTCATTATCGAGCGAGGACGCAATCCTAAAAATGGCGATATCGTCTTGGCTCAAATCGATAACGACTGGACACTCAAATTTTACGAAAAGCGCCAAGGCAAAGTTCGCCTTGTTCCTGCCAATAAGAAATTCCCTATCCTTTATCCCAAACAAGAGCTTAAAGTGGCTGGTGTTGTGACTAGCGTAGTAAGAAAATACTTGTAATCGTGCCAATGTGCCTATCGACCAAAGAAAAACATGCTGTCATTCCTGCGGAGGCAGGAATCCAGTCTTAAAGAGGTTTCTTTTTGTCCCCGTCCTTTCAGACGGAAAAAAATAATTACAATTCTTGTTTATAGCACCATTTTTGAAGGCCAGCTTTGCTGGCGGACAAAAATGATGTTCATTAATTTCAATCGTATTATTTTTTAATCGTCTTCAAGGAGGGGACGGTTTTGTTTTGCCTTACGGCAAATTAGGTTTTTGTAGGGACAGGTCCCTGTGCCTGCCCTGTGCCATACGGTGCGGGGCCTGCCCGTTATAAAGCCTGGCACTTCAGTCCCAGGAAGGGTAGGATGCTCTTAAATTTTAAATAGTTATTATTCGAATGGTTGGTTGAGGTTTTTTTGGGAACATGTCATGAACTTGCTTTCTATTTTAGGATATATATATGAATGAGACTTATCGGCTAGCAGAACAGTATTTACAAAAAACTTGGAACAATCTTCCTTTGTGGTTTCCTATTATGGGAAGTCATGTAAGGCGTTTGGGTTTTTTGCGTGTGCTCATTGGTGCTCTTGGCATGTATTTATCAATACCTGTTTTCATGTTAGTGCATACGTTTGTGATTGGCTTGATGGTGCGGTGGATAGTTTGTCCTTTCTTGGGTTTAGAAGATTTTTCTTCGAGAAATTATATTATTGTCGATCGCTATAAAGTCAAAGGCCTCTCTGCTATTGATAAGTTTAATTGTCTCTTTTGTGGTTGGGCGAATGGGATGTGTGTTTTGCTTAATGAGTTTGTTGATAAAATCAGTGAACAACCACAAAAGCTAGGGTTGTTTTATAAAACAGCCTTGTTCATTCTTTGCCTTGTTTTTACGATTCCAGCTCTTGTGTTTCAAACAGCCTTTTATTTTATTTATAATTATATAATAGCAGAATCTTTACGATTGAAAAAAGTTTACTATAAAGAACTCATCGAAGAATATTTCACGGAAAATAAATATGCTTTAAAGCACGCTCCCTTAGCAAGAGGGTTTATTCGTTATCAAAAAGTCACATGGATGGCTTTGAGTCAGGCTTTGAGGCAAATTGAATCTGGTTGGTGCCCCATAAAGCATTTTGAAAGAATGGAATCCGTTGTTTATCCAGCCCACCACAAGCTTTTCTTTGAACCCCATCAAGTAGATCAGCTAAGACATTTTCTCACCCAGCATACATCGGTTTTGGAAAGAGAGTAGAGCAAATTCCAAAATATAAAACAGGTCATTCCTGCGGAGGCAGGAATCCAGTCTTAAAGAGGTTTCTTTTTGTCCCCGTCCTTTCAGACGGAAAAAAATAATTACAATTCTTGTTTATAGCACCATTTTTGAAGGCCAGCTTTGCTGGCGGACAAAAATGATGTTCATTAATTTCAATCGTATTATTTTTTAATCGTCTTCAAGGAGGGGACGGTTTTGTTTTGCCTTACGGCAAATTAGGTTTTTGTAGGGACAGGTCCCTGTGCCTGCCCTGTGCCATACGGTGCGGGGCCTGCCCGTTATAAAGCCAGGCGCTTTAGTGCCAGGAATGAGTAGAGGTTTTTGTGCTTTGATTCAGGTGTCAATGTCTCACAAATACTTCACAATGTTTTCTTCTAAAATAGCGCGGATGAGTTTTTGGTATTTTGTTTTATGTTTTTTTGCTGCTTTTTTGAGAATGTTAATGAGATCAGTAGAAAGTCTAATAGATACGGGGCGGTCTTGTTTTACGAGTCTGAAATTGACGGGGATAACGTCGCCTGATTCAATAAGATCACCAAAATCGGTATTGTCAAAATACTCAATGTATTCTTCTTCTGTCATTATTTTATTTTTTTCTAATTTCTTTTTCATAATTCAATCTTTCTTTTTTGTTCATTGACCGAGAAGAAATAGGCCTAATTAACACATTGTTGTCTTTGTTTCTTAGGGTAAAGCCAACATTTAGTAATTTGCCATTGTTTGTTTTTCCGAGAGCAAAGTAACGATTTTCTATTTGGCTATGTTTGTAATCAAAATACATTACATAGGTATTAGAAAAAAGCTGCTCTGTTTCTTCAGGAGTAACGCTGTGTTTTATTAAACTCTTATCAATGTTTCCGTTATCCCAATCAAAACCACTAAAATTTATACTAGATTTAGAATACCACATAACGCCTCAAAAGTAAATACAAAGGTATATACAAATAACACTCTCTGTTTTCTATTAATTGATATACGCACAGACTGTGCCAAGCTGTGGCGGCGAGGAGATATGAGATAGCTTCAATAATTACATGAGATTAACAGGGATGGTTTTTTTTGTCCCAGTCCCAAATCAGTCTCGCCAGTCTCATTTTTGGGATTTTCTTGATTCAGGCTAGATTTTGTTAGCAACTTTTTCATATCGCAGGCGAAGATTTATCTATAGGGCAGGTTACAGGATTCAAGCTACAAGCTACTAGATGCTAGATGCCAGATATAAGTCACTAGGCACGAAGCACGTATTACGGGGTATATACTATGGTCACGGCTATTCCACGCTTGGTAACAACAGCGTATTGTGAAGCAGCGACACTCGCGCGGTTTTCTGAGAGTGATTTACACTCTGCAATAGATACGTGTGATGACCTCTCTTCTTATTTGTGTTTACCAGAAGCCTGGCAGGCCTATCATGCGCGCTTCATAGCAAAAGGAAGTGGGCCAGTTAGACCTGGTGTCTTGTGTAACTTAGAAGGTCGTCCAAATCAGGGTATTGGTGCCACAACAAGAGGGGCTCTGCCACAAGAATTTTCATTGCATCCTAAGGATGTGGATACTTCTGGTTCTTTAGCGGTTTTAGCTTTGATGACTTCGTGTCAGGTCGGTGTTTATGCGAATGCTCATAGTTCTCTCGTGCAAGAGGGATCTCTTCCTGTTACAGTTCCTTCACATCTTTCAAATCCATCAGAACCTGCATTCTTTAGAGTTCCAGGAGATGAAGGTCGGTCTGCATTTAGACATTTTGAACCTGCAGGACAAAGAACTTTCTTAGATAATCTATACAATCTTGAATTTGTAGCCTACTTAAACACACCTATTACAGAAGATCTTCCTTTAAGAAAAGCTCTTGTTCGTAAACTTCATAAGGCTGGGATTCACTTTATGGGCCAGTTGTTAACCTCAACCAAAGCTGAGTTGGGTAGATGTCACATTGGAAAAACAGGCATAGAACAATTAGAAGCGTTTCTAGAGGCTTCTCCATATGGAATGCCATTGGGGATGAGGTTTCTTTTTTGGGAACCTCCTGTTTTTGAAGAAGAGTTTGCTGAATTTTTCCAACAACAAATCTCTTTTGAAATTATTCCCAAAAAAAGTCTTGTGGATAAGTTAAGACGAGCAAGGATTTTTACTGTAGCCCAGTTAGTCACAGCAACGGAAAGAAATTTACGTCTAAGTGGCCTTGGTCAACAAAGTATCAATCGCCTGAAGTCCTTTCTTGCTCCCTATGGTCTTGCACTTAATATGAAAATTCCATGGTTGCCTGGTCATAGGGCGTAGCAAACCCAAATAAATTCCTTGGATTTATCTTAAATCTGTGAATAATGTACGTTCACAAAGGGTGTACTAATAATATGTTACTAAAGGAGTGTCCATGTCTGAAAAAAAAGGTCTACCGGCAAATGCATTTACAGAAATTCCAGAAGGTCAAGAATATCAACCTTATGTTTCCAAACAAGAATCTCTAACAGAGTTTAGTATCAAAGCCCTGATTGTGGGTTCGTTATTTGGGATTGTTTTTGGTGCGGCTAATGCCTATCTTGGTCTCAAGGTTGGCCTCACAGTTTCAACATCTATTCCCATTGCTGTAATGACAGTAGCTCTTTTTCGAGCCATGCAAAAAGTGATTGGTAAGGCTACCATTCTAGAAACAAATATGTCGCAGACAATCGGATCTGCAAGCTCCTCTTTGGCGGCAGGAATTATTTTCACCATCCCAGCTTTGTTTTTGTGGAACTTAAATCCCCCGCTCCTCCAGCTGACTGCACTAGCTCTTTGCGGTGGTCTTTTGGGTGTTTTGGCTATGATTCCTTTGCGCCGTTTATTGATGAAGGGTGAGCATGGCAAACTCCCTTATCCCGAAGGTACGGCTTGTGCCGAAATCCTCGTAGCGAGTGAAGTGGGGGGGTCAAAGGCTTCGCGTGTTTTTGCTGGGCTAGGAATTGGTCTGGTTTATACTTTTTTGCTTTCGGGTCTGCATCTTTGGAAGAAAAAAATATGGGTTAATATTCCAGGTATTTCTAAAGGGATGTTTAGTCTTTCCATGACGCCTGCTTTGCTCGGCGTAGGATATATTATTGGGATTCGCATTGCTGGATTTATGCTGGCTGGTAGTTTGCTTTCGTGGGTTGTCATTATTCCCCTGATGAACAAATTTGGATTTAGTGCTGACCTTCCTTTCTTTCCTGAAAAAATCAATCTCATCAAAGACATGGCGCCAAAAGAAATATGGACTAATTATATAAGATACATTGGTGCTGGGGCTGTGGCCGCTGGTGGAATTATAACGATTTTTCGTTCTTTTCCTACGATTATTAAATCTTTTGCTATAGGTGTGAAAGAAATCAAGCATGTCTTTAATAAAAAGCTTAAACTAGAAAAAGTCTTTAGAACAGATAAAGATATTCCTCTTCACTATGCTTTAGTTATTGTATTATTGGTTGTTGTGGCAATTATCGTTCTGCCTTTGATTTTAGGATCACACACAACTTTGGCTATTCGCATAGTGTCTGCCATCTGTATTGCGATTTGTGCTTTCTTTTTTGTCACCGTGTCTTCTCGTATTGTAGGTTTGGTTGGTGTCTCAACGAATCCCACGTCAGGCATGACTATTGCCACCTTGATTCTTACAAGCACAGCGTTTTATTTTCTGGGTTGGACAGATATCTATGGTAAGGCCACGGCCCTAACAGTGGGGACCATAGTTTGTATTGCTTCTTCGATAGCGGGTGATGCGTCACAAGATTTAAAGACAGGTTATCTGCTTGGTGCGACTCCGTTTAAGCAACAGATTGGAGAGCTTGTTGGTGTTCTGACTGCGGCTGTTTTTGTGTGCTTGTCTGTGATGGTTCTTCATAAAGCCTATGGGTTTGGCACTCCTGAATTGCCCGCCCCTCAAGCTACTCTCATGAAGATTGTTATCGAAGGTGTTCTTTCGGCGAACATTCCTTGGGAATTGGTCATGATTGGTGTTGTTTGTGCTGTGATTGCTGAGCTCATGGGTGTTCCCTCCTTGCCTTTTGCCGTAGGGATGTACTTGCCTATTTACATCAATGGAACCATTTTTGCTGGAGGTTTGATCAGGTATTTTGTTGAAAAGTTTTGCAAGAACAAAAAACAGTTAGAAGAAAAACGTGAATGCGGTGTTCTTTATTGTTCGGGCTTGGTAGCAGGCGAAGGTCTTGTAGGTGTGGGCATTGCTTTTTGGGCAGGGCTTTATGGAAAACCCAAAGGCATTGGCATGGAATGGTTGGGCGAATGGACAATGCTCTTTTCGCTCTTAATGTTTGGCGCACTCATTTGGACGGTTTTTAGAGCAACGAAGGTTGCTGCTAAGTGATGAGTAATGAGTGATGAGCAATGAGAAGGAATCTTTCTCATCACTCATCACTCCCTTCTCATTACTTATTCACAGCACTGTCTTTAGACAAAGTCCATTTACGACAAATAATCAGAACAATCGGTGTGATGCAGGCAATGAGTGTGTAAATGAGCCACATGGTGCTACTGTCTTTAGGTCCTTCTTCTGGAATAAAGCGCGCAATCATGGAGCCAGAATACAGACCTGTTGTGAACTTGGCTAAGAACCAAGGGATACCAGCCAGTCCCATGTAAGCGCCTACCTTTCCTGCTGGGGCAATGTGGGCCACGTACTCCAAAAATCTTGATGACCACATGGCTTCACCAAATGAAAAGAGTGTGATGTAAGTAAGAAGCGCCCATAGAACAGGACCGGGAACGAGCAAGAATCCTGTCAGAGCTGTAACAGCTGTTCCCATGATCATCATATCAATGATCTTCATGCGTCTCGTATAAATAGCAAAGAGCGGCACAAAGATCACAATGATGAGAGGATTTAATCCTGCAATCCATTCAAATTTATCACTCACACCTGCAGGAAAACAACGGAACACATAATCAGGGATTGTTAGCCACTGGTGAGCAAAAATAGTTCTGACTGGGAGTAAGATAAAAATAAAGAACATGAACCGAGGGTCAAAGAAGGGAAGTTCTTTAATTCTAGTCATAAGAGGTTTTTTATCAGCTTTAGCTTCTTGGGCTGGAGCTTCTACTGTCCTTTGAGTTTGCTCTACCTTTTTTGTGAAAAGGGTGATGATCATGAGTAGCATCAAACCTGTGACAGCTGTGCACATCCAAAA
The DNA here is from genome assembly GCA_964609965.1 of uncultured Nitrospirales bacterium. Lineage (GTDB taxonomy): Bacteria > UBA10199 > UBA10199 > UBA10199 > JADGCS01 > JAHJDR01. Next base: position 111,136 of record CAZSTS010000002.1, read on the forward strand.
GACTCCATCAATACCCCAACCAAGTCCGATGATTTTTGTGAAACTTAAGTTAAGAAAAACTTCATCAGTACGGATGAATGGAGAAATAAAATGTTCAGCCACAATACCAAGGTTCATGATAGCGTAGAGGAAACCATAACCAATGGTAGCTGTTCTAGGATCTGTATATTCTTTCACTCCAGCATACATGGCTGGTTGGAGGACACCTTGTCCTAAGGCTAAAAGAAGTAGCCCTGACCAAGACATGATGCTGGCACCTGTAACTCCCAAACCAAGGGCAGGGGCTAGTGTGAGTAGAGCTCGTCCAATTCCCATAACACCAATACACCAGGTGAGCGCTCGCCTTACTCCGAGTTTATCAGAAACAAAACCACCGCCAAACATAAACAATGTTACTAGGCCTGTGAACATGGATACAGAAAATCCTGTGACTTGCTCGGTCATGCCAACGCGTGTGCCTAGGAATCTGGTGAGAAGGACAAGTATGCCAAAATAGGCAATACCATCTAAAAAGTTAACAGCATTAACTAATTTATAACCGCGTGAGGCGTAGAAGAGGAGTTTTAGATTTTCCATTACGGTTAGGTCTTTTTTCTGAGTGTCTGTTGTCATGATTTCTCCTTTTATTCGTGGATAGTGGGTCGTGGATGGGTGGATCGTGTTGCGCTCATTCTGTTTTCGAATTCGGGAGTTTATGACATTTATCAGGATATCGTGCAAGAAGTTCGTTTTGGAAGGCTCCAACGCACCTATGCACCTACGCTCCTACGTCAAGATTTTTGGCTTTACGCTGTACACTGTACGTTGTACTCTAGACGCCAATGAACACATTTGAACTTTTACAAAAATACGATGTGCCTGGTCCTCGTTACACAAGTTATCCCACAGCACCTATTTGGTCTGAGACAGTGGGGGTTAAGGATTATATAAGTAGTTTACAGGCTGTGAAGGCAGGCAAGCCCCGCACAAAAGCCGAAGGCTTTATTCGGGGCAAACCTTTAAGTCTTTATTTTCACATGCCGTTTTGTGAAAATAAATGTCATTTCTGTGGCTGCACGCGCATTAGCACTAATGATCATTCACTCAGTGCTGTTTATACTGAGATTCTACTTAAAGAGATCCATCGAGTAGCGAAAGAGCTTCAGCGAAAAAACGAGGATACGAAAAAACAAGGATACGAAGCACGAGGAACAGTGAACCAGGTCCACTTTGGTGGAGGCTCCCCTAACTTCTTTCGTCCAGAAGAAATCTCTCAAATTATGTCAGAAGTCCGCGGTCTTTTCGATATCCAATCAGATGCTGAAATTGCTATTGAGATGAATCCCAAAACCAGCTCCAAAGAATTCTGTGCTAATTTATGGAAAGAAGGATTCAATCGTATCTCAGTTGGTGTGCAGGATTTTAATGACAATGTACAAAAGCTTATTAATCGCTTTCAAACATTTCAAATTACTTCGGAGATGATCTCGTACTTACGCGAGCTGGGATTTCGGCATTTTAATTTTGATCTTGTTTATGGTCTGCCAGGGCAAACTCCTGAGACTTTTGAAAAGACGTTAGAGCAAACACTTCAACTCAAACCAAATCGCCTCGCTGTTTATTCATACGCTCATATGCCTTGGTCGCATCCAGAGCAGCGGTCATTTAAGGAGAGTGATATTCCCTTGCCAGAGACAAAGATTAAACTTTTTGAAATGGCGCTTAATTATTTTTCGACCCACGGGTATCATCTTATTGGCATGGATCACTTTGCTGAAGAGGGCGATGAGTTGTTCGCTGCAGTGAAAAATCGATCGGTTCATCGTAATTTCATGGGTTATTCTACACGTGCTGACGCACATCAAATTGGATTTGGGGCCACAAGTATTTCGTATGTGAATGGAAATTATTTTCAGAACACTCGAGATGTTTGTCAGTATCAAGGCATTATCGAAGAGCATGAGCTGGCTACCTTTCGTGGCTTTATTTTATCTGATGATGATAAGGTTCGTCGTGCGTTTATCACAGAGATGATGTGCCATTTGTTTGTGGATTTTGATAAATTTTCCAAAGATCACAAAATCGATGTTGAAAAATACTTTGCAGATGAATTCAAGCTTCTCAAAGATTTCATTGATGATGGGCTCATTGAGCTCACCAAAAATCACCTCAAAGTCACCCCTCAAGGTCACCTTGTTGTTCGTAATATTGCCATGTGCTTTGATAAATATCTGGGTGAAATCAAAAAAACCGCAAGAAATCCGGTGTTTTCGAGAACAGTCTAAGGTCAAAGGTCTAAGGTCGAAGGTCGGTGATTAGAGATATTTCTCTCCGACTTTTGACTTTAGACTTTCGACTTTTGACTCTTCAGGGAATCAAATCATATCCATCCAACTATGCTTCGCGCTAGCCATTTGGCTATAATGCCGCGTATCCAGGGTCCTGCCTGCAAATAAAGCCAACAAAAACAACAGTCTAAAATTATTAGAGAGTTGGCATAGAGGTTGCTTATGTAGTGGGTCGAAACATCGATTCAATCAGGAGAAACAATGACTAAGCGAAACGATTACATTTTAGATAACCTACATCTAGCCAAAAATATGGCTTATCGAATGAATGGAAAGCATCAACGAGCTAATTATGATGATGTGTTAAGTTATGCTAATCTTGGCCTTATTCAAGCTGCTGATACTTATGAAACAGATCGTGGCAGTAGTTTTAAGACCTACGCGTATCGTTGTATAAAAGGCGCGATTATCGATGGTCTTAGACAAGAAAAAGTCATCGTTCGTATCAGACGAAAAGATTATCAAGGCAGAAATCAAGAAAGCGTACCAGCTTCCCTGAATATCAAAACTCCTTTAAAAGGCCTTGATGGTATTTATCTCAAGCCAAACCAATTAGTGTCTCGTCAAACGGTTTCGTTTGATGCTCATGAAGGTGTTGAAATTGGCGAAAACGAATCGTTATTTGACCCTGTAGAAAACAGAATTGAAAATAAGCAGAAAAGAAAAGTTGTTCTCAAGGCTATGTCTAATCTTCCTTTTAAAATGCGCAGGCTTCTTATTATGCATTATTTCAAAAACAAAACTCTTAAAGAAGCGGGCGCTACCATGAACCTTTCAAAATCATGGGCCTCACGTCTGCATGAGCGTGCGATCATGCGACTTTCTGAAAATGAAGGGCTAAGGATGGCGGCTTGATTATTTGGTCAAAAGTCCAAAGTCTAAAGTCAAATGTCTGGGGGAAATATCCCTGACCTTTGATCTTCGACCTTTGACCTTTGACGCCTCACATATTCCCTTGACCCTCCTCAAACCCAATTCTATGCAATCTTTCTATGGGAAAAAAAGATATTATTTTTCAATATGGTGTAGATGAGCTTAATCCTTTTGTAGCCATGGGCTTGGCTAATGGTGTTATCAAAGGGACTTTGACTGATGAAGTGAGAACCAAGCTTAAAAAATGCCAAGAACATGTCGAAAAAATTGTAGCCAAAGGTGAGTCAGTTTATGGGATTAACACTGGCTTTGGTCCTTTGTGCAAAACAACAATTTCATCAAAACAAACTCAAAAGTTACAAGAGAATATTTTAAGATCGCATTGTGTTGGTGTGGGAAAATGTATTCCTGAGCACATTGCCAAGCTGATGATGATTCTTAAAGTTCATTCTTTGTGTTTTGGTTATTCAGGCATAGCCCCTAAAACGATTGAACGCATATTATGGATGATCGAAAATGATGTCATTCCTCTTGTGCCTTCACAGGGTTCTGTTGGTGCTTCGGGTGATCTGGCTCCTTTGGCACATCTTTTTTTACCTCTCATTGGCGTGGGAAAAGTCGAATATCAAGGCAAGATTTGTGATATCAAAAGTGTTTATAAAAAACATGATTTGTCCAAACTCACATTAGGGGCCAAAGAAGGCTTAGCGCTAATCAATGGCACACAATTTATTGCCGCTCATTCTGTTGATGCTGTTATCAGGCTTTTTAATTGCCTAGAAGCAGCTGATATTATCGGAGCTTTGAGTTTAGAGGCTATGCTGGGCTCGCATCGCCCTTTTAAGCAAAAACTACATGGGCTGAGACCTTTTGCAGGTGCTCAGTTAGTCGCTGCACGGCTCACAAAATTATTAGAAGGATCAGAACTTGTTGCGTCGCATCAGAATTGTGATCGTGTTCAAGACCCCTATTCTTTACGTTGTATGCCACAAGTCCACGGCACATCACGAGATGCTTTTGCCTATATTTTTCAACAACTGCTTATTGAACTCAATTCAGTGACAGATAATCCTGTGGTTTTTAGTGAAAAGGAAACCATCAGCGGTGGCTGCTTTCATGGTCAGCCGTTGGCCTTGCCCATGGATTATGCTTGTTTGGCAGCAAGTGAATTAGGAAGTATTTCTGAGAGACGAACTTATCTTTTATTAGAAGGCAAAGAAGACCTCCCTATGCTTTTGATGAAAGACACGGGGATAAATTCAGGCTTCATGATTCCACAATACACAGCTGCCGCTCTTGCGAGTGAGAACAAAACACTTTGTTCCCCAGCTTCCGTAGATAGTATTCCCACTTCTGTTGGCCAAGAAGATCATGTGAGTATGGGATCCATTAGCGCACGTAAGGCCTGTCAGGTAATAGATAATCTAGAAAATATTTTGGCTGTTGAATTACTTTGCGCGACCCAAGCCTTGGATTACAGGCGCCCACTTAAGTCATCTAACGTTCTTGAATCCTGTCATCAGCTGGTAAGGCAGCGTATCAGTCATGCAGAAAAGGACCGGGTTTTTGGTGATGATCTTAGAATGACAAGTGAGATCATTGCTTGTGGTGAGTTGGTGGGTACAGCTAATGACGCGGCAAGAAAACATGGAGTAGAGTTGGAGGGGTGACTGAATGCAAGGCATAAGGCGCAAGGCATGAAGAACGAGGATACGAAAAAACGAAGGACACTAGATGCTAGAGTTGGTCACAGGTTACAGGTCGCGGGTCAGAAAAGGACAAATATGAATTATCAAGACTTCATAAAACAATACGCAGCACACCCAAACTACAAAGCGCCACGAGGCAGCGAACTCAATGCCAAGTCTTGGCAAACCGAAGCGCCTTTGAGGATGCTTCTTAATAATCTCGATCAAGAAGTCGCTGAAGACCCAGAAAAACTTGTCGTTTATGGTGGCACAGGCCAGGCAGCGCGCAATCAAGAGTCTCTACAAAAAATTATCAAAGTGCTTTTAGAGCTTGATGATGAGCATAGTCTTTTTGTCCAATCTGGTAAGCCTGTAGCTGTTTTGCCAACAAGGATTTGCGCACCACGTGTTCTCATTGCAAACAGCAATCTCGTTCCTCACTGGGCTAATTGGGATCATTTTAATCAGCTCAAAGAACAAGGTCTTATTATGTATGGTCAGATGACTGCTGGGAGTTGGATATACATTGGCACACAAGGTATTTTACAAGGCACTTATGAAACATTTTCCGCGTGTGCAGTTAAACATTTTGGAGGAACGCTTAAAGGAAGGCTTTTAGTGACAGGAGGTCTTGGTGGCATGGGTGGGGCACAACCTTTGGCTGCTACTTTAAATGGTTCTGTGTTTTTAGGTGTCGACGTAGATCCAAAGCGTATTCAAAAACGACTTGATACAAAATACATCGATCGCATGACATCTTCTTATGAAGAAGCAAAAAATTGGATCCTCGAAGCAAAGTCAAAGGGAGAAGCCCTTTCCGTTGGTCTTGTGGCTGACATTGGTGACACGTTAGAAAATCTTTTAAAGGATGGCATTATTCCAGATGTTCTCACTGATCAAACATCAGCACACGATCCTTTGAATGGTTATGTGCCTCATGACCTCAGTTTAGATGAAGCTTTTAATCTTAGAAAAACCAATCCAAAGGAATACAAAGAGCGATCTCTTAAAAGCATGGCACGTCATGTGGGTTTTATGCTCAAAATGAAAGATCAGGGGGCTGTTACTTTTGATTATGGAAATAACCTACGCGAGTTTGCCAAACAAGGTGGAGAGGAAAACGCATTTGATTTTCCAGGATTTGTGCCTGCGTTTGTGCGTCCTTTATTTTGTGAAGGCAAAGGGCCTTTTCGTTGGGTGGCTCTCTCCGGTGATCCCGAAGATATTTTTGAAACAGATCGAGCGCTCATGGAAGCCTTTCCTGAAGACAAGCATCTTTGTCATTGGCTAAGCGAGGCGCAAAAGAAAGTCGCCTTTCAAGGTCTTCCTTCCAGAATTTGTTGGTTGGGTATGGGGGATAGAGAAAAGGCAGGATTGATTTTTAATGACCTAGTCAAAACAGGCAAAGTCAAAGCTCCAATCGTAATTGGCCGTGATCACTTAGATTGTGGTTCTGTGGCATCTCCTTATCGAGAAACAGAAGGCATGAAAGATGGATCTGATGCGGTTTCTGATTGGCCACTCCTTAATCTTATGGCAAGCACAGCCAGCGGCGCTACTTGGGTTTCGTTTCACCACGGTGGTGGTGTTGGTATTGGATATTCTCAGCACGCAGGCCTTGTTCTTTTGGTTGATGGAACAGAACGCGCCGAAAAATGTATCAAGAAAGTTCTCCATAATGATCCTGCCTTAGGTGTGATTCGTCATGCAGATGCGGGCTATGATAGCGCAGTTAATAATTTAAAGAAGTTTAAGTTGGATATATAGTAATGAGTGATGAGAAAGAATAAATCAAAAATAATCGGTCCTTTTTCCCAAATTCTCTCCATGACAGATCTTCCGGATAAAGGGTCTATCAAAGATTCTTCTTTAGAGATTATTCAAGAGGCGGGTGTAAAAGTTGTTGATGGCAAGATTCAAGAAATTAAATCTTGGAAAGATCTTTACAAAGAAAAAGATGTTGAGCGAGTTAAAATCAAAGAACCTTCTGTTCTCTTACCAGGTTTTATTGATGCGCACACACATATTTGTTATGCAGGGTCGCGTGCACGTGATTATGCTTTGAGAAATGCAGGCCTTTCTTATTTAGAAATTGCAAAGCAGGGCGGAGGGATTTTAGACACAGTCAGAAAAACGCGCAAAGCCACGGCTTCGGAACTTTCTCGCAATCTCAAGCATCATTCAGATCTTCAGCTTAAAAACGGTGTGACAACTTGTGAAGTCAAATCTGGTTATGGACTTAATGTGAACGATGAACTCAAAATGCTAGAAGTGATTCGCGATATTCATCAAACACATGCTCTTGATCTTATTCCCACCTGTCTCGCTGCTCACACATTGCCTCCTGAGTTTAAAGATCACCAGGCTTACTTAGATTTTTTGATAAAAGATCTTTTGCCTCTTGTTAAGAAGAGTAAATTAGCAGATCGAGTGGATATATTTGTTGAAGAAGGGGCTTTTGCACCTGAAATCTCAAAAAAATATTTATTAGCTGCCAAAGAAATGGGATTTAATCTTGTGGTGCATGCAGACCAATTTTCAACTGGAGGATCTCTCGTTGCTTGTGAGGCGCACGCGCTTTCGGCTGAGCATTTAGAGGTTTCAAGTGATGCCGAAATTGAAAACATGCTCAAAAACAACATCACGGCAGTTGTCTTGCCAGGGTGTTCTTTGGGATTAGGAATCGAGTTTGCGCCAGCCAGAAAACTGCTCGACAAAGGCCTGCCTCTTGTTATCGCTTCTGATTGGAATCCAGGCTCAGCGCCCATGGGAGATCTTCTCACTCAGGCTTCATTATTAGGGGCTTCAGAAAACCTGTCTGCTGCCGAAATCTTTTCTGGAATAACTTGTCGTGCAGCCAAGGTGTTAAAATTAGAAGATCGAGGCATGCTCACAGAAAATATGTTGGCAGATATGGTGTCTTTTCCTTGCGAAGATTATCAAGAAATACTCTACCATCAAGGGCAGATGAGGCCGAATGGGGTTTGGAAAAGGGGGAGGGCGTCTAGCGTCTAGGGTCTGGTGTCTGGCGTTTTGGGGTCACGGGTTACAAGCTACTAGCTACTAGCTACAAATCACTGTTCCACCACTGCCAATGTGCATCTTGAAATACAGGTCAGATCATTCGTCTCTTCATTATAAATTTTGACTTCCCATACTTGAGAGCGTTTACCATTATGAATGATGTTGCCTTCGGCTCGAACTGTTCCTTTGATAACGGATTTTAAATGATTGGCGTTGATTTCTTGTCCCACAACTATTTTGCCTTGCTCCATAGCAATCACAGTTCCACCAATGCTGGCGACAGACTCGGCTAAAGTTACAGAGATGCCACCATGTAAAATTCCCATGGGTTGATGATGTCTTTCATCAACAGGCATGGTGGCTACAACATGCCCTTTATCACATTGAGTGATTTTTATTCCGAGGTTTTCGTGTAATTTGATATTACAGATTTTGTTTATTTCTTTAATCATCACACTTACATGTACAATTCGTCATTTTTTCGCCTTCGAACATAACACGCCCAACATTACCTACGACAACTGATCCTGCAATATAGAGGAAGGGTAACCAATAGACGATGCCGTAAAATTCGGGTTGTGTGTAGTGAAACGCACCAGATTGAACTAATGAGATTTCGACAGCAGAGCCTATAATGGCTGTGATGATAGCATAAACAAGCCCACCAACTGTTTTATCAAAAATATACCAAATAGTAGTGGCAGCAAAAGCGAGTAAAATGATTTTGGAATGACTTGAGGCTGGCCAGTAGGCACTAATAAAATACATAAAAATAAATGCTATGATGCCATAAAGAACCTTTGTCCATTTTAGATTGTATTTAGGTCTTTTGAATATTTGATCAAAGTATACATGAGACAAAGCAATGGCTAGTGTGGCGGTTCCAAAAATCAATGGAACCCACCAGGCCTGTGCTAAAATATAAGGTGATCGATACCCTGTGATATAATTAGATACATGAAATAAATCACAGAGGCTGCCAAGAATCCCGCCACAAACAAACAATAAAATTATTTTACATATTTTCATGCCCCAGTTCTACCTAAGACGGGAATTCAGGTAAAGTGATTTGTTTTTTTGAGCCTTTGATCTTTAGCTGTATATGTTTTATAGGGAAAAGCAGTATTATTATCGGTTATCGTTTTTCGGTAACGAAACGGGCCTCGTGACCCTAACCGTTTTAAAAAGGAGATTATTATGCAAGCATGTTTTCATGGGCAATTTGCTCTATTATTAATGGCAATCGTTATGGGTATTTTTCTTGTAGGATGGGCGCGTGAGAAAAATATTTGCTGTAGAAAATTTACAATGTTTGTAGGGTATGTGGTTTCACTTCTTGCTTTTTTACTCATCGTTTGTCTGACAGTCACAACTCTCAATCTTTGTGCCGGACAATGCCCTCTTACTGGTGGCGCAGACAAGGCCCCAGTAGAGAAGGTAGAGGCTAAGTAGGAGGGGCGTTCGTCGTTCCTTGTGCTTCGTTCCTTGTACTTCGTGCCTTGTTTTCCATATGCTTGACTCGTCTAATATTGATGAGTATCTCTTAATCTATGATTAGACCAGCAATTGCCATATTATTGGCTGTATCGTTTACCTTTGTGAACCCTTGTTCGCAAGAGAGTAAGACTCGCAAACCAAAGGCAGATGAACCTGTGTATAATGTCACAGTGATTTATCCCAAGTTCATTTCAGTGCCAAAAAAATACCATGTGACTGGTACGTTTGATGTGGGTGAGGTGAACTACGTAACGGCACATGTAGATGGAAGAATCGAGCAAGTGTATGTGAGCGAAGGGGACAATGTGGTTAAAGATGATCCTCTTGTTACTATCTCTAATAAATCACTTTTAGAAAAAATCGATATCAAGCGAGCTCGAATTAAAGAGTATCAAGCCAAGTTAGCCGAACTCCAAGTAAGGGTCGAAGTTAACGAAGGCGAAGACCGTCCTGTATCGATCGAAGATACAGATTTTTTAGATGAAGAAGTTATCGAAGATGATCCTCAGCCAAAACAATACGGAGACACGAGCACACAGAAAAATCCCAAAACCGTAAAGGCCTTGGTTGAGTATATTGAAAAAGCTATCGAGGTCAGGCAAAAAGAAGCAGATGCTCTAGACCGCGCGCTTCTTAGTCTTAGCAGACAAAGTCCAGTGAGTGGTATGGTCACTAAAATATTTGTCACAGAAGGCAATAAGGTTGGAACAAAAGACAAGCTGATTGAGGTTTCGCAAACAGATCCCATGTCGATAAACTTTGCTTTGCCTCAAGAAACAGCCAGTTACATTGACAAGCGCTCAAACGTTAAAGTTTCACCTGTTGATGCAAAATCTGTGACAGGAGAAGGAACTGTAAACTACATCGACGCCAATGTAGACACAAAAACAAATAAGATAGGGGTCAAAGCTTATGTTTCAAACGAAGAAGGTCGTCTCAAAGGGGGTCAAAAAGCAGATGTTTTTGTGAGCACGCGAAAGATGGGGCGAGTGGTTGTTCTTCCTAAGCGCGTTTTGTTTTACGATGATGATAAGTCCTATGTGTACATTGTTCTTAGAAATCAGGCCAAACAAGTCGAAGTTTCTTTAGGTGATGAAATGGAAGGTGGGAACTTACAGATCCATGGGGATCTTAGGGTTGATGATCCCATTATCATTGACCGTCCTGTGGAGCTCGAGCATAACTCTTTTGTAAAAATGAAGGAGCAAGGACCGGCGTTGAAGGAGAAAGAGTAAGGTTTTAATTTGCTACGGCAAATTATTTTATGGCCACTAGGCCCCACGCAAGAGGGATTTTATGAACTCCGCCAGGACCGGAAGGTAGCAACGGTAGTAAATGAACTTTGTGCCGCGGATTAGCTTAGTGGTCATTTTTTTGTGCAAAATACCCCCTCTCCTTACAAAAGAGGGGTTATAATAATTTTATAAAATTCGTTATCCAAAGAGACTTAGATATAAAAGCTAATAAAAACAATATGATATGGCCTTGTTGTTGATAAGGTCGATAAATAAGGGTAAAATTAATCCCTAATTAAGATAAAAGATAGTAAAAAACATCTTGAAAAATAGTAAAAGATTGCTATAATTGTTGTATGAATGACTTCTTACGCGATTTAAAAGAAAAAATTGCATCCTACCTAGAAGATAAATCCAAAAACAAATCAGTGCTTATTTTGTCTGGTGCCAGACAAACAGGTAAAACAACACTTTTAAAAAATATTCTAAAAAACAAAAAGCATTTGTTTTTGGATTTAGAGCAACAGCGCTCTTACGCAGCTCTTATTGATAAATTTAATGATTTTTCTGAATTCGAAATATGGCTTGCTGATGAATTTGGATTTAGCCCTAAAGAAAAGATCTTATGCATTGATGAAGCACAATACAGTAAAGGATTAGGAAAATTTGTTGGTGCTATGAAGGACAACTGGGAAAATGCCACAACAATTATTACAGGCTCACTTGTGAGTGAATTGTATGATGAAACAACAAGGCGTCCTGTTGGAAGAGAAACTTATCTTGAATTGTGGCCTTTGTCTTTTAAGGAGTTTTTACAGGCCTGTGGTTTTTCTGGATTAGTAGATAAAATTAATTCTTTTTCATTAGGAGAAGAATTATCAGATGCTTTTCACGAGCGTTTTTTAAAAGCCTATGATGAATATCTTAAAGTAGGTGGGCTTCCTGAGATTGTAAAACTGTATTTAGAAAAAAAAGAGTTCATTAGACACAGGCGAGACATCTTTAGAACGTATGAAGATGATTTTGTAAGGTATTATCAAAAAGAAGATACATCTTTGTTTAGCCGTTGTTTAGCTGCGGTTGCTCAGAATGTGGGTTCTCCAAGCAAAGATTCTCAAGCCGTACGGCCCAATGTAACAGGGTATAAAAAGGTTGCAGGAATTTATTCTAGATTAGAAAAATGGAATCTCATTATTAAATATGAACAATTGGGTATGCGGCCAGAGCACAATAAATTTTATCCAAAACGCTATTTGTATGATATTGGTGTGCTTAGAGATATAAGGCTTAAGGGGCTAGAAGGGTTGCACATTCAAGACTTAAGCAACGAGCATCTACGAGCTCCTCTTGGGGGTATTATTGAAAATGCCTTAGCGCTTAGTTTGAAAAAACAGTTTTCTGATGATGTGTTTGGGGTTCAGCTTTCTGGTCAGTCTGAAATTGATTTTGCTGTTAAAATCAATGAACATGTCTATCCTGTTGAGAGCAAAATGTCTTTGAGGTTTAAAAAGAATTATCTTCGGGGAATAAGCGCTTACCTAAATAAAATGACAAAAAATAGTACAGGCTTTCTTTTTTATGGAGGCAAACCCGTTAAAGAAAAAATCGAAAGCTGTTATATTGTTCCCTACTATTTGTCTGATTGTTTGGAGCGTTGGGTTGATGGGTTTTGATATTGAGTGCAAGACGTAGGGAGTAGTATGAAGTTTGTCATCCAAAGAGTTTCTCAAGCATCTGTTGTTATCGAAGGATCTGAATCTGCAAAAATCAATACCGGTCTTGTTGTTCTCATGGCTATTCACAAAGACGATGTAATCGCTGATTGTGATAAATGGATTTCGAAGATCTTAAAGCTTCGCATTTTTCCAGATGAAAATAAACCCATTAACCGTTCCATTCAAGACATCAACGGCGACATTCTCCTCATCTCCCAATTCACACTTTACGGTGACTGCAAAGGACAAAACCGTCCTTCGTTTATCGAGTCAGCAAAGCCTGGGCTTGCAAAAGAAATCTACGATCATTTTGTAAGTGAGTTTAAAAAGGCCTGGCCAAAAACTCAGACAGGTGAGTTTGCAGCGGATATGAAATTGAGTTTAACAAACGATGGGCCGGTGACGATAGTGTTGGAGTAGTAGAGAGGTTACAGGTCGCAGGATTCAGGATGCTAAAAACGAAGAAACGAGGTTGAGAAGATACGAAGGACGAGAGGAACGATAATCAATAATCGATAGTTTTACGTTTTGCCTTACGCCCTAAGCCTTAAGCCTTAAAATTCAAGATATGCTAAGATACTTCTCACACAATAGGTTCATGTCCTGTATACTCGCGGTAGGCATCGTAGACCACATCAGTCATAAAAGGTGTTTGATCTCTCATTTGATCTTCAATAGTTGTGAGGAGATAATTTTCATTCCCCTCTACCATATACATCGCGGCTATGGTGGTCATGAAATCAGAAACAATAGGGCTTAAATTGTAGCCATACAGGTCTTCATTTGTAACTGTTTCGACAAAAATCTCTGCCATGGCAAGGCCATCGAGAACATCTACGCCTCGAGAGGCTGCAACGAGAGCCACCTGTGGAGCGTATTGGCTGACAAATGCATTAACAACATCGTCGTCATTAAAATATTCTTCTCTTGCTTGGGTGAGAAAATCTGAATCGAGATCTTCGATGACAAGAAGCCACTCTTGTTGCTCTTCTGCCACAAGCCTGTTTATCTCCTCTTCGGTTTTTCTTTGCTGTAATACTAGATTAACAGGTTCCAAGTATTCTAGCACAGCCTCTACTTGCATTTTAATTAACATTCTATGTGTAGAGAGGCGTATGGTTGAGTCTCTTCTTTCCTCTGGTGGCGTATTACCGTAGATTGATCGTGTAGCAAAGGCTTCAAGCTGAGGGCTTTCTTCATAAAGTTTTGCAAGCACTCTTTCGAGATCAGATACTAAACCAATACTTGGGTCAGAGGCGCCAGAAGGCAGGTTGGCTTTTGAAAGATATTCATGCAGTTTTTCAAAATCGTCTTCTGGTTCATGTAACCAATCAATGTCAAAATCACCGCGTCCCGTTCTTCTGTGGCTCAATCTTTCTACGGCTTCTAGAGCCCCAGCACCTTGACGATAAGAGCGTTCATTTGTCCAGGAGTCTCTGTAATAAGTTGTGTAGTATTCCCAGTTTCCCCAAATATATTCTTGAGCAAGGTGTTGGATGGCGTTTCCAATCATTGGAACTCGTGCTATGTGATCAGAACTTGCAATGCGTTGCATGTCATCAAAGGACATTGTAGAGAGTCTTTCTCTGGCTGCAGTGACAAGTCTTGCAGCATTGTTATCGCCGTATTGGTACTCCATATCACAATTAACTATAGTATCATGCATGCTACCTTGTATTTCGCTATCACTAGAGCTTGTACACCATTCACTGTATTTGCCCCAGGCGGCAAGAGCATCTGCCCAGGTATCAAAGTGACGCACAACATAGTCGAAGTCTTCTTCGCCCTCTAATCGTGGGACAGTTGTATCTGCGCCCACAAATCTCATGTAATCATCGATTTGTCCTTGAAGTTGATGGCGAAGTTGCATGGCATAATGGTTGTAACCAAAATCTCTTAGGTTCTGGAGGCATTGCGCGGCATAAACAAGGTCATGCTTTTTACTGGCTTTGGCAAACTCACTAGCAACATCGCTCATAATGGCATAATCATCTTTGAAGGCTTCCATGAAAGCCACAACTCTGTAATCCCATGTTGGGTGGGCCCATCCACCTTCTGTTTGAATGGGTTGACCATTTATTTCATCCATGGAGAGGCTTGATATATATTCCCAATCTAAACCATATTGTGTAACAAGACGGCCCAGTGCAGGACGATTCCGTGTTATAAAGTCGCGTGTTGTGAGAAGTAGGCGGGCACGATCATACGTGTTATTGTAATTATCTTCAGAAAAAATGTCATCAACAAGGGCAGCAAAGTTGGCTTGAAGAGCGGGCCGGCCTTCTGTCCAGGCTTCTTCAAAACCAGAAATAGCTTGTTCTGAGTCTGTAACCGATGTCCATTCTTCGTTGGTATCAGAGTGAGCTCTTGTGATTTCTTTGCTGTTTGTTAGATCCCTGATGGTTCGTGCAGAAAGCGTTGGGTTAAGGCTCTCAGGTCTGTTCCTCTTCGCATAATCTTCAAAAAGCATTCGGATAAAAGGAGTGTCAGGGATCCTAAGTTCACCAGTTTCCTCATCTCTAATATCGTCTGGATGTGGAATGTCCATGTAAAGAACCATGCGGGGATTTATAAACTCAAGATAATTAGGATTTTCAGGATCATGGGTGACGTCATAAACAGCTGCTTCGTAGTTGTTTTCTAAATAGGTGTCAGGGAGATCTTCAAAATAAATATGCGACCATCTGTAATCATCAATGATTTGGACCAGGCTTTCGATAAGTATTTTACGGTCATGTCCGTCTCCAAAATTAATATGTGCTCCACTTGGCGGTAGAAGTAATTGTGCTCCCAAGGGAAGGTCACGGATTGACCAGTCAGGGATGGCATCGTGTACCTCTGGATAAACACCCCATTCACGTGCTGTGTTTCGTAGGAACGGGAAAGGATCCATATCAACAGTGAGACTGTACTGTCTGTCTCGTCTTGCTGCGCCATCAGAAGAAATCCAACCCCTGATGTGTTCAAAATAGGTGTCGCGGTATTCATCAGTGACCCACCAAGGGAGTTCACTGCTGCCATCGATTTGACTAAATACAGCTTCATCTAATGCAAAAAGCATTTCATTGAGTAATGAGCGTGGTACCCCAGCACCCCAAGTGCCTTGTGTAAAAAGCATGCGACTCACACCATCATAGTCTGCTGTAATTGGTCTTCCTGCTTCGGCTTCGCTTGCAAAGAAATCATCAAGGCTTGCTACAGAGGCATCGTGGTATCGGTAATCATACTCTGTGCCGTATCTAGCGGCTTCGGCTCTTTCTTCTCGTTCATCTTTGAGTCGTCTTCCAGCTATGGTTTGGGGAACAAGAGATCCTAATGCACGTTTAAAGGTGCCTGCGTGAGCTCCTGAAAACACTTCAATGACTGCTTCAAAGCAAACGATTGAACCCACAACGCTTGGTAGGATGCGGTCGGTGTTTCTTAATGTGATTTCTTTTGGCCCTTCTTCTTTAGCGGCTTCTATGAGAACACCAAAGAGGGTGTTAAGGTTAAAATCTTCGAGATCTAAATTAATATTTGTAACTTCAAAATGAGATAAGGCTTCAATGAGTGTCATTGGCTTTATCGTTTCGAGTTGTTCAGTAAGATACGGGTCATCAATATTGGCTATGAATTCATCGAATCTAAATGCAGGGCTTTCTAAAGGTTCAACCAAGGCAGCCATGGCTTGGCTATATTGTCGCCAGTCAGTGGATTGTGTCTTAAGAATATCGAGCCACCCAGTTTCTCCTTCATTAAAAGTAAAGTTAACAGGTTGGTCTATATCATATTCTCCAGAGGAATGGATTCGAGCTAACTCGTCATCGACAGCCATTAGGAGTTGTTCTTCTTTGCTAAATTCATCAAAGTATTGATAGCGTATTTCAGCGGCTAAATAAGCGGCTCCACCAACCATAAGTCCCACTAGTGTACCAATAGCTGTTCCAATACCAGGTGAGAAGCTAGAACCAATAGCTGCACCAAGAGCACCACCTACCATAAAACCAGCAGCTCCAGGAAGATGAACAGCATAAGTGCGTTTCCACATTGTCTCTATGGCATGTTGTTCAATGGCTTCGAGAGAAGGATTGCCTGATCTTGCGTAAAAGGCGAGTTCAGATTGTAGTTCGTCGTCTGTTGTAAAGGCATACCAATCCAAGAAGGCCCCAGCTGCAGCCATGGTGGCAGTACCAGCTGCGCCAACAAGAAGTTTGCCTGCCATGCTTTTGCTCATGAAGGTAGTGACAGCATAAGTGCTCTGGGGTCTAAAATAAATAATGGCATCTTGAACAACAACTGGGACACCTTTTACAATAACTGCATCTAAAGCCCTGTGCACGGCCATAAAACCTGTTACATGAAGCCCTGCTTTTCCTAGGCCCACAAGAAATTCTTTTACACTATCAATGAGACTAAGATTAGGTAGCCCTTGCATATGAGTGAGCAGGGTTTCAAAACCAATCCATAGGGCCAAGGCAAAATGGGCAGCAGCATGAGGGCCTCTAAATTGTTTACGGAGGGCATCCATAAAATCTACAGGAGGTCTTTCGCTCAGTCTTAATGGGCCGCGATATCCCTCAACACGAGCCAGACGTTCATATTCTCTGGCCAAGGCTTCTGATCTGTCGAGTTGACCTTCGACCCAATCATTAGCACCTATGCCAATTTCATTTGCTCCTAGTAATCTTTCGCGGCAGTAATTGAGTTTAGCTTCAGCTTCTTCTGGTGTGAGGAGTCTGCCGTCGTCGTGGGTGAAAAATTTTCTGGCATCAAGGTCAAGCCATTCCACGGCTTCATTAATTGAAAAGACAAGCTCTGTAACACCTTCTCCGAGAGAGCCTAAATTATACCGTCTCCATGCGGTAGCATAGGCAACCTCTCTTTCGGCCATTGCTACTGGTTCATAGCGATAATCTGTTAAACCAAAACGTGCTTTTCGTTGTCTGGCGACTTCATAATCTGGATGTGTTTTTCGTAAATGTTCGTGGAGATCAGCCAAGACTATGCTGTTAGGTCTTCTGACATCACGAGTGTAGGCTCTTTCAATGGCTGTTGTTGTGGGAACAGGTTCGCCTCTTCTAAGGGCTTCGGTAACCATGTCGTCTGCAAATTGACGAGCACGAGCGCACTCTGCGTCAATTTCAGGCGTTCTAGGCCCTCTGGATGAAGCCGCTGCTCGTACACCAGATGTGCCAATATGTAAACCTAAGCGTAGCAAGTAATGAGTGAGACCTAGAAAAGAGCTTGTTTCTCCTGTGCCACGAGACACTCTATCTCTGAATTCTCCTAGAAACCCCCTGAAAGAACTACCTGCACTTGGATCTAAGCCTATAAGAGAATCATATTGAGAGCCAATGGTTAGTGCAAAATGTGCACGTAAAGCATCTCTTCGTGCAGGCTCTAGGCTTGGATCAAGCAAGGCCTGAGCTGTTGTGTTAAGTCCTTGGGCCATTGCAAGGGCAAGACGATTTTGATGAATAGCTGCTGTCATTTCAATATGTGCCATCTGTGCTGCGGCTTCTGCCGAAAGACCTAATTCAGAAAAATGGAGAAGGATAGCTCTGTTCATGCGTTGCTGTTCAAAAAAGGCTTGTCTTTCAGCAGGGTCAGTTGGAATACCCTGGGCATCAACTGGAGGAGGAGGTGCGGTTCCAGGAGGTGTTGTAGGAGGTGCGCCAGGTCGTCCGGCAGAAGCTGCGCCAGGAGGTGGAGCGGAGCCATTTAATAACGCTTCAACAGATAAACGGGTTTGTTGAACAATGTCATTGGCTTGTTCTATGGTAGTAGCAGCGCCTAGCTGTCTATCTACTTCACTTAATGGGTTTGCCTCTGTGGTACCAAATAGAAACATGAGTCGATTAATTCTGAATAGAGCATCTGCCCAGGAGGTTTCATGAGACCGTCTTCCTAGTAATGCATATTCTTCTGCTGTGGCAAAACCAAATTCAGCGGTTGTTCTACCATGTCTGGTACAAACGGCATCTAATGCACCGCGAAAGGCATGTAGCCTTGCCTCAAATGTAGATTGTTGTTTGGTTACACGATAGCTATTAATGGCTGTGATGACGTGGGCTTCTGTGACGACTAGATGGCCCTCGGCATTTCTTTCTAAGGTTATTCCCCCCTCCTCTGGAGATAATTGAGATAAAGTATGGATAGTTGAATCAAGGGCTTCAAAATTGGCTACACAACCACTATTAGGGTGTTGTGAGGCATCAATAGCAATGAAATTGTTCATGTAGTAATCAATGGCGCCATCTGTATATAAACGACCTGTTGTAGCCCTACCTCTTTTAGCTATGTCTGCTACAATGGCTCTGCGTTCAGGGGTGCCAATGTTATCCATACGAACAACCCTAAAACGTCGACAATATGCAGGATTTCTTTTTCGTGCTCTTGCCCATTCATCTTCGGTCGAAATAAAAATACCTGCACCCAAAGGTCTTCCTTGTGAATCAACTCCTGATGCAATAAGTGGTTTAGCAAATTCCGTAACAGCGCTACTATCATGTCCTTGAGCAATACCTATGCCAACTAATTGATGGGCCTCATCAACTACCAAAAGACTCCCATGTGCAAGGCCCTCTGTCCAGAAAGGAGTTGCAACACGGGCATCTGCTCCTACGATTCCTAGTGCAGCATTTAATTGATCAGGCCGACCTGTTATCAGACGATTAAATTGGTTATAAATTTCTGGACGGTTTTTATAAATATTAGCGATTACATTTTGTACAAGAGTAGTTTTACCAACACCAGGAGGACCTATGATAATAATGGGGTCACAGACTCTGCCTTGGGCCTTTGCTTCTAAATAAGAAAGGACTCCTCTTCTTACCCTTAATTGTCCGATATAATCACGCATGTCTTCGCCGCTGATTTCACTTTCGGGCATTATTGTTAGTCCTTTAGGTAGTACGCCGCGCCAACGATTGACAACACCTTCGGCTCTGTTCATTAAGGGTTCACCGTATCTGTTGACAATAAGTCCAGCCGCTACAAAACAAAATCCCATGATGGGTGCTGTGGCTACAGCTACAGTAAGCTGCATGCCTCCCATCATGACCATATTAAGTGCAATTTGATTCCAATCAACTTTACCCGAAGTAGCAAAGGCAGCGAGACCTTCAAAGATTCCATTTTTAGCATCTTCTAATGCATCAATTATTTCTGTTACCTCATCAAAACTAAAAGAAATACCTTCGGGCCAAGAATCGAGACGGACTCTCGTGACAGGGGGGTCGGCTTCGATGGCTTGTGCCAGGGCTACTGTAAATGCATTTTGAGCATCGACAAAGAATTTTTTATCATACTTAGCAGCGTACTCTGTGACTTCAGCCCCATTAGGCCCAGGTTCAAAATCTGCATCACCATTTCTTTTTATGGCAAACTCATAACCATAAGTTTGTTCTATATGTCTTGTGTGCAGGGCAATGACACGAGCTTGATCAAAAGAGAGTTTTTGCTCCATGTCACTGTACTCATATTTTTCGCTATCTGGAATGGGCTGAAAAAAGTCTGCTATCTCTGCGTAGTGCATGCCATATCTGTCACGGAAAAACATTTGATCATGATTGATGACCGTGATGGGAGGTTTTGTGTCGTCTGGATAAGAAGTGCCATTCGCTCCAAATGACATAACAGTGATAACATCAGGAGCGTTTGTTAGCTCTTGCCGATAGGCTGCTATTTCTGCATCTGTAGCTCTTTCATAACCTTCGGGGATGAGATAACTCTTTTCTTCATCAGTTCTAATTCGGGTTTGTCCCTCTGTTCCAAAGTATTCTCCGTTCGCCATAACAACAATAGCACCAGTCTCTGAATGCTTTAAAATGGGGAGATAGAGAAAATCATTTTGAAAACCACCTTGTACATTAGCAGGTCCATTTACAACAGGATTTACTCTTACAGCATCGGTTACACCCCAACCAGTTTGAGCAGACATCATGTTGTCATCGGTATTAGTTCCAGTGTTATAGCCTGTTGATACATAAACCATGGAATCATAGGTAGCGGAGTAAAAACCATCAGGTGTGTAATCTCCCTGATAGCAGATTCGGTCTAAGATGCGTATCGCTGTTTCGACATTTGCAAATGTGGCGGTAAGGTTTCCAACGTCTTTATGTAGAGCACCAAAGAGCAATCCTTTGCTAAGAATTCCTATAAAAGCTTTTTCTAGATCAGCAGGCTCAGTGCTGATGGAATATCTTTTTGGGTACGCAAGAAAATTTCTAAAGTTTAGTGTTGCTGGCGCACTTGGTGGTAAGGCATTTAAGCGATCTCGTTCAGTATAATAGGCTCCCATGTTTACAGCATAGGCTTGTGCAAATGGGCTATCTGTTGTCTGGTAAGAAGATGGACGCCTGTACAGATCAATTCGATCATGGTGCGCAGAACTTACAGAAGTGCTATTTGAAGCATTAGGGTCTTCTACACTTATTTGATCGGTTTCAACATCAATATACCAATACCTGTCACCTGGTCTATCTGTAGTGCCTTTTTCGACTCTGAATTGTAGGGTTCCCGCTTGAACATCTCTTAGTTCTAATGCATTTCGAGTAGCGGGCTCGTTAGGAACAACCATGAGATAGGCTCCGTCAAATATGCCTTTTTGAAAATCACTGAATGTGGCTAGTGGAATGTCAAGCCGAGCAGGAGTGCCTAGGACAACGGTAGTTGTGCCGGCTTGAGTTGTGCCTTCTTGTTGGTATGAAAATGTGTAGGTGGAGCCAACTTGTGTCCAAGCACCTCTAACGGCTTTCATGGCTTGGGTTTCATACTCATAACGACTATGTGGTAAGTAGATTGAAACAGTGTCTGGTGGAGGAGGGGGTGCTGGTGTAAAATCGCTATCAACTTCCTCGCCATCGATTTCTTCACCACCTGCTTGGGCTATCCCGTCAAAATCATCGCTGAGATATTCTTCATCAAAAGCGCGCAAGGGTGCATTAGAAAACAGTGTGTTTTCTGACATAAGAAATTACTCCGATAATATTTTAATTTATTTTTAGACTGACCCTATATGTTTAGGTTGACCCCGTATAAAAATTCGTCCCTTATTAAGATTATCGGTTGTTGTGTTATGAGAGTTTTGTGTTGTCGGTTATTTTATAGTGTTGTGGGTTGTTGTTAAATGATGTGCTATCATCTATTTTCTTTATTCAATGCATGTCCAAGTGCCATCATGCGTTTAAAGATGCAGCGTTTGTCTTGGGAGCGAAGGGAACCAAGTATTTCTGAATCACCTAAGAGTTTGTATGTTTCAATTCTGCGTCGAATGTCATCGACTTCATCAAAATAAAGACGATGGGTCTCAACGGTCATGTCTTGTTCTTGTAGATAGGTTTCAAAATCATCACACCATCTTTCAAGCATCCTTATTTTCATCCACGTGGCCTGAGTTGTGTCTGAAACTTCCTCATCAATTCGTAAAAAATCAAGATCAATGTCTTGGATTAAGTGAGTACGAAATTTATCTGAAAAGGCTTCATCAATGTTTTCTCCTCCAGGGAGAATATCACTCAATGTCACAGGATTGTAGACGTATTCATGATCGCCTTCATCATCTACAGCGTAGATGAGCTCATGGTAACGATCATCAGCATGGTCATTGTATGCTTCCAATGTTCTTTCATCTGGCCTTGCTAGGAGCTCATCTTGATAGAGGAAGAAACCGTTATTAACAACAGCACGGACCAAGGCTTTAACCATCTGTTCGTCATTAAGTGTTTCGGAGAGAATGCTCAAATGAAGCAACCCGTAATCATTGAGTTCTGGATCCAAGAAGTAAGCAAGAGGATCGTTTTCTAGGCTGTAAGGGGTTTGCCAAAAGGGGTCATCAAGGTCTACGTTTCCATAGTCTCTAAAGAGCACCCAGAGTTCCTCAGTACTATAAGGCTCATCACCATGTACGCGTCTATGCTCTGCAACAAAATCAGCAGCGGCTTCTCCAAAGGCAACAGTGGCACCTATATCTGTATGATCTAATATAATTTGTTCTTCTTGAGCTGAGTCTACATAATCTTCATATTCATCTTGAAGGATGTTGAAAGGATTTCGCATAAACTCAGTTAAGCTTTGATATCCAGGCTGTGTCGAAATGGGCTCTACATCATATCCATATTCATTATCATCGTAATAGTCATAATCCCCTTCGTATTCTCCTCCTTCAAACCAGGGCTCGATCACTTCATCGATGAGGAGATCACTAAAATTTAACATGATAAGAAGTTCTTCTCCTGGGGCGCTTCTGACTGTTTCATTAAGAGCAGCAAGAATGGCGTTATTGTCTAAATAAGCATCTTCTGCTTCGAACATGGTGTCTTTAAGTTTCTCTGCTAGATCACCTAATCCAGGACATCTTAGATTAAGGAACATGCTGTGAGGATCAATGTCCTCATCTTCCATGTGGGCGAATAAAATGCGATCACTTATATCCATGCGCTTTAAGTATTTATCGTTAAAATATGGACTCATGTGCATAAGGACAATTGTGAGAAAGCGTTTTTCTTCGGGAAGAGATTTTTCTTCATCAAGTTGCTTTTGGAGTTGCCAGAGATCACTATACTCAGACTCAGTATTAATGTCTCCGCCAAAGTTTTCAAAAATTCCATCTACGTAGTTAAATGTATCACGGATACCCTCTACTGAGTTTGGCGCTGCTTCAGAATTAGGATAATTTTGTTCTATTGTGTCCAAAAAATCTTGTCTTGCGCGCGTGAGACGCTCTTTTTCTTTATAATGATGAGCAATTCCCCAAGCAGCAAGGCCGGCAACGACCAGCACAGCACCAACTCCTGTGGAGGCTGCAATGGCAGCAACGGCTCCAGGGCCTATGCTAAGACCAACGGCAGTCAAACCAGCACCATAGGCATAGGCTCCAGCACCAATAGTAGCTGTTCCTGCTACAATGGCAGGAGCAGCAGCACTAGTTGAGTGTGCTACGGTTTTACCCCACGCTGGTAGCCCACTGTCTTCAATAGGATAGTACGTGGAGTCATAACCTGCATGTCCCCAAACATAACCAGCACCGTAAGCCTGGACAAGACCGTACTTTGATAAAGGATTCCATTTTAACATGAGTCCTGTTATACTTCCCATAGAGGTTCCATGAATTCCCCATATGGCCTCATCTTTATATTCCTCTGGAATGTCATCTGAGTGGATGACATATGCTGTTCCAGCAATATCAAAGACAACGAATCCTGAAAGGGCTGCAAATTGTCCAAAGGCACCGGGAGCAGTTCTTGCACCACCTCCGCCACCACCTGCTTCAGGAACAGCTGCTAATTCACCCGGGCCACCGCTTCCTCTTGGTGCTGCGGGGGGAGGTGCTTTACCACCACCTCCGCTACCACCTGTTTCAGGAACAGCTGCTAATTTAGGGCCACCGCTTCCTCTTGGTGCTGCAGGAGGGGCGCTTTCACCAGCGCCAGGACCGCCACCTCTTGGTGTTGCAGGAGGGGCGCTTTCACCAGCGCCAGGTCCGCCACCTCTTGGTGCTCCGGAAGGGGCTCCATCACCAGCGCCAGGACCACCACGTGCTGTTGGGCCAGTACTTACACCTTCTTCACCTACTAATACTGGTCCTGTAGGTTCTCCCACAGCAGACATGTTTTCGGCACCAGCGGCCATTCTAAGAGGTACTGCTTCGGCTTCTGCGCCTAGGGCAGTTCCTTCTCCAGAAAGGTTTCCTAGCACGCGGGCATTGTGCCTAGCAATTAAAGCAGCTCTTCCTCCTCTTGTTTGCCAAGGGTTACGTGGTACTTCAGGCAGAGCTTCTGTTTCTGCAAAAATACTAGGATCTACTTCTAAGCCTATCAAAGGAAGATCAGGGGCCAAGATATTGCCTAAGGTTGTTCCAGCCCAAACAGGGTCAACAAGATAAAAAGGTGGTGGCGTGTATTGGAGGGTTAAGTCTAGATCAGAACTTGCTGCAGGAGCATCATCAACTGGAGCAGCATCACCAGCACCAGCATCTTCATCTACAACAGGCGGAGCATCTTCCAGTGATTCGTCCCGTCTGCCAGATGGTGGGCCATCATCTGTTGGGCTTGGGTCTGGATTGCAGGTTGCTTTACCTCCGTGTTCGTCTCTACCTGCTTGTGCTATTTCTCTGGCTCTTGCATCTACTCTTCTATTAAAAGCAGTTTCTCGTTGATCCTTTATTAAAGAACGTCTTCGTTTGTAAATGTCTTCACCCCAGTTTACAAAGGTATCACCTTGAACAATGGTTCCTGCTGTCCAAAAAGAAGCCCCCACAGCAACTCCACCAAAGAGCATGAGTTTTTTGTAATGTAATTTGATAAGACGTATTGTGGCTGACATGAAGAAAAAATCATCCAAAGCTTTTTTGATATGAGGGTCCAGGCACTTATCTGCTGCAGCCCCTTCTTGCGCACAGACTGTTCTTTGATAACGCAAATACGCTTTATAGGCCCCTCTGTGATCACCACTACGAATTAACGAGAGAACCGTGCTAAGTTCCATTTCTTGCTCACCATATACCTTAGCATCATCCCAAGAGAGGACAACGTTTCTATGTGTTTCTTGAAGATCTCTTAAGTGTTGTAGTACTTGTTGATCTTGAGGTGAAAGCTGTGATTCATCAATGGGTTCATTTTCGGTGTCTAAACCATTTTGAACATATTCTTCCTCAGATCCTGCTCCAGATACAGTAAACGAGTCAAATAAGGCTCTCATGGCGTCACTTTCTTGTTCCATTTCTCGATCGAGTTCTTCTTCTACTCCGCTTAAGCTTAATTTACTAAAAGCGTTTGTCAGCAAAACAATAAGGCCTGTAATTAGGGAAAGACCTATGGTTGCTTTGCCTAAAAGTTTCATGAGACCACCAAGGCCCACTCTGGTGAGTTCGTGACCACTCATACATTGAAGAAGTTCTGGGCTAAGGCCGTTTTGTTGTTGAAAGGTAGTGTCTGTTTTAACTTTAACTTGAGCGCGTGTATTTACCATGAATTCTTCAAGAGATGTGGCAGCACTCATGAGTTTTGAAATAATAAAGCCTTGGCGCCCCCTAGTCAGACCTCTAAATATAGGAAACCCGTTTTTGGCCTGATTCGTAAAAGCTAGTATTAAATCTTGTGTGGGAGCGTTACCAGCAACAGCAGTGACTAGGGTAAAGGGTAGGCTCAGAAGACCTGTGAGGAGACCTGTCATGCCCCAAATAGTATCCCCAGATGTGGCTTGTTGGGCAAATTCCATGCGGAGCTCTTCGATTTCAGTAACAAAAAGTTCCGTAAACAAATCAGCACTATCTCCCGCAAAAGTGAGATGAGTTGTTTCTGCCCTTGTTGCGGCTCCTGCACGTTGGGGATCGTCAAGGGCGCCATCTCTTAGTAGGACATCATAGGCATGACCAAAAGATCTAAACTGTTGTTGAAAGGCTTCGTTATTTGGAATGTACCATTTATGTGTAACAGGATCTCGTTCAATAAAATCATTAAGAACAGTTGGAAAATCTTCTAATATAAAATAGCGCTTGTCAGCCCGGGCTTTTTCAAGGACCTCTTCAGGTGTGTCAGACACATATAGGCGTTCATCTGTAGAGACTTGACCAGCAAAGGGGAAGGTGTCGGCTGTTTTTTCGGGGCCTGACATGTTGTTTAACCTCCATTGTTTATTAATGACCAGCCCTTGTGCGTGTTCTCTGCGTTTGTGTGTGCATTCCATTATCTAATGCTGCATTGGCTAGGCTGTTTAAGAAATCGCCATACTGTTGTTGTGCAACAGTAATATTTGCGCCTGCCCTTGTTTCAACAATATTTATCTGATGTTCGGTGTTATAAGCTGCTATTCTCTCAGCAATAGCTGTTGTAAGAGCTGCCCGGGCTTGTGTTGGATTGCCAGAGATAGCTTGGAAACCAGTGTCTTGCATAAGCCTATAAGTTACTTGCATGGTGATTATTGTTAAAACATCTTGGTGGTGAAAACTAAGTGTGGGGTATTGGGCTGAAAGTCGAGTGTGCTGTCGATTTCTTTGAATTAATATAAAATCGCCTAGCTGACCACCGTCTACGCTATTTGCTAAACAAAAGCTATCTACTGCTGCCATTGTATCGCCAACATTCTGTGTGGGATCAAAAGCTGCAAATACTGGACTAAGATTGGTAACTAGATCTGTGTCTGCAGAGGCAGAGGTGTCAACAGCATCTCTATTGCTGATAAATGTGGCAAGCATAGGATTTTGTTGGAGCGTCACTTGTGCAGAAACAGGATCGGCTGAAGTGAGAATATTTGCTTCAAGAGTCGTCAAAAGCGCTTCACGAAATTCCGCTCCGTCCAACCCTCTTGCAATGAGCGCATCTATTGCAGCATCAAGTTCTTGGAGTCGTGTAAGTTGTTGAGCAGGGTTTTCTCTTCCGATTCTAAAGTACGCGGCTACCAAGGCTTGTGTATAAATATCGTGCTGTTGTGGAATTGCTGCAACGAGTTTTCTGTCTGTGAGATTTGCTTGAACACTGCAATCTGCCCTGCGAGCATGGTCTAGAATTGTATGTCTTTCTGATGGATCGATTTGGAACTCACCATCGTTAATGGCATGATTAACCATATCATAAGTTGATTCGGTATGTTCCCCTGGCCTTGTATTTAGGATATAGGTAACGAGTTGTTCAAAATTTTCATGTCCGCCCATGAATTGAGCTAAGGCATGGAGTTCATAAAAACATCTTAGGTGTACAGGCTCATCACTAACGGGCCGCTGCCCTGATAAGTATTGCATAAGGGCAATCAAAGGGTTCGGAGAACTAAAGACTTGTTCTGGAAAGTGTAGAGTTTCTAAGTCGGAGCTAACTTGAGTATAAGGATCATCCGCAATATCATCATCTAGGTCTAAGTCTGCGGCATCACTTGGCGGCGCTGTTCCATCAGGTGCTGCAGCTTGTTGTCGCGCTGCTTGTAGTTCAGCAAAGGCGGTTGCAGGATCTCTGATAATAGCTTCGATTTGTAAAGGAAGGGCATCTAAATCTCCCATAAATACGCCAGTTTCACCTGTGGCAGGATCACGGTAGCTGTTTCTTATTGATCTTAAAACAGCGAGCATGCGTCGATAACGCTGCGCACAGAAAGCTTGAGTTTCACCAGGTTGCAAAGAAAGATATTGAGCCAGAGCATCTTGAAGATCAGGAGCTAATGCATCAACAGTTTCAGATAGCATGACAAGATCATTGTATAATATATTATTGATGAGCTCACGTATTTGGCCTTCTAGTCCTACAAGGGTTGGGCTTGGGTTTCTTTGATAAAAAAGGTCAAAATCATGCTCTCCCATGACCACTGTTTCGCCTCCTCGGACTCTTCTTTGACAGTCTGTTATGTAGGCTATCATCAGGGCTCTAGATTTTCTGGGGTTTGCTGTACCTCTGTTTGCTTCAGCTCTTCTGACAATGTATGAAAAGAGATTGTCTCTTCTCGTTTCACCGGCTTGAAGATCATGTGTCATTGTATCGGTCAGAGGATCATAGTGAGCAAACAATTCTCGAAAGCTCAAGTTTAAGGCACTGCTATCAAGACCAACTGTTCCACTAAACGTTTGGATGGTATTGAGTACGTAGCTATGCATGATGAGCATGGTATCGCCCATAGGGGGATTGCCAAAACCTTCGGTTCCTTCACCGTTTCTATGAATGCTTACAAAGCGGCCTGACATCTGATCATCGGTAATTCTACCCCCAGCAGTTAAAAATGTGTTCAAGTCAGCTATGGTACAAGAGGCCATCATCTTCATCTTTTGTGACACAGCTGTTTTGAGTTTTTGCAGTGTTGATGTTGGATCGTTTTGTGTAGCACCTGCTGTTGCTGCGTCTGCTATTTCGTCTGAGGCCCAAAGGGTGTATAAATTATTTTGTGAATAGACTTCGGCGGCATTGAGATTTCCTTCTTCTTTTCCTTTCCACTGGGCATTGGTCATGAAGGCAGACATGTTTGCCTGACGCATTTCGACTTTGGTTGTGCCATCGGCATCAAAGAACTGGGCATAGAGCTCTGGGGCAACGTCACTTAAGAGCCTTCCTTCGAGCCATGTGGCAAGCTGGGCATCAGTAAAGCCGTGCTCATAATCTGCAGCTAAAGGAGGGAGGCGACCTGTTGCCATAACATAGGCAATCAGGTTTGGCATTTCACTCTTACCACTACCAGGAAGACCTGTGAGTCTTATTCCACCTTCCACATTAGTTCCAGCTTCTTGGGCAGCAATAATACCCGCGTAGTGCTGCAAAATAGCCAAGAGTTCATCTACTCTCCCAAAAAAAGGTGGTGCGTACATGCCGCTTGGTCTATGATAATCGCCGTTTGCATAGTTTGCTGCATATTCCTCAACTTTGTCAGGTGCAAATTGATCTACTATTTCTTCAGCTGTTTCAACTGTCATACCTTCTGTCATGTCCTTTTTCATTTGTGCCTGAAAGTCTCTTTGTAGTTGCAATCCTTCTTGTGCTACAGCCAATTGTCTTTTTGTTGAACGATTGATAAACCAAATAAAGCCTATAGTTGCGAGTAAGCCTCCTATACCTATCTTAAGACTTGTTGATTGAGCTTTTTGAGCAGCGTCTTGAGCATCCAGTGATGCTTTTACAGCAGGGGGCTGTACATCACGCCATTGCTGTATGGCATCTTCATTGCCATCTTCTGCACTTTCTAGTGCTGCGATGAGGCTTCTTGCTTGATCAATAGTAAGTACAAGATCATCCAGGTCTGGGTGAGGGAGACGGACGACATCCTCATCATTATCTTTAGCTAATTTTATGACAGCTTTTAATCCCTCAATAGCACCATTAACTGTTTCTTCATCATAAAGTATACAATATCGCGCTTTCTTGATGGTGACGCCGTCTTCTTCAAAATCTCTAAAACCTTCATCAGCCAGGCGTCGCATACTCAATTCAATGCCGAGATCATCTGAGGCTTGGTTGACAAGAACTGCCATGGCATAGGCTTCTTCATACGAGTACCAGCCCTCAAGATCATGATAACGATAAAGCTCTGATTTTCTGACAGGCTGAAAAAAGGGTGAAAACGCAACATACGTCATGCCATTTTGAGTGGTCACGATCATGTTTGGATCATTAATAAGTGTAAGATCATAATGGCGTTCTTGTAATATCAAATCAAGATAGGCAAAATGAGAACCTGCTTCCTGAGGAATTTCGGTAGTTAATCCATTTTTGGGAAGACTTCTCAAATATTCTAGCACTTCATCTTGTGAGGGAATGGTACAACCTGCAGGCATGACAAAGCTCCCGGCTTTTACGAGCGTTTGGTTCTGATAGTATGTGGGGTCTTGCATGTAAGGAAAAATCTTTTCACCTTTTTTCAAAAAGGGAAAATAAAGTGTGTTGTCACCATACTTTGCTAGGGCGTCATGATGAGCAAGGTCTCGTAAGGTAACTGAGTCACCAATGCCCCAACCTGTAGAGGCCATCATCATACTGTCATCGCTCTTTTTGCCGGTGTTGTAACCTGTTGTCATCAAAACCATGGAGCCAGTTTCTCCATCGAGAAAACCATCTGGCAGGAATTCTTGACGATAACAGATTCGGTCTAAGACGCGTATCGCTGTTTCGGCGTCTCTAAATGTAGCGGTAAGCGCTCCAAGGTCTTTTTGTAGGGCACCATAGAGCAAACCTTTGCTAAGAATTCCAGTTAAAGCTCTTTCTAGATCAGCACGTTCAGTGCTAATGGAGTCTCTTTTTGGGTAGCCCAGAAAATTGCTAAAATCTATTGTGGCTGGCATGCCTGATGGTACGGCATCTAAGATATCTCGTTGGGCATAATATCCCCCCATGTTTACAGCATAGGCTTGTGCAAAGGTCCTATCTTGTGTTCGATAAGAAGCGGGACGCCTATACAGATCTATTTCATCAAAAACCTGAGAACTTCTCGAAGTGCTATTTGAAGCATTAGGATCTTCTACACTTATTTGATCGGTATTAACATCAATATACCAAAAATGACCTTCAGTATCGAACTTTAAGACTCTTTGTGAATCAGTTGCTGGTCTAAAGTAGGCTTGATACTCTTCATCGTCAGGGACAACTAAAAGCCAGGCACTAGTGAGTATTTCGCTTCTGAATGTAGGGTAATTATCTGCGTCGATTTGGAGTTCGCCTGCAGTGGAGAAAACCTCTGTTTGAGAATATTGAGGGGTGTAAGCATTACCAATTCTTTTCCAATCCCAATTACCATTTCGATACGCGCGCATGCTATCGATGACCCATTGGTCATCGATTCGTGGGAGGTAGATTGTGACTTGTTCTTTTTCTGCTGAGATTTGTGGTCTTGCTAAAGGTGCGCGCGTTCGTGTCTCATCTCCTTCTTCATCAGGTTCTACTTGAGCTATGCCATCACCTTCTTCTAGAAGTTCTTCATCGACAAGAGGAGGATCTAATAATGCTGGAGGAATTCTTCTATCTTCCATAAAGTTGTACTCCAATATACTATTTTACATTATTTTTAGACTGCCCCCAATCTAGAAATGATCCCTACTATTAATATTTTCGGTAATTTGATAACGAGTGTCGCCTGTTGTCATGAATATGATAAAAAAAGAGCTTACTCTGATAATAGATGTTAATGGATGTTAAGAGATGTTAAGGAATTTGGGAGAGCTTAGAGCGTCAAGGGTTTGGCGGGGATGTGACGCGGTGCGGTATGGATTTATGGGATCAAGGGGACGATAGGCGATAGACGATAATCGATAGTTTTTTTCCTGATGGCAAATTAGGTTTGTCTATTATTTAATAATTTCAAATTCATGGACATGTTAAGGTTCAACCTTAAAATATCCGAGATTGTTGTTTAAAATATGTAAGATTTTTTTTGGAAAAAAATACCCTGTAAGGGCAAAGATAAAACAGCCCAGGGTCAGGAGTGTTTGTTTTGTAATAAACGCGACGCCACCCTGGGTCTTCTAAAAAAACTACAATTAACATTATTTATCCCCTTCAGGGAAAAAAATAGAAATAAGAAGGGTATTTATTTTTTGATGGATTCCCAGGGTAGAAAAATCCCTTCAGGCTTTTTCAACCCCGGTCTATTTTATTTAACCCCTTTGGGGTTGGTTTGAAAATTTGGAATTTGGAATTTATATCGAAGCACGAAGCACAAAGAACGAGGCAACGTTAGCCATAATATCTTCTACCAAACTTAGCGGCTTTGTATTCAGCAATAGTGGCATCGTCTTCAGCTTTTTCTCCTTCGTATTGGCTTACTCTAGCTTTGCCTGCTACATCATCTAGTGCAGTAGCTGTTGAAGACATGAAGCTTTTACCATCTGCACGTTGATTGCGTCTTTCATCAATAGTCTTGATCATCTCAAGGAGCTTTTTGGCAAATTCACGCATTTGACCTCTTTCTCCATATATATCTGCTATACGATCAAAGGTCTTTCCTCTTTCGGTTGTATTATCTGGTCTTTCGGAACTGCTTGGACCAGCAGGTTGTTTTTTATCTTTGTCGAAAGCGTTTTTAACTCCCATGATTTTGCCAAAAAGGTCGTTAGCGACATCAGTGATTGAGGTAACTTTTCCAGCTTCTGTGAGGATTTTACCCGAAGGGCTCTTTGCATCCCACACTGCCTGACCAGCTGTTGTGAGAGTGAGCTCAGGGTTGCCTGTAGCACTTTTGAGGAGACGGAGATTTGCTTCGGCAGCACCTCTATTATAATCTTCTCGGTTTGCTTCGAGCAAAAAGGCTTCTCTCGTAATGGCTATGAGGTCAGCAGTGTAGTCTGATGATTGATCAAGCCTTGAATATGTTGCGTTTAGATCAGCAATGCTTGCTTCAGTAACTTTTCTTCTATCTGCAATACCATCCAGGACAGTTCTGTATTGTTCGCGGCCAACGACTAAGGTTGCGGGATCAGTCAAATCAATGCCCAGGTCTTCTCTTGTTTGGGGATCTAATTTACCCAAAGCAGTTTCAAGGGCCTGGCGTCTTTCAAAAAATCTTTGATGATCTGCAATAAATGAAGCTCTTTGTTCTTGAACTATTTGGAGCCTTTCTTCTGCTTCTTCTTGATCAGCCTCGAGCTCTGCTGAGTCTGGAAGGGGGTCAGTATCAGATAAACCACGACGCTCTAAAAGTGTTGCTGCATATTCATCGCGTTTGTCTTGTTGTGTTGCTCTAGCTTCGTCTGAGGCTGTGGGATTATCAAGCAGCCATTGATCAAGTACTTGAATGTCTCTTCTTATGGCAGCGTTATCTGCTGCAAAGGCAGCAGTTTCTCCTACTTGAGAAACTCTTTCATCCCAGAGAGAGGCTTCATCCAAAAGATCTGCTTCTCCATCTCCAAAGGTTTCGCTAAGACGTCTGGCCTCTCTGAGTTCATCTCTTTCTGTGTCTAAGGCAGTGAGTTCTGCTTCACGTGCGTCTATGCTGTCATCTACATAAAGCATATGAGCTCTTTCAACAGCTATCCTATCCTCTGAACTTAGGTCTTTGAGAGCGTGACCTTCTGGAAGACTTGCTGGATCTCGTAGGGCTTGATCGACTTGATCAGGGGTAAGGTCTCCGATAATTTCTAGTCCTCTTGTAGGTATAGCATCAAATTCCTCTCTCGCTGTTATGTTTGCTGCTTCAGCAGCTCCTTGTTCGGTTTGAAACTTACGATCAACTGCAGGACCATCATTAACATTAGTTTTCATATGTTGTCGTGTGGTTCTGGGATCTGCACCTGTGCCAGCAGCTTTGCTTTCTTGTTCTTCGTCAAAGGCATCACGCCTAGCTGTTGCAGTTTCGATAAACTTCTCTGGAGTTGTGTCTCCAGTCCTAAGGTCCCTTAAATGGTTCCAGAGAGTTGGATCATTACTTCTTGGATCACCATAAAGGCCTCGATCTGCTAGGTCTTGCATTAACCCTCTTATTTGTCTTAGTTGTGCGGGATTTACGGTTTGTCCTAAAACTGTATCAACGGCACCAAGTGGATTATTAGTGACAAAAGGATTATTGCTTTGTGGATTATGTGCTAGGGTATCAATTTCTGTTAATGCATCTGTAATTTCTCTGTCCTTGCTCTCCTCGCTTACACAGAATAGATCGCGTCTTGAATCTGCCCAGTCATCTGTTCTTATACTGCCAAGAAGAAAACCTCTGGTCCAACGATGAGCATCCTGGTCGGTAACATCTCCTGAATCTACCCCATCTTGATAATCAAAGTGAATCGTTCGTACTCCAGTTGTTGTTACATGGCCACTCATGTCAACAGCCTCTGTCAAGCCTTCTGGGGCATCGTCCCATTCTAGGTCATATTTAGGCGATTTTTGAGATCCTGATACATCTAATGATTGTCTAGGTTTAAATTTTTCAACGCCAGAGGGGTTAATGTGCTGTCTTGGTCTTTCGGCCAATGTTTCAAATTCATGAACAGGAGACCCATCAGGTCCTGATGGTGTTGATTGTGATGCAGAAAATTCAGGCACCCCTTCCCAAATACTGGGTGGAGGAGCTGTTGAATAACCACTATCTCCAGGACCGAGTGGAGAACCAGACCCTTCTAATACAGGTTCAGTTATGCTAGGTTCAGTTACAGCTCCAGCGCTTGCGTCTACAGGGTCAACTACAGCTCCAGCGCTTGCGTCTACAACTCCAGCGTCTTCTACAGCTCCAGCATCTTCTATAACTCCAGCATCTTCTACAGCTGCAGAGGAAGTTCCTGGGTTTGTATGATATTCTCCTCCCCTTCTGGTGCAGTAATCTGGGCCCCCGCCATAAGTTATTGAGCCATCGGTTTCAATACAGGCATTTTCTCTTACTGGAAGCCCTTCTGGTTCCCATTCCAAGACTGGAGGAGGTGGGTCACCTACTTGTTGGAACAAACCAAACTGATCACTAAAATCTGTAAATAATGTGCGTTTCATTTTTTGTAGCTGGTTACTGGTAGCTAGTAGCTGGTTTTTCAGCTAACAAGTTTTCAGTAGCCAGTTAATACGTATTTAATTTCTTTAGGCCTATGGTCCTAAGGTTAATCAAACTACACTTTTTCCTGTCTGTTCTCTTCCTGCAGGGACTTCT
Organism: uncultured Nitrospirales bacterium; assembly: GCA_964609965.1. GTDB lineage: Bacteria > UBA10199 > UBA10199 > UBA10199 > JADGCS01 > JAHJDR01. The sequence goes on from CAZSTS010000002.1 coordinate 145,497, forward strand.
CCAGCATCTTCTAATGCTTCGTCTGCTGTATCTTTTTGTGCAAGATAAGCTCTTAGTTCACCAGGATCTTGATCAGCAGGGACAAAGCCTTCCTCCGTCATTATTGGTTTTCCACCTTTTCCAATTTTTTTTAATCCGCCTTTTGTTTTGATGGCCATGGCTAAGTGATCTACATCTGTTGTGGTTGATAGATCAGCACCGGTATGTAGGTTTTCATGGCCAATATGAATTATAAAATCTTCAGGGTCTGCCGTTTCAACTTCTCCATCTTTATTGATAAAGTTTCTGGTGCCTTTTATTAATCCTTTACTGGCTGCTCCCCAAGCCACATCAGCATGTGGGCCTTTGTTTCTCTCTGCAGCAGTCCTTCCACGTTTTCTTGTACACAAACCACCTGCCAACATACGGTCTACTTGTTTTTCCATTCGTTTTTTTGTCTTGTCATCAATGTAACCTTTTTGGTGAAGGCCTGCGATTGTGCTAAGCATCTGAGCTTTGTCAGGGGCCTTTGTAGGATCTTCTTTTCTGACTTCTTGTTTAACTTCTTTAATAGCTTTACGGCTGGCACGGAGCAGGGCTTTTCTTTCGAGATCTTTCACGCGGTCTGTTTGTCGTGTTGATCTTTTTGCCATGAGATCTTTTCTAATTTGTAGTCGATCTTTAGGTGAGAGTTTTCCTTTTTCACTTTCGGCGCCATCAAAACCAGCTTTTCTTGCTTCGCGTGCATCGGCGGCTTTTTTTCCTGTTGATTGTGGATCCTTTCCAGTCTTTGCATCAGAGGTAGCACGTGTATGAGGCGTTACAAGTCTTTTTGATAGGCCAAGTTTTTTGGCAAGGAGATCTATGGCTGATTCTTTTTCTGTGTGAAATCCATCAGCCAACATGCTTGAGCGTTTACTAATGTTGCGTGCATTTTTTCGTATGGAAGCTAAAGCGCGTTTGTAAACCTTTTTCCATTGTTTAAATTCTTTTTGGTTTTTGGCTTCTTGCATGCCGCGTTTAGCTCTATCAAGGGCGCGGGCATTGACTTGTCGTTGACCAAATTGTGTAAGGCCTTTTTTTGTTAGTTTTCTTTTTTCACCTTGCTCTTCTTGCTCTTCTGCTGCTTCATCAGCTTCTACTTTTGCAGCCGTCTCATCAGTATCTTGTACAGTTTCTCCTTCGGCTTGATCCATTTTTCTCATAACCGTGTCAGCATCTTCAGCACTATCAATTTCTGTCACATACTTCATGATATCCATTTCTTCTTTTTGATATCTTTCTGCCTCTTGAGCTGTTTCTGGATCTGCTGTTGTGGGTTTCTCAGTTGCTGCAGGTTCTTCAGAATCTGTGGTTTGCCAAACTATTCCATCGTCTTCTGTTGGTTTTGTATCAGGTTCATCAGCATTTTCTGGGGCTGCTCCATCCATTTCTGCATTAGCGGCAGCTTCGGCAGCAGCTTGTTCGGCTGCCAATTGTGCGGCGTATTGTTCTGCAGGAGTTTGTGCTTCTCCTCCGTCTGCTCCTTCTGCGCCAGCAGCGCCTTCTGCTCCAGCACTTGGATCAGTAGGAGGGATTACGGTATCCAATAAAGCAAATTGAAGGAGGGGATGATCTGTAAAAAGTGTTCTTTTCATTTTTTTCGCGCCTACGAGCCTACGCTCCAACGACCCAATGTTTAAATCGTTGAAACAGGTCTTTTGGCAAATCACTCCAATATATAAAGAATCACCACATCACTATTATTATAAAGCAATTTTTAGGCCATTAAAAGAGATCATTATGTATCTCTTAACAAGTTTTTCAAAAAAAATTTAATAGCATGTAATTATTGAGGAAATTCGGTGTTCTTTTTTCTTTCTCTTGTTTTAGCTTTTGTGATTTTTGCCCAAAATCTTCAAAAAAGGAGAATATTTACCGTTTTTGGGCAGTGAAGTGGGGTTTGGGGACCACAGGGGGATATGGGGGGAAAACTCCAAATTTCAAGCACCAAATTCCAAACAATAATCAAAATTCCAATATTCAAATATACAAAAGGACATGTCGATTCGTTTGTAATTTTGGTACTGGGATTTGGAATTTGCTTGGGATTTGGAATCTGGAATTTGGGATTTATAAGCTAGTATTGTCTCATCTGCCCCAAATATCCTTCATAATTTCGCATTGTTTCTTCGAGCGAATCGCCACCAAACTTTTCTAAAAGAGCGTTCGCAATGTCAAAACAAAGAACGTTTTCTGCAATGACAGAAGCTGCTGGGACAGCACAGGTGTCAGCGCGTTCAACAGAAGCTGGGCAAGTTTTTTTTGTTTTGATGTTGATGGAAGAAAGGGGTTTTTTGAGAGTTGCAATGGGTTTCATTACAGCGCGCACAACAATGTCTTCGCCTGTTGTCATGCCGCCTTCAAAACCTCCTGCGTGATTTGTTTTGTGAAAAAAGTTTTTATGGGATTTGTTGTAATAAATTTCGTCATGAACTTTGGAACCAAACTCATCTGCCAAATCAAAACCAGTTCCAAATTCAACACCTTTAATAGCTTGGATTGAAAGAAGTGATTGTGCAATTTTAGCATCGAGTTTTCCATCCCAATGCATGGGAGAACCAAGTCCTGTTGGGAGTCCATGTACAATAACTTCGAAAACACCACCAACAGAATCACCTTTGATTTTGGCCTCATCAATTCGTGCGATCATTTGTTTTGTGACTTTTGCATCAATGCAACGACAAGGGCTTTTTTCTTGCTTGGTTTGAATGGTCTTAAAACTGGGGCGTTTTCTTTCTAGGCAAACACCACCTATGTTAATGACGTGTCCTGTAACTTGTATTTTAAAGGCCGAGAGAAATTCGCGGCAAATAGCCCCTATGGCTACGCGTATGGCTGTTTCGCGGGCACTGGCTCTTTCGAGAATGTTTCGAAAATCGTGTTGGTTGTATTTAAGGCCACCGCTAAGATCAGCATGGCCTGGCCTGGGATAGAGTAGAGGTTTTTTAGCTTTAAAGTCTTTGTTTTCTAACCAGAGTGCAATGGGAGAACCCAGGGTTTTTCCTTGTTTAACACCGGATGTGATTTTGATTTTATCTGATTCGATCTTCATGCGCCCACCACGACCGTAACCTTGTTGACGGCGTTTGAGCTCAGTGTTGATGAGTTTTTCTCTGATAGGAACATGAGAAGGCATGCCTTCTAAAATAGCGGTAAGCCCCATTCCATGAGATTCACCAGCGGTTAAGTATTTGAGCGCCATAATGTGTAATTAGTAGCTGGTACCTAGTAGCTAGTCAATGGAGTAATGAGTGATGAGAGGAAACGAAAATACGAGGTTACGAGGATGCGAAGGACGACAAGGAACGAAGCACGAGGAACAAGGAACGAATTACGATAATCGACTTGTCCTGAGCGATCCGCCTAGGCGGAGAGTCGAAGGATAGTTCTTCATGCTAGTCACAAACATAGGCAAAACCCTTAAGCCCTTAAAATATTAATAAAAATTGATAATACGTAGCAACTATGGTGTTCATTATACCGAAGATAATAACAGATCAGATATTGTTCTGATTGTAGAAGGTAAAAAAATGATGTTTGTACTACGGCTCATAATTTTTACGGTTATTTTATCTTTTGCTCATATTGCATCTGCCCAGGTTACGAATGCAAATATTGAACTGAATCGAGAAGACATTAGCAGTATAAAAATTCTAGGCAGCGAAGTAGACAAAATTCATTTTTTCTTAAGTTGTGAAAACAAAAAAGTCTACCGTATCTCTAACATTAATCAATACGAAGCTGATAAAATTCTCAAACGCCTAAAAAGCGATACCCCTCTAATTCTCAAATCACATTCTGTGAAAAATAAAAAATATATGCAGGTCAGTGAGTGGAAGTGAAAGCGTTGTACGTCTAAAAACTCATTCTATTTACTCATGCTCATGCTTTACTTGAAACCCGGTATCTAGCATCTGGTATCCAGCATCCTGTAACCTGTATATAGTTTCTCTTATTTATATATATATGATTCAGAAGGTAAAAAAGAATAAAAAGGAAGAGTTGTATGATTTCAATTAAATAGAGGAATCCGAGGTTTTGGCATCAATCTTGAATAAGTAATAGGTAACCATACATCCACACACCATGAAAAAGCGTCCGGCTTCAACAAGTCGGGCGTTTTTTTTTTGGCTTGTAGGGGCGTCCCTTGTGGGCGCCCGAAAAATATTTCGGGTAGGCACAAGGCCTACCCCTACGATATATATTTAAATACGCTCCTTTGCGTAATTTTCAATTCGCCTTGTATCTGAGCCATCTTTTGAGGATTTATTATATTTGTGGTTTGATTTTATGCCAATCGGTATTTTGCTCATAGGCGTGGGCGACTTTAATCAAAGTTTCTTCATCAAAAGGTTTGCCAATGAGTTGTAGGCCAATGGGAAGGTTTTTATTATCAAAACCACATGGGATACTCATGCCTGGTAGCCCCGCAAGATTTGTAGAGAGTGTGAGAATATCTGAAAGATACATTTGCAAGGGATCGTCTATTTTTTCGCCTAATTTAAAAGCTGTTGTGGGGCTGACAGGACCTGCAATCACATCCACTTTTTTGTAAGCGTTGAGAAAGTCATTACGAATAATGGTTCGCGTTTTTTGTGCCTTGAGATAGTAGTCATCATAATATCCCGAAGACAAAACAAAGGTACCAATGAGAATACGGCGTTTGACTTCGTTGCCAAAACCCTTGGCTTTTGTGTTTTGATAAAGTTCTTTGAGTGATGATGCTTTTTCACGCAGACCAAAACGCACGCCATCGTAACGAGCAAGATTAGCAGAGGCTTCTGCTGGTGCAATGATATAGTAGGTGGCCACTGCATGCTTTGTGTTGGGCAGGCTTATTTCGATTATCTTGGCGCCTAGTTTTTCGAGTTCTGTTAGTGCAGCACGCACATTTTGATTAACGTCTTTTTCAATGGCATCAGTAAAAAATTCTTTGGGCACACCTATTTTAAGACCTTTGATTTTTTTTCCTAGTGCTTTGGTGTAATCAGGGACCTTGCAATCTATCGAAGTTGAATCACGTTCATCGTGACCAGCAATTGCGTTTAGCATAATGGCTGTGTCTTCAACATCTTTTGTCATGGGACCCATTTGATCGAGGCTTGAAGCAAAGGCAATTGTGCCGTAACGACTCACTCTGCCATAAGTTGGTTTAAGTCCTACGATAGAACAAAGCGCCGCTGGTTGGCGGATGGATCCACCCGTGTCTGTGCCTAATGATGTGATACACATATCAGTGGCGACAGCTGCTGCCGAACCACCCGAAGAACCTCCTGGAATACAATCAAGAGACCAAGGATTTTTTGTGGGTTTAAAATGCGATGATTCGGTAGACGAACCCATAGCAAATTCATCGAGATTTGTTTTTCCTACAATGATGGCGCCCTGAGCCAGACATTTTTCGATAACCGCAGAATTATAAGGAGGGATGTAATTATATAATATATGAGAGCCGCACGTGGTTTTAATGTTTTTGGTGAGGTAGATGTCTTTTGGGGCTAGGGGAATGCCAGTGAGAGGCGTAATCTTTCCCCCTTTTGCTATATTTTCATCCACGGTTTTAGCTCTGGCGAGGGCCTGATTTGGACAGACGGTGATGAAGGCTTGAATTTGAGGGTCAAGACTGTTGATGCGATCAAGAACAGATTGAGTGAGCTCGCGCGCAGAGATCTCTTTGTTTTTAATTTTTTGATGTGCTTCGTGGATGGTTAGTTCGTATAAGTGGGGCATAAATAAAAAAGTTACAGGTTACAGGATTCAGGTTTCATTCAATCAAATTACTTTTGGTACTTTAAAATAAACTCCATCACTTTCTGGTGCTTGTTCGAGAGATTTTTCAATAATGTCTTTTTGAATTACTTTGTCTTCACGAAAGACATTGTTCACTTCAACAGCGTGAGCTGTGGGTTTAATATTTTTTAAATCTAGCTCATTAATGGTTTCGACGTATTCAATGATTTTTGAGAGTTGGTCAGCAAGATGAGGGATTTCGGATTCATCAACATCGATATTAGCGAGTGAGGCAATGTGTTTTATTTGTTCTTTTGAAATCATTGTTTGTGGATTGTGGATTGTGAATTGTGGATCGAAAAAACGATCTACGACCCACTATCCACGACCCACAATAAAACCTTTGAATTTATGAATTGATGCACTAGAACTTTAGCCATGTCAACAGTCCATATTATAATCATTGTTGAGGCCATTATTTTTGGTCTTGTTGTAGGTTCTTTTCTCAATGTCTGTATTTACAGATTGCCGCAGAATAAAACTCTTTTAGGGCGTAGTTTTTGTCCTTTGTGCGGAAAGGTTATTCCCTTGTACCGCAACATTCCTGTTCTGACGTATGTTTTTCAAAGAGGAAAGTCCGCCTGTTGTGGACAGAAGATCAGTGTGCAGTACCCTTTGGTAGAGGCGCTCACTGCCTTGATCTCTCTTTTGACTTTATTGCATTCGAGCACATTACCTGAATACCTTTTATGGTTTTGCCTTTTCATGTGTCCGCTTATTATTGTTTCGATTGTAGATCTCAAATTAAAAATTATTCCTGATCAGATTTCAATTCCCTTTATTGTTGTTGGCGTTCTTGTTCGCCAATATGTTGAATACCCTGATTGGTCAGGGGCTCTTCTTACATCTGTTCTTGGAATTCTCATTGGCGGTGGCTCACTTCTTATTATAGGCGAAATCATATCACGTCTCAAAAAACGCGATGCCATGGGTGGTGGCGATGTGAAAATTGTGGCTATGATGGGGGCATTTTTAGGCTGGCGGCCTCTTGTCTTTGTTTTTCTTTTTAGTTCTATTATCGCTCTTGTCTATGCCGTAGCTGTCATTGTTTCTCGTAAACAATCTCAGGACAAGACGATCCCCTTTGGACCTTTTCTTTCACTAGCAGCAATGATTGCGTGGTTGTATGGAAAACAGATTACAGATTGGTATTTTTTGACTGTGTCTAAGATGCCGGTGAATGTTCTCTTTCCATAGGAAAGAGAACATAAATTCCAAATTTCAAGCACCAAATAACAAATAAAATCCAAACTTCAATACCAAAATTCCAAACAATTTTTTGGGATTTGAATATTGTAATATATTTGTTATTTGAGATTTGTTTTTTGGGATTTCTTCTAAGGCCAATAGTCTTAGAAGCTTATTCGTCAAAAATATCTTGTAGATCAAGTTCGATTTCGTCTTCGTCGCGACGTTCTGCAAACGCGAGTTCTTTAACAAGTAAATTGCGAGCAGAGTCTAAAAGCTTTCGCTCACCAAAAGACAGGTCTTTTTCGTGCTTGAGTAACATGAGATCACGGTAGACTTCGGCGATTTCGTAAATGGACCCTGTTTTAATTTTGTCCATGTATTCACGATAACGTCGGTTCCATGTTTGGTTGTCGATTGTGATGTCGCGTTCTTTTAATATTTCGTAGACAGCTTCTACTTCGTCTTTAGAGATGATTTCTCTTAAGCCTACAGCATTGATGTTTTTGGTAGGGACCATGATTTTCATCCCATTATCAAGGATCTGCAGTACATAAAATTGATGTTTGCTTCCTGATATTTCGCGGGACTCAATGCTTTTGATTTCTCCAACCCCATGAGCTGGGTAGACTGCTACGTCTCCTACCTTAAAGGGTAGTTTGGCTAAAATGCTTTTTTTTGCTTTTGATTTGCTAGATACAGTTCTTACAGTTGCCATCAAAAAACCTCCTAAGAGATTGTAAATAATAGATAAATTATGTGTTACAATGTTGCAGTTGGCGGGTTGTCTGCTTTTTGCACAATTGAATCGAGGCGCGACACTACCACAACCAACTTGTTTTTTCAATAGGCCTAATGCCTAGTTAGGTTGTTTTTTAAACAAAAAATAATAAATTGTTTAAATAAAACATATTTAAATAATAACAACGACTTAACCCCTAACTGCCTTGTGAGGCATTTTTTCTGCTATTCTCAGCTAAGTGCTTGTAATAGCAGTATTGCGTTGTCTTATTTTGTGGAGGTAGAAGAAGGGAAAGATGGGTAACCCCTTAAAGGGATTGTGAAAATCGGCCCAATTCCTACCTACATATTTATTATCGTCACAAGAGTGCAAATGTTGCGTATAAAAATGTTTTTTCTTGTTAACGCATTTATACTAATTATAGCAGATTTATACTGTTGTTAAAAGAAGTAAATAGATACAAAAAAAGCCCTGCTATGGCACCCACACCAAAAACAGGGCTTTTTTATACTAAGGAGAGTAAATGAAAAAAATCTTAGGCTTCTTTCAGCCTTCATTAGTTAGTTACGATCCTTAATCGTAAAAGTTTTACGATCTACTAAAAAATGTGCATCTATTTTAAAAAAACCCTTTTCCTTTGGGTTAAATTTCCATAAATAGGCCCAATCATGTCATTTTCCTTTAATATCATTCAGGATTCTCCCCAAGATTCTCAGGCTCGTGCAGGAAAAATCCAAACAAAACATGGGCCTATAAACACGCCTGTTTTCATGCCTGTGGGGACTTTGGGTACTGTAAAAGCCATGACCCCAGAGCTTTTGACCTCAATCAATGCCCAAATAGTTTTAGGAAATACTTATCATCTTTTTTTGAGGCCTGGGCATGATATTATTCGTCAGGCAGGTGGTTTGCACAAATTCATGGGATGGAAAGGGCCTATTTTAACTGATTCGGGTGGATTTCAGGTCTTTAGCCTGGCCAAACTTCGTAAAGTCGAGGCAGGAGGTGTTCGGTTTCAATCCCATATTGATGGGACAGAATACACTCTAACACCAGAGCTTTCTATCGAAATCCAAGAGGCCCTAGGTTCAGACATTATGATGAGTTTTGACGAATGCCCATCATTGCCTGCCACAAAAGAGGCTCTTCAAAAGTCACTTGATCTCACAATCGACTGGGAAAGAAGAAGTCTCAAGGCCCAAACAGGAGAAAAAGGAGTCTTGTTTTCAATCATTCAAGGGGGAACAGACCTCGCCTTGAGAAAGCAAAGTCTGGAGCGGATTTTAGAAATAGAAAAAGAATGTGCCTCTCTTGGCAAATCCTTTGCTGGTCATGCCCTTGGGGGATTATCAGTTGGAGAGCCCATTGAAGAAATGTATAAAACTGTGAAAGAAATCGCACCGGTTATGCCTCATAACAAGCCCCGTTATTTAATGGGGGTAGGCACTCCAGAGGATCTTGTGACTTGTATTGATTTAGGAATTGATATGTTTGACTGTGTGATGCCAACCAGAAATGCGAGAAATGGGAAGTTGTTTACACAGTTTGGGGACATCAAGATCAAACAAGCCCGTTTTCGTGATGATTTTGAGCCCTTAGACAAGAATTGCCAGTGTTATACCTGTCAAAATTTTTCACGGTCTTATTTGCGGCATCTGTATTTATCAGGGGAGGTTTTATCTAGTATTCTCAATACAATTCATAATTTACATTATTATTTGGGTTTGTTAGACGACTGCCGCCAAAGGATACTTGACCAAACCTTTGTTAAGTTTAAAAAGGAATTTTTTCAAAATCGGTTGAGGGGAATTTGATTCTGGATGCCTGATGCTTGATGCTTGATATAAAAGATTATTATCTGACATCTGGTATCTAGGATCCTAATTAATATAAGGAGATACTATGTTAAGTTTATTTATCAGCAATGCCTATGCTCAAGAAGCAGGTGCAAAAGCAAGTGGTTCAGGATTTGAGCCTTTCATTATGATGATTGTGATTTTTGCGATCTTTTACTTGATCGTCATCAGACCACAATCAAAAAAACAAAAACAATTAAAGCAAATGGTTTCCGAAGCTAAAAGAGGTGATGATGTTATTACCTCAAGCGGACTTCATGGCAAAATTGTTGACGTAAAAGACACCAACATTGTTATGCTAGAAGTTGCCAATAATGTGGTTCTCAAAATGGAACGTGCTGCTATCCAACATATCAGTGGATACGAAATTGGAAAGAAGAAAACAGCAGCGTAAGAACGAAGATACGAGGATACGAAGATACGAAAACACGAAGGACGAAGAACGAGGAACGAATATGTCAGGAACATGGAAACTAAAATTTTGGTTGCTACTCATCGCTGTTATTGTCGCCATCTATATGCTTATCCCAACTTTCATGGGAGCAAAAGAAAAGCGATTGGCCTTTGAAAAACAAGGAACAGATCTTCCCTGGTATTACAATGTGTTACCAAAAGAAGAACTCAATCTTGGTTTGGATCTCAGAGGTGGTTTGTATATGGAAATGGATGTTGGTATTGAAGATGCTCTTCGACACCAAGTCGATTCTTTGGCCGCTGAAATCAATCGTTCGATTCTCTCAGAATATAAAGAGAAGTTACAAGCAGTGCAAATCGAAGATGGCCGTCTTAGGGTTGATCTTGTGCCAGAAAAGAAAAATGAGTTTTACAGCGATCTTGTAGGCTATTATGGGAATGATTTTTTCACAATCGAACGCGAACAATTTGAGCTCTTTTTTGAGATCAAATCTAATCCTGCTCAGGCTCGCAAGCTTGCTTACGAAGCGCTAAAAACCTTTCCAAGCTACAAGGGTGATATTTTAACGAGTCATCAAGATAAATACCTAGCTGTTTCTTTTTCTTCGAATGCCCAAAAGCAAAAACTCATCGAAGTTTTGTCTGCAGAAAAAAATCATAGCGACTTTGTCTTTGTTGCTCCAGAACAAGTCTCTGTGGCCTATCTCTTGCCGTCGGACATGTATATCAATAGCCAAAAGCAGACCATCATTAATCAAGCTGCCAATTCTGTGAGAAACCGTATTGATAGGTTTGGTGTGGCAGAGGCGAGCGTAAGTCGTCAGAGTACAAATCGTCTAGTTGTTGAGCTTCCTGGGATAAAAGATCCTGATCAAGTGATAAAAATTATCAAGCGCACAGGTAAGCTTGAGTTTAGGCTTGTGGATGATACTGTTTCTCAAGTTCGGTTGACAGAAATGATTAAAGAAAAAAAGACCGAACTGAAAATAAAGAATGTTTACCATATTGAGTCTATCAACAAACTCAACGAAGCACTCAAAGCAGATTTTCCCCCTGATACAGAGCTTGTTTTTAAACTTGTGCGTGATCCCCAATCAAAAAAGGTCGTCAAATCTATTCCTTTTCTTTTAGAAAAGAAGGCTGATGTCACAGGAGACATGCTCGACAACACCAGTGTTCAAACACAGAACAATATGCCTTATGTTCTCATGACTTTTAATAAAACAGGGGCAAAAAAGTTTGGAACACTCACTACCAACAACATAGGTCGTTTACTCGCCATTGTGTTGGATGATGTTGTGACAAGTTCCCCTGTTATCAAAGGACCCATTACAGCGGGGAGAGCTCAGATCGAATTAGGCATTGGTCCCTACAACGAACTTCTTAAAGAAGCTAAAGAGATTGTCATGATCTTAAAAGAAGGGGCTTTGCCAGCGTCTCTCACTGTTGCTACAAAAAATATCATTGGCCCTTCACTGGGACACGATTCAATCGAAGCAGGACTTAACTCTCTCATGATAGCAGCGATTATTGTTCTGTTGTTCATGCTTCTTTATTATAAGATAGGTGGCATTGTAGCGAACATTGCTCTTATTGTGAATGTTCTTCTCATTTTTGGCATTCTTACGCTTTTCCAAGCCTCACTCACTTTGCCTGGTATTGCCGGAATTGTGCTGACCTTGGGGATGGCGGTTGATGCGAATGTGATTATCTTTGAACGTATGCGCGAGGAAAAGTTTTTGGGACAAGAAGTGCATATGGTTATTGATAGTGGTTACAGCAATGCCATGAGCGCCATTATTGATAGTAATATTACAACTTTTATTTCGGGACTGGTTCTTTTTGAATTTGGAACAGGACCCATTAAAGGGTTTGCAGCTACTTTGATGATTGGTATTCTCACCACGCTTCTCACGGCTATTGTGCTCACCCGTGTGTTTTATGATTTTATGGTAACTAAGTTACATATGAAGACTTTAAAGATTTAATTTATGGGTTCCCAGGTTCATGGGTACACAGGGTCGCAGGCTATCTTTCCCGCGATCCCGCGACCCCAGGAACCCGAGACCCTAGTAAAAATATGCAAAACGAAGAACTCAAAACCTGTACAGGTAAAAAACCTTTGCCCTTTATGAGATATAAATGGGTGTTTATTGTAATCTCGGTCGTCATTATGTTGGCAAGCGCTTATGAGATTGCTGTAAATGGCATTAACTTTGGCGTGGATTTTAAAGGTGGAACAAAGCTCATTTATGAATTTGACCAAACTATTTCTATTGGCGAAATTCGCGATGCTGTTTCTACATTAGGCTTGGGCGATGTCCAGGTCATTCAATTTGGCAGAGACCCAAAGGCTAATCAATACATGATGCGCGCTAAGTATGTTGAAGGCAAAGATGTTGGCAAACTTGTGACAGGAGCTCTGGTAGGAAAATTTGGCAAAGACCGTGTTGTTGTGATGAGTCAAGAAGTTGTGGGGCCTAAAGTGGGTCACGATATGCGTAAAAAAGGGGCTATGAGTGTGGGGTTGGCTTGTCTTTTGATTTTGTTCTACATTGGGTTTAGATTTGATTTTTTGTTTTCCCCTGGTGCTGTGGTGGCTTTGATTCACGATATTCTTATTAGCGTGGGTTTCTTTGCCTTTTTTGGCAAAGAATTTAACCTGCCAATTTTGGCAGCCCTGCTGACTATTTTGGGATATTCAATCAATGATACGATTGTAATTTATGATCGTATTCGCGAAAATATCACACGATTACCTAAGAAAACAGCTCCTGTTGATGTCGTTAATATTTCCGTTACAGAGACTTTACCTCGAACAATTGTCACATCCATGACATCTCTCATGGTTGTGATTGTTTTATTTTTTCTGGGTGGCGGGGTTCTTCATGACTTTGCCTTTTGTCTCATGATTGGTATTATTTTTGGAACGTACTCTTCAACTTTCATTGCTGCCCCTGTTTATCTTCTTTTCCAAAGACTATTTCCCAAAAGAGGTCTTAAAATTACTGATCCGGAGAAGGAGAAGAAAGAAGCGAGAGCGGCTGTTTGATTTAATGTTTATTGGGTCCCGGGGTCCCGGGGTCTCAGGTTCCCGGGATAGTTTTTTTGAGGCCCAGAGACCCTAAGACCCTGAAACCCTGAGAACCACAAATCACATGTTTGAAAAACTCGAAGAAGTCGAAAAAAAGTACAATGACCTCAATGAACGTTTGGCTTCGGGAAATCTTAGCCCCAATGAATTGCGTAGTGTAGGCAAAGAGCAATCAACATTAAGAGAAACAGTCGAAACTTTCCAACAATACAAACTCACAAAACAAGAGCTCGAAGACAATCAAGAGTTACTCAAAGCAGAAGATGATGACGAGATGCGCACTCTTGCCAAAGAAGAAATTGTGCAACTCGAAAAAACCCTTATAGAAATCGAAGAACAGCTTAAAATCTTGCTTTTGCCAACAGATCCCAATGACGAAAAAAACACCATCCTCGAAATCCGTGCAGGCACAGGTGGCGAAGAAGCAGCCCTTTTTGCTGCAGATCTCTTTAGAATGTATTCACGGTATGCGGACCTCATTGGTTGGAAGGTCGAAATTCTCTCCAGCAGTGACACAGGTAAGGGTGGTTTTAAAGAAATCATTGCCATGATTTCTGGCAACAGAGTATTTTCTAAGCTTAAGTATGAGAGTGGCGTTCACCGTGTACAAAGAGTTCCCGACACAGAGTCTAGTGGGCGGATTCACACCTCTGCTGTGTCTGTGGCTGTTTTGCCAGAGGCTGGCGACATTGAACTCGAAATCCCTGCTAATGAATTGCGTGTTGATGTGATGCGCTCCGGTGGTGCTGGTGGACAGAGCGTAAACACAACGGATTCCGCAGTTCGCATTACTCATGAACCTTCTGGTATTGTTGTTGTTTGCCAAGATGAAAGATCTCAGCACAAAAACAAAGCCAAGGGTATGAAAATTTTGCGTTCACGCTTATTAGATAAATTGCAAAGAGAACAGTTCGAAAAAGAGGCTGCTGAACGAAAGGCCATGGTAGGGTCTGGGGATCGAAGTGAAAAAATTCGCACCTATAATTTTCCGCAGTCTCGCATTACAGATCACAGGATTAATTTAACCATTCACCAGCTCGAAGAAATTCTTGATGGGAGTATGGACCAGCTTGTTGAACCCATTGCAGCGTATTTTCAAGCAGAAGCGCTGAAGAGTTCGGAGTAATGAAACAATGGAATATCAAATCTCTCCTCAATTGGACTTCTGATTATTTTGCACAAAAAGGAATTCCCACGCCAAGATTAGATGCAGAACTGCTTCTTTCACATTATCTGGGCTTAAAAAAAATAGATCTTTATCTTCAATTTGATCGTCCCATGAATGTAGCTGAGCTTTCAGAGTTCAAAGCTATTATTAAAAGACGTATTAATCATGAGCCTGTTGCTTATATTACTCACAAAAAAGAGTTCTGGTCTCGTGAATTTCATGTGTCGTCAGATGTTCTGATTCCCAGGCCAGAGACAGAGCTTCTTATTGAATCTATTTTAGATTGGGTAATAGAAAATAATTTTCAAGACAAAGAAATCTCAGGCTATGAAATTGGTTTGGGATCAGGCAATATTGCCATCACACTTTTATCCGAACTTCCAAACCTTAAAATGACAGCTATTGAGATTTCATCAAAGGCTATTGCTATTGCCAAAAAGAATGCAGAGTATCATGGGGTGGGGGAGCGATTAAATATTGTCGAAGGGGATGTTGTTCGGGCCTATGGGCCTAAGGACCTTGTGGCCTTAGGGGAAGAAAATCAATATGACATCATTGTTTCTAATCCACCTTACGTGGCAGAGAGCGAAAAAGACAAATTACCTCCATCAGTTAGAGAACATGAGCCAGGAGAGGCTTTGTTTGCAAAAGAAGAGGGCTTGGTCTTTTACCCTTGCATTAAAAATTTTGCAGAAAACAGTTTACGCGAAGAGGGAATTATTGCAGTTGAAATAGGAGAGACACAAGGGAATAAAGTCTCTGAGATTTTTACAAAAGCTGGGTATAAGGATGTTGTGGTTAAAAAAGATTATGCAGGGTTGGAGAGAATTGTTGTCGCGATAAGATAAGTAATGAGAGGCCGCGGGTCACAGGCTTCAGGTTACAAGGGGCTAGATGTAAGGGAGAAATTATGTCACAGATAAAAAATACTGAAGGTGTTCAAAAATATGTTGATGCAGCAAAAAAAGCACAAGAAAGAAAAGCTGTTGATATTGCAGCGCTAAAAAAATGTCGTTTTGATACAATCGCTGTTCATGGATCATACACGCTAAATGAGGCCTTAAACTTTAATCAGGGCTCAACCATTGAGCCTATTTACATGTCTTCGTCCCAAGCTTACCGTGATTCAGATGAAATGGAAGCAGCTCTTTCTTATCAGGTTCCTACTTTCTGTTATTCTCGTATTGGCAATCCCTCCATGTATTATTTTGAAAACACCTTAGCGCTTCTCGAAGGTTATGGGTGTGATGAAGAAACAAGTTGTTGTGCTACATCTTCTGGTATGTCTGCCATTGCTAGTGCAACAGATCCTTTTTTGACGGTGGATCCCAAAAATCCCAATCAAAAAATAAATTTTGTGAGTACATGTCAGGTGTATGGTGGCACGTTTCAACAGTTTTCTGTGAGAAAAATGCAGGAGCGAAACATCGAGTGTCGTTGGATTATTAATTCTGCTGACATGAATGAATGGGAATCCAAAATCGATGAGAACACACGTTTTGTTTATGGTGAACTGCCTTCCAATCCTAGTCAGGCTTTTTTTGATCTAGACGCTGTTGTCAAGCTGGCCCATTCACAGGGTGTTCCGGTGATTATTGATAACACTGTTGCTTCGCCAGCCCTACTTCGTCCACTCGCTCATGGCGCAGATATTGTGATTCAGTCTGTGACAAAATCTCTGACATCTTCTGGTTTTGGTGTGGCAGGGGCTGTGATTGCACGACACGGTATCACGAGTCGATTTGGCAGCGAAGAAATGAAAGCCAATTTTCCCTTTTATCTAAAGACACTACCTAATCGAGATAATGGTCAAAATATTTCACCCATGAATGCCATTCTCACTTTGAATGATATACGCACACTTCGTTCTAAAATGGATCTCTTTAGTCGTAATACCCAGGTTGTTGCAGAATTTTTAGAGAGTCATTCTCAAGTCGAAAAGGCTTGTTATTTGGGATTAAAAAGTCATTCTTTGCATGATTTGGCAAACAAGTATCTGTACCTGGTTGATGCAGAACATGATTCTCAATATGGCCAGCCTGTTAATCGACACGGTCATCTCATGTCTTTTTGTGTTAAAGGAGATGCTCAAAAAACACGCAATGTGCTCGATGGTTTGCAAAGGATTTGGAGAGCCACTGATCTTGGTCGTGTTAAGTCTATTGCAACAATTCCTGCTATCTCTACTCATTCACAACAAGGTGAAGAAGGAAGAAAGATGGCAGATATTCCTGCTAACCTCATCAGACTTTGCGTTGGTGGAGAACACCCAGCAGATGTGATTCAAGATCTCGACCAAGCTTTGAACGGTGCAGATGGTAAGGTTTCTCAACAGGTGCCTTACGAATATTCCTTTGGTGGTGCATCGAGAGCGGGGGTGATTGATGGATAAAATAGTTATCGAAGGTGGAAGGCCCCTTAAAGGCAAGATTAAGATTGGTGGTTCTAAGAACGCGGCTTTACCTCTTATGGCAGCGAGTCTCCTCACAGATGAAAAGCTTGTTCTCAACAATGTTCCCAAACTTTATGATGTGGATACCATGATCAAGCTTTTGCATGTGATGGGTGTTCAGCACACACAGATATTAGGTCGAGTAGGATTGCAGGCAAAGAAGGTAAAAAATCACGAAGCGCCTTATAAACTTGTTCGAAAAATGCGGGCAAGCATTCTTGTTTTAGGACCACTTTTAGCACGTAATGGAGAGGCTCGGATTTCGCTCCCTGGTGGTTGTGCGATTGGAGCTCGCCCCATAAATCTTCACCTCAAAGCTCTCGAAGACATGGGCGCTAAGATAAAACTCGAAGAAGGGTATGTGCATGCCTCGTGTTCTCGTTTGAAAGGTGCGCGTATTGTTTTTGATACAGTCACTGTTACAGGTACAGAAAACATCATGATGGCCGCCACTTTGGCTAAAGGGCAAACTGTTTTAGAAAACGCTGCCAGAGAGCCCGAAGTTATTGATCTCGCTATTTTATTAAATAAGATGGGTGCGAGTATTTCTGGTGCAGGAACAGATGTGATCACGATCAATGGTGTCGATAAACTACATGGCGCAACTCACCGTGTGATCTGCGATCGCATTGAGGCTGGAACTTACATGATTGCCGCGGCCATGACAAAAGGTAATGTTCTGATCGAAGATGTTGAAACAGAGTTTGTGGCAGCGCTTATTCAAAAATTAAAAGAAGCTGGAACCACTATTGAAGCGAATGGCAATAACCTTCGAGTTATTGGGCCCAAAGAAATTCTTCCTACTGATATCAAAACAGCACCTTATCCAGGTTTTGCCACTGATTTTCAGGCCCAGTTTATGGCCATGATGACTTTAGCAACTGGCACATCCACGATGACAGAAACGATTTTTGAGAATCGTTACATGCATGTACCAGAACTTTTACGTATGGGTGCTGATCTTCAAATCGAAGGCAATACTGTCATCATTCGTGGAGTCGATAAACTTCAACCTGCCCCAGTGATGGCTTCGGATCTTCGTGCTAGTGCTAGCCTTGTTCTCGCCGGCCTTGCTGCCAAGGGTGTAACCGACATTCACCGCGTGTACCACATTGATCGTGGTTATGAATCCATTGAGAAAAAACTGCGTAAAGCAGGTGCAAAGGTGAAGAGGGGGAAGGTTAAATACTGAGAAAACGGTTATCGTTTGTCGGTGACGAAGCCCGTATCGTTTAGCGTTTTGGGTGACGCCCAAAATAAACACGTAACCGTAACCGTTTGACGAAACGGGCCTCGTAACCCTAACCGATTTACGTTGTTGAGACTATGAAATTATTTTTGTTTGATATAGATGGCACATTGCTTCTTTCTGATGGAGCGGGGAAGAGGGCGCTTAATTTAGCTTATTCCAAAATATTTAATGAAGAGAAAAAGTGGATTACCTTTAATCTCCATGGTTTGACAGATATCAGAATCGTTCGCCAAGGGTTTATAGAGCATTTTGGTCGTGATCCTAGTGATGAAGAGATTCAAGAAGTCATCAAATACTACACAGAGTATCTTCCTCAAGAATTAGAACAAGCAAAAGAATTTTGCCTCATGCCTGGTGTGAAAGATGTTTTAGAAACACTTTCAAATCGATCTGATTGTGCCTTGGGTCTGGCTACAGGAAATTTTGAAAAAACAGGGTTTTTGAAACTCGCTCATGGAAAAATTGATCACTATTTTCACTTTGGTGGTTTCTGTGATGATCACGAAGATCGTTTTGTTCTCACAAAAAGAGGAGTAGAAAAAGGTATAGACTATATAGGAGAAAAACCTGAGACTGTTTACGTTATTGGTGACACGGTTTATGATGTGCGTTGTGGCAAGGCAGCAGGGGCAAAAGTCATCGCTGTAGCCACAGGACCTGTGGGTGTTGAGGTGCTTAGGGAAGAAAAGGCAGAGTACGTTTTAGAAAATTTGAGGGGGATGGGTGCGTTGGGTCTTTGGGGATAAGGTTCGTGGGGTCACAGGATACAAGCTACAAGCTACAAGCTACTAAGCCTTATGCTTTTCCTTGTCCTTGTTCTGATTCGCCTTGAGCTTTCTGTCTAGCTTGATATCTTAAGTATTCAACTCCACCAAGAAGACCTAAGACAACAACACCGAAGATGGCTGCTGGGGCTATCCACTCTGAACTAGTCGAATTTCCCACGGAACTGGCGGCTTCGTATGAAATATCCATCTCTTGCGCCTGTGCAGGAGAAATTCGTACCACTTCTCTCAGCCCTTTCAATAACAATAATCCAAAAGCAAAAGAGGGTCCATGCTGTCTAACATGTCCCCCAAATCGTTGGACGCTGTGCAACAGAGCTGCAGCGCGTCCCACTCTGGGAGCTACTGCTTGTGGTTGATCAATTACTAATGTTGCTGGGCTGCTAATATCTACGCCGGCTGTCATAGCTGCTTGGTAAGCTGCTGCTCCACCCATTCCAGTTAGGGGAACCCCTCCAGTTACTGCGGCTGCTGGATTAGTCATGTTGTCTCCTTATTTAGTACTATAGTGAAACCAGGCAAAGAGCTCTAGTATCATTGGGAAAAGCTTGTCAATAGAAGAGATAAGGGGGGGTGATATTGGGAGGTTACAGGATGCTAGATGATTTTTTACAAGTTAAATGATTAGAGACGACTAGGGGGAGAACCAAATCTACGTACGCTTGCCCATAAAGAAGAAGCGCTATTAATTAAAGGAGCTGTTATTCTTTGAGCGAGTTGGTAAATTGGAGTGTCAGGATCTGATGCTAGGGCAGCAAGAAAGGTTTCAAATCCAGCGGCTCCGGCCATATATCCTAAATGGCTAGTTGATAAGGTAGTTGGTAGTGTTTGCATGAAATCTCCAATTTTAAGTCTTTTTGTTAAGGTTAACTAAATCGCTTGTATTCTTATTATGGTTGGGAATGGTCTGTCAATAGGGTGTTTGAGGTTTTTTAATGTTTGACATCAAGGGAGAGGGGCGGGGAGTGGTCGCAGGGTCGCTGGATACAAGATACTAGATACTAGATACTAGATACGCTAGACGATTATTTCAAAAACCGACTCAATCCCTTCGCGCAATCCTTTCAAATCATAACCACCTTCAAGGTTAAAAACGATTTTGGAAGAGCAGTGTTTATTGGCAAGCTCAAGGAGTTTCTCATTCATGTATTTGAAACCATTTTTTGTGACATGCATGCCGCCAAGTGGATCAAGAGTGTGCGCATCAAAACCAGCGGATACTAAAATGAATTCAGGTTTGTAATTATCAATGGCAGGATAAATAAATTCATCAAAGGTTTTTTGATATTTCCCGTCCCCACTAAACATAGAAAGAGGCGTGTTAACAGTGAACCCTTTTCCCACTCCTTCACCGGTCTCAGAGGCATTGCCAGTGCCGGGATAACAGAAAGAGCGATGCAGAGAACAAAACAAAACATCATCACGCGCATAAAAACTGTTCTGCGTGCCATTGCCATGGTGCACATCATAATCAATGATTGCGATTCTTTTTTTACCGTATTTACGAATAAGATACTCAGCAGCAATGGCAATGTGGTTAAAAAGACAAAAACCCATGATGCGATTTTGCTCAGCATGGTGTCCTGGAGGTCGAGGAAAGGAAAAACCATTAGATGTTTTTCCGGTTTCGACTGATTCAACAACTTCAATGAGACCACCGGCTCCAAGATATGCCGCGTCAGCAGAAAACTCATTCGCTGATGTGTCTACATCATAAACCGTTCTCGATTCACCACGACTCAAATCAACTTTTTTAATATGTTCTTCATCATGCACCCAATTGATTTCTTCAAAGGTCGCAGGCCTAGGCTTAATCCACTCAAGATGAGGCAATGAATCCAAAACCTCTTTTGCTACTAAGAGCCTCTCAGGTGATTCAAAATGGCCTGGTTCGATCTCGTGTTTAACGCAGAGTTTGTCCCAGAAAATGGCTGTTGTCATAGGGGCTCCTATTGAGTCTAGTGTCTTGAGTCTAGCGTCTAGCGTGAAAACTATCGGTTTTTCATCCCAAGTGAAAAAAACATCCATCATCTGCAAAAATCAGCCTGTCAAGCACAAAAAATAGCCCTTAACCTATCAAAAAAACGTCCTAACCACTGTTTTTCATAAATTAACTTGCCAACCTCAGGTTTAGGTCTTATCATAAAGAAGTAACATAAATTGTACGACATCTGTTGATTTTCAGCCATGATCTTACAAAAACAGTGCTAAAACACCAAAAAACATTAAACATGTGAGGATTTTATTCATGGATAACAAAGAAAATAACAAGAAAAAGGAAGAAAAGACCGAAGAACAAAGCCCAAAAAACGAAAAAGCTAAACAAGTTCCAGTGCTTCCATTAAGAGATATTATTATTTTTCCACACATGGTTGTTCCCCTCTTTGTGGGTCGAGAGAAGTCAATTCATGCCTTAGACAAGGCCATGAATGAAGAAAAAGACATTCTTCTCATCACTCAAATCAATGCCAAGACCAATGATCCAAAACCAGAGGACATATATAGTGTAGGATGTTTGGGCAGTATTGTGCAGCTATTAAGGTTGCCAGATGGCACTGTGAAGGTTTTGGTAGAAGGTAATAAGCGAGCCAGAGTTGTTAAATATGAAGAGACAGAACCTATGTTCATAGCAGAGGTCGAAGAAATTGAAGAAAACCACGATGTCACAGTGGAACTCGAAGCGCTCATGCGTTCTGTGAAAACCACGTTTGAAACCTATGTTAAACTCAATAAACGCATTCCTCCAGAAATGCTGTCATCGGTTTCGGTTATTGATAACCCTGCAAGGTTAGCCGACACAATTGTGGCTCATCTCAATCTCAAACAACCAGACAAACAAAATATTTTAGAAATCGAAGTTCCCAAAGAGCGTTTGGAAAAATTGCTTTCACTCATGCACGGTGAAATCGAGATCTTACAAGTAGAAAAAAAGATTCGCACACGTGTGAAAAAGCAAATGGAAAAGACGCAAAAGGAATATTATCTTAATGAGCAGATGCAGGCGATTCAAAAAGAACTTGGTGAACGCGATGATTTTAATAACGAGATCCAAGAACTTGAAGCTTTGGTTAAAAAGAAAAAGATGAGCAAAGAAGCTACAGAAAAGATCAAAAAAGAGATCAAAAAGCTCAAGATGATGTCTCCTATGTCTGCAGAGGCTACTGTTGTGCGCAATTACATTGATTGGGCGTTATCGCTTCCTTGGTCAGAAAAAACCAAAGACAATATCGATGTGAATCGTGCTCACGAAATCCTCGATGAAGATCACTATGGTCTCAAAAAAACCAAAGAAAGAATTTTAGAGTACCTCTCAGTTCAAAAACTTGTTGGTAAAGTTAAAGGACCTATCCTTTGTTTAGTAGGCCCTCCTGGTGTTGGTAAAACATCGCTTGGTAAATCAATTGCCAGAGCTTGCGATCGTAAATTCGTGCGAATCTCTCTTGGTGGCGTGCGTGACGAGGCAGAGATCAGAGGTCATCGCCGTACTTACATAGGCGCCATGCCTGGTAAGATCATTCAGTCTATGAAAAAGGCGAGTGCCAATAATCCTGTTTTTCTCATGGATGAGATCGATAAGATGAATATGGATTTTAGGGGCGACCCTGCTTCGGCCCTCTTAGAGGTTTTAGATCCAGAGCAAAATTTCTCTTTCAACGATCACTACATGGATCTTGATTACGATCTTTCGGATGTCATGTTCCTTTGTACAGCTAACAGTCTTAATGGCATTCCTCCTGCATTGATGGATCGTATGGAAATCATCCGTATTGCAGGTTACACTGAGGACGAAAAACTCAACATTGCCACACGCTATCTTATCGATAAACAAATGGAGCAAAATGGATTAAGTGAAGAGACGATCGATTTTTCAAACTCAGCACTTCGTACTGTTATCCGTCGTTACACTAAAGAAGCTGGTGTGCGTAACTTAGAGCGTGAGTTAGCTAATATCTGTCGTAAAGTGGCTCGTGGTATTGCAGAGCTTAAAGAAGGCGAAGCGAGTAAAAAATCATGTATCAGCTCTAAGAATGTTCACACGTATTTAGGTGTGCCAAAGTACCGTTTTGGTATGGCTGAAGAAAAAGACGAGGTTGGAATCACAACAGGTCTTGCTTGGACAGAGGTTGGTGGTGAGATTCTGCAAACCGAAGTTACAATCATGCCAGGAAAGGGCAAGCTTACTATCACCGGTAAGCTTGGTGATGTGATGCAAGAGTCTGCACAAGCTGCTATGAGTGCAGTGCGTTCACGCGCGCGTGAGATGGGTCTTAAGAAAGATTTTTTCGAAAAGATCGATATCCACATTCACGTACCAGAAGGCGCTATTCCTAAAGATGGCCCATCAGCTGGTGTGACCATGGCAACTTCTATCACCTCGGCGCTTATGCGCATCCCTGTGCGCAAAGATATTGCCATGACTGGCGAAATCACGTTGCGTGGCAAGGTTCTTCCTATCGGCGGCCTCAAAGAAAAACTTTTGGCAGCACATCGTGCACAGATCAAAACAGTTCTCATTCCAAAAGAAAATGAGAAAGACCTTAAAGAAGTGCCCAAAAATGTTTTGAAGGCGCTTAAGGTTTTTCCTGTGGCTCACATTGACGAAGTTTTAGAAAAAGCTCTTGTGATCAAGAATCTTCAGGAGCTGTATAAGAATGAAAAAAAGGGAGCAGATCTTCTAGATATTTATGATACAGGCGATGATGAAAAATCTAAGAAGAAAGAAAAGATTGTTCCTGTAGCTGTTGCTGAGAAAAAGGATCCTGCTGAGAGGGCGAGGCATTAGAACGCTCCTATGCGCCTATGATCCTACGCACCTACGTTTAAAGCTATCCTTCGACTCATTCTTCGCTCAGGACAAGTCGATTATCGTCCCTTCGTTTTTTCGTTTTCCCCATCCCCCATCATCCAAGTCTTTCAACGGCGTTAAGAGCTCTGCATGCAGCTAATCTCAAATCAATTGTTCTTTGTTCTAGCTCTGCCTCTCTTTCAGTTTCCTCATATTCTGGAGCTCTTTCAGAATAGGTGATTTGGACTAGAGGTCGTAAACTCTCATGAAAATCTCTGTGAGGGATTCTTTGAACGCATTGTGCAGCGGCTAATTTGAAATGATCCGGAATCCCATTGTTCCTTAATAAGGTGTCTACTTGATTGACGAGTTCAGTATTATTCCAAACATCTGCACCAGAGGGGTTTGTGCTTAGTGAAGATAAGATTGCTAGAAGAACAGCTGAGTCGTCGTGATAATAGGGGCGCCAATCTTCGATTCGTGAAACAATGACCTCTAATACATAGGCAAGCTGATCGGCTGCCCAACTGTGAGTGCCTGCATGTCTTGCTAATGTTTCAACAATGACTAAGCGCGACTCATGAGGGGTTCTGTTTATAAGATCATTAATATCTAAGGCATGGATTCTTAAATGCCGGCTGAGTTCTTCTTGGTGTGCAGGTGCTGCGAATCTTAGTCCACATACGATGGTTAAAGGAGACGTGTCTCCATAGGCTTCAGGTAAAGGTATTCTTGCTGATATGTCCACGTAATCCCAAACAGGTTGTAGATCCCATTCACGTGTAGCTCTCCCAGCTATGCCTTGAAGGATTCTTCTGTCTAACTGTTCTGAATAACCTAAAGCATGAGCTAATGAGGCCACAGCGTCAGAACCACCGTGCTCAATGAGGGCATCTACTATATATCGAGCCGCTGGAAAATGTGCTGAAGAAGGTGTGATAGTGCTGGCAAGGTCTCTCATAATTCTAAAATGGGCCTCTCTTCCTCTGCTGCCAAGTTGATATAGCACTCTGGCCGCATTTGTGTGCTGAGATGTAAAGGCTTCAATTTCTATTTCCCCAAGTAGTTTATTACAAAAATTTATAGCTCTTTCTTCATCTATTGCACGAATATCCTCAGCGATTTTTGCTGCCTGAGATTCTGTTAAGATTCCAGAACAGAAGACTTGGGCCATGTTAGCCAGAAAATCTAAATCATGTTGATGGTCTGAGGATAAAGTGTTTCTTAAGGTTAGCAGAGGCTCAACCAATTGAACCCCGCTCTCTGCGCTAAAGGTTCTGTGTCTTACAAGAAAGTCTGTATATCTTGCAGGATCTCTCATCATCACACGTACAAGGGTATTGCCCACTGTACGGGCTCTGTGCTTATACTTGTCCCCTTTATTCGCAAGTTTTGTATAGAGATCATAGAGGACATGCGCAGAATGAAAATGTTCTTCAAGAAGAGGTAGGGCTTTATGCACTCTAGGATTTTTAGCACCAGGTTTTTCATTGAGAACAATCTTGTAGAGTCCTCTTTCTGTGGCACTGAGTGTTCTAAGATCGAGTTTTTCTTGTTCCGCTAATCTAATATAATTCTTTCGGGTATGATAACCAAGAGATGAAAGCGCTATAAGACGGTGAGAACGAGTGGTTTCGTCGTCTGTGGCAAGCAAGGTATCGAAATGACCTTGGGCTGTGGCGCCTCTGAGTGTTTTAGCGCCTCTTGCTAAGCATAGGAAAGGGAGCTCTGTTTCTGTATCATAACCACAAATTTTCTTAGCAGCTACTATGCCGAGTGTCCTCAGGATTTCTGCCTTGTTTCTCCAGTTAATAAGATAACGAGCTAGACCAGGCATACAAAATAAACCATTTGCCAACTCTCTGCCTTTATCTGCTGATCTAACTAGGTACAAAGGAGTGGCTTTTATATCATTGAGATGTCCTTGTGCTAAGAAACTTGTTCCTGGTATCAATGGATAAGGATTCACCCATCCTCCAATTCCTACGATTGCGCCCATAGTTTGCTCCTTGTTTGCGTTCCTCGTCTAGAGTCTTGCGTCTAGTGTGATACGTTGTTCGAACACATATCGGTGATTTTGGGGATAATGTGTGTGAAGGATGTAGATATTGTTTTCTGGGGAAAACAAAGGGTGCAAAAAATGAATGCATCAGGTTACAAGTCACAGGTCTCATGTATCCTGTAACCTGCGACCTGTCACTTGTGGCGACCTACGGTTCCCAATTCCCCCAAGGCCCAAAGGCCCATAGGTCCACAGGCCCAATCTTCTCCATTTGACTCCCTTTTCATCACCTGGTACTTCAGGGACAATTTTACAGCTTTGTACAGCCTATCATTAGTAAATCTTAATTAATTTCAAGGGGGTGAATCGTGACTAGCCAATGTTTATATTACGCAGTTCCTGGAGCAGCCTTACTTTGTCTTATTTTTGCCTTTTTCAAGGCAGTTCACATCAAAAAACAAGACGAAGGCACAGAACGTATGAAAAGAATTGGTGGCTATATTCAAGAAGGAGCCATGTCTTTTCTCAAAGCAGAATATAAAATATTAGTTATCTTTGTTATCGCTGTGGCCATTCTTTTAGCCTTTGCTAATCGCGGTGGTGCTGGTGGCTCGCACCCTCTTGTGGCTCTCTCATTTATTATTGGAGCTCTCTGTTCAGGTCTGGCTGGTTTTTTTGGTATGAAGGTTGCTACTCAAGCCAATTACCGCACAGCCAATGGCGCGCGAAAAGATCTTTCAACAGCTTTAAAAGTCGCCTTTAATGGTGGCTCAGTTATGGGGCTTGTTGTTGTTGGTCTTGGTGTCTTGGGTCTCAGCACTCTTTTCTATGTCTACCAACAAATGTTTACAGACATGGGACAAATCATGAAGGTTCTCTCTGGCTTTTCTTTGGGAGCATCCTCCATTGCTCTTTTTGCCCGTGTGGGTGGTGGTATTTACACAAAGGCCGCTGATGTGGGAGCTGACCTTGTAGGCAAAGTCGAGGCAGGAATCCCTGAGGATCATCCTTTAAATCCTGCAACCATTGCTGATAACGTGGGTGACAATGTGGGTGATGTAGCTGGTATGGGTGCGGATCTTTTTGAATCCTATGTTGGCGCTATCATCGGAAGCATGGTAATTGGAGCGAGTTTTATCACTATCCCAGCTATTGGAATTAAAGGTGTTCTTCTTCCACTTTTTATTGCTGCTGCAGGTATCATCATTTCGATCCTCGGAACCTTTATGGTGAGAGTGAAAGAAGGCGGCAATCCTCAAAGAGCACTTAATATTGGTGAATTTGGCTCTTCTTTTATTTTACTCGTGGTGATTTATTTTATCACTGTTCATTTTCTTCCCGTTAGTTGGGAAGCTGGCTCTGGTGAGACTCTTCGCTCGTACACGAGTCTCAATATTTTTTGGGCCATTATGATTGGTTTGCTTGCAGGGCTCGGTATTGGACTTAGCACAGAACATTATTGTGGAACGAGCACAGGTCCTGTGAAAAATATTGCCAAACAGTCTTTAACCGGAACAGCCACAAACATCATTGCTGGACTTGGCATAGGCATGTTCTCAACTGGTATCCCAACACTTATTTTAGCTGGGGCGATTATGGGATCATACCACTTTGCAGGGCTGTATGGTATTGCTCTAGCAGCTCTTGGTATGCTTGCTAATACAGGTATTCAACTCGCAGTAGATGCGTATGGCCCCATATCAGACAATGCTGGTGGCATTGCAGAGATGAGTAAACTTCCTAAAGTTGTGCGTCAACGAACAGACAAGCTCGACGCTGTGGGCAACACGACTGCAGCGATTGGCAAAGGTTTTGCCATTGGATCTGCAGCTCTCACAGCTCTTGCGTTGTTTGCAGCCTTTATGCAGGTGGCGGATATTCATGTGATTAATATTTCAAAACCAAATGTTATGGCAGGTCTTTTT
This sequence comes from uncultured Nitrospirales bacterium, assembly GCA_964609965.1. GTDB lineage: Bacteria > UBA10199 > UBA10199 > UBA10199 > JADGCS01 > JAHJDR01. The sequence goes on from CAZSTS010000002.1 coordinate 172,972, forward strand.
GTGGGAGGTATGTTGCCTTTTGTTTTTAGTTCTTTAGCTATGAGTGCCGTAGGAAGCGCTGCCATGGACATGATCAAAGAAGTGAGACGTCAGTTTTCTGATATCCCAGAGCTTAAAGCAGCTCTTAAGATCATGAAAAGATACAAAGGTGATGAGTCTCAGTTTAGTGACGACGACAAAAAAATCTTTAATGCTGCTGATGGCAAAGCTGAATATGGAAAGTGTGTAGACATTTCTACTAAAGCCGCTATCAGAAAAATGTTGCTTCCAGGCCTCTTGGCAATAGGCACGCCAGTGCTTGTTGGTTTTATTTTTGGACCAGAAACCTTAGGTGGTCTTTTGGCAGGTGTCACAGTGTCTGGTGTGATGATGGCGATCTTTCAGTCCAACGCTGGTGGTGCTTGGGATAATGCTAAAAAACTTATCGAAGGTGACATCGAAATCGACGGTGACGTTTATGGCAAAGGCTCAGAACCTCATAAAGCCGCTGTTGTTGGCGATACAGTAGGTGATCCCTTTAAAGACACATCAGGTCCTTCACTCAATATTCTGATTAAGTTGATGAGCGTTGTGTCGCTGGTGATAGCGCCTTTGATTATTTAGTTCCTCGTGCCTCGTGCCTCGGAACCGTATAGCGAATATCGTATAGCGTCTAGAGTCTAGCGTAAAACAACTTCTCCCTTGATAATCCTCTCAAAAGGGCGAATAGAGGCCCTATGTCAAATATCATCACATTAACAACGGATTTTGGCCTCAAAGATCATTATGTAGGCACCATGAAAGGGGCCATCTTAAGTATTAACCCAAAAGCTAAATTAATTGATGTCACACATAATGTGCCGGCTTTTAATGTTGAAGAAGGCGCGTATCTTATTGGATCATCCTTTTTTACTTTTCCAAAAGGCACGATTCATATTGTCGTGGTTGATCCAGGAGTAGGTTCTGTCAGACGACCTATTTTAGTTTGTACGGATCATTACTATTTTATTGCACCAGACAATGGTGTTTTAAGTCTTGTGGCAGAAAGAGATAATGTAAAAGCTATTTATCACCTCGATAAACCCAAGTTTTACTTAGATCAACTCAGTGCAACTTTTCACGGGAGAGATATCTTTGGTCCTATTGCTGCTTATCTAGCAAAAGGAAAATCCCCTCAAAAATTAGGAACCCCAATCAAAGATTTTAATAAACTCGATCTCTTCACAACAACGCAGACCAAAGATTATATTTCGGCAAAAGTCATTCACATTGATCACTTTGGAAATGTGACTCTCGGTTTTGCTTTTGAAAAATACAGAGATCTCATCGTGAATAAACCATTTGAAATAAGAGTAAAAGACTCGGTTTTTTCTACACTCAGAGAAACTTATTTTGATGTGCCACAAGGCAGTCCTCTTCTTTTAGTTGGTAGTAGTGGCTTTCTCGAAGTTGCTATTCATCAAGATTCTTTTGCTATGATTAATGATATTCAGGTTGGAGAAAGAGTGGAGTTGGGAGTATGACAAAACCATCTTGGCTCAAAAAAAAGATTTCTTTCAAAGAAATTAGAGGCATGAAGTCTGAACTCAGAACCCACGGATTGCATACAGTGTGTGAAGAGGCGCGTTGTCCAAATGCGAGCGAATGTTTTTCAAAGGGAATTGCCACAGTCATGATCATGGGTGATGTTTGTACGCGTTCCTGTAAGTTTTGTAATGTAAAGACAGGCAAACCTGATGATTTAGATTCTGCTGAACCAGAAAACGTGGCCAAGCTAGTGAAAGAACGCAAATACAAACACGTTGTTATCACATCAGTTGATCGTGATGATCTCAAAGATGATTTTGGCTCCAAACACTATGCTTCTGTTGTCCGCTCAGTAAAAGAAAAAAATCCTAACACATCTATCGAAGTTCTCACACCTGATTTCCAAGGAAGAGAAGATTGTCTAGACCGTGTTTGTCAGGAAGAAATATCTATTTTCAATCATAATATCGAAACTAATGAGCGCCTCACTCCTCTTGTTCGCTCTGTGGCCAAATATGATCGCTCACTTAAAGTTCTTAAATATGTGAAAGAAAGATTTCCCAACCTCTACACAAAATCTGGCATGATGCTTGGGATGGGAGAGACAAAGAAAGAGGTTATTCAAACCATGAAAGATCTTAGAGAGAACAAGTGTCAAATTTTCTCTCTGGGGCAGTATTTACAACCAACAAAGAATCACTATCCTGTAAAAGACTACATTCATCCTGATCAATTTCAAGAATATAAAAAAATTGGCAAAGAAATGGGGTTTGAGGCTGTGTTTGCAGGGCCATTTGTGAGGAGTAGTTATTTAGCTGGGGATTTGTTGGAGAAGATTTCAAGTAGCTAAGAAGAAGAAAATCGAGACCACTTTTTATGTAACCCTTACAGGGTAATGATCTTTTTATTGATGTTACCCAGGGTAACTCCGCTTCGCAGAGTAAACCCTGGGCTAATTTATTTAGCCCCTTTAGGGCTTTCGAATATGCCCTGTAAGGGCACAAATAATTTAGCCCAGGATCAGTCCCGGCGTTAGACGGGACGCCATCCTGGGTTAGTAAAAAATAATTGGCAATGTTTGTTATGGAAAATATTTATAACAAAATAAAACAAAATAAACGTTTAACGATCGAAGAGGGCATCAGTCTCTACAAAAACGCAGACCTTATCACGCTGGGTCAGCTTGCTAATGCTAAGCGCGAAGCGCTGCATGGCAATAACACGTATTATGTGCGTAACCTTCATATTGATTATTCAAATATCTGTGCGTTGAGTTGTAAGTTTTGTGCCTATTCTCGTAAATCTAAAGAAGAAGGAGGTTTTGAGCTCTCCATCGAGGATGTTTTAAATAAAATTAGAAAGCATGCTAATCATGATATCCAAGTCGTTCACATCGTGGGTGGGCATCATCCAAAACTGCCTTATGATTATTACTTGAACATGCTTAAGTCCATCAAAGAAGAATTTCCCAAAATTCATATCAGGGCTTTTACAGCTTGTGAGATAAATTACCTTTCAAAAAAGTTTGGTTTCACTGAAGAAAAAGTTCTCAAAGATTTCATGGCATGCGGTCTTGGCTCTCTTCCAGGTGGTGGTGCCGAAATACTTGTCGACAATGTTAGACAAGAAATCTGTGGGCCAAAGGGATCTAGTGAAACATGGCTTAGCACTCACCGTCTTGCTCATTCATTAGGGCTCAAGACTAATGTGACTATGCTTTATGGTCATGTAGAATCTTTGGAAGATCGTATTTTACACATGTCAAAGATTCGTGATCTTCAAGATGAAACAAAAGGTTTTACCTCATTCATTCCTTTGGCATTCAATCCTAAAAACACATTTTTTGAAAACTTAGATTACACAACAGGGCATGACAATTTAAGAACGATCGCTATTTCACGTCTTTTCCTAGACAATATTCCCCACATCAAGGCTTACTGGGTTATGTCTGGCATGGCCATGGCACAAATTGCCCAGCATTTTGGGGCAGATGATCTTCATGGCACAGTCATCGAAGAACATATCACTCAAATGGCTGGTGGCCTGTCACCGCAAGAATTTTCTGTTTTAGAACTCACTCGCCACATTGAAGGGGCGGGGAGAGAGGCGGTGGAGAGATGAGTAATGAGTGTGGCGTTACTTTTCTTTCGGCCTTCTTACTATAACAACCTTATCTTTAAATCTTTCTGGGACATGGGTTTTGGGTGTGTAAGTTGTAGATGGATTTTGTGCGTTGAGTTCAAGAACCTCACCTGAAACAAGGTTGTACGTGCATTCCCAGCGAGTAATGGGCCATCCTTCAGAATTATATGTCACGATATAAACTGTGTGTAGGAACTCTTCTGGTTCAATTTCGTATTGATCTATATCACTGTCAGAAACATTTGCTGAATGAGCTCGCCGGTCTGAGTGACAAATAATGCCATGAGAAAGAACGTCTTCAATTGTAGGTGCTTTGGCAAAGATATTTGTAGACATCTTTCTTATTTCGGTCTCTCCGTAAAGCAATCCCTCTCTTGTGATGTTTACACGCACCAACCCTTTTTTGTTTTGTTGAGTGGCAAACATTTGAGCTGTGTTATCTGCCGAGTGTGGACCTATCACAACAACATCTTCACAGGCAATGGATGAGCTCAACTCTCTATCTTCTGGCATGCCACGACCAGCAAGTTTTGTTCTACCGTCTCTGTCGTGAAAAGTGCCTTTAGATCCCATAGGCTTGATCAGAAAATTTACGAACCGACTTAGTTCAGATTCTAATTTTGTGGGATAGTCTTGTATTCTGATTATGTTTCTGAAAAAAGCGGGAAAGCTTGTTAGTGTTTGAAGCATAAGAGACTGAGCCATGACAGCGTCTCTAGGAATAACACTGCCTCTTTCTGTAGAAAAACTTAACTTATCTCTTTCTAATCTTTTTTTGTTCACAATACTCAAGCTCAAGCGGGTTATCCTGTCTTCGAGCGCTCTTAAAATAGCAAGGCTATGAACTGGATAGGCTGTGCTTGTGTGAGGAATCGTTTCGTGTAGGGCCTCATAGAGCATGACCAGTTCACTGTAATAAGGCGCATCAAGAGGGTCCCCTTCAAAATGAAAAAAATCAGGTGCTGCGTGCATCATAACCCAGGCTGCATCTTGAAATGGCATAATGTCTCTTACACCTTTGATGGGGTCCACGCCGCAGAAGGGACACCCAACACTACATCCTTTTGCAAGCTCAACGAAGTTTGTGTTTTTAAGAATCGCAGCTCTGATTTTGGGATGAAATGGAGCCAGAATTTCTGGAGGTTCTTTTTTTATGAATGCTGTTGCCGCAGTATTTTGTTTAGCCATTAAATCTTCTGTCATTCTGATAAGCTCTTCTATGGATAGCCCTAAGCTGTCTATGAGTTCATAACAATCTCTGGCAAATGAAAGATGTTTATTCATAAGTGTTCTCAATAGATCCTGGGCAACTTTATCACCAAGGGGGTCTTTTGACACAAGGTGTGCTCCATCAACGACTTTCAAAGGAATAGCTAAAGGATTGAGGACTCTATGTAGTTTCCAAGGCATGTGTTCCTCGACGAGTTTTAATGTTGTGCCGATTGATAGAACAATAATCGTGTTTTGAATTTCTCTGTGCGTGTCAGGAAAGCTTGCTTGTATGTCAGGGTAGCGTTCTAATACATTTTTAGTATCTTTTAAGCGACCATTATGAAAGCGTGTTATGTTTCTTCGTATTTGTTGTAGCTTGAGTGGGTTTGCTGGTATTTCAGGTGTGGGGTTAAGAGCATCTAAGGATACTTGCTTTGCTGCACCCCATTTTTCGCTTTCTCTTTTTAGGGCGGCACGTCTTGATGTATGTTCCGTTTTTTGAAAAGTCCTTTCTGTGTGCACAGGTTCCGCAGCATAATGAGCGTATTCCAGCATAGTACTCCATGAGTTGTAACTCGTTCCGACAGGAGTCACAGATATGTAGGAGCTGCATCCTTGAGCTGTGCTGGCAAGAAGAGGCATGTATCCTGTATTGGCTGCGATCATAGTGTGTGTATTATCGGCATATTATTCGTTTTGTTTCTCTGTATCTAGTGTTCTTCATTGTGGGGCCAAAACAGCAAAGAAAAGCAGAATAAAAACTGTTGGTTGACTGGACACTTTTGTTTCCACTTTTTTGGTGTGCCACCCAGAATATTACCATTGAACCAAGTATTCCTATATAATATACAATCCAGCATGATAGAACGCTATTCACGAAAAGAAATGGCCCAGATCTGGGAACCCGAAAACAAATTCAAAATATGGTTAAATATCGAGCTCTTAGCGCTTGAGGCCTGGTCCAAGATCGACAAAGGCATCTCTCAAGATGTGGTGAAAACCTGTCAGAAAAAGGCCAAATTTGATGTGGCGCGTATTGATGAGATCGAAGCCAAGGTAAAGCACGATGTGATTGCCTTCCTCACCAATGTAAATGAAAACATTGGTCCAGAGGCCAGGTTTCTTCACAAAGGCATGACTTCTTCTGACGTTTTGGACACGTGTCTTGCTTTTCAACTCAAACAAGCCTCAGAAATTCTTCTCACAGATCTAGGAAAGCTTCTCCAGGTTCTCAAAAAAAGAGCTCTTGAACACAAAGACACAGTTCGTATGGGACGCTCTCATGGGATTCATGGTGAGCCTGTCACATTTGGTTTGACTCTGGCTCTTTTTTACGAAGAATTCAAACGAGCCAAACTTCGTCTTAAACAAGCAAGTGACCAAATGGCTGTTGGTAAAATATCAGGCGCCATGGGCACGTATGCAAATGTAGATCCCAGCGTCGAAGAATTTGTTTGCGAAAAAATGGGACTTACACCAGCAAAAGTTTCGACTCAAATCATTCAGCGCGATCGTCACGCACATTATTTTACAACATTGGCTCTCATTGCTTCTTCAATCGAAAAGCTCGCTGTCGAAATCAGGCATTTACAAAGAACCGAAGTTTATGAAGCTGAAGAATATTTCAGCCCTGGTCAAAAAGGGTCTTCTGCCATGCCACATAAGCGTAACCCTGTGCTTACAGAGAATCTCACTGGTCTCGCTCGCATCATACGTGGTCATGCTTTTGCTGCTATGGAAAATGTAAGTCTGTGGCATGAGAGAGACATCTCTCATAGTTCTGCAGAAAGATTTATTGCTCCTGATGCGACTGTTACTTTGGATTTCATGTTGTGTCGTCTCACAGGTGTTATGGATAAGTTGTTGGTGTATCCTGACAACATGAAAAAGAATTTAGAAAAGCATAAAGGCCTCTATAATTCGCAACGTATTCTCCTCACATTAACTGATAAAGGCTGTTCAAGAGAAGACTCGTATCAACTTGTGCAACGCAACGCCATGAAGGTTTGGGAAGAGGGTGCAGATTTTCAAATCCTGTTAAAGAAAGATGCGGACATTAAAAAACATCTTTCTGATGAAGAAATCGAAGAATTATTTTCTTTGGATTATCACACAAAACATGTGGAGACTATATTTAAAAGGGTGTTTGATTCTTAGTAATGAGTGATGAGCAATGAGTGATGAGTAGATATGACATATCGGTTACATATAAAATCCATTATTCCTGATACACGGGCAGAGGTTCGTTTAAAGCATCTTTGCGCCTTGGGGCTCAAAAAAGAAATCAAAAAGATTTCTTTGGTAGATGTTTACACGATTGATAAAAATTTCTCAGATCAAGATTTAGAAAAAATCGGAGCTGCTCTTTCAAATCCTGTCACACAAAAAACTTCTTTTAAAGAATCTCTGGCACCTCAAGAATTTAGTTGGGCAATAGAGATTGGTTTCCTGCCTGGTGTAACTGATAATGTGGCACACACAGCAAAAGAAAGCGTCGAAGATCTTTTTAAATTAAAATTTGAATCCAATGAAGATATTTATACTTCACAAATCACTTTTATTACAGGCGAGCTTACAGAGAAAAATGTAAAAGACATCAGCGAAGACCTGGCAAACCCCTTGATTCAAAGAATCAACATCAAATCATCTAAAGATTTTTTGAATGATAAAGGAATGGATGTTGTTGTGCCTAAGGTCACGCTTTCAGAAAAACCTGGTGTTGATAGCGTTGATCTTAATATTTCGGACACAGAACTAGAACAGCTTGGCCAGGAGGGCATTCTCAATAAAGACGGCTCACGCAGGGGACCTTTGGCGTTGTCTTTAGATTATCTCAAGGCGATCCAAGGTTACTTTAAAGAAAAAAAACGTGTTCCCACTGATGCTGAGTTAGAAACTTTGGCACAAACCTGGTCTGAACATTGTAAGCATACAATTTTTGCCTCTTCTCTCGATGACATTACTGATGGTATATATAAAAGATATATCAAGGGGGCTACAGAAAGAATTCGCAAAGAAAAAGGCGATAAAGATTTCTGTGTTTCTGTTTTTAAAGATAATTCAGGCGGGATTGTTTTTGACGATGACTGGATTGTAACTGATAAAGCCGAAACTCATAACAGTCCATCAGCCTTAGATCCTTATGGGGGCGCTATTACAGGGATTGTGGGTGTTAATCGAGACACAGTCGGATTTGGAAAGGGAGCAAAACCTATCATCAACAAATATGGTTACTGTTTTGGTGAGCCTGATGATACGGACCCCTTGTATCGTGGTAAAGACAGAACAAATAAAATGCTTTCTGCCAAGAGAATCATGGAAGGTGTGATCGAGGGTGTGAAAGATGGCGGAAATCAATCGGGCATTCCAACGCCGCAGGGTTTTTGTTGTTTTGATAAAAGATTTAAAGGAAAGCCACTTGTTTTTGTGGGAACAATCGGCTTGATACCTCAACAAATTCATAAAGAATCGAGTTGGGTAAAAAAAGCGCGACCAGGCGATCACATTGTTATGCTTGGCGGTCGTGTTGGTAAAGATGGTATTCACGGAGCCACATTTTCATCAGAGGCCCTTACTCATGGCAGCCCCGTGAGCGCTGTTCAGATTGGTGATCCCATTACACAGAAAAAATTCTCTGATGCCATAGTCAAAGAAGCCAGAGATCAAAACCTCTACAATAGTATTACTGATAATGGGGCAGGTGGTTTGTCCTCCTCAATCGGCGAAATGGCCAGAGAGGCAGGCGGTTGTCTTGTTTATTTAGATAAAGTGCCTCTTAAATATCCAGGGTTAGCTCCTTGGGAGATTTGGATTTCTGAATCTCAAGAGAGAATGACGGTTTCTGTTCCTTCTGATAAACTGGAGGCTTTTCAAGCTCTCATGGAAAGACGTGGTGTAGAATCAACTGTGATTGGAGAATTTACCGAATCACGAAAATGCGAAGTCATGTATCAAGAAAAAATGGCTATAGATCTTGATTTGGATTTTCTTCATGATGGACTGCCTGAGAAGGTTTTGGTTTCGACTTATCATAAAGAAAAAACTAGAGAGCCTGATTTTCCCTGTCCTCTTGATCAAACAGATGTATTCAAGGGTATGCTTTCACGCTATAATATTTGCGATCATTCTTTTATTTCATACCAGTATGATTATGAAGTGCAGTCTGGTTCAGTTCTCAAGCCCCTTCAAGGCAAGGGAAGAGTTTTTTCACCTACATCTGTGACAAAGCCTGTTCTCACTTCGAACAAGGGCGTTGTTCTTTCGCAAGGGATCAATCCTAGTTACAGCGACGTCGATACGTACCACATGGCAGCGAGCGCCATTGATACAGCTATTCGAAACATCATTGCAGCTGGTGGAACTTTGGATCACTTGGCGTTGCTCGATAATTTTTGTTGGTGTGACGCGACAGATGCTTTCAGATTAGGGCAATTAAAAGAAGCGGCTAAAGCTTGTTATGACTATGCTGTAAAGTTTGGTGCTCCGTTTATTTCGGGCAAAGACAGCATGTTCAATGATTTTAAAGGTTTTGATAAAGAGAGCCGGCCCATTAAGATTTCTGTCCCACCCACACTTTTAGTTTCGTCAATTGGTGTTGTGGATGATGTGACAAAGGTTGTGAGTCTCGATGCAAAAATGTCAGGTGATCTTGTCTACGTTTTAGGAGAAACCAAGAATGAACTCTCTGGTTCAGAGTATTTTTCTTATGTAAGTGATCAGTCTGGGCAAAAACAACTTGGACAAGCTGTGCCTCAAGTGGATGCCGACAAAGCAAAATCGCTCTATCAAACACTCACAGCTGCAATTAAAGAACAATTAGTAGCCTCTTCTCTTGGTGTTGGTATTGGGGGGGTTGGGGTTTCTCTCGCAAAAATGGCGATTGCAGGACAGCTGGGAATGAACCTTGATTTTTCTTCTCTAAAGATAGCCGGTGATGTGACTAGAGATGATTTTGTTTTATTCTCGGAGACTCAAAGTCGTTTTGTTGTGACTGTTAATTCACGCCAGCGTGAACGGTTTGAAGAGATTTTTAAAGATCATGCTTTTTCTTGCATAGGTGTTGTTTTGAGAGATGATCGTTTTGTGATTAAAGGTATTAATGGTCAAAGAGTTGTGAACTCGACTGTGAAAGATTTGACTGAGGCTTATAGGAAGACTTTTAAGGGATGGTAGGAAAGGGAGTTCTTCCAGTCATCACTTATTATACGCGGACCCCCGATGAAATTTAGAACGGGCGGGCACAGGGACCCGCCCCTACGAAAATATTATGAAACCAAATGCAATCATACTCACCGGATACGGGATTAATTGTGAAGAAGAAACCGCATTTGCCTTCAAGCAAGCGGGTGCAAAGGCAGATGTTGTTCACATCAATGATCTTATTGATGGCACAAAGAGATTGTTAGACTATCAGATTCTAGCGATCCCTGGTGGTTTTTCTTATGGTGATGATACTGGTTCAGGTAACGCACTCGCCAATCGCATAAAAAATAATCTCAAAGAATATCTCTATAAATTTATCGAAAAAGACACTCTCACTATTGGGATTTGTAATGGTTGTCAGGTTTTGGCTAATTTAGGGATTGTTCCAGGCATTGATGAAGGTTCTCATGAGCCGCAGGTGGCTTTTACTCATAATACATCAGCGCGTTATGAGGACAGGTGGGTTCGTCTCAAGGTCGAAAAAACAAACAGCGTTTTTACAAAAGGCATTGATTTCTTATTTATTCCAGTAGCTCATGGTGAAGGTTGTTTTTATGCCCCAGATAATATGATCAACAGGATTATTGAAAATAGGCAGATTGCTTTAAAGTATGCTAAGCCTGATGGTTCTCTTGCTAAGGGCGAGTTTCCCCATAACCCTAACGGTGCGCTTCATGATGTGGCTGGAATCACTGATCCCACTGGACGTGTTTTGGCGCTCATGCCTCATCCAGAGAGACATATCTTTTTTACTCAGCATCCCACGTGGACATGGCTCAAAGAAAAATACTTAAGAGAAAATCGCTCTTTACCAGAGCAAGGCGAGGGATTGAAGGTGTTTGAGAATGCGGTGAAGTGGTTTGGGTAGCTGTCATTTGACAAGAAAGAGATATTTAGAATAGTGACGCGGGGTTGAAGAACTTCCATTTAGGCGCGTAGCTCAGTTTTGGTTAGAGCACTACCTTGACATGGTAGGGGTCGCTGGTTCAAGTCCAGTCGTGCCTACATTTTTTGTGGCAAAGCCACGGTTAACAATATCATTCTGGACTTGAACCCGAATGAACGCCGAGCTTGCGAGGAAAAGCGAACGTCTGTGAGCGGCAGTGAATGAGGGCGGCCCTGAGCGAGTAGCCCGCACGCGTAACGAGCAAAGGGAAGTCCAGTCGTGCCTACAGAATTTTAATTGTTTGACTAACTCACTGTTTTAGCAGTAAATTTGCCGCCATGGTACTCATTATTAACCCTTCACATAGGATCCCCTCCTAAATAATTATGGTTTGTCGATCCGGTTTTGAAGCCAATCCCATTGAAATCATACGTCATTCTTGTGCACACATCATGGCTGATGCTGTGACAAAGCTCTTTCCTGAGGCCAAACCCACAATAGGTCCAGTGATCGAAGACGGGTTTTTCTATGATTTTGACTATCCCAAAGGTTTTACACTCGATGATTTAGAGGCCATTGAGGCTGAGATGAAAAAAATCATCAAGTCTAATTCCAAATTCGAGTGCATCGAAATGCCCAGGGATGAGGCTATTAAGTTTTTCAAAGATCGTGGTGATCCTTATAAGGTAGAAATTATCGAAGGGCTTCCTGAAGGTGAACCTGTTACTTTGTACAAGCATGGAGATTTCACTGATTTGTGCAAAGGGCCTCATGTTAATTACACAAAAAAGATAAAGGCCTATAAATTATTATCAGTGGCAGGGGCTTATTGGCGCGGTGACGAAAACAACGCCATGCTCCAGCGTATTTATGGCACAGCTTTTTCTAACAAAGAAGAATTAGAGATTTACCTCGCCAAATTAGAAGAAGCCAAAAAACGAGATCACCGTCGCATAGGCAAAGACCTCGATCTTTTTAGCATCAATGATGCCATTGGTGGAGGCTTAGCTCTTTGGCATCCAAAGGGTGCTCGCATGCGCGACATTATCGAAACTTTTTGGAAAAAAGAGCATTACAAGGCTGGTTACGAACTTCTTTACACACCTCATATAGGCAAAGCACAATTATGGGAGACTAGTGGTCATCTTGGTTTTTATAATGAGAACATGTATTCACCCATGAATATCGATGAGACCGAGTATTACCTCAAGCCCATGAATTGCCCGTTTCACATTCTCGTCTACAAAGACAGGCAATGGTCATACCGAGAACTCCCCTGTCGGTGGGCTGAGTTTGGAACGGTTTATCGCTATGAACGTTCAGGTGTTCTTCATGGCTTGATGCGCGTCAGAGGGTTTACTCAAGACGATGCCCATATCATTTGTACTAAAGAGCAAATGGCCGATGAGATCACGCGTGTTCTTAAGTTCAGTCTTTACATGTTAAAGTCTTTTGGATTTGATAAATATGAGCTTTACCTAGCGACTAAACCAGCAGAAAAATTTGTTGGAGAACCAGAGCAGTGGCAAAAAGCCGAGGATGCACTTCGTAAAGCGTTGGAGGCAGAAAAAATTGATTATCAAATGGATGAAGGTGGCGGTGCTTTTTATGGACCAAAGATCGATATCAAAATCGAAGATGCTATTGGTCGTAAATGGCAGTGCACAACCATTCAGTTTGATTTTAATCTTTCTGAGCGTTTTGACCTGACTTACGTAGGAGTTGATGGACAAAAACACAGACCCTACATGGTGCACCGTGCTCTTCTTGGGTCTCTAGAGAGGTTTTTTGGTATTTTGATTGAGCATTATGCAGGGCATTTTCCATTATGGTTAGCGCCTGTGCAGCTTAAGGTTCTTTCAATTTCTGAAACTCAACATGATTATGCAAAAAAGATTGCCGATGATTTATTGGCAAAAGGGTATCGAGTTGAAGTTGATTTAAGAAACGAAAAGATCGGACATAAGATTCGAGAAGCTCAGCTTCAGAAAATCCCTTACATGATTGTTTTGGGCAAAAAAGAGGTTGAAGATAAAAAGGTCAGTTTGCGACATCGCAAAGAGGGGGATTTAGGTTCAGTAACCTTTGAAGGATTATTGGAACGACTTGAAAAAGAAAATAAGGTGGGTGTTAGTTAAGTAGAAACAGAAATTTGTTCTGTTTCTGCTTGTAGGGGCGACGCATGCTTCGCCCTTACCTAATATTTCATCCAAATTAGGAGGTATTTATTCGAATGCGTAGACCTGGAGGAAGAGGTTTTAGACCCCGATTAACAGGGCCAAGAATAAACGAGAGAATTCGTGTTCCAGAGATTCGAGTTATTGGATCTGATGGAGAACAAATTGGTGTTATGTCAACTCAAGAAGCCTTACGTAAGGCTCAAGATGAAGGTTACGACCTTGTAGAGATTTCACCAACAGTCAAACCGCCTGTGTGTAAAATCATGGATTATGGTAGGTATAAATACGAAAAGCAAAAACGTGAGCACGAAAGTAAGAAAAAACAAACAAAAGTTGTTGTCAAAGAAATCAAGCTTAGACCCAATACAGACAAGCACGATATTGAATTTAAAATGAATCATGTACGGAGATTTTTAGAGCACAAAGATAAAGCAAAGATCACAGTTCAGTTTAGAGGTCGCGAGATGATGCACATGAATCGTGCTCGAGCTAATCTACAAAATATTATTGATGCTTTGGCTGATGTTGCTGAGCTTGAAATGGCTCCCAAAATTGAAGGCAGAACATTATCCGTTATCTTAGCACCCAAATGATCTCTCGTTAATCTTAACGAGAAACACACATCTTATCATCGTATCTGCACTCGTTACTTGTGCAGATCCAAATGTTGTCCATTTCGTCACAAGCACAAAAACAAGACTTTTCATCGTTATTTTTTATTTTAATTAAAACAGGTGCATTTGAATTAAGATGATATGATATGGCGACTAATTCATCTATTTTATTGAGCGTTGTTGTGGCGTTGCCTTTGCTTCTTGCTTGAACTACAAAACTTAGTAAAACGATCATAATCAGGCTTGTCATATATATAATTACAATTTTCATGCTGTTCTCCCAAGTTGAAAAGTTTTCTGATAAATATAATAGCAAGAAATGGACCATTCTTAAGATAATTTAACTTGTTAGAATTAGGGAAGAAATAGGTTTCTGAACGTGTTTCTTGGGTTTATGGCTGTCAAATGGCTGACGGGGGCTGTCTCGTTTTGAAAATACTTTTGACGAGGGTGAAAAGATCTTTTATCAGATTTCCCTAATTCAAAATAAAGGAATTTTATGAAAAAAGTACTATTTGTCATTCTTCTTCTCCTCATGGCTTCCACTTCATACGCCAAAGAAGAAACAAATGCTGTGATGTCAAAGAGCTGTGATGAAGCCAAGGTTAGAGAGCTCGCTGGCGAAGCCTTGATTAAAATAGTCCCTCAGGAATGGGCAGGGGGATTAAAAGGTTTCAACATCACTCTAGACACAAGCAAGCTGACTTTCGCAGATCTCACTAAAAAGATGATGGAAGCAGGCTGTTTTCAATAATAGTCAAGCTGTCTTCTGAAAAAAATCAATCAAAACACAAAGATACCTTTGTAAACAAATCGCACAACTTTTGCCTTGTTATGACGATGTAACACTCACAGGGCTGTTATTAGGCATACAGGACCCTTTTACAAAATTTATATTATGGACACAAAGCTGCATGTATTCGCTTTGTGTTTTAAAAAAACTATCGCGCATTATGTCAACGCTTCGCTTTTGACATAAGCTTAATTATGGCTGCTTCACTCATACAAGGACTCCAAGCTGCTCCTGTTCATCTTGGTCAATTTATGGCCCATCTCATGCCTAGGGATTCGTCAACGGCAGCGTGTTTTGAACATTGTCAGATGGTTGACAGCGTTTTATCTGAACCACCAGAAGATGCAGAAGGCATACATTCTGTTAAAAATGTTAGGTCAACAGATGGAGGTCGGACACTTGTTTTGTTTAGACGAGCTGTAAGTTTGGAGGATCAAGCTGTGGCTCCTAGTTCTGCTTTAGGTGTTTCTTCTTATGAGTATGCCAAGATTCCCAAACCAACTTTTTTTGCTCGTCCCTTTGTTTTTCATGAATTAATGATGCAGCTAAGTAATAATCCCTACGAGTATTGTGAACCAAGAGTTGTTGATGATACAGTTGTAGAGCCAGGAACTGGGGCTCACTTTTTTGCAAGTACAGCATCAGATGTACAAATAGAGCCACCTTTGTATGGACGCGATATTTCTCATTTTCTTACCTATGCCCTGATCATTAAAAGCATGGGTCCAGCTTATGTGCGGACAGCTCTCAATCGTTTGGAGGTTTGTTTGCATGATACGCGTCATCATGACCCTGCTTTGGTCATAGAAAAATTAATGTTTTTTGCAGAGACTGGTTATGCAGATGAGGTAGCAGAAATATTAACAGAAGGAGTAAAAGCAGAGGCCCATAAAAGGGAATATTCCTTTTCAAATAAGGCATTAGAGGCTTTGTTATCTTTAAACACAATACGGAGCACTTATTTTTTGAAGGGCTTGGTTTTTAATCAAGATGTTCATGTTAGTTTACACGCCGCTGTTTTCTTTTTGGTCTCTGATAAAGAAAATCTATTTCGTGCTCGAACAGGTGTTACACGTGAGGAGCTGGTTGATAAGGTTATTTCAGGCTTAAGAACGTATCCTGAGACAGGGGATGTTTATGTTCAATTGTGTTATGTGCGTGCTGTTTTTGAGGCAGTAAAAGATTTTCCTGGTGGATTAGAGGCCTTTACTGGGCTTTTAGCTTTTGGAGAATTGAATGAAGCTAAGCTCTTAATAGCGCATCTTGTTTTAGCGGAACGCAGATTACGTTTTCCTCATGCTGATCCATTCGCACACCCTGATCCTAATGTAAGAGCTGCCTTAGCCGTTTCACAACAAATTCGATGGGCTCAAATGCCGCCACCACCGACTGATATGACAATAGCCTTAGCGAGTGTTATATCTCGCCCACCAACAGATGGAATAAACTAAATTCACTCTTCAAAAAAACTGGACACATTTGTGTCCAGAAAATCACTTCTACACACAACAAATATTCCATACTTACGATATACTCAGCATACAAGTGTGCGTCTGATTAATCTTCGTTATTGTCTTAAAGCGAATTTATGTACTAAAGAGGCGTTCGCATTTTTTATCTGTTCCGGCTTCGCTAAGGCTTCGCCGAGACACGTCCGGCTTCGCTAAGGCTTCGCCGCGACAGGGAGGTTTATTATGGTTTCAGCAGTAGCAATGGCAGGTAGTAGTTGTACGGGAGCGGTTTGGGCATGTCCTTTTCAAGAAGTTCCTTTAGTAGTAAATCCAGCAAGATTAATGGGTATGGATAGGTTTGAGCTCTGTGTTTCTAGTTCTGGTTCTGTTGGTCAGGGTGGAGGAGGGGGCAAAGCGACCTCTTACGTGAGGCGGGTTGAAGAGAGGGTTGTCCAGCGTGTTTCGAGAGCTAGACCCCAACAAATAGTTAAGTGGAATAGAGTGTTAGCTCAGAGAGCAAATCCAGATATTGTTTATGCGATAACTAGATTAATGAAAGATCCAGCAAAAGATGAAAGAGGGACTCGAGCAGCTGTAACTACATTTAGAAGCATTGAAATGGAAGCTGTTGGAGGAATTTGCCAACGCCATCCTCATGAAGCATTGGCACTTTTAGAGTTGTTTAGAAACAATAGCAGAGCTAAAGTGAGAACAGCTAGTGGTGAGTGGTTTAATTATCTTTTAAACATAACAAGACATCCACGAGATTATCGAAAAAGGGACCAACTTGTTCAGGCTGTTCGGCTTATGGAAAGGATTGTGAGGTCTGAGGATTTATCAGTAGCAGCTAATATTTATGACTTATTTCATAGCCACGAAGATGCCTTTGGTTATTTAGCTGTCAGGGCTGTTGTGTATAGGGACAATCAGGCCATGGGATTTTTAAGGACTCTTTCTAGAACAGAAGACCACCCTTTTCAGGCACGTGCCAAGCAGGTTTATGATCGGTTTGCTTAATATTAAGTGAATGAAAACAAGCTTCTTTTCCCATCAATTAATCATTTGAAATAATCCTCTAATATATATAACGACTCAGTTTACAAGGAGGATCCATGTCTGAACACATAGCTGCCTATAGCGTTGATGAGAACAATCGTTTTGTCATTAAGAATTATAACTGGGCAAAGTCATTTTCTAATTTCTTTCCAGGTATTGCTGGCAAATGGGGTATTCCTATATGGTGTTATTACGTAAATCGAAATCAAGGTATGTGTTCTCTTGGTGTGGCTAATAAAGACCACCAAATCATGGAATTCTTATCTTTTAATAAGGCGGTGGCCTCTGTGGGCAAAGTTGGGTTTAGAACATATCTTAAAATCAACGATGAAAAAGTCTATGAACCCTTTCAAAAGACAAAGAATGCTAAAATCTCACAAGAGATGATGGTTTCTTCTTCTGAACTTGAGATTAGAGAAAAAAATGAAGACATAGGCATTGAAACAGGTGTTACTTATTATTCTTTGGTTGGGTATAAAATTCCAGCACTTGTTAGAGAAACCACTATCAAGAACACTTCACAAAGCAGAATAAGTTTAGAACTCGTAGATGGCCTGCCACATATTTTTCCCTACGGTGTCGACATCAGTATTATTCAAACAACACCTCGCCACATCGAGGGTATGATGAAGGTTGATGATTATAAAGGTGTTCCTCTTTATCGCCTTAAACAAACACCACAAGACACAGAACAGGTAGCTAAGCTTGAGGGTGGTAATTTTTGGTTTAGTGTCAAAAAAGGTGATTCAAAACCTCTCACAAAAGGCCTAGTTGTTGATCCTGCTATTCTCTATGGAGAAGCCGAAAACTATGACTATCCCTGGACTTTTGAAGAAAGAAACCTAGATCAACTCCTTGATCAAAAACAAATCAGACAAAACAGAACCCCATCAGCCTTTACAACGACTAAAGTTGAATTAAATCCTGGTGAAGAAGTTTCATTAGAGTCTTTTGTAGGTTATACGAAAACCGATGAAGGGTTAGATGTTCTTTTGGCTGATCTTCAGAAAAAAGATTTTCTCAAAAATAAAAAGGAAGAGAATGTTGAGTTGATTGAAAAGATCAAGCACCGTTCTTTTACATGCACAGCCTCAACCGCGTTTAATGAGTATGCGCACCAGACTTTCCTCGATAATGTGATCCGTGGTGGCATGCCCATGACGTTTGACACAGCTGAGAACAAGAGCGCTTTTTATCTCTATTCTCGTCAAAACGGCGACATTGAGCGTGATTATCACTATTTCGTGCTCGAACCCACGTATTTATCACAGGGCACAGGTCATTACCGTTCTATTTTGCAAAACCGACGCTGCGATTCTTGGTTTTTTCCAGAAATCGAAGACTACAATATCAGGCTTTATATGAATCTCACACAGCTTGATGGTTTTAGCCCTTTAGAGGTCATGGGCACAACCTATCGGGCAAAAAATGTCGAAAAAGCCCATGCGTGGCTTCAAAGCTTTGTTCCCAAAGATAAACAAGAGTTATTTCAGAGCATGATCGCCCAAAAATTCACACCTGGTGAATTTATCATGGCTCTTGAAGACCAGGGCGTTGAAGTGAAAAAAAGTAACGAAGATGTTCTCAAAGAACTTATTAGTTTTTGCGAAGAAAATGAAGTCGGCGAAAGGCTTCACTTAGGTTTTTGGATTGATCACTGGTGTTACAACCTAGATACGATCGAAACCTATCTCATGTTGAGCCCTGATAAGACCAAAGAGCTTCTCATCGATAAAAAAGATTATTCTTTTTACGATAATCCTGATCAAGTCAAACCAAGGGATGAGAAATACGTGTTTGCTAATGGCAAGATCCATCAATACGATGCCGTGGTTTATGATAAAGAAAAAGCAAAGTTCTTAGATAGGCGTTCATCCTTTAATAATCGTGTGCGCACAGAATATGGTAAGGGGGATATTTATCAAACAAATCTTTGTGCAAAACTTCTTTGTCACATTGCTAATCGCATAGCCACACTTGACCCTGACAATGTAGGTGTTGAGATGGAAGCTAATAAGCCTGGTTGGAATGATTCCATGAGTGCGATTGCAGGTATCTTTGGATCATCTCTCTGTCATACATTTGAGATCGAGCGAGCCAGTGGAATGTTGCTCAAAGCCTTGCAGGCGTTGTATGCGGATAAGGCTGAATCACTTTCTGTCTACGATGAGCTTGCGGGTTTGATCAGAAATCTCAATACAGCTCTCGAAAAGAGACTTTCTTCTCAAGAGGTAAATAAACGTTTACTCTATTGGGATGAGAGTCATTCTTTAAAAGAAGCGTATCGTGAGAAAACAAAATATGGTGTCAAAGGTTCTGAAACGAATGTTTCTATTTCTGAAATCGAAGGTTTTTTGAAAAACTGTGTTTCACTTATCCAAGAACTCTACAAAGATGAGAACAAACATCTCGCTTTTAACAAAGAAGGTATTCCTTACACGTATCTCACATATGAAGTGCCAGAGTATGATTTTCTCTTCGAAAATAAAACTAAGAAACTAAGCATGCAGGGCTATCCCTGTGTGAAACCAAAGTCTTTTAAGGTAAAGCCCATAGCACTTTTCCTAGAAGGGCCTGTTCACTATCTCCGTGTGCACCCTGAAAAAGCAAAAGAGACGTGCGCAGCGATTAAAGAAAGCAATCTCTACGATAAAAAACTTAAGATGTATAAAGTATGTGAATCTTTGAAAGATGAATCATACGAAATTGGACGTGTGCATGCCTGGGGTTCTGGTTGGATTGAAAATGAATCCATATACACACATATGGAAACTAAATATCTTTTAGAGCTTATTAAATGTGGCCTCTATGATGAGTTTTACTCAGCCATGCAAACAGGTATTCCTTGTTTCTTTGACCCTCATGTTTATGGGCGTTCCATTTTTGAGAACGTTTCTTTTATTGTGAGCTCTGCGTTTGTAGATGAAAAGATGCATGGTCAGGGACTTCAGGCACGCTTAAGTGGTGTCACTAACGAAATGATTCATGTTTGGGTGCTTATGATGGCAGGGCAGCAGCCGTTTTATATGAACAAAAACAATGAGTTGTCATTTAAGCTCGATCCTAGGTTGCCTGAATGGTTGTTTTCAAAGGAAGAAAAAAATATTACGTATTATGATGCTGAGGATAAGCTCGTAGAAGAAACTGTGCCTAAAAATTCTGTAGCGTGCAAACTTTTTGGAAATCTTTTTACAGTGTATCATAATCCAGAAAGAAAAAATACGTATGGGAAAGAGGGCGCTAAAATTACATCGTATCAAATCACATACCGTGATGGATCTGAAGAACAGATTTCAGATTCTGTAATGGATTCAAAAATAGCTGGGGCAATTAGGGGTGGGGAAGTGGTCAAAATTTATGCTAAGTTAGCATAAATTATTTAAATTTATTAGGAGAATATTATGAAATTATTTAAACAAATCTTTGTTTGTCTTATATTATTAACCTTAGCCATTCCAATGATTGGCTGTGAAAAAAAGGAAAAGATCGTAGAAGCAGATAAAGCTGTGAAGGCTGTTGAAAAAGCCAAAGCAATCGAGGTTTGGTATCACACGGGAAGATCAGAAGAACGAGAGGTTCTTGATGCACAAGTAGCAGCCTTTAATAAATCTCACCAAAATACGCCTGTTAAATTAGTAAAGCTGCCTGAAGGGAGTTATAATGATCAGGTTAATGCTGCTGCCATGGCAAAAGACCTTCCCTGTCTTTTAGACTTTGATGGCCCTAATCTCTATAACTATGCTTGGTCTGGTTATCTCAAACCTCTTGATGGGTATGTTTCAAAGAAACTCAAAGATGATTTTCTGCCTTCTATTATCGCTCAAGGTACTTATGGTGGCAAATTATACAGCCTAGGTGTGAGCGACTCTGGCTTGGCTATTTGGGGTAATAAGAAATATCTAGAAAAGGCTGGGGTTCGGATTCCAAAAGGGATTCATGATGCGTGGACAAAAGAAGAGTTTGTTGATGCCTTGAAAAGACTTCAGGCTCTAGAAGAAGTAGAGTATGCCATAGATTTTAAAATGAACTACGGCGTTGGCGAATGGTTCACGTACGGTTTTTCTCCACTTCTTCAGTCCTTTGGTGGTGACCTCATTGATCGTAAAACTTACAAGACTTCTAGTGGTGTTCTTAACAGCACAAAGAGTGTCGAAGCCATGACCTTTTTTAGGGATATCTTTAAAAAGGGTTATTCTAACTCAAAGCCAGCTGGTGATGATGATTTCTACGTTAAAAAGATCACTGCCTTGTCTTGGGTTGGTCATTGGGTCTGGGCCAATCACAAGAAAGGTTTAGGAGACGATCTTGTTCTTATTCCTATGCCTAAGTTTGGCAATAAAGCGGTGACTGGTATGGGAACCTGGAATTGGGGTGTGACATCAACTTGTGAAAATCCAGATGTGGCTTGGAAGTTTCTCGAATATCTTATTTCCCCAGAACAGGTGCTAAAAATGTCAGATGCGAGTGGTGCTGTTCCTTCTAGAAAAAGCGCTATTGCAAAATCAAAGCTCTATGCCAAAGGTGGGGCGCTTGAGATATTTACAGCACAGCTCGAAAACGCTGTTGCTATGCCAAGGCCTGTTACGCCTGCTTATCCTGTGATTACTTCTTCGTTTTCTGAGGCAGTTAAAAACATTGTTGCTGGATCTGATGTTAAAGCGGAACTTGATAAGGCTGTTCAGAAAATCGATCAGGACATCCAAGACAACAAAGGATATCCAGTTAATCTATAGGTTAGATCTTTAATGAAAAGAATCCTCGATAAATTAACTCCA
Organism: uncultured Nitrospirales bacterium; assembly: GCA_964609965.1. GTDB lineage: Bacteria > UBA10199 > UBA10199 > UBA10199 > JADGCS01 > JAHJDR01. Next base: position 194,789 of record CAZSTS010000002.1, read on the forward strand.
GCTCTCTTTTTGTCTCCAGCTCTTATTCTTTTTATCGTCTTTCTCATTATTCCCTTTTGCATGGCCATTGGTCTGTCATTCACAGACCAGCGGCTTGTGCCAAATCTATTTGTTCCGACTGAATGGGTGGGGCTGAGAAATTACATACGCTTGTTTGGCGATGAGGTGTTTTATCGATCAGTTCTTAATTGTTTTATCTTTGTTGTCGTTGTTGTGCCGCTTCAAACAAGTTTTGCCTTATTTTTAGCTGTGATGATCAACCAAAAACTCAAAGGTGTAAAAGTCTTTCGCACAATTTATTTTACACCTGTTGTGGTGAGCATGGCTGTTGTTTGTGTTGTGTGGGCATTTCTCTATCACCCTCACCAGGGGCTGATTAATGAGATGATTCATTTCTTAAGCCTTGGCCTTCTGGGACCTTATGATTGGTTGCATAGCAAGGACATGGCCTTGTTTGCCATCATCATCCTTTCGATCTGGCAAGGGGTAGGGTTTCAGATGATTGTGTATCTTGCGGGCCTGCAGGAAATATCAGCTGATGTTTATAAGGCAGCAGAGATTGATGGGGCGAACCGATTTCACAAATTCTTTTACATCACACTGCCTCTTTTGAAAAACACACATATATTTTTGGCGCTGACTACAACGATTCTCGCTTTCAAACTATTCACTCAGGTGTGGATCATGCAAGGTCCTGCTGGTTATCCAGAGGGAAGCACGATGACCATGATGGTTCACACAGTGTCTCAAGGTTTTAGACATGGTAAGATTGGTTATGCTTCGGCGATTACGGTGGTATTTTTTCTCATCGTTTTAGCCGTGTCTCTTATTCAAAGGAGGTTGATTACTAGGAATAGTAATTAATGGTATCACGTCATTCGTTTATCGGTTACGAAGCCCGTATCGTTTAGCGGTTAGGGTTACGTTAAAGAATGTATGAACAAAAATTTCAAAAAAACCTGTAACTACATTCTCCTTAGCGTTCTTGCTTTCTTTTTTCTTTTTCCCATTCTTTTCATGCTCATGTCTTCGTTTAAAAACTCTGAATTTCAGGTTATCAAAGATATGAGTAGTTTCTGGGCATTCTTGCCTCGAGGTGACATGGGAATTCAAAACTATCTTGATGTATTTCGCCAAATGCCGTTTTTCCGATTTCTTTTCAATTCAACTCTTATTGTGACTGTGCTTGTTTGTTGTGGTTTGTTCATTAACAGCATGATGGCTTATGCTTTGGCGAGATTAGAGTTTAGATTCAAATGGGTTATTTTAAGTATTATCATCGCCCTTATTATCGTGCCTTTTGAGGCTGTGGCGATTCCACTTTTACTCATGGTTAATCACCTTGGTTGGGTAGATAGTTATCACGTACAAATTATTCCTTTTATTGCAGATGCCCTCTCCATATTTCTTTTCTACCAATTTTTTATAGGTTTATCCAAAGATTTAGAACGTGCAGCGATTGTGGATGGAGCAGGGCCTTTTAGGATTTATTGGTCAATCGTGCTTCCCCTTTCAAAACCTGTGTTTGCCACTGTGGCAATTTTACAATTTCTCACGAGATGGGCAGACTTTTTGTGGCCACTTATGGTGACCCGTGGTGAGAGCTATAGGCCTTTGCCTGTGGCAATGCAGCAGTTTTATACGCAAGAACCCAAGGTTTGGGGAGATATCATGGCCTTTGCTGCGCTGATTACGATTCCTGTTCTTGTTTTGTTTCTCATTTTTCAGAAATGGTTTGTGCGGTCTGTCGCCTCTACTGGTGTTAAAGGGGGAGAATGAGTGATGAGAGAGGTTTCGGATCACAGGTCATAGGATGCTAGATGCTGGATTCTGGATGCTGGAAACGAAAAAACGAGGCTACGAAAACACGAAGGACGAAAGACGAAGGAGAGTAAATGGCGAATGTATCATTAAAAAAAATATCCAAAACCTATCCAAATGGCTTTAGAGCAATTTCCAATCAAAGCCTAGAGATTCAAGATGGTGAGTTTATGGTCTTGGTAGGCCCATCAGGTTGTGCGAAAACCACGGCTCTTAATATGATCGCTGGCCTAGAGGATGTCACAGATGGAGAGGTTGTTATCAAAGACCGCGTGGTGAATGGTCTTTCTCCCAAAGATAGAAACATTGCCATGGTTTTTCAAAACTACGCTCTCTATCCCCACATGACGATTTATCAAAACATGGCCTTTGGTCTCAAACTTCGAAAGTACACTAAGGAGAGGATCGATGAGGAAGTGGGTAAGGCAGCTAAGATTCTCGGAATAGAAGATTTATTAGAAAGAAAACCAAGCACGCTATCTGGTGGGCAGAAACAAAGAGTCGCATTAGGCAGGGCTATTGTGAGGCACCCAGATGTCTTCCTTTTCGACGAACCGCTCTCTAATCTCGATGCCAAGCTTAGGGTGCAGATGCGTGTTGAGATCAAAAAGATCCATCAACGACTCAAAAACACGATGGTCTATGTCACACACGATCAGGTTGAGGCCATGACCATGGGTGATCGCATCACTGTGATGAATAAGGGCCAGATCCAACAGGTGGATACGCCGCACAATCTCTATCACCACCCCATAAATAAATTCGTGGCCACATTCATTGGTTCACCTGCCATGAATATTATTTCGGGAAAGCTTCTTAAAGAGGGTGTAGAGCTTTACTTTGTCACTTCTGAAGGCATCAAACTCAAGATCCCTGAAGAAAAGGCTTCGGCCCTAGATTCACATTGTGGCAAAAAAGTTTATCTAGGTGTTAGGCCTGAAGATATTTCTCTATCAGGAGCTGAAAATAGTTTTGAGGCTGAAATTGAAGTCTTGGAACAGATGGGGAATGAAACGTTTGTTTATTTTTCTGTCGAAGGCAATCAATTCATCTCGCGTATGCCTTCCAATACCGGTCTTACACCTGGATCAAATAAACGGTTCTTTGTCGACATGTTAAAATGTCATTTCTTTGATGAAGAGACGGGTGAGAATTTGGGTTAAGGTGCGGTGGTTCTTTCTTGGCTCCAGCCAGTGGCTGCGCCAATTCTTTGCATGAGCTCTGCTATTTTGCGTTCAAATTTTAATCCAGGGATTCTGTTCTGTGAAACAACAACAGAGGGCTCTCCAGCAAAAAAATCATCTACTTCTCCATTGGAAAAGTATTCGACTGAAATAAAAGAGGACTCTTTTCCTACATAACTAAGCCTTCCCTGAAAAGAGATGCTTTGAATGTTTTCTGGCAGTGTCATGCCAATACGCTCGCCAATGGGTATATCTTCGAATCCAGACAGGTCCATATCCAAGAATTCAGCTGAACCATCAGGTTGAACGCGTATGTAATGAATGCTCCATTGCTTTTCACCTGTAGGCTCAGTTTTTTCGTCTCTTACTCTAACTACAATGGGTTTGCCTTCTTTTAAAGATGTTATCAAGGTATCATCATAAGTCCCTTTTGAATGATAGTCTCGTTTTTCTTGTTGTTGGATTTCAAAAGAAACACGACGGAGATCAGGAGTTCTTGAAAGCATTTTTACAAACATAAGTACACTGGCAATGGCAGTTGAGTGACGTTCAAGGAGTTCAGTTTGGCGCAAATTTTCCGCAGTAGGCAGGGTTACTTCCCATAATACACCTTGAGGACCCAGGTAGAGACCTAGGTTATTGCCTTGGAGATTTTCAGGTAAAGGCTGTGGGTGTGAAAGGGGACGATCAATTCCCCATTGAGAGATGCCAAGGACCCCATGGGTAGTTGTTTGAGCAAATCGCCTGGCACTGAACTGTGGAATTCCACTCCTAGTATAAAGAGTGTTTTCTAATAATCCATCTGGTCTATTATCCTTAACAGCCTTAGCTATTCCTCTTTTGGAATTAGTAGTTACCCAACCACAACCTGTATAGTCAGGAACTGTTCCATCATGAGCACCTCGTAGCAAATAGGTTCGAGCTCTATCAGTAAGGCCTTTGTTTGCCGCAATAGCCGTACCATCCACATCTCTTCCGTAGAGTTGAAGTAATGGCCCCATGTGAGGCGCTTCAAAATTCAAAGCCAATAAAGGTGTTCTTACGCCATGTGCTGGCAAACCGCTCATAGTTTACTCCTATTTCTTGATCGTTATTTGCGCCTATAATTATCGGTGGAGTCTATAGAAAGATGCTTTATGGAAAGAGTAATCGTGTCCTGAGGGACACGTGGAATTATCAAACAGCCTTAATAATTGAAATAAAATCACCAGGCTTGTTCTATTGAAATTATTATTTTCAAGGTGATGGTTCCTTTTCGTCGAAAAGTATCACTTTTTTATGGCAAATAGGACAGCATTTCAGCAGCACTTATAATGGATCCATTTTTATTCAGAATCTTGAGAGCTTTCCTTTTAATAGGTTGATTGACCAATTGAACAAATAGTTTTGGGTTAATGTATTTTAAAAAATGCTTAAAGTGAGGCGATATCTCTGTTCCTGAAGATTTGCATTCAATAGCCATCCAGGGAGATCGATCACAAGTAATTAAAAAATCTATTTCTTTTTTTTCTTTGTTTCGCAAATAATACAATTCAAAAAAGCCCTCTCCTGTATCTGTCCAATAGTGACAGGCTTTTAAGAGGTGGCTGGCTACAAGATTCTCATATTGAGCACCTTTTCCAGGCACTTCTGACCAGTCCCATAGATAGATTTTTCCTTCCTTTTTTAGTGAACGGGGAATTGATTTGGACCAAGGCTTGATTTCATAGAAATAATACAGTTCAGATAGATATTTTAACCAACGAGAAACAGTAGTATGAGCGACTTCTAAGTCTTCTCTCAAAGATTGAATGCTTAGTAAACTGCTAACTTTTTCTGGCAAAAGACTCATGAGCATTTCAATTTGGCTCAGTTCTGGCAGCCTGCTCAGATCGCGGAGATCTTCTCTAACAATTTTCTCGGCTCGACCTCTTTGCCACAAACGTGTAATGTTATCGGATTTAGCGATTATTGACTCTGGAAAACCTCCGTAGCGAATTAGTTCATTCAGTCTTTTCTGTTTTGTTGAGAGACTTTTTTCTTGCTGTTTTTTTTGCGTAGATATTATTTTTATAAATTCATTGGGAGATAATAATTTCTTTTCGGTTAATTCACCTAAACTAAAAGGATGTAATCTAAAGTTTAGATACCTGCCAAGAAGGCTGTCTCCACCTTTTTTGTAAATATTAAGTCTGGCACTTCCGGTAACGATCATTTTGGCTTGCTGATGAGAAGTGTCGTAAATGCCTTTGAGGGTTCTTTTCCATCCTTTGGCTTTGTGAATTTCATCAAAAATATAAAAAGGGACCTTGTTTTTGTTAGAAGTAGATTTATTTACTAATTTATTAGGTGATTTAGTCCATTGTCTTCGAAAATCAATGTCATCCCAATTATAATAGGCGCCGGATTTATTATTTTTTAGCAACATCTGAGCGAGTGTGGTTTTGCCGCATTGTCTGGGCCCGGAAATAAAAGCCATCTTGTCTCTTTTTAATGCAAGAGATTCAATTGTTTTTTCTAAATAACGTTTTTTCATCTGACCATTTTATCGTAGAGCGCTAAAATGGTCAATGGCAGAATTAGTGTTAGACGAAAAAATGGTCAGATTTGTTGCTGTGCTGCTGCTTAGTTAGTTGATTTTATTATAGAAATAAAATCACCAGGCTTGAGTGAGGCGCCGCCAACAAGCGCGCCGTCTACGTTTTCAAGCGAGAGGATTTCTTTGGCGTTCGAAGGCTTTACAGAACCGCCGTATTGGATGCGGATAGTTTGAGCAAAGCTTGGGCTGAATAAGGTGCTCAAGGTATTTCTAATATGCAAATGAATTTCGTCGATCTGTTCTGTGGTGGCCGTCTTTCCTGTGCCAATGGCCCACACAGGTTCATAGGCAATAATGAGATCTTTGAGTTCAGATTCGCCAAACGTTGAGAGGGCGTTTGTCACTTGGGTTTCGACAACAGAAAAGTGGTTGCCAGATTCTCTTTCATCCAACGTTTCACCCACACAAAAGATCGGAATCAAATCATTCTTCAACGCAGCAGCGATTTTCTTTCCAATAAGCTCGTCTGTTTCAAAAAAGTACTGACGTCTTTCACTGTGACCAATGATGACAAAGTTAGCGCCAGTGTCTTTGATAAAGTTGCCACTGACTTCACCTGTAAAGGCTCCGTGATCTTCTTCGTGAATATTCTGTGCAGCAACCTCTATGTAGCTGTCTTTTAAAATATTAGCGACGTGAAATAAGGATGTGAAAGGAGGGGCAACAACAACATCAACCTGACCAGGAAATTTGAGAGAGTACTGAATGCCAAGAACGAGTTCTTTGGCTTCTTCTAATGTCATGTTCATTTTCCAATTGCCAGCGATGATGGGTGTACGTGACATGTTGTATCCTATTATTATAAATGTCATTCCCGCGAAGGCGGGAATCCAGTCCTAGAAAGTATTTTTAAGACTGGATCCCTGCCTTCGCAGGGATGACAAGCTATATAATCAATTTAAGAAATTGTTTTCAAAGCATTCGCAATTTCTTCAGCAATAATGCTCTTTACAGTATCATGGACCGGGGCTTGTGTCACAGAAGGTTTGTTTTCGAACTTAAGATTCCTTGCCTCTGGTCCAAGGCTAGCTGCCTTTCGTTTTTCTAAAAGCTTTTGAACGTCTTCACTGGGGAGTGTCATGGGTGAGCCCATGTGGTTGGCAAAGAAATCAATCTTTGAAAGATGTTCAACAAGTTCTAGCCTCAAAAAAGCCTGTTCTAGATCATCACCAATAGCCAAAACCCCATTTCCTGCCATGAGCAAAACATCAGTCGTCTTCAAAGCCTCTTCAACAGTGCTTTCATATTCAGCAGTGCCAGGCATAGCATAGGGAACAACTGGAATCACATCACCAATCGAAACAATAGCCTCAGGTAAGTTTGGTCTGAGTTCATTTCCCACTAAACCTCTTGCTGTGGCATAAGGGGGGTGGGCGTGGATCACTGCCATGGCATCTGATCTAGTCCTGTAAGCTGCTAAGTGAAGCTTTACCTCGCTAAATGGTTTGCCAATGCCTTCTATCTTTTTTCCCTCAAAATCGAGCTTGATAACCATTTCTTCGGTTATTTCAGCTTTAGCTTCAGATGTGGGTGTGGCTAAAAGTCCATTTTCGATCTTAACCGTAATATTCCCATCGTGGTTGGCTACATAACCTTTTTGGTCTAGCTTTTGGGAATATTTGGAGAGGGCTTTTTTGAGATAGTCTAGGCGTTTGGTCATTATCCTAATTGTAATCCTGAGTTATTTTTTAACATATCATTGAGCTTCACTAATACGTTTGTGGCAGCTTCAGCAGAAGAATCTACTTCAGACTCTTTGCCGCTGATGAGCAATCTACCTGTGGCGCCAAATGGTTTAATGTCGATCAATTTTACATCCGCAGCTTTGAGGGCCTCGTTACAGGCAATAGCCAGATAAGCAGCAGGTGTACATTCCATAATGAGAATGCTTTCTCCTGCAACAACCATGTTTCCTTTTGTAGTGCCTGTGAACATGATGGCGTGATCTTGTTCAACGCTTCGGATGACTTTATTAGTTAAGATTTTGCACTCAGCACGATCCTGTTCAGCCAAACCAGTTTCTCTTAAAACAGCATTTCCTGCTTCTTTAACCTCACCTTGATCAGCGTGTTGCACTTGCATCATGCCAAAATGTCTTTCTGTGACAACAGAGCCTAGCCTTACTTGTGTGTTTTTTAAGGCCATATCAATCATACGGTGAATTTCCATGGCTGGAGCGATTTCGATAAACAAGGCCGCATCGTATTCAGCTGGGTCATACACACGGTTATCTTTAGCGATAAACTGTGCTAATTGTGGTTGAAGGCTATCAACAAAGATCAGTGTTCTTAGTTCGAATTTTGGTTGAGTCATGATTATCTCCTTAAATTAATATTTATTATTCTTATCTTTTTTTCCAGTAACAATAGCAATAGAGGCAGAGGCGCCAATGCGATTGGCTCCTGCCTTGATCATGGCATCGGCGTCTTCTTTTGTTCTCACGCCGCCAGAGGCCTTGACCTCCATGTCATCACCAACGACTTTTCGCATGAGCTCAATGTCGTCTACAGTAGCTCCACCACCACCAAATCCGGTAGAAGTTTTTACAAAGGCAGCATTGGCTGCTTTAGAAAGAGCGCAAGCTATCACTTTTTCTTCGTCAGTGAGTTTGGATGTCTCGATAATGACTTTTGTTTTATTAGGCTTTGATGCCTCGACAACTTTGAGGATGTCTTCGTAAACAAGTTGGTAATCCTTGCTCTTCATCGCACCGATATTAATTACCATATCAATTTCTTTGGCGCCGTTTCTAATAGCTTCTTTTGATTCAAAAACTTTTGATTGTGTGGAAGCAGCGCCTAAAGGAAAGCCAACAACAGCAATGGCTTTCACTGTAGAATTCCTGAGCAGTCTGGCAACATAGGGGATGTTACTTGAATTAACACAAACTGTAGCAAAGTTATATTGAATGGCTTCTTCGCAAACTTTGGCAAGTTGTTCTTTTGTGGCATCTGGAGTCAAAAGAGTGTGGTCAATCATGGAAGCAACTTTGTGATCAAAGCCATGCTTGATTCCAGAAGAGGAGCCGACTCTCGCCGCTCCAAAGCTCACGATATTATTCACAGCTTCAGGCTTGTTCACAATGCATTGTCCGCAATTATTGCAGGCATCGGCGCTCAAGACACAGCTAGAGGCTTGGTTTGTGCTTATCCCGCCAGTTTGACCAAGTCGCTCTGTGACTTTTTGAGTGATTAGTTCAACTAGATTATTTAGGTCTTCATTATTTATGCTCACTGGGTTCTCCTTTATTAAATCACGGGCGCCCATCCTCCTCCGTTGAAACTACGGCGGACAGGCAAGGGACGCCCCTACAAAATAATTTATTCAGAAAGATTTACCTTATCAACAACCCCACAAATTACTGAGTGAAAGGGGTCTTTGAGTGTTCCCAAAATTTGTCTTGCGCAGTTGCCTTCTTGTTCAGCTAGTACAACATCACCAGGGCCAGCGTGTACAGAATCCATGGAAAGAAATGATGTGCCAATGTCGTTTCCTTTTTCATCGATGGGTTGCACAATCAAAAGTTTATGGCCCTCATAGCTGGGGTGTTTTTCGGTTGCGACAACGTTTCCTATGACTCGTGCTAGGATCATTGTTTCTCCTTATGAAAAATATTTTCTTTGCCAACAATCCCCTTGTCTTCCAATGTAACATCATCAATCACGCCTGTAATCGCAGCATCTACTGGTGCGAATGTATTGGGTAAGGCTAATGAGGATTCTTTGGCAAGTGTGTAATAAACAAATTCATGTGGTCCTGCTTTAACAGTATCTACGGCGGCGATGGGGCCACCCACGGCTTTGAATTTTTCGTCCATGGGTTGGATCATGAGTATTTTCATACTTTTTAGTGCAGGATCTTTAACTGTGGCTACCACTGTGCCGATGACTTTTGCCATTTTCATAAAAAATACTCCGTGTTTTTTCGTTCCTCGTTCCTCGTGTTTCGTGTTTCGTGCCTCGAGGTATATCTAATAAGAAATTACCAGTAAACGCCTCTCTCCAGCATCTGCACATCTGGTGACTCAATGATTTCACAGCCTGCCAGCATGCCAGTGCTTCTAATATATTCTTTGGCTCTCTCTAAAGAACTTTCGACCTCGTGTTGTTCGCCTGTCATAACAAAATAACCTTTTCCACCCAGACCATTGGCTAATCGAATTTCGACCAACTTAATTCCCGTTGCTTTTGCGGCAATATCAGCAGCTTCAACACAGGCTGATACAGAAAAAGTTTCGATAATACCTAAAGAACCAAAGTTTTCGATCTTCGTTGTGCCTGTGATAGCTGGAATGACATCTTGATGAACATGAGGAAGAAAGATGTCGTTAATGATCATATCGCTACCAGAAGCTATCCCTGCTTTGAGAGATTCATCCACGTCAGCTACTTCACCCCCAATAATAACCATGTATTTACCTGGGCAAATGGGGTTGGTTGACAACACTTTGACAGGGGCTTTTTTTACCATGTCATCAGTAGCTTTAATACCTTTGGCAACTGATTTGAATTCTATCATTCCTAAAGCAGGATCATTCATAACGTTTTCCCTGTGCTGAGCGAGTTCGAGTTTTAAAAACTCGAACGAGTCGAAGCACTAATTTCTATTGCGTTTTCAGAAACTCCAACAACCTTTCCAGAAATCGAAGCATGATAATTTGTACCAAGTTCTCCTTCTGGGCATGTGGCAATCGCATCTCCCATTTGAACTGATTGTCCCATTTTAACTACGGGTATTGATTTTGCACCAATGTGTTTATTGACTTGAATCGAAACAAAACCCGAGTCTTTGTGCCCTAAATAGGGAGTTTCTTTTTTGTATTTACTTAAATTTAGTTTCTTGAGCACCATATCGATCGAAATTTTTCTGTCTTCAAAGGTGGTGTTCACATTTTTAGGCTTTTTAGCATGTGGACTCTTTATGCCTTTTGCTGTGAGATCTTTTCTATAGGCAGCGTAGATTTTTTTTGGTGAAAGTAGCATAAAATCACAGGAAATGAGTTCACACACGCCGCATTGGCTGCATAAAAAAGCCGACGTGATGTGCTCAGTGGGTTCGGCTGTGTTGTAATCAATGGTACGCATGGTGGCGTGAGGGTAAATTTCGTGTCCCAAAAGATTTCGGGGACAAAGATCAGAACAACGAAAACACTGACAACAAGCAGCTTTAGAGAGTTTGACCATTTGAGATGTTGAAAGTGTTTTTGCTCTTACTATAATGCTGTCTTTTGGAAGGACAACAATGCCGCTCGTGGTTTTTGCAATGCCTGCATTGAGATCACTCACAATGTTTCCCATCATGGGGCCGCCATCAATCACTGCAACATCAGCTGAAGTGACATTGCCTGCAAGTCTCAAAAGTTCTTTGTACGTTGTTCCTATGGGAACGCTCACCACGCAAGGTTTGTTTACTTCACCAGCCACGGTTACCATTCTTTCAGTTACAGATTTTCCTAAGCAGGCCTCAGCAATTTGAACCAGGCTCAAAACATTGCTGACAACAACGCCAACTTGCAAAGGAAGTCCGCCTTCGGGAATGATTCTGCCTGTCACATCATACACAGTGAGAAATTCGTCGCCTGCTGGGTAATAGTTTTCGAGTTTGTGTATTTTTACTTTAGATTCGTCTTTGATTGCATTTTCGAGTGCGTCGACGACATCTGTGTAATGTCCTTTAACAGCGATGATTCCTTGCTTTGCGCCTGTGGCCTTCATGGCAAGCTTAATGCCTTGAACAAGGTCATCTGCTTTAGTTTTCATCAAGGTTTTATCACTTTGTAAAAGGGGCTCGCACTCACTCCCATTAGCTAAAATCGTATCGACCTTGGCCTTGAGTTTGACATGTGTGGGAAATCCACCTCCGCCTGCGCCGACGATTCCGGCTTCAAAAACAGCATTGACGATGTCATTTTCGGTCATGTGATCTGTCATCATGTAATCCTAAAATACCCAGACACAACGCATCTTCTGATTTTTGTAAAGTGTCTAGCAGTTGTCACGCCTTCACCTGTTGGTGAAGCGATAGTGAATGAGGCAGGGCCTTCGCCTTGCATTCCAAGTCCTGCGAGAGCCATGCCGTTTTTAACATAGATAGAAGTTTTCATTTTAACAGCCATATTGTGTAAATGTTCTATATTTCTTGAATGCATAGCTGCTGTGTGAAAGCGACCACCTTCGAGTTCATAAGCACAGTCAATGGCTTGGTTGATGTTGCCTACTCTAATAAAAGGGACAACAGGTAAGAGCATTTCGATTGTTGCAAACGGATGGTTAGGGCCTGTTTCGGCAATGGCCATACGAACGCTTGGGTCAACTTCAATTCCAATTTGTTTAAGAATGTGTTGAATGTCTTTTCCTACAAAATTTTTGTTTGGGTGTACACCATCTTGATCAATAATAACTTTTTCTAATCGCCTGGCATTGTAGGATGAGAGTTCATATGCTCCATGTTTCAAAAGCGCTTTCTTAAAAGGGTCTGCAGCTTTTTCTGTGACAATGATTTCTTTTTCGATCGCACAAATAATATTATTATCACAACTTGAACTGGTAATAATGTCTTGAGCCGCTTTATCAAGGTTAGCTGTCTCATCGACCACAACAGGAGGGTTTCCTGGTCCGGCTGCCACAACTCTTTTGCCTGTTTGCATGGCAGCTTTTACAACCGCAGGACCGCCAGTTACCACAAGAAGCATAACGCCTTTGTGGTTCATGAGATCTTGAGCTGTTTTAATTGTGGGGGTGAGGACTGTTGCAAAAAGATTTGGGGGGCCGCCTTCGCTGATGACAGCCTTGTTCATGAGATCGATCGTGAACATTGAAATCTTTTTTGCAGAAGGGTGAGGATTAAAGACAACAGTGTTTCCTCCAGCGATCATGCCAATGCCATTACAAATAATTGTTTCAGTAGGATTTGTGCATGGTGTGATAGAACCAATAACACCCCAAGGCGCTTGTTCGAATAAGGTGAAACCATGGTCACCTGTAAAAGTTCTGGGTTCAATATCTTCAACACCAGGTGTTTTATTGATGGCAAGTGTGTTCTTTTTGATTTTATCTTCGACGCGTCCAAGTCCAGTCTCATCACGAGCCATTTTTGATAGGAGCTCGACATTTTCTCTGCAAAGAACCCTGATACGTTCCACAATTCTTTTGCGTTGTTCTAATGAAACCTGTTTAAACTCGAGAAAAGCCTTTTCACTGGCTAAAATGGCATCATCAATAGACCCAAAACAACCTCTGTAGTTCATAGAGGATGTTTCTTTTTGTTGAACAGGTGTAGCTGTTGCCACAGGTCTTTGTTTAGGTTTTTGATCTTTGACCTGTATTTGCGAGACCACCGAATTTACTATCGAATTGATTTGATTATCGGTAAATTTCATAAAAACTCCTCAATAACTGTCTACCTTCACTTCACATATTTTCTATCACCATCTATTTCTAATACGTCGACAATACCCATGATAACGGCATCAACAGGTTTGCCATCTGTTTGAATAGTCATTCTTGCAGAGCTGCCGCAGGCAACAAGGACGATTTCGCCAAGTCCAGCGCCAACAGAATCTGCTGCTGTGACAAAACCACCAGTGGGTTTTCCGTCAACATCAACATATTTGACTAATTGAAGTCTTAATCCTTCGAGTTTTTCATCTTTTTTTGTCGCAACGACAGTTCCAACTATTTTGCCTAGTTGCATAGAATACCTCGTCTTTTGGGTCTGTTCAAAAATGCACACCTACTGCGTTGGATAACAAATTTAATTCAATTACGTACTCTACGTACGCGCATTCATTAAATTTATTATCCGCCTTGTCTCTGCGCATTTTTGAACAGACCCTGGTGGATTTGCTGAATTGCCTAGCTATACAAAACACCCCTCGTATGAGGGGGTTTTGTAGCTAAGAGCACAATTACGCTGCTTTTGAAGTCTTCTTGGGAGTTCTGCCAAGAGGTAAAGCAAAATCAATATTCTCATGTGGTCTTGGGATCACATGTACAGATACAAGCTCACCAACTTTTTCTGCAGTTCTTGCGCCAGCTTCAGTTGCAGCTTTAACTGCAGCAACGTCTCCTCTGACAACAGCGGTTGTATAGCCGCCACCGATTTTTTCGTAGCCTACAAGCTCAACTTTGGCTGCTTTTACCATAGCATCACTGGCTTCTACCATTGCTACAAAACCTTTTGTTTCGATCATTCCTAGTGCGTCTGCCATATTATTCTCCCTTTAGGGATCTGTTGAAAAATGCTCATCTACTGCGTTTCTCGCTTCACCCATAATCCTCACGTATTTTCATATACGCTCCGGTTATAGGATTGCGAGAGCCTTGTATCTGAACATTTTTGAACAGATCCAAGTAAAAGATGATTTTCAACATGCCCCAAATAGTGTTTTTGTTAAAAATCTGACCTTATAAGATCATAAGTTCAGATGCGATATGCTAAATATTTGCCTACTGTCAATAAATAATACAATTATATTGACAGACAAAATATTTGATAGTACTTAAGGGTAAATAAAGGTAGATCAAGGCTATTTAAAGCTGAAAAGGAGCTATTATGGAACAGACATTTTCTGAAGTTATGACTACAAATGAGGCCATGAAGTATCTAAAAATCACAAGAAAAACCCTTCTCAAGCTTGTAAAAGGCAAAGAGATCAAAGCAGCTAAAACGGGCAAAGATTATCGCTATCTTAAGTCCGAAATCGACAAATTTCTGCGTGGAGAAAAAGAAGAGAGGCTTTTTTAGACATTCACACCTAGTTTTGTTCAGTTTTCCTATTCGTGATCTGGGCCTAAACAGGTTGATAAATCAAATTCTGACCAATAAGATTCCTTTTTAATGAGCAGGATACTCTGTCATTTTTGTTTGTTCATATAAGGAATAACCCATGAAACGAAAAATATTAAAAATTGATGAAGAGCTTTGTAATGGCTGTGGTGAATGTGTGGCTGATTGTGCTGAAGGAGCTATTCAGCTTATAGATGGAAAGGCCAAGCTTGTTAAAGAAGATTTTTGCGATGGATTTGGTGATTGTATAGGGACTTGCCCTACGGGCGCCCTCACTATAGAAGAGAGGGAATCAAAGCCTTTCGATGAAGATGCCACCAAAGAGCATTTGCTGAAAACTCAAGGTGCAGATGCTGTGAAGCGCATGGAAGACGCTCACAAACGTCATCATCAATCATCCCAAGCAACTCATTCTCATTCTGGTTCAGGTTGTCCAGGAAGTCGCATGATTCAGCGCGATAAATCTTCTCAAGATAAAACCACATCAAATATAGGTGGTGTTGCCATTCCTTCAGAGCTTAGGCAGTGGCCTGTTCAAATCCATCTAGTAAATCCTGCTGCACCTTACTTTGTTGATCAAGAGTTAGTGGTTTTGAGTACGTGTTCCCCTATTGCCTCTGCAGATATTCATTGGAGATTTATGAGAGGGCGTGCTGTTGTAGTGGCTTGTCCAAAACTAGATAGAACTGAAGGTTATGTTGAAAAATTGGCAGAGATTTTCAAACAAGCTAATACACCCAAAGTTATCTCTGTCATCATGGAGGTGCCCTGTTGTCTAGGATTGAATGAAATAGTGCGTCAGGCTGTTCAGCTTTCTGGCAGGGCTGATATTGAGATGGAAGAATGTGTGGTTTCTCTGGACGGAAAAATCGGGGCGTAAGAGGTTCGACAACACAAATAAATTATGTAAATACAATATCTCATGAAGCAAATGTCACCTAAGGATATTTCAAAATTTCAAGAATCCCTTTTAAAATGGTATCAGGTTTATCAACGAAACTTGGTTTTTAGAAAAACAAAAGATCCCTATAAAATTTGGCTCTCTGAGATTATGTTACAACAAACAACTGTGGCGACCGTTCTTGATTACTATAAAAGATTTATAAAAAGATTTCCAAACATGCGTTCTGTGGCATCAGCTTCGGAACAAGAGCTTCTAACTTATTGGCAGGGACTTGGTTATTATTCGCGTGTTCGTAATTTTCAAAAGGCTTGCAAGCAGGTTTTAGAAGATCATCAGGGGGAAATACCTCAAACAGCAAAAGAACTAAGAACTTTAAAAGGCGTGGGAGATTATACAGCGGCAGCTATTTCCTCAATTAGCTTTAATGAGGCCAAGGCTGTGGTCGATGGAAATGTTGTTCGTGTTTTAGCAAGATTGTTTAGATATACAAGAAATAGCGAATCAGCAACGGCAAGAAGATATTTTCAAGATAAGGCTGGCAGGATTTTAGATAAAAAGAACCCTGGTGATTCTAATCAGGCCATGATGGAGCTTGGGGCAACTCTTTGTTCAAAAAAAACAAACTGTCCTCTCTGTCCTGTAAAGAATTGGTGTTTGAGTTTTGAAAAAAATCCAGAAAAGCTCCCTAAAAAAATAAAGAAGACATACATTGATAAAAAAATGAAAACATTTGTTATTCATTCAAAGCAGGGTGTTCTTCTCAAAAAACCAAGCCCTGATAATCTTATTAAGAATATGTGGGAGCTGCCGGCTCTTAAAGATGTCGAGCCGGTCGGACATATCAGACGGGTCGGACATATAAGGCATAGCATTACAAATAAGAGAATTATTGCTCAAGTTTATGAATATAAAGTAAAAGGCAAATTAGGTTTAGAAAAACCGCATCAGTTTAAATGGGTAAATAAAAAAGAGTTTGCTCAAATTCCCATTAGCACTTTGTCCAAAAAGGTTTTAAAAAAGTATTTCATTAATTTAAGTTAACAGAGGTATTTATGGATGTTCTTCTTCTTTCTCGTCTTCAATTTGCAGTGGCCACCATGTTTCATTTCATATTTGTTCCCATCACATTAGGTCTATCGATCATGATAGCCATTATGGAAACAAAGTATGTGAGAACAGGGGACAAAATGTACCTGTCCATGACCAAGTTTTGGGGAAAGCTGTTTCTCATCAACTTTGCTCTTGGTGTGGTGACAGGTCTTACGTTAGAATTTCAATTTGGCACAAACTGGTCAAAGTACTCGGCTTATGTAGGAGATATTTTTGGATCTCTTCTCGCTATCGAAGCGACTGTGGCTTTCTTTTTAGAGTCTACACTCATTGGTGTTTGGGTTTTTGGTTGGAACAAAGTTTCTAAAAAGATTCACGCCATGCTTATGTGGTTGATTGCCATAGCAGGCACTCTTTCTGCCATTTGGATCATTATTGCTAATGGTTGGATGCAGAACCCTGTGGGGTATGTGATAAAAAATGGTCGTGCAGAACTGGCAGATTTTGCTGCTGTTGTTTTTAACAAATACGCTCTTTTAGAATTTTTTCACACTGTTTCTTCGGCTTATGTCTTTAGCGCTTTTTTTGTGATGGGAATTAGTGCGTATCATCTGCTTAAAAAGAAGAATATAGAGTTTTTCACAAAGTCTTTTAAGATTGCCCTTGTATTTGCTCTTATATGTTCTGTTCTCGTTGCAGTGAGTGGGGATATGAATGGTGTTAATGTTGCCAAGGTACAGCCTGCAAAGTTTGCAGCTATGGAATCTCATTGGGAAACAACCAAAAACGCTCCGATTTATCTTTTTGCTTTGCCTGATCAAGAAAATGAAAAAAACAAAACCGTCATTGGTTCTATTCCAGGTATGCTTAGCTTTTTAGGGTTTCACGATTTTGATGCAGAGGTGAAAGGTTTAAGAGATATTCCAAAAGATGAACGTCCCCCGGTTTTCCTCACCTTCATTTCTTTTAGAATCATGGTGGGAATAGGGGGGCTGCTTATTTTGCTTTCGGTTTTAGGATTTCTTAAGCGAAAAAAGCTCACAGACTGTCCTCTGTATCTCAAGATGATGATTCTAGCGATCCCTTTGCCCTTAATTGCTATTGAGCTTGGATGGGTTGTGGCAGAAGTGGGGCGGCAGCCTTGGATTGTTTATGGATTAATGAAAACAAGTGATGCTGTTTCTCCTATTGTGACGTCACAGGTTTTTGTCAGTCTTATTTCATTTGCCTTGGTTTATAGTCTTTTAGGTTTTGTAGGGATTTATTTGATTGCGAAGAATGCAAAGAAGGGGCCGGAGGGCTCACTTTAAACAATAGGTTTCTTTACGAGACCGATAAATTTCCGCTAAACACGGAAATTTATCTAACAATAAAATTAATAGGGCATATTTTAATAATGTTATTAATTTTATTGTAGTCTCTACAAGAATCCTATTATTCAAAGCGAATTGAGAATATAAGGAGAAGAGGATGATTTTAGAAACAATCTGGTTTTATATATGGGGTTTGTTGTGGGCGATCTTTTTCATCACTGATGGTTTTGATTTTGGGGTAGGGACCCTCTATCCTTTTTTAGGAAAAACAGATGCAGACAAGAAATCCATGATAACCTCACTTGGTCCTTTGTGGGATGGGAATGAAGTATGGCTTGTCACAGCAGGTGGTGTGACGTTTGCAGCTTTTCCTCTTGTGTATGCTGTGATGTTTTCAACGCTCTATTCTCCACTCATGTTGATTCTTTTTGCCCTTATTTTTCGTGGTGTGGCTTTTGAGTTTAGAAATAAGTCCGACAACGCTTGTTGGAAAAAGGCGTGGGATTTTTGTATATTCATAGGTAGTTTCTTTCCTGCTCTCTTGTTTGGTGTAGCGTTTGCCAATATATTTCAAGGAATCCCTTTTGATTCAGAGGGCGTTTATCATGGTACGCTTTTGAGTCTTCTCAATCCTTATGGGTTATTAGGGGGTGTGCTCTTTGTTCTCTTGTTTATGCAGCACGGGGCCTTGTGGTTAGCTATTAAAACCAAAAACGAGCTCAATAAAAGGACCTTATCAGTTGTGAACAATCTTTGGTACCCAGTTTTGATTGTGGCTGTAGCCTTTCTCTTATCTAGTTATTTCACAACGAAGTTATACGATAATTATCTAGCTCATCCTGCTTTATTTATAGTGATAGCCATTACTGTGTTGGCATTGCTGGCCGTAAAAATCTATGTGAAGAAAAAAGCTTATTTTAAGGCCTGGTTTTCATCTGCTCTCACAATCATAGGTGCTACTTTTTTTGGGATCATTGGATTATATCCCAATCTTTTTCCTTCGAGCATAAGTTCAGAATACCACCTCACTGCTCACAATGCTGCCTCGAGTCCTTTGACTTTAAAAATCATGCTGGTTGTTGTGGTTATATTTATTCCAATCGTGATTGCGTATCAGGTTTGGACGTATTGTTTATTTAAGGGGAAGGTGGAGTAGTGTACCAATCATAAAGATCAGGAGAAACAACTTCTAGCTCAGCACAGAAGTAGGCTTCACTTGAGAGGTTGATGAGGTGGTCTCCAAGACCCTGGCAGTCTTCAATATCAACACTGTTTTCAATGTCTTCGACAACGCTTCTCCATTCAAAAAAACCATCATCGAGAAAAGGAACAGATGCACAGCCGAAACCATCTAAGTTTAGACCGCTTTTAAGTAATACAGGAAAACGTATTACACAGTTTTGGTTAGAACTCATGAATTCAGCTGTAGTGGGCTCTGACGAGACAACGGTAAGAGTGTGGTCAATCTCTGGCATGGGTTCTTCGTCAACATTAATGAGGACATCATCAGGAAATCTAAGGTAATAGTTTTCATCAAGTAGATCAGTAGGAACGCTGGAGCTAATATTTTCATAATCCAAGGAGAATGAAAAATATGTGCCTCCGGGAAGCAGGGCGTCAGCTGATCCATCTTCGTAATGATCCCCTGACTCAAAATAAAATCTTTGATCTAGTTCATCGTTTTCATCGCTTGTGTATACAGAAAATGAAGGAGATGTAGAGGATTCAGTATTTCTCAATATTTTGATGCTGCCTTCTTGAAGCTCTGCCTCAATGTCTCCTTCTGGTTGTTCGCCCAGCTCTACATAAGGTGCGCAGCCGCCGGACCCAAGTAGGCCGAATATTACAACACAGCCTGGACAAGCGAAGTCATTAGCAATGCTTAGTAACTCTTTGAATTCCATAGATTATATGCCCAATTAATGATTACAGTAGATTATTCGGTTAATGCAATGAGAAGTTGTGTGGTTTTTTTTAGGGCGTTGTGGGGATAAGTGGATGATTTTATTTTACAACAACAAGAGATTTAATTATAGAGATCTTCGCAGATTATAGAAATTCGGGGAGTAGCTCAGCCCGGCAGAGTGCCTGCTTTGGGAGCAGGACGTCGCAGGTTCAAATCCTGTCTCCCCGACACATAGGTCCTATTAGTCTTAATAGGGCCTATTTTTTTAGGCTGCGCCGTATACTAGCATACCATTAAAAATCACATAAAACAATATAGTAAATAACAAAACAACAATAAAAACAGTATTATATGAGGCAAAGGGTGTATGGAGCGTATACTCAAAGAATACATAAAATGTATTTTTCGCACAACTTTCTCTTCCTTTTATGCGATAATAGGGGTAAGAAAAGGGTGACAATTAAAAAAGCTGAAAACAGGAGAAAATATGACAACTACGAAAAAACAAAGATTACTCATCGTACTACTAATAGCATTCATCACAGCAACATTCTGTGTTTCTTGTGGTGCAGCTATTGATGGAGATGGCGATGTTTACTGCACAGCAATATATATACCTGGTATGAATGTTTCTGTTTATGACAATGAGACTCTTGAGCCTATATTTGATGCGAATGCGTATGCAATCGATGCTAATGACTATAACTCAACTTTGTATTGCGATGGTTGTGATGCTTACGAAGCCTATCTGGAAGATATGGAAGATCCAGAATATGCAGAATATATGGAAGGGTACGGTTTTGATGGAGAGGCTATTTATTACGGAGCTGATAAAGGAGACTACACATTATATGTAGAAGCAAGTGGCTATACTACGCATATAGAAGAGGTTGAAGTAACTGGTGGTGTTTGTCATCCAAATACAGAAACCATTGAAGTTTATCTTACAATCGAAAGTGATTCGTAAATATATATGACAAAGAAAAATAAAATAGATCTCAATATATTTAAATACACAGAGTACAGAAAGTATCTCTGTGATTATTATAAGAAGCAAAAGCAGGAGACGTCCTATTTTTCGCATCGTTATTTTTCAAAGCAGGCAGGTTTTACATCCCCAAATTATTTCAAGCTCATCATGGATGGTGATCGTAACTTAAGTGGTGAGGCTATCAATAAATTTACTAAAGCTCTTAAGCTTAAGCCAAAAGAAGCGCGTTATTTTCGCCTCATGGTTCTCATGAACCAGGCCTCTACCAGCGAAGAACGAGAATTTTACACAAGACAGGTTCTCAAAAGCAAGGGCCACAAGGCGATTAAGCCCCTTAATCAAGTTCAATACGATTATTACAGCCAATGGTTTCATATTCCACTAAGAGAATTGGTAGCGCGGTCTGATTTTATTAACGACCCAAATTGGATCGCGCACCAATTCCTACCTGCTTTGACAGAAAATCAAGTCAAAGAGGGAATAAAGACTTTGCTTAAATTAGGTCTTATCGAAGAAACAAAAGAAGGTGGCTACCAGCAGACAGATAAAACAATTGCTTCAGGTGATGCTGTGACTACTCAGGCTGTTGCCAATTTTCACAGACAGATGATTCAAAAGGGTGCTGAGTCTATTGATCGTATCCCATCAAAAGATCGTGATGTGTCTTGTCTCACAATGGGCACAACAGAAAAAACTGCTAAGCAGATCAAAGAAATGATTCAAGAGTTTAAAAAAGAGATAGCTGCCTTGGTTGAGGCAGATGAAAAAATTGAAGAGGTCATTCAGCTCAACTTTCAATTGTTCCCCTTAACGAAAAAGGTAGGAGAAAAAGATGAGAAATAAATTATTAATAACATTTTTATTTTTGTTTGCCGCGATGTTTCTTTTCAATTGTGGTGCAGGAACAACGATAACAGACAATCCTACAGGTGATATTTTTAGTAATGCTGCAGAAGAAGATGCTCCTGATGCTGCTTCGACTGGTGGTGATGACAGTGTAGAATCAGATGCGATGTACGAGACAGTAACAGGTAGTGTTCTTTCTTATGCCTGTGGTGTTTTCGAAGATTGTTATACGGGTTTTGATGAAGTTGCCTGCCAAACATATCTTAACACAAACTTTGCGATGCTGGGTGTCTTTGGTGTTGATACAACTACCTATGCTTCTTTTGATGCTGTTCAAGATGCCATTGAAGATGAAGAGCTTGTTGTGAGCAGCTCAGCAGTAAGTGCCTGTTTGTCAGCAATCACAGATATTAGTTGTTCTGATATAAGCGAAAAAAATGCTTACAGCGAATCTCTTCCCTCGGATTATTCAAGAGTGTATTTAATCATTCCAGAGGAATGTTAATTGGTGGATGGAAAGAGTTAGAAGTTTAAAATAAGCGGTCGTTAAGAAAGAGAGAAAGAAATGAATGCAAAAAATATAATTTACACAACTTTGATGGCTGTTATTATCATGTTGTCCTTCCTAGCTTGCAGTGGGAGTGGTCTTGATGAAGATACAAACATTATCACACCGCCCACGGTTCAAAGGCTTATAAAGTATGAGGGCTGTGACGATTTCATTGAGGATGCTAAACTAGTTCTACTTATGCGCGCAGAGAGTCTGGTTGATTCTTATTCAGAGTGCTATTCTGTTGATTATCATGAGAATGGTGATGTGGCTACTACAAGTGCTGATGCAGCAGGGGTCTCTGATTCCTCCTCAACTGAGTCTTCGGGCGCTGTTGAATTTACTGATACAAATGTTCAAGAAGATGCTGTTGATGAATCAGATATGATGAAAACAGATGGTGAGTATATTTATATAGCAAATAATGAAGGCATTGATGTTTTTAAAGCTTGGCCCATGGATGAGTTTGCCAAAGTGACAACTTATGAAATGGATGAAGGTCCAAATACATTGTACCTATACCAGGATCGCTTGATAGCTATTGCGAGTTTTTACGATAGCACTGATTATTCAAGCAAAACACGGATCACTGTTTTAAATATCGAAGATCCTTCAGTGCCTACTGTTGAAAAAATAAGAGAGGTTGTAGGTAGTAGTGTTGATAGCAAGCTGGTTGATGGAACCTTGCACATGGCCCTTTCCACATCAATTTCATATGACTATGAATACCCTGATATTGATTATAATGATGCCTGTGATGGTGGCGCAAAAGTAGAGCAAGCTAAAGAAGAAGCAAAACAAGCTAATGCTACAGCTATTGCTGCATTGACTATTGACGATGTCTTGCCTTTTTTCAGCAACGAGGACTCTTCGGTCAGTCTTGATTGCGGTTCGCTTTATAGTGATGGCACAGATGATGAAACAAGTCTCACAGCTCTTTTTAGCATGAAAGTTTCAGATGATTCTTCTGATCAGTTTTCTCTTATAAGAGGAAGGACTCAAGAAGTGTATGCGACAACTGAGTCAGTGTACTTTGCAGCGTCAAATTACTCAACCGAAGGCACTTACATTCATCGCTTTACAATCGGAAATTCTTCTTCCTTGCATACCTATTTTGGAAGTGGAGCAGTCATTGGTCATATCAATGATACATTTTCTTTGAGCGAATACGAAGGCGATTTTAGAATCGCGACCACTGTAGGGTGGGTGTCTAACTCAGGCAGTTCTACATCTTACAACAATGTTTTCGTTTTAGATGCTAGTGATACTGAAATGCCAGTGATTGGAAGCATAGAAGATATTGCCCCAGGCGAACAAATCTATGCAGCCAGATTTATTGCTGATAAGGGTTATATCGTCACTTTCCAAAAAGTGGACCCTCTTTTTGTGATAGATCTTGCAGATTCTACAAATCCAACGATCCAAGGTGAACTTAAAATGCCTGGTTATTCAACTTATCTTCATCAATTAGATGAAAATCACATCATTGGTTTAGGCAAAGATGCCGAAGAAGATTCCTCAGGTAATTTTGCCTGGTATCAAGGTATTAAGTTAGCTCTTTTTGATGTAGAGGATGGTTACAATCCAAGTATCGTTGATGATCTCATTGTGGGTTCAAGAGGAACAGACTCTGAGGCTTTGAACGATCATCACGCGTTTACCTTTGAAAGAAGCACAGGATTACTTGCTCTTCCTATCCAGCTTTATGAAGGTAGTGAAGGTGGAAATGATTACGGCACATTTTCCTATAATGGTGTTCATGTTTATTCAATAGCGACTGATGGCATTGAAATACTTGCAGAGATTGAATTGCCTGATGATAGCTCAGAACCCCAGCGTACACTCATGATTAGCGATGATACGGAGAGCGGGATGTATGTGCTTGATTATCAAACACTGTATCTGATCGATATGGATTCATACACTGTGGTTGATGAGGAAGATGTCAGTGATTTTTGTGGCTACTGTGGTGTTTATTATTTCATATAAAAGAAGATAAATATTAAGTTCATAAAGAAAGACGGAGTTCACAGATGTGGCTCCGTCTTTTTTTTTTGACACAAGGCTCCCTCCGCCAGAGGCGGACAAGCTGTATTCACGATTGCTAAAAAACAGAGAATTTTATAGAGCCCATTCATGCTTATCGTCATGAAAGCCTCCTCAACTGAGGCCCAAGTTCAACAAGTTGTAGATCAAATTAAAGACCTAGGTTTTACACCACTCCCTGTGCCTGGAGCCAATCGTACAGCCATTTGTGTGACTGGAAACAAAGGTTCTGTTGATGAAGGGCATTTTTTACAGTTCCCTGCTGTCAAAGAAGTCATTCGTGTAACCAAACCCTATAAATTAGTCAGCCGTGAGGTTAAAGAAGAAGATACTGTTATCACAGTGGGCGATATTAAAATCGGTGGTTCAAATCCAGTGGTCATGATTGCTGGTCCCTGCAGTGTTGAAACAAGAGAGAGTACTTTAGAGATAGCTCATAGTTTAAAAGAACAGGGCGTTGGCCTTTTTCGAGCTGGTGCTTTTAAACCCCGCACAAATCCTTACGATTTTCAGGGGCTCGGACTTGAGGGGCTTAAAATTCTTAATGAGGTTCGTGAACAAACAGGGTTACATATTGTGAGTGAGGTGATTGATACAGAATCTGTTGAGGCTGTTGCTGAGCATGTAGATGTGTTGCAAGTAGGCACGAGGAATATGCAGAATTTTTCTTTATTAAGAAAACTTAGCAAGCTTGATAAACCTATTCTTCTCAAGCGTGGGATGAGCGCTTCTTTTGAAGAATGGATGAATGCTGCTGAGTACATCATGATGGGTGGAAATCATCAGGTTATTCTTTGTGAAAGAGGGATTCGAACTTTTTCTAAGCATTCTCGAAACACATTAGATCTTTCGGTGGTTCCTTTAGTAAAATCAGTTTCACATTTACCCATTCTTGTAGATCCCTCCCACGGAGTGGGCCGGCGTGAAAGCGTTCGCCCCATGGCTCGTGCAGCTATGGCGAGTGGCGTTGATGGTTTGCTCATCGAAGCGCATATTAAGCCAGAGCTAGCTCTCAGTGATGCAGCACAGACGATTAATATGGTAGTTCTTAAAGGAATTGTGGAAGATGCTAAGATACTTTCTAAATTAAAGAATATTTAATACAAACAAAAAAACTTACGTACCAAAATAATCATTATGTGTGCGGTAGCAGCGGACAAAAGTGGTGCATCTGGGAAGATCTTTTAAGCTAGCAGCACCTACGTAAGCACAGGAACTAGTCAAACCCCCAACAATTTTTTGAACAACACCTTCTTCGTCATTCACAGAACCTTTGTAGGGAACAGAAACCTTTTTGCCCTCAGCAGCACGGTAGCTTTTTAATCCTCCGCTGTATTTATCGATCGCTGTTTTGCTCGACATACCATAGAAACTTAATGCTTTTTTTGTTTTTGTCTTGCCGTCTTTGCTTACCTCATATTCCCAGTCTCCTTCGCATTCATCATGACCAGAAAACATATTGCCGAGCATCACAAAGTCAGCGCCAGCTCCAAAGGCTTTGTTGATATCCCCTGGCACGCTACAACCACCATCTGCACAAACATGACCTTTAAGACCATGCGCGGCATCAGCACATTCAATCACAGCGCTGAGTTGCGGATAGCCAACGCCAGCGATGATTCTTGTTGTGCACACAGATCCTGGGCCAATACCTATTTTAATAATGTCAGCTGAACCACTGAGGAGAAGCTCTTGAACCATTTCTGGTGTGCAAACATTTCCTGCCATGATAACAGAGTTAGGAAAGCGATCGCGAATACGTTTCACTCGATCAACAAAGTACATGGTATAGCCATTCGCCACATCAATACAGATGTTTCTGATATTTCCCACTGTATTAGCAACAGTGATGAGTTTTTCAAGATCATCATCTTTGATGCCAAGCGTATAGAAGGCCCAATCACAATCTGGATTTTGATGTTTGTCAAAAAAAGAGACAAGCTCATTCACTTCATAGTGTTTGTGCAAACACGTCATCATTTTATGTTTAGCCAGAGCCTTGGCCATGCTAATAGTCCCTGTTGTATCCATGTTTGAAGCAATAATAGGGATACCAGACCACGTGCTTTTGCTATTCAGATAAGTATATTTTTTATCAATGATGATGTCCTTTCGACTAGGGGCTTCGGAACGTTTGGGTCGAATAATCACATCCTTAAAATCTAATTTAATATCATTTTCGATACGCATTTTGGCTCCTTATTATTGTTCGCGTTTCTCGTCTTTCCATCCAGGCCAAAGCGTAGCTATTAAAGATCATTTATTTTCGCAATAGCCCAGAAAAACACTAGTATTTTCAGCCGCTTGGTATCCGCTTGCGACAGCATGTTCCATGCCTACGCCTGTGAGATAGTTTCCTGCTAAAAAGAGACCAGGTTCTTGGTTGGTGAGGTTGATAAGTTCTTTGATCAGGTCTGGGTGCTCAGGTGTGAGTTGTGGAATGGCGTGTTCATAGCGCAGAATTTTTAAAGCCTTAAGTTCAGGTAAGTCTTTGTTGAATATCGATGCATGATCTTTTTTGAGCAGGCTGACAAGATCAGCATCTTCTAAATTTGCGGCTTGGGGATCTTGTGTGCCACCATAAAAAGAAGCGAGCAAACAGTTCTTGTCTGGAGCCCTGTTCGAAAAAAGATAAGAAGGGAACAAGGTTCCAAGAACACGCTCTGCGTAAAGACGAGGCATCAAAAAACCAAAACCAGGAGGGATGTCGTAAGTTTTTGGAACAGTCCAATGGATGAGTGCCACAGGAGCCATGGGAATTTTTACTAAGAGGTCTTTTGCTTGAGGAATTTGATCTTCCAAAATCTTGCTTGTTTCTTGAGGTTGAGTAGCAATGATAATCGATTTTGCTGAATGTGTTTCGTTATTAACTCTTATAATATAATGCGAATTATCCTTAGTGAGCGTGTCTATCTTAGCATTTGTAATAATATGGTCTTTTAGCCGCTCTCCTAGGGTTTCTGTAAGCTGTCCCAGGCCTTGTTTAAAGCTGTAAAGGCCTTTCCTCATAACTAAGCCTTCTTTTTTCAGTCGCTTCTTCTTGGCTCGCATGAATTTAAAAGCGCCCACGATCATTGATCCATGGTCTTTTTCAAATTGCCAAAACTTAGGAAAAGCAGCTTTAGCGCCTAGTTTTTTTACATCACCTGCATAAATCCCAGAAATAAAGGGGGACATAATGTATGTGGCAGCTTCTTTGCCAAAGCGTCTGCAAAAATATTCCCAAGCAGTGTCACTTTCTTTGGCTCCATTGGGAATAAAAGGCTCGAGCATTAATCTCAATTTTGCTTTTAAGCTCAAAAGCCTTGTTTTGAGAAAAGAAAGTGGGCCAAGAGGCAAGGGAAGGAGTTCTTTGTTCTTATATATATAGCGATTGTGTGAAATCGTGTTTGCGCTTACAGCCTGATCTTCAAAATCAAGCTCCTCGATGAGTTTCCAAATTGATTCTGATGATCCCATGAATGAATGAGGACCTGTTTCAAGAATAAAATCATTTTCACGAAGACTTTTTATATTGCCGCCCACTTTATCTTGTTTTTCACAGACAAGGACATTGAATCCTTTTTTGTATAAGTTATAGGCAGCAGTGAGGCCCGAAATTCCTCCACCAATGATGATAGTATCATGTGTATGAAAGGGAGGTTGGGAAATAGGGGATTGATTGATTATATCTTGTGTCACGAGGTTACGGTTAGCCTTGCTAAGGCTTAATCTCAAGTTGTAAATTAACATCTTGGAAAATTACCCAATTATCAGTAAAGACTAACTCCAAAACCCTATACTCAAGATACGAGGAATTATGTGGAACAAGTTTTGTAAAGATAAAACAGTAAAATTTATGAGTTCGCTAAAATTGGCAGTTTTTTTACTTGTCGTTTTTGTGCTGCTTTCAATTTGGGGGACGATAGTTGAGAGCATGTACGGGGCGTCTTATGCCAAGTGGCAAGTGTACTTATCCCCTTTGTTTATATTGACTGAAGTGCTACTGTTTATAAATATTCTTTTTGCGACCTTAGTTAGGCTTCCCTTTAAAAAAGCACGTTTTGGATTTTATATGATTCATCTTGGTTTGATGAGCATTCTTGTTGGTGCTGCCATTACAGCTTTTTTTGGCATTGATGGTTCTATTACGCTCCTTCCAGGAAAAAAAACAAATGCTATCAGCATTAATGAGCCTGTGCTTGTGGTTCATTATTGGCCCAAGAATGAGACAAAACACCCACAGATGGCGAATGTTTCACTCCCCAAGGTGGTTCGTGAATACAAAAAACCAAGCAAAACATTTTTTAGTTTTGCTGAATATAACCTTTCTCTTGATCGATATATTCCTTTTGCAAAAAGCAATACAATTTGGCAGCCAGTAAAAGATCCAAAGCAAAAAACTGTTTCAATGATGATGGAGATTAAAGGGCATGGCTTTCAACGCATGTTTGAGCTTTCTAATCTATCGTATGAAGAAACCGAAAAGCATCTTGGTCCGCTTTTCTTTCAAATGGCGCCTCAATTGAATCAAGAATGTCTTAAAAAATATATTACAGATAAAAAAATCAAATACCTTATCGAGACTGACAACAAATGCATTCCTCTTTCTCAATTAACAACAAAAGGAGAATCTTTTGAGGGCCTTATAGTTAAGAGCCTCCAACAAAAGCCGATTGTAAAAGCCTCAATTGTTTTAAAGAATAGTAAGGAATATGTTTTTTACCCAAGCAAAGCTGTGTATCCAGTTGTGGGAGGGGAGCTTGGTTTAGATTTACAAGCGCCAATTGCTTTTGTTGAATTAAACCGATTTAGAGAGCGTCCTTCAGTACTATTTTTAAAAGATGATTCCTTGGCCATTGGTAAACACGAGAAATGGAGTTTTCATGACATTCAAATTCACAAAGCCCAGCCTTTGCCGTGGATGAATATTAATATCGTTGTAAATCGGATAATCAAAAACAAGATTCGTGATACAGAATGGTCTTTTGATTTACCAAGAGATGATGCAAAAACACATTACGCGGCCAAAGTTACTGTTCGATCTAAAAAGGACGGCAAAGAAGTACTCACCGCATGGGTTGATAGCACAAAGGTAAACACTCTTATGTTATCTGAACAATCTTATTTACATATGAAGATTGCGCATAGACAGCATACATTGCCTTATCAGCTTGAACTCGACCGTTTTAAAATGGACACAAATCCTGGCACTATGCAAGCAGCTAGTTATGAGAGTTTTGTGAAAGTGTATGATGCCCAAGGCATTCAAAATGAACACGTCTATATGAACAATCCCCTTAAAAAAGGAAAGTTCACATTTTATCAGTCATCCTATTTTTCATTGAATAATAAAAAAGAGTACGCTTCTGTTTTGTCTGTAAACTATGATCCGGGGCGGTGGTTAAAGTATCTCGGTTCTTTGTTTCTGGTTCTAGGAAGTATTTTGCATTATTTGAAAAGAAAAAAAGTATCCAAACCTATGGAGAAATAATTATGAATCCCGTTAGACCTTGGTGCAATACATATGTTTTACTTAGTGAAAAGACAGGTAAATTTTATACAGGAGCTACATCTAATTTTAAAAATAGGATTGAGAAACATGAAAAGGGCTTGGTTGCTTCAACGAGGCCTAGAAGGAGGTTTAACGGGATGAAAAAGTTTTTTGTTTTAATCGTTTTAGTGATTGGTTTGTTTTCAAGTGGTTTTATTTATGCAGATATGTCTTGTTCAAATGAAATTGGAAAACTTCCCATATTGAGTCATGGTCGCGTTAAGCCCCTGAGTGTTCATGCTAAAGAAACGTTAAAATTTATTACAGGCAAATCAAATCCAGGAAAAACAACATCCATTCAAACGTATTGTGATTTGAGTGTTGCCGAAATTATTAAAAAAGAAAAAGCGCATGATTTGCTTGGCATAAAAGTCTCTCATGTAGGTGCAAAAAGGTTTTTTGAACTATCAGACAGCGCAAAATCTGTGGCTCCTTCAAAGGTTCTTGAAAGCAGGGCTTCTCTTGAAAGGTATATTTATAATTTAGAAAATACGAGCAAAGACAAAGCTCTTATTAATGATCTCAAAGCCATTATTCAGCGTACACGAGCTTATTATGAATTGGTTCGTGGATTAGATTGGAAAATTCCAATTCCTTCAAAACAATACGAGGATTCAGCTAAACTAGGTAAATACGAATGGACACCCTTATTGTCTTTTGTTTTGTCATATAAGCTCAATAAAAAGTCAAAAACCGACATTATTCAAGCTGCTCAAAAAGCAGGAAATGGTTATACCCAAACTGATGATCATCATTTAACAGAGTGGAAATATGATCACCTAAAGCTTTTTCATTGGGCTATTCTTGTTAGTTTATTATCCTTGATTCTCGCCTTTGTTTTGAAAAAGACTTTTCATCCTCTGACTATGATTTCAGTATGCTTAGTGCTTGCAATGGAAGTTGCCGCATCTATTTTTCGCGTTGTTATTTCAGGGCGGGCGCCTATTTCTAATATGTTTGAAACTGTGATGTGGGTAGGTATTGGGGCTCTAATTTTTGCACTGATTCTTAGTGTTCTTAGGAAAGAAAAGTTGTTTCTTATTTTTGGTCTTATCATCAATATTATCTGTTTGTTTATGATGACGTTTGCTACAGGCATGCTAGACTCAAGCATCAGGCCATTAGCACCGGTTTTAAGAGATAACTTTTGGCTGGCTACGCATGTCACATCTATCACAGTTAGTTATGCTGCCTTAGCTATGAGTTGGCTAATAGCAAACTACTATTTGATCAAAGTAGTGATAAGAGGTGTTGAGAAGGAAGAAATCGTTAAACTAAATAAATTAACCTATGATTGTCTGAAAATCGGTGTTGTTCTCCTCGCTGCTGGGATTATCCTTGGTGGAATCTGGGCAGATTACAGTTGGGGACGTTTTTGGGGTTGGGATCCCAAGGAAACATGGTCTCTCATAGCTCTTTTGGCATATATTACTGTTATTCATGGGCGTTATGCAGGTTGGATTTCTCAAAAATCCTTTATGCCTTTTGTAGGGCTTGCCTTTAACACGATTCTGATGGCGTGGTTTGGTGTAAATTATATTTTGGCCACAGGATTACATAGTTATGGCTTTAGCTCTGGCGGGGCAGCCTTTCTTGGAGGCGTTGTTCTGGCTCAGGCCATCATATTCTTGCTCTATTTTCTTTCTAAAATAAAACAGGGCAAAGACTGTAAATAAGTAATAAATAACGAGAATAACAAATATATTTTTTTATTGTGGCGTGAAGTAACCTTTGTTAATACCCCATCGACAGAAATCGCTGTTTTTGAGGAAAAAATGCTTTTTAATTATTCAAATGTGTTCATTTTAGCCCTTGTTGGAATAGGTTTTATTTTTGTTTCGCTTCTTATTGGCTCTTTTCTAAGACCTTCTAATCCCACAAAAGAAAAACGCACAACGTATGAATGTGGTGAGCCTCCTGTTGGCACTGCGTGGGTTAATTTTAATATCCGATTTTATATTATTGCCCTTGTGTTTGTGATTTTTGATGTTGAAATGGCTTTCATGTTTCCCGTGGTTAAGGTTTTTAAAGATTGGGTAGATGTTGGGCATGGCATGATTGCCTTGGTTGAGGTTTTTGCCTTTATCCTTATTTTATTAGCAGGTTTTGCATACGTTTGGAAGAAGGGTGATTTAAACTGGGTAAAGAGAGTGGAGGAGCCGAATAACAAGTAAGGCCTTTTCGGGACCGCATGATTTTGATCATACAAAATCACGCTAACAAAAGAATAATGACTCATATTTTAATAAGACATTATTCATTTGTAGTCCCTACAAGACCTCACTTGTTATACGTCTTAATGAAAAAAGAGATAGATAATTTAAATGAGAACACTCAAAAACAATTTACCAGAATTTGTTATCACGACTAAGATCGATGACCTTATCAATTGGGGTCGGAAGTCATCTGTGTGGTATCTTTTATTTGGATTAGCGTGTTGCGGCATTGAGCTTATGCAAACAGGGGGGCCACGTGCTGATCTTGACCGTTTTGGTTCGGTTTTTCGCGCAACACCCAGACAATCTGATCTCATGATTGTGGCAGGGACATTGTCTTATAAAATGGCAAAGCGAACCAAGCTTCTTTATGATCAAATGCCTGATCCCAAATACGTAATTTCGATGGGCAGCTGTGCCAATTGTGGTGGTTTATTTCAGCACAGTTATTCTGTTGTTAAAGGTGTCGATAAAATCATTCCTGTTGATGTGTATGTTCCCGGCTGTCCTCCTAGACCAGAGGCTCTTACAGAGGGATTATTAAAAATTCAGGAAAAGATGATGAAGGAAAGGTTTTTAGTAAAAAACAAATAAGAGATATTCAAAATTAACCCTGAAAGGGTTTAATAATGTAGCCCAGGGAGAATCCCTGGGAACCAAAATAATGAATAAAACAGAACAAGAAATAGCCTCATATATCAAAGAAAAATTTCCTAAGTACTCTCTAGAATGGGTGGAGCCAGAGAACGGGAGCCCTTATCTTTTTGTCCCTGGCGATAGTATTGATGAAATCGTAAAGCACCTTAAAGAGACGTGGGAATTTAATTTTGAATCTCTTGTTAACTTGAGCGCTTTTGATGCTACAGAGCATATTGAGCTGACTTATCATATTTATTCTTACAGACATCGACATAGATTTACTCTCAAAATCAAAGCCCCTAGATTAAATGGTGAGGTGAATTCAATCGCTTCGGTTTATGGAACAGCCAACTTTCAGGAGCGAGAGGTTTTTGATCTTTTAGGAGTTAAATTTAAGGGACATCCCAGTCTTACAAGAATTATGATGCCTGATGATTGGGAAGGACACCCTTTGTTAAAGGATTATCAAGAAAAAGAAGAGTATGAAGGAATAGGCACAACGAGAGAGCCTTTATTAGCTACTCGCGGCTTGTTCTAATATTATGACAGAAGAAAACAACATAGAAACGCAAGACAGAGTTTTCAAAACCGAAGAAATGGTCATCAACATGGGGCCTCAACATCCCTCTACGCATGGGGTTCTTCGTTTTGTTGTGACCACTGATGGTGAGGTTTTGCACAAAGTTGTTCCCGACATCGGTTACTTGCATAGAGGCATCGAAAAAATTGCAGAGAAGGTTGGTTACTCAGGTTTCATGCCTTATACAGATCGAATTGATTATGTGGCGGCCATGACAGCTAATCAAGGTTATGCTATGGCTGTTGAGAAGCTTGCTGGGATCGAAGTGCCAAAGCGAGCCGAATATCTTCGTATAGTAGCGAGTGAATTGAATCGTATTTCTTCTCATTTAGTCGCTGTAGGGTCACTTGGTCTCGATATGGGCGCTTCTACACCTTTTGTTCATGCCTTGCGTGAACGAGAAACCATTAATGATCTTTTAGAAAGTCTTTGTGGCGCCAGGCTGACTTATAATTATGTTCGTATTGGAGGCGTTTCTTTTGATTTGCCTGAGGGTTTTATTGAAAAAGCAACTAACTTCTTAAAACACGTTGAACCTATTATTGATGAGTACAATCGCTTGCTAACAGATAATAAAATTTATCGAGAGAGATTAGGTGGGGTGGCTGTTATTAGCAAAGAAGATGCCATTAATTATGGCCTCGTAGGACCTAACCTGCGTGGCAGCGGTCTTCGTTTTGATGTCAGAAAAGACCTCCCTTATTCAGTTTATCCCGAGTTAGACTTTTCTGTTCCTGTTGGAAGAGGTGAAGCTGGAAAAATAGGTGATTGTTTTGATCGTTACTACGTTCGTATCGAAGAAATGAAAGAGTCTATTAGAATTTTACGTCAGTGTTTGAGAAAACTCACCGGGTTTCCCACTGGAGAAATCATGGGAGAAGTTCCCAGGATAATTAAGCCACCCAAAGGAGAGGTTCTGACTCGAATTGAATCAGCGCGTGGTGATATGGCTTATTGGTTGGTGAGTGATGGTACGAAAATGCCTTATAGATTGCATTGCCGTACGGGTTCTTTTACTGCCATGGGAATTATCGAACACTTAAGTTCAGGGCTCATGCTTTCTGATTTAGTGGCCTTGATTGGGAGTTTAGATATTGTGGCACCAGAGGTAGATAGATAAGGAAACGATAGGCGATAAACGATAATCGATAGTTTGTTAAATATGAATAGTTTTATAAACAACATAGTTCTTCAATCTGATTTCTTACAGTCAATGCCGTATTGGCTTGTGTCGATTTGTTTCCAATTGGTTTTTATTTTAATGGTTTTTATTTTTGTAGCTGTTTTTGCTATGCTAGCTGGTTATGCCGAAAGACGTGTGGCAGGAAGAATGCAATCTCGAATTGGTCCTAATCGTGTTGGCCCACAAGGCATTTTGCAGTCAGTGGCTGATGGTATAAAGGTGTTTTTTAAAGAAGATGTTATTCCTACTGCTGCTGATCCTATCTTATTTAGACTAGCTCCTTACCTTGTCTTTTTAGGAATGTTTCTGGGTTTTGCTGTTATGCCTTTTTCGTCACAGTGGGTTATTTCCGATTTAAAGTTGGGCATTTTTTATCTTTTAGCTGTCGAAGCCCTTGTTGTTGTAGGGATTGTAATGAGTGGTTGGTCTTCAAATAACAAATGGTCTCTTTTGGGTGGCATGCGAAGTGCAGCACAAATAGTCAGCTACGAAGTGCCTGTGAGCCTTACCATTCTCATGGTGGTTCTCTGGTGCGGGTCAATGGATATTCAAGAAATTATTTTAAGACAAGGTGCTGCTCCTTGGGAATGGCATGTTTTTCAAACTCCATTTATGTTTGTAGCCTTTTTTATTCTGTTTATGGGGTCTTTGGCAGAAGGCAACCGCATGCCCTTTGATATGCCCGAAGCTGAGTCAGAGCTTGTGAGCGGTTATAATACTGAGTACTCTGGTTTTAGATTTGTTCTTTTCTTTTTTGCTGAATTTGCCAATCTTTACTTGATCGGAGCTCTTGCCACGATTCTTTTCCTCGGTGGTTGGCAAGCAGGGCCTTTACCAGGATTTTTTGTTTCATTATTTGGGGCCGAAAACTCATGGTTTGGTTCATTGCTGACAAATGGTATTGAGCTAATAGTCTTTCAGATAAAAACTTTAGCGCTTGTATTCATTGTTATTCAATTGCGGTGGACATTACCTCGTGTTCGTGTGGATCAACTCATGGTTCTGTGTTGGAAATACCTCGTGCCCATTGCTTTTGTTAATCTTCTGGCCATGAGCCTTTGGTTGGTTATTATTCCTGCTTCATGGACAAAGGTTTCTGCCATCATCATGACGTTCGTAGGTGTTTTATTATTAGTGAGCTTTTTTAGACGAGTGGTTTGGCACTTAAGATATACAAAATCTAAGATAAGATTAAGTCCATTTGCGTAGTATTGAGATTTATAATGAGCTATTTAGGAAACATATTTACCTCTATTAAAACTGTGTATGAAGGCATGA
The DNA here is from genome assembly GCA_964609965.1 of uncultured Nitrospirales bacterium. Lineage (GTDB taxonomy): Bacteria > UBA10199 > UBA10199 > UBA10199 > JADGCS01 > JAHJDR01. The sequence goes on from CAZSTS010000002.1 coordinate 230,194, forward strand.
CGATCACGTTTTCACATCTCTTTCGTGAGCCCATGACTATTCAATACCCTGATCGCATACCAAGACCAATTCAAGAAACACTTCCCATGCGTTACAGAGGTTTCTTAGAGGTCGATATGGCAATCTGCACAGGTTGTACTTTGTGCCAAAAAGCTTGTCCTATAGATTGTATTCTCATCGAAGCAGGTAAAGACCCAGAATTAGGTCGCGTCATGACTCGTTTTGGGGTTGATTTAAGCAAATGTATGTACTGTGGACTGTGCACTGAGCCATGTCCTACGGGCGCCATTCGTTTTACAAGGGAATTCGAAGGCTCAACGTATGATATCAAAACTCTCTTAGCAGAATTTATTCAAGAGGGTGAAAAGGTTAAGCCTTATAAGGTAGTTAAGAAAAAGTGAATTGTGGATAGTGGATAGTGGATCGAAAAAATGATTCACGACCCACGATTCACGACCCACTCAAATATGGAACAGCTTATTTTTACAATAATTTTTATCGTCACCATTGGCTCTGCCTGTGTTGTGGCGTTTAGTAAAAACCTGATTTACTCTGCCTTTGCTCTCATTGGTACGTTTTTAGGTGTTGCGGCAACTTTTATTCTTTTGCACGCTGATTTTGTGGGATTAGTTCAGGTCGTTGTTTATGCTGGTGGTATATTGGTGCTTATTATTTTTGCAGTGATGCTCACATCAAAAATACAATCAGGAGAAGAATCAAATCCTGTGATTAATTTTAAAATCGCGATCCCAGTGTTTTCCATTTTTATTTTTTTATTGCTCTATGTGCTCACAGCAAAAATTTGGACCTTTAAAGAAAGCATTCCCATGGAAGAGAGTCGTATTTCCGAGATTGGAAACCTTCTTCTGACCGACTATTTGCTGCCTTTTGAGCTTGTTTCTGTTGTTATGTTAGCTGTTATTGTTGCAGCAGCTATTATAACGAGGAGGCACGTGAAGTGATAAGGCGTCTCAGGTCACAGGTTGCTGGATGCTGGATGTCAGATACGATAATCGCTAATCGATAGGCGATAGACGAGGAACGAAAAAAGATGACGATAACACCTTTTATCATAATGGCCATTTTTCTGTTTTGTCTGGGCATCTACATTGTTTGCACCAGATCAAATGCCATTGGCTATCTCATGGGAATTGAGCTGATACTCAATGCAGCGAGCATTAACTTTATCGCGTTCTCTCGTTTTCATAACAATGTTGATGGTCAGATTATGGCTTTGTTTATTATTGCTCTGGCGGCTTGTGAATCAGTCATCGCGTTAGCCATTATTATTGGTTTGTACCGACACTTTAAATCTATTGATACAAAGAATGTGTCGAAAATGAAGAATTAATTGATTCGGAGTTAAATGGAACAGTTCATTATAAATTTTAGTTGGCTCATCCCTGTTTTGCCTTTGCTCGGTTTTCTTCTTAATGGATTGCCATCAGCTGTTGGTGTTCGCATGCCACGAAAGTATGTTTATTCAGTAGCTTGTGGTTCCATGTTCCTCTCTTTTCTCATGAGCTTTGCAGTATTTATTGTCTTATTAAATATGCCTTCGGAATCTCGAGAATTCACAAATACACTTTGGTCTTGGATTCACATTGGTTCTCTCAAAGCGGACATTGCCTTTCTGTTTGATCCCCTTTCAGTCAACATGGCTCTTGTGGTGACTGGCGTTGGATTTCTCATTCATGTTTATTCAACAGGGTACATGAGTCATGATGCGAGCTACGCCAGATTTTTTACCTACCTCAATCTTTTTTGTTTCATGATGCTTGTTCTTGTTTTGGGAAACAATCTTTTACTTTTATTTGTAGGTTGGGAAGGTGTTGGCCTTTGTTCTTATTTGCTCATAGGTTTTTGGTACAAAGTCAAAGCCAATGGTGTTGCGGGTATGAAGGCATTTATTGTGAATCGCATAGGCGATTTTGGTATGATGATTGGTGTCTTGGCTCTTTTTTGGTCTTTGTATCAAGTAGGTTTTCCCACAGTTGTCTTTACTGAAATGAAGCTTGCTATGATGCCTCTCACTTCTGTGACTATTTTAGGTGTTTCGGCTATCACGATCATTTGTATTTTTCTTTTTATTGGCGCCACAGGAAAGTCTGCCCAAATTCCTCTCTATGTTTGGTTGCCAGATGCCATGGCAGGTCCCACACCTGTTTCTGCTCTCATACACGCTGCCACCATGGTGACAGCTGGTGTTTATATGATTGCCAGACTTAATTGGTTGTTTGTTCTTTCGCCAACAGCCTTGATGGTTATTGCTACTGTGGGTGCGCTCACAGCTTTTATTGGAGCGACTATTGGTTTTGCTCAGAATGATATCAAAAAAGTTCTCGCGTATTCTACTGTATCACAATTGGGTTACATGATGTTGGCCATGGGTACAGGGGCTTTTGCTGCTGGTATTTTTCATCTCACTACGCATGCATTTTTTAAAGCTTGTTTGTTTTTGGGATCAGGTTCTGTGATTTTGGCCATGCACCATGAGCAAGACATGCGTCTCATGGGTGGTTTGAGAAAATATATGCCAAAGACTTTTATCACCTTTGCTGCAGCCACTATTGCGATTTGTGGTATTTTTCCTTTTTCTGGTTTCTTTAGTAAAGACGAAATCCTATGGCAGGTTTTTGCCAAAGGCTCATATGCAGGTTGGTATTATTTTCTTTGGGTGATTGGTATTGTGAGTGCCTTAGGCACAGCATTTTACATGGTGCGCTGTGTGGTGATGACATTTTTTGGAAAGTTTAATGGGAATGATGCTGCCATCAAAATACTTGTACACGGAGATTCTCCAGCACATAGTGATCATGGCCACCACGATCTTGTGCCCAAAGAATCGTCTTGGAATATAACCGTGCCTTTGATTGTTTTGGGTTCTCTTGCTGTTATAGCAGGGTTTCTCAATATCCCTTACATTATCAATAGTGTTTTTGGAGGCCATTCAAGTGGACTTTTTAATGAATGGTTAGGGCCTGTTATTCCTTTGGCCACGCATCACGAAGTTCATGCAGCGGAATGGATTCTCATGTTCTTGTCTCTCGCGTTAGCCGCAGGGGGCATGTATGTGGGTTATCTTCTTTATACAAAAAGAAATGACATTGTGACAAAGTTTACGACTACTTATTCCAGACTTTATAAGATTGTTTACAATAAATATTTTGTTGATGAGTTTTATCAGGGGTTTTTTGTGAAGGGCTTGCTCAAGCTTAATCAGTTTTGTGCTTTATTTGATAATGCTGTGATTGATCGGTTTGTCAATCTGACCAGTAAGGTGACTGTCATTTATTCAGTCGTTATTGGCTGGTGTGATGATTTCTTTGTAGATGGAACGATTAATCTCTTGTCACGCATTGTAGAAAAGACCGGAAAACACGTTAGAAAAATTCAAACAGGTAATGTGCAACATTATGCTTACACAGTGTTGGCGGGCATTATCGTGGTTATGGTTATTAGGATACTAATTTAGAGGAAGAGTTTTTTTATGGAACATTCATCAATTTTAACTTGGATAACGTTTTTGCCTCTTCTTGGCGTTGTGCTGCTTCCCTTTTTGTCGAAGAATCAGGAGTGGCTGGCTAAGTGGTTTGCTTTATTGCTCGCAGGAATTCAGCTTTTGATGGCGGGGTATATTTTTAAAGTTTTTGATAGTGATCTCGTTGGGTATCAATTGATGCACGGTCCTTATAAATGGATTGAGACATTTCACATTCATTATTTTGTAGGGATCGATAGTATCAGCGTGAGCATGGTTCTCCTCACAGCTTTGATCAGTGTTGTGGCCGTGATTGCTTCGTGGGGCATTGGTAAAAATATCAAAGCCTATTTTGCTCTCTTATTATTACTCGACGTTGGTATGATGGGAACTTTTGTTGCCTTGGATTTCTTTCTCTTTTACATTTTCTGGGAAATTATGCTTCTTCCCATGTATTTTCTTATTGGTCTTTGGGGTGGCCCCAGACGAGAGTACGCAGCTATTAAGTTTTTCCTCTTCACACTCTTTGGATCGCTTTTCATGTTGCTTGTTATGTTAGCCTTGTATTTGTACAGCGCAGGCAATTTATTTGATATTACAAAGTTGGCAGATCTCAGCACTCATACAGGTCTTTTGGCTATCAGTGATAGTTTTAATTGGTTTAGATTTTTTTGTTGGCTGGGTCTTTTTGTTGGGTTTGCCATCAAAGTACCTATGTTTCCTTTTCACACGTGGCTTCCTGATGCACACGTTGAAGCGCCTACAGCTATCTCTGTGATTCTTGCTGGTGTTTTGTTAAAGATGGGCACTTACGGCATGCTCAGATTTAATTACATGATTTTTCCTGACATCACAGCAACGTGCTCCATGGTTGTTGCGGCTTTTGGTCTTATCAATATTATTTATGGTGCTCTTTGCGCGATGGCACAGACAGATCTCAAAAAACTCATCGCTTATTCCTCTATCTCTCATATGGGCTTTGTTTTGTTGGGCATGAGCGCTTTTACTCCAGAAGGTATTAGTGGAGCTGTTCTCCAAATGTTTAACCATGGTACAATCACAGCGATGCTCTTTATTTTAGTGGGCGTGATTTATGATAGAGCTCATCACCGCGACATTAACGGTTTTGGTGGTTTGTTTTCAATCGTGCCTCGCTATGGTGTGTGGGTAGCTTTTGCTTTTTTTGCTGCGTTAGGGCTTCCAGGATTGTCAGGTTTTGTGAGTGAAGTTCTCGTTTTCTTAGGATCTTACCCCACATACCCTGGCTTAACGATTGCAGCACTTAGTGGTGTGATTTTAGGAGCTGCGTATCTTTTATGGACAATACAACGCATGTTTTTTGGACCTGCAAATGAAAAATATAAAGACTTAAAAGACATCAGTCTCAGAGAGGTGTTTTCTCTCTTGCCATTAGGTGTGATTGTTTTGATTTTGGGTGTGTATCCAAAGCCCATGATTGATTTAATCGATTCATCGCTTGTTGCACTCAATGCTAAGATTATGCCTTATATTGATAGTGTACATTCAATCACGGGAATGTTTTAGTTATGAATAATATTGAATCACTAAAAGCTTATTTTTCGTCAGAGCTTATTTTGTTTTTTGGAGCTATTATTGTGCTCTTGTTGGCCATGAGACGTGGTTCGAGAGATTCTTTGGCTGCTGGCATGGTTTCGCTTTTTACTCTTGTATTCTCTTTGTTTGCTCTTGTTTCCACCCATTTTGAAAGCAGTCTTTCTCTTTTTCATGGAATGATTGCCTTAGATCCTTTTGGACAATTTTTTAAGGTCATTGTTATTCTGACAGCCATTGTCACTATTATATTGGCGAGCAAGTCTCGTGATCTCAAAAACACTCCCAAACCAGAGTTCTGTGTTTTTATTTTAATTCTGACATTAGGTCTTAATATTATGGCTGTGGCGAATCACTTGGTCATGATATATCTCGCCATTGAGATGGCCTCATTAGTTTCTTATGTTTTGGCTGCTTATATTGCGGGTGATCTTAGGTCAGAGGAATCTGGTTTAAAGTATGTTTTGTTTGGTGGAGTGGCAAGTGGCGTTATGATTTTTGGGATGTCTCTTCTTTATGGCCTCACAGGAAGTTTGAGTCTGGTTGATATACGTCTTTTTCTTTTGAGTAACCCTGTTGATCCTATCATTCTTTTTCTTTCTTTAGTCATGATTTTGGGTGGGTTAGGGTATAAGATGGCGATTGTGCCTTTTCATATGTGGTCACCCGATGTTTACGAGGGTGCGCCCATGCCAGTCACTGCTTTTTTAAGTGTAGCGAGTAAGGCTGCTGGTTTTGCAGTAACTTTAAGATTTTTTCTAGTGGCCTTTGTGGGAACAACCGAATCAGATCTTTGGGTGGCTTTGGGTAATGTAGATTGGCAGATTCTTATAGCGATCTTGTCGGCCATGACAATGACAGTAGGGAATGTGATAGCGCTTCATCAAAAGAACATTAAAAGATTTTTAGCGTATTCATCTATCGCGCATGCAGGGTACTTGCTTATGGGACTCGCTGTGGTTTCTCGAGTGGGCGTTGAAGCGGTCATGTTTTATTTTGCCGTTTATTTATTGATGAACATGGGGGCGTTTTTTGTAGCCACTGTGATTGCCAATCAATTTAAGACCGAAAACATGGACGACTATAAAGGGCTCATTTATCAAAGTCCTTTTGGGATATTTTTGGCTTTAAGTCTGGCGGTATTTCTTTTTTCACTCACAGGCATTCCTCCTTTTGCTGGTTTTGTGGCCAAGTGGTATGTGTTTAAGGCTGTGATCGATGCCAACCTTATTTGGCTCGCTGTGATTGCAGCTATCAATGCATTGATCTCACTTGTGTATTATGTGCGGTTGATTAAGTACATGATGTTTGACGAAAAGCAAAAAGACATGCCTGCCTTAAATACAAATTGGCGGTATTCTTCACTCATCGCGATTTTTGTTGTGTTGACAGTTTTCTTTGGGATCTACTTTGCACCGCTAGCCAAGTGGGCTCAGGCCTCTGC
>CAZSTS010000002.1:236790-276825 GCA_964609965.1 uncultured Nitrospirales bacterium
CAACTGCATCAGGTTCTGTTGGAGTGGGAGCTGTTGCGACTTCAGCATCAACCTCAGCATCGAGATCACGAATAGTAATTTCAACGTCTTCCTCATCTGCTCTTCCTAAAACTCTTTCCGTGGAAGAATCAGCAACCTCATCAGCGAGTTCAGCTTCTGACAATTCATCAAAATCTTCTGAAAAAGCATCATCTTCAGCATGGGCCTCGAAATCTGCTTGGGCATCAAATTCTTCTCCTTCTGCCTCTTCCATGGCAGCAGCTGCAAGGGCATCATATTCTGCGCCTATGTTAGCGCGGTCTGCTCTTTGGACATAGTCGATTTCTCTAGCAAGATCAGTGTTGAAAGCATAATATGTATCTTGTAGCTCGCCCATTGAACTCTTAATGTAATCAGCGAAAACAGCGGTTGGACCAGATTCGACTCTACCTGTTCTCATATCAGGTTCAGGCAAATCAAATCCAAAGGTGTCTGCATCTTCGGGACGAAGGCCTGCTATCATGTTTCTATGCTCGGTTCTTGCTCTTATTAATGCCCTAGCATCCTCAGAAAGACGTACGGGCTCATAGTCTACCATGCCAGCTTCTTTATAAATGGCAGTTACCCTAGCTCCATCTCCTTCGCTTATAGCTACTTCAAGCTCTGCTCTTTGATCGGCACTAAATTCAGGCCTGTGTTGTGGCAGGGAGGCTTCTTCATATATGGCATATACTGTGTCCCAGTCTTCAGTTTCTTTTGCTAAACTAAGGGCCTCACTTGTGGCATCATCAAGTCTTGAAAGGCCAGTATTGTAACTACGGAGTTCAGCTTCTGCTTTTTGAAGACATTGATCAGCGTAGAGATCTTCTCCTAATCTTTCATACTCAGCTATTTCAAGCTCTTCTTGTACGGTGTAAGGGGCACCAATTCTATCGGCTTCAGCTGTGGCATATGGCACATAGGCTGCTGCAACTGTTTCGTAGAGTTCGGTATTAGCTGCAAAGAGAGTGGCTATTTGATCATCAGTAATGCCTTCGTGATCTAGTATTCGATGAGCAAGATCCAGGACTAGTCCTTGGGCTTCGATTTCACCTGCGCCTTCGGCTACAGCACCTTCACCTTCGGCTGCAATTTTATCAGCTGTTGCTACGACGGCATCGTAGAATGTGGTGTCAGCTTGAAAGAGTTCTAATATTTCAGCATCAGTAATATCGTCGTGGTCTAGTATTTGGCGAGAAAGACTTAAGACGTGGCTTACGGTTTGCTCTTCACCATAAGTAGCTGCCAATGTTTCGAAAAATGTGGTGTCAGATGAAAAGAGGCCAAATGAAAAGAGACCAAATATTTGATCATCACTAATAACATTCTGATCTTGTATTTGATGAGCAAGATCTACGACAAGGCTTTGGGCTGCGCCTTCGCCCTGCGCTGTAACGATTGCATCGTAGAACAGGACAAGTCCTTCGGCTGCTTCTTCGCCATATTCTGTAATTACTGCGTCGTGGAATTCGGTGCCAGGTGTAAAGAGTTCTGCTATTTGCTCATCAGTAATATCTTCGTTATCTAGTACTAGGCGAGCAAATCTCAGGGCATAGTCTTGGGCTTGGATATAAGGATATTCTGTTCTCACAGCAGCTTCTACTGTAGTTTCTTCTCGTAGAACAGCCAGTACTGACTCATCACTAATATCATTGTAAGGCAGCATTTCTTCAGCACGTCCCAGTACTCGGTGTGCATAGGCTAAGGCTTCAGCTGGGTCATCAGGAAATTCAGGGGGGAGAGTGCTGGGGAGCGTAGCAGGAGGTCCATCAGGGTTATTTGTTACCAATTTTTCAGCAGCAAGGGCAATTCTCATAATTGCAGCTTGTGTAGGATTGGATTCTGCGAGATATTGATCTTTCCATTGGCGATAGTGAGGGTGGTCGGGCATATAATCATCTTGTACGTCATCAAATTCGATTATGGAGGACATTTTTTCATATACAACAGCATCTAAAACTCCTTGCAGTGTCTCAAGGGCTTCTTCGGCTTCACGGCAAACATAGAAAGGATTATAAGGTCCTTCAGAAAGAGGGCGGTCATCAGGGTTAGGGTCTTCCTCTAAAAACATGTCATATGTAAATGCTTTGAATCCGGTGGGATCAGCAGTGAGAACACCAGGGTCTTTAAGGTATGGGATGAATTCTAGTACTTCACGCAATGCGCGATTTATCTCATCTTGTTTTTCAGCAGAGATCTCAAAAACACCTTCCCCTTCAGCGGCTTCTGGATTAAAAATGCTTACAGTACCATCAGGGGTAATTTCTACTGTGCCAGGAGGGATATTAACTACTTCTGTAGCGACGCCAGCATCATCAACATTAGCGGATGTGTCTACAAAATGATGATTCGTCGGAAATCTAATTGCTCCAGGTTCACTGGGGGCGCCTGAGGTGCCAGGAGCTGTGGCTTGAAATCTTACTGCTCCGGCTGCTGTAGCCTCTCCTCCTACTGCATGAGGATCGCCTGTGACTTCTTGGAGTACAACAGCTGTGGGTGGATCAATACCAAAAAATATACTTTTGCCGTGTTCTTGATAAGCCCCAAGCCTGATTTCTTGGTTAGTACCGATATTTCTTAATATTCTTTGCCCTTCTGTATCAGAGGCATCGAAAGGATCGTTGATTCCAAAATTCACTTGGGCAAGATGTGTGCATATTGCTCTCCAGTCACCTGGTCGACCAATGTCATTTGCAATTCCCATGGCAAGAGCAGATAGTGATTTTCCTGCTTCCATCTTGTAACAAAATTCACCATTAGTTTCAGATACGTCTATCGTAGTTTGATTTAGATTTGCTGATATTGCGGCACACATAAACACCTCTTTGTTATTTACTTCATCCGTTCTTTTCCTTTGCTCCAAATGAGCAGTATAAATGATTACCTATATTGTATCATGAAAAGGAATACTGGGAAAAGTAAGTTAAAGGGTTGTTTTTATTAAGAATGTTAATCCCTGTTAAGAGATGTTAAACGTTGTTAAAAGAAAAAATGAATTATTTTTTAGGTTTTTTAAAAAATAGACGAAGAGTGTTGACAGAGCGTAGTTAATCGTTTATCGTCGATGGACGATTAGTAGCTGGTAGCTGGTAGCTGGATGAAAGAGGTTTAGAATGAAAAGAATAAAGAAAAAAGAGGGCGAACAAGAAGAGTTCGCTGTAGTTTGCAAAGCTTTAGCGCATCCTATTCGTCTACAAATTTTAAACCATCTTCAAGAGGCTAAAGGGTGTTTGTGTGGTAGTCTTGTCGATAAACTTCCTCTTGCACAATCCACTGTAAGCCAACATCTCAAAATACTTAAAGAGGCAGAACTGGTAAAAGGTTCAATAGATGGGCCTAGAACTTGTTACTGTTTAAATAAAGAAAAGTTAGAAGAGTTTAAAAAAATGGTAGGTTTATTATGAATGAAAAACAAAAAAAGGATACCTGTTGCGGCGCGTCTTCTTGTTCATCCGCTTCAAAAAAAGATGTAAGGCCAAGTGATGTAAAAAAGCGGTTTATGTCAGGCGTTATTTCCACAGTAGCAGGGGATGTGCCTCAAGTAAAAACCAAGCTAGATTGGCAAGACCACCTAGGAGCCTTTCGCGTAAGAATAGGTGTGAAACGAGATGATTATAAAGTCGTGCCAGGTCTTTACGCAGTAGGGAGTCCTGGTCGTGATTCATCAGTCTTTGTTACAGCAAACTACAAGCTTACATTCGATGTTCTTAGAAAAGACTTGGATGGGTTTGATGCGTGGATTCTTGTTTTAGATACTCGAGGCATTAATGTTTGGTGTGCTGGTGGCAAAGGAACATTTTCGGATCAAGAGGTTGTTCGACAGATAGAAAATACCTGTTTGTCTGAGGTTGTGTCCCATCGAAAAATTATTTTACCACAACTGGGTGCCAATGGTGTGGCTGCGTTTAAGGTCAAAAAAAATACGGGATTTAAAGTGATTTGGGGTCCTGTTCGATCTTCGGACATTAAAGAATTTATCAGAAACGATTTTAAAGCAGATGAAGAAATGAGGACAGTGAGATTTGGTTTCTTCGACAGATTTGTTTTAGTGCCAGTTGAGTTTTCGTCGATCATTAAATTCAAATCTTTGTGGTTTGTTCTTTTTATTTTTTTGATATCAGGCATTGGTTCAACGATTTTCTCTCTTGATATGGCTTTGGCTAGAGGAGGAATGTTATTTCTCGCCTGTGTACTTGGAATCGCGGCAGGGGCTGTTTTGACCCCACTTTTATTGCCTTGGATCCCTGGTCGAATGTTTGCCATAAAAGGGATGTTGATGAGCTTTGTCATAAGCGGTGTTTTCGTGTTTATATCCTGGGATATAATAAATGCCGCCTATGCATTAACTCTAATCGCTCTGACACTTGTTTCGACAAGTATTAGTTCATTTTTTGCCATGAATTTTACAGGCGCCTCTACTTTTACCTCACCAACAGGTGTTGAAAAAGAAATGAGAAGGACCATGCCTGTTCAGGTAGGGATGGTGGTGATTGGTTTGGTTTTATGGATTGTAGGGGGTTTTAATTAGAGTTCATCGGTTACGGTTACGAGGCCCGCCCTGTACCATACGGTTCAGGGCCCGTTTCGGTAACGTTGTTCGGTAACGTGATTTGGAGTTATGATATGAAAGATTTTCGATACATAAAAAATGTAGCAACGCTTAAATTAGATTCTCAAAAATGCACAGGCTGTGGTGAGTGTGTTGAGGTTTGCCCTCACAAAGTTCTCTCTCTTGGAGACAAGAAGGTCGAAATTGTAGATAAGGATGCTTGCATGGAATGCGGTGCTTGTGCATTGAACTGTCCTTTTAAAGCTCTTTCGGTTACCCCTGGTGTGGGTTGTGCCGCATACATTATAAGTGGTTGGTTCAATGGAAAAGACAAGGCTTGTTGTCGCTAGCTCGTGGGTTGTGGATTGTAGGTCGTGGATTGTGGGACTGGGGACTAAGTGTTTGGAATTGTTGAAATAAGGCGCTTTCGTAAAAAATCTAATTAAAATCATTTAATTTATCACAGCTTCTGATTAATAAGGTGCCCACAATAAACCTTAAACTAGGGGCATTTCATGACCAATCCAGATCTCACTTTAAGTAATTTAGATGATTTATTTCCCGCAAGTTTTACCGAAGAACAAAAGGCAAAAGCAAAAACAGTTTTTCTAAAAGAACTTTCATACACAACACATAAATTCTACGGCGGTAAAATTGCCACAATGCCAAAAGCAGGTATTTATGGTTTTAATTGGTTTAATGTTTGGTACACGCCAGGTGTTTCAACGGTTTCGACAAGCATTAGAGATGATCATGATAGCTCCTTTGATCTTTCTAACAGGGGAAATCTCGTTGCTGTGGTTTCAGATTCCACTCGAGTTTTAGGTGATGGTGATTGTTCTCCTTCTGGTGGTCTTGGTGTTATGGAAGGTAAAGCCTTTCTCATGAAGTATTTGGGTGGAGTTGATGCCGTGGCTCTTTGCATGAATAGCTATAACAAAGAAGGAAAACACGATCCTGATAAGATCATCGATTTTGTAAAAATGGCAGAACCTAGTTTTGGCGCTGTAAATCTCGAAGATATTGCACAACCAAATTGTTACAAAGTTTTGGATACCTTAAGAGAAGAATGCAATATCCCTGTGTGGCATGACGATGCACAAGGTACAGGTTGCGTGACCTTGGCAGGGCTTATCAATGCGTTGCGCGTGGTAGGTAAAGATCTCAATAAGGTCAGAATTGCCATGCTTGGGGCAGGAGCTTCAAACACAACAATTGCACGTCTGATTATAAAGGCTGGTGCTGATCCAGCTAAGATGAGCCTCTTTGATTCTAAGGGAGGTTTGCACACGGATCGTGAAGACATCAAATCAGATCCTGCTTTTTATAGAAAGTGGGAACTTTGCCAACAAACAAATCCAGACAAAATCAAGAACATCGAAGACGCGTGCAAAGGTGCTGATGTCTTGATTGCTCTCAGTAGACCTGGTCCAGATATTGTAAAACCAGAATGGATTTCTAGCATGGCTGAAAAATCCATTGTCTTTGTTTGTTCTAATCCTGTTCCAGAAATTTATCCTTATGCTGCTAAAGAAGCTGGGGCTTACATTGTGGCTACAGGCAGAGGTGACTTTCCAAATCAGGTAAACAATTCATTAGGCTTTCCAGGGATCCTCAAAGGCGCCTTGCTTGTTAGAGCTAAAAAAATCACAGATGAAATGGCTATTACAGCCGCTTATTCTACAGCAAATTTTGCTGAAAAGAATGGGATTAATCCCGAAAAGATCATGCCTACTATGGATGAAACATTAGTCTTTGCAGAAGAAGCTGCTGATGTGGCTATGGAAGCTATCAAAAACGGTGTGGCACGAATCCAATTAACTAGAGAAGAGGTTTATAACCGCACATTGCAAGACATCAAAGAAGCTCGTGAAACATTAGATCTTTTGATGGAAAAAAATTACATCAAAAAACCTGATCTCAAATTATTAGAAGAAGCTGCTGCCAAGGCGATTAAAGCAGTGAGCTGATGGATCTATTGAAAAATCTTCATCTACTGCGTTTCTCGCTTCACCCATAATCCTCACGTATTTTCATATACGCTCCGGTTATGGCTTCGCGAGGGCCTTGTATCTGAACATTTTTGAACAGATCCAGGGAAAAGATTTTTTTATTATGGACAGACACTGGGGCCTATCCGTAATAAAATTCCTCGGCACTTCGGTTCGTTTACCTAATCAATTCCTTTATCTTTGCTCTCATAATATCGATGGCAACTGTGTTTCGTGCGCCGTTGGGGATGATGATGTCGGCGTGTCGTTTGGTGGGCTCTACAAATTGGATGTGCATGGGCCTGACAGTAGCGTAATACTGGTTGATCACAGAGGTGAGGCTGCGGTCGCGTTCTTCAATGTCGCGTTTGAGACGTCGTAAAATTCTGATATCGTCTGGGGCATCTACAAAAATTTTAATGTCCATCATATTGCGGATTTCTTCATCATGAAGCGCCAATATACCTTCAAGAATGATAATGTGTTGCCCATCTAGGTGGGTGTTGTTTCCAGAAGGTGTGTGTGTTGTGTAATCATAGATGGGGACATCTATGGGATTGCCCTTTAAGAGTTGAGAGAGATGGTCTTTGGCGAGATTAAAATCAACAGCATTGGGGTGGTCAAAGTTAAAGGTATCACGTTCTTCTTTAGACAGATGCGAAAGATCTAGATAATACGAATCTTGTTCAATGAGCGCTATTTGATCTAAAGAAAAATCTGCTGTGATGGCTTTGGCCACTGATGTTTTCCCAGAGGCAGTGCCACCAGCAATGCCTATCAAGATGTGTTTTTTGCTTTTCATCGGTAAAAAAAAGGCAGGCTATTAAAGCCTGCCTTTAAGGAGCAAAGATTTATTAACTAATAGTACATGCAGCGTCTATGGCTGCTTCGATTTCAGCTTCGGTATCATCGTAATCAATTGGATCGCTTTCAGTAATAGTGCAAACGATAGAGGATGAACCATAGACTGTCGTCATAGTACCATAAAGTGTGTTTTCTGTGATGTCTAGATACATTGTGCCCGTTACTGTATAAGCGGTGCTGTCTGAGTCAGTTCCAGCAAAATCTGTCCAAGTAATTGTGCCAAGATTTGTTGTTGTATCAATAGAAAGAGCCACTGTGCCATCATGGGTCATCGTATCGCCAGTTGTAGAGTTCACGATGCTAAAATCATCATAGGTCATGGTAACATCTTCGGTAGAGGAGCCAGTTGATATAGCAATAGAGATAGTGCCGTTTGTTGTATAAATACTATTCACACATGCAGCGTATGTAATTGAGGCTTCTTCAGTTTCAGAATTTAAGGTAAAAGTCATGGTTCCTGATGTTGCGCAATTAATTGTGCAGGTAGTGACATTAGGAACAGAGGTATCACAGCCGGGGAGATATTTAACTGCTGGGGGAACCGATAGGCTTGTAGAAGCGTATGTTGTAGCTTGCACAGTGTCATTGAGCACACTTTGTGCAAGGGCCTCTGCATTTGCTTCTGAAGTAGTAGTGGTGCCTGTATCGTCGTCGTCAGTGCTGCCGCCACATGAATAAAGGCATAAAGAAAAAAGTGAAATAGCAATAACCATAGTGAATAGTTTTATAAAAGATTTGAGTGTCATTGTTCTTCTCCTGTAGTTGTGGGTTAAAAAAAAGCGATTATTTTACTAAATACAGCATTCGTCAAACGTTTTTTATTTCTTAATAAAGCAGATATTTTCTTCTTTTTTGGCTAAATATTTTCAAATCAGCGTCAAATGTGCTCTTCAGGGCTGCTAGTGAACCTCCTTTGTCTAGTATTTTACGAATTCTGTCAGTCCCTGTGATAATGTCAAAAGGCAGTTTTTTGAACTCATACTCATAAGGAGGTTTGTTCCAGGAAAAATGCTTTTTATAATCTTTTATGATTTGGCGAAGAAGGGTGAGTGCTGTGAGGTAGGATTTGAATTTATTACGGTTTGTAATATTAATTTTAACCCCGCCACAGGCTTTGCTTTCAAATTTATTAACGTTAGGTTTGAAGAAATAGGGTTGCAAAACACAGCCAGGAAGTTTTTCTGAAGTAAGTTTTTGTGCGAAAGAGTAGGGTTCAATGAAAGGCGCTCCCACAAATTCAAAAGGTTTGGTCGTGCCTCTTCCTTCTGAAATATTTGTTCCTTCAAATATCACTGTCCCTGCATAGGCAATGGAAGATTCTAGTGTTGGGAGTCCTGTGGAGGGGTATCCCCAAGGAAGATCTGTCTCGTCAAAAAACATCTCCCTTTTCCAGCCTTTCATTTTTATCACTTCTAAGTCACATCCAATTTTATATTCTTTATTAAAATAAAGGGCGAGTTCTCCAACAGTCATGCCGTGACGCATAGGGATAGGGAGCAAGCCCACAAAAGAGGTAAAGTCTCTTTGTAAAAGATTCCCTTCCATGTCTGTGCCATTAATGGGATTGGGCCTGTCTAAAATAACCACTTTTTTTCCCTGTTTTTCACAGGCCTGCATGGTGAGATACATTGTCCATATATATGTAAAAACCCTTGTGCCCACGTCTTGAATGTCAAAAACAAAGGTGTCTATATTGTCGAGGCTCTTTTTTGTAGGTTGTCTGGTTTTGCTGTAAAGGCTAAAGATTTTGAGTTTGGTTTGAGGGTCTTTTGAATGGGCTGTTTCATCCATGTTATCACGTTCAGATAAGAAGTAACCGTGTTGGGGTGAAAAGAGCTGTACGAGTTTTAGTCCTTTATAGTCTGCTAAGAGATCTTTAGCATAATCATAGTGAGAGGTGATTGAGGCTTGGTTGCAAAGAAGACCAATCCTTTTTCCTTTGAGAGATCGGGGGCATTTTTTTAATAAAACTTCTAAACCAGTTTTAACCATTTTTTATCCTTTTGTTATGAGAAAAGAGGCTCAGTGTATGTTAATGTTTTTTCTTTTGTGTTGAGTGTTACTGTAGGGCCAAGCGGTAGGATGATTTTTCTTTTAGCGTGGCCAGCTGGAAAACCATAAAGAGTGGGGATGTTAAACTCTTTAGTTATGTCTTGAATCGTTTGAATGTAGTGTTCATCTGGATTGGTTCCTGCAAAAGAACCAAAAATAAGTCCTTGGCAATCTGTTAGTTTTCCTGCGAGTTTGAGTTGTATGAGCATGCGGTCTACTTCGTAGGGCTTTTCATTCACATCTTCTAAAAACAAGATTTTGCCTTGAGTGTTTAGCTCGTAAGGTGTTCCTAAAAGAGAGACAATAAGGCTTAAACATCCACCAACCAAAGGCGCTGTAATTTCACCATTTATGAGGGATGTCGCCTCATTCAAAGTTAGGGTGTTTGGAAGGTCTGATCCTGTTAGATGTGAGTGGAGTGAGTGGAGTGTGTCTGGATGTGTGTTTGCGCTTAGGTCTTTGGCCACAACTGGACCGTAGAGAGTTGTCCATCTCCATTTTTGATAGAAATATATTTGAAGACACGAAATATCACTATAGCCTAATACGATTTTTGGTTGAGGATTCAGTTCAGCTTTGTCTAGCCACGGCAGAAGCCGCATGGCTCCATATCCACCACGTGCAAAGAGAATGGCTTTTGCTTTTTTATCATTAAGGGCGTCGATTAGCTCGTTAGCACGTCTCTCATCAGTTCCAGCCAGGTAAGGAATTTTTTCAAAAATGCCTTCATTGTATTCAATATTAAAGCCCCAATCTTTCAAAACCTCAACACCTTGCAAAAAAGCCTCTTTTTCAAAGGGAGAGCTGCTTGCTACTATTCTAATTGTATCGCCTTTATTAAGGGCGGATTGTTTTATTAGAGCCATCTTAGTACTATTATCGGTGAATTTCATAAACTTCAATTATGTTTTACCTGTATAACATACACGATTAAGGTGTTAATATTATAAAGGTTTTGATGCGCTGGTTTATCAGACTTTTTAGGATTGACTTTTTAATAATAAGCACTATTCTTAAATACAAGCAAAATGGTTGGATTAAGGTTTTTCTGACAGCCGCCACTTTTTAAGGTGATTTAAATGAAACAAGCTATGAAAAAACAAAAGAAAAAAAATTTTAAAACAAGCTTTCTTTCTCGTGAAACCCATAATCTCATGTGGTGCTATCTTTATTTTAAGAAGAACTTAAGCCAAAGAAAATTGGCTATGAGACTTGTAAATGACATAAATAAAAAAGGTATTCATATAAGTGTAGAGACTGTTCAGAGATTTTTTGGAAAGATTCCTACGCAAACTCCTGAATTACTCAAATTAACTTTGATGCGGTATTTTAAGAAAGAAGGTTTTTCTTCTGAGCGTGAGATTAAGATTTATATTAAAAAAAATATAAGAAAAGCCAAAGAGACATTTTCTTATATTAGTTCACAAGAAGTTATTGCGCTTTCAGATCTCTGGGTTCAAGTGAATGGTGTAAAGAGCAAACGCCGCCTGGCCATTGACCTTAAGAATTTGTTAGAAAATAAGGGGTATAAATATCACCTTGGATCTTTGCAAAATATATTGTGCGATAAGATAGTTGAAACAAAAAAGATTGTTCTTGATGGCATCATTGAGCTCTTGCTGAAAAGTAGTTTCAAATCTAAAAAAGAAATAAGCAAAGCCTTAGGACAACTCACAGACAATCAAAGATCATTATATCAACCAGTGACTTCAGATCTTCTTATTGAAAAGTGTCAGGAATTTCTTATTTCTAACCCTCAATGGACTAAACGAAAACTCGCTATTAAACTCGCATCTGATTTAAAAGAAAAAGGTTTTCACATTAGCTATAACTCTTTACAATACGCGTTGGCTGGTAAACGAAGTACAGTAAAGAAAATCGTTGAAACAACGATGTCTTCTTATTTGAGTGAGCCACCAACAATGATTGATTTGGACAATAATAAAGTTCAAAGTAGGTCGCGCAACCTATGTAGAGACAT
The DNA here is from genome assembly GCA_964609965.1 of uncultured Nitrospirales bacterium. Taxonomy (GTDB): domain Bacteria; phylum UBA10199; class UBA10199; order UBA10199; family JADGCS01; genus JAHJDR01. The sequence continues at coordinate 248,246 of CAZSTS010000002.1, forward strand.
TTCACAAATCTATCACATGGTTCAAAACATTGATAATCCTCAAAAGAAACAAGAACTTTCTCAAGTTTACCTAAAAACCCGCGAACAAGAATTGAAAAAACTTTGGTTGAAAAGAACTAATAAGTTCCTGGCCTTACACCAAAGAAGCCTGTCCCATTAATAATTAAGTACAAAAGTATCTCTATAACGTAAAATCTGTCTTTGTTTTAAATAAAAGACAGATTTGTAAGAAATATGAACATATGTGGAATGATAAATACGGTAGGAGAAACAAACTCCCACCAAAAAACACAAGAAAATCATGTGGATAAAATTTTGATGAGTTTGGCACAGCCTATGCATATTTGATAGGCATGAGCGGGCTAATTAACAAAAGAAACTTTTTTTATGTCTTAAGATCCTTTGGGTTGGTTACGGCCCTTAAGCTTCTCATTTCTCATGAAAAGACTTTCCTTACCTTTCTTGTTAAGCATCATCTATTTTAGTTCTGGGCACTTCTAAAAACTAACCATCTGCGGCGTTGAATCAAAAATTGCGCTCAGTTACGTGCGTGTATGCACGCTCCTTCTCTCAATTTTCAATCCGCCTTGCATCTGGTCAGTTTTTTGAAGTGCCTCCTTCTAAATTAATAATCACACAAGACACCGGCCCTGTGTGCTACAGGCCGCTATTTTTGACTTTTTATAATTAGGAGCTGTTTCCTGTTTTTTTTTGTGATAAGGGATTTGTTGAAAAATGCGCATCTACTGCGTTGGATAAAAAATTTAATTCAATTACGTACTCTGCGTACGCGCTTTCATTAAATTTATTATCCGTCTTGTATCTACGTATTTTTGAACAAATCCTTGTGGTTCTGTTATTCAATAGTTCCATAAGAAGTATCAAATTATAAAAAAGGATTTTTATGGTTTTTTGGACAGATTATTTTGCACTTTTTCTTATCATAGCTATTGGGATTATGATTGGTCGTGTGAAAATCAAGGGCATATCATTAGATTTATCTGCAGTGATTTTTGTCGCTCTCATTTTTGGACATTATGGTGTGCGTGTTCCTGGTATTTTTCAAACTCTGGGTCTTTTGCTTTTTGTTTATGCAATTGGAATACAAGCGGGTCCTGGCTTTTTTGATTCATTCAAACAAAAGGGTTTGCACAATGTCTTGTTAGCTGTTCTTTTAGTATTAGTAGGCATTTTGACTACATTAACAGCAGCCAAAATATACAATATAGATATCAATATGGCAGTAGGCTTGCTTACAGGGGCTCTGACAAGTACGCCAGGTCTTGCTGCGGCGATTGAAGCCAGTTCTTCAAATGAATTAGCCTCTATTGGTTACGGGATTGCTTACCCTTTTGGGGTGATAGGCGTTATTCTTTTTGTGCATATCATTCCAAGAATTTGCCGCATCAATCTTAAAAAAGAAGAAAAAAAGATAGAAGATGAAATCATTGCCACTCATCCAGAGATCATTTATCGGCACTTTAGAGTGAATAATAAAAATATCGTTGGCAAAACTATTGGTGAACTAAAGGTGAGGGGTATGACTGGGGCTAGTATCACTAGGATTCGGCACAATGAAAAAACAATAACGCCAACGCGAAAAACTATTTTGCACAAAGAAGATCTGATTAGAGCTGTAGGAACGAATTCGGCTTTAGAAAAAGTTAAACTTCTTATTGGGCCTGTGACTACACAGAACATTCGCATTAGCAGAAAATCAGAAGCCAAGTGGTTTGTGATAACCAATAAAAAAGTTGTTAATAAAACTCTGGCTCAGTTAAATCTCTTCGAAAACTTTGGAGCCACAGTCACGCGCATTCGCCGTAGTGGTTTGGATATAAATCCAACCTTGAATAGTACTGTAAAGTTTGGTGACAAACTTCTGATCGTTTTTACGAGTCACTTGGGAGAGCTCAGTGAACTCTTAGGTAACGAAGACAAAAAACTCTTACAAACAGATTTTCTTCCCATTGCCATTGGTCTTCTTGTTGGTATTATGGTTGGCTCAGTATCATTTCCCTTGTTCTGGGGTATAAATTTTAAGCTGGGGCTCACTGGTGGTATTTTGCTTTCAGCCTTGGTGCTTAGTCGTATTGGAAAGACAGGACCTATTGTTTGGAACGTATCTGGCCCTGCTAATCAGTTTATGAAACAGTTTGGATTATTATTATTCTTGGCTACTGTGGGCACAAAAGCAGGCGCTAATCTCATGCCTACTATTAGAGAGAGCGGTATGAATTTATTTGTGATTGGTATTTTTATCACGCTTGTTCCTTTATGTGTGACAGCTCTCATAGGAAGACTTGTATTTAAAATTAATTTCCTTACCCTTTTAGGGATTCTTACAGGTGGTATGACAAGTACACCAGGTTTGACAGCAGTTGATTCTGTGACTGATTCCAATGCTCCTTGTGTAGCGTATGCCACGGTTTATCCAGTTGCCATGGTGCTTATTGTGATTTTAGCTCAGCTCATGTGCCTACTCTAGTTCCTCTCAATGTGATAAAAATATCAATTTGAGGGCAAAAATCCTCATGTTCTTTTGACTCTTTCTTTATATACGCTCTAACCTGGCGTTATTTCACGGTAATTCAGCCATCTTCAAGCATATTACTTGGCATTATTTTTGCACTCTATAGGGTGTTTATTAATGAAGGTGGGGTAGGAGGTCGCTTGAAGAATATCATTAGTCTCAAATGTCTTTGTTTCTTTTTTCTATTTATCATCATTCCATCGCTTAGTTTGGCGCAGCAATTTCCTCGCAGTAATATAGATCCTTGGATTTCATCAGGGGTAACAGGATTAGTGGCTGGAGAAAAGGCTTCCCCAGTAGTTGTTGATTGGGAAGGAGATGGTGATCTTGATGTGGTGAGTGGAGAATATAATGGGACTGTCATTTTGCATCTTAATAACGGTATGGGAATGCATCAAACATATACTCTCATTGAGGGCACTTCAAGCACGATGTTTGCCAAGCCTGCGGTTATTGATTGGGAGAATGATGGTGATAGTGATCTTATTGTTGGAGGAATGAGTATTACTGGAATTTCTTATCTCAAACTTTATATCAATGATGGTAGTAATAATTTAATAGAGAGCAGTTATTCAGATACAAATCTTAATACTATTAATTTTGATATGAATCCAGCGCCTTTTGTCACTGATTGGAATGGAGACGGACAAAGAGATCTTATAATTGGCAATACTTTTGGAACTATCAAAATATTTGTTGATCTTGATTTTAGTGAAAACAGCAATTTTCTGGAACATTCATATAATAACAATAATGTTGATGATATCGATGTTGGAGCGGAAAGTAAGCCAATTCGTGTTGATTGGGATGGTGATGGATATCAGGACCTCATTGTAGGGAGTTTGTCGGGAGTTAAATATTATGAAAATGGTGGAAGTGATAATTTTACATTAAATACATCTGATAGCATAAATAATGCCAGTGGTTGGTCAACTTCTGTGGCTCCTTTTGTTGTAGATTATGATGGAAATACAACATTAGATCTTTTTTTAGGGGCATCCAATGGCCAAATAGGTTATTTTAGAAACATTTCCGGAATTAGCTCAGCGCCTCTTGGTAATTCAGGTGCTCTTTATACAGCGAGTGAGAACGCGCCAAATATTATTGACTGGGATGGTGTGAATGGGCTTGATATTTTAGTTGGTGCTGGAAATGGTAAAATTTATCTTTATCTCAATGATGGTTCAAATACCATATTCACAGAGGTAGTGTCAGGAGGTATTCCCTCGATAAATCGTGGACAACTAAGTACGCCTTCGGTTGTAGATTGGAATGGTGACACTTATTATGACATACTTATTGGTGCAAATGATGGTAAACTTGAGCTCTATATTAATAATGGTAGCGATAATTTTACTTCTTCATATTTGGCACAGCTGCCTACGGATAATGTTGATGTAGGCGATGCAAGCGCTCCTTCAGTTGTGGATTGGAATGGAGATGGTTATTTTGATGTTGTGACAGGGAATGCTGCGGGTAATTTTTACCTGTCTATTAATAATGGATATAATAAATTTTACACCAATCCTTTAAATGATACTGAGGGCAATCTTATTGATGTAGGATTTGATGGGACACCTTTTGTGTTTGATTGGAATCAAGATGGTTATTTTGATTTTTTTACTGGAAATAGAGCAGGCAAAATTAAACTCTTTATCAATAATGGCGATGACACATTTGCCCAGCTTATGACGGTTGAGGACTTCAATCTTATTGATGTTGGCGGTCAGAGCACACCTACTATGGCAGACTGGAATGGAGATGGGGATCTTGATCTCATCACAGGTAATAACCTTGGTTGGCTCATTGCCTATAATAACTTAGGTGACATTGATGGTGATGGTTATACTCCAAGCACAGATTGTGATGATTACGATGACACGGTTTATCCTGCTGCACCTGAACTTTGTGATTTAGTAGATAATGATTGTGACGGTGTTTTGAATGAGGGATTTTTTCTCGATGCTGATGGAGACGGGTATGGAGATCCTACGGATTCAGCTTGTACGAACCCATCACAGTATGTCACTAATTCGGATGACTGTAATGATAGTAGTATGAGATTTAATCCCGCTGCTATTGAACAATACAATGGTTATGATGAAAATTGTGACGGGAATATTGATGAAGGTTTTATGGTCGATGCAGATAGCGATGGTTTTGGATCTACAACAGTGGCTGTTTTTACTTCCTACACGGGTGATGCGGTTTTATATAGCTTAGATTGTGATGATACTGATCCAACTATTTTAGGTCCAAAAAAGTGGTACGATGATCTTGATCATGATGGGTATGGAGATCCACTCTCTTATATTGCCGATGGTTGTACATCGCCATTTCCAGGATTGGTTTCAGATAACACAGATTGTCGTATTCTTGATCCTGAAATAAATCCAGGTGCCACAGAGATTTGTGGAGATGGGATTGATCAGGATTGTGATGGCATGGATGAAGATTGTCCGGTTGATCCAGCTGATCCAGTTGATCCAGCTGATCCAGTTGATCCAGTTGATCCAGTTGATCCAGTTGATCCAGTTGACCCAGTTGATCCAGTTGACCCAGGAGATAGCGGACCGGTTTTTAGTGCTCCTCCATCGAGTGATCCCATAACAACAGACCCAGTTACAACAGATCCAGTTGATACGGACCCAGGAGGCACTGATCCTGGGGTCAGTGACCCAGGAGTTAGTGACCCTGTTGAAGGTGATCCGGTTGAGACAGATCCTGTTGAGGGTGATCCTGTTTCTGGGCTTACAAGCACTGGCTGTGGGTGTGATCTCACAGCAGCTCAGGCCAGCAATCCTCAAAAGTCAAATCTGCTGTTTATTCTGTGTATGATTGGGCTTATTTCTGTTTTTAGGCTCAGAAAAAGCTGTGGATAACAGTTTTCCACAGCTAGCCAAGGCAATTTTTCAATAATATCAATCAAGTACCGTCCTCTTTCGCATAAATAATTCTCTTCATTTTTCACACAACTTTTCTCTTAATGAAACGATAACTCTTATATAGAGCTATAAGTGCATTCAGCACTGCTATTTAAGAGGATAGAATTATGAAGTTTAAATATTTTTATTATGTAGGTCTCATATTAATATTATTTGCATTAGTATCTTGTAATATGAATATATTTGCCAGTCCAGATGCGGATATTGATGCTGATATTAATGCCGATACATATACTATCACCATTGGACAGCTTTCAGACACTGGTTGCTATGTTCAGATCCCAGTTGGGGTTTTTGGTGAAGATGATGAGAGTCTCACAGGGGCGACAATCGATCTTTATTTGAATGGAAGTTTGATAAGCACGGGAATTGATCCTGTTCCTCTTTACTTTTCTGGATCAGACCTTGTGATTTTTAATATTAATCCTCTTTATGCCACTGATGTTTTAGGCTTTGCTATTAACAGCGCCGAAGGTGCTTCTACGTATTACGAAGGTGTTATTTCTGCTGACAGTGAAACTTATGCATTACTAGCCGTGGCTGATTTCACAGATGATTCAGAAATTGAAAGCATAGAAACTTTTTTTGATGATAAAGAAGCTCAAGAAGGAGATGCTTTGGGTTCTGATTACACAGGCACATACACGGTTTATTTTGATGGTATAACATACAGTGAAGATTGTGATGCGAGTTTTGTGTTAGATGCTGATTTTTACATCGATAGCACTCTCACTGTTGAAGAAGCTGCCGACGTTCTCGTTAATGGAGAAGAAGCCTCAGAAGCTTCGATTGCCTTAACACAAACTGATGGTTATTTTGTTTGGGACGATCTAAGCGCTGATGGTGCAGATTATGCAGGCGATATTTACTCAGAAGGTTCTTTTGAATTCTTTGATGGTGATTACGTTGACGAAAACAATTACTGGTATGTGGTTTTGCAAGGTTCAACAAATGGTGTTCATGTTACTGGCGAACTTATTGCAACCATAGTTCTCGATGGCACAAGGCTCGAAAATGAATTGGTTGGAAGTTGTACTGTGTCTTCAGAGTTTACGACTGATGTAGAGTAAGAAAGGGCCAACGAGCCAACGATCCTATGCTCCAACGCCAGAATAGCAAATCCAATATTTAATATCGTTTCACCTTAGAATCAATTTCCAATGACCACGCTTCTAAACCCCCTTCAAGATAAGTAATATTCTCAAATCCTTTTTCTTCCAAATACTCACAGGCTCTTAAAGCACGTTCTTCTAGATGACTAATGATGATGATGGGTTTGTCTTTTTTGATTTCCTTTTCAACTCGTTTTTCAAATTCAGAGATTGGTATATTAATCGATTCTTTGATGTGTGTGTATGCAAACTCATCAGCCTCGCGGCAATCGAGAAGGACAAGATCTGACTTTGTATCGATTCTTTCTTTTAATTGTTTTGGAGATATTTTTTGAATCACCGCTCGCTCATTCCCACATTTGTGATGACAATCTGAGGGCTGCGCATAAAATCATCGATTTTGGTTAATACCTTCTTCTCGACAACCTTTGAAGATTTAAGTTTGCCAGAAATGCTTTTTATGACAGTAGAGACGCTTACTTTTATGCGGGTGCCATCCGTTTTAATATCAGCCACAACTTGATAGTAGGATCCAGCGCTGGCACCATAGTCTCTGCGTTTGAAAAGATCTAGGTAGTGAGAATCGCTTTTTGTGGGAACCCAGTTTGTTGTGATGCGGTGACGATACTCGTCTTTGCGTAAAACCTCGTACCCAAGACTTTCTAAAGCCTTTGTGGTTTGGTGCATGGCTGTTTCGAGATTTGAAGAATAGGAATGAGCTAAAGGTTTTGTATTATTTGTTGCGCCATAAGTAAGGACTTTGGTGCAGGAAACAGTAAATAAGATAAGAAATATGGCTATGGTGTATTTTAACATAGTTATACTATACGTCCTTTCATCTCTTAAAGTTGCTTCTTTGCCTGTTTTGTCAAATAAATCCAGAAAAAAACAGCTAGAAGAATCGAAAGCAGGCTGATAAATTGTCCATTTGAGAGATAGGGTTCAATAATAAAACCTCTAATCAAATCACCACGGAAGAGCTCGATCACAGATCGTAAAATAGAATAAAGAATCATATAAATCAGAAAAACTGAACCATTAAACTTCTTTTTCTTTCTATAGAGAATCAAAGTTATCAGAATAATCATTTCGCCAAAAAATTCACCAAGCTGTGTGGGGTAGAGGGGAATGCCATGAGGTGCTACACCTTCTGCAATTTTTGGAAAAACAATGGCCAAGGGAAAATTAATATCGCATTGTTTGCCAAAACAACAGCCTGCAAAGAAACACCCTAAGCGTCCAAGCCCATGTCCTAAAGAAAGGGCGGGAGCAAAAACATCGGCGGCTTTGAAAAAAGGAATTTTGTATTTTTTTACTAACCAAATGCCGGTGATGACACAGGCAATTACGCCTCCCTGAAAGACAAGTCCTCCTTCCCAAACTCTAAAAAATATCAAAGGATCAGACCAAAAGTTGGGAACAGAATGAACAACATAAAGAATACGTGATCCCACAAGACCTGTTACCATCAGGTAAAAAAGAAGATCCATCATTCTATTGGGATCTAAACCAACAATTTTTGATTCACGTTTTGTCCACCAGATGCCAAGTAAAAATCCTATGGCTATCATGAGTCCGTAAATGTGGATGCTATGTCCGCCAACGAGAGGAATAACTTTTGGGAATGTAAAGAATATTGGATGCATATGTTATTAGTACTACAATACTATATTAGAGTAAAGGATGGAGAGAGAGTGATGTTTCCTACTCTTCAGCGAGGATGGTTGCCTTATTATCTTTAATCACAAAAAGCCCGCTTGAGATTTCGTGCTTCTTTTCAATATCATTTACAAGAAATTTCACTGTACCCTTTGTGAGCTCTGTGATGAAGTGGGTGTGGTTTGGCAAAATACCCATTTGTCCCCAGTGGGCAGGGATCGTGATTTGAGAGACAGCATCTTCTTTAGCTAAAGTTTTTTGAGGGGTGTGTATTTCTAATTCTAACTTTGTCATTTTCTTTTCCGGAGACTAAAGTCTCCGGCTATATCCTGTTGTCCCAAAGGGACAGAATGTTAAAGCCTGGGATTTTAATCCCAGGAAAATATTAGGCATATTACGCAGCCATCTTTTGGGCCTTTTCTAAGGCTTCATCAATGCTGCCTACCATGTAAAATGCCTGTTCAGGAAGATTATCATGTTTGCCTTCGCAAATTTCTTTAAACCCTCTGATTGTGTCTTCGAGTTTGACATATTTTCCTTCAATGCCTGTAAACTGCGAGGCCACAAAAAATGGTTGGCTGAGGAATTTTTGTATCTTTCGCGCTCTGCCAACCAAAAGTTTGTCTTCTTCAGACAATTCATCCATGCCTAAGATGGCAATGATGTCCTGAAGGTCTTTGTAGCGCTGTAAGAATTGTTGCACCTGTCTGGCTACAGCATAATGTTCGTCTCCCACAACGCTTGGGTCTAAAATTCTCGAAGTCGAATCCAAAGGATCAACAGCAGGATAAATACCAAGCTCAGCGATTTGTCTAGAGAGAACGGTTGTGGCATCTAAGTGAGCAAAGGCTGTTGCTGGTGCAGGGTCAGTGAGGTCATCTGCAGGTACATAAATCGCTTGAACAGATGTAATAGATCCTTTTGAGGTTGTGGTGATTCTTTCCTGAAGTCTTCCCATTTCGGTCGCCAATGTGGGTTGATAACCTACGGCCGAAGGCATACGGCCCAGGAGTGCTGACACTTCTGAACCTGCTTGTGTGAATCTAAAAATATTATCGATAAAGAGCAAAACATCTTGTCCTTCTTCATCTCTAAAATATTCAGCGCATGTCAAGGCTGACAATCCAACTCTGGCACGGGCTCCAGGGGGTTCGTTCATCTGACCATAAACCAGGCAGGTTTTGCCTAAAACACCAGATTCTTTCATCTCATTCCAAAGATCATTTCCTTCACGAGTTCTTTCGCCAACACCAGCAAAGACTGAATACCCACCATGTTGCATACCAACGTTGTTGATGAGTTCCATGATGATTACTGTTTTGCCAACACCAGCACCACCAAACAAACCAATTTTTCCACCGCGAGAATAAGGCTCGAGCAGATCAATAACTTTAATTCCTGTTTCGAACATTTCTACATTCACATCTTGTTCGGTAAACTCAGGTGAAGGTTTATGTATAGGAGAATGTTTTTTTGCATTCACAGGACCCATTTCATCCACAGGATTTCCAACCACATTAATAATGCGTCCCAAAGTTTCGGGACCAACTGGCATTTGAATTGGCTTGCCTGTTGGGCCCACTTTTTGACCACGGGTAAGGCCATCGGTTGTGTCCATGGCAATTGTGCGAACCGAGTTTTCGCCCAGATGCTGAGCGACTTCGAGAACAAGATTGTTTTCCTTGTCGTTGATCGCAGTATTCGTTGTTAGCAATGCCTCATTGATGTCTGGAAGATCTGTGTGATCAAATCTCACGTCAACAGCAGGTCCAATGACTTGTATGATGTATCCTAATTCTTTGTGTTCCATAAAATATCCCTTACTAATTACGGGCGGCCATCCTCCTCCGCTAAGGCTACGGCGGACAGGCAGGGGGCTGCTCCTACTAAATTATCTTAAAGCTTCAGCGCCATTAACAATGTCCATCAATTCTGTTGTGATAGCGGCTTGTCTGGCGCGGTTGTATTGTAAAGTCAGGTACGAAATCATGTCTCCAGCATTGTTTGTGGCGTTTTCCATGGCTGCCATTCGTGCACCTAATTCTGAAGTGACAGATTCAAGGTGTGCACGATAAATTTGAATAGCAATGTATTGCTTAAGAATGCTTTCGTATAGTTCTATTTTTTCTGGTTCATAAATAAAATCAAATCCATAAGCAGGGGCTGTGTTTATTGTATCGCTACTGTCGAGAGTAATAGGGAGTAATCTTTGTTTTGTTATCTCATGGGTGATGGTTGAGACAAAACTGTTATAAACAATATAATACTCATCGAGGTCATCTGATAAAAACCGATTAACAGCCTTGCTTGCTAGCCCAGTAGCGTCCTTAAAAGAAAGTTTATCAGCCCACCCTAGGTATTCATAGGCCATTTCAATGTGACGGACTTTAAAGAAATCGCGCGCTTTTTTTCCAATCACATTGATAGCAGTGTTTATGTTTTTTGCTTTCCATTCTTTGATCATGGATTCAGATTTTCTTAAAAGATTGGAATTAAAACCACCACACAACCCCTTGTTCGAAGTATAAATAAGGAGTTCGATATTGTTTGCTGTTTCTTTTTCTTTTAAAAGTGGGTGGACAACGTCATCATATGAGGCATGAACCATTTCTTTCACGACATCTTGTAGTTTATTGGCATAAGGTCGGTGGTTCATGAGATTTGATTGGGCACGCCGCAGCTTTGCCGCAGCTACCATTTTCATGGCCTTTGTAATTTTTTGCGTGCTCTTAACTGAGCCAATGCGTTTTTTTATGTCACTGAGTGTTGCCATTGTTTAATAATCAACCCTTAAACGTTTTTGTAAACTCCTCGATGGCTTGTTTGAGTTTTGTTTTTAAACATTCATCTAAAATTTTCTTAGACTTAATTTCATCGGTAAGCTCAGTTTTATTAGCCTTAATAAATGCTTCGAGCTCTTTGAGGTAACGAGCTATCTTGTTGGCTGAAATTTCATCCATGAATCCATTTGTGGCTGCAAAGATTTGGATGATCTGATGTTCAACAGGCATGGGCGTGTATTGACCTTGTTTGAGAATTTCTACCAGGGTTTTTCCTCGTGCCAGTTGCATTTGAGTGTTTTTGTCTAGATCAGATCCAAATTGAGCAAAGGCAGCTAACTCACGAAACTGAGCGAGCTCAAGTCTGAGTGTTCCTGCGATTTGTTTCATGGCTTTGATTTGAGCACTGCCACCAACTCGAGATACGGAAAGGCCCACATTAACAGCGGGACGTACGCCTGAATAAAACAAATCTGTTTCTAAATAAATTTGTCCATCTGTAATAGAAATTACGTTTGTGGGAATGTAAGCCGAGACATCACCTGCCTGCGTTTCGATAATGGGTAGCGCTGTGAGAGAGCCTCCACCATGTTCATCATTGAGTTTTGCAGCGCGTTCTAAAAGTCTTGAATGCAGATAAAAAACATCTCCTGGAAAGGCTTCACGACCTGGGGGGCGTCTTAAGAGCAAAGAGAGTTGTCTATAGGCAACAGCTTGCTTGGAGAGATCATCGTAAATAATCAAAGCGTGTTTGCCTGAATCACGATAATGTTCAGCCATTGTACAACCAGAATAGGGGGCAATAAATTGTAGAGGTGCTGGATCAGAAGCTGTGGCTGAAATCACTGTGGTGTATTCCATGGCGCCGTGTTGTTTGAGTTTGTCCACTACTCGAGCGACAGTTGATTGCTTTTGCCCAATGGCTACATAAAAACAAAAAACATCTTGGCCTTTTTGATTGATGATTGTGTCAATAGCGATGGCTGTTTTTCCTGTTTGCCTGTCACCAATGATAAGCTCACGTTGGCCACGTCCAATAGGGATCATAGAGTCAATGGCCTTAATGCCAGTTTGAAGAGGTTCGTGAACGGAGCGTCTGGCTACGATTCCTGGGGCCTTGATTTCAATACGTCTTGTTTCTTTTGATTCAATTGGTCCGAGACCATCGATGGGTTCACCAAGAGCATTGATCACGCGACCTGTGACTGCCTCGCCAACAGGGACTTCGGCAATTTTGTTTGTGCGTTTGACAAGGTCTCCTTCACGAATCCCTACATCATCGCCCATAATAGCAATCCCTGCATTGTCTTCTTCTAAATTGAGGACAACACCTTTAACTCCATTGCTAAATTCAAGGAGCTCGCCTGCTTGGGCGTTTTCAAGACCATGAATACGGGCAATGCCATCACCGACTGAAATGACCGTACCTGTTTCGGCATAATCAACTTTTTTGCCATAATCGACGATCTCTTTTTTAATAATTTCACTAATTTCTTCTGCTCTTATTTGCATTTTCGTCGAACCTACGAACCTACGCACCTACGAGCCTACGTTAAAAACGCTGGCTCGGTGGATCATTGGCTCATTGGATCATTTTCTGTTTAATATCCTCTAACTGTTTCTTTAAAGTGTAGTCATAAATATTATCATTAATTTTTACTAAAACGCCTCCAAGTACTTGAGGCTCAATTTGTTTTTTTAAAATCATTGTCTTCTTTGTTGCTTTTGCAAAGTGCTCTTCAAGCTCCTTGTATTGCTCTGTTGGGAGCTCACTGGCTGTGATGACTGTCATGATACTGCGCTTCATGGTCTGGTTTGCCAGGTCATGATAAGCCGCGTAGATGTCTTGTAATAGGGGTAAACGATTCTTTTTTAAGAGAAGTTTAAGTAACTTTAGAAGAATAGCGCTTAGGCCTAATCGGCTTGTTATTTCATCGAGAACATTGAGACGTTTTTGGAGCTCAAAACCGCTATTAGCTAAAGTGACGATAAGAATTTTGTTCAGTTGGCACTGTTCTACAAACGCACTGAACTCATGGTCAATGGGCTCGACTTGGTTTTCTTTTTTTGCCAGACCAATCAAAGCCCGGGCATATCTTTTTGCAATAATGGATTCTATCACGTGGTGCTCGCGTCCTTAATTTGATAAATAAATTCTTGTCCTAATCGTTCATGAAGCTCAGGTGTCATGGCCCCTCTTATTTTCTGTTCTGCTAGTTTTGTGGCCTGTTCTGCTGCTTCGGTTTTGAGTGCTTGAGTTGCTTTGTAAGCCTCTTGCTCTGCCAGTTGCTTTGTGTCTTTGAGAATTTTGCTGCTTAAGTCCTGCGCAGCTTTTAAAATTTGTTCTTTTTCGTTTTCGGTGTTGCGTTCAATGGTATCCATGTATTCTTTTTGATCGCTGTCTGCGCGGCTGAGTTTGCTCTCAATATTCTCATGTTCTTTAAGGGCTGCGGTATGGCTCTTTTTGGCTTTATTAATTTGTTCTTGCGTGTTTGAGGCTCTTTCCTGAAAAGCTTGTTTTATGAGCTTAGAGGTAGATAAATAAAGCAAGAAAAAGAGCAGGAAAAAGTTTTCGAAGGCGTACACAATAGCGAGCTTATCCAATACAAAGAAATTAATTAATGCGATAATGGTGTATACAGTGAGGGCTATTATGAGTAGGTATTTCTTATTCATCCCTGTTATTTTCTAAGAGTTTTTCATAAATCTCGTTTGCCAAAACAGTGGCGTTACTTTCAAGCTGGGTGCGTGCTTTGTCAGTCTGATCTTCACAAACTCTTCTTGATTCAGATAAATGTGCAGCAGCCTGCTGGCGTGCTTTATCAATTATTTGATTGCGCGACGCAGTGGCTGATTTTAACACACGCTCTCTAAGGTTCTTTCCTTGGAGGGCCGTTTCTTCCATACGTTTGTTGTACTTTTCTTCTTTGGTTTTTGCTTGAGAAAGAAAGTCTTCGGCTTTCTTTTCGAGATCATCTGTATGAGCGCTTCTTTCTGTCAGGATTTTTAATGTGGGTTTAAACACGAGAAAATGCAATGTTACTAGACTTATTATAAAAATACACCACATATAAACGATTGAGATGTCGGGAAGTAAGTGCATAGTAATCTAAAAGTCCAAATTCCAAATCCCAAACAAATTCCAAATTCCAATGATCAAACAAGAGGAACATTAGAATAACTCATGAAATTTACGAGAAATTTGGTGTCAAATTCTTACGGAAACGGGGGATTACATTGATGTTTTTTGAGTGTCAAGAAATCACAAGGACTCGTCTTGTTGAATGCGCTCTAGTTCCTTTTTTTTGGAGTTAGCAAGATCAATTTTGTCCATTTTTTCAAGTGCTTGGATCCAATACGTGTACAATTCGACGCGCTTTTTGAAACGGGGATTTAAGGCAAGAATGTTCTCAAAAATATGACTAGCTTCCTTATATTTGTTTTGATGATATAGGTTTATAGCTTCCATGTAATTTTTGAAAATGCGAGTTGCTTCTGTGTTTTTTGTTGATTGCTCTGTGAGGGGCGTATCAAGGCTAGAAGTTTCTATATTATCACTTACAACTCTGGTGGCAGTGGCGGTTGAAGAGTCCAACCCATTACCAGTTTGTACGATTTCTTTAGCCGTAGGATGAGAGAAGGGGATTTCGGATTTTCGCAATTCTTTTAAAGCAAAACTCAAACCAACGATAACAAAAATCATTGTGCCCCAAGCAAGGCTTCGAGGAACAGGGATTCCCAGAAATGATTTTTTTAGAAGTTTACTGATAAAACCAGGGTGAACCTGTTTGGCTGCCATGCGTCTCACCTTTTCGATCGTGTGAGGCTTTGGTTGCTGCAAAGGAAAGTCTTTAAATTTTTCTTCGATTTGTTCAAAATCAGTTAAAAGATTTTTTTCTTCAGGGTGAGACGTAAAGTAGTCCTCGATCTGCCGTGTTAGGACTGGATCGGTGATCTTTAAGTGATAATCAAAAAGTTGGTCGTTTGTTGGTTTGAATTCTTGTGTCATACGGCTTTCTCAAACAATTGTTTACGTTTTACAATGCCACGCAACGTTTCAAGTGCGTATCGATACCGTGACTTTGCTGTGTTGCTAGAACAGTCCATTGAATTTCCAATTTCTTCAAAGGTCAGTTCCATGACTACCTTTAGATAAAAGGTTTCACGTTGTTCCAAAGGCAGTTTATCAAGTAACGTTTCAAATTCTTTGTTTTCAAACTGGATGGTTAAATTTTCGTCTGGTGACCTTGTATCTGAAGCAATCTTATCAGCAAGCGGTCTATGAGTATCATCTCTAATGTCACCATCCAGGCTGTCGGTCAAAAAGGCGCGTTTTCTCTTCCTGGTAAAATCTATGCAGGTATTCTTGCATATTGTAACCAACCATGACTTAAACGATACGGATTCCCTAAAAAGTTCTTTATTTTTACAGACTTTGAAAAAAACATCTTGAAATATCTCATCTGCTTCAGAGGCATTATGCACATACCTCATGATGAGGCTGTAGATAAGTCCTTGAGTTCTTTTAAGAATTTCGTCAAAGGCCTTGGTGTCACCCCCAATATAGCGGTTAAATAGGATTTCGTTAGTGAGGTTTGGATAGTCTTTTACGTCAAAGTCCATGATATTATTAAGTAATATTCTACAATTATGCTTCTATTCTTTGTGGGTTGCCCACAGATACTGTTTTTTTATAATAATTTCAATCCTCCTTCATCAGCCTAGGCTGACTTCGCAGGACGGGTTGCTTTAGTTTTGTTTTCCATGGCTTTTACGTAATTCTAGATCATTGATTTTTACTTAGAATTTATATTGCTACTTCCTCACCTTGATCCATTGACAATGGACTCAGGCATATTTAAATGACTTTCTCATTCCCACAGTGTGGGGTGGAACTCTCATTATGCACTTAGCTTTAGCCAGAAAATATCGCCCTCAAGATTTTACTCAAGTTGCTGGACAAGATGCCATTGTCAAGACTCTGCAAAATGCTATTACTTCAGGCCGCATTCATCATGCTTATCTTTTTTCTGGTGTTCGAGGCATTGGGAAAACTTCGATGGCGCGTATTTTAGCTAAGTCAATTAATTGTGAAAAAGGTTCCAGCATTACACCTTGTCAAAAATGTAATGCTTGCCAGGCTATTACAATAGGAAACTCATTAGATGTGCTCGAGATTGATGGTGCTAGCAATAATCTTGTTGAAGATGTGAGAGATTTACGGGAACAAGTTAAGTTTTTGCCAACGTCAGGCAAGTATAAAATTATCATCATCGACGAAGTTCACATGCTTTCTAACAGCGCTTTTAACGCTCTTCTCAAAACTCTCGAAGAACCACCAAAGCATGTTATTTTTATTTTTGCGACTACAGAATCCCATAAAATTCCACTCACTATTTTGAGTCGTTGTCAGAAATATGATTTCAAAAAAGTAAACACTTCTGTGCTGCAGGAGCTTCTTCAAAAGATGTCAAAAGAAGAAAAGGTTAAAATCGAATCCGATGCGCTTCATCTGATTACGCAATGTGCGCAAGGGTCTGTGCGTGACGCCATTTCTCTTTTAGACCAAATTGTTAGTTTTAAATCAGATAATATCACCGAAGATGATGTAAGACAGGTCTTGGGTCTTGGAGATCGTATTCTCACTCAAGAAATGTTTTCGACACTCATCACTAAGGATTTACAAAAGAGCCTCGACTATCTCAACCAGGTTGATGAAAAGGGAATTGATTTAAAGCTTTTTGCCGATGGCTTGCTTTTGAATTATCGTCATTTGATTTTATTAGAGTCTACAGGAAAGGTCCCACAGAGTTTGAGTCAAAGCGAAGCGGATTATATTAGCAAATTGAAAGGGGCTCTAGATTTATCGTTATTGCTTGCTCAGTATCAAGTGATGTTCCAGACAATACAAGAACTCTCGTACGCAGAGTTTCCTAAAACGTCTTTTGAACTAGCGCTCGTAAAATTGAGTCAAATTCAAAGCATGCTGGGGTTGGCAGAGCTTGTTGATCAGATCAAAAACAGAAAGCCTTCTTCCAGCGTGCAACCCAAAACCGCTCCTGTTCGCACAAGTGCTCCCAAACAACAAAATCGAGCCAAAGAGCGTGAGATAGTGTCTCCGACTGTGCGGGCAGCAAATTGGTATGAGCTTGTTAAATGGATTGCTAACGAAAAACCTCCTTTAGCAGCCTTACTAAAGGATGCCGTTCCTGTGTCTTTTTCAGAAGAGCAGATTGAAGTGGCTATTTCATCTGAGTCACAAGCTAAAGCCATTCTGGTAGAGCGAACAGACTCTATAACCAGTATTATTAAGCAACATTTTGGAAAAGATGTCAGTTTTCAGATATCCAATTTGGATGAGCAAAAAAAAAAGCCCCGAGTTTAACTGAATTGGAGTTGTCTCAAAAACAACAACAAAAAAAGAAAATCGAAGATGAAATCATGGGAAACAAAGGTGTAAAGGTCTTGCTGAAAAATTTTAAGGCAAAAGTTAAAGAGATAGCTATTTTGGATGAGGCTAACTCAATAAAAGGAAAAAAATAAAATATTATTTGGAGATTATCTATGAATATTAATCAAATCATGAAACAAGCTCAAGAAATGCAGAAGAAGCTTGCCAAGCAACAAGAAGAACTTGCTAGTAAAGAGTTTGAAGCTACAAGTGGTGGTGGCATGGTCACGGCAAAAATGAATGGTGGGGGTGTTTTGCTTTCAATCAAAATTGACCCTAGCGTTGTCGATGCTGAAGATGTTGATATGCTCGAGGATCTTGTTGTTGCAGCTGTTAATGAAGCGCACAATAAAATATCTCAAGAAACTCAAGGAGACATGATGGGCATGATGAACCAAATGGGAATTAAGTTGCCTGGAATGTAAGATCGTGGGTCGTGGATTGTGGATTGTGGATCGGAAGATCGCAAATCCAAATTCTCAAATTATGAGAGCTGCATGTCAAATCCGATAGATATATTAGTTCATGAATTAGCTAAGTTGCCTGGTGTGGGTGAAAGAACAGCCATGCGTTTGGCTATTCATATATTAAGACAGCCTCCCGAATTTGGACAGCGCATTGCCAAGTCGTTGCAAGAAACTGTGGGCAAGGTCCATTTTTGTACTGAGTGCTGTAACATCACAACAGAGAAGCTTTGTCAGATTTGTCAGCAGCCTGACCGAGATGAAGGTGTTATTTGTGTTGTTGAGGATATTGCAGACCTTCAAGCTATTGAGAAGACGTATTGTTATAAAGGAAAATACCATGTTCTCCACGGTTCCTTGTCTCCGATTGATGGGATTGGGCCTCAAGAGCTTAAAATCGATGAACTTGATCGCAGGTTAAGAGAGAATTCAGAGATTCAAGAGATCATTATAGCAACAAATCCCAATGTAACAGGTGACGCTACGGCTCTTTATTTGGCAAAGGTTACTGCACCATATCATAAGAAAATCACGCGTTTAGCTTCGGGGGTTCCTGTTGGTGGGCATATTGAATTTATTGATAGGCAGACTTTGTCACGTGCTTTTGAGAGTCGCCTGGATTTCAGTTAATGGGTCTACAAACCCTGGGGACTCTGTTTTTAACTGCTTTTTAATATCATACTGCGCATTGACTCTGGGATAAATTATCAGTAAACACGCAATCCCGGTAACAAATAGAAAGGATACAAAATGGGAAAAGGCGATAAAAGAACAAGAAAAGGTAAAATAGTAGCAAAATCATATGGGAATACACGTTCTCACAAGCAAAAGAAGAAAACAGTCTTTTTTGAGAAAAAAGCACCTGTTGCCGAAAAAAAGGTAGCTGCACCAAAAAAAGAAGTCGTTGTTCTTGAAAAGAAAGAACAGCCAGTTTTAGAAGAAGTAAAAGCAGTTGCTGTAGAAAAAGTAGAGGCACCAGTTATTGAAGAAAAGAAAGCCATTGTAGAAGATAAAAAAGAAAAACCAGCTGCCGAAAAGAAACCAGCTGCTAAGAAGCCAGCGGCCAAGAAACCTGCTGCTGAAAAGAAGCCCGCTGCTAAGAAGCCAGCTGTCGAAAAAAAATCTGCTGAGAAGAAAGAAGCTCCGGCTGTTGATCAAAAGAAAGCAGGCTGATGATTTCTGCTCTCAGTCCTTCGACTCCTTCGACTGCGCTCAGGACATGTTTGCTCAGGACAAGCTGTCAGCCGTTAGCTTTTTATGAATCTCCATCAATTACATTCCATCCTTCGTCAGGTCCAAAAACCATCCCAATATCTTGGCAATGAAGTGAATGCTGTTCACAAGGATTTTAATGCTTGTCAGGTACGTGTTGCTCTCATTTTTCCCGATGCCTATGAAATTGGCATGTCACATATGGGGTTGCGTATTCTCTATGATATTCTCAATAAAAGAAAAGACGTTGTTGCAGAAAGGGCTTTTGCTCCTTTGCCTGATTTAGAAAAAGCCTTACGAGCTAATAACCTCAGTTTGTTTTCGTTAGAATCCAAAACACCTTTAAATGAATTTGATGTGATTGGGATTTCGTTGCCTCATGAACTGTCTTACACCAATATTCTCAATATTCTTGATATGTCTGGTATCCCTGTCTTTGAAAAAGATAGGAAGGCGCATCACCCATTAATTTTAGGGGGTGGTTCGCAGTGTTATAATCCAGAGCCTTTAGCAGATTTCTTTGATGCTATAGCGATTGGTGATGGAGAAGAGCTTGTTCAAGATGTTGTGAATGCTGTTTCAGGGTGGAAAGAGAAACAGCAAATAGAAAAAATCTCACAAAACAAAAACAAAAAATCACGTGAGGAATTGTTTAAGCTTCTTACTTCTGTTGAAGGGATTTATGTTCCAAAGTATTTTGAACCAGTTTATTACAAAGAGGGAGCGCTCAAAGAAATCAAATCTCTTAAGAAAAATTATCAGAGCGTCAAAAAACGTGTTGTTTCCAACTTGAATCAACAACCCTATCCAACGGAGCTTGTTGTGCCTAATGCCAGGCTCGTTCATGATAGAGTTGGGGTTGAAATTCAACGTGGGTGTGCGAGATCTTGCCGGTTTTGTCAGGCTGGTTTTGTGGAAAGGCCTGTGAGACAACGAGATCCCAGTACCGTATTAAAGCTTATTGAGGATTCGATAGAAAAGACAGGAATGGATGAAGTGTCATTGTTGTCACTGTCTGCAGGCGATTATCAAAACATTGTTCCTCTGATGAAAAATCTCAATAAATGTTACAAGGATCAAAAGGTATCCATTTCGGTTCCTGCTACACGGACAGAAACATTGACTGAGGAGATGGTGCACGAGATTTCAAAAGTTCGTAAAACAGGGTTTACAATTGCACCAGAAGCGGGATCAGAGCGATTGAGAAGAGTGATTAACAAGGGGAATCGTACAGAAGATCTCTATCAAGCTTGTAATAACGCATTCAAAAATGGTTATCGTCTTATAAAGTTTTATTACATGTTGGGACTGCCTTTTGAAGAGGACAACGATCTTGTTGGAATAGCAGATGAGGTGAATCAGGCTTATCAAATAGGGAGACAGTATAACCCCAGTGTGAATATTAATGTGGGCTTATCTCCTTTTGTGCCAAAACCTTTTACTCCTTTTCAATGGGAAACACAGGTAACATTGGAAGAAGCCAAAAGAAGATTACATCTTATAAAGAGGGATTTGCGGTTTAGAGCCATTCATTTAAAAACGCATAATCTTGAAATGAATTATCTTGAGGGTTTGTTTTCTCGTGGTGATCGCAAGTTGTCTCGTTTAATTTTAAGTGCGCATAAGAACGGGTGTCGTTTTGATCAGTGGCGTGAATATTTTAATTTTTCAAAATGGCAACAAAGTATTGATGAATGTGAGATTGATTCATCGTTTTATACACAGCGAAAACGAACTAAGGATGAAGTTTTGCCTTGGGACCATCTTTATTCACAGTTTAAAAAACCTTGGTTATGGAATGAATATCAAAAGGCAAAAGAAGAGGCTTTTACTGCTGATTGTTCTGTGACAGCCTGTCAGGGAAATTGCGGGGCCTGTGATTTTGAGGATGTGAAGAATAGGATTTATGAAGAAGGGCACCTATGCTCCTACAAGCCTACGCTCCAACGGAAAGATACGAAAGAACCCTCCTTCGCCAAGGCTTTGGAGGGCAGGCACAGGCTTCGTGTTCGATTTGCCAAAACAGGGCCCTCTATCTTCTTTGGTCACATAGAACTCATGGGTATTCTCAAAAGAGCTATCATGAGGAATGAATTTCCTGTTGCCTTTACTGAAGGCTTTCATCCACAAATGAAATTGTCTATGGGAATGGCGTTGTCTCTTGGAATTGAAAGTGAGTGGGAATACTTTGACTTAACATTTAGTGAAAAAGTTCAACCCAATGTTTTTATTCAAAAAATGAATGAGTCTTTGCCTTCTGGTATCAGTATCCTCTCAGCTGAATTAGTTGACTTAAGAGCCCCATCCATTTATTCTAATACGTCTTTAGTTAAGTATAAGGCAGATCTTAGTAATCTAGATTCCAACAATCTGGTGCAAGTGTTTAACGATGCACTCAAGAGAGTATTGGAAGGCCCCGAAATTATTATAGAAAGAAGACAGAAGAAAACGGGAAAAGTTAAAAAGATTAATATTAATAAGTATTTAGACGCCAAGAGCGTCAAGTTTATTGATAAAAGATATTATTGTTTTTCATTAAAATGTGATGATGAGGGTAGTCTCAAACCCACCGAAGTTTTAACAGCTCTCATGGGAATCACAGGAAATGAAATTTATAAAATACCAATTAATAAAGTTGGTGTTATTTTAAAGAATTAGGATGTCACGATGGCAAATGAATTAATAATGAATGTGACACCTGGCGAAACTCGAATTGCAACTTTAGACAAAGGCGTTTTAGCAGAACTAGCTATTGAACGTGAATCTGAAATGCAGGTGACAGGTAATATTTATCTGGGCCGTATTAATAGAGTGTTACCAGGTATGCAGGCAGCGTTTGTAGATATTGGGTTAGAAAAAGCCGCTTTTCTCTATGTTGCTGATGTTGTGTCTGGAATGTTTGAAGGTGTTCTCGACGAAGAAGTTGATGAGGTAGGAAAAAACGGTGAGGGCGATGAACAAGATGCAGGCAGTGATCAAGAAGATGCGTCTGATGAAAAACCAGAAGGTGAAGGCAAAGAAAAAAAGACACAAGGCAAAGGCGCAAACAAAGGCAGATACGGTCGCTATAACAGAAAACAAAGATTTAGACGTCAACCTCTTCCTCGAATTGAAGATGTTGTTAAAGAAGGCCAAAACATTGTTGTACAGATAGCTAAAGAACCCATCCGTACTAAAGGCGCTAGGATTACCTCTCATATCTCTCTGCCGGGACGTTATCTTGTTTACATGCCTACAGTCAGTCATGTGGGTGTATCAAGACGCATCACATCTTATGATGAGCGCATACGACTTAAAGAAATTCTACGTAAAAACAAACCTGCCACTGGTGGGTTTATTGCCAGAACAAATTGTGTTGGAACTGCCGAAGAAAAAATTGTTGAGGATATGAATAACCTCACACAAATTTGGCAAGAAATTTACAAAAAACAAGAAAAGTCAAAACCTCCTGCTTTGCTTTATCAAGATATCGACATTATCTTGCGTGCGGTTCGCGACAATCTTTCTCGCGAGATTTCACGTCTTGTTATTGATTCCAAAGAGCAGCATACAAGCATCATAGATTTTGTAGGCAAGTACATGACAGATCTCACTGATCGCATAGAATTGTACGACAAAGACCTGCCCATTTTCGATGCGTATGGAATCGAGGCCGAAATCAATCGTGCTTTAGGAAAAAAGATCTGGCTAAAATCTGGTGGTTATCTCATCATTGATTCTTCCGAAGCTCTCACATCTATCGATGTGAATACAGGTCGGTTTGTGGGTAAAAAAGATTTTGAAGAAACAGTTCTCACAACAAATCTTGAAGCTGTCGAAGAAGTTGCTTACCAGCTAAAACTGCGTTCCATTGGTGGTATTATCATTATCGACTTTATCGATATGAATAGATACGCCCATCGCATGAAGGTATATTATGGTCTAAAAGATGCTTTAAAGCGTGACCGGGCTAAAACAACCATTTCGCGCATTTCAGATCTTGGTCTTATCGAAATGACTCGCAAACGCACACGAGAGTCATTAACACAAATGCTTTCTTCGCCTTGTGAACACTGCCATGGTACTGGGTATATTAAAACACCCCTGACAGTTGCTTTTGAAATTTTCAGAGAGATTAAACGAGTTTTTTCTTCGATTACAGGCAGATCCATGTTGGTAAAATGTCATTCTAAAGTAGCCAAAGTCCTCTTTAATGAAGGCCGTGAAAGGCTTGATCAAATAGAAAGACATATCGACAAAAGAATTGTTATTGAATCAGACGAAACTCTTCATAAAAATCAGTTCGAAATTCGAAGCAGAAATATTTGATTGTAGGGGTAGGCCTTGTGCCTACCCGAATATGTTTACGGGCGCCCATAAGGGACGCCCCTACAAAGTATTAATTCAAAATCATGAACATTTCCCAACACATTCTTGCTGGTATTTCTGGAAAAGACATCACAAAAGACGTTCGTGATCTTATTCTCAAATATAAAATCCTAGGTTTTATACTTTATGAACGAAATATTGATTCAGCTGATGCGCTTCATGCTCTCACAAAGGAATTTCATTCTCTTGGCAAGCAGGCAGGCTATGATTTAATCCTTGCCGTGGATCAAGAGGGGGGACGTGTCGCTCGACTTCCCGAACCTTATACTCAGCTTTCACCAATGAGATCAGTGAATGAAGCAGAGGAAGCTTTCAAGCTTGGAAAACTATTGGCATCTGAAGTCAAAGCTGCAGGATTTAATCTCAACTTCGCTCCTATCGTAGATGTTGATATCAATCCTAACAATCCCATTATTGGAGATCGTTCGTTTTCGTCTAATCCTCAGACGGTTTCTATTCTAGCAGGAGAAGTTATTCATGGTCATTTAGATGAGGGCGTCGCTCCTTGCCTCAAGCACTTTCCTGGTCATGGGGCGACTGATAAAGATAGTCATTTAGAACTTCCAGTTGATGATCGCGAATTATCAGAACTTCAAAAAATCGATCTCATACCATTTGAAAATCTCATTTCAAATAAACTCGCACCGTCGATCATGACAGCGCATGTGATGTATCCAAAGATAGATCCTGATTATCCAGCCACTCTTTCTTCAACAATCATTAATGATGTTTTGAGAAAAGACTTAGGTTATCAGGGATTGGTATTTTCAGATGACTTTTTGATGAAGGCTATCAGGGATAACTATGATTTAGCTGAGGCTGCCAAGTTATTCTTTCAAGCTTCGGGTGATGTGGTTCTTATCTGTGACGAGCCCAAAGTCACGATCGATGTTATTCAAAAACTAGAGACTGAAGCCATTGATTTATCTGAGCAGGCTAGGCGGTTAAGCGTTTTTAGGAAAAACTATCTTGCGTCTAGAGTTTAGCGTTTGGCGTGTTCAACATCTAGCATCCTGCATCTTTTTCAGCTAGCCTTATCCTGAACCAAACCCGTGTCCGTCCGGACACGGAAATATCAAAGGTAAATAGACTATCGTTTATTGAGTGAGTAAGTGTGTTCAATCAGTACTCAGAAAGGAGCACAAAACATGACTCACATTAATAAAATATTCTGGTTACTCATTTTCACGGTTTTATTAAGCATTACTGCTTCTAATGCCTTTGCAACTCCATTTATAGTCGATACTACCCTTGACGCTTATGATGCTAATCCTGGTGATGGGATTTGTGATGATGGGACAGGGGCATGTACTCTCAGGGCTGCTGCTCAAGAAGCAAATTCACAGACCGGACAAGACCTAATTCTATTTACCTCTTCAGGAGGTGCTCCTTATACCATTAACGTGTCTTCGTATCCAACAAATGGAGGTATAGAGATTACAGATGATGTGCTGATTGATGGAGGGAGTTTAGGTGATGTGAATATTATTGCCGGGGCTGAAAATAAAATATTTTATATCACGGGCTCAGACACTGATGTTGTGCTTAATAGGCTTATGATGACAAGTCCTGTTGGCGCTATTGAATTAATTGAGGCTAATCTCGTTATCAATGAGAGTTATATTAGTAATAGTGGATCATATGATTTCAGTCTTAATGGTGGTGCGATTCAATCTTCTTTTGGAAGTCTAACTATTAATGATTCAGAATTAGCAGGTAATAGGGCTAATTATGGTGGCGCAATAGATTCTTATAGCACCCTTGTTTTCATCAATAATTCAAACATAAGTAATAATCAGGCCATATCAGGAGGGGCTATTTGTATAGGGGGAATCAACTATGGTTTAGAGATAAATGATTCTAATCTGTCAAATAATTCAGCAGTAGATTTTGGAGGAGTGATATCCACTTATTGGGGGACAGGTGTATATGATATCATAATTGCAGGATCTATTATTGATTCAAATGAAGCGGGGTCAGGAGGGGCTTTTCATTTTTATAATACCCCATCAGTTTTTGTTAAAGGTTCAATGATAACAAATAATGTTGCTAATTTTACTGGTTACGCTCAAGGCGGAGGTGCCATATATGTATATTCTAGTAGCTCTGGTCCTGGCTTAGTATTAAATTTAATCGGTTCTATCTTAAGTTATAATGAATCAAACAATCACGGTGGGGGCATATTTTTTAGTTCACACAACACTAATCAAAATGTACTTGAGATAACAGGCTCTACACTAAGCCATAATACAGCCCAGCTTGATGGGGGAGCTTTGTATTCCCTTGGTATATTTGGAAGCTCATCAATACCACTTGCTTTAGATTTAACTGTATCAAATTCAAATATAGAGTTTAATCAGGCTAACAATAATGCTGCTATGTATCTTGAAGGTGCAGAGGCTCAAATTATCCAATCAGGGATCAATGAAAATGTTTCGACATACATAGACTCTAGCATTCTTGAAATTAAAGGAGGTGAGCTTGATATTGAAAATACCACTTTATCTTCAAACACAGCCTTTTCAACCATCTCTCTTCTTGATGATTTAACGCCAGTATATTCGACTATTCCAAGTATCGTTAATCTTCATAGTGTAACAATTGCTCAAAACAGTGGCCATGGTATTGTTAACAAGCATGCTCAAGCACAGTTTTTTGTTACGAGTTCCATTATTGCTGAAAATGGTAGTGACAATTGCTATGGGGTTTTCACATCTCAAGGTTACAACCTAATTGACATTTTGGATAGTGGTGTATGTTTAGGCTTTAGCAGTTTTATTCCTGACTTTTTTGGTTCAAAATCAAAGCCACTCGATCCCATGTTTACTCCCCTTGATTACTATGGCTATGATACACGTTCGCACGAACTTGATAAGGCAAGTCCTGCTCAGGGTTCTTCAGATGATTGTTTAGCAGAAGATCAGGTTGGAAAAGGGAGGTCTCTGCCTTGCACTATTGGAGCGAGGGAGATGTAGCTGCATCTAGCGTATCTTGAATATCAAGGCTCAAGGCTTAGGGCTTAAGGCGCAAAATTCAAAGAAATCCTACCCTTTTCACCCTAACTCGCTTTATCCTGAACCAATGCAAGATGTCTTATCTTCTCTTTTTTCTTCTCTACTTTCCCTCGATAAGCCAGAAAGGCAATAGCTCCGATAATCAGAAGAATACCTATGAACTTATGAAAGGATAGAGGGGGTTGGTTGTAATAAATAGCTAGTAGAGTTCCAGCGATGGTCCCTCCTAAAATAGTTGATGATTGAGCTGCTGCCAGACAAAATGTATTTTCCCGTCTATCCAAAAAAACGTGACTAGCAAAAATTCCTGCACAGACAGACATTGAGCCAATGACCATGGGAGGTATGATAAATCCCATAGCAGGGAGTTTTGTGAATCCATTTAGAATTTGATGAAAAACACTTTCATTCTGGTAAAAAACACCAACAAGCGCCATCAAAGGGAGTATGAGGAAATAACCAAGAAGAATAATGACCATTTGTTCTTCAATGATGAACTGTCTTCTTTCGGTTGTACAGCTGCTCTTTGCCCAAATACTCATAATTGTAAGTTTGAAAAAATAGGCACACAAATAAAGAAAAATGTCCACTAAACAAATAACGGTGATAGCTGTGTCTGCTTTTTCTGCAAATGAGACGATGAGTGCCAACAAGCTGAGGCATGCCGCGACTAAGGAAGGCCAATAAATGGTTCTTTTTCGTTTTTTGATCATAAGATCAATCAGAGGGGACATGATGAGTGTTCCCCCCTTCATAAGTAAAATGACAAAGACAAGACTAATGCCTGTGAAGGCATATGCCCAAAGAGCTGTGGCGATTTGTAAAAGTGTGCACAGGCCAGACAGATAAATATACCACCTGATTTTAGGAAAAGGGATCTTGAGAAGCGTTGTAAAATTAATTTTACTATACCAACCTAATACATAGAAAAATATCAAAGTTGTGAGCATATTTCCTAGAGCATAAAGGGGAAGGAGTTCAAAGCTTGTGACAGAGGTTCCATCTAGTGAGGCAAAAAGGCCCTTAGAAGACATTCGTGTCATCATCGAAAGAGGAATGTAAGCCAGAAAATTACCAAAGGCAAAAAAGAAAACGTCATATTGGCTTAATTTTTTCATAATCGAAGTCATTTTATCTCCTTGTTGCTAAACGAGCATTATATTGCATAGAAAATATAATAAGTATAATTAACTTTACTTATAGGTAATATAATATATTATTATATATACATTCTGTATAATATTGAGGGCTTACCATGTTAGATATTAATCTTATCCAGGTTTTTCTCGAGGTTGCTAAGACTGGGAGTATTAGCCGGGCCTCAAAAAATCTTAGGGTCACTCAGCCTGGGATTAGTCAAAAGATAAAGTTATTGGAAGCCCATCTTGGCGAGAGCCTTTTTAATCGCAGGCGATCTGGAATGGAGCTCAATGAATCAGGGAAAGAGTTCCTCAGCATCTGTACAGATCTAAAACAGAACTTGGATTACCTTGAAGCTTGGAGCATGAATAAAAAAGGGCGAATCAAAGGCCATATTCATGTGAGCACTATTTCGGGTTTTATCAATTATATTTTTCCAAAATTCATGAAGCGGTTTCTTAAAAAATACCCAGATGTTAAGGTGTCGGTTGATGTAGGGGTTTCTGCTTTTGTAGAAGAGGATGTTCTCAAGGCAAGATCAGATGTAGGAGTTATTATTGCTGATTGTAAGAGAGAATCTCTGAGGATACAAAGGCTTTGTGGCAATAAGATATTTATGGTTTGTTCTCCCAATTATTACCTGGCTAAGAAAAAAAGGGTAACAAAAAAAGATTTAGAAAAGGCACGTATACTCATGCACGCAGACACGCATAGTCGTTCAGTAAAAGCGCTATCGACAAAATTAGGTTTTTCATCAGAAAAAGAATTGGGGGACGTGTTTCTAAATGACATGGAGGCGTGCAAGGCCCACGCTGTTGAGGGCATTGGTGTGGCTTTTGTAGCCAACATGCATATGACGGCCAAAGTGGCCAGCAGGAACGGAGCAAAGTGGCCAGTTAGTC
>CAZSTS010000003.1:0-271175 GCA_964609965.1 uncultured Nitrospirales bacterium
TCTTCATACCAAGCTTTTAGTGCTCGCTTTGGGGCACTTCCTTTTTGAACTCAGGAAGAGTCTATTTTTGATTGTTTTGAGTTCACATCCTGGTCGCGAAAATGACCCAGAACTTATTGCAGGATTAATTAGTGTATTCGAAGAAATACTTGAGCTTGTTGAATAATTGCTATTGGAAGTATCATATTTTGAAAAATCCAATTCTGGTAAATTGGCGAGGGTTGTTAGGCTGGCTTTTCCTGAAGAGGAGGTAGTAGATGAACAGGCAACAGAAAAAATGATTAATAAAAAAATTATTAAGAACGTTTTTAAATTCATTTTTCCCCCTCTTTTTGATCGCAAGCAATTGGCTAAATACATATTATATAATATTAGACCTAATAAGTAAATTAGTCTTAAGACTCATATAATTGCATAAAATCATTTGAGGGCAAGGCCTTTAGTGGAAAACCTTATGGCATAGCAGGTTTTTTTCTAGGAATTAGTTGTTGACCAAAAGGTGACAGTCAATTTTCCTGAGCTTGTCGAAGGAAAATCGGTCAACAAAGTTAGATCTGACAATAGGAATATGCATGTACTTTTTTTGCGGAAAGTAGCCCGACACTTTTTATGAATTAAGCACAGCTAGGGCAGCTTCGTGTTGAGCTGTTGTCATATAAGGAATTCCTGTTTCAGTCTCTGTCTCACGATTAGCGCTCATCAAATCGTTTCGTGAGAGTTCTGATAATCTGAATTTACGAGCTCCAGCCATAAACTGTTGCAAACCGCAAGACAGCTTATCCACGTATGAATACATGGCAATCGCTCCGTACGGGATGTCTTTTTTCATGGCTTTCTTTCCAACCTTATTCTTAACAGCTTCCCAACCTGCAAAAATCTCTTCAGGGTATTTACCCAAAGTGCTTACAGTTGTTGGCAGTGTTTCCCAATGACCGTTTAGTTCAGATCTTTTTTCAGGTTTAAAAACACCTTCGATATTGCTGCCTAGGTAACCTGGGATCATGGGAGCTCGGCCCATACAAACCAGTTTGGTGTAGGGAGCTCCTAAGGCGAGTGCTTTGAAAATATGATCTTCTCTGGCAAAACCACCTCCCAATGATATATCAGGAACTAATATGCCTTTGTTCTCGAGGATCTTGCAGTATTCATAAACCTTGGCGTGCAAGGCGAGTGATGGCACACCCCAGTGTTGCATCATATTCCATGGACTCATGCCAGTACCAGCCCCAGAACCATCGATGGTAACCAAATCAAGACCAGCATCAGCAGAGTAACGTAATGCCATTGCCAATCCTTCCATACCATAGGAGCCGGTTTTTAGTGTTATTCGCTTGTAGCCTAGTTTTCTCAAGTTCGCGACTGAGTTCATAAAACTTTCGCGTACCTGCTCAGGTGATTCAAGATTAGTTGCCCCGAGGCGACTGTGTCTGGCAAAGGCCGTGATAGCACGAGATTCAAACGCAGCTTGTACAGAAGGATCATAAGGGTCAGGGTCAACAATATAGCCACGGTCTTTGAGAAACTTGGCATACTCAAGCGAAGTTACTTGGATCTCACCCCCAATGTTTTTAGCTCCTTGACCCCACTTGAGCTCAATCACAACCTTATCACCGTATTTTTCTATGATGTATTCGGCAACCCCATTACGTGTGTCTTCGACATTCATTTGAACAATAATAGTACCAAAGCCATCAAAGTATCGTAGATAAGTTTCAACTCGTCTTTCGAGTTCAGGTGCTGATGTGATTTTACCGCCTTGTATTTGGGAATCTCTATCAACTCCGGCTACGTTTTCACCAACAACCAGAGGGATCCCACTCAGTGCGGCACCAACGGCGAATGATGGCCAATACTTACCGGCAATAAACGTGGAGCCAAGGGCTCCGGTCATGATAGGTACGCGGCATTTTGTTTTGAATTCACGTCCAAAACTTGTTTCTAAATCCACGTTTGTGAAAACGCAGTCATCAGGGTTATGAGTCATTTTGCTATCAATGCCATGGGATCCATAGGCATAACCCTGAATTCTTAGAGCATGGTACCCTACGCCAACCGACGTGACATTAGATGAGCCTGATGTTGTGTTGCCAAAATCTCTGGGATACAGCACAGACCTTCCTTTTAAGGATGATAGCCATGTTTCGCATTTACCCTTACATCCTGAATCACAGAGTGTGCAAAGGCCAGATTCTGCGGCTGTGCCACGATTAACTGTTCCGAGCGCATCGTTTTTCTTTGGAAATTTCCACATAGGTTCCTCCTGATGAAAGGGTTGATTCTAAAGTATAATCACGAACTAGGGTAGATTGACACGAATTCTTTTTGATCAGTTTGATCAGCTTGGTCTTCGGACTTCGGGTTTCGTAGGAGCTATTTTCTTGTTTGGTCAAAAAAACTAAATAGTATTTCGAATTGAAATGCAAATCATTTTTCGTGTTACAAGTATTTTTTTGATTGAAGTCTTATTTGTTTTTGTGTCCTAAAGGACACAAAAACAAATAAGATAAAGATAGGGAGTGAGTTTTGATTTGAGACAACACCCTAAGGTTTTGGAACACTTGGCGGCGGAGCAATCTTCAATTTCGATGAGGTCACTTCATTGTATACATTTCCAAACATGTAATTGTCTTTATAGATCTTTGGGACTGAGTTTTCTATGTTGATGGCAAAAACCGCGAACATGATATTATTTTTGCGAATAGTCCCCCCTTTCACATCATAATAAAGAAGACCTGCTCGATCAGCACTAAAGAAAGTATTGCCTACAACATCGCCAATAGAAGCAACAACAACAAGACTATCACCATACTCTTTATTTAACTTAAAGGTTTTATGAACACCATTATCACTCAATGTGAATTTCGTTGTATGATATATTTGTATGCCAACATACTGATTGCCCATAAGAGCAGATTTAGTGATGGTTGCATTGCCTACCTGACAGACAGCGATTCCTCCTTTTTGGTTATAAGTTACGATAACATTTTGGATAACCACCTGATTGAGGTTTTTGTACATCTTGTTAGCTGAATCAGCACAGTAAGCGCGAATGGTTGATCCGACCGGTGGTGCCTTTGTAATTTTTCCAGCAGCAACAATACCAATCGAATTATGAGAAACGCGTGAATTGATAATCGATGAAGATCCCTCAATCATCAAACCGTGAGTGTTGTATTCAACCAAGCTGTTCACAATTTGAAATTTATTTACATACCCAAAAACTCCATATTTAGAATCCATGATGTAAACATTGTTTAACTTGATTTCATGAACGGCTCCTCCAGGTTCATCTGTGCCTGCAACAATGGCTGCCCAATCACCACGCACGGAAATGCCATTGAGACAAAACGTAGTTTCAGGGGCAATGGATATAGCTGGTTGACTGCCATCAAGGGCAATGAGCTTTGGTTGATCTAGTTCTTCGTATCCATGCTCATACAATCCTGACTCACTTTTGTTTTTCGCCTCTAATATGATGTGCGCGTCTTGTGGTATTTGGATATTTTCTTCATACACTCCAGAACTGATAACGATGCGGCCGCGAAATCCATACTCGTTGAGTTTATCAATGGCTGCATTAATGGACTCTGCTTTGTCCTCTTGAGTAGGATCAAATTCAATGCCTTGTGTGACAAAAATGGTTGGAAAGTTGTTATCAGGAACCTGACATGTGTCAAATTCCTCATCAGTTTCTGATTCTGCTGGCTCTTCTGAATCTGAAGAATAGGAAACTTCTTCTGTGCCATCTTCATAAACAAGCAAGATTTCATTCAACCCATCGCCATCCTCATCATCAATGAACTCAACATAATCAACCCCTTGTCCTCTGGGTTGCTCTCTATCAACTATAAAACCATCCTCATCAATGGTATCGACATTATAATAGTCTTCATCAAATGACCTTGATAATGCAGGAGTTGATGAAAGTAGAGTTACAACAGTAACAAGTAGTATGCTTAATAAGATTTTTACTAAATATGAGTGTTTCATTTTGTTCCTTTTTTTATTGATAGTCTTTATGCTGTTCAAATTGTTTCTTGGTCGCATTGACATCCTGACAAGTATATTCAGTGGCGCATTCCTTTGCTCTATTCCAATAATCATTCGCCGTACGATTAGTAGGAAGATTTAATGATGTAATATTTCCTTGGTTTAAGATGGGATCAACGATTGATTGCAGACCACTTTTTCCTGAGTATGAATAGTAGCTATCACAAACATACTTTACAAGACGATAGCTGCAAAGCTGATATTGATTTTCAAGGATCCATTTACCATTTGTGTCCGAAGAATATGTTGTTGTATCATTTGTTTTCTTATACGCGGTTGTTTGTCGATCACTCATGAGCCAGTAACCACCAAAATAGCCATAATTTGCATAGTCTTCATAGGTTGCCGAAGATTTTAAACCAAAACCTATGCCAGGATAAACTTTATGCAGATCATAAATAAAACCCCACTGCTTGAGCTCATAAGGTGTTTGCCAATGCTGATAAAAATACGCCCATTTTGCATCTTCTTTTGATAATTTATTACCAAATTCATCTATGGGAAATATTGGTTCGTGTTGAGAGAAGGCATAGATATCATCGGTATGCCATAAAACGAGTGGATCAGTAGATCCCCATGCATAAATTAATCCGCGATGAGTTCTATTACCATAATGAGTTGTTTTTTCATTCATCTCTTGTGTTCCTATATTGAGTAATGGGATATTTATGGAGCGAGCCAAATCCGAAAATATATTTGAAGCTCCATGGCAGCCAGAAAAAGCGATAACAAGTTTTTTTGTCTTTGTTTTATCCCAAACAGGTATTTTTGCTGTTAAACGATCTTTAAGAAAAACATTTTTACTCCAATCATAAGAAGATCCTCCTAGGTCTGATCCATGAGCAACATGATCGCGCATCCACATTGTCAAATTGGCGAGTGTCTCTTCTTCATCTCCACCTAAGAGATTCTCGGTTTGAGATTTGGTTAGGCCTGTAATGAAATCAAAACCAACGCGTGGATCACAATGAAATACCCCAACTTGTTTAGCACGAAAAGCTGATTGAAAATCTTGTCCTGGTTTTATGTGAGTAGGATAATTTTTGTTAGCAGATAAATCTATGATTGTATGATAGCGATCCGAAGACAATAATTCATTAAGTTCTGTTCCAGGACGACTTGCTATACTCCAGGGAACAAGCCCTTCTGACTCAAGATAAAGCGCATGGGCTACATGAGCAGCATAAACATCAAAGGCTTCATTTTTTGTGAGATAAGTATAACCCGTTGAATTAGTATTTTTCTTAGGATCAGGGCAGCTCATTCCAAGATCTTCGACATCATCAATAAGACCCTGATAAAAATAATCAATTCGAGCTTTTTGTGCGGGTGTCCAGTTAAGATAAGATGTTTTCACGCCAGTAGCATCTTCCCATACAATGCGATCACGCAAAACAGGGCAACCCTTAAGACGAATATTTAAGGGGACAGTATTATCGATAGCTGATATTTCTCCTTCATAGACATTGTATTCTGAGTTGTGAAAACGATTATTTTCAAAATGGGTTTCCATTTCATATTCACTATCTTGTGGTGTGGGTTGTGGATTCTCTTTTGGTTCATTATAATAACCTTCATTTGAAAAAGGATTCTCTTCGTAAAAATCAACGATAGATGGTTTAACATAACCATTTCCACTTAAGTCACATAACTTAGTAAATGTTCTATGGGGATCAATTTCATACATTTCATGATCAAGATAGGCTTCCTCATCTAGGATATAATAATCTTCTTCTTCTTCTTCACTCTCTTCTTCATAGAATTTTTCATCCCATTCATATTCAATTAATTCATATGCTTCTTCAAATTCAAAGGCCCAAGCCATTGAGGTTAGTGAAAAAATAAGCCCTATAATTGTAAAATATATTATAAATTTGATGTTAAATATATGTTTCATAATCTTCCCCATGTTTTGCGTGATAATGTTCATAATGCATAAAATGTACCAAAGTAGAAATGTCTTGTATCCATTGGTTATAATTGAAGAATAACCATTCTCAAGGTTTGCTAACAGACATGATTATTGGGAGAGTGTATTTTAAAAAATCTTTTCCAAGCAACCCTGTCTCCTCTCTGACCTATATATAAGCGCTTTTGTACCTGTCGCTAAACATCCATCTGCTGCGTTGCTCGCTTCACCCATAATCCTCACGTATATCCATTATACGCTCCGGTTATGGGTTTGCTGGCGCCTTGCATCTGGATATTTTTCAACAGGCCCAGGAAAACAGGATTTTGTAATAGTTCCATTAATTGGAAAGCCAATCAAAACAATAAGTTAAGATAGGTTGTAGAAACATTGAATAAACGAAAAATACATAAAGTCCTCATAGCTAATCGTGGTGAACCTGTTCGAAGAGCCATCAAGACTTTTCAAAAAATAGGTATAAAATCCGTAACCATAGCTATTTCCGATGATCTTTCAGCTGACTGGATTGCTGAAAGTGATGAATGTAGTGAGGTGGGCTCTTACTTAAATGCCGATGAAATTGCTTTGGCTGCAAAAAAGGCAGGTTGTGACGGCGTATGGCCTGGTTGGGGGTTTTTATCTGAAAATGCAGATTTTGCAAAAGCTGTTATTGAGAATGATCTTGTTTGGTTAGGGCCATCACGTGATGTGATTTCAACAATGGGCTCTAAATCTGAGGCAACAGAAATTGCTAAGAAAGCAGGGTTGAAAACAATTCCAGAAATAAGTCTTCAACCAAAAGAAGCCCCTCAAGAGACTTACAAAGAACTCAAAGAAGCTGCCAAAGAAATTGGCATGCCGCTTCTTCTCAAACCAGCTTTGGGTGGTGGAGGTAAAGGACAGGCTATTATTCATGATGAAAATGAAATTGAAGCTTCTTGGAATCAGGTTTTTCAAATAAATAAAAATCTTTTCAAATCAGGACCCATAATCGTTCAACGTTTTTTCACTCAAGCCAGGCATATCGAAACTCAAATATTAGCAGACAACTATGGATCAGTAGTCGTTTTAGGAGAACGTGAGTGCACTGTTCAGCGAAGAAATCAAAAGGTTATCGAAGAATCCCCCTCGCCAGCCTTAACTGATGATCAACGAGCCGCGCTTATCGAGTCTTCGGCCAGCTTTGCCCATAGTGTAGGCTATTCAAGCGCTGGCACAATCGAATTTCTCTATTCAGAGGGGGATTTTTATTTCCTAGAAATGAACACGCGTTTGCAAGTAGAGCACCCTGTTACCGAAGAAACAACACGCATTCTCAAAGAAGGGAAAGAATGTCGCGTTGATCTCATTCAAGAAATGGTTTTAGTGGCACAGGGCGAAAGACTTTCTTTTAATCAATCTCAAGTTTTGAGAAAAGGACATGCCATTGAAGCTCGTATTTATGCTGAAGACCCAGAAAAAGATTTTCAACCAGCCCCTGGAACAATCGCATCTTATAGTTTTCCACAAGATGAGGGTTTGCGTTGTGACGCGGCTTTTTCTTCTGCTCCCTTTACAGTAAGTCCTCATTTTGACTCTATGATAGCCAAAGTAATTGCCTGGGATGATAATAGAGAAAAAACAATTTCAAAACTAAGTCATGCACTTCAAAAGGTTGTTATTCTGGGTTTAACGACGAACACAGGTCTTTGTAAGAGAGTGCTATCTCACGAAGATTTCAAGCAAGGTCAGTATTATACAAATCTTCTGGCTCAAAACCCTCAGTTACAATGTGAACAAATAGAATCACCTGGTTTATGGTTTGCTGTAGGAACAGCCATAGAATACCATCAATACTTAGCTCAAATTCGAGAGACTTTAAAATCCACACAACCAACAAGCCTTCAACATATTTTATCTAAGATACCCCAGAACAGCGTTTGTTATGAAGCCCATATGCAGCATCAACAAGCGCAATTGACAGTAGAAGAAAGATCAGAAGGTAATTTTTGCGTATCCTCTGCAAATTGGGAGTTCTGTCTAAAAATCATTCAACGAAACGAAAATGAATTTTCAATAATTCTTCCTGATGGACAACTGATATCCGTGAGAACTCACAGCGCTGATAAATTTAAGCGACATCTTTGTATGCAAGGCCGGTCTTTTTATTTGGATGTTTTTCCAAGTGGTCAGACTCTAAAATTAGATCCTCATGCTTCACCCATGACTGGTATGATTGTTGATGTCTGCGTTAGTGTTGGCGACAAGGTGAAAAAAGGTCAGGAACTCTATCAAATTGAAGCCATGAAGATGATGACATCAATAAAAGCCACACATGACGGTGTTATTGAAGAAGTTCTTAAAAATGCATCAGACGTTGCTAAATCTGGAGAGTCTGTGCTGACGCTGTCTTCAGAAGAGTCTTTGCAAGATGATCAGGTTATTGAAAATGGCAATCTTGGCTATTCACTTAAACAATCAGAAGTTTCTGAGCTTGACGATATTAAAAATTATTTCCTAGGTTATGATGTGGCCCATGAGTGGGTAGATCAATGTATTGATAAGGTATCACAGAAAATTAAAACCAAACAGATCAAGGGAAACGATTTTGCACTCATGGTTTCCACGATCTTAAAAGCGCGCCAAGAATTAAAAGATATGTTTTCAAATAATGAACATATTTTAACTTTTTTGGCTGAGCAAGAAGATCAGGCATCAGATCTTATACCCTATGCAGAGAAAGCAAGCCTTGAAGAACTATTTCAAAATTATGGAGTGGGATCTCTTTCAGATCTAGATAAAAATCCAAAAACACTCATTCGTTTCTTCCAGGCATTTAAAAACGATTCTAAAGTCAAAAAAGAAAAAATGATTCGTCTTTTGACTCTCTGTCAATCTACGGGAAGCTGCCACCAAAATCTGACAAGTCCTTTAGTGTCATGGCTTAAAACAAAACCTATTTTGAGCGAAATTGAAAAAAATGATATTTGGGCGCTTCTGTACTTACTCAGTCCTGAAAAATATTATGAAATAGGAAAATTGCCAGTTGCCCTAGAGTTTTTGCAAGAATACCGTATGGTCAAAAGGAATCCAGCTTATGATTTTGATCTAGGTGAATATGATAGATTAAAGCAAGAGCTTGATAGCGGAAATGAATGCCAATCATTGGAATTCGAAGATTTTCCAGGTTACTTAAAGCCGTATCTTAAAAAATGGTTTCAACATTTTGTAGGAAGAAAGCTTGTCCTGCCTAAAGCAATTGCCAATAAAGATGTACATTTGTTTGAATTGTTTCCCGCTCAAAATCCCTCTAAGGATAATACTATTCCTCCTCGCTTTATTGCCTTGTCCTTGGTTTCTCAGGCTGAACTTAAGATGACCTCGCTTGGCACAGCCACATTGCCTCATTTTGAAGAAGGCGCAGTCATGGCTTATCGTGCGTTAAGACTGGTTCAAAGAGGCAAGCCACACCGACCCAATAATGTTTTGTTGCTTTCAAAAGACGCAGCGCCCATTCCATGGAATGGGAATCACACCCATGATCAAGAGCTTTCATTGTCTACCGAAACTGTTAAACAGATATCATCCAGGGTAGGTGGTTTTGCAGAAGGGCTTCAAATTCAATCAACAGAAGTTATTCTCCCTCTTATAACAGAGGCTCAGTCTGAACCTGTTTGGACTGTTGTAGAAGTCAGGCATGATCAAAACAAAAACGTTATTAGTAGGCCCCCATTTTCGATTGAAGAAAGAGATTCTCTAAAACCTCAAGATAAAGAATCTCAAATGAGTGAAAAACAGCAAAGAATGGGTAAGCTCTTAAATCAAGATCGTGCTAAACTTTTATTTGATAATGGTGATTATAATGAATTATTTTTTCCAGAAGTTGATGACAAACCGAATGTGGCTCTCAATGTCTATCAAGGCCATGTAAACAATGTTCCTGTATTAGCTTATGCAGGTGATTTTAGATATCGTGGTGGAGCTTTGGGTGAAAATGAAGGCAAAAAGCTCGCTGCTGCTGTGGTTCTGGCTTATCTCATGAATAAACCTTTGGTTGCTTTTCATGATGGGGCAGGGGCTAACATCAAAGAGTCCGTAGCCTCTTTAGGTTGGGCTGGTGCTTATTTTGGTGCCTTGGCTCATACGGGTGGATTTTCAACGCCAGATAAATTTCGCACTTGGTTTAAAAATCATTTGGGAAGAGAGTATTTTGAAAAAGTTTTAAGGCATTTTGATTTATCAAGATCTATTGACGAAATCATTGATGGTGTTTCTAGGCAACTCATTCATTTTCATCTTCATGTAGGTGCCACAGTAGGCATGTTAGTTTACGGTGCTAGTATTGGGCATTTAAGTCTCATGAATGATCAACCTGAATGTTACAGAGTGCTCACAGGGGCGCAGACAGTGAGAAAGGTTTTGGGAGAAAAGGGAACAAATTATTCTTTAGGGGGAGCTAAAGCTCATGCTGAAAGAAGTGGTGATATTGAATTTGTTTTCCCATCAGAAGAAAAAGTTATTAACGCGACCAGGCAGTTACTTAAGTTGTTTTCTGTGATTGAGAGAAAAGAAGAAATCGAAAGAGATCAAAGTCTACCTCTTTTAGACGTGCCCATCAAATCAGGGATTGTATTTGGAAGAGATGTGCTCAAAGCCCATGTTGATCAGGGAGAGTTTTTCGAAACACGTCCTGATTTGAAACAAGCAAAGAATATACTAACAGGTTATGCCAAAATTGCAGGTTTTCCTGCAGCCATGATTGTCACAGCAACTGACTATGGTTTGTATAATGCTAATTCGTTTAAAAAAGTAACAGGTCTTGTTGAAGCGGCTCAAGACATAAACATTCCTTTGGTACTAGCCTGCGGTGACCAATGGGAAGCCCCTTCTTTGCCTGTGTCTAAAGAACACCTTGAAGGTAGACAAGGGTTTTATCACGCTCTCCTAAATGTCAATGTCCCTAAAATTAGTTTGGCATTGGGAGCCCGGTCCCTAGAACAACCCATCCATCAACACATGGATTATTGCCTCTATGTCAAAAGAGGTGATGAGACCGAAAGCGAAATAAATAGGGCTATGAGTTTTTGTCCCTTTGTTTGTGAAAATTTAACAGAAGCTTTTGATCAAATAGCGCGTCTCATGCCCTTTAGTAAAAATGAAGCTCCTTCCATGACAACACTGGGCGGTTCTCATGAAGGAAAATCTGATTTCAATCTTCCACAGGATCTCACTCAATCCTACGAGATGAGAAATGTCATTGAAGCGACTTTTGATAATGGATCTTTCAAAGAATATTGGAAAGATGATCAATTACCTCTTATCGTGGGTGTTGCCAAGTTAGGTGGCGTAAAAGTAGGTGTGATTGCTGATAATCCTGCTATTGAGAGTGGGGCGCAAAATGTTGACTCAATAACCAAGTTTACTCGGATGAATAGACTTTGTGAAAGATTTAATCTTCCACTTATAGAACTCAATGATTCTCCTGCCTTTAAACCAGGTTCTGAACAAGAGCATAGAGGTATTCAAGGTGTTGGTGGTCGCTCGATTCGAGAGGAATGTTTGAGTCGCAATCCTAAGATAGCTGTTACTTTAAGGCAAAATTACGGAGGCCGTTTTATTCATGCTAATCTCATCACATTGGGACCACCCAGAGCAGGGTTGGTTCTAAAGAAAGCTAGAATTGGAGTGATGGGAGCTAAAGGAGCTGTAGGTGTTTTGTATGCAAAAAAATTAACAGCTCTCCCATTAGCAGAGCGTCAGGAAGCAGAAAAACAATGGCAAAAGGAATACGAAGATAAACAGCTCAGCCCAGAAAAAGCTGTAGAGCTTGGTTATGCAAAGGAAATAATAGACAGCGCTCATCTAAGAGTTAAATTATGTGAGACACTTCAGTCTCTCATGAGAGAGGGTAATTAATATGAATGCTCAAGAACAAAAATACACACTTGTTTTTTCTGGCCAAGGATCGCAACGACTTGGTATGGGAATGGATTTTTCTGAGGTCTTTGCTGAAGCAAGAGAGACTTTTGAAGAAGCTTCTCGCTCTCTCCCATTCAATGTTGTGGAGCTTATCAATGGTGATGATGGTCGATTAAATGAAACAAAGTACACACAACCATGTATCTTAACGGTCGAAATAGCCATTTTGAGAGTTTTGCAAAAATACACGGGCCTTAAACCACATTATTATGGTGGTCATAGCCTGGGTGAGTATACAGCACTTGTGGCCGCGAATGTGATTCCTTTTGAACTCGCTGTATCACTTGTTTATCAAAGAGGGTTATTTATGCAAAGCAGCTCTCCTGTTGGCTTTGGGGCCATGGCAGCTGTGATTATGTCAGATCTTCCTCTCAAAGACATCGAAGAAAGTGCCTCATCATACGGTGTTGATGTGGCCAATGATAATTCTACGAGTCAAATTGTTCTGAGTGGCAAAGCAGATTCAGTTAAAAAGCTTTGTAATGAATTGGAACAGAAATACACAGGAACCGAACTCCGTATTGTGCCACTGAATGTGAGCGCCCCATTTCATTCAAGACATATGGCTGAGATCGAAGCCATATTTCGTGACACACTCAACGTGTATAAAAAAGAAATGAATCCAATCAATCTTAAAAATGTCACCTCAAACTATACAGGAAGCTTTCATACAGGTTCTGTAGATGATTTGATAGAAGCTCTTACAAAGCAACTTAGCGGCCGTGTGCGCTGGCGTGATAATATGTTTGCTCTTCAAGAAAAAGGGTTTCCAATTTTAGAGTTGGGACCACATCGTCCTTTGAGAGGCTTTTTTAAATCAATAGGGGTTTCAGCGCAGTCCATTATGGATTTGCGTTCAGCTCAAAAGGTTTTTCAAGAACTTGCAGTGGTAAAGAAATCACAAGAAATAGGAAAGGAACAAAATGTCACAATTTAATTCAAATGAATGGGCTGTCATACTTGGCGGGTCTAGTGGTTTTGGTTTGGCGACAGCTAAAAAATTAAGTGCTTCAGGCATGAGTGTTTGTGTTGTTCACCGTGATAGACGTGGTGCCATGAAAACCATTCAACCTGAATTTGATAAGATTCAAGAAAACGGTAATCCTTTTGTTGCCCTTAATTTGGATGCTTTGAGTCCAGAAGGTCAGGAAAAAACCATTACTGTTTTGCAGGATAAAATGGGTCCGAATGGCAAAGTAGGTCTTCTGCTTCATTCCATTGCCTTTGGAAATCTCAAATCTATCGTACCAAACCCCTCTCAGGACACTCCTTTTCTAGCTGATGAGGATATGTCACATACGATTTATAGCATGGGGACAAGCCTTCTCACTTGGACGCAAAAACTATTTACAACAAATTTGTTTTCTAAAAACGCACAAGTTGTTGGTCTGACAAGCGAAGGCAACCTAAAGGTCTTGCCTGGTTATTCAGCGGTTTCTGCGGCTAAAGTCGCTTTAGAATCTGTCTCAAGGGCAATAGCAGTAGAATTTGCACCGCATGGCATTCGTTCAAATATTGTTCAGGCAGGTGTAACTGAAACGCCAGCTCTTAAGTTGATTCCTGGTCATGAAAAAATGGTTCAAGACGCTGTAAAAAGAAATCCCTATGAACGACTCACAACACCTGCAGATGTTGCGAATGCTATTTATCTCCTTTGTTTGCCAGAAGCGAGTTGGGTTAATGGTAGCTTGATTCACGTTGATGGGGGAGAACATCTGAAATAAAGTGTGATGGTAAAAATAAAAACACAAGATAAAGAAATGAGAATAAAATGCTCTATATAAACAGCATGGGATATTTTGTCCCCGAAAATGTTATCGACAACAAGTTTCTCGAAGACCTAGATATAGGCACAAGTGATGAGTGGATCATGGAGAGGGTTGGCATTAGCAGGCGCCGAACCGTGCTTGATTTAGATTATATTAAAGAAACTAAAAACAAACGTCCACTTCAGTCAGTCGAGGGATCAATTTATTCCAACCGTCAAACTGGTGCTAAGGCTGCTAAAATGGCGCTAGAGCGAGCGGGTTTAAAACCTTCCGACATTGGTATGGTCATTGCAGGGAGTTCAACGCCTCAATATTCCACACCTGCGGAGGCCTGCATGATTGCAGCTGAGCTTGGAATACAAGCACCAGCCTTTGATCTCAATTCTGCTTGTCCTACTTTTGTGTTTCAACTTAATTTTATAAATTCCATGAAGGCGGAAGACCTTCCTGATCATATTTTAGTGGTCAATCCCGAAAATGTGACTCGT
Source organism: uncultured Nitrospirales bacterium (assembly GCA_964609965.1). Classification (GTDB taxonomy): domain Bacteria; phylum UBA10199; class UBA10199; order UBA10199; family JADGCS01; genus JAHJDR01. The sequence continues at coordinate 14,175 of CAZSTS010000003.1, forward strand.
TGTGTGGATTACAATGATCGACGTTCTGCTGTTTTATTTGGTGATGCCACAACAGCAGCTATTGTTTCAAAAAAAGTGCCATCAAGGTATCATGTCAAAGAAAGCATGATTTTTTCAGACCCGTCTGGCTGGGAGAAGATTGTGGTTCCTGCCATGCAGCACTTTGTACAGGATGGTTCAAAGGTACAAATGTTTGCTATTCGCATGACATTGTCGCTTTTGAAAAAGATAAAAGAAAAAATGAAAGGTGACCCAAAAGATCTCAATTTCATTGGTCATCAAGCCAATTTGTTGATGTTACAAAATGTTGCCCAAAAGGCTGAAATTGCAGATGGGAAACATTTTTACAATGTTGATGAGTATGGTAATTGCGGTGCTGCTGGAGCGCCTTGTGTTTTAGCGCAAAACTGGGACAAGTTTTCTCATGGTGATGAAATCGCTCTCTGTATTGTTGGCGCTGGATTGAGCTGGGGTGGTCTTCTCATCTCAGTAGAAGGAGATATGTAATGAAGTACTGTGAATTTTTGGATAAAACACGTTTTTCTAAAGAGGAGCTTATGGCTTATTCTTGGGGAGATCTTATTGAAGACCCTCCCAAAGAGGGTTGTGGTACGCTCCCAACACCTCCCATGCTCATGGTCGATCGAGTTATTGAAATTGAGCACAATGGAAAAAAAGGTAGGATTGTTGCCGAAAAAGATGTTCACCTAGATGATTGGTTTTTTCAGTGTCATTTTCGTAACGACCCCGTTCAACCAGGTTGTTTAGGTGTAGACGCTGTTTGGCAGATGATAGGGTTTTATATTTTTCTCCGTGGTGCTAAAGGCACAGGACGCGCATTGGGAGCAAAAGAAATTGATTTTTTTGGTCAGATCCGTCCCCATAACAAAGTCGTACGCTACGAAGTAGATATAAGAAGATATTCAGAGCTTTCTGAAAATGGCACAGCTTTGGCTATTGCTAATGGAAGGGTTCTTGTTGATGGTGAACCCATTTACACAATCAAGGATGCCAGGGTTGGTGCTTTTACTAAAATAGGAGAAAACAAATGACTGATTTAAATCAAAAAATCGCTCTTGTAACAGGTGGTGCTACTGGTATTGGTAAGGCCTGTTGTATTGCTTTAGCACAAGCAGGTTTCACAGTAGGGATTCATTATAATAATAGTGAAGGACCTGCTGACGCACTTAAACGTGAGTTGGATAATGCTTTTACAATTCAGGCTGATCTTTCTACACAGCAGGGTGTTGATAAAGTTTATGATGAACTCAAAGCGCGCGGAGGACTTAATGTTCTCGTCAATAACGCTGGTATGGCAATTGATGCTCCCTTGTTTTCTGCAAAGGTAGAAGATTTTGATAAAGTGACTGCCACAAACATGAAGAGCACCTGGCTTTTAACCAAGCGTTTAGCGCGTTTCATGATACGCAAAAAAGAAGGTCGCGTGATAAATATTTCGAGCGTGATTGGCAGCACAGGTAATCCCACTCAAAGCGTGTATGGTATGACAAAGGCAGCTATTGATAATTTTACTAAAACAGCTGCCTTGGAGCTTGCCCCTTATCAAATCCTGGTCAATGCTATTGCCCCTGGTTTTATTAAAACAAGAATGACCGATGAATTACCAGAAGAAGTTCAAGGTGAAATTAAAAGCCGCATTCCCTTAGGACGTGTGGGAACACCCGAAGAAGTGGGTAAGATGGTCAGGTTTTTGGCTACAGAGGCGGATTACTGTACAGGAAGTGTTTTTCACATCAATGGAGGAATGTACTGTGGATAATAAAGCTCTCACATGTGATCAAATTGTTGAAATGATTCCACAAAAAAGGCCTTTTCGTTTTGTGGATACAATATTGGAAGTCGATGAAAACCACATCGTCGGAGAATATACATTTAGAAAAGATGAAATGTTCTACAAGGGACATTTCCCTAATTACCCGATCACACCTGGTGTGATTCTTCTAGAATGTATGTGCCAGGTTGGTGTGGTGGCGCTTGGGATTTATCTTATGTCTCAGGAGGCCTCTGGAAATGAAAATATGATTACTCTTTTTACAGATGCTGAAAGTGAGTTCATTAAAGCGGTTTATCCTGGAGATAAGGTGACCATCCGTGCTGAAAAAGTTTTTTGGCGCAGACGTAAAATGCGATGCAAAGTACAAATGTTTAATGAAAGTGGTGAGCTGGTAGCACAGGCCACTGCTTCGGGAATGGGAGTAAAAAATGACTAGAGTTGTAATTACAGGAATGGGTGTGGTCTCAGCCAATGCACATGGTTTGGATGAGTTTAAAACAGCCCTTCAAAATGGTGTTTCAGGGATTCGTTATTATGAAAAACTAAAGGAACTTGGTTTTTCTTGTCAGGTGGGTGGTATTCCACAAGGCATAGAAGACATTAAGCGAGAGTATTTTTCAGAAGAAGCCCTCATGGCTATGAACAGTAGCATGCTTTATGCATCCATTGCTGCGATGGATTGTTGGAAAGATGCGGGACTTTCTCTACCCACACCTTCGGACGAAACAATACATTGGGAAACGGGTGCTGTGATTGGGACAGGTATTGGCGGTATTGATACTTTAGGCGAAAAGGTTATCCCATTTATTAATGCTGGCAGAGTGAGAAGATTAGGGAGCACAGCAGTTGAGCAAACAATGGGAAGTGCGGCCAGTGCTAAAATCGGGGGCTTTTTAGGCCTGGGAGGTCAAGTAACGTCTAACAGTAGCGCTTGCACAACAGGCACCGAAGCTATTGTGAATGCTTACTACATGATCAAAGATGGTCGTGAAAAGCGAGTTCTTGCTGGTGGTTCTGAAGGGAGCTCTCACTATATTTGGGGAAGTTTTGATGCTATGCGAGGGGTGCTTTCTTCAAAATACAATGACCAACCAGAAAAAGCATCAAGGCCTATGAGTGCTTCAGCTGGAGGTTTTGTGCCATCTTCTGGTGCGGGGATTCTCATGTTAGAGAGTTTAGAATCAGCTAAAAAGAGAGGCGCAAAAATTTACGCCGAGGTCTTAGGTGGTCATGTCAATTGTGGTGGTCAACGTAATGGAGGAAGTATTACAGCGCCTAATCCTGAGGGTGTTGTGAGATGTGTTCGAAAGGCTGTTGAAAATTCAGGTATCAGACCACAAGACATTGATGCCATTAATGGGCACCTCACTGCCACAATGGCAGATTCCATGGAGATTAAAAATTGGCAGAGGGCCTTAGAATGCAGCGAAAAAGATTTTCCATACATCAATTCCACAAAATCACTTGTGGGACATGGTTTAGGAGCAGCAGGAGGCATTGAGTGTGTCGCTGCTGCCTTACAACTTGATAATGGTTTTTTACATGGTTCAATAAACTGTGAAGACCTGCACCCAGAACTCGAAGCTTTTTCTGAAAGAATTGTCAGAAAGACGATAGAAAAAGATGTTCGTATTCTTGCAAAGGCAAGTTTTGGTTTTGGTGATGTGAATGGAATGTTGATCATGAAAAAGTGGGAAGGTTAATATAATTAATAATATATTATCTCTTGGTTTTGTTCTGTGCCATAGTGACACAGGGTTTGAGGCTGAGCAGTTAATTTTATAATAGGAGTAAAAAATGGAACAACAAGAAGTATTTAATAAAATCGTAGAAATCATCACGCCGTTTAGCAAAAACGAAGAAGCTTTGAAAAATGTTAGCAATGAAACTAATATTTTAAAAGATCTTGGTGTAAATTCTGCACGTCTCGTTGATATTATTTTGGCGTTCGAAGATAATTTTGACATTGAAGTCGATGATGATTCGGCTGACAAAGTTCAAACAATCGGAAACGCTGTAGAATTAGTATCTGCAATGATGAATGCCTAATGAATTCTACGACACAAGAATCAGAGGTCCTCAAGCCTAAGGCTGATCAAGAAACCAATTCTTTTTGCCATTTAAAGGTGCAGAGATTTTTATCTCGAGTCTTTTTAGTGCCAACTTATTTGTTTTTTTGGTTTAGCATGCGATTTGTTCTGAGATACAAGGTGCCTGAGGTCAGGAAAATACGAAAACAGTTTCGTAGTTTTACTTCGAATAAAAGAAGTCCTCTGATTATTTGTGCGAATCATCTTACCATGGCGGATTCAATGGTGCTTGTATGTGCCTTGGGCTCGCCTTGGTACTTTCTTCGTTATTTTCACCTGCTTCCTTGGAACCTTCCAGAAAAAAACAACTTTTACAGCAGTCTTTTTAGTAGATTGTGTTGTTATCTTGGTAAATGTTTGCCTGTTGTTCGCGGTGGTACTAAAGAAGAAACTAAGAAAACATTTGAAAAGGTATCGCATCTTCTTTGCTCAGGAGAAAGTATCATGATATTTCCTGAAGGAACAAGAAGTCGCCAGGGAAGAGTCGATGTCGAAAGCTGCAGTTACGCTGTTGGTAAGTTTTTGCAAAGCGCCCCTGATGTCAGAGTCATATGCTTTTATCTTAGAGGATATGGGCAAGATGATTTTTCAAAATTCCCAAAGTACAAGGAAGTGTTTTATTCAGACATCAAAGGCCTGTCACCAAAAACATCTTCTCAGGGAATGCGAGGGGCGAGAGATTTATCGCTGCAGATCATCAATGAGCTTGTAGAAATGGAGAAGGGCTATTTTGAGCACAAAGAGAACAATAGGTAATGATGTTGTTGCACTCCATTTGGATCAGAGCAAAGATAAATCAAAAGACCAGCGATTTCTTAATCGAGTCTTTGCTGGTGAAGAGATAAAGCAAATTCAAGGATCAAAAAATCCAGACAAGATGTTGTGGTCTCTTTGGGCGGCAAAAGAGGCAGCTTACAAGATTGTAAAGAAGTTAAATCCCAAGACTGTCTTTTCTCATAAAAAATTTGAAGTTGATTACGAATCTAAGGCTGTGCGCTTTGAAGGCATTATCATCCCTGTTGTTTGGGTTCAAAACGAAGACTATGTTCATTGCTTTGGCTGCCATGCAGACTATGATTTTAACTTTGATTTAATAGAGACTCAGGTTTTAAAAATAGAGGACCCATTTTTTGATGGTTGTGATGAAGCGTTCTTTTCAAAGGATGAAAGGCTATCCATTAAATCAAAAGAGTCTTTGTATGCGAGATTTTTAGCAAAACAGATGCTGCAAAAGCAGGGGTATACAAAAATCGAAATCATTAGAAAAAAGACAGGATCCTCTTATGATCCGCCAATGGTTTTTCAATCAAAAAAACAAATCGAAGACATTGATGTAAGCCTTTCTCATCATGGAGAGTGGATTGCTGTTGTGATTGTAAAAGCGTAAGGTTACTGTGTGTTGGCAGATGAGAGTAAAAATAAACCCCTACTAATAAGCAGGGGTTTATGTGAGAGGGGGGGCTATGATTGAAAAAAATCAATCAAGATCTTCTTTGTTATCGAGATCATCTTCATCGCCTAGCTCATCTAAATCATCCATCTCATCTAGGTCATCTTCTTCATCCAAATCATCTTCTTCGTCCCAATCATCCTCACAGGCACATTCCTCATCATAATCATCTAAATATTCCTCTTCTCCACAATCTTTTTTGTGCTTGTCATGTTTGTGTTTATCATGATGACAGTCTTTATCATCATCCATCCCATCAAAATCATCATACTCACACCCACCATAACCAGCATAATCTGAATCATCAAAAGGATTGAACTCGCTTTCTGCTAAATTGCCAGAAAGAGTGATTGTGCCTAAATTAATTTCTTCATCACCATCTGTGACATCAAGGGAAGATTCATCTGAATCTTCAGTGCCCATAATATCAAAAATAAGATTTGCGACAAAGAGATCCTCCAGTGCAAAGCTGATAGAATAGGACTTTCCCACTGTGAGGCTAATGCTAAAAGAACAGTCCTCAGCAATCTCTTCGGTAAGAGCTGTCCCAGATGTGTCGGTAGCGATGATCACATCAGCCCAACAATCAGAAGACTCAACTGCGTATTTGACAAGAGAGGAAGCCGTGCCTGAAGAGCCCAGGCTACCGGTTAAAGCTCGTGTGGTGGCTGTCGTGTTTGTTGATGAGTCAACACTTGTTCCAGTTGAAGCGCCGCAGGCTACTAAAATAAGTAAGCCGGCACAAACAATACATGTTTTGATTCCGTTCATGATACCTCCTTTGCCTGGTTTTTATTCTGAGTTTGTCTCAGAATAAAGTTAGACAAAATGTTATTGTTAATAGCTTGGGCCGCTCTGCCGGCTTTGAGCAACCCAAGGGATAAAACTAAAAATCATCTTCTTCTTCGTCAATTTCATCACATGAATCATCTTCGTCGTAATCATCAGGGTAATAATCGTCATCACAATCATCTTCTTCGTCATCAAAGATGCCATCATCATCGTCGTCATCATCATAGTAGTCAAACCTGCCGTCCTTATCTCTATCAATTTCTTCATAGGGTTCATGGGTTGGTCTAGCGGTTGTTCCATCAAATGTAATGGTGCCGAGTGAAATCTCGGTAGAGCCAGAATCCAAGACAATAACATGAGAAGTTGCTGTTTCTGATGTGCTAAAAAGCATAGTCCCCACAAAATCGTCGTTAAGTGTAAAGCTAATTACATAGGCTGTGTTGATAGCGAGTGTAATTGTAAAGGAGCAATCAGTTGAGACAGATGCCATTGTGGTTTGAGCAAGGGAATCAGTTGCAATGATTGTATCTGCAGAGCAGGTACTTTCTGCGTGCGAATGTCCAAGATACATATTTGTGGACGCGTCAGCACCAGAAAGTTGTCCATAGAGTGTGCGTGTAGTAGGATTGCCAGCCTCTGAGCCTCCCGTGACGCTGCCGCATGATAAGAGAAATACAAGGATGAAGGTTAAAATAGCTTTTTTCATATTATTTATCCCATGTTTTTGTCAGCGGTAATAGCTGGATAGCCAAAGCCAGTACTTCGCTTGGGTTTTTTTGGTCTGAAACTAATTTCAGAATATCTTGACGAAACTTTTGTACTCTTTTTTTGATTTCTGGCAGTTTATTTTTGTCGACTCCTAAAGTGAGTACACTCACATCACGGTGATCAGGGGGGACGTTTTCTATCTCTTCTTTCACAAGGTTAAGAAAGCTTTTGTGGTAGTTCATGAGGATCACAGAGGCGCATTCTGGGCCAGTTGTGACAATTGTATCAGAGACTTTCCATTTGCCATTTTTTGTTTTCTTTATAAAGCCAATATTCTCTAAGAGTGCGACTGATTTTTCAATTTCTTTTACTGATATCTTGGGTGTTATCTTTTCATAAAGTGAATCAATGTGACCATCATACTTATCTGATGTAATGAGTTCTCTCACAACAGCATGGTACCAGGTTGAGTAAAACTCATACTGCTCTTTTTCCATTGGTTTGAGATTATTAAAATGTTTGGATTGCAGTAATTTATGGTAATAATAATTTTTGTTTTCGTGGGTTTTGGCTTGGTTAAAGTGAACAAGGTTTCTGAAAAACTCTTGTTCTTTCTTATTCAGATTAAGTCCTTTCATGAATTTTGTGAGACTTTCTTCGGTGAGGTTTCGTTCACCATCCATGACTAATTTAAGAAGGTTAGAGGATCCAAAGCCTGCTTTTTTAGAAAACGTTCTTAAAGAAAAACCTGCGCGAGTCTTTTTTTGCTCTACATAGTAATCGCGAAGGTATTCACGATAATCTAGATACTGAAATAAATTGATCCCATTTCCACTTTCCATAGCCAGAGGTTAACACCAAATAAATCAAAAAGAAACCCTTAGAAGCAATAAACTGCATACATTTGGATGCATAAAAATAGCTAATTGCTTATAATCATTAACATAAAAGAGGTATGCGCTGAACAAATGGTGCTGATTGGATGCAGATCAGGTTTTTGTGTCTCTGAAGATGGGAGTGCATTCTTGTGGATGCTGAGATCAATGGGCATCCGTATATTCTTCGAGTTTCTTATGCTATAAGTAAAAGTACATATAAATTTAAAAAGGAGTGCGTATGTTTTGGAGTCAATTTAAGAATGTCATGTTTGTTTGTTTTTTCATAGTATTGCTTTGTTTCTTTTCTTGTGGAGGGGCTGCTTTGGATTCATCCTCAACAACAACCTCTTCCAGTACAGACAGCATTTATCCCCATTCATCTTCTTGGTCTTCGACAGGATCACATGGAGACACAGCAAGTGATGATATCACTGTCTGTCAGGAATGTCATGGTTCTGATTTAACAGGTGGCACTTCGGAGGTAAGCTGTGATGAGTGTCATGGCATGCCTAGTTTTGTTGTGACAACAACCTATTTGGGGTTGGGTGATGAATATTATGAGGAAATGGAGTGATAGCAGGGGTGAGGTTTTAGGGGAGTGCCAGGTAAATATCATGTCCAAGGACATTCGTCATCAAGAGCATCTTCATCTGTATCAGTATTATTTGATAGTGGCGTCTTGATTATCATCTTCTTCATCGTTTTGAATACCATCTTCATCTACACAGCTCACGTACTTTGACTCCAGCAGTCTCTCTAATGAATAAGAGCTGTAGGCGTCTTTATCAATGTTACATCTTTCAATGACATCATCTTGTGTTATCGTTTCTCTTTCAAAATAGCTTTCTAAGGCCATGCAGCACCTTGCTTCAAGCATGTCAGCAAGTGTTTTTTTTGTGATTTGAGAGGGGTTGATAAGTCGGTTTTCAGAAGGATACCAGGCACATTCAGGATCTTCCTCAGTATCACACCAGCTATCAGAATTCTCGGTGGCATCATCTTGACTCAAATCGCCGTCACACCATGCATTTCCATTGTTGTCTTCTTCTTCATCTGCGATACCATCATTATCTTCAGAATTCACACAACTGTTATACATGTCTTCTATAACTATAGGGAAAAAGTCATCTGCTGTAGTACAGATGTTTAGATCATCTTCATTAATCTGGCAGACATCTAAAACATCCCCAAATGTTGCATGCCCAGTTTCGTAATAATGAATTAAAGTATTGCAGCAAAGCCTTGCGCGCCTCTCAGCAGGTGTCTGCATATTAGTATTTCCGCCGAAATCAGAGCGCACAAAATCAGCGTATGTTATCGATGAATATAAAAGAACAATAATAAGAGCTAAAATTTTAAAAGTAGTTTTCATCGTAATTCCTTTTTTTGTTTTTATGTGTGAATGACTATCTAGTTATCGTCATCAAGACCATCGATGTTGTGAGGTAATGGGAAAAAGCGGGCACAAAAGTGCCCGCTTACAAGCAAAAAAAGATAAGCTAACTTAATGTTTTATCAGGGGTTTTTTCTGTGTTGTATTGCTTGCAAAAGGTTTTTTTTCCCCGCTCTTCTCAGACGGAAAAAAAGAAGAGGATTTTTTTATCCCAATTATTACGCTGACCGCTTCGCCCAGTACCATTTGGTACATGGACTTCGCTAAAAAAATGTAAATTATCATATCCAATTTGGTCAGCTTTTGTAGGCTGCCTTTGGCAGCTGGACAAAAACTGACGAACAAAAAAATCAATCGTTACATTTTTTAAGTCAGCTCCATAATAGGGATGGGCTTGTTTTGCCTGGCGGCAAATTAGGTTTGATCGGTAAGAGTCAAATCAAAAACAGCCACAGTTTCAAGATCAACACGATCACTTTCAAAACACTCTTTTTTCCAGGCTCTGATTTTATCGAAGATAGGTAGATCTGAGTTTGCAGTGTAGTTTCTTAAAAAATCCAGATCTTCCAATGTCTTCATAACCCAAAGAAAGTCACCATTTGGAGTTTTTTCGACAAAGTGACATTCAAGCGGCATCTTTGCCTCTTGTAATGTTTGAAGAGCTTCTGGAAGATGATTTTTTTGAATGTTTTCTAAAAAAGAAACAGCTTTCTCAGTCTTTCCAGGTTTGATTCTTAATTTTGTTAAAACGTGTTTCATAATTTATTTTATCATCGACAAAACCATTTTGAATCTCGTCGTCGCCTTAACAGCATGGGGAATATCAGCTGGCATAAGGATGACTTGGCCAGCGTTAACCGTGTGTGACTCTTTGTTGATGATGATTTCGGCTGTGCCATCAATCACATTCACTAAAGCATCAAAGGGGGCAGAATGTTCACTTAGGCCCTGGTCTTTATCAAAGGCAAAGACTGTGAGGGTGCCGGTTGGTTTTTTGATGAGTGTGCGGCTGACGACTGCGCCTTCTTGATAGGCAATAAGGTCGGCAAGATTTTTGACACATGAATGATCAATATTATTGTTTTTTTCCATGGGGTTTACATATTCGAGTTATTTAATATGACAAGGTATTAATTTTGAACCCAAAGGGTTCTGCTTTAAACTCATGCTCATTCTCATGCGGATTGGGTACAAGAGGTTTCTTTTTGTTCGCGTTCTTTCAGACGAAAAAAAAGAAAATAGGTTTTGTTTACTTCCATTATTAAGATGACAAAAAAGGATTCTTTTTTGCTCCCATCCTTTCAGACGGAAAAAAATGGAGGCCATTATTGCTAATAGCGCCATTTTTGAAGGCCAGCGTTGCTGGCGGACAAAAATAACGACAGATATTTTACGAACGCACCATTTTTTAATCGTCTTCAAGGAGGGAGCGGGCTTTGTTTTGCCTTACGGCAAATTAGGTTTTTTCCATGCTTGAGTCTACGAATCATTTCTAATAAGAATAGCTTCATACAAATCACTTGGGTCATATTAAGGAGTTTTTTATGAATCAAAAGAAGAAATTAGTCGTATTCATTTTCTTAGTGGTTTCCATTCTTTTTATTTGTCAACTTGCCATAGGAAGATCACCAACAAACAAACCCTTTGCTCGTAAGGACCTCAATAACGATGGCAAACTCTCTCGTTCTGAATTTATGGGCACTTCAAAGACATTTAATATAATTGATGCAGATGGTAATGGGTACATTACAAAACGCGAGATGGTGAGTTTCAGGTTGGGAAAAACTAAGAAACAAACAACAGCCAAAGAATCAACAAAAGTTGCTGAGCCAACTACAGATCTTGTTTACATCGATACACATGCTCATTTGATTGCTAACTTTAAAAAAAGTGGCAGAACAGATTGTGAGGGAGCTGCAAAGACAGCATTGAACGAGATGAATAAGCTTGGGGTCAAAAAAATGCTCCTCATGCCTATGCCAGCAGAAAAAACGCATAACGAGACTTTGACTTGCCCCGACTTAACGGTGTTGACAAAAAAATACCCTGATCGCTTTGGCTTGATGATGGGTGGTGGGACACTCAATCCCATGATCATAGAATCTGCTATGGACTACAGTAAAATTACAGATAGCTATAAAGACAAATTTAGAAAAAAAGCTCTCGAAGTTCTTACAAAAAAAGGTGTTCTTGGTTTTGGTGAGATGGCAGCAGAGCATTTTTCTATGAATGCTAATCATCACTATTCAAAAGCGTCTCCAGATCATCCTTTATTCCTGCTTTTGGCTGATATTGCAGCTGAAAAAAACGTGCCTATTGACCTGCATATGGAAGCCATTTCTCAAGACATAGATCTTCCATCATGGTTACAAAAGCGCAAATTTAATAATCCTAATAAATTCAAAGCAAATATCCCTGCTTTTGAAAAACTACTTGCACATAATAGAAAGGCAAAGATTGTTTGGGTTCATTTGGGTTGGGATAATACGCGCGAACGCACACCTGAGCTTACAGAACGCTTGCTAAAAGCGCATCCAAATCTTTACATGAGTTTTAGGGTGGTGAAGAATCCTGGCCAAGTTAATCGTCCTGTGGACAATCAAGGCAATCTCAAACCTGATTGGCTTGCTGTGATTAAGGCCTATCCAGATCGTTTCTTGTTTGGCTGCGATGAATTCTTTTTTCCTTCCTATATGAATAAAGAGCATGGCTCTAAAGGCAGTCTCGAAAACACAGTCGCATTCTTAAAAAAACTTCCTGACGATTTAAGAAAAAAAGTAGGGTATGAGAATGCGATGCAGGTGTATGGGATAAAGTGAAAAAAAAGGGATCAAGCTTTGATCCCTTTATAAGTTCAATATTCTTTTTCCAATCTATTTCTTTTTCTTTCCTGGTGTGAATGTGATGGTGACAGCTGTGTCTGATGAACCAGCGGCATCATTAAATGGTGTTGTGTGTTGTCCAGCAAAAGGATTATCAGGTGATATGCCAGGGGTAACTCCTATGGTTATGTTCTCAATCTTGATACCACGGTTTTCTAATATTTTTATGAGCCAATCTGGAAGAGGTGTTCCATTACCACCAGTACAAGGACCGGTTGGACCATTTTCGAGTTGATCAAAATACCATTCTACATATGACTGGCCATTTACTTTCTCATAATAATCATCCGTAAGACCTTCCATCTCAAGATCTACTCCTTCTTGTTCTGAACCATCTTGGTTTTGAAACTTTTGGAGTCCATTTTCCAATTGTGTAGCTGCACCTGAGGAAGAGCCTTCGTTTTCTTCATTTTCTTCTTCTGTTTCTCCATTTCCACTTTCATAATCCATATCTTCTTTGTTAGGAGGGCCATCAGGGACTCCTTGTAGGCATAGGTGGTTTGATAATTCGTGCTCATCTGGCATGTAATCATGATCTTGTTCACAAAATCCAATGCTTGGAATTAATAAAACCGTTAAAAGAGATAAAACAAAAAATATTTTGATAATATTAGTTTTTAGTATGTTTTTCATGGATACCTCCGTATGCGCCACCCTTTTATAATGCAAAGGCCGTGCCATTGAGGTATGAAAACAACTAATTGAAATCATTGTATAATAACGGTTTTACTGTGGGTTTCAGGCTCTTTTTGGGGGGTATTTACCTGGGGGATGGGGGTATTCTTTCAACCATTCTTTTCGTTTGCTCAGCAAACAGACAATCTACAAAATCCACTAAAAACATGCGAACTTAGAAAACTTCTAACCGATAATAGGGGGGAGAATATTTAAAGTTTAGAATATTATAAGAAAGGAAGTTTTTATGGTAGCAACAGTTCAACCAAGTATTCCAGTAGATACTATTCCAATTCCCGAACAACCTGATAGCGATTCTTATTCCCCAGGTTCTTCATTTCCTACTGAGACTCAAGAAGAATATAGGCGTCGTAATAATATAGATTTGAGTGGTGTTTTACCCTTAGCCGTAACAGGGGCAACTGTGGTTGGTCTTGGAACATTGGTTGTTAGTACTTTGCCACGAGAAGGTGATCATTATGAGGGGTATGTTGATGAGGGTTCTTTGGAATGGAGATCACAAAGAGCTTTTTATACAGCAGGGGCATTAACAGGTTCTGGCATAGTGGCTAGTCTTGCTCAGTCTGCTTATAAAGGACAAGCAGATTATGTTGATGGACCATTAGACGTGGTACAAACGGTATCATACATTGGTGGCTCTAGCTTCTTGGCAGCGGGCGCTTTTATGGCCGAGGCTGAGGATCCTACTAGTAGAGATGGTCTTGGTATTATGGGTGGGGCGGGTGTTTTATTTGCTGCGGTAAGAACCTTTCAAGTTGCAAAGGGGCTTACTCAAAGAGTTCAGAGTAATAGAGCGAATAGAGATCACCAAGTTTCACTTGTATCAACAGGTAATGCTATTGCGCTTCAAGGGACGTTTTAAGTTTATTAAATAATTAGAAAGGAAGTTTTTATGGTAGCAGCAGTTCAACCAAGTTATACAGAGATTCCAGAAACCACAGAAAATTCATTTGTTCCTGAGTCTCAAGGTGTTCCTACTGAGAAACCACAAGAAGAGGTGTCACGTCGCGAAATTAACTGGACTTCTGTTCCTCCCTTGGCAGCAACAGGACTTGTTTTGGCTGGTGCTGGAACCGGTGCTGCTTATTTATTATCGCATGATAACTCTTCTTACGAATCTCCAAGACAAAGAGTTGCTACAAGAGCTCAGGTTATCTTTTTTGCTGTTGGTACTGCTGGTATAGGTACATCTGTTATCGATACTGTTTATAGTAATAGAGTTCTTTCTAGTAAACAAGAAGACTATGTGAATGTTACTTTTGATACAATTCTAGACGCATCTATGATTGTAGGGTCGGGAGCAATGGCAACAGGTTTTTTTATGAGCATGCCTGATGCTGAGCAAGGAGATGGCAGGGCTTTGTTAGCTGTAGGTGGTGGAGTTTCTGCACTCACAGCTGGTATTGGAGCCTTTCATGTGGCTAGAAATATTGTTGATGGAGTTCGATATAACAAAGTGCATAGAGCTCGCCAAGTTTCTTTGGCTTCAACAGGGAATGGTATTGCGCTTCAAGGGACGTTTTAAGAAGGGTTTTTTATCCCAATTATTACGCTGACCGCTTCATTCATAGGATTCCGCTTAAAAAATGTGAAACGTAGGGGCATTCATTGTCAGCTTTTGTAGGCTGCTTTTGGCAGCTGGACAAAAACTGACGGAAACAATTTCAAATCATCAACATTTTTTCAGTCAGCTCCATAATCGGGATGGGCTTGTTTTGCCTTACGGCAAAGCTGGTTTTTCAAATTCACTGGACACAAATGTGTCCAGTTTTTGCGTGTTTGGGGCAACAGTGATTGCAGTTTGCCGATAATAAGTTACAGAATATTTAATGTAACACGAAAGGAAGATACCATGGCAACTCAAATTCCTGCAGAACTTGCACCACAACCTAGCGAAACTTCTTATATTTATGATACCCCAATGCCTAAGTCTGAGCCTGAGACTTCAGAAGAACCTAAGCGTCAGATCCAATGGAATACTGTTGTCCCTTTGGCAACAACAGGGGTAGCTTTAACTGGTGCTGGAGCAGGCCTTGCTGTTTCTTTAGCTAGAATAAGAAATGGTGATACATATGCTGAGGCTTCTCCAAGAGATAAGGTCTCACGGCAATTTACTTCTGTAACTATGGCAACTTTTGGTGCTGGCCTGGCAACAGGTGCTATTCATTGTGTTAATAATAATACAGTTCTTCCTTCGGCGCAGCCTGATTATGTTGAAAAAACTTTAACGGTAGTAGAAATGACTTCGTTTTTGGTTGGATCAGCTTCTTTGGCAACAAGTGCATTTGCGGCTGAAAAAAGCACCACTGCTGATAAGGCCTTTCTCAATGGTATAGGGACGCTTGGTGCTTTAGCCTTTGCGACAGGTGCAGTTGCATCTGGAATGGAGCTTGCGGATACAATTCGCTATAATAAAGCAAGGAATGAAAGTCGTGTTTCATTCACACCAACGAGTAATGGTATTGCGCTTCAAGGGACGTTTTAAGAAGGTTTCTTTTATCCCCATTATTACGCTGACCGCTTCATCCAGATGGTGGTTTTAATTCACTATCAATAAAACTCACCCATCAACCAAGATTCTTGAACAATGCTATCGATTTGAGATTGCCAGTTTGCCACGCTGTCCCCAGTCCCATACAATTCTGAAGCAAATCCATTTGTTGAAGTATCATCGCTATAACGATCTGGTAGGTCGTCTACTGTCGATGTTCGCTCTGACCAGAAGGGTGTGGCTACAGTACATTCTTCTGCTGTGATGTCGCTGTCTTCTATGAGTTGCCCGCCTGTAAACAGACTGGTTTGACCTAACTCCGCACCTGTATTGTAAGTGACTGTGCTCATACAAACATTTTGAGTCGTGTCATTCCAACTTAAGCGAATAGAGTGTTCAGCAAACTCTCGTGTGGGAGGTTCTGATTCAATAATAAGAATTTCACTCACACAATCCTTAGTGTCTGTATCACACTCATAAGTAAGATTAGGAACAATGTAATGCCCGCTTGTGCTGTTATAGATGTCAGCCGTAAAACTCATTCTAGTGGAAGCGGAATCTGAGACATCAAATGACAAGCCCATAAAACGAATACCAGAGGCAGCAGTGTCATTTAGTTTTTCAGGATGAACAAAAGAAAAAATGCCGACTATTGGAGATCCATCGGAGTCTGTTTGAAAAAGATAATAAGCCCATATCTTTGAATTGGTGCTATTATAGATCACGACCTGGATAAATTCATCGTCGCGTAAACTCACAGAAACAGCCCAAGTCTTTGTGACGCCGGCAATGCTGACATCTTCCACAAGATAGCTTGTGGGTTCTGAACTTAGTGAAAAGTCCGTGTCAGCAGCAATAAGCGCAGCCACTGTTTCACCCCATATTTCTAGCTCTGCAAGATTTGTCATAGCAATAGAAAAAGGACCATTGATAACAACGTTTGACCATATTGTAGAAGGATCTGTGAGATAGGATAGGCTGGTTGCTGCGCTGGAATCAGTGAGTGTAGTTTGGAAGATGTTTTCATCAAAGTCTGGGAGAAGGCTAACAGTAGGAATTGTAGGTGGATTAGAAATGCTAGTGCCGCCACCTTCGTTTGAACAGGCTCCACAGAAAATAGAGAAAAGAATACAAAGGAGGAGTATGTTAATTCTTTTTGTCATGACTTGTCTCCGGGTTTTTTCCAGGTAGCAGGGAATAGCTGAAAATTAACGTGATAGACTTCATCACATGTGCCAATTTCATTAGATCGATTAACTATCCAATCACGAAAACGGATGTACTCTGTGACAATTTCATCAAGCATGCTGTTTGGAAGAGTGAGTGTGAGCGACTGGTAGTTTCTTATGTCTTGTTCGAGGTAGCCTAAAGATCGTCTCGCTTTATTGAGAACAGTATCATGAAAGTGATAGGCCTCGATAGCTTGAGTGTTTTTGTCTGGGGTTTGAATAAAGGCTTGTGTCTGTTCAAGCTTGCCCTGGCCGTTGCGTTTAAGCAGGCCAAGGTCAATGAGGGTCTCTACAGCTTTTTTGGCCTCTTGGGTTGTGATGGGGGGTGCGCAGCGCTCAGCAATCCATTCATAATCTTCTTTAAAATCATTTAGCAAAACCATCTCTCTGATTGTGACGTAGTAGTCTCTTGTGAAATAGCGAAAGTGTTTTCTTTTAAGGATAAATTCTTGAGAGCTAGGTCTTAAATCCAGAAGCGTTTCAAAGTATTCCCTTTTTTTGTCTGGTTTTTTTGCCTGGTTGTATTGGACCATTGTTTCAAAATAGATTTTTTCACGCCCCTTTATTTCGAATGCTTTTGCAAAGGCTTCGCAAGTGTCGCGAGTGAGTCGTCGTTTGCCATCTAATATCATCTTAAGAAGTCCTGGAGATTTAAGGCCAGCTTTATCGGTGAGTACTTTTAATGTAAAACCAGAGCGCTTTTCTTTAAACTCCTCCAGAAGGTCTTTTAGAAACAGTCTAAAATCCAGGTATTCGTAAATATTGATCCTGATCTTTGTAGGGTCTGGGCGTCTCATAAGTTCTATTCTATCTTCTCATAAATTAACATAAAATACAATAATTATGAAATAAAGGCTGTTCTGGCAAAGGTGTATAACCATAATAATAGAATAATCCGTTAATAAGCAATACTATAAAGTATTGTAATATTTGATATAATAAAATAATAAAAGAAAAAATAAACAAATACTGTTGAAATAGGCGTTTATTTGTGTATAATAGAATATGAACTAAAAATTAAATAATATGATCTTATGATTATGGGCTCAAAGAGGGGCCAGATGATAAGCATCAGGAGAAAGGGCATTTTATGAAGACATCAAAACACTATTCAAATTTATATGCAGCTGTAAGCATTCCCGTAATAGTTGCCAGGCAAATGATTTTTTGGACAATTATCGCTTGTTTATTCATGGCAGTTTCGTGCGGTAGTTCATCAAATTCTGACTCACTACAGATAGGTGAGTTGCCAGAAGCAGAATATTGCGGTGCGGAAGCTCCAGAACTAGAATTGGCTACAGCGGATCCTTTTGCTGATCTTCGTTATCAAGAACCAGCAGCTGATCTGGTTTCTCCCTTTGAAGCCTGCGAAGCAGCTTACGATGAACTTATGTCAAGTCGCGTGGCTTGTGATCTCGTTTCAGGTCGCCGTACATTATTAGTAAGCCAGCAGGGTGAGGATGATCCTAGGTGGCAAACAGATTCTTTTGATGACCTCTTTAGCAATATTCAAACGGCAATTGATGACGCTAATCATTGCGATACCATCATTGTTCGCCCTGGTACTTATCAAGAATATTTGCGTATCGCAGATAAGGACGTGCAGATATTCTCAGATACTTGGAATGAAGATGCCACAAGCGAAGATGGAAATGAACGCGTTGATAGTTATACGGCTGAGAATATTGACTTGTTACACTATTATGAAACTGGCGAACGAAATGTTGTAAAGAGTCAACAGACTTATCGTAAACCACTCAAGCGCACTGTGCGCACTATTCTTCAGGGTGGAGGTTTTGAAGAAGGGCCCACACTTGGAGAGACTATTTCAATCGTTGATGGTGATGCCAGTGATCCTAATGCAGGTTGTGGTAACAGGCGACCCATGGTGGACTTTGTTGCCGGTACAACGCGTAACACTATCTTTGATGGGTTTATCGTTACACTCATGCCACAGCAAGATCACACAATTCCTGGTCACGGTCACACATTACAAAATAGGGGCGGTTCTCCTATTATTCGACACAATGTTATTTTCAATAATGGTTCAACAGGTGTTGGTGTTCACGCCAACTTTATTGATACCACTCCTTTGACGCCATCTTGCGATTCTGACCCTTCTTTGGAGCAAGAGACTTTTTCGAACGGTGATTACCGTAATAGCAATGTACAATACAGACCTGTGCCTCTTATCTATGATAACATTTCTTACCAGAACAATGGTTTGGGTCTTGGTAACAATCATTACTCTTGTGCGGTGATGATAAATAACGAGGCGTTTTGGAATGCTGTTCCTGGCGAAGAAGATGCTCTCCAATCTCCTGGTATTGGCACGCGTCACGGAGCCAAGCCTTATTTAGAATATAATATTGTCTACGAGAACGCTTGGACTGGTATTGCTGTTCATCAAGGTTATCTCCAACCAGCGAGTGAGTGTGCTGACAATCCTCAGACATGCAATCACATAGACGAGCGCACACAAGCTGTTGTTTTAAACAACATTGTTTTTGACAATGGTTTTGGCGAAACAGCTATTGAGAACCAAGGCGGTATTGGTCTTGATGGTGTTGGTTTACCTGATGAGCCTGTGTTGGTTAAAGGAAACATTGTCTACGCATCTCATGTTACTGGCATAGGTGTCAGAAACGAATATGCTGGTGAAGCTCGTGGATTTGTTATGGATGATACATACGCTCAAATCATAGGTAACACGGTTTTTAGTAATGCTAATCAAGGGATTGGCTGTAAGGGATCAGAAAATGGCACGAGTCATTGTAGTGTTGTTGGAAATGATACCTACTGGAACACTGGTGCGGGAATTGCTTTTAACGAGTCATCTTCTGGAAACATGCTTAACAATGTTACTGCTTGTAATAGTCAGGCAGGGATCACTACCTTGAAAACCGAAAACGAGATAACCATTGTGAACAACATTGCCTACTTTAATGTATTGGCGGGCATTATCGATCCAGGTTTGGAACATGACTACAATCTGCTTAGTGGTAATAATGATCAAGCTGTTGTCTGTGTTGATCCACAGGCAGAAGCGTGCATGAAAAAACAATACGGTGTAGAAAATGGTGGTAGTGAACCAGGATCTCATGATATCTTCGTAGATCCCCTATTTAACAGCCCTCTACAATATGATTACACACTTCAAAGCACCTCTCCTTGCATTGATGCAGGGACTGATATTTCATCTTACACTTCAGACTGGGTCATGCAGGGGAGTGCTTTTGATTGTGGAAGTCATGAAATGTAAATTTATTCCATAGGAGAAAAAAATGATACACAACGAAGTGAATACAACAAAAAGTGATAATAAAAAGACAAAAAGCAAAAGAGTGTTAGATGTTCTTTTGAAAATCGGGGCATTCTTTATCATATTGGAACCAATCTGGATGTTGCTTCCGTTTGCTGGTTTTCTTTATGGATCTGTCATGCATATTGAGGTCCTCAGCCGTCATCTAGCAACTTCCTGGTTGGTTCATTTTGTACTGCCAGTTCATACGCTGTTCCCAGTTGGGCTTATTCTCATTGTTCTTGGGTTTCTTATTTTTCTCGTAGGGGCCTCACAAATATATTTAGCCAAGCTTCTGAAAAAGGGGCAGGTAAAGACGGGGCTCTATCGGTACTTCAGGCACCCACAGTATTTAGCGTTGACTGTGTTTGGCATTGGGATTTTGCTTACCTGGGGAAGGTTTATTACTTACATTGCTTTCTTTATCATGCTCTGGCTCTATTATTTTCTTTCGAAAAGCGAAGAAAAGAATTGCTTAGAATTCTTTGGTAAAGAGTATGAAGATCATTGTAAGAAGACGTTCTTTCTCTTTCCAGGAGAAAAATACATTTCAGCCTTTGTCAGAAGGTCTTTTTTGTCCCAGATGCCAAAATGGACTGCGGTCATTGTTTCTTTTGTTCTGGTAATGAGTGTAGCAATAGGGAGTGGTCTCTTGATTCAGAATACAAAAATCGAATTGAGAAACACGCTACCTGTTATAGAAGGAACTTTTACAGTTTCTACTGACGCATCTGACCCAGTAAAACTTTTGATGGTAAAAGGTCCTGCTCTTCAAGCCGCTCCTTCTCAAAAGGTTCGTGACCAATTCATGGATAAATTTTTTGAAGCGCTTCGGTCTTCTTCAAAAATAAATGAAGCGTTAGGTAAATATGATTTGGGAAAAGATCATACCTTGTTGGCTTTTCTTACACCAGGAAGCAATTGGTATGATGGAGCACATGGAGACTATAAAAAAGCAAAGGTGAATGTGTTTCTTCTTGTTATGAAAACCCCAGTGGCCTTTACTGGCGATAACTTTAGAGAATTTAGAAATAACTGGAAGATATTAAAATTAGTAAGAGCTAAAGAGCTTTCTTATAATAGGATGGAAGCAGGACAGGATCCTGTTGAAGGAGAAGTAATTATTAAAGGACCACCTTTAGGAAAGAAGGGCCTCTTTTTTCAGATTAAAATGAAAGAGCGAATCAATTTCTTCTTAAGTGGTGTGTAAGCGATCTTCATAACTGCCTATCATGGCGGAGGCTTTTGTTTCTTCTTTTAAAGAAGGGATCATTTAGTCTCCGTCATGCCCTCCCTTTTGTATTTACAGTATGAGTTTGGTTAATGCGTAAAATAAAGGCTTTGCGGTCAATGTGTATGTACCCAGTCCCGCCCTGGGTGTGCCTTTCTTGGCAAAAGCCCTTCGACAGGCTCAGGACAAGTAGGAGCTCACTTTATGAGGTGTGATCGGTATGTGATAATAGATATTGTAAGAAACTGTCATAAAGTGACAGTATTATGTAAAAAAGTTGAAATAAGACTCTAAAAGTGATAAGATATGTATAAAACTGTCATATTATGACAGTTTTATACATTATGCTTTCTACTATCCAAAAAATTAAAAAAAACATTCCCCACGATGTTTTTACCTCTTATGAACTTGAACAAGTTTTTAAAGGTTCACATGACAGACGTTATGGTTTGATCAAAAGGGCTATTAAACAAGAAGGTCTTATCAAAATTAAGAGAGGCCTCTATTGTTTGAGTAAAGATTTTAGGCGGTATGCTATTCATGAATTTGAGTTTGCTCAAAAAATTTATGGTCCGTCCTGTCTAAGTTTAGAATCTGCTCTCTCTTATCATCGCTGGATTCCCGAAGCTGTTCATGTCGTGACATCAATTTGCACAAAGCGAGCAAAAAAATTTAAGACCCCAATAGGTCTTTTTGATTACTTAAAAGTTCCCAATAGAACTTTGTATGTTCAATGTAAGCGCTATTCTGTAGGACAGTCTTTTGTTTTGATTGCAGACCCTTTTAAAGCACTGGTTGATTGTGTGTTTGTCTATAAAAAAAACTGGAAAGGAATTCACCCTCTGTTAAAAAGTTTGCGTGTAGAGAATGAATTTCTCAGTAGCATTCATTCTGAACAATTAGATATATTAGATAAGGCATATCAGAGTCGTCGCGTATCATCTTTTTTAAAAGCTGTGAGAAAGGACTTAAATTTATGAGTGTTCATGTTATCGAAGATCGTTTGGCCGAATACAAATGTGAAACTATTCAAGATCAAGAAAACGCTTTAGCAGAGATTTATCAGGAAATAGTGTTATCTGCTTTGTCACGTACAGATTTTTACAAATATGCTGCGTTTCAAGGTGGAACCTGTCTTCGTATTCTCTATGGTTTGAATCGATTTTCAGAAGACTTAGATTTTGTTCTTAAATCACCTAATTCCCATTTTGAATGGCAAGAATATCTTAATAATATTGTTCTAGAATTTAAGAGCTATGGTATTCATATAGAGGTTAAAGATAGGTCTATAAACCAAAATGTAGTAAAAAAAGCTTTTATTAAAGACAGTTCAATTGGACAGGTGCTTTCTTTGCAACACAAAAGAGATCAGGGAAAAAAGATACAGATAAAATTAGAAGTTGATACTACTCCTCCATCAGAATCTACATATGAAAATAAATATCTGCTTTTTCCCTTTTCGTTTGCTGTTGTTTGTCAAGATTTGCCGAGCTTGTTTGCGAGCAAGAGTCACGCTTTAATGTGTCGTGAATATGTGAAAGGACGAGATTGGTATGACTTTATTTGGTATGTCAGAAAAAAAGTACGGCCAAATTATAAACTGTTATCATCTGCTATTAATCAAATGGGTCCTTGGCAAAATAAGAATGTTGTTGTAGATAAAAAATGGTATGTATCGAAAATGTCAGAAAAAATGCACTTAATTAAGTGGGAAGATGCCAAGCAGGATGTGAGTCGGTTTTTGAAAGTCTCAGATCAAGAGGGTTTGAAAGTTTGGAGTCAGGATTTCTTTCTAGAGCTTTTGGAAGCAATCAGTGAATAAAAGGGAATTCAGTTTTCTATAAAATCTTTTCCGTCCTCTTTTTCCAAATCAAATACACTCGGTTATTATCTCTTGAATAAAGTGACTAATTCTGTGATTTTTTTTCCAGATTCTTTTTTGTCCCCAGATTCAAAGCACTGAACAACACAATTCTGTAAATGACTTTCTAATATTTTCCCTTCTAAAGATTTTACTGCTGCGAGAACAGCTCGTGTTTGAATCAGAATTTCTGGGCAATAGCGACGATCAGTGATCATTTTTTTGATGCCTTCGAGCTGGCCTTGCATACGCTTGATTCTATTTAATTCCTTAGAGTGATCTGGGTGACAATGCTTGCAATTATTTTTCATAAAGACTCCTGGCTAATGAGATGAATGCCCCATAGGGTATTATGCCCCCGGGGGGTATAGGAGTCAAGGGGGAGGGTGAAATGATGTGTGCCTTATCCAGCGTGGGTATGAGTTGTTTGTTAGTTCGCCAGGACGTACGTAACCACGTATAATGAAAGCATTATTTATTGCCACACAACTTATTCTCCTCATAAGCGATAAGAAAATAGGAGCTAAATGGGAGGGGTGCTTTGGGACTTGATGGTTGCAATTCAGGGGAGAAGATTGAGTATCATGATTGTTTTTTTGCCTGACGACGAATTATGTTTGGGAAAAGTTCTTCGAAGGGTTCAGGATAAAATTAGGTGCCAGGTACAATTCCAGGTTCTTAAATCAAGGGTAGTTTGGATCCAGGCTTAATATTCCATTGCCAAATTTATATTCTTCATATGCAGGATCTGAGTTGTTATTATAAGCATTATTTAATAAGTCTTGGGCCGCTTGAACAACACCCCCATTATTAATATAGTAGGGTTGGCTAGCCATTAAAGCAATGGCTGCTGTTACTACAGGTGAAGACATAGATGTTCCTGCAAAAAAACCAAACCCTGTTGTATTATTTGCTTTAACTTGTATACCCTTAAATTCACTTGGAGCAACAATGTCAATCGTATTGACACTAAAATTCTGATTGCTAAAACCGCGTGAACTATAATCAATCAAACCTGAATCGCTAAAATAGTCACTTTCTGTTTGAGACGCGTCTTGGGCTCCGACCACTATTGCTGCATCTACAGAAGAGAAATCAGTAACACTCCATTTATCATGATACTGATCAGTATCCAGATATGCTGCGCCCCAAAATATAGCGTGTGCTTCAGGCATATCTCTATTAATGCATTTTACACATTCTTGGTTATATAATCCTGGAGGCATAGGATTGTATGGTGGATCTTCTTCTGTATCACAAATACTATTATTATTTTCATCACAACCTGTGTTTTGCATATCAGCGCAATCACAATACTGCGAGCTAATAGCATTATAGGCGCACATCAACCCACCAACAAATACTTGGTCTGTATTATAACTTGTCAATATCCATTCATGATCTCCTGCTGGCACGTCAAAACTAATTGTATCGCTAGAGCCCTGAATTTTGGCTACGACCTCTGTATGATTGTTTACATAATAACCACAACCTTGATTAGTGTAATCCCACTGATTACCATTTGGAAAGTTTCCTGTATTTTTTACAAGTGAAAACCATGGGTCTGTAATATGATTAATATGGATTATTTTTTCTATTTTATTTTGTTCATCCCAATCATTAAATGTAAGTGTCACATGAGCCTTTGATGGTTGATTGGCTGAAGTTTTAAATTTTATAAATGGATATGTCACATCTCCCAGAGTAGCAGGGTCACCATCATACCAGTTTTGCAGGCAATAGGCTGTTTTGCCTGGATCACTGTATGGCATTGGTTGCTCGTCTATAGGAACTAGGTTCATTACATTTGATGTTAACGTTGAACAAATATCATCTCCGTATGTTGGGTCTGCCATGGCAACGGGTAAACCTTGTTCTAATGACATTCTGTGTTTTTCGCCTTGATTGTCTGCGCTGATAACAACCACTTTATTATTCACAGTCACTAAATTTGTTATAGCTTCTCCAATTGGCCTTAATACATCTCCGTCATGAAACGAACAACCCCAAGAAGCTTGGGACATATGAATAATATCAACGTCAGTGGCTCCTAGATCATCCAAAAAAAGTTTTCTTTCTGCACAACCCGCATTATTTGGAAAACTATACAAACGCAGTTCTGCATAAGGAGCTAATTGATGAATAACAGTGGCAACATTTGTCCCATGAGTGCTGGCAAATTTTGCTGAGGAATCTATAACTAGACCATAACCCTCTGGAGGAATCATAAAACCATCAATAGCAACTGACAGTCCTTTGAAATTATCAATAATAGCAATCTTGATTCCATTGCCTGCAGATCCATTGTACTCATCTTGAGAGAGTCCATCTGAGCCATCTCCGTCATAATAGCAGTAGTTAGCTATTATGTCTTCACCCATTAATGGCAAATCGAATGTCAACTCTGCCAGACCTGCCTCAAAATTTATAAGACATTCACCATCTGATTGATTCGGAATTCCCAAAAAGATAAAATCGCTACAAACCTCAATATTATAAGGATCATCTATTGTATTATGCAAAGTTTGGTTTCCATTATTCCCATATGCAGAAAATATCATTCTACCTCTTTCCATGTAAGGCTCTAGAAAAACTGTATGAGGACCCATACCATTTAATCCAGAAGCTATAACTGACATTCCTGGATATTTGATCCCTAGAGCTTTATTAAAGCAGGGAAACTCATATGCATTACGAATATTTGTCACACCTCCACACTCATGTGTGCCTGGCGTTGGATTTTGTTGTGCTGCTGGGCACTCAGTTTCTGTGCTGATAGATGCGGAATGAATAACATCTTTTACAATATCACACTGTGAAAAGGTCGTAACTTTATCAAGCCGAATCCATGAAAATAGAGTTTTGATCTTTGGCATATAAAGAACAGGGTTAAGATATTGAGAGTGATTTTCATAGCACTCATCATCTTCAATAAAGAAAGGGACTTTTCTTTTTTTATCTTGAATATCTTTGTTTGTTTTATTTGTGTTAATTCTGGCTTCGACAAGGACGGCATAGCTTTCTTCATTAAAGATGTATTGATTTGGATAATCTCCTTTAACAATATACTGATGTGGATTTTTAGTCTCTAGGGATTTACACAATACATCTTGAAGAGCATAATCAGCCTTTTTATTTACAAATTCGTATAAACCAAGACCTAATGATGTCATTACGTTTCTTTTTTCTGGGCATTCAATTATCCATTCTGATTTCTCAATAATTGGCAGATTTGTTCTAGGACTAAGGTTTTTTTGTGGTCGTTCAGCATAAGCTGTTACGAATGTTAAGGTCATAGATAAAAAGACAATGATAAAGAATATAAATAATTTAGGTATTCTTGTGCCATGGTCCTGTTTTATTTGTGCCATGTTTCCTCCACCATATGCACGACCATAGCCTCACTACACTACCTCTTGCAGAGTATTAATTATGCAAAGGCTGTGCCAGGCAAAACATGATGATGATGTATTCCCGTGTTTTGTTTATCGCTGAATATTAAAATGTGTTTTATGATTATTGTGTCAGTTAATTATCAAAAGAATTGGAAAACATGATTTATTTTACAAGTTATCAAAATGATAAAAGTGTAATTACAACTACTATTCGTTTTTGCTCAATAGATTCTTATATAAAATGAGGTGCCAGGTACAATTTCTATCCCCACGTTTCAAAACTCTTAGCGTATTTAAGTTGCTAATATCAGTGTTCTTTTGGGTACAGAAGTGCTCACAGAAATAACCACACAACTTTTTTCCTCATCTTACCGATAATATTAATAGGGAAACGGAAGAGGTGCACAGAATATCTCATTTAGTATTGTACTAATTTATTGATTCTTTTAGGAGGGTTGCATCAATTCGTTTTGCAATCAAAGGGATGGTAGATGGATCATAAATCACAAAATATTCAAGATTATAATTTTCCTCTTAAGCCAGGGTCAAATAATTACCTAGATATGGTGCCAGACCAATCTATCACACGCATTCGAAAAATGGCTCACAAGGCCTTTGCCGAAAGGGGCAATGAGAGAAGTTTGCAAGAATACACTGAAGACATGGCAAAGTTTTGGCTCATGATTCGAGAAGAATTTTGCAGCATTGTTAAGGCTCATGGTTTTACGCAAGTAAACCTCCTTGATGTAGATGAAAAAAAGGCTGTGTTTTTATTTACAGAAACAGGATCTTTTTTGGCAGGCACTTCTCCTAATAAAGAAGGAGAGCGAGATTTTGTTTATCAAAAAGCACATCTTTTAGGTGATCAGGTAGACGCTCATTGTGGTTATGGTAAACTCAGTGCCAGAAGTTATCCCAAAGGGCTTGTTGAGAGAAAAAAAATATTAGCTAATTGTACAATGTACGCTGAGGTTAAAGATTATATCGAAACAACTCCTGTTTCGGGAATTTACGTGGGCAAAGCAGATTTTGATAAATTAAAGATGTTAGGGCAGCTTATTAAAGCGACTATTATTGATGCAGGGTATTTTACGCAGACAGGGTAAATCGTGGGTCGTGGATTGTGGATAGTGGGTTGAGGATAGGAATAAGTTTTTATCAACTACAAGGTGGGTTCCCAAGACGTGGTTGAGTCACTTCTAGTAAACGTTCATCAAGTTTGTCTATGTGATTGACGAGCATGTCTTCTAGAGATTCACCTGTTTCTATAATACCAGTTTCTAATAAAACTTGTGCGAGTATATCAAAGGTCTCTCTATATTGAGAAAAGAGTTGAGAAATAGTTGGCACATCTGGATACATGTCATCTTTATACTCACCTGCTTTATTGAGTTCTCGAGAGAGGGTGAGTAAATTCCTCAACATATAGAAAGCCACAGCAGCTTTTTGTTCAGGGTCAATTCCCTCTTCATTTATGAGTGAGAAAAAAGCATCTCTCATTTCTTGTGGAAAACGTATTAAACCAGCTTTATCATGTGATGGTAAAGCAATTGGCTGATTGAGATCGAGCATGATTGCAGATAATAACTTAGGTTCGCCTATCTCAGCATCAAAGGCATCTCCATAAGGACCATGAATTTTAGTGTATTCATAAGGAGGGGCGATTTCTTCTAGAGTGTTTTCTTCTATAAGCAAACGAGATTTATGATCACCAATTTGTTCTTGTTGTCTCATAAGATCTCTTGTTGGGTCACTCATCATTGTGTAGATGTCATGTATAACAATTACATCAGCTGCTGCGAATTCATCTGTATTGTAATAATCATAAACAGAGGTACTTCCAATGCCATAATATTCCAAGGCTACATTTCCAGGATTGCGAATACTGGCTGTGATCGTAATTGGTTTTTCTTTGTATGTGAATGATACTGTATTTTCATTTATGTCCACATCTTGAAAACCTGTATCAAGCAAAGGGTTAATCTGAGTTAATAAGGCAAAAATATTTTGAGCTGTGTCAGGATTGAGTTCTGTAAAGGTAAAAGCAGCAGAATCTATTAGGTTTTGATCAATAAGATTCATGGCTGTGAGCACTGGACTCAGATGAGCACCAGAACCAAGATACAAACAGCTGTACTCTCTATCAGAGATGGTTTCAGGATATTGACTTGCTACTGTGGAGGCAGCATCCCAAAAAACTTGATGAGACTTGATAGTGTGTTGAAGTGACATTGGAAGCTTTTCACTCAATGTTCGAAAAGGATTATTGCTAACAACACATTGGTTATCAAAAAGAGCGTGACGGGGTGCCCCTTGGGGAAACCTTTTATTAAACTCTGCACAGGTTTGGGGAATTTTTTTAGCTTCAACACTGTTTTCACAGGCAACAGCAACAGTGTTTGGTGAAAGTTCGATACAACGCGAGGGATCAGATTCGCATTTCTCAGCATCATCTTCAGAAAGAGGTAAGCCTGGAGACTCTAAATCAAATGATAAATCAATAGGACTGGCCATAATTCTTCACCCAGCCTTATTATCGGGTTGAAGTTCACAGAAGTTGCGGATATTATTAAAAAGAAATCTGGTATTGTGCTGTAATATCAAATAGTTGCTGTTGTTGGCATATAATTTTCAAAACAAGCAACATTTCATTTTCCAGTACGATAGTCGGGTATAAAGTTTGGGCATGCTAATCAATTAGCATTTAAATATAAATCGTAAATAAGGTTAGTTAATCAATACTAATAGAGGGAGTATAATATGACGACACCAGTAGTGCTGCCAGGTGCAGCTGATTATTCAGGGTTGCAGGGGATAGAATGGGAAGGTGAAAAAATAGCAAAAGAAGATTTAGAAGCTATTCATCCACGGCTCTCAGAGTTGGCTGAAAATGCTGATTCAATGTTGAGGACAGGTATTTGGGATTTGGCTGACATAGATGGAGCAGAGAAGATTGTGATGCTGAAAGGATTTGAACAGTTTAGAAATGGATGGGCTGATGCCAAAGAGCTCAATCAATATGTTCAGTATTTACAAGAAACAAAAACTTTTCAAGAAGGTTTGGCTACTTCTGCAGAGCATAGAAAAGAAGAAGAGGCTGGTCGTTGCATGACAGATCATGCGGCAAAGGCTGAACAGCTAGGTCTTCAACTGGCTGCTTATCAAGAAGCTTTGTTTTTTTTACAGAATAGATAAGAAAAGTTGAACAACTATGGCGATTCATTTTTATTTAATGACAAGGCTATAATTATTCAATTATAGCCACAATCCATGAATAAGAAAAAACGTTGTGCTTGGCCAGGGGCTGATCCTCTCTATATTAAATATCACGACAAAGAATGGGGTGTGCCAGTCTATAAAGATCGTAAGCTCTTTGAGTTTCTCATTTTAGAAGGGGCGCAAGCAGGTTTAAGTTGGCTAACTATTCTCAAAAGACGAGAGGGTTATCGAAAAGCGTTTGCTAACTTCGATGTTCAAAAGGTGGCGCGCTATAATAAAAGAAAGATCGAATCTCTTCTCAAAGATCCCGGAATTATTCGAAATCGGCTTAAGGTTGAATGTGCTGTGAGCAATGCCAAGGCCTTTATCAAAGTTCAAAAAGAATTCGGAAGTTTTAGCAATTACCAATGGCAGTTTGTTGGGGGAAAGCCTATTAAGAATAAATGGAAGTCTATTAAAGAACTCCCTGTTACAACAAAAGAGTCTGATGCTTTTAGCAAAGATCTCAAAAAACGAGGTTTTAAATTCGTAGGCTCCACGATCATGTATGCGCATATGCAGGCAGTGGGCATGGTCAATGATCATGTGAAGGATTGTTTTAGATATTCAAGTTGTGGTAGGAAGTCCTTCGACTTTGCTCAGGATCTTCGATAGATCGTGGATCGTGGATAGCTTATGGAATGTATCATTAACAAAACAAAAATCAATTATACCATCAAAGGTGAGGGGCAAGTTGTCTTATCCATACACGGTTTTTTTCCAGATCATAGGCTTATGACAGGTTGTTTGGAACCCGTGTTTCAAGAACGCAAAGGGTATAAACGTATTTATTTTGATTTGCCTTATATGGGAAAAAGCACATCAGATGAACTCATCCCTAATGCAGATAGGATGCTTGATATTGTTTTGAAGTTTATTGATAAAGTTTTGCCCAAAGAAAACTTTCTTTTATGTAGTCAGTCTTATGGTTCGTACCTTGCTCGAGGTATTTTAGCAAAAAAACAAGAATTTGTTGATGGCTTGCTCATGATTTGTCCTGTTATTCATGCAGATGTCAAAAAAAGGGAGTTGCCCCCACATACTGTTATTAAAGAAGATCCTGAGCTCCTTTCCACTCTTGATCAAGACGAAAGAGATAAATACATCCCCTATGCTGTGGTTCAAGATCAACATAATTGGGAGCGTTTCAAGCAGGAGATTTTGCCAGGACTCAGATTAGCTAATCAAGAAATGCTTTCACAGTTTCAATCTCAGGGGTATTCATTTTCCTTTGATGTTGATAAAGGTTTAAAGTCCATTCAAAAGCCAACGCTCATCTTTCTTGGTAAGCAAGACGCGGTTGTGGGTTACCAAGATGCCTTAAAACTCGCTAATAATTATCCAAGAGCTAAATTTGCTGTCTTAGATAACGCTGGTCATAATCTCCAGATTGATCAAGAAAAAGCTTTTAACAGTTTGACTCATGAATGGTTGGATAGGGTGGAGGACAGGTGAGTTTTATAACGTATTGTACATATGGCATTCCCAATAAACTGAAAGAACAAGCAAAAGAAGAGAGACAAAGAGAATAATAATCACAGCTCTAAAAACCTGTAAAAATTCTTTTGATTTAAGTTTGTACTTACCAATCCCTTTGGAAAAAAAGATGCCTGCCATACTTGCTGTGATGAAAGAAAGGGTTCTTAAAAAGAAAATACTGAGTCCAGTAAATGTCATGACGACCATATAGTGTTTAAACACGGGAAGATCAGTCCCTAGGCCTTGTTTAAAATAGGCGCCATAGAGAACACCCCATACTGAGGCCAGCCAAACCAAAACAAAAACACCACCCACTCTAAAAATGAGAGATACAAAAAAGAAAACAGTTACGATCATGAGCCTGTTGGCTAATATTTCGTGAAATTCTTTTGTGATAAGGTGCGTGTGTGTCATGGTGTCGTGAATTTGAGAGAAAAAGACAACTTTGACTGTGTCGTAGGGCAAAAGCAAAACGAGAACAGAGAAAGTGAGAAGAACTGCTAAGAAAATAAAGAAAAGAGACAGGGTCATATCTAGATTTGCTTTGAATGAGCCTGTTCTCTTTTGCCAAATGTCGTTCTTGTTTTTTTCTAAAATGGCATCAATGGCAGGGATAAGCAAAAAGCTCGTAAAAAAAGCCGAAATGAGCCCTGACTGTAAAGGAAAAAGAAAAAAACTTGCTATACACGAAACAAGCACAAAAAGGATGGTTCGTGTAAAAAAGAGGGCGTAACGTTTATAAAAAACCTGTGTATCTGTTGGTAATAAAAAGTTATTCATGGTGGGGTATGTCTATAATGAAATGCATATTTTTAAAACAAAAAAATCTACCTCCCCCTAGCCCCCTCCTTATAAAGGAGGGGTGGGCTCTAGGAGTCTGTTTTTCGGAATAATTGGATCCTTTTAATGAATTATGTCATATCTCTCTCATGTCCTGCACACTTTGTAAGTCAGATAATGTGAAGCTCTTTTTTGAAAAGACAGATAAAAACCATGGTTATAAGAAATATCTGCAGTGCCTTAATTGCCATCTTGTGTTTTTAGATCCATCTTTATTCATTTTACCAGAGCAAGAAAAAAAGATTTATGATCAGCATGAAAACGACCCAAGTCATGAAGGTTATGTTGGATTCTTAAGCCAGCTCACAGAGGCTCTTATTCCTTATCTAAAAAAAGAGTATAGAGGACTAGATTTTGGGTGCGGGTCAGGACCAGCCATGCATGAGATTTTGGGTGAGAAGGGTTTTTCCATAGAACTTTATGATCCGATTTATCGCGACAAAAAAGATTTATTAAATAAGAAATATGATTTCATTACATGTACTGAAGTTATCGAGCACTTTCACAATCCAGCAAAAGAATTTCGACTCCTCGATGGTCTTCTTAAAGACAAGGGGAGTTTTCTCGGAGTCATGACATCGGTTTTGGACGATGTCCCATCTTTTGAAGACTGGTACTATCACAAAGATCCCACGCATGTGTGTTTTTATTCACAAAAGACGTTTGAGTGGATAGCGGAATGGATAGGGTGGAAAATCGAGGCCCAAAAAGGCAATGTTGCCGTGTTTGCTAAGCTGTAGCCGAAAGTGGATGTACCTTTTTCGGCGAAAGTAGGGTCCCACCTTTTGTTGACTGACAGGTTTTCACTTTGTATGGAGGCGGCATGAAAAAATTAATAGAATGTGTACCCAATTTTAGTGAAGGCCAGGACATGGCCATCATCAAACAAATCACAGATCAAATTGAGACAGTTGAGGGAGTGCGACTCCTTGATGTCGACCCAGGAAAGGCAACCAACAGAACCGTTGTCACATTCGTGGGAACACCTGATGCTGTGCTCGATGCTGCAGTGATTGCTATCAAAAAGGCCTGTGAACTTATTGATATGAGCAAACACAAAGGTGAGCATCCCAGGTTTGGCGCTACTGATGTCTGTCCACTCGTACCTGTTTCCAATATCACCATGGAAGAGACAGTCGAATATGCGCGAAAATTAGCTAAACGACTTGGTGAAGAAGTCGATCTTGGAATCTACTGTTATGAAAATGCAGCGCTCAGTGATGAGAGAAAAAATCTCGCCACTGTTCGTTCTGGAGAATACGAAGGGCTATCAAAAAAACTCGCTGACCCTAAATGGAAGCCTGATTTTGGTCTTGCAAAATTTAATCCCAAATCTGGTGTGACAGCTGTGAGTGCCAGAGACTTTCTTATCGCCTACAATGTCAATCTCAACACCACTTCTACGCGTCGTGCTAATGCCATTGCCTTTGATGTGCGTGAAAAGGGCCGCACTAAAAGAGAAGGACATCCCATCACAGGAAAAATTATCAAAGATGGAAACGGTGAGAACGTGATGATCCCTGGTACGCTTAAATGTGTGAAAGGGATTGGTTGGTACATCAAGGAATTCGGTATTGCCCAAGTCTCTGTCAACCTCACCAATATCAGCGTGACCCCACTTCATATTGCCTTTGATGAGATGTGTAAAAAAGCTGATGCGCGAGGTGTGCGCGTGACAGGTTCCGAAATAGTCGGGCTTGTTCCTCTAAAAGCCATGCTCGATGCCGGAAAATATTTTCTCAAAAAACAAAGACGGTCTCTAGGAATTTCAGACAAAGAAATTATCAAGATAGCTGTTAAGTCAATGGGACTTGATGATCTTTATCCCTTTAAACCCGAAGAAAAAATTATCGAATACGTGATTGCAGATAAGTCCGAAGAAAAACTCGTCGACTTGACCGTCCAAGGTTTTGTCGAAGAAACCGCATCAGAATCTCCTGCGCCTGGTGGTGGTTCTGTTTCTGCTGTGGCAGGTGCTATGGGTGTTGCTTTGGCAACTATGGTGGCAAACCTTTCTTCCCATAAACCAGGTTGGGATGAACGATGGGAAGAATTTTCTAACTGGGCTGTTAAGGGTAAAGAAATTCATGATCAGCTTCTTTATCTTGTGGATGAAGACACAAATGCCTTCAATAAAATCATGACAGCGTTTAGGCTTCCTAAAGCCTCGGATGCCGATAAGAAAGTTCGCAATGATGCTATTCAAGCTGCCACAAAATATGCTATCGAAATTCCTTTCAAAGTCATGCAAAAGTCTTATGAATCTCTAGAAGTGATCAAGGCCATGGCTGAGATTGGAAATCCCAATTCAGTGAGTGATGCTGGTGTGGGAGCACTTTGTGCAAGAACAGCTGTGATGGGTGCTTACCTCAATGTCAAAATCAATTCAGGTGATTTAGAGGATAAGGCCTATGTCAAAGACGTGCTTTCCAAAGGTTCTGAAATTCAAGAAAAGACCATTGCGCTCGAAAAAGAGATCTTAGAGATCGTGAATTCTAAGATTGGGTAAAAAACACTACCTCCCCCGCCCCACGGGCACCCCCTCCTTACAAAGGAGAGGGTGGTGTAGAAAAAAACTACTCTTCTTCCCCTTCTTCTTCCGGAGAATTGGCGCCTTCATTTTCAGTCAAGGTGACTGCAATCGTTGTTGTGAAACCTCCATCAGTGCTGCCAGGTTCAGCTGCTAAAGTAAAAGCACCTACCATATCATCAATTGTATCAAAAGCTGTGATATCACTTGTCCAACCAATAGCATTGGTCATCTGAAAATCAATTGTAGCTGCAAAATCATAGTTTTCGGCCTGTGTTTCAGTGATTGTGATGCTGTCGTGACCAGAAGATAGGTTGGCTGCAAACGAAGGGATGGTTTGACTGCCAAGGCCGTCTTCACTGCCTTCGTAATTGGCAATAGCGCTGTTTTGCAAGGTACCAGTTTCAGGGCGTGTTGTATGAGTACAGGAACCAACAGTTGCACACCACATAAAATCTGAGCTTGAGTCGGTTCTGTAGAGGAGATCTCCTTGTTGGTAGGATGTGTCGTCAATATCGGCAAAATATGTACGGATCTGATGTGTGCCCACTAAGGCCTCTGCAACACCATCGCTTTCGGCCAAAGTAAATGTAACATCAACATAACCAAAATATATTTCGATGCGTGTGACAATGGCCGCAGCATCTGAAGGGTAGGTGCTTCCACCACAACATACAATGCCACCTTCAATAGCTAATTCTGTTCCAAAATTAAAACTCAAGAGATCTGATTCTGCATAAGAAGTTGCAGGGGAAGGGTCAGTGACATCGCCTATGATTGGTCCTAGGCTATAGCCACTTTCTCCACCTTCTTCACCGCTGCCTCCAATCATAATGCCGCCGTAATAGACTTTGCCTGAAACACTAGTAGGGGTGAGGCAGTTAACAAGCTCACCATCACAAGTAGATGATAGGGTGTTTTTAACAAGAGAAAGTGATGCAGCAGCAGCTGTCATATCGGTACTTTTTAATGTTGTGGTAGTAGTAGTTGCTGTTGTGCCACCTGATTCTTCATCAGCCGCGCCTCCGCAGGTGATGAGCGTAATGATGAGGCCAACCAAACAAACCAAGCATAATGAGCCTAAAATATATTTTTTCATAAATCCCCTTTTTTGAGTTAAATATAAGAAATTTTATCGAACAATAATTTATAATGTCAAAATATTCAACAACTTATATTACTATTGTTCTATCGACATACCCCCCAGGGGTATGTTATAATGAGGTCATGAATAGGCAGGGTATCACTTTCTTTCTCATCACAGCTTTTATCATTGTTTCAAGTCCAGCGTTGGCCTGTCAATGTGTAGAGACAGAAATGATGAGCGATTCTCATCATTCAACTTCTTCTGCTGATTGTTGCCATAAGGGTCATCAAAAACCACCTACAATTAAAAGTAGTCATGACTGTTGTCAGGGCTGTGAAGAATCGACATCGTTAATTGCTATCACGGGTGAATCGCATCGTACAAAAATTCATCAATCTTTTCTTCATCGAGATTTTTTACAAAAGATATTCTCACTTACTTTTGCAGATCAAAAGATAGGGATTCTGCAGCAGAGGAGTATACGTAAAACCTTCCTCGTAACCATGTTCAAAACAGCCTATGTTCCACATGGCCCCCCGAGCGCTTAATTATCACTATTTATTTTAAGAATTAATTTTTTTAATAGGAGTTTTTATGAAGAAAGTATTTATAACAATACTGATTGGCACGGCATTACTTTTTTCTACAGCAGCTTTAGCATGTCCTGATTGTGCATGTGGTGACAAGTGTGCTTGTGGAAAAACATGTCAGTGTGTAAAGAAGTAAAGTGTTTTAGATAACACAATGGGGGAGGGCAAAAGTCCTCCCCCATTAAAAACACGGGTGAGTTTGAGAAAATCTCCTTAAATCAATAATCCAAAGTCAAATCAGTGCTTGTAAAATCATCTGTCGTTAAGGCGTGGTCAGAGCCATCTAAAGCAAAGAATGTCATGGCTTCGATTGTATCAGCATAACCGTTTGGGTCTACAATATCCTCTAGGGCATAACCATCAATTTCGTGAGCTCTGAGCGTGTCTTCATCAGCAGAAGAAGAAAACTTGTAATAGCGACCCGAAGTATAACTTCCTAAATTATCGTTATCGATTATTTTTAGAAGAAAGTAATCGTCTTCAGATTCACTTTGAGAAACACCAGTTCCAATCATGCTGATGGAATAGGAGCCTTCATTGGATCCTGTTTTTGATGTTTTTACAGTAAATTGATGAGTGCTTTCATTTCCCGAAATTTGCATGCGCAAACAGTAATCGCTGTCACCTTCATAATCCACAAGATAGACCATATCGAGTGAAAGGTCTCCGGTTGTTTCATTAAAAGTGCCCTCTATCACACCATAACTCATTTTTGGTGATTCATCCCATATCCAAGTGAGTAAAGCAGAGACTGTATCTCCGTCTTTAGCAAGAGCATAACTATCTGAGGCGTGTGTGTAGCTGACTGTATCATTTCCAAAATCAAATGGTGATGCAATGGCTGTGGCTGCTGTGAGAGCTGTAACATCATCGACAGCGTTATTATAGGTATTACCCGCTTCAAAAAGAAGTTTATAAATATTTGAAACATCAATCACGCCTTCATCATCTGGGTATGTGTATTCTTGAAAGGCATTAAAAATTTCGTACACAGGGTTTCCTGAGTCCCAGCTTGTTGTCACAAAGCTGAGTGAAGTTTCTGCTGTTGAGGCCTGAATAACAGGTGTTGTGTTTGTGGCAGGGCTGTAGAAAGCTGTTTTGCTCGAGGGTATTTCAAAGTCAGGATTGCCTACAGTGCTGATACTGCTCGTTGAACTGCACGATACTAGAATGGTGAAAGCTACACCTGTAAGGCCGAGCAGATAAAATAGACATGTGCTATTATTTTTTTTGTTTTTCATACATCCCCCTTTTTACGCTTTTTTGTGAGTGGCAACATGTGTACGTTGAGAGCGTAGAGTTCCTGCTGTGCCCCTTGTTTGTTCTTAATTTGTTTTTGTTCTTCTTGTTGCAAATAAGCAATAAGGTCTTTTTGAAAGTCCTGAATCTTTGTTTTTAGATTTGCATAGGTATTTTTATCGATCAAGGCAACGAGTGATTGAAAATTACGTTCTTCTGCGCTTCTTTTTGTGAGAGACTGTTCTGCAAGGTCGAGCATTTCAACGTGATAGCTGTAGGCAGCAAGGGATCTGATTTCGGCCTCGGTGTGGATGTCTTTAGTTGTTTGTTGCCATTTGCCTTTAGCATCTTTCTTGATGAGGTTGAGTCGTTCTAAAGTTTCTAGTCCGTTTTTGATGTCCCAAAGTGTGAGGTTGCCACCTAGGCGTTCACGGATCCAGCTGGGATCGTCTTTGAAATCTTTTGAAGCCACAAGTTCTCGGATGGCAAGGTAGTACCAATGGCTTAAGTATTCGTACGCATCTGTGGAGAGATCTCCCAGGCTACGTTGTTGCCAGGTGAGCATTTGTTCATAATAAAAACGTTTTGTTTGTGGGTCTTTGGCTTCTTTGTAATTTACCATGAGCATAAAATATTGTGCTTCACGTTTGTCTAAGGAAAGGCCTGCGATAAATTTGTGAACGCTTTTGAGAGAAATAGGGCGAACTTTTTCGATAACCCACTTAAGATAATTTGGAGATTTAAAACCAGATTTGCGGCAAAACACACGATAAGAAAAACTACTGGTCGCACGTTTATGCACAACAAGATCAGCGATGTAGTCAACGTAATCAGTGTACTCTGTGATTTCGATTTTTTTTTGTTCTTTCTTGGTTTCCATTTCTTCCCTCAACCCAATACATAAATACCTAGTAACTATAAAACTTTAATGAATATGTATACGGCTATTGCAAAGAGTGGGTTTATATAACATATTAATTCCATAAGATAATTGTCTCACAGATCACAAAAAAGTGCAACAAAATGTTTACAGTTTCGTCCACAAAATGTATACGATCTGACTTCTGTTTTCTATCTGTTTTTCTGGTTTAAGCGGGCTATATTATTAAAGAAAAACCCCTGACACATAATGCGTCAGGGGCTTTAATCGGGTGGGTTTTAAAATTTGTCTGCACTATTTTTCATGGTCTTCTTCTACTTCTTCTTCCACGGCATCAGAGCCAACTTCAAGAGTGAGTTCTGGATTTGAGAAAGCGTCGACAGTTGTAGCGTGATCAGAACCATCAATAGCAAAGAAAGACATTTCTTCTATGTCATCTGCATAGCTATTGGGATCTTCGATTTCTTCAAGCTCATAACCATCAATAGCGTGCGCCCTGAGTTCGTCTTCGTCAGCTGCAGCTGAAAACTTGAAGTATCTTCCGGATTCATACTCAGAAAGATTGTCGTTATCGATGATTTTCATGAGAAAATAATCATCTTCAGATTCGCTTTGAGAAACGCCTTTTCCGATCATGCTGATGCCATAGGTGTCTTCTTCGCTTCCTACTTTAGATGTTTTGAGTGTAAACTCATGAGTTGACTCATTGCCCGAAAGTTGAACGCGTAGGCAATAGTTGCTTTCTGTTTCATAGTCTACAAGGTACACCATATCGAGAGTGATAGCACCAGTGGATTCGTTGTATGTTCCTTCAAGGACGCCATAGCTCATTTTTGGAGATTCGTCCCAGATCCATGTCATGAGGGCTTGAATGGTTTCGCCGTCTTCTGCTTTGCCAAGAGCATCGGTTGTAGAAGCGTGCGTGAAAGTAACTGCTTCCGTGCCAAAGTCAAAAGGTGATTCAATGGCAACTGGAGTGACAAGTTCACTAACTTCTTCGGACGCGTTTTCGTAATTATTGCCGGCTTCAAAAAGAAGTTTATAAATATTAGACACGTCAATAATACCTTCATCATCTGGATAGGTGTAGCTTCTGAGCGCATTAAAGATTTCATACACAGGGTTTCCTGAGTCCCATGATGTGGTTAAAAAGCTGACTGATGAGCTAGCTGATACAGTGGCTTCGATAACAGGTGAGGCGTCAAGTGCTGCGCTGTAAAAAGCAGTATCGCCTTCGGGTATTTCAAAGCTAGCGCTGTCTCCAGTGGTAGAGTCTGTTCCTGTGGCAGTGCCAGAACAGCCTACAAAAAGAATGAGTCCACAGCTGATGAAGCTGATAAATAGGATTTTTGCGATGATGTTTTTCATATTTCCCCCTTTTCCTGCATGCTCATAGAGACCGTTCTTGTTTAACAATATAGTCTCTACCATGCGCGGTGTTGCTTGTTCTTTGGTTGAATCTTAATGAGAAAATGTTACAATTTACTCCATTAGAAATTAAATTAGCTCTAGAAATGTAAACATCCGCACACTTATATGAACCATGGTTTCCAGAGCTAATCTGTCCTAATATCCTAAATTGTTTATTTGATTTCCTCATATCCATTACTTCATTATACACATATTTTGATCCAATGCAATAGATTGTTCACAAAAATGTCTACAAAATGTATACAGAAAAAGCTAAATTTAGATGCGTGTTATTCTCTCATGCGTTATCATAATCAATGGAGGAAATAGATATGAAAAAAATAATTAAGATAATACTTTTAAGTTTAGTGTTTGTTTGTTGTTTTCAATCAATAGCCAAGGCGCAGCTTGATACAGGCACAGCTGAAATTCGCCAAGATGGAAAGAGAGTAGGGCTAATTTTTGTTGCTGATAGATTTGAAGATGAGCTGACTACTATAGAGCACTGGGTACTCTTTCCTGACTATGTTTTTCCTGGAGCTCAAAATCAAGATGTTGTAACAAAAATCAGGGTTACTAAAAAGCAATTCATAGATCTCGAAGACTTTCTCGATAATGTTCCATTTGGCGAGGGGTATCGGTATCAAAAGGTGATTTCCATTGAGTCTAAAGGATTAGCGCCACAGTAATTCGATGATAATGAATTACATGGAGTGATGGAATGAGGTATTTTGGCTAGCAAAAAAATTAGCTTTAGTTGCTTGTGTAGCTTATTATTAATTCCAAAATAGCGGGTTCATAGTATAACTGATTTTTTTCTTTTCTTCTCCGGACACAAAAGTGTCCATTTTCTTCTCTTTCTTCACAACAAGTCTATAAAATGACCGATAAATGAACTACTTAAGACTTTCACAATAATAGGAGTTCATTATGACGGTGTGTCAATCTTTACCTTTAAATACCTTGGGATTTGCCTTTAATTTTGCAGGAGGGTGTCATCCAGTTGTGCCTACACAAGCAAACCTTCAGCATTCTGCAGTGCCTGACTATAAACCACAACCCATGTCACCTGAAAACCTGGCTGAATTTTTAGCAATGATGAAAAGGCAGGGTGACAGTCCTTTTGGAATGTATTCTCATAGAGCTAGTATTGCAGGAGTGAGTAGTCACGTTATTGTGAATGGTCCTAGTGTTAGGTTGTCATTGAAAATGGGCGATCGAACAGTAAATCAAGTACAAAGGCTTTACAAACCAGGAGGAAATGGTGGGGCTTATCAGATGAATGCTGGACAAACAGAGCTTTGGGTTCCCTTAAGTGCCCTTGAAGCAGGGGCTCACTTACAGAGCCCTGATCTAAGCAATCCAGCTGTAAATGCTTTCTTGGATCAAGTTTTGAGATACTTTTCTCCCTCAAAGGACGGGAGACCTCTTACAAAAAAAGAGGTTCTTACTGCTATTCAAGCTCGAATGGGTGGCTCTATGAGAGTAGACCGAAAAACATTAAATCAGTATCGTGTTTCTCGCGAAAACATTGCGATGAGTTTAGAATTGGGGATGCGAGATGGTAGAAGGCCTGTATTAGGAATTAGTCAGAGTCATTTTAGGCCTAATTCTCCAGCATATGCAGCTGAGGATTTGAATGGGCACATGCTTGCTGACATTCAAAGACATTTTGGTGCTGTTTTGTTTGGGGAAGGTCAGGGGTAGCTTGCTACTCCTGGACATGAAGTGAATAGAGATAGTTGGTAACTGCGTCTATGATCTGAGTGTTTTGATATTCTTTGATGAGGTTTGTACAAACAATATTCCGGATTTCTTGTTTGGAATAGATTCGTTCGATTTTTCTTATCTTACTTTTCTTAGTATTTGCTGTCATTAAGCCTTTTAATTCCTTAACCTGTATCTGATTGATGTGGTCTGCAAGAGCACGAAGTTCATGACTTTGGTTAATGAGTTCTTTTAAAACGTTATCGTCCAACGGTGTTTGTGACTGTTGGAAGGTAAGTGATTGATTGATTAAATTGGGATCTATTTTATTAGATTTATGTTTCATAACCCCTCACATTCTCTAGTCTCGTATATGCTCAATAAATGTTGCTAAGATTTTTACTTTTTATTTTTCTGTTTACCTGCCTGCTCAGAAGCTTAGCGTAACTCTGTAGAATTGCAAAGAAAATATCTTATTTAATGTGTGCTAAGTTGCAACTAGGCAGAAACAAATGGGGAATTGTTGGTTGTCCACAAGGGTAAACTATTTAAGTGAACAGTGAAAAGGAATAGCAATAGTTTTAAACTATTCCTGTTAACTATAGCTATTAACTTTTAATATTAGACACAAGGCTCCACGTATTCGCCTTATGCTTTAAAATTACTAACGCGCTTATTAGGGCTCGTAAAGCTCGCCCTCGCTTATTTATTCATATGAATCATTTGAGTTGGGTAAGCAAATTCAATGCCTTCTTTAGCAAAGGTATCAAAAAGCTCATAATTGATGGACTGTTGAATATCCATGAAGGCATTATAGTCTGATGACATCACATAATACACGTATTCAAAATCTAGGCTAAAATCGCCAAAGCTTTTAAAGTGTGCACGATCAAAATTAGCTTTTTCTTTGTTTACGATAATGTTTTTTATGATGTCAGGAACTTTTTTGAGTTTATCTTCAGCTGTTTCATAGGTGACACCGAGACTCGAACACACACGTCGAGATTGCATTTGTTTAAAATTCTTAATGCGGCTTCCAATCAAATCAGAATTTCCAAAGACAAGCTGTTCACCTTGGAGGCTTTTTATTCGAGTTGTCTTAATCCCAATATGATCCACGACACCCATGAGGTCGCCTACAATAACAAAATCACCAACCTCAAAAGGCTTGTCAAAAAAGATAGTAAAATAACTAAAAACATCACCCAAGATATTCTGACTGGCTAAAGCGAGCGCCATGC
Organism: uncultured Nitrospirales bacterium; assembly: GCA_964609965.1. Taxonomy (GTDB): domain Bacteria; phylum UBA10199; class UBA10199; order UBA10199; family JADGCS01; genus JAHJDR01. The sequence continues at coordinate 56,628 of CAZSTS010000003.1, forward strand.
CACCAATGCCGAGCCCCGCAACAGCTGTGGTGATATCAAAACCAAGATTATCGAGAATAAAGAGAAGAACCATCATCCAAAGAACAACCTTTAAGAGGAGAAGCATGTTCTTCATCACAGATTTTTTGGCAACATTAATATTTTCTACATCGAAATATTTTACCTTAAACCAGTAAGCCATTAGACCTTGAATAATACTAATAAAGATAATGCCTAAAATAATGGCAAAAAGGACATCAACAAGGTGATGAAGACTAGCAGAAATAGTAATAAACTTAAGGGAAATGTAGAGTGATACTACCCAGACAAATAGTGGCGAATTTTTTCCAATGAGATCGACTAAAACATCGTCCCATTCAAGTTTTGTTTTTGTAGCCAGTTTTCTGATTTGCTTTGTAATAATCCTCGCGATGATTTTTAAAATGATGGCAGATCCAAAGAGAACAAGCAAAGCTATGAGGTATTTTGGAAGAGAGTTGCCTGCAAATTCATAATGAGAATAACTTAAAATATTTTCGTATAATTCTTTCATAATTTATTCTTTCCTTTGGGCCCTGACTTATTTAGCCGTTGTCCCTGCTAGGTGCATTTCTTTGTTATAAACCACAGAAATGCTTTTTTGGCTGAGGAGATCTCTGGTGCCTCGTGCCTGGATAACAACAGAATTTATGCCGTCCTCAAGTGGGATTTCGATTGAAATGTCTTTTTTCTTGGTGTTTTTTTCTTTTTCGGTATTGATATAAATAATTTTCTTTCCTTTTGAAAAAACAGCTATATCTTTGAGTGATGTTTGGTCTTCTACAGAAGCTGTTAACATCAATTTATCTCCTACCTGTTTTGTTTTATCACTAATCATTATTTTGGGCGCTGTCTGGAATGTGTTTGGTTTTGGGTCTGAGGGTATGGCTTTATTAAGATTAAATGTAAGAGTGTCGGAAATGCCTGCTTTTGTATCGTCGTCAATAGCGAAAACATCGATGGCAAATTTATCTTTGCTAAAGTTCTCTTTTATATTGAATCTCAGATCGCTGCTGGCTGTTTGGGCTGGCTTGAGTGAGCCCATAGTATCTCTAGCCTTTTTGAGAAAAACATATTTACCTTCAGTATTTTTGATGTTCACTATTGTTTTTTCTGAAAGACCAGGACCAAGATTTTTAACAGAGACTTTTAAGACAACATCTTCGCCTTTTTCTGGTATGCCATTCTTGTTGCCTGTAGTGTCTGGGGCGTTACCATCTAATACTTGATAAGTATAAGTAAACTGTGGCTGCTGTTTTTCCACAAAATGTGTGTGGGCATAAGTGCTGTGTGGTTTGTTGAGAGTCTTTTCTGTGTATGTTACTAATTTAATGTCTTCGGTAAAGTTAATGATCTCGGAAGGGATTTTAACTTTAATTTCGGCTGATTTTTCAGTTCCTGGACCTAGTTTGCCAAACACGAATTCTTTGTGATTGAGAAGAGGATTAAGGGCCTCTATGTCTGTGATGACTCGATTGAGAGAAGTTGAGCCATTGTTTTTTACAGTGACACGCATTGTAATCGTTGAGCCGGCTTTGATGGCTTTGATTTTTTGTTTGGCACTATTAAAAAACTCATGGCGAATACTGATGTTTGGTTGTTTGGTTGCCTGTCCTATGGTCCAGTCAATTTTCTTTTTTTGAAGCGCTTCTGTGATTCGCTTGTCTTGTTTGATAGCTTCAGAATTAAGCAGTGAACCAACATGGCTCAGCATGGTTTTTTTATTGGGGGCTGCAACTTGATCTAGGATTTGTACAGCAAGTTTAAGAGGGAAGTCTGATTCTTCTATTTTGCTAGTATAGCTATTGATGGATTCGTCACTGCTTTTGACATCTTTTAAATAAGTAAGAGTGTACAAGGGAACAGATTTTTTGGTGAGTTTTGTGTTGTCCAAATGTGCGTCGAGTTTTTCTTCGCTGTAATTTACGTCTTCATGAAGGTCATAATAATCATCTGCGATCACCGAAGAATACAGGTGGATGTCTGGTGTGATGCCAACAGCTTGAATAGATTCTCTGCCTGGTGTGAGATATTGTGCTACAGTGAGTTTTAGAGAAGAGCCATCTCTTAAGCTAAATAAAGATTGCACAGATCCTTTTCCAAAGGATTTTTGCCCCATGACAATGGCGCGGTTATTATTTTTGAGAGCGCCGGCAACGATTTCGGAAGCAGAGGCAGCGCCTTCGTTAATAAGCACAATCATGGGAAGTGTGATATCAGTTTTTTGATTCTTAGCCGAGGCTCTCTCTTCGGTGGTGTTATTGGCTCCAACGGTAAGAACAATATCTCCGCCACTTAAAAAGAGATCGGCCGTTAATATGGATTGATCTAATAGCCCACCAGCGTTGTTTCTTAAATCAAGAATGATTCCATTTAAGCTGTTGTTTGATTGCTGGTTAAGCGTTTTTAATTCTGTGATAACATCTTTATAGGTGTTGTCTTGAAACCCTTTGATGCGAATAATGCCAAAGTTTTTATTGTTTTGAGAAAAAAGTTTGGACTGCACACTCGTGACGTTGATAACCTCACGAATGAGATCAACATTACGAGGATCACGATTTTTTGATTTGATTTTGAGAGTGACTTTTGTTCCTGGGGGGCCGCGCATGAGTTCAACAGCTTCGTCCAAAGGCATGTTCGTTGTAGACTGATCTTGGATTTGCTGAATTTTATCATCGGCGAGAAGGCCCGCACGATCAGCTGGTGTGCCTTCGAACGGAGCAATAACAGTCAGTTCTTTATCTTTAATAGAGATGACGATCCCGAGTCCTCCATACTCTCCTTGAGTTTGGGTTTTGAATTCTTTGTAGATTTCTGGTGTGAGAATATTGGAGTGTGGATCAAGTGTTGAAAGCATGCCCGCAATAAAGGCGTATTCCATGTCTTCGAATTTGGCATCACCCTTATAATTTGTATTTAAAAAATCAAACACAAGACTTATGGGAAGCAGGGCGTCGTAAAGAACTTTTACCTTGTCTAATTTAACATCTAAACTCTTAGCACCTAATTGAAATTTTAAGTGATTGCCTTGAAACAAAGGGAGGACTTCTGGGACTTCTTTTGCTAGTTCAAAAAAGCCTTCTTTGAGCATTTTTCGTGGTTTTACTCGAATGGGGTCAAAATACTCATGTTGAATAAGGTAAATGCTTCGGCTAATTCTTTGAATATTCTGGAGATTAAGTTGTTTTGTTTGACCAAAGACATTTTGTGAGGGGATCAGAAAACCAATTTGGATAAGAATGAGAAGCGCTAGTGGTAAAATAGTTTTTTTTAGGCTTTTTTGAATCATGGTATTTTATGTGATAAAGTGTTGTGTTTCCATTGGTATTTTTTATCTATTATACGTCAATAATAGAACTGAGACAAATAAGATTTCGTTCTCTAATATAGATAAATCGTATATTATGAAATTTTGGAGATCTCAAGGATAAGTAATGTATTAGAATAAAAAAATTTAAATAATTATATGGATTTGGACAAAAAATCTGTGTATGATATTCGGCATTATTATTAGAATATTAAAACGAGGCGCATTATGAAAAGAAAGACTTTATTTAAATTTGTCATTATATTTATCATTTCAATCTTTGTTTCTTTGTCAGCCCATGCCACTTTAGTAAAACCCATTAATTTTCAGCAGCTAGTAGGTTTTACTACTTTGGCTGTGAAAGCCAAGGTCACTGACCAGTCAATAGTTGATGATGATGTGTCTGGAAGCATTGTTTCTTATTATACTTTAGAAGTGATAGATGTGATTAAGGGCGAAGTTGATGGTAATGAAGTTATTATTAAGCAACTCGCCAATGGTGAATACACTCAAAATGGAAGAACCATTCGTCAAAGACTCTATTTTCCCGAATATGAAGTGGGTCAAACCTATGTGTTTTTTCTGCCCAAACCAAGTCACTTAGGGCTTTTGGCTCCCATTGGTTTGTTTCAGGGAGTGTTCAAAGTCGAAATCGATTCTCAGGGCAAAGAAACAATCCCTCAATTTAAGGCGAGGGCAAAGGTGTTATCAAAGGGTCTTCAAAATACAAATACAAGTCATGCTCTGACAAAAAATCTCAATTATGCATCAATAGGACTCGATTACAGTTACGAGTCATTCAAATCCATGGTTCAATCAGTTAAAGGAGATGAATAATGAAAAAAATATTGTTCAGTGTTGCGCTGTTATTCCTTTTGCTCGTTTTTTCTCCATTGTATGCTGGGCAAGCTCTTTATATTGATAGCGCTGGAGATTTTCTTTCGTGGGATGCTTCGGCAGCAGCTCCTATTTCTATTCATCCTGAAAGTGGGGATTGTGGTCAGTATACAAATGCTCAAATGTTGACAAGGCTCGAAGCCAATCTCGATGAATGGGCAACCCTCACCTATGTTGATTTAGATTTTAACATTGTTCCAGGTACTTTGGGTTCAGTAGATGGCACTAATTATACCAGTTACCTAGCGGGTGTTTTGGGCACAACGGCTGCTCAAGAAACGGCAAATGTTCAAGACGGCATTAATCCCATTCTTTTTGATGATGATGGCGAAATTATAGACGCCGCTACTGGGGAGGATAATGGCCGCTATACAATATTAGGTTTTGCGAGTCCTGATGGTTTTCTTTTGAATGATGCTGGTACAGATGCTGAGTCTATAGTAGATGGTCAGGCTGTTTTTAATTGTTACTGCTTAGATGCAGGCGATGGCACTCCAGCGAATGCTAGTTGTGGTTCTACTGTTTTTACTACTGCTGATCTTGATTTTACAATGGTTCATGAGTTGGGGCATTTTATTAACCTCGACCATAGCCAGATCAATACAAGCTATGTAACAGATTCAGACGCAACTAATGATGCAGAAATTCCCACAATGTATCCTGCATCGTTTAGTGCTGCAGAACAAAAAATTCCCATGCAAGACGATATCACGACTCTTGCTAGTATTTATCCTTCGAGCAGTTTTTTCCCCTCTGACTTTTGTAAAGTCACAGGCACACTCTTAGATCGCTATGGTGATGCGCTTCGGTGTGCAGATTTTCAGGCTATTACGGCTGATGGTGAAAACAATACTTCCTTTGTTTCTGGTTCCTATGCCAGTGCCACAGATTCTAATGGTGATGGCTATACAGATGGTACAGGTGAATGCCTATCAGGCTGTGGTGATTTTCTTCTTTATTTAGAACCTGGCGAAACCTATACTTTTAATGTTGTGAGTGTTATCTCTTCTTTTATTGGTGGTTCAAGTGTTGGTCCTTGCGCAACAAGTCAGTTAGCAGCTTGTACAACAGCTATGTTAGATCGTTGCACTGATGGTGATTCTGATACTGCCTGTACTCCTTGTGTTGCTAACGAAATTCTCTCAGTAAATGATGACTCAGAAAACCTTACTTCAACGGTTACTGCAAGTTGCACGGCAGGCGCTACAATTGCATTTGGTAATATTACAACTTTATCTGCATTGAGCGATGGCACAACCCCAGACACGACGACGACGGCAGGTTGTTCTTTTAATAAATCTGCAAATGGTTTTTCTAGTATGGCTTTGTTTTGGATGGGTCTTTTCTTAATCAGCCCAATAATCATTAGACGTGTGAAATATTTAGTTTAATTGTAAAAGTTATTGTAGGGGCACAGCATGCTGTACAGCTGCTGTGCCCCTACACAAGTAAACCTTTCATTATTGCTCAACCATAATTTCTATTGCTCGTTTAAATGAATCTATATTAGAAACCCACTATGACAAATAATGTTTCAAAATTACCAAGTATTACAGATAGAGAATACCCTCGTGTGAATAGTGTTCTCTATTTGCAATCTGAGCATTACAGTCCCACACATGCATCGCAAGACAACAAAGATGTCTTTATGCCCACGTTTATCGAAAAAGAGGCTGACTTGGTAGGGCTTTCCATTGATGCTTTTTGGGAAAAAGTGAACAAAGATTCTCCTCAAGACAAGGATTATTTTCTCCAATTGCAGCAACTTCTTTCCCAATTAAAGAGTTTTTATGACACAGACCCTTTGCGTCGTTCTCAAAACATGTTCAAAAAACTTAAAGTCAATATTAGTGGTTCTGGCATAGCTTTTCCCTCAGATGTAGCCTATCATAATGGCCATCTATTGCGATTATCACTATTTTTCCCCAGATACCCTTTTTCATACGTAAATATTGTTTCTGAAGTCATTCGAAGCGAAAAAGCAGACATTGGTTATGAAATAAAATGCCAATACAAAGATGTGAGTAAAGAAGCGCACGCAGAGATCCTCAAGTTTGTTAAAGAGTGTCAAAAAAATAAATAATCATGCTCATCATTCCAGCTATAGATCTAAAAGATCATAAGGTTGTTAGACTCACCCAAGGCAAGTTTCAAAATGAAAAAATTTATTCTGAATCTCCTCTGGCCATGGCAGAGCATTGGATTGGGCAAGGGGCTACACGTCTTCATATTGTTGATCTCAATGGAGCTCTCGAAGGAAAGCGTGTGCACCACAAAGACATCAAAGAAATTTCTCAAGTCTTTCCTAGTGTGCAACTTCAAGTTGGGGGAGGGATCCGCTCTTTAGAGGTGATTGAAGATTATTTTGAACACGGTGTTGATTTTTGTATTTTAGGTACAGTGGCTGTGAAGGATCCTGCAGTTGTTTTTAGAGCTGCCGAAAAATTTCCTGGGCATATTATTTTAGGAATTGATGCAAAAAAAGGAATGGTAGCCACTGATGGATGGGGCCAAAAAAGTGGAAAAAAAGGCCTTGAAGTTGCAAGGCAATTTGAAGGACAAGCTATTGAATCTGTGATCTACACAGACATCTCACGTGATGGGATGCTTTCGGGTATTAATTTTAATCAAACCAAATTGATGAAAGATTGTGGTTTTCCCCTCATTGCTTCAGGGGGATTGTCTTCCATTGAAGATATAAAAACTCTCGTACAGATGAAGGATGTTTTTGGTGTTATTGCAGGTAAGGCACTCTATGAAGGGCGGGTTGATTATAGAGAAGCAGTAGAATGTGTAAATAAGTAAGTTAGAAAGTACACCCTTCCTTGAATTTTTTTTATTCACTGGGCCCCCAGTCAGTCTGCGCTGACAGCCCCGGTTCAAAAAACAATACAAGGAAGGGTGTTTGTTCTCTATTTTTTTTTGGATGGAAGAGGATGTTAAAAAAACGTATAATACCCTGTCTTGATGTGAGGGATGGTCGTGTTGTTAAAGGGGTTAATTTTGTTGGCCTCAAAGACGCAGGAGACCCGGTCGAAGTTGCGTGTCGTTACGAAAAAGAAGAGGCTGATGAACTTACGTTTTTAGATATCACAGCCAGCGTTGAAAAAAGAAATGTTTTACTAGACATTGTCGAAAGAACAGCTGATCAAGTCTTCATGCCTTTCACCGTCGGTGGCGGTGTTCGAACACTTCAAGATATTCGAGATCTTCTCAATGCAGGTGCTGACAAAGTTGCCATCAATACAGCTGCTGTAGCTCATCCTGAATTTGTGAGAGAGGCGAGTGGGAAATTCGGAACTCAGTGTATTGTTGTTGCCATTGATGCTAAAAAAACCAAGGTATCAGAAAATATTCCCTCAGGTTTTGACGTCTACACACATGGAGGAAGAAAAGCTGTTGGACTTGATGCTATTAGCTGGGCTCAAAAAATGGTTTGCTTTGGTTGCGGTGAAATCTTGCTCACGAGCATGGATCGTGATGGCACTCGTTTAGGGTATGATATAGAACTCACGACTCAAATTGTCGACGCAGTGACTGTGCCAGTTATCGCCTCTGGTGGCGTGGGCACTTTGGAGCACCTATATGAAGGTTTAAATAAAACAGGCGCGAGCGCTGTTCTTGCTGCATCTATCTTTCACTTTGGTGAGTTTACGATTCGCGAGGCCAAGGAATATTTGGCAAAAAAAGGAATAAGTGTAAGACTGTAAATTGTTGAAATAATTATAATATTGGTGCATATAAACTTTAGGATCGCTCACAATAAATAATAGGTTTATAATTAAGCGTGGGCGATCCGCCTAGGCGGAGAGCCCAGATAAGCGCGATAGCAAGATGAAAACATAAAGCGAATACTTGGAGCTTTATGTCAATAATAGTGTTTAATATGTTAAACAGAGGTTTCTTATATATTTTTATCTTATTATTCTTTTTCACTGTACCGGTTTATGCTGCAGGGCCATTGATCAATGAGATCACTACATCAGGTTCTACTCGCACTTCCACGCCTCCTGTTTGGGATACATCAAGCGCTATTGTCTACCATGTTGAGTCCGGAACATGTGGCCCTTTTTCAAATGCCGAAATGGTCACTAAGCTGGCTACAGACATGCAAGTATGGAGTGGTGTTTCCACAGCAGATCTTTCTTTTTCGGGTGTTTTAGGAAGCCTTACAGACATCACAGGAAGTAATTACACGACTTATATATATGTTGATTCAACATCTAGCTCTACTTTACTTTCAGATGATCTTAATCCTGTTGTTTTTGATGATGATGGCTCTGTTGTTTCTGCTATGTATGGTGTTGGCAATGAATACCTTGTTCTTGGTTTTGCAGGTGTGACTAACTATTCAGCTGGAACAATCAGTGACGGACAGGCAGTGATTAATTGTAAATGCCTTGCGAATCATCCTGATGGGGCTTGTGTGTATGGTGGTCTTACAGTTGAAGACACAGAAGCTGATTTGGATTTTACAATAGTGCATGAAATGGGGCATTTTTTAAACCTAGGACATACACAGGTGAATTCTGATATTTTTCTAGATGGTACGTATGTCGAAGGTGATATTCCCATTATGTTTCCTATTTCTTCGGGCATGACAACAATTGCGACACACGAAGATGACGAACTCTCACTCACCTTGCTCTATCCAGATGGTGATATCACCGACAATTATTGTCTTGTTGAAGGATACATCACAGACGCCAATAGTAATTACGTTCCTTGTCTTGATGTTTGGGCTGTGGCAGGCACAGACACCACAAAAACAGTTTCGTACACAACAGCATCGAATAATTATGTGAACACCAGTACAAGCAGTGATTTTGACATTGATGATACCTGTGATAAATACTGTGGTTATTTTGGTATCTATATTAAACCAAGTACGGAATATACTCTCAAGGCTTATGATGTGTATGAAAGTTTTGTTGGCGGTTCTGGTGTTGGTCCCTGTGTTGATGAGCAACCTGAGTATGAACAAACAGGTGGCACATTAACAACAATTACATCTAGCCAGTGTTCTGTTCCTTCTCTTGCAGCCATTGATGCTGGCACGATTACATTAAGTATCACTATTGATTCTGAAACTGAAGCAGGCAGTGGGTCTACTGGTACCACGAGTTCTGGAGGAACAAGTAATCCTGTTGGGTATTGGTGTTCTTTGGCTAGTCCAATGTCCAAAGTCCAAGGTCCAAAGTCAATGGATCGGTTGATGGGTTTTGGGCTGTGGATGGCGACAATGTTCTTGTTTTTATTTTATGTAAGAACACGTCAGGGAAAAAACGCTACGAACTACAAACCACGAACTACGAACTGCATAAACGCTTGCCTTTCATCACTTTTCTCTTTATTTACGCGAACATGAAGTTTTCACAATCCCTTATTCCCACATTAAGAGAAGCCCCAGGTGATGCCGAAGTTATTTCTCACAAACTTCTTATCCGAGCAGGCATGATTCGTAAAGTTTCTGCAGGAATTTATGAGTTTCTTCCTTTGGGATTCAAAAGTTTTAAAAAAGTTGAACAAATCATTCGTGAAGAGATGGATAAAGCTGATTGCCAAGAAATTTTCATGCCTCATGCAATACCTGCTGATTTGTGGCAAGAAAGTGGTCGCTGGCAGAAATATGGCAGTGAGTTGCTTCGCATTAAAGATAGGCATGAACGAGATTACTGTTTTGGACCCACTCACGAAGAAGTCGTGTGTGACCTAGTTAGGCAAACCGTTCATTCTTATAAAGCGCTTCCCATTCATCTTTATCAGATACAAACAAAATTTCGCGACGAAATCCGTCCTCGATTTGGATTGATGCGCGGCCGCGAATTTATGATGAAGGATGGGTATTCTTTTCATGTAGACCTAGAAGACCTAGACCGTGAATACAACAAAATGTACAAAACGTATTCTGATATTTTTCAACGTTGTGGTTTGGCCTGTCGTCCTGTCGAAGCTGATACAGGTTCTATTGGCGGTTCTTCGAGTCACGAGTTCATGGTATTGGCTCAAACAGGTGAAGATGTGATTGCCAGTTGTGATACTTGTCAATACGCTGCCAATCTTGAAAAGGCAGTGTATAAAATTTCTCCAGACAAAACATCTGCTGCAAAAGAATCACCTAAAGATGTTCATACACCAAATATGAAGAGCATCGAAGAAGTTTCTGGATTTCTAAAATCAGATGCTTCTCAAATGATAAAAACGCTAATTTATGTTTCGCAGGACAAACACATTGTTGTCTGTCTTTCTGGTGACCGTGAGGTGAGTGACGCTAAACTTAAGAGTGCCACAGGGGACCCAGATGTGAGGCTAGCAACAGATGAAGAAATCGAATTGCTGACAGGTGTTCCCACAGGCTTTTTGGGACCTCTAGGTCTCGAAGAAGTTATCAAAGCAAAATCACCTAAGGCAAAATATCAAATTTTCTATGACCGTTCTTTGGCTATTGTCTTTCAAGGCATGACAGGTGCCAATAAATCTGATTACCATACAGTCAATATCAATATAGAACGTGATTTAGGTCTTAAAAACGATCCTTCATTTGAACGATTTGAGGACCTTTCGACTGTGAAGGAAGGTGATGCTTGTCCTCGTTGTAAAACAGGCAAGCTCACTCTCATCAGAGGCATTGAAGTTGGCCATATTTTCAAGCTTGGCGATGTTTATGCCAAACCCATGAAAGTTCATTTCCTAGATAAAGATGGCAAAGAAAAGGTCCCTGTCATGGGTTGCTATGGAATTGGTGTCGGCCGCACCATGGCTGCCAGTGTCGAACAAAACCATGACGAAAATGGTATTATTTGGCCAAGAGCTTTAGCACCTTTTGATATCCATCTGATGAATCTTGATAAATCTGAAGAAAGCGCAGAAACAACCCAAGAACTCTACGCCAAATTACAGCAGAGTGGCTTTAAGGTTTTGTGGGATGACCGCGATGAGCGCGCTGGTGTAAAATTTAATGATGCAGACCTTATTGGTGTTCCTTTACAGGTCATGGTTGGTAAAAAATGCCTCGCTCGTGGGTGTTATGAATATAAAATCCGTAAAGATGGCACGAGGGGAGATGTGGAATGCCCAAAGGTTATTGAAGAGGTTGGGAAGATATTGGAGAAATTGTAATTGTAGGGGCGACCCCCTGTGGTCGCCCGTACTTTTCGGGCAGGCACAGGGACCTGCCCCTACATGTTAATAAAAGAAAAATATGCGAAATCATCTAATAGAATATATCGATAAAGGTACGAGTGGCAGTGTTCGTGGTCTAAGAATTATGGGAGAATATTTTTACGCCCTTGATCAGCTCAAATCTGTGTTACGACCCGATGTAAAAGTTGTCGCTGTTTTTGGCTCTGCCAGACTCAAAGAAGATGATCGCGAATACAAAACAGCAAAGCTTTTGGGCCGGAGCCTTTATGACAATGGTTTTGCCGTTGTGACTGGGGCTAGTTCTGGTATCATGCAAGCAGCCAACGAAGGTGTTTATGACGGTGTTTTAGCAGAATTTAAGAGTGCTGGAAAATATAAGAATATTAAAGAAATAAAAAAGTCAGCTGAGTTTAAAAGAAAACTCATGGATTATTCTTTTGGACTGAAGATTTCTTTGCCATTTGAAAAAGAATCTAATCCTTTTTTAGGCAATATGACGACTTTTCATTATTTCATGGTACGTAAATTTTATTTTGCAAAGATTTCAAGTGCTTTTATTGCTTGCGAAGGAGGGTGGGGGACTCGTGATGAACTTTTTGAGATCATGACGCTCGTTCAAACAGGAAAAGCTCCTCTCATGCCCATTATTTATGTTTCGCCTACTCCAGGACACTTTGAAACCGATATCAATTATGCTGTCAAAAAGAAATACTTGGCACCAGAGGATCGTGATCTCATTAGCATTGTTCCTAGTTACAAGTACGCTGTGAGAATCATCAAAAAGTTCTATCGTTATGTGAAGTATATTTCTTATGATAAAGTGAATCATATTCAAATCTTTCTTGAAAAGGACCTTACAAAGGAGCAAAAAAATAAGATTACTCGCATTGTAGAAAAGAAATACAAGGATGTTTTTACCGGAGGGGTTAGGTTTTATAAAAATAAATTCGAATTAAGGGGTTATGTCCATAAATCCTATGGCATTGTCCGGAAAATAATTGATAGCCTCTAATCAACTCTAAGACCCTGTCTTTATTACAATAAATGCAATTTGGTCTGCTGTGTTATGGCTTTCTCAGAAAAGGAGTGACAGGTCTTTTTTTAACAATTATAGACCCGCTACTTTTAACAGTGCTTGAATAGACCCAGGTAGTTCTGTTTTTCAACTGTCCCAGCTTGTATTCAAAATTGAGGTTTAAATATGAAGAAATGCTTCTACCAGATTCAAACCCCAGAAGAAGTAAAGGCTCTTCCCGTTCGAGAGCTCGATCAACTTTCACAATCACTTAAAAAAGATATTATCCAGCATACATCAATGAACGGAGGCCATATCGCACCGTCATTAGGGTGTGTTGATATCATTGTTGCGTTTCATCGTGTCTTTGAAACCCCAAAAGATAGCATTGTCTTTGATGTGGGGCACCAAGCCTATGCCCATAAAATGCTAACTGGCAGACGTTTGCATTTCTATACGCTGAGGAAAGAAAACGGCATATCAGGATTCACAACTCCTTCTGAATCAGAACACGATGCTTTTGGATCAGGTCATGCTTCTACCTCTATTTCTCTTGCTCTAGGCATTTTAGAAGGGAAGAAAAGAAATCATAATAACCATCATGCCATAGCTGTTATTGGCGATGGATCTCTTACAGGTGGGTTAGCCTTTGAGGCCTTGAATCATGCTGGCGAACTCAAACGAAATCTCATTGTCATACTCAATGATAATGAAATGAGCATTGATGAAAACGTCGGTGGATTGAAGGATTCTCTGAAAATGCACAGGGCAAAGGATTATTTTAATGCCTTGGGTGTTGATTATTGGGGCATGGAAGACGGACATGACATTCCTAAAATGGTTAAACTTTTTGAACGGGCTAAGCATCACAAAAATCCGCTCGTTATTCATCTTAAAACAGTAAAAGGGAACGGTTATAAGCCAGCTCTAGAAAACAAAACAAGATTTCATGGTTGTGGCCCATTTGATCTTGAGACAGGTGCTCCTATTCAATCATCTCAAGCAAAGCCCAAATATCAAGATTTGTTTGCACAAACTCTCATAGAATTAGCCAGTGTTGATGACAAAGTCATGGCAATAACAGCTGCCATGCCTAATGGCACTTCCTTGAATAGGTTTAAAAAGGTTCATCCAGACAGATTTTATGATGTAGGGATTGCAGAACCACATGCCGTGGAATTTGCTTGTGGGCTTGCTACGCAGGGCTTTAAACCGTTTGTTTGTATTTACTCAACTTTTTTACAAAGAGCTTATGATCAATTGGTTCATGATGTGGCTGTGCATAATCTGCCAGTAACCATTTGTATGGATCGCGGAGGTCTTGTTGGTGATGATGGCGTCACTCACCAAGGTGTATTTGATTTTGCTTTTTTGAGATCAATCCCAAATTTTGTTGTGATGGCTCCAAAAGATGAGGTGGAGCTACAGCATATGTTAGAAACAGCTCGTCTTTATGATGGTGGGCCTAGCAGTATTCGTTTTCCACGGGGAGAAGTCACAGGCAAACCTTTGCCTAATAAACTTAAACAAATTCCTATTGGAAAAGCCGAACATGTCTATGGCAATCCTTTTGGTGATATTTTGATTTGTGCCATTGGTCATCCTGTTAACAGTGCTATTGAAGCGGCAAAAATATTAGAAGCAGAATGTAGTATTGATGTGAGCGTGATCAATTTAAGATTCGCAAAACCTCTCGATAAAAAAATGATATTAGATTTTTCGCGGCGATTTAGAGCTGTTATTACCGTTGAAGAAGGTGCTATCCAGGGTGGTGTTGGCTCAGCTATTCTTGAACTCTTAAGCGAAAATTCTCTATTAAGGCCTTGCAAGGTTTTAGGAGTGCCAGACGAATTTATTGCTCATGCTACGCAGAATAGGCAAAGAGAAATCTGCGGGATAGATAAAGAGTCAATAGTGCAGGCTGGAATCGATATATTAGAAGAGAACGTCAATCGCGACAAACAAGAAAAACCAAGTAATGTTACAGAGTTACTGCCTTATCGGGCTTTAAATCAAAAATAAAAATACTTATTTTAGAAGAGGTTATTAGAAAAAGAGCTTTGCTTTTCTGTGCTTAATTGAATTAAAGACTTTTGGCTGGTTTGCAGCAGTATATACAATTGAGGAGTATGTTATGTTTTCATCTGAGAGGAAAATTTCCGTTATTGGTCTTGGGTATGTTGGTTTTCCAATTGCTGTTTTATTTGGAAAACTTGGAAAGGCCATTGGTTTTGACGTCAATGAAAAACGGATAAAAGAGCTTAAGTCAGGGAATGATTGGACGCTAGAAGTTAGCAAAGAAGAATTAACCCAGGCAGATATTCATTACACAAGTGACCCCAAAGATCTTGCACAAGCAAATTTTCATATCATTGCTGTTCCTACTCCTATTACAGAAGCTAAACAACCTGATCTTGTTCCCCTTTATTTGGCATCTGATACTGTTGGAAGCGCTCTTAAAAAAGGTGATATTGTTGTTTATGAATCTACAGTGTATCCTGGAGTGACCGAAGATGAATGTATTCCTATACTCGAAAAGGTTTCAGGACTAAAAGCTGGTGTTGATTTTAAAGTGGGTTATAGCCCTGAGCGTGTTAATCCAGGGGATAAGGAGCGAACCTTAGATAAAATTACTAAAGTTGTTTCAGGTCAAGATCCAGAAGCCTTAAAAATTATTTCCGAAACATACGCAAAGATCATCAAAGCACCTATTCACCCTGTTTCTTCTATCAAAGTGGCTGAAGCAGCCAAGGTTATTGAAAACACTCAAAGAGATCTTAATATTGCTTTGATGAATGAATTAGCTGTTATCTTTGACAAGGTTGGCATTGATACTAATGAGGTTATTGATGCAGCAGGAACAAAATGGAACTTTCTTCAATTTAGGCCAGGACTTGTTGGCGGACACTGTATTGGTGTTGATCCTTACTATCTTACACATAAAGCAGAAAAACTAGGGTATCACCCACAAGTTATTTTAGCGGGGAGACGTATCAATGATGGTATGGGCAAGTTTATTGCGAATCAAACAGTGAAAAACATGATTCAGACTGGGCACGATATTGTGCATAGTAGCGTTATTGTATTAGGTGTTACATTTAAAGAGAATTGCCCTGATTTAAGAAACTCTAAGGTTGTTGATATTGTTAATGAGCTAAAGAGTTTTGGTGTTGATGTTCAGATCCACGATCCAGTCGCTGATCCTGCTAATGTAAAAAGAACCTGCGGCGTTGAACTCACAAAATTTGAAGATCTTAAACCTGCTTCTGCTATTGTGGTTGCTGTAGCCCATGAGGACTATCAAAAACTCATGCCAGAGGATCTACAAAAGATTTCTGTTCCTCAAGCTGTCATTGTTGATGTGAAAAATACATTTCAAAAAAAGAATTTAGAGGAATTAGGCTTTCGCATTTGGCGATTGTAATTTCCGTTGTTAATCAAAGAACGACAGTCGACCTGATCAAGGATGATTCTATCCAAAAATTTACACATACCAAAGACATCACCTCCGCGTGCTCACCCGTCCACCTTTATCATTCAGCTAGTATAAGCCAATAAAAACAATTAGTTAACATGATGTTTTCATGCTCTCATGGGCTCACTTGAATCTTGACAAACAGAAGCCCTATGATAATAACGAGCAAAAATATTACTCAAAATACAAACAAGAGAAAAAGATTATGTTAGAATCCATCATCACATCAAAATCTAGGGTTAAGGTCCTCCTTAAGTTTTTTTTGAATCCAGCCATTAAAGCATATCTTCGTGAGATATCAGCTGAGTTTGGTGATTCGACTAACTCTGTTCGCGTAGAACTCAACAGATTGGTTGGGGCCAAACTTTTAAAGATTCAAAAGAACGGGCGTAATATTTATTATTCAGCCAACCAGGAACACCCGCTCTATCCAGAGATTAATAAGATTTCCAGAAAAGTCACCGGTGTTGACAAGGTTTGTGAATGGATTTCCTCTATAGGAAATATGCAGAAGGCCTATCTATCTGGTGATTATGCTCGTGGCATTGATAGTGGTGTTGTTGATGTCATTCTGATTGGCAATATTGATAAAAAAGCTGTTTTTGAAAAAGTGGGGCGTATTGAAAAATTCATTAATAGAAAGATTCGGCCGCTTGTTCTCACAGAGAAGGAATTTGAAGCCATGAGCGAGAAATTGCAGAATCAAAAATTATTAAAATTGTGGGGATAAATAGTGAATAATTGGTATGTGATAAATATCAAACCTCAAAAAGAGAATCATGTGACAAAAAGGCTGACTGATGTCGGATTTGAGATGCTAAATCCTAAGGTCAAAGACTTTGCGAGTAAACTCAAACCCATGTTTCCCAATTATATTTTTACGCGTTGTAATTTTAGTGCCTCTACCAATTATCACATGATTAAATATACACGTGGTGTAAACAAGATTCTTGGAACCTCTCAGACCCCAGTTTCTATTTCAGAGGATATTATCAATATTATTAAAGAGCGCTTAAATTCTGATGATGTATTGGAACAAAACAAATTAGCGGTTGGGAGCCAGGTGAAAGTAAAAAAAGGATTACTCAAAGACCTTATTGCTGTGATTGAAAAGCCTGTTTCTGCTGAGGGTCGGGTAGCTGTCTTATTACGATTGTATGAAAGAGAGATGAAAGCCAAACTGAGTGTGAAGGATGTTGAGTTAGTGGCCTAGGCCTTGGGCCTTGAGCCAATGTTTTAGAAATTTAGTGAATAGAAAAACACATAACTGCTTAATTTTAAAGGCGTAAGTAAAAACGTCAATGGCGGTAGCGTGTTTGGATTAGCTAACGGCCGACAGCCCACTGCTAACAGCCAAAATTTGGCTGTCAGTTGTTAGTAGTAAACTTGAAAGGACAAATACATGAAAAAAGTAGCATTAGTAGGCTGTGGTCGTATTTCAAAACGTCACATTGAAGCAATAAAGGACTGTTCAAATCTTAAAATTTCCAGTGTTTGTGATATTGATGTGAACAAAGGCCAGCCCATTTCAATGGAATTAGATGTGCCTTTTGTCAAAGATTATAAAGAAATCACAAATGCAGATATTATTTCAATACTCACTCCGTCTGGATTGCATCCCAAGCACGCCATTGAAGTAGCTGAGAACACGGACGCAAAATACATCGTTATAGAAAAACCTATTTCACTCACGCTGCGTGAGGCTTATGAGCTTTATCATCGTGTAGATAAGGCTGGTAAAGTCTTGCTCCCTGTTTTTCAAAATAGGTATAACCCTTTAGTTGATTACATCAAAAAACTTATAGACACAGGAAAGCTCGGTCGTGTGTATCAGTTTATTTCAGATGTGTTGTGGAATCGAAATGATGAGTATTTTAACATTGGTTGGCATGGCACAGCTACTTTAGATGGCGGTGTGCTTTACACACAGGCCAGTCATTATGTAGATATGGTTCATTATTTTTTTGGAGAGGTTGAAGAAGCTCATGGTATTGGCAGTGATTTTAGAGGATTTGATGTTTACGATTCTGTATCTGCCGTATTAAAGTTCCAGAATGGAGTGCATGGCAGTATCAATTGTACAGTCAACGCTTTTGGAGAAAACTATTGTACAGAGTTTACGCTCATTGCAGAAAAAGGAACAATTAGATTATCTGGAACTAATCTAAACTCAATAGCTTATTGGAAGGTGGATGGGATCAAAAAACCAGATATGGAATTTCACCTAGATCATGTGTATGGAAATGGTCACAATACACTTTATAAATACATAGAAGAAGAAAAATGGGATATGTTCCCAACTAAAGACGATGTGTTATCTGGGATTCGTCTCATGGAAAAAATAAGTTATTAATAGCTGACGGCTGACTGCAAACAGTCTACAGCCAGAATTCTGGCTGTTAGCTGTGAGCTGTAGGCTGTTGACAGTTTATGAAATTCGTAGATCTTAACAAACAATATCAAGCTTATAAAACAGAAATTGATGCAGCAATAGCTGAAACTATTGATAAAACAGCTTTTATTAATGGCCCTGCTGTTAAGGAATTAGAAAATGACTTAGCAGCTTATGCGGGTGTGAAAAATGCTGTGGCCTGTAGTTCAGGAACAGATGCTTTGCTTCTTGCTATGATGGCACTCGATGTTAAATCGGATGATGAGATTATTGTGCCTACATTTTCTTTTATAGCCACAGCTAGCATGATTCCAATTTTAAAGGCTAAACCTATCTTTGTTGATGTTGAGCCAATGACTTTCAATATCGATCCAGAAAAGATTGAAGAGAAGATTACTTCTAAAACAGTCGGCATTATTGGTGTGTCAATGTATGGCCAATGCTCTGATTATGACAGGATCAATGAGATTGCGGATAAGCACGACTTATGGGTGATCGAAGATGGCGCTCAGTCATTTGGTGCTACATACAAGGGTAAAAAATCTTGTTCCATGACGACCATGTCTACGACAAGTTTTTTTCCAGCAAAGCCACTTGGTTGCTATGGTGATGGCGGTGCGATTTTTACAAATGATGATAGTCTGGCCCAGTCTCTGATGATTTTAAGAAATCATGGACAGGCAAAGAGATATCATCATGATATTATTGGTTTAAATGGACGAATGGATACGCTTCAGGCGGCTATTTTAAGAGTCAAATTAAGACATTTTGATGAAGAAATTAAACTGAGGAACAAGGCTGCCGCGCTTTACACGGAGTTTTTACATAACTTTGTAGAAACCCCAGAAGTGAAATCAGAGAATTACTCTTCTTGGGCACAATATACAATTAAAGCGGAAAAGAGAGATTCTTTACGACAGATTTTAAGCGATGCAGGCATACCCAGTTCTGTTCATTATCCCTTGCCTCTGAGTGAGCAGAAAGCGTTTTCTTGTTATAAGAATGGTGAAACATTTCCTGTAGCAACACAGTTATGTAGTGAGGTGATGAGTTTGCCCATGCACGCTTTTATTACCGAAGAAGAAATACAGACAGTTTGTAAAGCCATTAAGGGCTAACGGTCGACAGTCAACAGCCAACTGCTGATGGCCAGAAAGATCAATCGTTTGCAGTTAGCTGTAAGCTAAACAAATTATGTTTCAAGCAAAATATGAAAAACTGGATGTCTGGCAAGAATCTATAGTTTTAACAGAAGATATTTATAAACTTTTACAGAGCTTTCCAAAATCTGAATTGTTTGGAATGATATCTCAGCTTAAAAGATGTTCTGTTTCTATTCCATCAAATATTGCAGAAGGTTCTTTAAGAGGCTCAGACAAAGAATTTATCAGATTTTTATACATTGCATTAGGTTCTATTGGAGAACTACATACGCAATTAATATTATCAGAGAAATTAGGATACATAAAAAGTAATACATTCGACATAAGTAGAATACACTCTCTAAGAAAGAAGTTGTATTCGCTTATTTCATCCATCAGAAAAAATTTGAGCTAATGATCTATGGCTGTAAGCTGTGGGCTGTCGACTGTAAGCTATAAAATATGAAATATTTTATTCATGAATCATCATATGTAGACGAAGGCGCTGAAATAGGTGAAGGAACTAAGGTTTGGCACTTTACCCATGTGATGGGCGGAGCGAAAATAGGTAAAAATTGTGTGCTTGGTCAAAATGTTAATGTGAGTAGAAAAGTAAAGATAGGAAATAATGTGAAGATACAAAACAATGTATCTCTCTATGATGGAGTGATTATTGAAGATGGTGTGTTTTGTGGGCCATCATGTGTTTTTACAAATGTATTTAATCCTCGAGCTACGATTGAACGAAAAGAAGAATTCATGGCAACTTTAATTAAAGAAGGGGCTACCATTGGAGCCAATGCCACGATTGTATGTGGTGTCACACTTGGTAAATACTGTTTTATTGGTGCTGGCGCAGTGGTGACAAAAGATGTGCCTGATTATGCGCTTGTGTATGGCAATCCTGCTACGCAGCATGGCAAAATGGATGAAGAAGGGCGTAAGGCATAGGCCTCAAGGCGCAAGGAGAAAAAATATGAATTATCATGGCCAAGATATCGTTTCATTGATTGAAACAAAGAATTGTAAAACCAAGGGTGATTTGAATCTTGTTTTTTCTGAGATGGGCCCTCTAGGACAAGCTTCAACCAAGACATTGTCTTTTTGTAATAAACGAGGAGAAGAGGCGTGTCGCTTGCTGAACGATACTCAAGCTAGGATTATTTTGTGCCACGAAGAAGCTCTCTCCTATGATGTTAAAGCAGCAGACAAGCTACTCATTGGTGTCAAAAACCCACGACTTTATTTTATTAGATGTTTAAAGAAGTTTTTTCCAAAAGAAGAAAAACAAGGTGTGCATCCTACAGCAGTCATTGGAAAGGATTGCTCTATTGGGAAAAACGTCACTATTGGCGCCCACACCTGTATTGGTGATCATGTTTCTGTTGGTGACTTTTCAAAGATTTATAACAGTGTGGTTGTGAATGATAACGTTCAAATTGGAAAAAATGTTATTTTAAAATCAGGATGTGTTATTGGACATGATGGCTTTGGTTATGAAAGAAACGAAGAGGGTGAATTAGAAAAATTTCCACACAGTGGCACAGTTGTTATTAAGGATGACGTTGAAGTAGGCTCAAATACAACGATTGATCGTGGAGTTCTTGGGAACACAGTGATTGGAGAAAATACAAAAATTGATAATTTAGTACATATTGCTCATAACGTCAGTATTGGGAAAAATTGTGAGATTATCGCCCATGCCATGATTGGTGGCAGCGCTAGAATCGGTGACTTTGCTCATGTGTCACCCGGGGCACAGGTCATGAACCAAATAACGATTGGAGAGCGTGCTGTAGTTGGTTTGGGCGCTGTTGTGACAAAGAATGTGCAGGCAGGCGCTGTTGTGGCAGGTTCTCCTGCGCGTCCTATGGATGAATTTCGATCCTATTTAAATTATATAAAAAAAGAGGTTTTAAAAAATGAAAAATAAAAAGATTCTTTTTTTGGGGGCTCACCCTGATGATGAGTTTGGCTGTGCGGGTTCTTTGCTCAAATTTATAGAAGAGGGCGCCGAAGTATATTATGCAGTGTTTTCTTTTTGTGAAGAGTCTGTGCCAGAGGGCTTTCCCAAGGATGTTTTGAGAAATGAATTTAGTAATTCATTAAAAGTCCTTGGTGTTAAGCCTGAAAACGTTATTCAATATGATTATAAGGTAAGAAACTTTCCTTCTAGAAGACAAGAAATCTTAGAAGATATTGTTGCCTTAAAAAAGAAAATATCTCCAGATCTTGTTATGATTCCAGCGCTAACAGATATTCATCAAGACCATCACACAATAGCCATGGAAGGTGTCCGTGCATTCAAACATGCTACCATATTGGGTTACGAACTGCCTCAAAACACAATCACCTTTAAGCATGCATGCTTTGTTTGTCTTAAGGAAGATCAAATTCAGAAAAAAATAAAAGCTCTTATGAGCTATGAATCTCAAGCTAAAAGACCTTACATGAGTGAGTCATTTATTGCTGGCGTTGCTAAAATACGTGGTGTTCAAATCGATGAGGAATATGCAGAGGCGTTTGAAGTTATTCGTTTTCGTCTATAATTTATGAAAAAAATAGTCACAATTGTTGGAGCAAGACCCCAGTTTATAAAAGCAGCAGCTGTATCGCGTGCTCTTCAAGAACAAAAGGGGCAGCTTGTTGAGGTGCTTGTCCATACAGGGCAACATTACGATGATAACATGTCTCAGGTATTCTTTGATGAAATGAGAATTCCTAAGCCTGATTATCATTTAGAAGTGGGTTCAGGACCTCACGGGCAAATGACAGGAAAAATGTTAATCAAAATAGAGGAATTGTTGCTTTCAGAAAAACCAGATTACGTGCTTGTTTATGGCGACACAAATTCAACTCTAGCAGGGGCTTTGGCAGCTGTTAAACTGCACATTCCTGTAGCCCATGTAGAAGCTGGCTTGCGGAGTTTTAATAGAAAAATGCCCGAGGAGCATAATCGTGTTCTGACAGATCATGTTTCTGACTTTCTTTTTTGTCCTACTGAAACAGCTGTGAATAATTTAGTAAAGGAAGGCTTTTCAATAAACCAGCGACATAATTCACAACCTTTGGTTGTGAATTGTGGTGACGTCATGTACGATGCCTTTTTGTTTTATAGTGAATTATCTGCCCAGAAAAGCAAGGTTCTTAATGATTTGGAGCTCAAAGATAAAGATTTTGTTCTCTGTACCATCCATCGTGCTGAAAATACAGATGATCCAAAAAGACTAAAGAATATTCTTTCTTTTCTTGAAGAAATCTCTCAGGATACGACGGTTGTGTTGCCATTACATCCTAGGACAGCTAAGATATTAGAAAAAAACTGTCAGTTGTCAGTTTTCAGTTGTCAGTTAAAAATTATAGATCCTGTAAGTTATTTCGACATGGTTGAGCTTCTCAAGCAGTGTCGTCTTGTTATGACTGATTCAGGGGGGCTTCAAAAAGAAGCTTTTTATGCTAAGGCTCCTTGTGTGACTATGCGCGATGAAACCGAATGGGTGGAAACTGTTAAAGGGGGGTACAATCTTGTTGTGGGTGCTGATAAAAAAGCAATCATCTCTGGTTTTGAAAAAATGCTAGATAGTAAAGCCGATTATAGTCGTGATCTCTATGGGGATGGCGCTGCTTCCCAGAAAATAGTCAAAGCCTTTGTTTCTTAGGCAAAATAAGAAGGATGAATTATATGGATATTAATGGAAAAAAACTCATGGTTATTGGTGGCGCTGGTTTGATTGGCAGTCATGTTGTTGACCAGCTAACAAAAACTGATGCCAAAGAAATCATTGTTTATGATAATTTTTGTCGCGGCACGAGAGAGAATCTCGAAGAAGCCTTAAAGGATCCGCGAGTCAGCATTTTTCCCCATGGCGGAGATATTTTACAAGAGGATATTTTAGAAAAGGCTATGGAAGGTGTTGATGGTGTTTTTCATTTAGCAGCTCTTTGGTTGCTGCAATGCCATGAGTATCCACAGGCAGCCTTTGATGTGAATATTCGAGGCACGTTTAATGTCATTCAAGCGGGTATTAAAAAAGGTGTGAAACGCGTCATCTACTCTTCTTCGGCCTCTGTTTATGGCGATGCCCTAGAAGTTCCCATGTCAGAAAATCATCCATATAATAATTTTACGTTTTATGGGGCCACAAAAATATCGGGTGAACACATGTTTAAAACTCTTAGTAGCCGTTACAATCTTGACTGGGCTGGATTGCGTTACATGAATGTTTATGGCCCTCGCCAAGATTACAAAGGGGCTTATATTGCAGTGATGATGAAGATACTTGATAAGCTTGATAAAGGTGAATCGCCTGTTATTTATGGCGATGGTTCACAGCAATATGATTTTATTTCTGTAGAAGATGTGGCCAGAGCCAATATTTGTGCCATGCAAGCTCAGGCATCAGGTGAGTGTTATAATATTGGTCGCGGTATTGGCTCTTCTATCAAAGAGCTGACTGAATTATTAATTCGTCTCAAGTGTTCTGATCAAACCATTCAATATGAACCAGCAGGATTGACTTTTGTGACTAATAGATTGGGCACAGTAGAAAAGGCAGAAAAGGATCTAGGCTTTAAATGGCAGATAGATCTTGAAGAAGGGATGAAAAAACTCATTGAATGGCGAAAACAATCCAAAAAAAATCAAAGTCATGTATAAAATTCCCCTTATAAAACCCTACATCACAAAAGAGGTTAAAGATAAAGTTCTCGAAGTCCTTGATAGTGGCTATTTAACCGAAGGGCCTGTTACGTTTGAACTAGAACAGCAGTGTCGTGATTATATTGGGTGTGAGCATGCCATTGCACTAACCTCTTGTACAACAGGTTTAGAGCTGGCGCTGCGAGCTCTTGGAATTTCTGCAGGTGATGAGGTTATTGTTCCTGATTACACATATCCAGCAACGGCAACTGTGGTGAATATTGTAGGGGCCACAGCTGTTATTGTCGCTATTGATCCAAAGACCATGCTCATTGATTATGAGGCTATCGATAAGGCGATCACTGAAAAGACTAAGGCTATCATTCCTGTTTCATTATTTGGCAATCCCTTGGATTATGACAAATTGGACTCAATCAAGAATAAGCACGGGATTAAAATTATTGAAGACGCTGCTTGTTCTATTGGTGCCAGTTTTCATGATAGGAAAGTAGGTCTTCAAGCAGATGTATCTGTTTTTAGCTTTCACCCTCGCAAATTTATCACAACAGGTGAAGGCGGTATGGTCACAACAAACAATGAAGATTGGGCTTCTTGGATGAATTCTTACAAACACTTTGGGATGGCTAAGAGCGATACACGACAGGAAACAGTGTTTGAGCGCGTTGGGACTAATTACAAGCTTTCAAATTTACAGGCTGCGGTTGGAGTTGTCCAGATGACTCATATTGATGAACTTCTGGCAAAACGCTGCCAACTAGCAGAAAATTATAGGCGATTACTCAAAGATGAACCCAAAGTAACTATTCCAGAAACAACGGCAAAGGGGCTTCATTCCTATCAATCTTTTTGTGTTTTTGTTAAAAATCGCGACAATGTCATGAAAAGGATGCGTGAAAAAGACATTGAAGTACAGATAGGAACATATGCGCTTCATAAACACAAAGCCTTTAATGATAATCCTTTTGTGCGTATTGTGGGTGATATGAGTGGTAGTGATTACGCATTTAAAAACAGTTTAACTCTTCCTTTATTCCATGACATGACGGATGAAGAACAACGATGTGTTGTGGAGGAACTAAAGATATGTGTGGCATAGCTGGTATATTCAACATAGACAATTCCTCCGCAAATCTAAAAATCATCAAAGCCATGACCGACGCCATAGCACATCGAGGCCCTGACGGTGAGGGACAGTATGTTAGCGGGTCAATTGGTTTTGGGCATCGGCGATTGGCGATTATTGATCTTAGTGATAACGCACGTCAGCCCATGTGTAATGAAGACAAATCCATCTGGCTGACATATAATGGAGAAATTTATAATTTTAAGGAACTCAGAAAAGATCTTGAGGCAAAAGGGCATAAGTTTCAGTCCAAGACTGACTGTGAAGTCATTGTTCATGGTTATGAAGAATATGGGTTAGATATTGTTCAAAAATTAAATGGTATGTTTGCTTTTGCTTTGTGGGATGAAAACAAATCACAGCTTTATCTTATTCGTGATCGCTATGGCATTAAACCTTTGTATTATTATTTTGATAGTCAGACTCTTATCTTTGCATCAGAAATCAAAGCCATTCTCAAGCACCCAAAAGTTTCAGTTCAGTTAAACTTTGATGCTCTAAACGAATATTTTACATTTCAGAATCTCTTCAATTATCACACTCTTTTTAAGAACATTCATCTTGTTCCTCAGGCAAATATCATGATGTTCAAAAAAGGGATCTCCCAATATGAAAGGCACTCTTACTGGGATTATGATTTTACAAATCGTGATAAAAAGATGACTGAAGAGGAGGCCAATGAAGAGACCTTAAGGCTGCTCAAACAGGCAGTTGAAAGACAGTTGGTTTCTGATGTTCCTGTGGGCTCTTATCTTTCTGGAGGAATGGATTCTGCTTCGGTTGTGGGCATTGCTTCCAAAAAAATACCCCATCTGGCGACCTTTACTTGTGGTTTTGATATGTCGGAAGTCACAGGACGCGAAGCGAATTTTGATGAACGTCGTGATGCAGAATTCATAGCCAGTCATTTCAAAACAGAACATTATGAACAAGTGGTTGGTGTGAATGATATTGAGAGGTCTTTGCCAAAGGTTATTTATCATCTCGAAGATCTTAGACTTGGTATGTCTTATCCTAACTATTATATTTCGCGTTTAGCTTCCAAGTTTGTGAAAGTCTGTCTGTCTGGAAATGGAGGGGATGAATTGTATGGAGGCTATCCTTGGCGCTATTATCGTTCTTTTCGCTCCATTGATCAGCAGGCTTTTTTCGACAAGTATTATAAAGAATGGCAACGCATAATCTTGGATGAAGATAAACCAATTTTTTTCACAACAAATACGTGGCAACAAATCAAAAATAGAGATACAAAAAACATTCTTTCTCGTGTTTTCACATTTAACCCTCAGTTAAAGTATGATACACCTGAAGATCACATCGCAAACTCACTTTATTTTGAGATAAAAACATTTATGCATGGCCTATTTGTTGTTCAAGACAAGCTTTCTATGGCAAGTGGCCTTGAGGAAAGAGTGCCTTTACTTGATAATGATTTAGTAGATTTTGCGCAGCGCATACCCATCAAACATAAATTAAAAAATCTCAAAAAAATGAAAAGGCTTGATGAAGGGGCTTTTCATAAAGAGGCGGTGTATTTTAAAGATACAAATGACGGTAAGAATTGTCTTAGGAATGCCATGGGGTCCATTTTGCCGAGCAGTATCATTAGTCGTCCTAAACAAGGGTTTAGCTCTCCGGATGAATCATGGTACCGTGGTGAAGGTATTGCGTATGTGAAAAAGATTCTTCACGATAAAAAAGCCGTGTATAAAGACTTTATTGATCCCAAGGCTGTTGATGCCATTTTATCTGATCATTGTGATCTTAAGATCAATCATCGCTTACCCATCTGGTCGCTCTTGTGTTTTGAGTGGTGGTGTCGAATCTTTCTGCAAGGAGAACAAGATAGTGCGAGTCGTATTATTTAGTGCAACGGAAATTGGTCTCAAATGTGCGAACAAGGTCCTAGAAAAAGGATGTTGTTTAGCTGGTGTTGCGTCAGCTCCTGAGCAGTTTTCTATTTCCTATGCTTCAGGCAAAGTGAATAATGTGAGACATGTTTCCTATGCTGATTTTTGTAGAGAGCATCAAGTTCCTTTGATTGTGCTTGAAGAAAAAATGATTTCTATAAAAGAACAAATAGCTGCGCTAAAGCCTGATTTGATTATTGTAGCAGGTTGGTTTCACATGGTTCCTAAATCTATCAGAGAAATAGCTCCTTTGGGTTGTGTTGGTTTTCATGCCTCTCTTCTCCCGAAGTATCGAGGTGGCGCGCCGCTTGTCTGGGCCATGATTAATCAAGAAAAAACTTCGGGAATGACATTGTTTTATCTTAATGATGGAGTTGATGCAGGTGATATAGTTGGACAAGAATCTTTTGAGATCATGCCAGATGATACAATTGCCTCTGTGATAAATAAAGCCAATCGCTGTTCAGAAATACTCCTCGACAAATACCTTCCCCTGTTGGCTGCTAAAAAAGCACCACGTATTAAACAAGATGAATCGCAAGCTTCTCTTTATCCCCAAAGATCTCCTGAGGATGGTTTGATTGATTGGTCTTGGCCGATAGATAAAATAAAGGCTTTTATCAAAGCGCAAACAAAGCCATATCCAGGTGCGTTTACAGAAATTTCGGGAAAGCGCGTGAGAATTTGGGATGCACAGATAGAGGATTTAGAATGATTGCCATTACTTTAGATATAGATTGGGCCCCTGACTGGATCATTGATTGTGTTGCCGAGCGTCTTATAAAACACAAGGTCAAGGTAACTTGGTTTGTGACACATGATTCTGACGCAATAAAACGATTGAAAAAACATCCAGAACTTTTTGAATTGGGTATTCATCCAAACTTTCATCCAAAAAACACACAGGGGGGGGCACCAGAACAAGTGCTAAAAAATCTTCTCGAGATCGTACCAGAGGCTAAATCCATGAGAACGCATGGCCTGTATCAAAGCACAAACCTATTAGAAATGGCTTCACAGAAGGGGATTTCTTATGATGTTTCTCTTTTTCTCCCACAGTCAGAACCTATAAATCCACACCGTCTTTTTTTTGAATCTGGTTCAAGTCTTATCAGACTCCCCTATGTTTGGGAGGATGATTTGGAGATGGCCAAACCCCAGCCTTGTCTTTGTTTAGATCAATTTGCGCATTTTCAAAAAGAAGCTATTCTCGATTTTCATCCTATTCACATAGTGTTGAACAGCTGTGATATGGAGACTTACACACAGTATAAAAATAACGGTTGGAAGGGATTTTGTCAGGAACAAATGCCGTTTCAAACACACGCTCGAGGAATTGGAGATTTATTTGATGCCTGCTTGTCTTCGATGAGAGAGGGTGGGCAAACAGTTTCAGAACTTGCACAGGATTGTGAGGAGTTGTCATGAAGGTCGTTATTATCGGTCGTACAGAGTTTCTTTATCACACGATTTCAGCATTAGAAGAAATGGGGCACACAATTCTGGGCATTATCACTGCCAAGGCTGCTCCTGAATACAAAATAAAAGAAACTGATTTTGGGGCGCTTGCTCAAAAACGTTGCATCCCGTTTATTTGTTGTAACAATCTCAAAGAAAAAGAGGTCTCACAGTTTTTAGAGAAAATGCAGGCTGATATTGGTGTGAGTGTCAACTGGGTTAGCCTTGTCGATCAAGAAATGATTCAGAAATTTCGTTATGGAATACTTAACGCTCATTTTGGAGATCTTCCAAAGTATCGGGGAAATGCCTGTCCAAACTGGGCTATTATCAATGGTGAAAAGGAAGTCACCCTTTCCATTCATTTTATGGAGGGGGGGCAACTGGATTGTGGAAGAGTCGTTGTTCAAGACAAGATTCATTTAGATGAACAAACATATATAGAGGATGTTTATCATTGGGCCGAGCAAGTCATTCCAAAGGCCTATCAAAGTGCTTTAGAAAAGTTGGAACAAAACCCAGATGTTCTGTTGAAATATGCTGATCCAAAATCAGAAGATAGTTTTCGCTGTTATCCTCGCTGTCCAGAAGATGGGCTTATTGATTGGGAAAAATCAGCAGTCGAAATTCATCGCCTCATTCGAGCTTCTTCAAAACCCTTTGCTGGGGCTTTTACTTATTGGTGCGGAAAGCCACTAAAGATATGGCGGGCCTCTTTATCTCAAGATGGGGAACGCTATTTTGCCGTGCCAGGGCAGGTGAGTTCCATTAACAAAGAAGAAGGCTCAATTGATGTCATCACAGGAGAAGGTAAATTAACTCTATCTAGCATTTCTTATGATGAGAAAGAAGACATTCCACCTGCAAAGCTTATTCGATCAATAAGGAAGAGGCTAGGATAATTCAACTCACAATAACAATTTGTTATCAGGTTCATCATGACAGGTAGAAGAGTCATAGCTAAAAATACGATTTATAATCTTTTGGCGAGCGCTGTTTCGTATCCAGCGACAATCGTTATGACGATTGTTATGTCGCGAACACTCGCTCCCCAGAACTATGGGATTTGGTCTTTGTGCCTGGTTTACGGGAGTTTATCCCTAAGATTGGCTACAGCTGGTTTGTTGCCAGGGTGTGCGACCTACATGATGAAGGAGTTGTCTGTTGGGGGAGAAAAATCTCCTTTGCTTTTTTCGAACTTTATTGCCCTTGAAGCAGCTCTTATCTTTTTTGGTTCCATTATTTCTGTTTTGTGTGTTGGTTTTTTTTACAGTGATGCCTATCTGCTTTCGGCTCTCAAGATTGCTGTCCTTTATAATGTGATTCTTTCACTGAATAGCATATTCAACTATGTGTATCAGGCTCATGATGACATGAGGTCACGGTTTTTTATGACGATCCTGACTGTTGGTGTGAATCTGACTAATCTTGTTATTTGGGCTATCTTTTTTCATGGTGTTCGCAGCTTATTGGTCATGAGTAGTTGTGTTTATCTTTTTATTTGCACAACGCAATTTTTCTATGTTCAGAAAAAGTATAGGCTGTGGAAACCAGTCACTATAAAAATCAAGCATTGGTTTGGTTTTATCAAAAAGTCATTCTTTTTTGCTGTAAACTCGCAATTGCTGCCACTCTTTTTGTCAGTAGATGTTCTCATGCTGTCATGGCTTTCTACGACAGTGGAAATTGGGTTGTACCGTATTTCTTTCACCTATTTGACAATAGCCGCCGCTCTTCCTGCAGCTATGGGATGGGCTCTGTTTCCAATGTTAACGCGCCTGCAAAGAAATGGCACAGGGAACGTAGAGGCTGTGAGACACTATTTTCCTGTGGTCAAGGTTCATCTCTGTCTTGGAATACTCATTTCTCTTGGCTATTTCTCGTTTGCAGACATCTTTATCCCGTTTTTTTACGGAGAAGACTATCAGATGTCGGCCACTTTGCTTAAGGTTTTAAGTGTTTCTGTTTTCTTATCATTCATCTCAGCATCGTTTGCTGGTTATTTGAATACAGGAAATAGAGAGAAATTATCGAGTCTGGCTTTGGGGATGGGAGTGGTTTTAAATATCTTGCTAAATATTATTTTGATCCCAACACATGGAGCTATGGGAGCCGCGATTGCGACAGTCGCATCAGAATTGCTCCTCTGTGTTGTTTATGGATATGTTTTTTCCAGAGAGATTATTTCATGGAGAGAAGGGTGGATGAAGTTGACATTGGTGAGTGGTGCTTTCATGCTTCTCTTGGGTTGGATTGTGGTTTTTGTTGCAAAGGTTTCAATTATTTTGGGCTTTCTCGTTGCTATGGCAGGATCTCCTCTCATTATTCTTGTATCAAAGATCTACCCACAAGAATCTGTAAGTATATTCAAAAGTTTTTTAATAGAGATAAAAGGTTTATTACGATTAAGTCGGTAACTTATGAAAGTTTCAATTATTTCACCCCCCAAACCTAAGCACTATCGAAGATACAGATGGTATTTACGTGAACACAATTGTGCTCAAGTACGTGGAGACGTCACAAACCCCTGCTTGGCACTTTCTATTGTAAGCACTCTTAGTTTGAATCATGAGATTGAGATTGCGTTTCTTGATTTGCAACTTGAGGAAGGAAAGCCTGAGCAAGTATTTGAAAAACATCTGACTTCTTTTCAGCCAGACCTTGTTATTGTTTTGATGAGTGCCTATGCCATTCAAGAAGAAAGAATGTATGCCGAAAAGCATCCTCTTACGGTCTCTGTTATCACACCAACAAATGTGAATCCCAAAGAAGCGATTGAACAGTACAGTTTGAAGTGCCCCTATTTTACATTTGGGTACGCTGTTGAGCAGAGCCTTGCTAGCTGTGTTCAGCTTTTTTTGGAAGGTCATCGGGAATTTTCTATCCCTGGTATTTTTAAGAATGGTTCAACTGAAAATAAAGCGGTTCCTTGTGGCGAAGTTCAAGCGCCGCTCATGACCGTTAAAGGGCATGAGATTATTCAAACTGGTAAATACCTTCGAACGCAGACAAAAACCCCTGTTCTTTATCTTTTTACTCAGAAAGGGTGTTTGTTTCATTGCATTTATTGCACTGTCGGGTCTGACCAGTATCGTCTTGTGAGCGGTAATGCAGAAAAACTTGTTTCTCAAATAGCGTGGTTAAAAGAAAACTACAAATTTGATCAGATTGTCTTTCTTGATGCTGACTTTATTGCTGACAAGAAATTTTTTAACGCTTTTGTTGAGGCTATTGTCCCACAAAACCTTCAAATCAGTTATAGTGCAAATTGCACGATCAACACTCTTAATGAGGCGACCATAGAAGGTTTGCTGAGAAGTGGGTGCCAAGAAATTCGTATTGGTATTGAAACTGTGAACAAGGACCTTCTCAAGGTGCTCAGAAAATCGTATCAAGTAGATCGTGCTCGCGATATTTTATCACAGGCAAGACAAAAAGGGCTCAATGTTCTTTTGTATTTTACAACAGGGATACCAGGGGAGAATAAGGCACATTTACTCGAAAACATACACTTTCTACTAGATACAGGGATCAAAAAATTCACGAATGGCAATTTGTTTCCTATTCCTTCAACTGATTTTTATGCAAAATTAAAGCAAGAAAACAATCTCATAGAAAGTGATTGGCGCCGTTATTATCTTGGCAAAACCCTCACATACAAAAATGGTTCAAACATGTCCCTGCGTCGCTTAAAGACAATGCAATATTGGATGAGGGCTATGTACTATTTTCAAAGATTAACAGGTAAATCAGAGTGGGGGACTCCTAAAACAAATGTTCTCAATATTTTGAGTGAGGTTTTTGCAATAGGATTAAAATATTTTTATGATATCGGATCAGCAGTTAAGTGGCGGATTCGTTTGCTGGTGAGAGTGTGATTATGCGGAACAGTATTGGAATGCGAAAAATCAAAAACTGGATTAAAGGAAATCCTACTCTCAAGTATATTTATCATCTTTTTATTGACCTAAAGAGTTTTGTTTTTGATTTTCGTCATTATCGAAAAGACTGGTCAACCTATCGATTCTCAATTCGTCGAACAAAAGAGTCTCTTTATCATCCCTTTTCATTAGAATACTATGATAAGTTGTGCGAACGCGTGTCTCAAGTTGAGCAAGCTCATTTTATTTCTCTGGAACAGTATATTGATAAGGATCATTTCAAAGATAAATATAATATTGTGATGAGGCACGATATTGATTCTCGAGATTGTATTCAGAAATTGCCGTTTCTTCTTGAGGTTGAGAAGAAATATGGACTGAAATCAGCCATTTACGTGTTAACAGATGGGGTGCTGTATCATCCACAAGAAGCGGAAAATCTTATCAAAGATCTTCAGGCTCAAGACTATGAAATAGGTCTTCACACCGAAGCCCATGCTGCTCAGGATTCTCGCGCATACATGGCAAAGGAAATTGAGGCCTTTCAAAGATGCTATGGAGTGTCTCCACGCACTTATGTTATGCATGGAGTGATCCCTCGCCCAAAAAACTATTGGCATCATATGAGAAAATTCAAAAAACAGTCTTCCAAACTAGAGAAAGAATTCAATATCAAGGGACATTTAAGATATGGTTTTGGTGAAGGTCATTTTTCTGAGCAAGCTGTCATTCATAATGGTGAAAAAAGATTTAGGTTGCCTGATTGTGTTTCAGATTTTTTGAAAGATTTTTACTTAGGATCATATCTCATGTTGGTTACACATCCTTGGTGTTGGAAAACCGATAATTCAAAAGAGGTTATAGCTTAAAATGATAGCCCTAAATGCCTTAAAAACAGTTCAATATAATGCTGTTGCCAAAACTCTTGATCTAAAACGACAGCATTCTTTTCTGGATGTTGGTTGTGCCACAGGCCGGCAATATATTTGCTTGGCAAAGAATACTTCCCGTGCTGTGGGAATTGATGTTAACGATGAAGCCATTTTAGCGACAAAGAAGCTGATTGAAAAGAAAAGACTAGGAAACATTGAAGCACAAGTTGTTGATGGAGAAAGCATTCCCTTTGCAGATCATGCATATGATCGTGTTCTTTGTGCAGATGTCGTTTCTATTGCCACTCACCCTGTTGGCCTTATCCAAGAATCCTTAAGAGTTCTCAAAAATGATGGCGCCTTAGTGATTTGTAATGGTACGGGCTATAAAACCATCCGAGATTTTTACCAATCCACTTCATTTTTTAAGAAATGTCTCAGATCAGTTTTATTAAAAATAACAGCCCTTCCCAAAACCTTGCTTCAGTTCTATCGCAGTCGCATTGCCAGAAACATTCAATTTTCAGATCAAGAATTGATGCAAAGGTATGAGGATGTTGAGATTCATTTAGAGAGAGTGATTAAAGAATCTGGCGGTGTTGTTTGCAAAAAAAGACATAGTTTTTGTGGGCCCAATGAATGGCTGATGGCCTGGATTCATCTGATAACTTGCGCTTTGAAGCTGCCAGTGAGCACAGTTAAATTTATTTCATTGGGTTTTTTGCCTTTGTTTCTTTTGTTGGAATTTCTGTTTTCAAAAAGGCAAGGGTTGTCAGTTATTTATTTAGTGAAGAAAAATTCTTCTTATGAGTGAATTTATTGTTTCAATATTTCTCGTTTTTCTTTTACGACTCTTCTTTCCAGTTGTGTTCCTTTTGACTGGTCGTACAATGACGGCCTCAGATGGTGTGTCTCATATTTGTACCACTGTTCTCATGCGTCGAAATGGGCATAGGCCTTTTGTCCGTATGCCACGCACAGAACAAAGTGGAGAGAATTATCCATGGCTTTACTCTTGGATTCTTTCGTTTTTACCAGAGCGACTGATTATGTCAGTGAGTTTGTTGACAGGAACGGTTATAGATACTCTTCTTTATGGATTGTTGGTGTTTGTGATGAAGCAATCAGGTCTTGTCCCATTCATTGATCAGAAGATTCTGTTTCTATTTGCAGCACTCTTTGTTTTTACCCCACATCTGACGCGATTAACAACAGGCCGGATTGTTCCGCGGCCAAGGCCTCTTGGCGTTTTGCTGGGAAATCTCTTGTTTCTTTTCTTGTGGAGCTATCTCAGCACTGATCTTTGGATATGGTACTGTGCAGCTATCTTAGTTTATGTCCCTCTTTGCTTAACGAGCAAGTTTGCAGTTCAAGCAGCAGTGAGTATTTCTGTTCTTTTAGGGATTTTTACTGGGAAGCTGTTGCTCTTAGTGTTTCCTGTTCTAGCTATTGGTTTCAGTGTTCTCATCACGTGGGGGCAAAGTTGGGTTTTGTTTGTTGGTCAAATTAGGCACTCTGTTGTGTATTGGAAGAAAAATTATGAATTTGTGAGGGAGAAAAACACATTTACGTTTCCTCGCAAGATGAATCTTTCTGAAATAAAAAGATGTCTTTACGTTTATTCAGAAAATTCTTTTATTTTGGTGTTAACGGGATTGCCTTTTTTGATCCCTTTATTTTTGCTTTATTTCCGTACAAGTCATCTCTTAGAGCCAAATGTTCAATATTTGTTTGTGTGGATCATGGCAGCTCTTACAGTGATGCTAATGACGTCTTTTTGGAAATTCAAAGTATTTGGTCAGGCGGAAAGATATCTTGATTTCGCTTTATTCCCTTATTTTCTTCTTCTTTTTGCTTTTTACAGCCAGATGTCATCATTACTTTTAGTAGCTTTACTGGCTTATGGTTTCTTAATGTATATAATTCATCTCATAGTGCATATTTATGCTTACGGCACACCAAAGGGAGAAGTCAGAAAGCAGATTGAAGGGTATCAGTGGTTGAATCGTTTTCAGGATGAGTTGAAGGTCATTTCGATTCCTTACACATTGTCTCGCTATGGGCTTATGTACACGAAACATGTTTACCCTTTTACACAGGGTATTCCTAAAGAAAGACAACATGAGTTTGAGTTGATTTATTCAAAATACCCGTACCCTCCTCATGATATGAAAAGGACTATTGAACATTACAACATAGACTTTGTTGTGAAAAAGAAAAAGAAGCTTAAACAGATGTCATTCCACCCTTTGGAAAACTGTGTTTTCGAGAATTCTGAAGTGGCTGTTTATGATGTCAGAGAAAATAAAACTGATGTTAATTGAGATCACAGGCAGTTCTGGTGCAGGAAAAACAACTTTGGCACAGCGCCTAGCTGCTGAAATACAACGGCAGGGCAGGCAAGTGGTTCTTCAGCTCGATGCGGGGACTTCTTTGTTGTTACGATTCTTTCAAGAAATAAGGGGTTTGTGGGTCTTGTTAACAAGGCGCAAACAGTATTTTCATTTATTTAGATTTTGTTATTCTTATTCTTGGAAACATCGTGATGGCATCTTGTCGTGGATCACTATCCTGAGAAGTCTTTTAAGAAAAATCAGCATTGATAATTATTATCGAGCAAGGTCTCAGGGAGACACCATCACCATCATTGATGAGGGATTACTTCATCTTGCTCATAATTTGTTTGTAACTTTAAAAGAGGATTCTCAAGATCAGGACATTTCAGAGTTTTTTCAGAAAACGCTTTTTCCTGATCTCATAGTATGTGTTCAGGCTGATTTAGATCTTCTCAAAAAAAGAGGGGTTCAGAGAAAAGATCCTCCCCGAAGATTGCGCCACTCACATGAGTTGTTATTGTTTATTGAAAAGGCGCATGCTTTGTATGGGCGAATCATTCAGGATCCACGTTTTTTCAACAAGGCGTACATTGTTGATGCATTAGATTTAGATGAATCTCTTATTGAATCAACGTGTCAGAAAATTATTCAAAAAATTAGTCTGATAAATAAAGGTTAGGAATGCTTGTATTAGTTCAAAAAACATTTCTCCAATTCAAAGAGAGCGGTATTATGTTTTGTCAGGAAATTGTTTGCGTATTATTGAGATTGGAATGTATTGTTGTCACATGTTTTCCAAGAAAAAAATTATAATATTCACCTTTTTTTGTTTACTGATTATCTTTGTTATTTTCCATGATTTGTTTCATGAGGGATTCTATCAATTGAAATGGCACTATAAATGGAGGATTGTCGAAGCAATGCAAGAACAGGCCCCTGTCAGCGTAAACAATATTCTATCTCTAACAAAAGGATATGCTCAGGGAGGAATTGTTGTTGGTGGTGTTGCCTATTTGGCAGCGGATCAATCAAACTCCATTGCTTCGTTTGCCAAGCCCGCTGATTATCCTTTTGCAGCCTCCTTTCAAGCCGGTACGTTGATTCCAGTAAAAGAATATGGCTTTGAAGATACATATGATAGCACGCCACTGATCATGACAAGCTCGGATGGAAAAAAATTATTGATTATGCATGAATATAAGCAACAAAGATCAAAGGCCATTGATTTGGAAACTGGCGAAACAGAGTGGGTGAGTGATGCAAATCAACCAGGGCATTCTTTTTTTGGGTTTTCCTATTATATTCGAAAAAATGAATCAGATCTTATTTTAGTTGAGGCAGATAATGGGTTGCATGCCATTTCACTTGATACGGGACAAACCGTTTGGTGGCTTGAAAGAGAGGGTGGGGCCACGCCGGCGGTCGACCAGAAACAAGGGATTATCTATTTTCAGTCCCGTGGACGGCTTGACAAGATTAATGCATCAACTGGGCAAGTCATTGTTTCAAAAAAGATCCATAGTTATACCAAAATTTATTCAACTGCCACCGTGCTTATTAACGATGCGAACGGATATAATGTTGCTACTTATTGGTACGGACGACCTCTTTATCGATCCAGCCTGAAAATATTTGATGCAGATCTAAATTTAAAATGGGAAAAGGAGAAATTGGCAGGGGGGCCGAAGACAACGATTTCTTATGGAAATGGAAGGATATATTTAGGATCAGGTGATTTTTCGTATCCTTATTCTCAAAATGATTCAAAATGGAAACATATTCGTGCTTATGATGTGAAAACAGGCAAGATCATTTGGACAAGAAGGTTGTCGTCATATGCTTACGATGATATTCCCAATGTCATTTATGTTAACGAATTTATAATAGCTGAAACTCAAAGTAGAAGATATTCGAATCATCTCATTTTTGTGCTCAATGCAAGCGATGGCAGTATTTTACAATTTTTAGATACAGGCTCTCCCGCAAGTAGTTGCGCTCCACCTCTTTTTTCTGGGGGGAGATTGTTGACTGGCAATCTTTTTACAGACAGTTTTGTTGTTGTTGAACTCGGATTGGGTGAGATAGTTGATTGGCGTGGCGCTTTTGGCGACCCACAGCTTCATCATATGGCTGCAGATTCAAAAGCTCTCACAAAGTTGTACGATAGCCCCAAAATCATGAGAGATTAATATATTATGTTTATCGAAAAGAAGTTTTTTTGAGAAAAACAAAAGTCGATGTTGAAAAATTAGCTAAGAGTCTTCTCTCTTGCCAAAAACCTAAAATCGTAAAATATGACATTGCCACTTGTTGAAAAAATATTTTCTCAGTTTTCAGAATCTCGAATTTTCTTTTGTCACTTCAAAAGTAACAACAGGCTCAAGGAAGCGCTTGAGGGAGAAGGTGATCTTGATCTTCTCTTTCACAAAAAAGACAGAGCTGCTGTAGAGAGTGTTTTACGTGAGTGTGGTATTATTCGATTTGTCAGATCTTGTCAGGATTCCCCAGCAGATATTGAACATTATTATGGTTTTGATGCGAATACAGGAACATTTGTTCATTTTCATCTTTATTATCATCTTGTTACAGGAGGGGCTCTTCTCAAAAATCATCACCTTGCCTGCGAAAGGGAATTAATAAATCGCTCAAACAGTAATGAGTTGGTTCCAACGCCTTGGTTGCAGGATGAATACAGTCTTCTTATCGCACGCAAAATGGTTGAATCAGCATCTCTGCTTGAATCAATATTTTTATGGCGTGAATATGATCATTTTTTAGCAGAGTTGATTTGGTTAGAACAGAAATTAAAACAAACCTCATCATCTGAAAATGAGACAATCCCTTTATTAAAGGAAATACCTGAGTCTCTTTTTCGAGATGCTTCTTTAGCTTTCAAGAGTAAGAAATCTTGGTTGAAGAGACGAGAGCTAGGTAAGATGTTTTGTTATTTTTTGAAGCCATATCAAATTCGCAGTTCTTTTGTGGCTTCAGTCTCTCGTGTTTTGATTCTTTTGAAGAAAATATTTAAGAAGATTCAAAAAACAAATAAGCTTGTTATGCCACAATCAGGCTTGTTGGTGGCTATTCTTGGTCCTGATCTTTCAGGGAAGAGCACCCTCACTCAGGAATTGGGAAAAAAATTTAGCAAACACTTTCAAGCAAAAGTCATTCATTCTGGAAAACCTCCTGCGTCCTGTTTGACATTTTTTCCTAGGTTATTTCGTCGTTTTTTGAGGTTGTTTTATCTCAATGAACGCGCTGTTGACGCCGCTAATAGAAAAATGCCAGCGATTATCAAAAAAACTTCCCTTATTTTCGCTATTCGCTGTTGTGTGATTGCTTATGATCGAATGCGAGTGGTTAAAAAAGCAAGAAACAAGGTGCAAAAGGGTTGTTTGGTTTTCAGTGATCGTTATCCAGGCCGCATACTTGGAAGTCCTGATGGTCCTGAGATTAATTCTATGAGACCACAAAACAAAGTGGTTCAAATGCTTGGCTCCTTGGAAGAATGGCTTTATCATCGTGTCTCAAAACCAGATGTTGTTTTGAATTTGACGGTTTCTTTGGGTGTTGCAAGACAACGCAACGAATCTCGCTCAAAGGTAGACAAAGAGACAGATGAGTATCTAAAAAAACTTTATGTGGCTGATAAACAAGAAAGTATTGATGGATCAATTTCTCATACGATAAATACTGGGGACAAACTGGATGAGACGCTTTTACAAGCTTGTTCTTGTGTATGGAAAGAATTGGAAAAGACATGAAAAAAGACATGAAAATTTTCTTTATTATTAATTGTACGTTTTCGGCATGGCTTTTTAGAAAAGGATTGATGCGAACTCTTGTGGAACAAGGGCATGATGTAACGCTACTTGCTCCCTATGATAGCAAGTATCAAGAACTGATCAGAAAAATAGGTGTAAAGTATGTTCCTTTGCATGTAGAACGTTTTTTTGGCCCTTTATCAGATATTAGGCTTTTTTTTAGATTGTGGAGACTTCTCAAAAAGCACCAGCCTGATGTTGTTCATAATTTTACAATTAAGCCAAATATTTATGGAACCTTTGCGGCTAGGTTAGCTGGGATTAAGAAGATTATTTGTACGGTAACAGGTTTAGGCGACCTTTTTGTAGAAGGTGCTGGTTTTGGTCTTAAGCTCATGAGGGGGATTGCTTCATTCATGTATAAATGTGCCTTTGCCCTTTGTGCTAAGGTTTCTTTTCAAAATGATGATGATTTGAATTTCTTTGTGAACAAAAAAATCATTAAAAAAAATAAAGCTGTTCTTATACGTAGCTCTGGAGTTGACATGGTTGAATTTCATCCCAATGTGATTTCTTCCGAAAAACAATCTTGGATCAGGACTGAGTTAGGAATTGATGCTGACACGATTGTTGTGTCGATGTTTGCAAGAGCGCATTGGGCCAAGGGTGTTCGTGAGTTTGTCGAAGCCTCAAAGCAGATCTCATCAAACAATAAAAAATATATTTTTCTGCTTGTTGGCTGGGTTGAAAGCGGTAAAATGTCTGTTCCCAAGGAGTATCTGCTGTCAGAGCAGTCTGTTTATTTTCAATGGATTGGCTTCAGGGAAGATGTCAGGAGCTATTTAGCTATATCAAATATTATTGTTCTTCCGTCTTACTATCGAGAAGGGATTCCACGAAGCCTCTTAGAAGCCATGGCTATGGGAAAACCCATTATCACAACCGATAATATTGGTTGCCGAGAAATTGTAGATGATGGTGTGAATGGTTATCTTGTGCCCCCAAAGGATGTCCCAGCATTAAAAGAATCCATCTCAAAATTACTTGATGATTCAAGTAAACGGGAGGCCTTTGGCAATGCTTCATTGGCAAAAGTTAAACGGGAATTTAGTGAGACTATGGTGATCGAGCAAACTTTTTCATTGCTGTATTCATAAGGGTTCAAAACAATTTTCTGATAGTTTATGAAGTAAAATATGCGATCCTTCACAAAAGACACAATCATAACAATGGGTACAAAAATTCTACAAATGGGATTAGGATTTTTGTCGTCCATTATTGTGGCGAGAGTTTTGGGCCCAGAGGGAAGAGGTGTTTATGCGCTTATCTTTTTGTTGCCATCACTTCTTATTTTAACTTTTTCACTTGGTATCGAAAATGCAACTGTTTTCTATATTGGGAGAAAAAAATATGAACTTGGTGAGATTGCTGGGGCAATTCTTGTTTTTGCTGCTATTTTGGGAACTGCAGCAGTACTTAGCGGTTTGTTTTTTATTTATTTCTTTGGGGAGGTGGTCTTTCCCTCTGTAAAACAGATTTTCCTGGTTGTGACGCTCTTGTTTATTCCCTTTCAGTTCTATTTAGCCTTGCTTACGAACATGGTTTTAGGGCTAGGTAAAATTGGAAAATACAATTTTATTGGGTTGCTGCAAGGTTTTTCTTTCTGTATTTTTAATATCTTTCTTTTGATTGCCTTAAAAATGGATCTTCCGGGAGCTATTGTTGCTTATTTTATTGCGATTTTGATTACTTGTTCTTGGGCATTTTTTGTATGCAAAAAGGAAGGCATAAAAATCCGTTTTCCTTTTCATAAAAGAATTTACAAGGATTTTCTGTTCTTTGGTAGCCAGAATTACCTAGGCAGCTTAGGAACATTTTTTCATCTCCGGATTGATGTATGGATGATTAGCATGTTTTTATCTACACAGGCGGTTGGACATTATTCCATAGCTGCAAAGCTTTCGGAAGAGGTATGGTTGGTTTCTCTTGCTGCTGCAACAATCCTTTTTCAAAGAGTTACAGCAGAGAGAGATGAGAAAAGGTTGAACAGTCTTACCCCGCGTGTTTGTCGAAACGTTTTATTTATCACTTTTATAATGGCTCTGGGTGTTGCTGTTTTGGCTCCATGTTTCGTTATCTGGTTTTATTCTGATATGTACATGGCCTCTATTTTGCCATTTCAGGTCTTGTTGGTGGCATCCCTTGCCTGGGCAGGGTCACGTATTCTTGGGAATGACATGACAGGCCGTGGGAGGCCCATGATTTACACGGGGAGTACTTTTGCCTCACTTCTTGTCAATATTGTTCTCAACATTTTATTGGTTAAAAAATATGGCATTGCTGGGATAGCCGCAGCTTCTGCCATTTCATATACTTGTATGTTTCTTATTCTGCTAGCTTATTACAAAAAGGTTTCAGGAAATAGTGTCAGCAATATTATTCTTATTAAAAGGGAAGATTTTACAATGTACAAGAATATTTTTTTGAGAGTGAAAGGTTTTTTTAAAAGTACGGGCTGATTTTATTGTTTTCACCGGGAGTTATGTAAAATGAAAAAGAATCCTTTTTTTTTCATTATAGATGATGGTGCTTTTCCCTATGCCTTGCCAGAGAAGGAATGTCCTGTTGGCATGAAGGTGTATGAAAACATCTTAAAGATTGCGAAAGCATTTCAGGTAAGAATTCCCATTTGTTTGACTCTCAAGCATTTAGATTCAACAGGGATTTCAAAAGAGGCTGATCCTGTTCCCTATTGTGATGAGCTTGTGTCTTTTTTAAAAGAAAATCAAAAGTATCTTGAGATAGGGTATCATGGATTGACTCATGAATATCAGCAACATGTGGGAGAATTTTTCCGTTTGGATACAAATCAAGCTGTGCCTGAAGAAGTGCAAAGAGAACATATCCAACTGAGTCAGGATATATTTGAATCTTGGGGTTTGAATTTTCCTGAGCTTTTTGTCCCTCCCTATCATGCATGGGAAGAAGGCGTGACTGATCGGCTACTTTCAGAGCTGGGTGTAAAATACATTGTATCCATGCCCATACTAAAAGTAGGGGCCCATCACTATACTTGGAAGGGGTCACAGCATTTGGCATTTTACCCGCGCAAGAGCCTGGGGCTCAGTGGTTCAGATTGTCATTTTTCGATGAACGATTTCCGTAAAATTCGATTTTATCCTCAAAAAACTGTTCTTGAATTTGTTAAGGATCACATTCAGCCCATATCACTCATGTCTAAGTTGAGAATTCATCATTCTTTGTTTCCCAAACCTGTTCATAGTTTTATGACTCATATTGGGAATTTTTTTGATGAATCACTCGATTTTTGGCTGAAACTATTTGAATATGTTGAGAAAAATGAAGAATTATACTTATGTCGCTCAAACGAAGATGCTATGCAGTTTTATAATCAAA
The DNA here is from genome assembly GCA_964609965.1 of uncultured Nitrospirales bacterium. Classification (GTDB taxonomy): domain Bacteria; phylum UBA10199; class UBA10199; order UBA10199; family JADGCS01; genus JAHJDR01. The sequence continues at coordinate 99,438 of CAZSTS010000003.1, forward strand.
TTAAATAAACCAATAGGGTGTTATATTTATGTGGCAAGGAACATATAAAATTTGGCAGAATAAGGAGTTTTGTAAGCTATATGCTCAGACATCTCATCGCCAACTTCACGAATGTGGCTATACCAAGGTTTTAGTCTCTCAACAAAAGTACCTTGGGAATACCACGTTGTATCTTTATAATCCTCTTTCATCTGATTGGACTCTTCCAGTAGATTCATTGGCTAAAGAACTAGGTGTGGCGCGAGTTTGGGCTTACTTGACTCAGCCGTGTTTGGAAAAAGAAGCCTTTCTCAAGGAAGAATTCCATACCACATTGATTCCACTCCACGAAGGAGAGGAAAAATTATGGAAAAGAGTAGGTGATAAGACTCGAAACATGGTCCGTAAGGGAAAAAAGGCAGGTGTTGAGGTGTCTCTTGCAGAAACTCAGGAGGATTTTGAAGGTTGGTGGGCTGTGTATCATCAGCTTACGCAGCAAATAGGCTTTCAGTCACAGAATTATGATTTTTGTAAAAAGCTTTTTGAAACACCCTCTTTGTCAAAACTATTTGTGGCTCGTCTTGGTTCAAAAATCATCGGAGGCTGTTTTTTTCTGACAGATGATTATCCCTTGTATTGGTTGGGTGCCTTTGATCGTGCCTATCAAAAAACCTCAGCTGGGCATGTGACGATGTGGGAAGCCATGCTTTATTTCATGTCTCATGGGTGTTCTCTTCTTGATTTAGGTGGTATTTCGGTTGGGGAAACAGACGGTCCCTCACGATTCAAGAAGAATTTTGGTGGCGATCTTCAGAAGGCCTATATTTATGAATGGCCTGTATCAAAAATGAAAAACTGTTTTTTGAAAGTGGCAAGTAAACTTCGAACTTTTGCTAAGTGAGGTTGTGATGCATATTTGTTTTTTGGCTGGTGCTAATTCTATTCATTCAAAACGCTGGGTTGAGTTCTTTGCTCAAAGAGGCCATCGTGTTTCTTGGATTTCACTTGGAGTAGGAGAAACACAAGTCTGTGAGGGAATTGATTTTTTCAATGTTGAGAAAAAGGGGCCCAGGATTTTGAGGCCTCTATATTATTACTCGCAGATTCGAGAGATATTGAAACGACAAAAACCCGACGTGCTTCATGTTCACCAATTATGGCTTGATGGCGTGATTGCAGCTTTTTCACGCCAACACCCCTTTGTGATAACCCCTTGGGGTTCGGATATCCTTTTGTTGAAAAATAAGCCCATTCAAAAGAAATTAACTCGGTATGCAATTTCAAAAGCTGATTTTGCCACATGTGATGGAGACAATACACGCGAAGCTCTTGTGAATTTTGGCATGTCACCAGATAAAATAGAGAAAATCATGTTTGGTGTAGATGTTGATCTCTATCAGCCTCGTCAAAAGCCAGAAGTGCTTAAGAAAAAGTTGGGAATCACTGATGGCCCAATAGTTGTTTCTCTCAGAAGTTTAAAGCCTTTGTATGATGTGGCTACTTTTATTCGTTCGATGCCATCGGTTCTCAAAGAAGTGCCTAACGCTGTTTTTGTTGTAGTTGGTGACGGTCCTCAAAGAGGTGAACTGGAAAACCTAGCTAAAGAGCTTGGTGTTTATGATTCAATTAAGTTTGTTGGAGCTGTTGAGGCCCACGAGATACCTCAATACCTAAACCTAGCTGATATTTATGTCTCTACCTCGCTTTCAGATAGTGGATTGGCGGCAAGTACTGCTGAGGCCATGTCTAGTGGTGTGCCTGTGATTGTCACAGATTCAGGTGATAATACATTGTGGATTGAAGAGGGCCAAAATGGCTATGTTGTTGGGTTGAGTGACTATAAGGCTTTGGCCTCGCATACAATTCAGCTGCTTTTCGATGAGGTGTTGAGGATGAACATTGGGCAGAATAATCGAGACATGATTGATAAAAAAAATAATTATGATCGTGAAATGAAAAAAATGGAGAAGACTTACCTGAGCTTGTTAAACAGGTAATTTTCTGAATCGTTTATGTTAAATGAATTCAAAAAATACGCGCGACCTTTTTATTGGAAAATGCAAAAGTTTCGTGCTCTCTTATGTGGAACAACAAAATTTGAGAAACAATGGGAAAGTCTATACCAGGAGGATGGAGAGAAGCTCATTCTTGATAGCTGGGAAGATCGGTTTAGTTTGCGTCGCCAGTATTTTAGGGATTATTTCAAAAGACATGTTCCGTTTGAGAGTGTTTTAGAATTTGGTTGTCATTGCGGCTGTAATTTATATGGCCTAGCAAAAGAATATCCAGAACTTAATCTTATGGGGATTGATGTTAATCCCCAGTTGATAAAAATGGGCCGAGCTTTATTGGGACAAGAAGAACTAGGTAATATTTCATTGCGAACTGGCAATGTTCAATCCTTAAAAGAGATAGGAGATAAAAGTATTGATGTTGTATTTACAGATGCTGTGTTGATCTATGTTGGGCCTGACCAGATTCATGAGGTTTTCGATCATTTCAAGCGCATTGCGCGTAAATCTGTAATTTTGCAAGAATGGCATCACGATGAAGAGAAAGAGAGCCTCTTTTATAAGGGGTTCTGGGTATGGAATTATCGAAAATTTTTTTCTGATAAAACAAAAATTAATATTACAAAAATTCCTCCAGATATTTGGCCTGCTGATGGATGGAGAAAATATGGAAATGTGATCGAAATAGAGTTCGAATAGAGAATTGGAAAGAGGTGTTTATGAAAAAAGTGCTGATTATTGGACATTTTTGGCCCTATCACCAGGGAGGTAGTAAGCGAATATTGGGCTTAGCAAAGTATTTAGCAGAGTTTGGTTGGAAGCCAACGATTCTTACTGGAAAATTGAATTCAGGAAAGCCAGAAATTGATATTCATTATATTGAAACAGAATCAGGTAATCGCATAGCTCAATTTAAACGTTTTTTTGGATTGGACAGCAAAAAAAGTATCCAAGCACAAATGGGCATTTCTGCACCTACCCGTGAGAAAGAGGGTTCTTTAAGCACGCGATTGGTCAAGATGGTTGAGGCGGTTGTGACATATCCAGATACTGAAATTGCTTGGAAAACTCATGCAATGAAAGCTGTCGAAAAATTGATGGTAGAGCATAAATATGATGCTGTCTTAAGTGTTTGGCCCATCACGGCACACATGATTGGTCATGAGATACATAAGAAATATGGTGTGCCTTGGTTTGTAGATTTTCCAGACATGTGGGCCTTCACGTATGCTTATCGGTATGGAGAGATAAGACGTTATTTTGACAAAAGGCTTGAAAGAAAAACAATGATTCCAGCGAAAACAATTGTCACATCTTCATGGCCACAATCACGGTTGTTAGAAAAACTACACAAAAGAGAGCGTATCCATACGATTAAAATGGGCTATGATCCTGAGTATGAAAATAACCCGCCTATACCATTAACGGATAAATTTACGATTACCTATACAGGTGTTTTGTATGGAAAAGAACGAAACCCATACAAGTTTTTTGAGGCCCTAGCTTCTCTTATTCGAAAACGGCTCATAGATCCCAAAGATGTTGACGTGAGGTTTTATGGAAAGTTTGAAGACTGGGTTCAAGAAGATATTGAGCGACATGGGCTGCAGGATATTGTGAAGCAATATGGCTCTGTTTCGTGGATGGACTGTTTACAAAGGCAAAGAGAATCCCAGTTGCTTTTACAACTGAATTGGGAAGACCCAAAAGAAAAAGGCGCTTACTCAGGAAAAATAGCTGAATACCTGGCTGCCTTTCGACCTGTGATTTCTGTGGGCGGGTTTGGTAAAGATGTTATGGAAGAATTGTTTATTGAAACAAACGTTGGTGCCTATTGTATTGATGTTTCCGAGACTGAAACAGCGTTATTAAACTATTACAATGAATTCAAAACTCATGGTTTTGTAGATTTTAAAGGGACATTAAATGCCATTACGAGTTACAGTTATCGAGAAATGGCTGGTCAGTTTGCTAAAATATTAAACCAAGTAGAGGAAGGTAATCAGTGCTAGTTTTTGTTTGTATAGTCTTCTTTGGCTTGTGTTTCCTAGGGCTTGCGGCAACTCGACCAGGCCTTTGGAGCCGGCTTTACATCTTTTCGACTATCATTTTATGTGGCATGATCTATGAGCAAGTGAGTTTTATTGATGAATACTTGATGAATTGCGTGATTTTGGGAGGGTGGTTACTTTTTTCTCTTGGGATCATGGACACTACCCTTCTTCCACAAAATAAACTCAGCCGATTGCACAGATTTCTTTTTTACACCCTTTGCTTTTACTTAGTTTTTCAGAGTGTTCGTGGTGTTTATCTGACTGACATAAGAAAACTGAGATGGGTTATTTATTTTCTCTCTATTGCGTTGAGTGCCTGGATGATATCTCGTAAATCCTATGCTCTTCCTCAAGGAGTTGATTTAGTAAGAGTTGTGACCAAGTCTTTGTTTGCGTATTTTATTCTCTATCTTTTTTATGGTTTTACTGCCGAAATTCTTTTTGGCATGAGCTGGTCTGCTGGTCAAAATATTCTTTGGGGTGGTTCATCTTACGCCATTTTTCCTTCGCTCATAGCAATCCCTTTTAGCTTTATTTTAGCTAAATATGGAGAGCAGCAGGATCGCATGATAGCTTGGGCAACTCTCTTTTTAGTTGTGATTGCAGGCTTCTATTTTGATTCACGGGCTTGCTATTTTGTTATTCTAGCCTGTCTTGGGATCGTAGCGCTCAAACTTGATTTGAAAAGGTTAATAGTAATGGGTGTGTTCTTTTTTGCTGTGCTCCTCTTTTTTACACAATTTGTTTGGCCTGAATATCAGAACTTTGAATCCTTTTGGAGTACAAGTATTGCCTCAAGCAGCAACCTTCTTTGGAGTCAAGAAGTCTCAGACCTTAGGCCAGGCGATATTGGTCGGTTTGCGCACCTGCATCTTCTTCCAAAAATAGTGGCAAAACATCCTGATGTCTTATTATTTGGAACAGGTTATCGAGCTTCAGGTTGGTTAATTGGTCCGGGGCTTGCTGAAGTTTTTATGGAAATGGGAAAATTTGGTGCAGCCAAAAGCAATGCAGGTTATGAATCAACAGTTGGGATAATCAGTATTGCTCTCGAAACTGGATTGGTTGGGCTTTTCCTTTTAATGGCCAATGTACTATGCACACTAGTTTATGTTCTTCGAAAGTGTAAAGAAATCCAAACAAAACTTTTTTTGGGACTCATATTAACAGCTTCATTTTTCTGGTTATTTGTCACAAACCCAACAGATATGCCAATATATTTTCTTTTGATTATGCCTCATGGATTTTTATACGCCTTTGTTGATGGCAAGAATACAGCTCAAGAAATGAAGGGAGTAGAACTCCAAAATTCTTAGAGCAAGGAATAATGTATGAGATATTTGATCCAATTTATCACAAAAAGTTCTCTTAAGAGGTTCTTTTTGAGCAGACTTTTTTTTCTCTGTTTTACACTATTATTTGTGCTAACGGGTCTTCTTTCATGGTATTTTGATTATCATTACATCATCACAATTCAATCAGTTATTGTTTTGTTTTCTATCATTCTTGCTGTGATCCTCGTTACCTGGACCGAAGAGTTTACCTCAATGCCAGCAGAGAGATTCATGAATGTATTAACAGGATTCGGAACAAAAGGAGAGGATGCTGTTTTTGATGAGCAGGGTGTTCCTTTGGTGAGCCTTAGAAAAATTGGAGAAATACATTATAACCCTGTTCGTGTGGCCATGGCTGGGTTTGATTATTACGAAGAATGGAAAAAGTCAGGAGAAGAGAGCGTTATTCAAAAAATGTATCATTGCACAGATTCTCTGATGGAAAACATGTTGATGAAAAAGTCTGGTGATAAGTCTTTTGCAGTGTGGGAGTATCACTATCCATGGGCAGAGCTTTCTCCTCCATGGGTTTCAGGGTTGGCACAAGGGGTTTGTGTTCAGCTTTTTTCGATTGCCTACGAGTGTTCAAAAAATACCAAGTATTTAGAGGCAGCACAAATGACATTCAATGCCTTTGCTGTTGAAGTGAAGGATGGAGGCGTGACTTATAAAGATAGCCCTGATGAATGGTGGTATGAAGAGTATGCCAAGGCTGGCTGTGTGGAAAGTCGTGTGCTAAATGGGATGATATATGCCCTGGCAGGTATTCATGATTATCAAAGAATATCAAAAGATTCTCTAGCTCAAGAAGCTTTTGATAGGGGTGTCAGGAGTTTATTAAAAAGATTAAATGATTTTGATACAGGGTGGTGGACTTACTATGATTCGTGTGGTCTCATTGCTTCAAAATCATATCACAAGGTTCATATTAATCAGATGGAACAAATGTATGATTTAACTGGGATAGAGGAATTCAAAAAAACTGCTGTTCGTTGGAGAAAATATAAAGCACCATTTTTTATTCGTGAATTTATTAGGCAAAAGCCAGGCTGGCATGATTTGGTAGTGCTTTTTCTTAATATGGGATTTGTATTTATCGTGATCGAAGTCTTATATATTGCTTGGAAATATTTTTTATCATTCCATTAATTTTTTATGACCAAAATTGTTCATCTCACATCAGTTCATCAGAGCTATGATGTCCGGGTGTTTCATAAGGAATGCGCCTCACTGTCAGCTGCAGGGTATAATGTAACTCTTGTGGCGCAGCACACTTCTGATGAAGTTGTTGATGGCATAAAAATAAGGTCTCTCTGTAAGCCCAAGAGCCGATTCGATCGAATGATAAGAAGTCCTTTGAAGCTTTATGAAATAGCTATGGAGGAAAAGGGCTCTGTTTATCACTTTCATGATCCAGAGCTTATCCCGCTTGGGGTTTTTTTGAAGCTTCGAGGAAAAAAAGTTATCTATGATCTTCACGAAGACAGTCCAAGACAAGCGCTTCATAAACACTGGCTCAAGCCTTGGCTGCGCTACTTGGTATCCTGGTTTCTTTCTGTTATAGAAAAAATAGGGTGTCTTTTTTTTGATGGGCTTATTGCAGCGACACCTCATATTGCAAAAAGGTTTTCGCAGAAAAAAACGATTGTCGTTCAAAATTTTCCTCGAACAAAGGGTTTGAAACTTGAGTCAGAAACGCCATATCATGAAAGAGAGAATGTTGTAGTTTATATTGGCGGTTTGTCTCAGGAGAGAGGGATTCTAGAGCTCGTACACATGCTAGAAAAACTTCCAATAAGTTTGAAAGCGCGTCTTGAGCTTGCTGGAAACTTTTCGCCTGAATCTTTTCAGAAAGATCTTTCTGAAAGGGATGGCTGGAAAAAAGTGTGTTATTTAGGATGGCAAAATCCATCTAAGATTAAATCTCTTTTGTCACGGGCACGCGTAGGGGCTGTTGTTTTGTATCCTACACCGGCTTATCAGGAAAGCTATCCTATTAAAATGTTTGAGTACATGGCAGCGGGATTGCCAGTGGTTGCTTCGGATTTTTCTTTATGGCAAGAGATTGTTTCGCAGGCAAATTGTGGCTTGTTAGTTGATCCAAAAGACCCAAAGAGTATTGCTAAGGCTGTTCAGTGGCTATTAGACAATTCTAATGAAGCGCAAAAAATGGGAGAAGCTGGCATGAATGCGGTCAAGGAAAAATACAATTGGGAATTGGAAGAAAAAAAATTATTGGGCTTATATAATAATCTTACAGGAAAAGTAGTTTCTACATGATGACAGAAAAAACGGATTTTCATAAAGACCCTTTTGTCACTATTATTGTTCCTTGTTGTAATGAAGCGAAGTTCATTGAGTCATGTCTCGACTCCATTCTTGATCAAACTTATCCAAAAGATCGGTACGAAATACTTGTTGTGGATGGCATGAGTGAGGATGGCACACGTGAACTAGTCAAGAAATATTCAGAACGTTTTTCTTTGATTAAGCTTTTAGACAACGTGAACAAACGCACTCCATTTGCTTTCAACCTTGGAATAAAAAATGCACAAGGTGATGTGATTTTGATTATGGGAGCACATACCAGGTATTCTTCTAATTATATTTCTGTCATTGCTCATCACATCAAAGAAGGAAGGGCTGATTGCGTTGGTAGTGTTGCGGAAACAAGACCTGCTACAAAAGGTTTTTTTGCCCCATTTATTGTAACAAGTATTTCTTCTGCCTTTGGTGTAGGAAATTCTTACATGAGAACAGGGATTAAAAAGCCGCGCTATGTTGATACGGCGAGTTGTCCAGGGTATGGACGTCATGTTTTTGAAAAAATAGGGTTTTTTAATGAAAAGCTTCTTTATAGTCAGGATATTGAATTCAGTATGCGACTTAAAAAAGCGGGGCTGCGTTTTTTATGTGATCCCAGCATCACATCTTATTACTATGCTCGTTCAAATATAAAATCTTTTCTAAAACACAATTATCGCAATGGATTATGGACGATTCTTCCCTTTGCCTATAGTGATTTTGTTCCGATAACCTTAAGGCATGTTGTTCCTTTGGCCTTTGTTTTGAGTTTGCTCATATCTTTTGCAGGGGGGCTGTTTAGTAGTTATTCTTTTTATTTAGGGTTGCTGATCGCTATGCTTTATGCAAGTTGTACTTTGTTCTTTTCGGCCAAGGTTGCTATACAAAAAAAGAAATGGTGTTATGTATTCATTATGCCTGTTGTGTATGCACTGTTGCATGTGAGTTATGGTCTTGGATCGTGTTTTGCTATTCCTCGATTATTAAAGAATAAAGTGTTTTGGAAAAAAATATTTAGAAGAAAGCAAAAGAAAAAATAGATTGCTGGGTTTTTTATGAACAAAACAGACTATGTAGAGGTAACAGAAATCGCAGGAGAAGAAGTTTCGCAAGAACAGGTAGAGCGCATTTGTCATCGCTATTTATGGGCTCAAGGCTATAGTGAAGACAAAGATGTGATTGAAGTGGCCTGTGGATCTGGGCAGGGCTTGGGTTGTTTGTCTCGTGTTGCTAACAATGTGGTTGCTGGTGATTATTCTGATGATGTTCTCAGCACAGCACGTTCACATTATCAAGATCGTATTAAACTGATACGATTTGATGCACAAGAAATGCCTTTTGAGGATGCTTCCTTTGATGTGATCATTAATTTTGAAGCCATATATTATCTGTCAGATGCAGAAAGGTTTATTAAAGAATGCACTCGGGTTCTCAGGCCTGGGGGAAAGGTGTTGATCGCTACTGCCAATAAAGATCTCTTTGATTTTAATCCCAGCCCCCATAGTTATACTTATTATGGTGTAAAAGAGCTCGATTCTTTATTGAGGCAATATGGATTTGTGAATTCCTTTTTTGGTGTTGTTGACACTTCGAGAGTTTCATTAAAGCAAAAAGTTTTTCGGCCAATAAAGAAAGTTGTTGTGGCCTCGGGCCTCATGCCAAAAACAATGAAGGGAAAGAAGCTTCTTAAAAGATTTGTGTTTGGCAAACTCATCAAGATGCCTGCAGAAATTGATGAAAAAATGATTTCATATCAGCCGCCAACTGAAATCAGTTCTGAAACACCTGATACAAAGCATAAAGTGATCTACTGTGCAGCGGCACTCAAAAAATAGAGCACATAAGAATATTTTTGTTTGGAGAAATTATGATAAAAAGAGTTTTTGATCTCATGTTGTCATTATTTGGTTTGATTGTCATGAGTCCTTGTCTTCTCTTTTTTGCGGTTGCCATTAAAGTGGACAGCCCAGGTCCTATCTTTTATCGTGGGCTTCGTGTGGGCAGAGGCGGAAAAACATTTCGTATTTTTAAGTTTCGAAGCATGGTGGTTGATGCAGAAAAATCAGGGGTGACGTCAACGAGTGGACAAGACGATCGCGTGACAAGAATGGGAAAGCTCATCCGTAAGTTCAAAATGGATGAATTTGCGCAGCTGATTAATGTCTTTCTTGGTGATATGAGTCTTGTGGGACCTCGTCCTGAGGTACAAAAATTTGTTGATCAATACACCGAAGAAGAAAGGCAAATCTTAAGCATGAGACCTGGTATTACTGATTGGGCTTCTATCAAGTTTCATAATGAAGGAGATATTATTGAAGCCTCTGGTATTTCAGATGCAGATGAGGCCTATGCCAAACTTATCAGACCAGAGAAATTACGCTTACAATTAAAGTATATAAGAGAGCGTAGCCTCTGGATAGATATTAAAATCATTCTTGCAACCCTATCGACAATTATTGTAACAAGGGTGGACGCTAAATCCGTGAGCGTCCCGGAGACCTAAGAAAGAGGGAGATTTAAAGACTATGAAAGTACCATTTTTTAATTATCCACATTTATTTGAGAGTGAAAAAGAAGGCCTTATTGACGTGATAAAAGATGTTGGGGGGCGTGGCGCTTTTATCATGCAAAAAGATATGGAGATTTTTGAGAAGGAGCTGACTGAATACACAGGAGCTAAGTATGCTGTGGGAGTGGCTAATGCCACAGATGGAATGCAAATGGCTCTAATGGCTGGTGGTATTGGAGACGGTGATGAAGTGATTATTAGCTCACACACCATGGTGGCTACAGCTAGTGCTGTGCATTTTTCTGGGGCAACGCCTGTACCTGTTGAGGCAGGGCCTGATCACATGATGGATCCAGCGTCTATTGAAAAAGCTATCACATCCAAAACAAAGGTGATTTTGCCTACGCAGCTTAATGGACGTACCTGTAATATGGATGCTATTTCTAAGATTGCTGATAAAAATGGTTTGCAAATATTCGAAGATGCAGCTCAAGCCCTTGGGTCAAAATATAAAGGAAAATGCGCAGGAACATTTGGTCGTGGTGCTTGTATTAGTTTTTATCCCGCAAAAGTTTTAGGTTGTTTAGGGGATGCAGGGGCTGTGCTCACAAATGATGAAAAGGTTTACTATAATCTCATCAGGCTCAGAGATCATGGTCGCGGTGCTGATGGCGAAATTACAATGTGGGGCTTCAATAGTCGGCTTGATAATTTGCAGGCTGCCATTCTTTCATACAATTTCAAAAAATACCCGCAAATAGTAGAACGAAGACGTGAAATTGCTGGCATGTATCAAGAGCAGCTTGGTAGCCTTAAAGAACTTGTTCTTCCTCCTGCGCCGCTAGATAATTCTGATCACTTTGATGTGTATCAAAACTATGAAATAGAAACCCCGCGTCGCGATGAATTACAGGCTTATTTAGCTGAACGTGGTATTGGAACATTGGTTCAATGGGGAGGCACTGCGATTCATCAGTTTAAGAGTTTGGGATTTCAGCAACATCTTCCTCAAACAGATAGATTATTTGAGCGCATGCTCATGATTCCTATGAATATGTCATTAACAAATGAGCAAGTTATCACCGTTTGTGATACTATAAAGAGTTTCTACCGTGACAAATAAAAACAAACAAATCATCGACCTCTATCGCATGATGCTTCGGATCCGGATGTGTGAAGAGAGCCTTGTTGCCCCTATAGAGAAGCGAGAAATTCTCTGTCCAGCTCATCTTTATACAGGAGAAGAGGCTGTTGCTACTGGCGTGTGTGCACACCTAAATCACTCAGACACGATTTTTAGTAATCACCGTTCGCACGGACATTATTTAGCCAAAGGTGGTGATTTTAAGAAAATTATCGCTGAGATTTATTGTAAAGAAAATGGGTGTTCGCGAGGTCGTGGTGGTTCCATGCATGTCTATGATACGTCTGTTGGCATGATGGGATCAGCTCCTATTGTCGCGGGAACGATTTCTTTGGCTCTTGGTTCAGCACTGGCTTCTCGTATTAGAAAAGACAACTGCGTTTCTGTCACTTTTTTAGGTGATGGAGCCACAGGAGAGGGTGTTTTATATGAATCTCTTAATTTTGCAGCCTTAAAAAATCTTCCTGTGATTTTTGTTTGCGAAAACAATTATTATTCTACACATCTTCATATTTCAGAAATTCGAGTGAGTGATCAGATTTATAAGGTGGCAGAACCTTTTGGTGTGAAGACACATCGAGTTGATGGCAATGATGTTCTTGCTGTCAGCAAGATTGCAGAGGAAGCTGTCTCTCTTTGTCGCGAAGGAAAAGGCCCTGTTTTTATCGAAGCACTCACTTATAGAATGCGAGGGCATGTGGGTCCTGATGACAACATTCAGGGAACGCACACAGATATTCGACCAAAAGAAGAAATAGAACAGTGGAGAGAAAAAGACCCCATTTCTCGTTTAGAAAAACATATTTTTGCTCATGATATTTGTTCGCAATCCTACTTAGATGACATCAAGGAATGCTTGCAAAAAGAAATAGATGAGGCTCACGAAGAAGCGCGATCAAGTGTGTTTCCAGATGAAAAAGAGATAAACCAATATGTGTTCAGAAAAGAAGAATCGTAAATTGACCTATGGGTTGGCTATTAATGAAGCCTTTCATCAAATGATGGAAAAGGACCCTTCAGTTGTTTTGATTGGCCAGGGCGTCAAGAGTCCTTGGTATGTCGGAGACACAGCTTTAGGGCTTATTGATAGGTTTACTGAAGAGCGTGTGATTGATACACCTGTCTCAGAAAATGCCATGACTGGTGCCGCTGTTGGCGCTGCCATAGTTGGCATGCGGCCTATTGTGGTTCACCCTCGTTGTGATTTTATGATGTACGCTTTGGACCCTATCATTAATGAGGCAGCTAATTGGTATTACATGAGTGGTGGTTGCAGTTCAGTGCCCGCTGTTTTTTGGGGAGTTATTAATAGAGGAGGTGAGCAAGCAGCACAACATTCACAAGCGATTCATGCTTTTTTTGCGCATACACCAGGCTTAAAAGTGGTTATGCCTGCAACACCCTATGATGCTAAAGGGCTCATGATTTCTGCTATTCTAGATGATAATCCAGTGGTTTTTATAGATGATCGTTGGTTGTATCGTCTAGAAGACGAGGTTCCTAAGGATTTTTATTCTATTCCTATTGGTCAAGGCATTGTTCATCGAACGGGAAAAGATGTTTCTATTATTGCCGTATCCTACATGGTTCAAGAGGCACTTAAAGCTGCTGATGAACTGGAAAAAGAGGGCGTGTCTGTTGAAGTCCTTGATCCTAGAACCATTAAACCTTTGGATGAGGGCCTTATTCTTGATTCTGTCAAAAAAACAGGTCGTGTTATTGTTGCAGATGTTGGTTGGCAAAGCTTTGGTGTTGCCGCCGAAATCAGCTCTCTTATTTCTGAAAAGGCTTTTTCTCATCTCAAGGGTCCTGTCAAAAGAGTGGCTCTTCCAGATATCCCTGCGCCGGCAAGTCGTACGTTAGAAAAAGCTTATTATCCAAGAGCCCCCCACCTCATTTCAGCAGTCAAAGAAATCATTTCATAGAAGAGTTTTCATACAATTTCTGAAAAATAACCCCTATTTTCATTTAAGTAGTCACAAGTTGCAAAAAACAGCCTATTGCCCATAGAAAGAGCATAATAACAATATCTTGACTTAAACTTTTACTAAATTTAGTAGCATTCCACGCCAAAAGCAGCGGAGAAAATAATGAATAATAAAAACCAATTACAGACAAATAGCGTCGTCAATTTTTTAGAATACTGGGGTATTATTAGAAAAAATATCGTCATGATTGTTTCCATAGTTGTTGTGATATCTCTATTAGCCGTCATTATCAGTCTCAACTTAACAAAGACCTATAAATCTGAATCAACTATTGTCCCCACAGGATCTGGAGGCATGGGCGGCCGCTTATCTTCTTTGGCAGGTGGCTTGGGTAGCCTGCTTTCTTTGCCGGGGCTTGGTTCATCTACAAATGCTAAATTATTGGTTTCCATTCTAAAAAGTCGCACGATTGCCTCAAATGTGATCGAAAAAGTTGATTTGATGCCCTTGTTTTATGAAGAAATACCAAAAGATTTTCCTGAAGAAAAAAAGTCTACAGATCAAAGATATTTACTAAGATTTGAACAAGCCATCACTCTCATGAAAAAGACAGTGGCCATAGATTATAATTTAAAAAATGATACCATAGCTGTGACAGCAATTATGGAAGATCCTGAAGTGGCAGCGAAGGTTGTTAATATGTACATTAGTGAATTACAGCTGTTTTTGGAAACGCAAGCTGTGTCATCAGCAAAGCGGCATAGGATTTTTCTGGAAAACCAAGTTTTCAATGTGAAAAGAGAGATTTTAGAGACAGGCAATATGGTAGATCAGTTTTATAAAAATAATCAGGTCTCAGTTCCTTATCTTAGCATCGATGTGGGATTGATTTCAAAAGGCCAGCAGGGGGATTACAAAAAAAGTGTAGATGATCTCATGTCAGAAAAAGAATTAAGTGCAAAAAAACTCAGAGATGCAAAGCGTGTAAAAGATGTTTCACCAAGAATCTATTTTGAGTATTTGGTGTTACACTATAGATTGTTAATGGAATTGCAAGCTATGCTCACAACTCAGTATGAAATGGCAAAGATTCAGGAATCTAAGGAAGAGATTTCATTTAATATCCTTGATTCTGGGGTCCCTTCGATTCAGAGACATTCACCCAGACGAGGATTTATCTGTGTCATTTCGTTTTTTCTTGCCTGTGCCCTTGCTGTTTTCATAGCCTTTTTTAGGGAATATATTCATCGTATGAAGTCTTTGGAAGCAGATAAATAAGGTTTTTTTATGAAAAAACGCTTTTTACAATTTATAGGATTTACTGATAATATTGTTCGGCACAAGAGCGTTCGCACTCTTCTCATCTTTGCAGCTTTTTCCTGTTTGATCATAGCGAATCTTTTTGTTTCGGATTTTCTAATTGATCCCAAAAAATTTGTATTTTCCAAACAGCTTGGTCTTATCGTGATATTATCACAGCTTATGTTTGCGTATGTCTTTAGACTCAATCGTGGCATGTGGAAGTATTCGAGTATTTCTGATTTAGGATTGATCTTTAAAACAGCTGCTGTGAGTTTTGCTTTTAATCTCGTTCTCGATGTTTTGGTTGTTGGTAATGGTCAAATTGTGAGAGCCTTATTTGTTAACCACATGTTTTTTATTCTAAACTTTGGTGGGCTGAGGCTGTTAATCAGATTGTACCGAAATGTTGGGCCTGTACAGGTTGACCTCAAAAGGGTGCTCATTGTTGGGGCAGGTGATGGAGGAGATATTGCTTGTCGTCGACTAAGAAAAGAGCGGAACCAATATAAGGTTGTGGGATTTTTGGATGATGATCCTTTAAAAAAGAATCATGATATTCATGGGATTAAAGTTATTGGTACAACGAGTAATATTTTGAATGTGATCAATACTCATGAAGTAAGCGAGGTTGTCATTGCGATTCCTTCGGCTGGACCAGCTCTTATTAGAAATTTGGCTGAAAAGTGTTTTGGGGCAAAGGCTCAAGTAAAAATCATGCCAAGGCTTTCTGAAATTTCGGAAGATGATGCCACTTTTGAAATAAGAAACCTTAAATTAGAAGACTTGTTAGCCAGAGAGCCAATCATAGAAGATTTATCTCCAGTGCGTAACACCTATCATAAGAAGCGGGTCATGATCACAGGTGCTGCTGGTTCAATTGGCGAAGAACTTGTTAGGCAGGTAGCTCAAATGAGGCCAGAGGTTGTTTGCCTAGTTGATCAGGCAGAATCACCACTTTATTTCCTGTTTCGTGAATGTGAGGCAAAGTTTCCGGATGTTCTCTTTGTTCCTACGCTTTGTGATATCACAGACCCATTGGCCATAAACCGTGTTTTTGAAGAATCTCATCCACAGATTGTTTTGCATGCGGCAGCCTATAAACATGTACCTCTTTTAGAAGACAACCTCTATCAAGCTGTGAGTGTGAATGTTGAAGGCACGATGCGCCTCGCAGAACTATCAAAAAAACATAAGGTGGAACGTTTTGTATTTATTTCTACGGATAAAGCGGTTAATCCAACTAACATTTTAGGTGTGACAAAGAGGATGGCAGAATTATTGTGCAAGGTTTTTCAAGAAGAATTTTCTCAAACAAAGTTTATTGCTGTTCGTTTTGGCAATGTGATTGGTAGTCAGGGTAGCGTTATACCTCTTTTTTCAAAACAGATTGAACAAGGTGGTCCTGTTACGGTGACACATCCTGAGATTAAACGCTATTTTATGATGATCCCAGAGGCTGTTCAGCTTGTTTTGTTTGCTTCTGTTCTCGGGGCAGGAGGTGAAATTTTCGTCCTTGATATGGGAAAACAAATTAAGATTCTTGATTTAGCCACAAATATGATACGTATATGTGGTCTTGAGCCAGATAAAGACATCAGGATTGAGTTTTGTAAACTCAGACCGGGCGAAAAGCTTTATGAAGAGCTCTATGATGAAACAGAGAAGGTTTGCTCTACAAAACATCCAAAAATTAATATGGCGATTGGCCACGCAACAAGTAGTCAAGATTCTTTGCCCAAAATCGAGGAATTTATTTCTTTAGTAAAAAAAGGATACAATAAGGAACAATTGCATGATTTATTAATTGAATTAGTTCCTACATATCAATCCGATAATTCTCAGAAAGAAAAATTTGCAGTTAATGCGTAATTTTAGAATGGATATAATGATGAAAATTTATTTTAGTCGCTTATTGGTTTTTTTATTAGCTTTTATGTTTGTTGTGCAGCCTGCTATGGCGTCCCAATCTCAATACGGTTCTATTAAGAAAAGCGACAAAATATTTAGTGATATATCAGAGGGTAATGCAAAGCAAAAACAAGGTGTGACAAGTCTTGGTGTGGTAGATGAAGGTATGTCGCAAAGACAAAAGCAGTTCGGACAGAACGCTATGGTTAATTTGTTGGGGCGGCCTATTCAGGTACATGTTATTGGCGATGTTGGAAATCCAGGAGTTGTTGAGACGGCATTGTCAACGCGGGCATCAGAGCTTATTCAAATGGCTCAGCCTAATAGAAATAAGGTTCGTCTATTTCAAGTTCGTCATTCAGGTGAACGAGCAAGGTACTATGATCTTTATCAATACTATTTTTATGGCAATCTGAAACATAATCCCTATTTAAAGGATAATGATGTTATTTTTGTTCCAGAAGAAAGAGGGGCTGTTCGTATAGAAGGCCCTGTTAAAAGAACAGGTATTTTTGAGCTTGCCTGGGAAAAAAACCTATACCAGATTGTTCAATTGGCGGGCGGTTTTACCACTGCCATGTCTAAAATGCACCCCATCAAAGTCATTCGCTATTCTGAAGAAGGAAAAAAGTTTGTCCTTGAAGTTGTTCAGACAAAATCAGCCCTCAAAAAGTTTAAGATAAGAAAAGGCGATGTGATTATTGTGCCTGATGTGATTAACGCCAATAAACGGTTTGATTATAGCCTAGAAACAATTCCTGGTGAGAACTTGGTTTATCCCACTTCTGTGGCCGATGTTTTTATTATGGGTGCAGTGCTTACCCCTGGTCCTTATCCTTATAAATCCCATCTTACTGTAAAAGACTATGTTGGTTTTGCCGGGGCTCAATCAAACGCTCATTTGCATTCAGTAAAGATCTTGAGAGAAGGTAAAAAGAAACGAAAACGTATGGATGGTCAGGTACAGGCAGGTGATGTCATTATTGTACGAGAAAAGAATACAGATATGTTTGTAAAATATCTTGGCATTGCTTCCACTATTCTCAGTGTGACTTTGTCTACAATTGTGATCAGAGAGTATATGAAGGATTGATTCTCTTATTCCGAGTCAAAATCATCAAATCTTTTTAATGACACTGTCACTTCTTCTTCTGATATACTTGTGTTATCATCGCTGCATGTAGCATTGGTTGTAGCGTAAAGCGCTGTGTCAGCAGAATCGCCTTTTTTATAGACTACATTGCTTGAGCAATAATAATTGCTAGTGGCGGCGTCATCGTCAGTGCCACAGGTTACTGATGTGTAATCAGCAGCGCTGTCGGTCGTTGTTCTATCTGTACAGCCAAGGGTGGTAAGGCCGTCCGTTGTTGAAGAGATAGAGGGTGAGGGAGCGTTACAGGCATTTCCGTAGATGATAGTAGTGACATCACCGCTTGTTGTTGTCCCACTTGATTCAGAACAAGAGCTGCCTGCGCCTCCTCCTTCATCTTCATCGAGATTTACACCCGAAGAACCGCAGCCCATCATAGCAATGCCAAATTGAATCGAAAAAAATACAATGAAGAGAAACGAGGAAAAATAGAGAATTTTTTTTATCATCTTATGCCTCAAGTTTTGGTTAAGGGTATAGATTTATTTTTTCGGGTTTGCAATGAAATGATTTTTTATCTAGCATGCCCTGAACGATCCGCTTAGGCGGAGAGTCGAAGGGTTCATAGATAGAGATTTATTATTTATAGGGAAATATTATGAAGGCAATTCGAATACATGAGCACGGTGATGCTAAGGTTCTCAAAATCGATGACATTAAAGAGCCGCAACCAGGTCCTCAAGAGGTAAGGGTTAAAATAAAAGCTTCAGCTTTAAACCATATGGATCTTTGGGTCAGAAATGGAATGCCAGGGATTGGGAAGATGCCTCTTACTTTGGGCTGTGATGGTGCTGGTATAATAGAAAGCGTTGGTTCTGAAGTTAAAGATCTTCAAAAAGGAGATCGAGTTGTTGTTTACCCTGTTCTCAGCTGTGGTGTTTGCTCGTTTTGTTTATCAGGATTACAAAATCATTGTAAAGAGATGCAGCTTTTTGGAGAACATGTGAATGGCATGCACGCAGAAATAGTATCTGTGTCACAAAATAACGTTATTAAATTAGACAAACGCATTTCATTTGAAGAGGCGGCTGCTTTTCCTTTGGTTTTTCTCACTGCTTGGCACATGCTTGTTTATAATGGACAAGTAAAGCCAAAGAATACTGTTCTCATTCTTGGGGCTGGAAGTGGTGTGGGGAGCGCTGCTATTCAAATTGCTAAACATCATGGCGCGACAGTTATTGCTACTGCTGGATCAGAAAAAAAACTCGAAAAGGCACGAGAGCTTGGCGCTGATTTTCTCATCCATCATTATCAAGACAGTATTTCAGAACAAGTCAAAGAGATCACAAATAGAAAAGGTGTCGATATTGTTGTAGAACATGTTGGGCTAAAAGTTTGGTCAGAATGTCTTAAATCATTGAGCTGGAGTGGACGGCTAATTACCTGTGGTGCGACCACTGGGCCAAAGGTTCAAATGGATTTGCGGCATCTTTTTATTAAACAGCAATCAATAATAGGATCAACAATGGGATCTCTTCCTGAAATGAAAGCTATTCATGAATTAGTTGCTAAGGGGAGTTTTAAACCGGTTATTGCTAAGGCTTTCCCTTGTACAGATGTTCAACAGGCCCATGAGTTTCTGGAGAAATCAGAGCAATTTGGGAAAGTTATTATTACGTGGTGAATCGTGGATCGTGGGTCGTGAATTGTCGCTTGTTGCTTGTTGTAGGGGCACAGCGTGCTATACCCCTACAAGATCATAATTCATAATCTTTAGCATTGACTTTAAGATGTCTATCGCCTTTTATCTTAGGAAGAGAACTATGATTATGCTTTCTAGATGGTTAAAAAAGTTTGTTGGAGCAAAGATTTCTTTGCTTGTCACGGCATCGCTAGTATTTGTTGTGGCTGTTGCGCTGGTGGTTATCAGTCAGTTTTCCCCTCAGTTTCTTACATCTCAAAACTTTATTACATTGACCTTATTGTTTGCTGTTTTTTTTATTTTCTTTCAGATTGCGTTGGTTGTTTTGGCTATTGGTATTTTTATTACCAAACCTTTACAAAAAGTTATTTTTTCTATGAAAAGGGTGGGTGAAGGCTCTTTGATGGAGAAGTGTGATCTCAAATCTTCTGATGAATTTGGTGAGCTCAGTGAATGTTTTAATAAGATGATTTCTAGCAGTCATCAGATCAATGATAGTCGCCAACAGATTGAAAAAAAACTGCTCATAGCTGAGGAGGGATTAAAATATAAGAGGGAGCTTGAAGAAAAGGCAAAGATTATTGAACGAATGAATGTTGAGCTTTCGGGTGCTTTTAGCGACATTTCATTATTATATACTGTTTCGCAGTATTTAAGTTCTGTTTTAGAAGTTGATGAACTTGTTTTTAAGGTAAAAAAAATATTTGAAGAAAAATTTAAGTGCAATAGTTTTGCGCTCTATTTTATTGTTCACGACAGTAATAAAATAAAGCTAGCAGCACAGAAAGGGCTTTGTGATGATATAAAAGAAACAGAGCAATTATTTGATCTTCACAAGGGTATAGCCGGAAAAACCATCAAGTATAATCGTAGTTTTTATATCAATGATTTAGAGGTTCTAAAAAACAGGACGCTCCTAAGTCCCGAGAGGCATTTCAAAGGGGCTATTTTATCAATACCCTTAAGAGTGCGGGGTACGGTGATTGGGGTCCTTACTGTTTGTCGTCATCAGATTAACAGTTTTCCTTCTACAGATAGGCAGTCTCTTGAATCTATGGCCAATCAAATTGCAGTGGTCTTTGATAGGGCTCAATTACACACAAAAACTAAAGAGCTTTCTGTTCGAGATGAATTAACTGGGGCTTATAATCGACGTCATTTTTATCAGGTCTTTCGCAGAGAACTCAAAAGAGCTAAGCGTTTTCAGAGACCCGTTTCTTTGCTCATGATTGATATGGATCATTTTAAACAGTTTAATGATTCACATGGTCATATTAAGGGTGATGCTTTATTGAAGGAATTTGTCTTATTGTTAAAGCGTAACATCAGGGAGATTGATGTTTTGGCACGCTTTGGAGGTGAGGAGTTTGTGTTATTGTTGGCTGACACGAGAATGAGTGATGCTATTACAGTTGCTAATAAACTACGTGAATTAGTCAAAACATATAACTGGGGTGAAGCTTTGACTGTTGTGGGTGATGGCCACACAAGTATTGATCCCATCACCATAAGCATTGGCGTATCAGCTTATCCAGAATGTGGTTTTACACAGGGAGAGCTTATTAAGAAAGCAGATGTGGCTTTGTATAAGGCCAAAAAAGATGGTCGTGATTTAGTAAGAACTTTTCAGATGTGTGAAGTTTATCTTGAA
The DNA here is from genome assembly GCA_964609965.1 of uncultured Nitrospirales bacterium. Classification (GTDB taxonomy): domain Bacteria; phylum UBA10199; class UBA10199; order UBA10199; family JADGCS01; genus JAHJDR01. The sequence continues at coordinate 120,355 of CAZSTS010000003.1, forward strand.
GAGATGAAAAAGTCTGATACTCAATTTAATCAAGTGCTCCCGAGCGCTTGATCTTTCGCCATAGTTTTAGATCTCGTGTTTCCGAGTCCTTGACAGTTATATCACGTCGTGTCATGAATTCGTAAATCGTGGATAGTGTTTTGTAATTTAATTATTTTAGGTCCGGCTTCGTCCGCCTAGGCGGACTACGCTACGACAAGGAGGGATGTGATGAATTTTAAATATATATTAGATGAAGCCATCAATCGTGGTGAAAAAATCAAACAAGAAGTTATTGCAGAGATTCTCAAATCTAAAACCATTCAAGAAATTGTCATGAATAAGAACTTTGTAAAAGCAGTAACGAGGCTCATCGAAACAAAAGAAGAGGTCAAAAAAGTCATCAACAAACAAGTCAAAACAATTTTTGATATGATGGATGTTCCCACACAACGCGATCTTCTTAAAATTGGAAAGAAATTAACGAAGCTTGAATCCATTCTTAACAGGGTAGGACGTAAGACAATCCCTGTGAAATCACTCAAAAAAACCAAATCTTCAACCAAGCGTAAAAAGACTATCAAAAAAACTAAAAAACTGACTTCCAAATCAAAAAAACGGCCAGTAAAGAAGAAAACAGCTCCCAGAAAGAAGACAAAAAAGATAGTGCGTAAAACTGCGAAAAAGAGGAAGAAATAAGAGGGGTTAGGGGGTAGGTTGCTGGATGCTGGGCCCCAGATACTGGATGTCGGATGTCGAGTCAGATAAGAGGTAATCGATAGGATTAGCAGCTAATTTCTGTGTGTTCTACAGGGGGATAAAGTCCCCAAGCATGTCATTGATTTTATAGGGTGGTGGGGTAAATAGTCTACAAACCGAATGTCTTTCCAAGCCAAATTAAAATATTACTAATATAAACATATAGATGCAGCGCTACATTTTTTTGTTAATTGGCCTGATTATTGCTTCCATAATAGGTATGAAGCATGAAAATAGTGAAAATCAGTGCTGTCCTCATCTTACTCATGAGACCATTTCTGAGCTAGAATTAGCAATGACAAATTCTGCCATAGGATTTGAATATGCTAAATTGGCTCTAGAGAATATCGAGAAATTGGGAATGCAGGCTGATAGATTATCTATTGAGATTGAGCAGCATAAAATTGATTATTTCGAAGCACGTGACAAGCTCAAAACAATCGATACAGAAAGATTATCCATTCTAGAAAGTAATCTGAAAAATCAAAAAATGGTTATGTTTCATCCTCAACAATATCTTCATTAAGAAATCAATTCCTTTAGACTATCTACTTGACATAAATAGGTTGCTCATTTAATTCACGCCGGCTGTTGAATTGTGATAATGTTATTAAAATTACTAATAAAATCACAATGAACGCGCCAATTTCGCCGACCTAGCTCAGCTGGCAGAGCAACTGACTTGTAATCAGTAGGTCATCGGTTCGATTCCGATGGTCGGCTCAATAAGGCTGTTTTGATTATCAAAACGGTCTTTTGTTTATTCTCGGAGGGATGTCCGAGTGGCTAAAGGAGACGGGCTGTAAACCCGTTGGCTCACGCCTACGGTGGTTCGAATCCACCTCCCTCCACAAAAAAGGTTTTTCTTATGAAAAACCTTTTTTACTTTATTGCGGGAGTAGCTCAGTTGGCTAGAGCATCAGCCTTCCAAGCTGAGGGTCGCGGGTTCGAGTCCCGTCTCCCGCTCAATTCGCCTACGGCGAATTCTCTATCAACTATTTACTCATGCTCATGCTTAATTTTTGCATGGGTAAATAGCATGAGTTGATAGATGATCAGCCTTTGGCTGATGCCGTTGTAGCTCAGTTGGTAGAGCATTTCCATGGTAAGGAAAGGGTCACCGGTTCAAATCCGGTCAACGGCTCAAAAACGGTTTTACAGAAATTTTGGGACTTGCATTCCTTATAGGCCTGCATTATTGATTTCTGATTAATTACACCCTGTTAGGGGAGAGTTTTTTAATAATTTATTAAGTCTTTTAACTGCGTACAGCGTACGAAGTACAACGTACAGCGAAAAACAAGGAGAAGAACATGGCTAAGGAGAAATTTGAACGGTCAAAACCACATGTGAACGTAGGAACAATAGGACACGTGGATCACGGAAAGACCACATTAACAGCTGCAATTACTAAGGTATTGGCAGCAAAAGGCACAGCAGAATTCACGGCCTTTGATGATATTGACAAGGCTCCAGAAGAGCGCGAACGTGGAATCACAATCGCAACAGCTCACGTAGAATACCAAACCGAAACGCGCCACTACGCCCACGTAGATTGCCCAGGTCACGCCGACTATGTAAAGAACATGATCACAGGTGCAGCCCAAATGGACGGAGCCATACTCGTAGTCAGTGCAGCCGATGGACCTATGCCTCAAACAAGAGAACACATCTTGTTAGCTCGTCAGGTAGGTGTTCCTTATATCGTCGTTTATTTAAATAAAGTAGATATGGTAGACGATTCAGAATTGTTAGACTTAGTAGAGTTAGAAGTCAGAGAATTGTTAAGCAAATATCAATTCCCAGGCGACGATATTCCCATCGTAAGAGGAAGTGCAAAATTAGCTTTAGAAGGTGACACAAGTGAAATGGCCGAAGGCTCAATTGCCAAGCTAATGGAAGCGACAGATAGTTATATACCAACACCAGAGCGTCCAGTAGACAAGCCTTTCTTGATGCCAATAGAAGACGTATTCAGTATTTCAGGACGAGGCACAGTAGTTACCGGTCGAGTAGAGCGTGGAATCATAAATGTAGGCGAAGAAGTAGAGATCGTCGGCATTCGTGAGACTCGCAAGACCACAGTAACAGGTGTTGAAATGTTCAGAAAGTTATTGGACGAAGGCCGCGCAGGTGACAACGTAGGTTGTTTGCTCCGTGGTGTAGACAAAGAAGAAGTAGAGCGTGGTCAAGTATTAGCAAAGCCTGGCTCAATCACACCTCATAAGAACTTTAGATCAGAAGTGTATGTATTGACCAAAGAAGAAGGTGGTCGTCACACACCATTTTTCAAGAATTACCGTCCCCAGTTTTACTTTAGAACAACAGACGTAACTGGGACAGTGACATTGAAAGAAGGCACTGAGATGGTAATGCCCGGCGAAAACGTAGAAGTATCAATCAATTTGATCACCCCGATTGCAATGGAAAAAGAGCTTAGATTTGCGATACGTGAAGGTGGCCGCACAGTAGGTGCTGGCGTTGTAACGGAGATATTAGAGTAAGTTAAAAGTCAAAGGTCGAAGGTCGAAGGTCAAAAAAAATAATGATCTTGGACTTTAGACAGAATTTTAGAAAGGCAGTTTTTGTAATACAAAGCAGAAACTGCCTTTTTCTACATTATTTGATCAAAGAATTAATATGGCCAAAAATTATATTATTTTAGAATGCGATGAGTGCAAAAATAGAAACTATCGTATAAACCGGAGTAAAGAAAAGCAGTCACAGAAATTGAAAATAAAAAAGTTTTGCAAACATTGTCAAAAACACACACTGCATGTGCAGACATAAGAATCTATTCTCGATTTTCCAATGCGATATTCAAAATTTGCGCACTCGAAAATGGTTGATCGAAAATAGAGGAAAAGTTTCTTGCAGAAATTTTTAGGGGAGTAGCTCAGTTGGTAGAGCAACGGTCTCCAAAACCGTTTGTCGCAGGTTCGAGCCCTGTCTCCCCTGCCCAGGTTTTTTTATAAAGAATAACCTCCTAGGATTATTAGTTATTATCTAAGGGCCTCCTTAATCATAACACAACGCGTTAATCCCCGTGTTTTTTTTTGTGCTTTTTTTGCCAAGTTTGTTAGTCAAGTGAAACTAAAATTGGCCATAATAAAAAGATCAATAAAATCATAAAGATAGAAACCTGTTAAAATAAAGGTATTTAGATTTAGGGTAATATTATGAAGAGTAAGAAAATTGTAACTATTTGTTTGATTCTTGTACATGTTTTTTTGTATTGGGTCGCCTCGCAAATTGCTGAGCTGGTTTTTGACTGGCTGAACATGCCAATCACGCGTGATTATTATTTAACTATTCCTGAATTAATCGCGTTAGTGGGTACGGCAATAGTGTTTGTTATAATTTATAAAAATCAAAGGATTGTTGGTTTCTTAACAGAAGCTGTTAATGAATTATCTAAAGTTTCTTTTCCAACAAAAAAGGAAGCAGGACAATCAGCAGTTATTGTTATTGTTTTGGTGGCAATAGCAGCGTTGGTATTAGCTTTATATGATCTTATCTGGTCAACAATGACCCGATGGATTTTGAATTAAAAAATGAACGTTCAATCTGTTAAAAAATGGTACGTTGTCCATACTTATTCAGGGTATGAGCAGAAGGCAAAATTATCCTTAGAAGAGAGAATTAAGTCTGCGAATAAAAAGGAATATTTTGAAGAGATTCTCGTACCTTCAGAAAGTGTTGTCGAAATCCGTAAAGGACAAAAAAAGACAACCACGCGCAAATTTTTTCCAAGTTATATTTTGGTAAAAATGGATCTTAATGACGACACTTGGCACTTGGTTAAAGACACACCAAAAGTAACTGGTTTTGTTGGGCATACCTCTACCCCTCCATCTATACCAGAAGAAGAGGTTATGCGTATTACTAAGCAGATTGATGATGGGCAGATGAAACCGAAGATGAAATATTCTTTTGAAAAGGGCGATTCTGTTCGAGTTGTTGATGGTCCCTTTAATACCTTTAATGGTGTCGTAGAAGAAGTTAACCCAGAGAAGGGACGACTTAAGGTATTGGTAAGTATTTTTGGAAGAGCGACACCTGTGGATTTAGAATTTGCACAAGTAGAGAAGAATTAGAAGTATTGGAGAAGTTATGGCACGAAAACCTATTGCACAAATTAAATTACTTTGTCCTGCTGGTCAAGCAAACCCAGCCCCACCTGTTGGCCCCGCATTAGGGCAACATGGGGTTAATATCATGGAGTTTTGCAAAAAGTTTAATTCAGCAACACAAAAAGAGGGTGGAATGATCATTCCCTGTGTGATCACTGTTTATACAGATAGGTCATTCAGCTTTATTTTAAAAACTCCGCCAGCGTCTATTTTGCTATTAAAAGCAGCTAAACTTAAAAAAGGTGCAGGAGATACTGGTAAAGAGAGGGTTGGCAAAGTTACAATGAAGCAGGTTGAAGAAATTGCAAAAATTAAAATGCCTGATTTAAATTGTTATGCTTTAGAAGCCGCTGTTAACACTGTAAAGGGAACAGCACGAAGCATGGGCATTGATGTTGTTTAGAGAGGTTTTATGAAAATACCAAAAAAACAAAAAGAAGTTCGCGGAAAAATACTAGCAGATAAAAAATACAATATTGCTGAGGCAATGCAGTTACTGCAAGAGGGCGCTACAACAAAATTTGATGAAACAACGGATGTTTGTGTTCGTTTGGGCATTGATGCTAAAAAATCCGATCAACAAATTAGAAGCGCAGTTGTTTTGCCACATGGGTTAGGAAAAAAGGTTCGCGTTTTAGCCTTTGTAAAAGGTGAAAAAGAAGCTGAAGCCAAAGAAGCTGGTGCGGATTACATTGGTGGAGCAGATCTTGTAGAAAAAATTCAAGGCGGTTGGTTAGAGTTTGATGCTGTTGTCGCTACACCTGATATGATGGGTGTTGTGAGTAAAGTAGGAAAGATCTTAGGCCCTAGAGGCTTGATGCCAAATCCAAAGCTTGGAACTGTTAATTTTGATGTAAAAAAATCTATTAGTGATTGCAAGTCTGGTAAAGTAGAATTTCGATCTGAAAAAGCTGGAAATGTTCATGCTCCATTTGGAAAAATCAGTTTTGGACCAGAAAAGCTCACAGACAACCTTAAAGTTTTGTTAAACACCATCAAAAAATTAAAGCCACAGACTTCAAAAGGTGTTTATATTAATGCTGTTACTCTCTCAACAACGATGGGCCCAGGGGTTCGTCTTGATGTAGGAGAGGTAGCAAAGATTTTAAGTTAATGAAAAATTTATTAATTTTTCATTCTTAATTAGTAAAAAGGGTTTCATTTTCGTCAAAGATTAATGGAATGAAAGAACGAGTCAATTACTGGTTCCTTCATTTAAAATGGTGAAACAATCCATTATGAGACGTAAGAGGCTGATGTTACAGCTTGACACGGCTCGACGTAAATGAAGGTCTCGAAAGGAGACAACAATGAATCGTGCTGAAAAAGCTGTTCAAATAGAAGAAATTAAGGCTTGCATTACTCAATCTCAGCTGACGATTCTTAGTGACTATAAAGGTCTTCCCGTTGGCGCGCTTACGGATCTCAGAAGAAAACTTAGAGAAAAAGATTCTTCCTTTAAGGTGGTAAAAAATAGATTGGCTAAAATAGCCATAAAGGACTCTGATGCAGATGTCCTTACTGACTATTTTGTTGGCACAACAGCTATTACCATCGCAACAGATGATCCTGCTGGCCCAGCAAAGGTTTTAAGTGAATTTGCTAAAAAGAATAACTGTCTTAAAATTAAGATTGGTTTTTTTGATGGTAAAGAACTTGATCTAAACGGGATTAAGAATCTGGCAACATTGCCAAGCAAAGAAGAGTTGGTTGCTAAGCTCCTTGGTTCTATGCAGGCGCCTGCCACTAATTTGGTAAGCGTGCTTAGCCAAGTGCCTAGACAACTAGTTAATGTACTTAATTCTGTTAAAGAACAGAAAGAACAATCAGCTTAAGTAATTTTTTGAAAGTTGTTTTCCTGTCAGTGCTTATTGACAACAACAACTTTCAAGATATTTTTAGTTATGACAACCGAACAAATCGTAGATGCAGTTGCAAAAATGACTGTTTTAGAAGTTGCAGATTTGGTCAAAGCTTTTGAAGAAAAGTTTGGTGTTTCTGCAGCAGCTCCAGTAGCTGTTGCCGCTGTTGCTGCAACCGCAGCAGCTGAAGAACAGACCGAATTTAATGTTGAACTTAAAGAGTTTGGCAGCAACAAAATCAATGTTATTAAAGAAGTACGAACTATTACTGGATTAGGCCTCAAAGAAGCCAAAGATCTTGTTGAAGGCGTACCATCAATAGTTAAAGAAAGCGTTGATAAAGAAGAGGCTCAGAAGATCAAAGAACAGCTCGAAAAAGCTGGTGGCAAAGTCGACATAAAATAATCCTCTTTTGAGAGTGTTTTACGGTTTGGGCAGTTTCTTTTTTGAATCAAAAAAAGAAATTTGCCCTCACTTGTATTTTTTTGATGGCTAGCAGTTGAGTGAATGAATTGGTGGCTATTATCTTTATTATTAATGTGTTTTGTTTTTTTTGCTTATTAAAACTGACTTTAAACAGTATTTGTTAAAGGCAGTTTTAAAAGAGAGAACAAAGGAGCATCCATGCCAAAGTCTGTTTCGGACCTTTACCGTTTGCGCAAAGATTTTTCTCAAATTAAAAAAATTGTAGACATACCAAATCTTATTGAAGTTCAGAAAAAATCTTATGATACGTTCCTTCAATTTAATATGTCAGCTGAAAAGCGTGTAGACATCGGTCTACAAGGCGTATTTAATAGCGTTTTCCCCATAAAAGATTTTAACAATACAGCTTCTTTAGAGTTTGTTAGTTACAGTTTTGAAAAACCTCGATACGATGTCAATGAGTGTCGCCAGAGAGGGATGACTTTCGAAGCTCCTATGAAGGTAGTGGTTCGATTAGTTGTTTGGGATAACGATACAGCCAACGAAACTCAAACGATTCGGGATGTGAAAGAACAAGAAGTTTATTTTGGCACAATCCCCCTCATGACAGAAAACGGGACTTTTATCATCAACGGTGTTGAGCGTGTTATTGTATCGCAGCTGCATAGATCGCCAGGTGTCTTTTTTGAACACGACAAAGGCAAAACCCATGCTTCTGGAAAGCTCCTCTATTCAGCGCGTGTTATTCCTTACCGTGGATCATGGTTAGATTTTGAATTTGATACTAAAGATTTACTTTATGTCCGAATTGATAGACGGCGTAAAATTCCTGTGACAATTCTTTTGCGTGCTATGGGTATGAGCATCGAAGATATTTTAGAATACTTCTATAAAACAGAAACAATTAGGCTTGATAGTAAAAAAGTCTATAAAAAGATCAAAGAAGAAACTCTAAAGCTACAAAGAGCAAGTTCCGATGTTAAGGCGCCTGGATCTCGTGAGGTATTAGTAAAAAAAGACAACAAGTTTACAGCTCGAGCTCTCAAAAGAATGAAAGAGCTCAAGATGAAAGAGCTCGAACTCGAAGAAAGTGAATTGTTAGATTGTGTCGTTGCTCATGATATTGTTGATGAGTCCACAGGTGAAGTTTTAGCAGAATGTAATGTTGCTATCACCGAAGAAAATCTCGAAGCCATTCGTAAAGCTGGCATTAAGAGCTTTGATATTCTTTTTATCGATAACCTTAATGTGGGCGGCTATATTCGCAACACTTTACTCATTGATAAGGTGAGTTCACCAGATGAAGCTGTTATCGAAATCTATAAAAGATTAAGACCAGGTGATCCTTCTACACTCGAAGCAGCTCAAACACTATTTCAGAATCTATTCTTTTCTGAAGGTCGCTATGATCTGTCTAAAGTTGGTCGATTAAAAATAAACCATAAATTTGGTTTTGATGTTCCGCTCGATACAACCATTCTTAGAAATGATGACATTCTCTATATCACACAATACCTGTGTCGTTTGAAAGATGGTTATGGCTCAGTAGATGATATTGATCATCTTGGTAATAGACGAGTGCGTGCAGTTGGTGAGTTATTGGAAAATCAGTACCGAATTGGTTTGGTGCGAATGGAACGCGCCATTAAAGAACGTATGAGTCTCCAAGAAATCGAAACACTCATGCCTAATGATTTGATCAATGCCAAACCTGTTTCTGCTGTTGTGAAAGAGTTTTTTGGTTCTTCACAGCTTTCTCAGTTTATGGATCAAACAAACCCATTATCTGAGATTACGCATAAGAGACGTTTGTCTGCTTTAGGGCCAGGTGGTTTGACGAGAGACAGGGCGGGGTTTGAAGTAAGAGACGTTCACCCAACACATTATGGTCGTGTTTGTCCTGTAGAAACTCCCGAAGGACCAAACATTGGTTTGATTGCTTCTTTGTCTTCTTATGCTCGTGTCAATGACTATGGTTTTATCGAAACACCTTATCGTGTTGTTGCTAATGGCACGCTGAGAGATGAGGTAAAATACTATACAGCGCTCGACGAAGAAAAACATGTTATTGCTCAAGCAAATGCTCCTTTGTCAGACAAAGGCAAATTTATAAATGAGCTGGTTTCTTGTCGTAAGGACGGTGAGTTTGCTTTAGTTCCTCGAGAAGAAGCTACTCTCATGGACGTTTCTCCTAACCAGCTTGTGAGTATTGCAGCTTCGATGATCCCTTTCCTTGAGCACGATGATGCTAATAGAGCTCTTATGGGATCTAATATGCAACGTCAGGCAGTTCCCTTGCTTAAGAGTTCCTCACCTATTGTTGGTACAGGCATGGAAAAAGTCGTGGCAAGAGATTCAGGTGTGACTATTGTTGCTGGGCGAGATGGCACAGTCTTATCTGTCGATGCCGCTAGAATTGTTGTCAAAGCGAGCATGGTTAAGAAAAAGGAAGCTGGTTCCGAAATCGATATTTATAACCTTATTAAGTATCAACGTTCAAATCAGAATACCTGCATTAATCAAACTCCTTTAGTATCAGCTGGGATGAAGGTAAAAAAAGGTGATGTCATTGCTGATGGTCCTGCTACTGAGTTAGGTGAGTTAGCACTTGGCAAAAATCTGGTTGTCGCTTTTATGCCTTGGGGTGGTTATAACTTCGAGGATTCTATTCTATTGTCTGAACGCCTTATGCGCGATGATGTTCTTACATCTATTCACATCGAAGAATTTGAATGTGTGGCTCGCGATACAAAATTAGGCAAAGAAGAAGTGACAAGAGATATCCCCAACGTAGGAGAAGAGGCCTTAAAGGATCTCGATGAATCTGGCTTAGTTCGCATTGGAGCTGAGGTGGTTTCTGGAGATATTTTAGTAGGAAAGGTAACTCCAAAAGGTGAAACACAGTTATCACCCGAAGAAAAACTCTTACGAGCTATTTTTGGTGAAAAAGCTGGTGATGTAAAAGACACATCACTCAAAGTTGGTCCTGGTGTTGTTGGCACAGTAATATCTACTCAGATATTTTCTCGTGAAGGTGTTGAGCTTGATGATCGTGCAAAAGATCAACAGGCAGCAGCAACAAAGAAACTCAAAAAAGACCAAATAGACGAGATCAAAGCCATTCAGTTGAGTTATGAGAAACAATTGAGAGAACTTTTTATTGGCCAATCAGCTTCATCAGACGTCATGGACGAGAATGGCAAAGTTGTCTTACACGAAGGTAAAAAAGTTTCTAATGAAATACTCAACAAACTTTCTATTTCCTATTGGAAAAACATTTCAATAGATGATGAAGATGTTGAAGAACATATTGAAGAGCTTTTTGATGATATGGAAGACCAAATTGATATGGTAGCCATGATGTATGATCAAAAAGTGAGCAAGCTCAAAAAAGGTGATGAACTTCCTCCAGGCGTTATCAAGCTGGTTAAAGTTTATGTCGCTATTAAGCGTAAAATCATGGTTGGTGATAAAATGGCTGGCCGACATGGAAACAAAGGTGTGGTCAGTATTATTCTTCCAGAAGAAGATATGCCTTATTTAGAGGATGGAACTCCAGTAGATATTATTCTCAATCCTTTAGGCGTGCCCAGTCGTATGAATATTGGGCAGATACTTGAGACTCATCTCGGATGGGCTGGACTCATGTTAGCGCAAAAAATTGAGAAAATGGTCGAACAATCCTTTAATCGATCCGAAGCCTTGAAGATCTTGAAAAAGGTCTACTCAGACAAGGAAGTTTATGAAAAACTTGAAGCCATGTCTGATAAAGAGCTGATAGAATGTTGTCGCAAACAAAAGGATGGTATTCGATTTGCTACAAATGTATTTGATGGTGCTAACGAAACCGAAATCAAAACTCTTTTAAGCCTGGCTGACTTGAATGCAAATGGACAACATATCCTTTTTAATGGTCGAACTGGTGAGGCTTTTGACAATCCTGTCACAGTAGGTGTGATGTATATGTTAAAACTGCACCATCTTGTAGACGACAAAATACACGCTAGATCAATTGGTCCTTACTCACTTGTTACACAGCAACCTTTGGGTGGCAAAGCTCAATTTGGTGGGCAAAGACTTGGAGAAATGGAAGTTTGGGCCCTAGAAGCTTATGGCGCAGCCTATACTTTGCAAGAGTTTCTCACAGTAAAATCTGATGATGTGATTGGTCGAACTAGAATGTATGAACGCATTGTTAAGGGAGATCATACCCTTGAACCTGGTTTGCCTGAATCCTTTAAGGTTCTCATGAAAGAAATGCAGGGCTTAGGATTGAATGTTGAATTGATAGAAGAAAAATAATTCGTGGGTAGTGGATAGTGGATAGTGGATCGAAAAACGATTCACAATTCATGCTTCACGATACGCGATCACAAGGAACAATTATATGGATATTTCAGTATTTTTTGAAAAACCTAATAATCCACAACAATATAAAGCCATCAAACTTGGCTTGGCTAGTCCCGAAATGATTAGGTCATGGTCTTTTGGCGAAGTAAAAAAGCCTGAGACTATCAATTACCGAACATTCAAGCCTGAACGTGATGGTTTATTTTGTGCCAAGATATTTGGTCCTGTGAAAGATTATGAATGTAATTGTGGTAAGTACAAGCGAATGAAGCATCGAGGGATTGTTTGTGAAAAATGCGGTGTAGAAGTCATTCAATCTAAAGTCAGGCGTGAGCGCTCAGCTCATATAAACTTGGCAACACCTGTTGCTCATATTTGGTTTTTGAAATCACTTCCTTCACGAATCGGAACTTTATTAAATATCACTCTTAAAGAATTGGAAAAAGTTCTCTATTTTGAATCTTACATTGTCCTAGATCAAGGGAACACTACTTTGGCCGAAGGTCAGGTTTTAGATGAAGAGTCCTATCAAAATGCCCGAGCTGAATTTGGTGGTGATTTTGATGCTAGCATGGGTGGTCAAGCTATTCAAAACATGCTCAAACGTCTTGATCTTGATGAATTGCATAAGCAAATCTCAAAAAATCTTGCAAAGACCCAGTCTGAAACTACAAGAAAAAAATTATCAAAAAGATTAAAAGTAGTTATTTCTTTCAGAGAGTCTGGGAATCGTCCAGAATGGATGATGCTTGAGGTTATTCCAGTCATACCACCAGATTTAAGACCTCTTGTACCATTAGAAGGTGGTCGTTTTGCAACATCTGATCTTAATGATCTTTACCGTCGTGTGATCAATCGAAACAATCGCTTGCTTCGATTACAAGAATTGAATGCTCCCGAAATCATTATCCGAAACGAAATGCGTATGCTCCAAGAGGCAGTAGATGCTTTATTGGATAATGGTCGACGTGGGAAGGTTTTTACTGGAGCTAGCAAGAGACCTTTGCGATCTCTTTCTGACATGATTAAAGGAAAGCAAGGACGTTTTCGATTAAACCTTTTAGGAAAACGTGTGGACTATTCAGGTCGATCCGTTATTGTTGTTGGTCCAGATCTAAAATTACATCAATGTGGTTTGCCAAAGAAGATGGCATTGGAACTTTTTAAGCCATTTATTTATCATAAACTCGAAAGACGTGGCCTTGTGACAACCATCAAGAGTGCACGTAAAATGGTCGAAAACGAAAAACCAGAAGTTTATGATGTTCTCGATGAGTGCATCAAAGAGCATGCTGTTCTTCTTAATAGAGCACCAACCTTGCATCGTTTAGGTGTTCAAGCTTTCGAGCCTGTTCTTATCGAAGGAAAAGCTATTCGCTTGCATCCTTTGGTTTGTGTTGCCTTTAATGCTGACTTTGATGGTGACCAAATGGCTGTGCATGTTCCCTTGTCGATCGAAGCTCAGATTGAAGCTCGTGTTCTGATGATGAGTACTAATAATATCTTATCACCAGCTCATGGAAAGCCCATTATTGTTCCTACGCAAGATATGGTTTTGGGTCTTTATTACATGACTCGTGAAAAACCTTTTAGCGAAGGTGAAGGTAAATTATTTTCTGATATGCAAGAAGTTCAGGTAGCCTATCACCATGGAAAAGTAGGTTTGCAAGCCAGAATAAAAGTGCGGTACGAAGGTGATATTATCGAAACAACAACTGGACGTTGTATTTTGTCAGATATCCTTCCTACAAACATGCCTTTCGCAATGATCAACAAAACGATGGACAAGAGAGCCATAGCTGATTTGATTGATATTTGTTATCGTGTGGCTGGCAATAAAGAAACAGTGTTACTAGCAGATAGATTAAAGAATGTTGGATTTGAGTTTTCAACAAAAGCTGGTATTTCAATTTGTTTAGATGACCTAATTATTCCTGAATCAAAAGATCTTACGATTACAAAGGCATATGAACAAGTTGCCGAAATCGAGAATCAGTATACAGAAGGTCTCATCACAGTGGGTGAGCGCTATAATAAAGTTGTCGATATCTGGGCGCACACGACCGATAGAGTTACGAATGATATGATGAAAGGTATGAGCACTCAGGTGATGCAAGATCAAGCAGGTAAAGATAAAACCATTCCTTCATTCAATTCCGTCTATATGATGGCAGATTCTGGAGCGAGAGGTTCTCAACAACAGATGCGTCAGTTATCTGGGATGCGTGGTTTGATGGCAAAACCTTCTGGTGAAATTATTGAAACACCTATTACAGCAAATTTTAGAGAAGGATTGACGGTGTTGCAGTATTTTATTTCGACACACGGAGCCAGAAAAGGTCTAGCTGATACAGCTCTTAAAACAGCTAACTCAGGTTATTTGACAAGAAGGCTTGTTGATGTTGCTCAAGACATGATTATTCTAGAAGATGACTGCAACACGCTCGAAGGCATTGAAATGACGCCATTGATTGAGAGCGGTGAGGTGATCGAAACTTTAGGTGATCGAATTTTAGGTCGCGTTGTTGCTGATGATGTGATCGATAAGTTCACAGATAAAGTCATTGTTAAGAGAGACGAAGAAATCACCGAAGGTCTCGTCGAAAAAATTGAAGAGGCAGGTATTGAAAAGGTGAGAGTGAGATCTGTTTTGACATGTGAGAGCAGGCGAGGTGTTTGTGTGAGATGTTATGGTAGAGATTTATCACGTGGACACATGGTGAACATTGGAGAGGCTGTTGGTGTCATTGCTGCTCAGAGTATTGGTGAACCAGGAACACAGCTAACTATGAGAACGTTCCATATTGGTGGGGCTGCTGCTAAAAAGGTTGAGCAGTCTACACTAGAAGCGCGTAATGAAGGCACTATCAAATATAATAATGTAAAATATGTTCTTAACAAAGAAGGTAAAATCACAGTCATGAATCGTCATGGCGAGGTCATTATTATTGATAGTACGGGTCGTGAACGTGAAAGATACCCCGTGATTTATGGTGCCATTCTCCATATTAAGGATGGCGAAGAAGTTAAAGCTAAGCAACTCATTGCTGAATGGGATCCTTACACTGTTCCAATCTTGACCGAAGTGGATGGTATTGTTCATTTTGGAGATGTGATCGAAGGGCAGTCAATGCAAGAAGTTATTGACGAAGTCACAGGTAGGTCTCGACGTATTATTATTGAGTCAAAGAATAAAGATCACAGACCAAGAGTTCTTGTCACAAATGACAAAGGTGACATTATTAAGTTAAGCTCTGGTGTTGAAGCTAAATATCTATTGCCTATGGGTACGAACATTGTTGCCGAAGACAACGAAAACGTCAAAGCAGGTGATGTTATTGCTAAGATTCCTCGAGAAACTACAAAAACCAAAGATATCACAGGTGGTTTGCCACGTGTAGCTGAATTGTTCGAAGCACGAAAACCAAAAGATTGTGCTATTATTACCGAGGTTGATGGTTATATTTCCTTTGGTAAGGATACTAAGGGCAAACGTAAACTACTTGTTACCCCAGAAGTTGGCGATGCTTACGAATACCTCATTCCTAAAGGAAAGCATATTACTGTGCATGAAGGTGAATTTGTGAGAGCTGGTGAGCCACTTATGGATGGATCTTCAAATCCACATGATATCTTACGAGTACTAGGAGAAGGCGAACTTTCAAAGTATCTAACTGATGAAGTTCAGGAAGTATATAGATTACAAGGGGTTAAGATAAATGACAAACATATTGAGGTTATCGTTCGTCAAATGCTCTCCAAGGTACGTATTATTGAGCCAGGGGATTCAAAATTCCTTCTTGATGAAGCTGTAGATCGCTTTGTTTTTGATACTGAAAATGCTTCAATTAAGAAGAAAAAAGGTAAGATGGCTGTTGCTGAGCCTCTGTTGTTGGGTATTACAAAGGCCTCTCTCACCACAGATAGCTTTATTTCAGCAGCATCATTCCAAGAAACAACCAAGGTTCTTACTGAGGCTTCAATTTCTGGTAAGGTTGACCACTTGAGAGGATTAAAAGAGAACGTGATCATGGGAAGACTGATTCCAGCTGGAACTGGCGTTAAAGAATACCATGATATTAAAGCTCAAGTTGCAGATGAAGATGAAGAAATAATCAGCAATACTGCTCCAGAAGAAACAGCGGAACAAGCTATTGCATAATTTTTTAGATTGTAATATGCAGCGCCAGCCATATGGCGTTTCCTGCCCAAAAATGGTTTAAATAACCGTCTTAGTTGGGCTTTTTGGAATAGATCAAAAGGCTGTCTAAGAAGTGAAACGCAGTTATAACTGCTTAAAATTACTTAAGCATTCGAGGAAAACTATATTTGTCGCCTGCTTGACAACGAGATAGTGCCTTGCTAAACTGCGCCCCTTCTTAAGCAAAAATTTGCATTAAGCAAGAAATTTATTAATGATATTATATAGTTAAGCGAGGTAATGGCTTATGCCAACAATTAATCAGCTTATTAAACAGGGGCGAAAAAAGCCTTTTTATAAAACAGCTTCACCAGCTTTGCAAAGTTGTCCACAAAGAAGGGGTGTTTGTGTTCGTGTTTATACAACAACACCTAAAAAACCTAACTCTGCTTTGCGAAAAGTGGCTCGTGTTCGATTAACCAATGGAATTGAAGTCACTTCATACATTCCAGGAGAAGGACATAACTTACAAGAGCACTCAGTTGTTTTGATTCGTGGAGGTCGTGTTAAAGATTTGCCAGGTGTGAGATACCATGTTGTTCGTGGCACACATGACACGCAAGGAGTTGAAAAACGACGTCAACGTCGTTCAAAATATGGTACTAAGAAACCAAAATAATAGGGTTTTTGATTATTGATAGTAGAGAGGAGTTTGAATTTATGTCTCGTAAAGAACAGGCACCAAAAAGAAAAATTTTACCAGATCCAAAGCATAAAGATAAAGTTGTGAGTAAATTTATTAATAGACTTATGTGGGATGGAAAAAGATCTGTAGCTGAAAAAGCATTTTATAATAGTCTAGACATCGTAGAAAAGAAGACTGGAGAAGAGGGAATCAAGATTTTTAAACAGGCATTAGAAAATGTAAAACCCATGATCGAAGTAAGATCACGTCGAGTAGGCGGTTCCAATTATCAGGTGCCTGTCGAAGTGAGAAGTGAAAGAAGAGTTTCATTGGCTATGCGTTGGATGATTGGCGCAGCTCGTAATCGCGGAGAAAAAAACATTTCTCAAAGACTCGCAGGTGAGTTGCATGATGCTTACAAGAATGCTGGCACAGCCATTAAAAAGAAAGAAGATGTTCACAAAATGGCAGATGCTAATAGGGCTTTTGCACATTTTAAATGGTAATTATACGTTAAGCGCAGCCAGGTACCATATGGTACCTGGCGCAGTGCGCGTTCAAGGTTAAGAGAATTATGGTCGAACGCGACACAAAAATTGCTCTTTCAAAATTGAGAAATATCGGTATTGTCGCACATATTGATGCGGGTAAAACCACAACAACAGAACGGATTCTGTATTACACAGGCAAGGTTCATAAAATTGGTGAAGTGCACGATGGCACAGCAACCATGGATTGGATGTTGCAGGAACAAGAGCGAGGTATCACAATAACGTCAGCTGCGACTACGTGTTTTTGGAATGAGTATCAGATTAATATCATTGATACACCAGGACATGTAGATTTCACTATGGAAGTTGAACGAAGCTTACGTGTATTGGATGGTACGGTTGGTGTTTTTTGTGCTGTCGGAGGTGTTGAACCTCAAAGTGAAACAGTTTGGCGCCAAGCGGACAAGTATCACGTTCCTCGTATTGCCTTTGTTAATAAAATGGATCGTGTGGGAGCTGATTTTGAGGGTTGTGTTAATCAAATCCATGAAAAATTGGGTCACAATCCAATTAAAGTCCAGTTACCCATAGGATCAGAAGACAGTTTCAAAGGTGTGATTGATCTTGTAAGTAATAAGGCTCTTATTTGGCACGGTGATGATTTAGGTGAGCAGTTTGATGTTTGTGATGTTCCTTCTGAATATCAGGAGGCAGCAGCTAAAGCTAGAGAAGCTCTTTTAGATGCCATTGCTGAAGAAAATGACGAGTTGCTTGATGCCTATCTTAATGGCAAAGAGCTTTCCGAAGAACTTATTTGGCAGGCACTTAGACAGTCATGTTTAAAGATTAAATGTGTTCCTGTTTTTTGTGGAACAGCTTTCAAGAACAAAGGAATCCAGCCTTTATTAGATGCGATCATCAAATTACTACCAGCCCCGGTAGATTTACCACCAGTTCAAGGACACGATTTAGATAACTCTGATGAACTTATTCAAAGAGAACCTTCATCAAAAGAGCCTTTTTCAGCTCTTGTTTTCAAAATCATGTCAGACCCTTATGTAGGACACATAAGTTATCTTAGGGTATATTCTGGTAAGGCAAAGGTTGGCGAAAGAGTTTATAACTCAATTTCCCATAAAAAGGAACGAATGGGTCGCCTGTTGATGATGCATGCAAATAAACGCCAAGATGTTGAGGAAATTCGCATTGGAGATATTGTTGTTGCTGTTGGTCTTAGGTTTACGAAAACTGGAGATACACTTTGTGATGAGAAGCATCCTATCATATTAGAAAAGTTAGAAATTCCAGAACCAGTTATTAATATTGCCATCGAACCTAAAACAAAAGCTGATCAAGAAAAACTCGCTACATCACTCGAAAAAATGATGGATGAAGATCCCACATTTCGTGTGCATATAGATGAAGATTCTGGTCAAACAATTATTTCAGGAATGGGTGAGCTTCATCTAGACGTTATTGTTGATAGGTTGTTTCGTGATTTTAATGCTAAAGCTAATGTTGGAAAACCGCAGGTTGCTTATTGCGAAACACTTCTGAAGAAAGCTGAACACGAGATCACTTACGACAAAAAAGTAGGGAATCAATCGCATTACGCCCACATTAAATTAAGGGCAATACCGTGTGAACCATCAAATCGATTTGAGTTTGTGAGTGCTATTAAAGATCAAGAGTTTCCCAAAGAATTTATCACAGCGTGTGAACTTGGGATTAAAGAGGCTCTTGATAATGGAGTGCTCGTTGGATTTCCAGTCATTGGTGTAAAAGTTGAGCTGCTTGAAGGTTCTTTTGATGACGAAAGTAGTAATGAGCTCTCTTTTAAAATAGCTGCTGCTCTCGGTTTTAGAGAACTGTGTTTGAAAGCAGGGGCGGCGTTGTTAGAGCCAATGATGGATACAGAAGTTGTGACCCCCGAAAATTTTATGGGGGATGTGATTGCTGATTTAAACTCTCGTCGAGGAAAGGTTCAGCATATGGAAGCAAAAAGGAATCATCAGATAGTGAGAGCAACGGTTCCTTTAGCTAAAATGTTTGGTTATGCAACAGATTTACGTTCTTTAAGTCAGGGAAGAGCGTCATATACAATGCAGTTTGATAGTTATAGTAAAGTTCCTGACAATGTAACAAATGAGATTATAGCAAGAATTAGAGGATATTGAAAAGCGTACCGCGTACAATGTACAACGTATAGCACAAAATAAGGAGAGAATCATGGCTAAGGAGAAATTTGAACGGTCAAAACCACATGTGAACGTAGGAACAATAGGACACGTGGATCACGGAAAGACCACATTAACAGCTGCAATTACTAAGGTATTGGCAGCAAAAGGCACAGCAGAATTCACGGCCTTTGATGATATTGACAAGGCTCCAGAAGAGCGCGAACGTGGAATCACAATCGCAACAGCTCACGTAGAATACCAAACCGAAACGCGCCACTACGCCCACGTAGATTGCCCAGGTCACGCCGACTATGTAAAGAACATGATCACAGGCGCAGCCCAAATGGATGGAGCCATACTCGTAGTCAGTGCAGCCGATGGCCCTATGCCTCAAACAAGAGAACACATCTTGTTAGCTCGTCAGGTAGGCGTTCCTTATATCGTCGTTTATTTGAATAAAGTAGATATGGTAGACGATTCAGAATTGTTAGACTTAGTAGAATTAGAAGTCAGAGAATTGTTAGGTAAATATCAATTCCCAGGCGACGACATTCCCATCGTAAGAGGGAGTGCAAAATTAGCTTTAGAAGGTGACACAAGTGAAATGGCCGAAGGCTCAATTGCCAAGCTAATGGAAGCGACAGATAGTTATATACCAACACCAGAGCGTCCAGTAGACAAGCCTTTCTTGATGCCAATAGAAGACGTATTCAGTATTTCAGGACGAGGCACAGTAGTTACCGGTCGAGTAGAGCGTGGAATCATAAATGTAGGCGAAGAAGTAGAGATCGTCGGCATTCGTGAGACTCGCAAGACCACAGTAACAGGTGTTGAAATGTTCAGAAAGTTATTGGACGAAGGCCGCGCAGGTGACAACGTAGGTTGTTTGCTCCGTGGTGTAGACAAAGAAGAAGTAGAGCGTGGTCAAGTATTAGCAAAGCCTGGCTCAATCACACCTCATAAGAACTTTAGATCAGAAGTGTATGTATTGACCAAAGAAGAAGGTGGTCGTCACACACCATTTTTCAAGAATTACCGTCCCCAGTTTTACTTTAGAACAACAGACGTAACTGGGACAGTGACATTGAAAGAAGGCACTGAGATGGTAATGCCCGGCGAAAACGTAGAAGTATCAATCAATTTGATCACCCCGATTGCAATGGAAAAAGAGCTTAGATTTGCGATACGTGAAGGTGGCCGCACAGTAGGTGCTGGCGTTGTAACGGAGATATTAGAGTAAGTTAAAAGTCAAAGGTCGAAGGTCGAAGGTCAAAAAAAATAATGACCTTGGACTTTAGACTTTAGACCTTGGACTCATAAATATGGCAAACGAATACAAAGGACAAAAAGTTCGCATTAGGTTGAAAGCGTTTGATCACAAATTGCTTGATCAATCGACTTCTGAGATCGTTGATACTGCAAAGAGGACTGGTGCAAGATTATCTGGCCCTATCCCTTTGCCAACAAAGATATCTAAGTATGCTGTTTTGAGATCTCCACATGTAGATAAAAAGTCAATGGAACACTTTGAGCTACGTGTGCACAAGAGACTTCTTGATATACTTGAACCCACTCAGCAAACTATTGATGCTCTCATGAAGCTTGATTTATCTGCTGGTGTAGATGTCGAAATTAAGATGATTTAGTGGAGTTATTATGTTTGGAATAATTGGCAAAAAACTTGGAATGACCCAAGTATACGATAAAAACGGATTAGTCGTTCCTGTCACAGTTGTGCAGGCAGCCCATAATTTTGTTTCGTCAGTAATGACGCAAGAAAAGCATGGCTACAATGCTGTTCAGTTGGCATTTAACGAGCAAAAGCAACAAAGGCTCAATAAGCCAATGTTGGGTCATTATAAAAAGAATAAAGTAGCCCCCCATAGCTATCTTAAAGAGTTCACAACAGATCGTTCCCCTGATTACAAGGTTGGTATGAAGGTAAGCGTTTCTTGTTTTGAAGTAGGAGACGTTGTCGATATCCAAGGCGTTTCTAAAGGAAAGGGTTTCCAAGGATCTATGAAAAGGCACCATTTTTCTGGTGGCTGTGATTCCCATGGTAACTCTGTTTCACATAGATCTGCAGGTTCTATTGGGATGTGTACTTATCCAGGACGTGTTATTCCCGGAAAAAAGATGCCTGGCCAAATGGGAAGCGAAACCGTCACTGTTAAAAATTTAGAAATAGTTGGTACAGAGCCTGAACAAAATATTTTATTAATTAAAGGTGCGTTACCAGGATCAAAAAATGCGAATATTTATTTATACTCACATTCTAAAGAGTTCGAAAATAGAGTGCTCGCATCTAATGAAAAGAAAGAAACTAAAAAAGAAGTAAAAGAAGAAGGTAAAAAAGAAGAAGTGAAAACAGAAGAAAAGAAAGAAGCTTAATAAGAGGTTGTTATGGATCTTAATGTAATTGATAAGAACAATAAAAAGGTATCAAATATCACAATGAGTGATGCTGCCAATGAGAAGTATAATCAAGATATTCTCTATTATGCTGTGAAAGCAGCGCGTAATAATTTGCGACATGGAACAGCAGCAGTCAAAGATAGAGCTGATATCAACAAAACAACAAAAAAGATTTACCGTCAAAAAGGTACAGGCAATGCTAGGCATGGTTCTAAGCGTGCTAATATCTTTGTGGGTGGCGGCTCTACACATGGACCAAGGCCTCGTTCATATAATGAGAATACAAACAAAAAATTTAAAAGTCGCAGTTATTTAGAGGTTTTTAAATATCTCATTCAAGAAAACAAATTAAAAGTTTTGAATGAAATTAAATTTGAGAAGCCATCAACAAAAGAAGCAGCAAAAGTTCTTGAGAAACTTGGATTAAGCAAAGTTCTTGTTGTTCTTCCCGCAGAAAACAAGAATGCTAAAATGTCTTTTAGAAATCTCAAAAATGTTGGGGTTATTAATGAGATCAATTTAAATATTTATGAAATACTTCGACATGACGCGGTTGTCATGA
This sequence comes from uncultured Nitrospirales bacterium, assembly GCA_964609965.1. Classification (GTDB taxonomy): domain Bacteria; phylum UBA10199; class UBA10199; order UBA10199; family JADGCS01; genus JAHJDR01. The sequence goes on from CAZSTS010000003.1 coordinate 142,338, forward strand.
CGGAGCCTTATTTTCAGCAAGTTAAAGAGAGATATGGCCTATGAAGATATATGATGTCATAAAAAAACCCATTGTAACTGAAAAAAGCAGTCTCTTGAAAGAGACCTCAGAAACGTACGTGTTTAAAGTTGATAAAAAGGCCACTAAGGATCTTATCAAAAGATCTGTTGAAGAGGCTTTTAAAGTTAAAGTGAAAGATGTGAGAACTCTTATTCAACGTGGAAAATTGAAACGTTATGGAAAAGGACACGGACTAACAAAAAGCTGGAAGAAAGCTATTGTGACGTTACAAGAGGGAAAGATCGAAATATTTGAAGGTGTATAATTTAGTGCTTGTCGCCGCATCAGCTTAAGATCAATCAGTCTTTAGCTGACGCAAGTCGCATTATAAACATAATGTAACAGGCCTGTCACTTGGCAGGTAGGCGAATAGTAAAGCAGATGGAGTAAAAAGTGAGAAAGTTTAGACCTACAAGCCCTGGAGTTAGATTTAGAACGGTTTCTGATTTTAAAGATATTACGCGTGGATATCCTGAGAAGTCATTAACAGAAACTTTGGCAACGCATGCTGGCCGAAATGCGCACGGTCACATTACTAGTCGCTATCGTGGTGGTGGCCATAAGAGAAGATACCGCATCATTGATTTTAAACGAAATAAACTCGACGTGCCAGCTCGTATAGCTTCAATTGAATATGACCCAAACCGTTCAGCAAATATTGCGTTACTTATTTATGCAGATGGCGAAAAGCGCTATATGATCGCTCCAAATGGCGTAAAAGTTGGACAAACAATAGTTTCCTCTAACAAGGGCGTCGAAATTTCTGTGGGCAATTCATTGCCTCTAAAGGAAATCCCTGTTGGAGCCGCGGTATTTAATGTTGAGATAAAACCAGGAGCTGGTGGCAAAATCGCACGTAGTGCAGGAACGTCAGTACAGCTCATGGCTAAAGAAGGCGACTATGCTCAGATCAGGATGCCTTCTGGCGAAATGAGAAAGATTCTTTTGACCTGTCGTGCCACTATAGGAAATGTTGGCAACAGTGATCATGAAAACCTTACAATTGGTAAGGCGGGACGATCACGTTGGTTTGGCCGAAGAGGTCATGTACGAGGTACGGTTATGAACCCTGTTGATCATCCTCATGGAGGAGGTCATGGACGTGATCATGGTGGTCGCCATCCTGTGACACCTTGGGGTAAATCAACAAAAGGTTTGCGTACAAGAAACAACAAGAGGACAAATAAATTTATTATTAAGTCACGTAGACAGAAGTAGATAATTTAATTTTAATGAGAGAGTGAATGTATGGCTAGATCAATTAAAAAAGGACCATTTATCGATGATCATTTACAAGCTAAGGTTGATGAGGCTGTGAAGAATAGCAGCCGTAAAGTCATTAAGACATGGTCACGACGTTCAACAATATCACCAGATTTTATTGGACTGACATTTGCCGTTCATAACGGGAAAAAGTTTATTCCCGTATATGTATCAGAAAATATGGTAGGCCACAAGTTGGGAGAGTTTGCACATACTCGAACTTTTCACCAACATTCAGGTGACAGAAAATAAACGAGTACAAATAAAGGAGTTATTGCCGTGGAATTTAAAGCTACTGCAAACAATTTAAGAATATCACCACAAAAGTTAGGCCTGCTTGCCGATATGGTTCGAGGTAAAAAGGTTCAAGTTGCGGTTGATAGTCTAAAATTTACTGATAAGAAATGGGCAAAGAATTTAGTTTCTTTGATTCATTCAGCTGTGAATAATGCCTCACAAAATCGTGGAGTCAATGTTGATTCATTGTATGTTAAAAGGATTTATGTCGATCAAGCGACTACTTTGAAGAGATTCATGACAAGAGCACGTGGAGGAGCTTCTAGAATATTAAAGAGGAGTTCTCATATTTCAGTAATTTTGGATGAAAAAAAGTAATTTAAAGCCGCTTTTGTTCGCTTAGGTGGACTACGGCGTTTTATAGGAGTTTCAATGGGACAAAAAACACATCCTACTGGTTTTAGAGTTGGTATTTCAAAGCCCTGGCAATCAAAATGGTTTGCTAGCAAAGGCTATTCTGAGTGGTTACATGAAGATATCAAATTTAGAAAAATTATTAAAAAGAACCTCTATACAATGGGGGTTTCGCATATTGATATTGAAAGAGCTGCTACTAAGTTAAAGATTACTATCCATACCTCTAGACCTGGTCTTGTTATTGGAAAAAAAGGAAGTGGTATTGATCAATTAAAGAGCGATTTACAAAAGCTAACAAGGAACGAAGTCTATCTCAATATTCAAGAGGTACGAAAAGCAGAGTTAGATGCACAGCTTGTTTCTGAAAACATCGCTTTACAGCTAGAAAGGCGTGTGGCTTTTCGAAGAGCTATGAAAAAGTCTGTTCAAACTACAATGAAGTTTGGTGCTAAGGGCATTAAAGTTATGTGTAGTGGACGTCTCGCTGGAGCTGAAATTGCTCGTACAGAGTGGTATCGTGAAGGGCAGGTTCCTTTGCATACACTGAGAGCCAATATTGATTATGGTTTTGCAGAAGCAAAGACCACTTATGGGATCATTGGCGTGAGAGTTTGGATATATAAAGGAGAGATCGTTATTAATTAATTTATAATAATTTAGAATGAATAATTAAGAATTGTCATTATTCTTAATTATACAAGATTCATTCTCAATTACACTTGTTATGTTGATGCCAAAAAAAACAAAGTTTCGAAAAATGCAAAAAGGACGAATTAAAGGCAAGGCCTGTCGCGGTGTCAATTTAGATTTTGGTAATATTGGATTACAAGTAACAGAATCTGGTTTTATCACAGCAAGACAAATTGAAGCAGCCAGGGTTGCTATGTCTCGTTCTATTAAACGTGGTGGTAAAGTTTGGGTCAGGTTGTTTCCTGACAAGCCCATGTCTAGCAAACCCGCTGAAACAAGAATGGGAAGTGGTAAAGGCTCCCCTGAATATTGGGTAGCTCCTGTGAGAGCAGGAAAAGTAATTTATGAAATAGAAGGTGTTGAAACAAAGGTAGCGATCAAAGCTTTGACATCAGCTGGCCATAAATTACCACTTAGAACTAAGATTCTTAAGAGAGAAGAGGCTTATCGTGAAGTATAATGAACTAAGCAAAAAATCAGTTACTGACCTTCAAGAACAAGAGAAGGCGTTGCGAGAAGATTTATTCCAGTTGAAGATTAAACACAAAACTTCACAATTGGAAGACAAAAGTAAGATTTGTTCTGCGAGACGTGATGTCGCACGTGTCATGACAAAGCTTAATGAATTGAAAAAGAGCTAAACTATGAAAACAAACAAAAAGACATTAGAAGGTGTAGTGATCGGCAATAAAATGAATAAAACCGTAGTGGTCGAAATCAGCCGATTGATCAAACACCCGGTTGTAAAAAAATATTTAACTGTAAAGAAAAAATATAAAGTTCACGATGGTAAAAGTGAATGTGATTTGGGAGATAAGGTTCTTATTCGCGAAACTAAACCCATTAGCAAAGAGAAGTGTTGGGTTGTAACGCAAATATTGCAGAAGGTTGCCTCCTAGCCCTTCGATTCTCCGCCTAAGCGGATCACTCAGGGCTAGTGCTGAGTGAGAAATCAATCGTTAGATTGATTTGAAATCGAAGTACTAGTTTTTTATTGAAGCTAAGCGCAGGTAGACGGAAAGGTATAAAGTTATGATTCAGACAAACACGGTATTAAATTCAGCAGATAACTCTGGAGCAAAAAAACTTTTTTGTATCAAAGTTCTTGGTGGTTCAAAAAGAAAATATGCTTCAATAGGCGATATTATCGTTGTTTCTGTTAAAGAAGCATTGCCAAATTCAAAAGTGAAAAAGGGCGATATTAAAAAAGGTGTTATTGTGAGAATAAGGAAAGAGATTCGACGTAAAGACGGCACCTATATTAGATTTGATGAGAATTCAGCCGTCCTCATAGAGCCCAATGGAGAGCCTATTGGCACTCGTATTTTTGGCCCTGTGGCAAGAGAATTACGTGCTAAAAAGTTTATGAAGATAATTTCGTTGGCTCCGGAGGTTCTGTAAGAGAAGATATGAATTTTAGAGATCTGTCGTGAGGCGATCGTGCGTTAATGACAGTCGATAGTATTTAAGCAGAGAGTGTGATTTATGTTACTACAAGAAAGATACAAAAAAGAGATTGCTCCAAAGTTGAAGGAAGCTTTAAAAATAAAAAACAGCATGCTTGTTCCAAAAATGGTCAAAATTGTTGTTAATTCTTCAACAGGTGAAGCTATACAAAATGTAAAGATATTGGATCAGATCGCAGAAGAGATAAAAAGCATTACCGGCCAGAGACCTGTTATCAATAAAGCAAAGAAGTCCATAGCAAATTTTAAACTTCGTGAAGGTATGCCAATTGGAGTTTCTGTGATTCTTCGTGGCCAAAGAATGTATGAATTTTTTAATCGTCTTGTGAATATTTCTTTTCCACGAATGCGTGACTTCAAAGGTTTTTCAAAAAAAGGTTTTGATGGCCACGGCAATTTAACTTTGGGAATAGCTGAGCAAACGATATTTCCTGAGATTGTTTCCGAAAAGGTTGATAAGGCTCGTGGTATGAATATTACAATAGTAACGTCAACAGATAATGATGACCAAGCTCGTGAACTTTTATCAGTCATGGGTTTCCCGTTTAGGAGTTAATATGGCAAAAAAATCATGTATTGCCAAGGCGCAAAGAAAGCCAAAATTTTCAGCAAGAAAAGTTTATCGATGTCCACTCTGTGGGCGCGATCAAGCCTTCATGCGTAAATTTCAGATGTGTCGCCTTTGTTTTAGAAAAAGGGCGCTTAATGGTGAGCTGCCCGGTATTACAAAAGCAAGTTGGTGATTTTAGTCATTGGTTGTTGATCATTAGTCAGCTTCGGTTCGACAGTGATCAATGATTTTGATTAGAAGGAATAATTATGGTTACAACTGATCCTATTGCAGATTTACTGACCAGGATTCGTAATGCGAGTCAGGCAAGAAAAGAAAACTGCACCATTCCTGCTTCACATATCAAAGAAAAGATTGTGAAGATATTAAAGGATAGTGATTGTATTGAGAGTTTTGCTCGGCAAGAAGAACCTTGTCAGGATAACTTGATAGTAAAATTAAAATACAAAGGTAAATTACAAAAACCTGTCATTAACACACTCAAACGAGTGAGTAAGCCAGGGCGACGTGTTTATCGAAGATACGAAGACATTAAGCCTTTACTAGAAGGATATGGTTTTTCTATTTTATCAACCTCTAAAGGTATTATGAAAGATGTTGATGCTAAGAAAAACAAGGTTGGAGGAGAAGTTCTCTGCGAAGTATGGTAATCCAACTTTGCTAGAATTCGAAATTTGAAATTCGAAAAGTGTTTTCGAGTTTCAATATTCGACATTCGTATTTAGGAAAATATTATGTCACGCATAGGAAAAAAACCAATACCAGTTCCCGATAAAGTGAAAGTCAGTATGCAAGAAGCTGTTTTTACTGCTGAGGGACCATTAGGTAAAGAGGTTGTCGAGGTTAATCCCTTGGCTAAAGTTACTATTGAAGACAAGCTTGTTACGATCACTCGTGTGAACGAAACCAAGCAGGCGCGAAGCATGCATGGTTTGGTAAGAGCTCTCTTGGCAAATGCTGTTACAGGTGTATCAGAAGGTTTTAAACGTCACCTCGAGATCAATGGCATTGGTTATAGAGCTGCATTAAAAGGTAAAACGCTCAGTCTTAATCTTGGTTTTTCACATGATGCCATAGTGGATATTCCTGAAGGACTTAAGATTGAAGTTGCTGATCAAAATAAAGTTACTGTTAGTGGAGTTAATAAAGAAAGAGTAGGTCGTTTGGCTTCACAAATTCGTAGTATCAGACCTCCTGAGCCTTATAAAGGCAAAGGAATTAAATATGCCGAAGAAAATATTATTAGAAAAGTCGGCAAAACAGCTGGAGGTAAATAAAATGGCATATAAAAAATTAACGCCTAGAGAAAAAAGGAAAGCTCGCATCAGAAAAAAGATATCAGGTACGGCTGATAGGCCCAGATTATCTGTATTTAAGAGCAATCGCTATATTTCCTTACAGCTGATTGATGATGTGACTCAAAATACTTTAGTTTCGGCAAACACGCTAAATTCAAAGTCAGGAAACAACAAAACTGCAGCAGCGACTTTGGGTAAAGAGTTTGCTGAAAAAGCGATACAAAAGAATTTTAAGAAGGTCTCTTTTGATCGAAGCGGTTATCGATTCCATGGCGTTCTTAAAGAAGTAGCTGATGCAGCAAGAAAAGTAGGCTTGGAATTTTAATTATTGGAGGATTTGTGACAAAGAAAATAGACACAGAAGAAAAGGTAGCTGAAGCTAGCCCAAAAAAAGAAGAAGCAGTCAAAGAAGAAGCTGTAAAAACAGAGGCTCCTGAAGTCAGTAAAACTGAGGAAGCTCCTAAAGCACAGGCTGCTACTGATTCGGATTCACCTAAAGACACTAAAACAAAAGGTAAAGACAAAAAGCCACAAGAAGTAAAAGTTAAACCTGCTCAGATGAAAGAACAGCCAGTTGTAGCAGAAGAAGAAGAGATAAAAGTTGTGGATCGAGTGGTTCATATTAGTCGAGTAGCAAAAGTAGTAAAAGGTGGTCGTCGTTTTAGCTTTTCGGCACTTGTTGTCAGTGGTAACGGTCAAGGTGAAGTTGGTTATGGTCTTGGTAAAGCAAATGAAGTTCCTGATGCCATTCGAAAAGGTTCAGAGAAAGCCCGAAAGACTATGATTCAAGTTCCGCTTAAAGAGCGCACTATTCCACATGATGTGATGGGACGATATGGTGCTGGTCGTGTAGTGATGAAAAAAGCTAGCCCTGGTACTGGTGTTATAGCTGGTGGTGCTGTACGAGCTGTTTTTGAATCTATAGGTGTACACGATATTTTGACAAAGTGTATTGGAACAAGCAACCCTCATAATGTTGTTAGAGCAACTTTCAATGGTCTAGAACAGTTGCAAGACACTGGGGAAAAAACAGAAAGTCAAATGACCTTATAAAGAGAAGTAAAAATGGATAAGAAAATAAAAATTAAATACATTCATAGTCCGATAGGTCGTCAACAAAAACAAAAAGACACTATTAGATGTTTAGGTTTTACACGATTAAATCAAGTGAAGGAATTTCCAGACACTGATTGTATTAGAGGTATGGCTAAAAAAATACCTCATTTAGTTCAGATCGTTAGTTAATGATTATAAACAGAGAAGTATTAAAGGTGATGTATGTTACTCAATAAATTAAAGGCTCCCAAAGGTGCCAGGAAAAACAAAAAAAGAGTCGGTCGTGGTGAATCGTCTGGATTAGGAAAGACAAGCGGAAGAGGCCATAAAGGCCAAAAAGCGCGTTCAGGTGGCTATCATAAAGTGGGATTTGAAGGTGGTCAGATGCCGCTTAAAAGACGTTTGCCCAAGAGAGGTTTTACAAATATCTTTAAAAAAGAATACACTGTTGTGAATCTTTCAGAGTTGAATAAATTTAAAGACCAAAAAGAAATCGATATAGTGACTATTATAGGCAACAAGAAAAAAATCAAAAGATTAGATGGGCTTAAGGTCTTAGGCAATGGTCAGATTGAAGTGGCTCTTACTATTAAGGCCACTAAGTTTTCAAAAACCGCTGTTGAAAAAATCGAAAAAGCTGGCGGCAAAGCGGTTGTAGTATAATTATTAATTTTTAAAAAAGGATGTTGTTTTGGCAAATCCTCTACAAAATTTAAGCAAGATGCCCGAGCTAAGGAAAAGAGTTCTCTTTACCTTAATTATGTTGGGAATATATCGATTAGGTGTTTTTATTCCAACGCCTGGTATTGATGTAGCAAAATTAAAGCTCTTTTTCTCAGGACAGGGCGAAAGAACGATCTTTGAAATTATTAACTTGTTTTCAGGTGGCGCTCTTGAGCAATTTTCAATTTTTGCTCTTGGAATTATGCCCTATATCAGTGCTTCAATTATATTCCAATTATTGACTGTATCTGTTCCTGCTCTTAAAAAATTGCAGGAAGAGGGTGAAGCAGGCCGAAATAAGATCAATCAGTGGACTCGCTATGGCACTGTTGTTTTGTCTTTGTTACAAGGCTTTTTCATCAGTTACGGCTTGTTAAGTCAAGGTTACGTGTTGAGCAGTGTTAGTAGTGGAAAATTTCTTTTCACAACCATGATTAGTTTGGCTGCTGGTACCTGTTTTATTATGTGGCTTGGAGAGCAGATTACAGAAAGAGGTATTGGTAACGGAATTTCCCTGATCATTTTTGCAGGTATTGTGGCTAGAATGCCGAGTGGTTTTCGAGATGCCTGGGTAAATCGTGAGGCCTTTTTTGGCGTGTTCGGTTTTGTAATGTTGTTAGGGTTTTTGTTCCTCTTGATTGCCACAATTATCTTTTTTGAGCGTTGTCAAAGGAGGGTACCCATTCACTTTGCTAAGCGTGTTGTGGGTAATAAACTTTATGGTGGTCAATCATCGCATCTCCCTTTGAAGATTAATATGGCAGGAGTTATTCCTCCAATTTTCGCTTCTTCAATATTATTGTTCCCTGCCACTCTTGCGAGCTTTGCTACTTCGACTAAATTGCAAGCTGTTGTTAGCTTTTTCACGACAGGTTGGTTTTATGTTACTCTTTATGTGCTAGCTATTGTCTTTTTTACTTATTTTTACACGGCTGTAACATTTAATCCTTCGGATGTGGCTGATAATTTAAAGCGCAATGGGGGATTTATTCCAGGAATTAGACCTGGAAAGCCCACAAGTGATTACCTAGATAATATTTTGACAAGAATCACACTAGGCGGGGCTGCGTATTTATCACTTGTTTGTGTTATGCCACAGTTTTTGATTTCGCAGTTTAATATTCCAGCAAGCTTAGCCTACACTTTTGGAGGCACGTCAGTGCTCATTGTTGTCGGTGTGGCGATGGATACAGTGTCACAAATGGAGTCCCATTTGATTTCGAGAAACTATGATGGTTTCATGGGATCAAAAACGGGTAGATTTAAGGGACGTAAAGCATCATGAATTTGATTTTATTAGGCCCACCAGGAGCTGGCAAAGGAACGCAAGCTAGATGGATTTGTGAAACACTTGATGTGCCACAGATTTCTACTGGTGAGATTTTGAGAAAAGCTCGTAAGGACCAAACAGAGTTAGGCAAAGAAGCAGAAACCTATATGGTTGCTGGCAAATTGGTTCCTGACGAAGTTGTGATTGGAATAGTTAATGAGCGGATAGTTCAGGATGACTGTAAAAACGGTTATGTTCTTGATGGTTTTCCAAGGACTGTTGCTCAAGCTGCTGCTCTCTCCGAATCGCTAAAGATTCGAAACGAAAAGATAGATGCTGTTATTAGCATTGAGGTTCCTGATGAGATGATTGTTGAGCGATTGTGCGGCAGGAGAGTTTGTAATAATTGTGGAGCAAATTACCATATTAAATTTTCGCAAAGCAAAAAAGATGGTATTTGCGATCAGTGTCAAGGAGAGTTGATTCATAGAAAAGATGACTCTGAAGAGACAATTAAAGAGCGTTTAAAAGTGTATCACGAGCAGACAAGCCCTTTAGTGGCTTTTTATACAGAACAGAAAACATTGTGTCCTGTTAATGGCGCTGGTGATATTGATGGTGTGAGAAATGCCGTCAAAAAGGTTTTAGGCAAATGATGTGATTATCATAAAGTCTAAAGAAGAGATTAGTATAATGCGACAAGCTGGTAAGGTTGTCGCTGATGTTCTTTCAAAATTGCAAGAGATGATAGAGCCTGGTGTGACCACTCATGAGTTGGATCATATGGCCGAAGCTTATATTAGGTCACAAGGTGGTATCCCCACTTTTTTAGGTTATCGTGATTTTCCTCGATCGCTTTGTACTTCTATTAATGAAGAAGTTGTTCACGGAATTCCTGGTAACCGAAAGCTCGTTGATGGAGACATTATTAGCATAGACTGTGGTGTGACTCTGAACGGGTATATTGGTGATTCGGCTAAGACCTTTCCAGTTGGAAAAATAGATAAAGAAGCCGAAAGGTTAATGGAAGGAACACTAAAGTCTTTGTTTGCGGCTATTGAACAAGCAAAACCTGGAAATCGAATTGGTGATCTGGGATACGCCGTACAGGGAGTTGCCAAAGAATATAACTTAGGTGTTGTTCGTGACTTTGTTGGGCACGGTGTTGGCAAGACAATGCACGAGGCTCCTCAGATTCCAAATTTTGGAAGGCCAGGATCAGGCCCGAGGCTCAAAGCTGGTATGGTGATTGCGATTGAGCCCATGTTGAATCTTGGAACTTATGAAGTAAAGATTTTGAATGATAAGTGGACTGTTGTGACAAAGGATGGAAAAAGATCTGCTCATTTTGAGCACACAGTTGCTGTAACAGAAGATGGCCCAGAGATACTGACTTTGGGTTAGTAAGAGTAATTTTTTTAAGAAATGGTGAACAAATGTCAAAAGAGGAAGCCATAGAAGCTGAAGGAATCGTTATTGAGCCGCTACCAAATGCTATGTTTAAAGTAGAGCTCTCTAATGGTCATAAAATATTAGCTCATATTTCAGGTAAAATGCGTATGCATTTTATTAAGATTCTTCCAGGAGATAAAGTGAAGGTTGAATTATCACCTTATGACCTCAATCGTGGAAGAATAGTTTTTAGAGATAAAGCTTAGTTAGAAAAGGAAAGATCATGAAAGTTAGATCATCAGTAAAAAAAATATGCGAAAAATGCACCATCATTAAGCGTCGTGGTGTTGTAAGAGTTAATTGTACAAACCCCCGTCATAAACAGAGACAGGGTTAGATTTCGTAGTTCGTAGTTCGGAGTTCGTGGTTCGTAGGTTAAAAATTAACAGCGAACAGGGACTCAGAGACGAGAGAACTATTTAGGAGATAAAAATGCCACGAATAGCGGGTATTAACATACCAGGAAACAAAAAAGCACTTTTTGCACTACAATATATTTTTGGTATTGGCAGAAAATATGCTGGAGATATTATTGAAAAAACAGGAATTAATCCTGATGTAAGAGCAGATGACTTAAGTGATGACGAATTAGCTAAGATTCGACACGTGCTAGAAAGTGATTATCAAGTCGAAGGTGAATTACGACGAGAAATACAATTAAACATAAGACGTCTTATGGATTTTGGTACTTATCGTGGCGTGCGTCATCGTAAAGGTTTGCCAGTACGTGGTCAGAGAACAAAAACAAATTCCAGAACAAGAAAAGGACCAAGAAAAACAGTAGCAGGTAAAAAGAAGGCACCAACTTCTAAATAATGATTTAACCCGCAGTGCGGGATAGTTAATTACGTTAATCAAATTTTGTGCTTAAAATAGGGCACGGAAATTGACTAACAATAAAATAGGCTAAGAAGACATGGCAACAACTACCGAAGCACCAAAAAAGGCAGCGAAAAAAACTAAACCATCAAAACCATCGAAAACTGCCCCAGGTAAAAGAAAAAAGAAGATTAAATTAAATGTTTCTGAAGGGCTTGTCCACATTCATGCAACATTTAATAACACGATCATCACTATTACAGATAAAAAAGGTGATGTGATTTGTTGGTCTAGTGCAGGAAACATGGGCTTTAAAGGATCAAAGAAGTCTACTCCTTTCGCAGCCCAAATTGCTTCCGAAGAGGTAGCAAGAAAAGCAAGAGATGCTGGCGTAAACACTGTTGTTGTTTATGTTAAAGGACCAGGTGCAGGGCGTGAAACAGCTCTGAAGGCCTTAGGTCATGCGGGATTAAGGATACATCGCATTCAGGATGTAACTCCTATTCCACATAATGGATGTCGTCCTCCAAAAAAGAGACGTGTTTAATTGAATTTTCGGCTGATAGCCCCAAAGGAATTCTTTTAGGGTTGATGGCTGATCAAGGAAAATAAATATTATGGCTAGATATAGAGATTCAGTATGTAAATTATGCCGACGAGAAGGCTTAAAATTGTTTATCAAAGGTGATCGTTGTTATTCAGATAAATGCGCGATCGAACGAAGAGAATATCCTCCTGGACAACATGGCCAAGGAAGAAAAAAGTTCTCAGAGTACGGAGCACAACTTCGCGAAAAACAAAAGATCAGACGTGTTTATGGTGTTCTCGAAAAGCAATTTAGAAAGATTTTTTGGGAAGCTGAACGCCGTAAAGGTGTTACAGGACATAACCTTATTCAACTTTTAGAATCACGGCTTGATAATATGGTTTACAGATTAGGGTTTGCTAATTCACGCAATGAAGCCAGGCTGCTCATTGGGCAAAGACATTTTTCTGTAAATGGTAAAACTGTCACAATACCTTCTTATTTTACTAAAGCAGGAGATGAAGTTTCTGTTCGCGAAAAAAGCAAAAAATCAGCTCGTATTCAAGAATCTGTAAAAGCTGTGCAACGACGTGGGATTCCTGAATGGTTGGAGTTAGATGAAAAAAGCGTTTCTGGTACAATAAAAATGTTGCCAGAACGTATGCAAATAACCATGCCAATGAATGAACAGTTGGTTGTGGAATTATATTCTAAGTAAGGATTAATTAGTATTGGGTAATGAGTTGTGTGTGATTTGAGGTCACTCATAAATCACCCCCTTAAAAAAAGAGGCAAATAAATGAGTATTCCCATTTACAAGAATTGGAGAAGTCTTATTAGACCTAAGTTTGTTGAAGTTGACAAAGAAAGTCGTACAGACAATTACGCTAAGTTTATTGCCAGACCTCTTGAGAGAGGCTTTGGTCTTACACTGGGCAATGCTTTGCGACGAATTTTGTTAAGTTCTTTGCAAGGTGCTGCGATTACCTCTATTAAAATAGAAGGTGTTCAGCATGAATTTTCTACCATGCCAGGCGTAAAAGAGGATGTTGTAAATCTTATTCTCAATTTAAAGAAGATTAAGCTAAAATTAATTGAGAGTGAATTGTCAAAAATGACATTAAAAGTCTCTGAAGGTGGCGTTGTTAAAGCTGGTGATTTTGAAACTGGTGGCCAAATAGAGATTCTTAACCCTGATCAAGAGATTGCAACATTATCAGAGGATGCAAAACTCGAAATGGAAGTAGACGTCGAAATGGGTAAGGGATATATCCTTGCAGAAGAGAATAAAAAAGAAGACGCCCCTATTGGCACTATCTTTATTGATTCTCATTTTGCTCCAGTGGTTAAGGCAAATTATACAGTGACAAATGCTCGAGTAGGGCAGGTAACTGATTATGATCGTCTGAATCTCGAAGTTTGGACAAATGGATCAATCACACCTGAAGATGCAGTCGCTTTTGCAGCAAAAATCCTCAAAGATCAGGTACAGGTTTTTATTAACTTTGATGAGTTTGAAGAGCCTGAAGAAGTTGAAGAAATTATAGAAGATAGCTCAGTTAACGATAATCTTAATAGACGCGTTGATGAGCTCGAACTTTCTGTTCGTTCAGCTAACTGTCTACAAAATGCCAATATTCGTTATATTGGTGAGCTTGTACAAAAATCAGAAATGGAAATGCTTCGTACCAAGAATTTTGGTCGTAAATCTCTTAACGAAATCAAAGAAATTCTTACAGAGATGGGCCTCAATCTTGGAATGAAATTAGGCGAAGTTTGGAAGTTCCCTGATGAATCACAACAGGTAGCACCTAAGAAAGTTGAAGAAGAAGAGACATTTTAACCCAAAAATTGGGTTTGATTCCCCGCCCATTGGGGCGTAACGTAAAAATTTATTCAGATTAATACCCCCCTGTTTGCCGCGGGGTCATTGATTTAGAGGTTATTATGAGACATCAAGTCGCAAAAAGAAAATTAGGAAAGAAGAGCGCGCACCGCACAGCCATGTTTCGAAACATGTCAGCTTCTTTAATCGAACACGGTCGTATTAATACGACATTACATAAAGCTAAAGAATTACGCACGGTTGCGGACAAGCTTGTGACAATTGGCAAAGAAAACACTTTGCATGCTAGACGTAAGGCATTCAATTTTTTACGTAATCGAGACGCGGTTCAAAAGCTTTTCAATGAAGTTGCACCAGCATTTGCTAAACGCAATGGTGGTTACACGCGCATTTATCAAACAGTGACTCGTGTAGGTGATGCAGCTAAAATGGCAATCATTGAGTATCTCAATGAGGACCTTCTCACAGCTAAAGTCGAAGGCAAGATCGAAGATCCTAAGTCTAAGAAAAAGGCTGATAAGAAAAAAGATGCCAAGAAAAAAGAGGCCAAGGTCAAAAAAGAGGCAAAGCCAAAGAAGACGCCTAAGCTAGCTAAGGAAACTAAGAAATCTGTTGTGAAAAAGGCAGAGCCAAAGCAGGCCAGAAAAAGACAGGTTCAAGGGACTAAAGGCAAGTAAGCAGATTTCTAAAAAGGAATTAGATTATAGAAGCCAGGGCATTTGCTCTGGCTTTTTTTTTGCTAATGTTGGGATTCAGTCTTTATGCATTATATGAACGATTAACTATTGGTATTTATTAATTTATTGATCTGATTTTTGTTATTAGGCAATATTAGGCAAGATTGGGCAATATATCATTATGAAAACTTGCCTAATGTTGCCTAAATTGATATAATAAGCACATGTTATCTTATAAGATCGACAAAAAAACTTTTAATCAATTGATATCATTACAAAATAAGATCTCTGAAAAATCGGTATTTGTTAGCTCTCTAGGCAAGGAGGCAAGGATTGCCATACAGCGATATGCTTTTATCAGTAATATTGGGGCATCAACTCGTATTGAAAATGCTGTATTAACAAACCAAGAAATTGAATGGATTGATAGTACTTTGTCTGAGGATGGCAAAACAACAGCCTTTGAAGACCAAAAAAAATATATCGAAAATAAAATTACAAAAGATAAAGAACGAAGTTTAGAAGAAGTCGCTGGTTGTCGCGAGTTTTTGCAATTTTTGTTTATGAGTGCAAAAGAACTTAAACCTTTTACAGAAGCTGATTTAAGACAGTTTCACCATGTGCTGCTCAAATACTACCCACAAGCAAGTCATTATCTTGGGCAATATAAGACATCTCATAATAGTGTTATTTCAATTAACAACTTAACAGGTGAAAAAAAGGATGTTTTACGTACAGCTGACCCTGGCAATGAAACAAAGATAGCCATGCAAGATCTCATAAAATGGTATCGAGAAGAAATAGAAAATCATCCATGGACTATTGCTGTTGCTTGTGAGCTAGTGTTTCGTTTTTTAGCTATTCATCCTTTTCAGGATGGGAATGGTCGGTTGGGAAGAGGGCTTTTTTATTTGGCTTTGATGCAATCCCCGTTTGATTCTCTTTCAGCAATTGCACCTTATTTGTCTCTTGATCGTAGTATTGAAGAAAATAGGCAGGAATATTATTTTGTATTACGTCAGTGTTCATCAGGTCGTTTTTGTGTAGATCCTACTGAATATAAGATAGAGAACTTTTTAAGTTTTATCATCACGAGGTTAAATGATGCGTTAGAGGATGTTTCTCTTTATCATGAAAAATATTCAAACTATCAAAAATTGTCATCAAATCATAAAACTGTTCTACAATGCTTCAAAGAAAGACCTGAAACTCGCTTAACAGTTGGCGATCTAATTGAATTATTAAAACAACCCAGGAGAACGATAACATATAATCTTAGTCAGCTTACAAAAAAAGGTTTTTTACAGCGTACTGGATCAACAAGAAGCTCTGAATATAAATTGGTTTTTTGACTATTCCCCATCCTTCCCATGAAGATACTTGATGACTTTTACATTCTCCATTGTCACCAGGCCTTTACCCCAAATCCCTCAAGGTATTAGTTTTCATTTTCCATGTACTGGAGGAACATGGCTATCATGGTGGAAATATTGAGCTATTTTTAAAAAAAGAGGAGGTAGTTTGGTAAGAGATCTTTCACTATAGAACTGCCAAGAAAAGTCTGTTAAACTTATTATTAAGTGTTTTTTATGCAATAAAATGAGGTTTCTTATGCGAAAAATACAACTAATATTAGTGTTATTAATCATGTCTTTTTTAGTCGCGAGCCTTTCCTATTCTCGGACATTCGAAGATTTATACTCAGATGAGCAAAACTGCCCTGATTATATTTTTAAAAAAGTTTATGATTATTGTTCTGTCTATTCCACACCGCCATCAGTTGCAGATTTTGCTAATGGTGTTCAAAATGGCACCTATGCTGTGGATGAACTATTTTATGAAGCCTCAAGAACATCGGGTAGGCAAACGTTTTTGACATCATACGTTGAAAGACTGCAAAGCGCTATTGATTATTATCATTTAATGGAATTCGGTGACACAGGTGAAGGGCGTTATCCAGAAAAATTAGATGATGCTGATTGTGGCTATGCATCGGAGGCTAATCCTTTATTTGGAAATGTTCTTTCACCACCTGAAGATGGATCCGTTTCGTATAAAGTTTATAAACTCAATCATCATGTTTATGCCTTAACGACTGTACTCAAGCAATTTAATCCTAATAGTGCCTATAATCCAAAAACAGATCCAATAGATTTGAGTTACACTCTTGGTGATTCAGGCATACTTTGTTATCAAGAACTTCGGTATGTTCCTAGTAGAGGAAGAGTGTATTAAGCTTTCTACTTTGCCTCAAGAATAGGACCTCGCCTTATGAATCAGAGACCGGACACAAATGTGTCCAGTACTTTCTGATTTCCTCGCAACTTTTCTCCATAGCAGTCGATAGAAGCTCTATCAGGAGGGAGGTTATTAACTACGGGCTACAGGTTGTTGAAGTTATAGGTGTTTAATTGCATAGCGCTTTAGTAACAACAGCAACTCCCTTGGCAACATGTTTAACGGCAACGCCTCAACCTATCGATGTTTGGCAGGATGTTGTTCAAAGAAGTGCTAAATTCAAATGGGCTCCTTTCTGGCAGCCAGGACAAGATAATCTCACACAATCTGAACCAAATCTTCTGGACAAAAAACATCTCCTGAAAAGACAAAGAGCGCTTCAAGAAATAGCTACATCAATGGGAGCTGCAGAGGGCAGTATAGGCTGTGAGCCGATTGCACTAAGTTCACCAAGTACAACTCAAGACAAACGCATGCAGGAATTAATCAAACATAGCTCACTTGCAGCGTGGCCAGATTTAGTAGGAATTTATGGATGCGCTTATCAAGAAGCCCTAAAACACCCGTCAGTAGTACAGGCTTATATTAATCAAGTTGCTTTAGCCATGATAGGTTCTCATGTTTATATAGACTACCGATATTTGCCTTGGGTTTCTACTGATCATCTTTCAAGCTTGGAAGGTAGCTTGTTTTTAGTTGATGGTGATTGTTTCAATAATCGCACAATGTTAAGACATACAGCTTCAGTTCTAACCGCCATTGAACATTTAGATGTAAGAGGAAAGAGCGTTGCTGATTTTGGATGTGCCGAAGGATTGTTAAGTCTTCTTGCTTTAAAACAAGGTGCTAGACATACCATTGGCATTGATCGTGATTTTGCTGCTAGGAGAAAGTTTGCTCATAATTTAATCCTTAATGGCATTGACCCATCTAGAGGGCACGTAGTTCAGGCAGATCTTAATAGAGAACGTGAATTAAGACGTACATTGCAAGATAGACAGGTGGTTTTTGTAAACATTGGACCACATAGAATTTATGGTTCCACGCACTTGTATGCTTTAAAACTAGCTGCAACTCTTCCTCAGGTTGAAACCATTGTGATTGGTGGTTACACATTGCCTCGAAACGAAGATCAAACACATGTTTTTTATTATGGTGATGCTGCCAGATTGTTAGAAGCCTATGGTTTTTCTGTAGCTGCAATGTTTGATATACCCTATCAAGAAACCGTATCTTTAGTGTTTGAGCGTGCTACACCTAGGGGGATTGCTTAGGGTTTGGGATAAATCCTTCGACAATACTCAGGACGAGTAGGGGCGCACCTTATGGTCGATGAGAATTTTTTTATTTGCCAGGAGATCCTCCAAAAGACTAGTAATATCATATTTAAAGGAGTGATGTAAAATGAGCAAACATAACGTAAACATTGGTGTTGTTCAAATGAGTTGCACTGATGATGTTCAAGGCAATTTAGACAAGGCTGTGTCTCAGATCAAAAAACTAGCAAAAGAGGGGGCTCAGATTGTCTGTCTTCAGGAACTCTTTCGCAGTCTTTATTTTTGTCAGGAGAAAGATGAAAAGAATTTTGAGTTAGCAGAATCCATTCCTGGTCCCACAACAGAAACATTTCAGACCTTAGCTAAAGATTTAAATATTGTGATTGTAGCGAGTCTTTTTGAAGAAAAGGCCACAGGTGTTCACTACAACACAACTGCTGTCATTGATGCCGATGGATCTTATCTGGGAAAATACCGTAAAATGCATATTCCTGATGACCCTGATTTTCAGGAGAAATACTATTTTGCTCAGGGAGATCTGGGGTATCAGGTTTTCAAGACTAAGTATGCTAAAGTGGGGGTCCTGATTTGTTGGGATCAATGGTATCCTGAGGCAGCCAGACTTACAGCCTTAAAAGGTGCAGAGGTTATTGTCTATCCTACGGCCATTGGATGGGTGACTACAGATTCTGACGAGACCTATGCTAAGCAGCTCAATGCTTGGAAAACAGTTCAGGCAGGGCATGCTATTGCAAACGAAGTCTATGTGGTGACACCAAATCGTGTGGGTCAGGAAGGTGATATCAACTTTTGGGGAAATTCCTTTGTGGTCGATCCATTTGGTGAAACTCTGTATCAAGCCTCGGCTGATAAAGAAGAATCCAAAGTCGTGCCAATAGATTTGAGTGTTGTGAAAGAGTACAGACGATCTTGGCAATTTTTTCGCGATCGGCGCGTTGATTCGTATGAGGGAATACTTCAGAGGAGTGTGGAAAAAGGGAATAACGAATAACGAACAAGGAATAACGAATGTCGAAGTACAGATTGCCAGCAGAATGGGAAAAGCAAGAGGCGGTGATTTTGTCGTGGCCGCATCAGCCAGAGACATGGTCCCCTGAACAACTTCTTGAGGTTGAAAAGATATACATTCGCCTTATTCAAGAGATTTCAGAACACCAAGAAGTTTGGGTCAATGTTCGCTCTGAAGAAGAATCGAAAACAATAAAAGACAGATTATCAAGCCAACAAAACATTCGCTTCTTTATTAATCCCACACATGATGCCTGGGTGCGCGATTATGGGCCTATTTCAGTCTATCAAAATAACAAACGCTTGATGACCAAGTGGCAGTTTAATGGTTGGGGCGCTAAATATGAGGATGAGTATTTTCAAGACGGCAAAATTCCCTATAAGATTGCCTCAGAGACAAAAACCGAGCTCAAAGA
This sequence comes from uncultured Nitrospirales bacterium, assembly GCA_964609965.1. Lineage (GTDB taxonomy): Bacteria > UBA10199 > UBA10199 > UBA10199 > JADGCS01 > JAHJDR01. The sequence continues at coordinate 161,669 of CAZSTS010000003.1, forward strand.
GATAGATTTTATTCTCGAAGGAGGCTCAATCGAGGTTAATGGATTAGGGACACTTATCACATCAACTGACTGTCTTTTAAACGCTAATCGTAATCAATCGCTTTCAAAAAATGAGATCGAAGCTATTCTTTGTAAGAATTTAGGTATCACAAAGGTTATTTGGGCCCAAGGCCAGATCAAAGGCGATGATACAGATGGTCACATTGATGATGCTGTTCGTTTTGTGGGGCTAAAGGATATTGTTTGTATTTCGGAAGACAATCCAGAAGATAGTAATTTCGAAGGCATCGCTACGCTTCACAAATCTCTCAAAGACATAACAGATCAGGACGGAAACCCTATCAACATCACAAAAATTCCCATGCCTGATCCTGTATATTACAAAGAGAATAGGTTGCCTGCGAGCTATGCAAACTTTTTGATCACAAACAAAAAGATTTTTGTACCTATTTATAATTGTGAAAAGGATAAAGAGGCGCTTCAAATTATCAGCAAGTTTTTTCCAGATCGTAAAACTATCGGGATCGACTGCACAGACTTGGTTGCAGGCTTTGGGTCTATTCATTGTGTGAGTATGCAGGTGACTCGTGGATCGTAGGTCGTGAATTGTGGATCGAGGTGATGAGTGAAGAGAGGGGAGAAAACAAAAAGGACGATTGTTTATTTCTCGTCCTTCGTGTTTTCGTATCTTCGTTTCTTCGTTTCTTCGTTTCCTCGTCTACTCAGGTGTCCATTCGTATGGAATAGGAGCCGTGTCTTCTTCTAAATTTACCCAGCCTGTTTTTGTCATGCTGTCAAATTTATCATCCCATAATGGAGAACTGCACTCCCAGTTCCAGTCATCACATATAAGATCAACTTCATCCATGTATTCCTTGATTCCTACTTCTCCCAGGTCTTCATAAAGAGATAGACGTTTTAATACATACAATAATCCGCTAAAATTCCACTCAACTTTATCACTTCCTGCAGGGAGGACTTGGTCAAGGTCATAATAGAACCATGTTGAGCCATCGCTATTTGTTTTTTCATACAATTCAAAATGCTCATCAAACTCAGGATGACTATCATAGTGATGATCCATAAGGTCAACAAGGACTGCAGCAGCATTTCCTTCATTTTGATCGTCAAAGATATTCTTGTCACGATATTCAGCCTGATCATATGCCACAAAATGATTGTTGTTGATTTCGGGGATTACAAAATCAGCTACAACATATTTGTATAGATGAGCCCAACCTTCAATCAAGCCTGTGCCTTTTTGTTCTTGTCCTTTAAAGCTGTGCCAGCAACCACTTGTCCATTCGGTGTTTTGTTTTTCTAAAAGGCAATAACCAGGAAAATAGAGGGGCACAATTCTCTTTTGCATAACATGGCCGTATTCGTGGTAAGCGACTCCAGGCTTATTCCATTTACCAAAGTTGAGTTCAATGCGGTTGGCAGTTGCATTAGACATCCCATTGCCTTCAGGATTGCCATCAGCCTTGAGTACGATCTTACCGTTTTTTACCTTATAATTGGGCCAAATCACGCGAAGAACATCGCCTTGGTCCCAATCATTAACGCTACCATAATTCCATGCCTCATTTATGGTAGCATAAACATGAAGGGCATGATGGAATTCACTGCCTACATAAGGCATTTTTGTACCAAAATCTACTGTTTGGCTATGGCTGGGATTAAATGCCATCGGAAATACCATGATCGTGTAGAGTTTTTCTAAAGGGCTTTCAACGTAGAATTTATTATTCTTAAGACTAAATATCACGTATGTCTTAAACGTTGTGTCTGGTGGGTTGATAAACTTAATTTTTGATTTAAACTTACCATCCCAGTCAGTAAGGCCAGTGGCCACGACTTGTTCGCTATTGTTTTGTTTTAAGAAGATCTGGTATTTAACATTAGCAGCTCCACGGTGACCATCGTCAGGGAGCTCAAATGATGTTTTGCTGTCATTTCTTTCATCGGCAAAGACAAATTGGCCTTTTACAGTAATATAAGTTTTTTTGGCAGCAAAAGCAGTTTTACTGTTTAAAGTGAATAGAAGCCCAATAATAAGAAATAGAGTAAGTACCGTGATTGTTTTATTTGTAGTCAACATAGTGTATTCCTTTCTTTTTGTTTTCATAATATCCTTTTATTCATCCATAAGTTGAGGCTGATTGTCGCCAGTAAAAGTAGAATCAAGAGGACCATAGGGTGAGTTTGTATACGGTTTTGGCGTTAGATCAACATGACCAGCAACTTCTGAAGGATGATTTAAATCTACTGTAAAGATTTGCGTTCTCTTTTTTTGTAAAAAATGCATGGGAGTCTGACCAGCTCCTTGAGGAGCCTCAGTAGCAATATTAGATGGAATGACAATTGACGTACCTGGTCGATAAACTTCAACATGGCGGTCATCGCTTGTGCGACTAATATATAATGTTTTTGTCACTGCAGTTTCAGAATTGTTGCCATTTATTGAGGCTTGAACATTGATGCCTGTGTGTGCTTCAAGTGACCGGTTGAACCGAATAGGGATATCGATTGTTGTTATCTCTTCGGCATCAAGGTCGAGTGTCATGCTAATTTCTTTGTTACCACTGATTTTATGAGAAACAGTTGCCTGTCTTAAGTTTCTTTTATTAACCGCCATGCCTGGTCCCAGTTGGATCGAAAGATGAATCGTTTTTTCAGTATCATACAGTGATTCAACTATGATAGAGACGGTGCTTTGTTTTCTTAGAGATAAGACATTGCTGTTAGTTTCAATGTCTATATTAATAGCATCATCGTTGTAATGAGCTATGGCAGATGGGTGGATAAATAACCAAGCCATGAGACAAGCAATAATGAGTATTTTTTTATTTTTTATATTATACATATTTCCTCCTTTGCATCTTTAAGCTTCAATATCCGTGCCACGAGCACAGAATAATAAGTTTAATAGAATAAAGGGTGAAAATGATGTTGTTTTTTTGTATGTGGACAATAGAGCGAAGCTTGGTAAAAGTAGGAGATTTTGATAGAAATGTATTTTTATGCTGTGTTCAAAAGAACACATCAGAAATATATATACCTATTCTGGAAATAATCTAAAATCACCTAATGCCGTGGTATTATTGATATAAAGGGGTTTTAGCTGTCTGACGGGTGTGTTCAGATTAATAAGCAAAGGAAGAAATTATGAAAACATCAGCCAAGGAAATCATCCAATTTTTAAACAAAGAACTTGGTATCGATAAAATTAAAGATTCGTCCTTGAACGGACTTCAGATTGGGGAAGTCAATGCTACGGTCAAAAAAATAGGCTTTGCTGTAGACGCTTCTATTTCTGCGTTTAAGAAGGCAAAGAAAAAAGGCTGTGATGTTGTTATCACACATCATGGGCTTTATTGGGGCGGGGAATTGCCTGTTACTGGGATTCATTACAAAAGGGTTAAATATCTGATCGAAAATAATCTCGCTCTGATAGGTATGCATCTTCCTTTGGACCTTCATCCAAAATACGGGAACAATATTGAACTTGCTCGTTTGCTTGGGTTGAAAAAAACAAGGTCTTTTGGTGCGTATCGTGGTGCAAAAATTGGATTTTCGGGAGAGCTTACAAAAGCTATGCCTCGAAAACAGTTTATCAAGTTATGCGAAAAGAAATTGGGCACAAAATGCACATCACTTGATTTTGGTAAGGATAAAATCAAGAAAGTGGGCATTGTATCAGGTGGCGGTTGTTCAGCTCTTGAAGAGGCTTATGAAAATGGCCTCGACGTCTTGCTCACAGGTGATGGGCAGCATCACCACTATCATGAGGCCATAGATGCCAAGATCAATGTTGTCTTTGGTAGCCATTACCACACCGAGACTCAAGGTATTCAGGCACTAGGAAAAGTTTTGAAGAAGAAGTTTGGTATTCCTGTCGAATTCTTAGATGTTCCAGTGAGGGTCAGATCGTGATGAGTAATGAGTTTGTAGGGGCGGGTCCCTGTGCCCGCCCTGTACCGTACGGTATCAGGGCCCGCCCTGTACCGTACGGTATCAGGGCCCGCCCGTTACAGTAGGGGCACGGCGCGCCGTGCCCCTACTCAAATCACATCCACAAGATCACTGACATCCACATGATTATCTGCTAAAAAGTGCACTATTTGTCTGGTAGGATCTTGGTAAAACAATGTTCCTGTTTCTTGTATGGGATGGGCAAACATCACAGCCCCAAAATCATCAGAACCTTGAGTGAGGTTCATGTACAAAACAAGATTTAATCCACCTGTCATGATCAGCTGATGCGAGGATCCCATGCATGGAGGTCCTTCGCTTGGTGTGATGTGCCAAACAGAAGGATCAATTGGTTTCCATTCACCAGCAACAAACATGTACACTGAAAGAAATGGAAGATTCTCACCTCTCCTACGCATGCCCATGTCTGGTTTGCCAAAGTTATCTGGGACACGCGTTTTATTGGTCACTACCATGAAATCAGGTTCTGTGACCTTTGCGCGCGTGATGGTTTGTATCACAAGATCTTGTGGACGAAGTGGAGCGTATAAACGATCATGTAAGAGTGCGCTGTTCATAAGCATTTGTGCAGGAGGCGTCATTCTAAAGCGTTCTTGTGCTTCAATCAGGCGGACTTCTTTAGATCTAACACCGTGAACAGAATATGTTAATTGTAGTTCTGATGTATCAGGATGTTCGGGATTGAGTGCAAGTTGAATAGTATTTAACCTTGAATCGAAAACGTGGCTATACCCTCTGTGCAAAATCACAGCAGGTCCTTCGTGTGCCCCTAGACAATATCTGCGTTCACCATTTTGATCTGTTGGATCTAGCCAAGAACCAATCACAACTTGCCTGACCCCATTCTCTGTCCCATCATAGAAATATTGCATGGTCCTTGTGAGATCATCCATAGCAGGACCCATCTGCAAGCCCTGCATGTCTTGCATGTGTAGTCCTTGACCAGTGTGGCTCAAAGGCACAGCTGATCGTGCAATGGTTGGCACACAAAGATTTACTCCTGGGGCAAAAAAAGTAGCACTCATAAATTAAGTTCCTATTTCTAATTAAAATGTATCGAATCTGTGTAGACTAATCCGAAGGCATCCTCATTAAGTAATCTATCGCGTTTAGCGAGAATAAGTTGCGTATTTCATTTTATGAGTTAAAAGCAAGTTAATTTATAATAAAAACAACCACTTAAGCCTTCTTCAAAAACCTTGCATATCATAAGCTATCAAGCCTAAACAGGGGGTTATGTATTCAAAGATTCAAAAACTCGGTGATGATCTTATTAATAAGATTGCGGCAGGAGAGGTTGTAGAACGACCCGCTTCGGTCGTGAAGGAACTTGTCGAAAATTCTCTCGATGCAGGTGCCACTCGGATCGAAGTGAATATCAAAGATGGTGGCAAAAAACTCATTCAAGTGATCGATAATGGTCGTGGAATAAACGAAGATGAATTAGAGCTCGCGATCTCGAGGCACGCTTCTAGCAAAATTGAAACATTCGATGATATTTATTCACTCACAACAAAAGGTTTTCGCGGAGAGGCCTTAGCAAGCATTTGTTCAGTAGCTAAAGTGTCTCTGGCTAGCAATGCTGGAAAAGATGAAGGACAAGAAATTCTCATCGAAGGCGGTAAGGTTATTGATAAACATGTTTGCGCCCATACTCAAGGGACAACGGTTACTGTTAAGTATCTCTTCTATCAAACACCAGCGCGTCTCAAGTTTCTCAAAACTTCCGCAACTGAAACATCTCACATTGAAAACATCATTACAAAATTAGCTCTCTGTCATCCTGATGTAGGGTTTGTCTTAAGAAAAGAAACAAATACATTGTTAGAGGTTCCAGCAGCACAAAATGATAAAGACCGCATGGTCTCTATTTTAGGCGCTGATTTGGCAGATTATCTTTATTCTTTCGAAGCCAATAACCAGGGGTTAAGCCTTCACGGATTTTTAGGACACCCTCAAATGGCAAGGTCTCAGCGTAGTTTTTGTTTTTTCTTTGTGAACAAAAGACCTGTGAGTGATAAAGTTCTTTGGCACGCAGCCATGGAGGCTTATCGAGACCTGCTCATGCGCGGCAAATACCCCATTCTTGTTCTTAATCTTAATATCGATGAAAAACTTGTTGATGTAAATGTTCATCCAACAAAATCCGAAGTTCGTTTTCATCAATCTGGTCAAATCCATCACTTTGTTTATCACGCTTTGAGAAAAAGATTGGAAGAGGCGCCGTGGATGGAAGGGGATGAGGCTCAAGGCTCAGGGCTCAGGGCTCAGGATACAGGATACAGGTCACAGGATTCAGGTCGCAGGATACAGGAACCTGTGACTTGTGACTTGGAACCTGCTACTAATGAACTCTGGCCCACGACTAATTTAGAATCTAGCACAAAATCCATACAATTTGGAAAAACACCGTATTCCGAGATGCAGCCCATTGGCCAGGTAATGGGAACGTATATTCTTTGCGAAGCCCATGAAAAGCTTTTCATCATCGATCAACACGCAGCGCATGAACGCATTGGATTTGAAAAACTCTTAAAACAGTATGAGAAAGAGGGTGTGCCTTGTTCTCCTCTTCTCATACCCGAAACATTTGATCTCAAACCAAGTGATACAGAGATTCTAAAAAACTACTTGGAAGAAATCACTAAGTTTGGGTTCGAAATCGACTATTTTGGTGGGCAGACCTTTGTTGTTAAATCTCTCCCAAAATTATTTGAAGGAAAAATTGATATCATCAAGTTTGTTCAAGATCTTGTTGAAGATATAAAAGAGACTGGCGAGCTTGTATCCTTAAAAGATAGGCGCAATGAGGTCCTTACATCGATCTCCTGTCATGCGCAAATCCGTGCTGGTCACCATTTAGAACCAGAAGAGATATCTGCTTTACTCAAAGAACTTGATGAATACCCGTTTTCAGAATTTTGTCCCCATGGAAGGCCTGCGTGTGTTGAGGTTTCAAAATACGAAATCGAAAAATGGTTCAGGCGAGTAGTATAAGATGGAAAAAAATAAAAAAATAATCGTCATTATTGGTCCAACCGCAGTTGGAAAGACAGCTGTGGCGCATCAAATCGCAAAGAAAATTCCTGCTGAGCTCATTAATGCCGACAGTCGCCAATTTTACACGGAACTTAATATTGGCACAGCCAAACCAACTGAGGATGAGAGGGAGGGACTTCCTTATCACTTGATTGACTGTACTTCGATTCAAACGCCATGGTCTGTGGCTCATTTTGTGCAAGCAGCAGATCAGGTTATTCAATATATTCGCGATAAAGAAAAAACTCCCATACTTGTGGGAGGCACAGGCATGTACTTGCAATCCTTGCTTTCAGGCTTGTCGTCCATTCCAGATATTTTGCCAGAAATTAGAGATAAAATCCGTCAAGACCATGAAGACAAAGGCTTAGATGAGATGTATCAAGAGCTATGTGCCTGTGATCCAGAGTCTGCACAGGCTTTATCAGCCAATGATACACAGCGCATCTTAAGGGCGCTCGAAGTTTTTCGGCAAACAGGGAAGAGTATTCGTTATTTTTGGAAGAAAGATACAAGGCAAATCAATTATGAATATGTCACGGTTGGTCTCAAATGTGATCGAAGTGAGCTTTACGAAAGAATTAATGATCGCGTTGATCGTATGTTGGAAGAAGGTCTAGAATCTGAGGCAGCCGAGCTTTGGCAAGAGTATCCAGACAATGAAGTTTTACAAAAAACCATTGGGTATGCAGAGTGGATCAAATATGGGTTTGACAATCAAGAGCTTGTGAGTGAAAAAATCAAACAGAATACACGTAATTTCGCTAAACGCCAACTCACTTGGTATAGAAAAGAAGAAGGTATTGAGTGGTTTGAGGCTGATGCGATTGAAGATATTTTAAAGGTAATTTCCAGTAGCGGTTAAGGTTTCGAGGCCCGTATCGGTTGCGCTGTTCGGTTACGTGAGTTAATTAATAAACAATGAAAGTTTTTACTAAAATAATATTTCTCTTAATGTTTGTTTTGTTCATATCTACAAGTGCTCATGCAGCGGGTTTTGTGAAAAAGCAGTTTGATCGTCTTGAAGGTGAGGTCAGGGCAGATCATAAAATAGAGTTCATTGCAAAAAAACTATCCGAACTAAAAACATTTCAAGATTGGCCAAAAGATTTGAATAATGATCTTAAGCTTTACATTGGCGTGACATGGTTTAATCAAAGACACATTGCTGAAGCCTTGGATCTATTAAAAAGTTTTAAACCAAGTAAAAAATACCATGATCTCTGGGCCTACTATCAGGCAATGCTTTTAATGCACAAAGATAGTCCAGACGAGGCAAGTAGGTATTTGGCGATTTTAGAAAAAAAATATAAAAAAAATGTCGATTTTCTTTTTCTAAAGAGCATTTATTTATCACAAAAAGAAGATCTTATAAGTGCCATTCAAGTCATGGACCGCATCATTAAGAAAGACAAAAAAAATGGTGACGCTTACTTGCAGCGCGGATTTTTTTACCTGCTTTCTCTTACAAATGATCTGGCTATGAAAGACTTTACAAAAGCCATTAAATACCTTCCAAAACACGAGATCTATAAAAGACAACAGGCCTTGTTTCAAAATGGCTTGCTCTACATTCACTATAAGTACGATCAAAAAAAGGGCATGACTTTGATTAAACAGGGTGTGAATCTAGATCCATCTTCAGAAATGGTTAAACAAGTAAAACAAGCACTTCGTCGTAAGTAGTTCAAAGCATCACTTCTGTCTTCTCATTGCTTCTCTCATGAGTCTTGATTTTTTTACCAAGTCAGCAAAAGCCCTGTTTTCGGTAACTCCATATTGATCTATGAGTTTTAATACGTATTCAGGTTTTTGTTTTCTTAAGTTAAGAATGCATATGTCTTTCAGGAGTGTGGAGTTGGTTGGTTGATGGGGAAGTAATAATTCGTAATAATGAAGAAGTTTGTCGTAATCCTTTTTTTCTCTAGATACTTTTGCCAGATCTTCATACAGTTTGACTGCTTCTTCCTTCATGCCAGCGCTTTGATAGATTTCGGCGAGTTTGACTTTGTTGTCGTTTGAGGGATCAATCTTAGCAAGGATTTTTGAATATTTGAGAGTGTTTGGCATATCGCCTTGTGAAGCAAAACTATTAACAACAATTCTGTACTGATTAGCTGATTCGTTTGTCATTCCGAGTTTTAAATGGAGAGACCCAAGTCTGATGTTAAACTCAACAAGTGAAGGTCTGATCTTAAGAATGCTCTGACAGGTTCTAATGGCTTTAAGGATGAAATCGTTTTTTTCAAAAAAAGAAACAATTTCTTTGTATTTTTCTAATGAGAGATCAATGTTGTCTTGTCTGTAGAGGATTTCGGCAATTTTTTGTTTTACTCTCATGTCATCGGGGTTTTCTGCCTCAAGCTCTCTTAAGTCTTGCAAGGTTTTTTCGTATTTGTCTTGCATGAGTTTGTTGGTTAGAGCTTTAATTTTATCGGAATTGATTTTTAATTTTGGTAAAGCAAATTTCATAAAAAATTACTCTCCCTTTAATTGTTTAATAAGAAATTCAAAACCTTCATAGTAGCTGTCAGCGCCTTTTCCCATGGCAACATGAGTGGCAATGTCTGAAAAATACGAATGCTGCCTAAAGTCTTCGCGTTTGTTGATGTTGGATAAATGGACTTCTACAAAGGGTTTTGCAATGGCTAACAAAGCATCGCGGATGGCTACACTGGTGTGTGTGTAGGCTGCAGGATTAATAAGAAAGCCATCGTGATCTTTTGCTGCGTGTATACAGTCTACTATTTCACCCTCGTGATTTGACTGAAAAAACTCGACAGTTACATCTTTTTGCGCGGCTAGTTCTTCTAATTTATTATTAATGTCGGCCAGGGTGGTTGTCCCATATACATCTGGCTCACGTAAACCGAGGAGATTTAAATTAGGGCCATGAATAACTTTTATGAGTAGTTTTTTTGCTGGTTTTACAGACATTTTAATACAGTATTTATGCTTAACGGAGTTATTTGCCCTTTACCGGTTTTTGACAAACAAATAAACCTACAATTTTCAGTGGTCATCTTTTTATCTCTTAAAAGTGCTGTTTTGTAGCTGTTTTTTGAAAACTTTGGCCACTGAGTAGGGAGCCCATATTTCTTAAAAAGAGTTTCTATTTCTTTAACATGGTTTTTGGTTGATGCACCGATTTCAGCTGAGAGTTTTGTAGCAAAGCTCATGCCCATGGCAATGGCTTCGCCATGTTTGATCGTCTTGTATTTGTTTAGAACCTCAATAGCGTGTCCTAGGGTGTGTCCAAAATTCAAAATAGCTCTTATCCCCGCTTCTTTTTCATCTTTTTTTACAATTTGTGATTTTATTTCGCAGCTACGATAAATAATATGAGCCAAAGTTTGAGGGTTTTTGTTTAGGATTTTTTTAGAGTTCTTATTAAGGTATTCAAAAAAGCTGTTGTCTAAAATGAGACCATATTTAATCACTTCTGCCAGGCCGCATTTGAACTCTTTTTTAGGCAGGGTCTTAAGAAAATCAGTGAAGATAAAAACAGCTTTAGGTTGATAAAAGCTTCCTACGAGATTTTTGCCGCTTACAAGATCTAGTCCTGTTTTTCCTCCAACCGAAGAATCAACTTGTGCTAAAAGAGACGTGGGCATTTGGAAATAATTAATGCCACGCATATAAGTGGCGGCAACAAATCCAGTGATATCGCCTACAACACCTCCTCCTAGAGCTAAAAGAGCAGAGTCGCGTGTGGCCTGTTTTTGCGCGAGCCGATTTAATAAGGATTCGTACGTTTTTAAGTTTTTATACTTTTCGCCATCTGGAATACTGAGCCAGATAAGTTTAAAATGAGGGGAAAGTGCCTTGTTGATTTTATTTTGGTATATTTTTTTTATTTTATGATTTGTGATGATAAAGAGTCTATCTTCTTTTAAAGATTTCTTTAGTTTCTTGATTGCAAACTCCCAATCCCATTTGGTTATATGAATTTGATAGGGGTTTTTGGGAATATTTACGTTTACTGTTTTCATAGTTCTAAAATCCTTTTGAGAATCAGTTGGCAAATCGTGTCTGGGCTATGGTTGGCACAAGGAATAATCAGTGTGGCATTTTTGTAAATTGGGAGTCTTTCTTGATACAGGTTTTCAATTTCGCTTTGGCTCTTTTTTGCCAAAGGTCTGTGAGAGGTCCTGGATAATCTTTCATGAATAACGTCCAGAGGTGTGTCTAAATAGATCCAAACCCCTTTTTTTATAATGGCTTGGTTTTTTGAATCCAAAACACTTCCACCCCCAAGGCTCACAACAAGATTATGGGATTGGTCGAGGTTGCAAATAAGCTCAGATTCTAGTTTTCTAAAATGAGCTTCACCTTGTGAGTCAAAAATATCTTTAATACTCATCTTGGTCTTGTTTTCGATGTCGCGATCTGAATCGATAAATGAGCGAGCCAGTTTTCTGGCGAGCAATCTTCCTACAGTTGATTTTCCTGTAGCCATAAAACCAGTAATGTAGATGTTTTTGCCTGTGTGCAATGTCATTAGTTATTAAACTAAGATGAAATGTCTTTAAATACAAGGAAGATGTCGTTGTTGGTCGGAAGTCTAAGGTTTAAAGTCAAAGGTCGAAGGTCAAGAGTTAGTGATCTATTTTTTAGCCAAATCTTTTTTAGTTTCTTTCTTTTCTTTTTTTGGAGTCGAATCAGAGGTAGAAGCCTTTGTTTCCGCTTTCTTTGGTGTTTCTGAGGGACGTGAGTATCCATCTTTGTACCAGCCTTCTCCTTTAAGTTGGAACGCTGTGAGCGATACTTTTTTTACAACTCTGTTTTGCTGGCATTTTGGACAGATTTGTATTGGAGAATCAGAAAATTTCTGAATTTCTTCAAATTCAAGTCCGCAGGAACGGCATATGTACTCATACATTGGCATATTCACTCCATTAAAGTCGGTAGGCTGATATCCATATTATTGATTGGTGTCAATAGACTCTATTTTTTATCAAATAATTTGCAATCTTCTTAGTCGTGAGATGATCAATTGGAAGGCCTTTTTCCAGTCGTTCACGAATGTCTGTGCTTGAGACCTCGGGATGAGGGGAGTCTTCGTACCCTTTGCGAGGGATAAAATAAAAACCCACAAGCTTTCTGAGCTCGTCGATTTTGTGCCACTTGGGTAGGTCGTTTTTGGTATCAGTTCCTAAAATCAATGAAAACGAAAAATCTGGATATTTATTCTTGAGAGCTAGAACCACATCGATTGTATAGCTGGGCTTTTTTTGTAATTCTCTTTCAATGGGGAGGACTTTTACATTTTTGCTCTCAATTTCTTCACATAAGAGAGAGGCGAGCGTTAATCGAGTTTCAAATGGAGCAAGATTCTTGCTAAATGCATGATAATACACAGGAATCATCCATATTTCATCGAATTCCTGTTGTTGTGTGAGCTGGGTCAATACTGAGAGGTGGCCTAGGTGAGGGGGGTTAAAGGAAGATCCTAGTAAGCCTATATTTTTATTAGGTTTATTCATATTTTTACTACTTGGCTTGTCAATATATTAATAATTTCCTAAAAGATCCGCAACCTTATTGGACATCGAACCGATAATAGGAGTGTAATGAAAAGATTTGTTCTCATAGTTCTTTTTCTCACGTTCCACTTTTTCTTTCCTATAATTTATACAAATTGTAGCGGTGTTGATTTGCCTTATATTGCAGAAGAAGAACCTGTGTTTTCAGAAGAAGAAAAACTTGAGATGTGTCAAAAGCTAGATGTTCTGATTTCTGACTGTGTGGATGTTCTTCAGAGTTATGATGAAGCTCAGAAAATACAAGAAGGCGTTGTTGCTGCTGCCACTGTTGCTTTAGATGATTTTGAATCCTGTCAAGAAGAAGAATTGGTTGCTGTAGCAGAACTGATAAAATTTGCAGATGACGCTGAAGAGGAAGGTGATGCAGAAGATACAGAAGATACAGAAGATACAGAAGATACAGAAGCTGAAGATGTTGTAGAGGATGAAGAAGGTGAAGAGGTTGTCAGCGATGAGTCAAATTGCGAAACGATTATTTCTGATATGATATTAGCCTATCAAGTTTGCGAAGGGCAATCAGGAACAGATAAGTTAGATGGTTGTTACGATATTGAATATGTTGTCGAAGATGCTGTTAGTTCTTGCAATGAGGATGAAGCAGAGATTTCAGAAGATTTTTGTAGTACTCTTACCGCTTAATTTTTCCATTCAAATTAATAATCCCAAATAGAGAGATTCCTTTTTATACTTTTCCAACCCCTGCATTTATAATACTTCTCTCGATTTTCTTGGTCTGCTAGTTTTTGTGCTGGCTAGGCGTTCAAAGCATTATAAATACAGTGATTGGAAAAGTAACCGTTTCTTGTTTTATATAAGGAGGGGGATGTGGGGATTTTTCTTTCGCGTAACATTTTCAAAAGCAGCTGTTCCTCTAGCGTAGAGGGTGTTTTCTAAAATCCCCTTATGATAAATATGAAGCGTCATGTTTGCGAGTTTTGAGTTGTAGCAATAAAGTTTTGAACCATCTGTGTCTGTGTAAGTTAGTCCTGCAAAGGCGTTTCGTTTAGCGTATAACTTCCCACAAAATTTATATTTTCCTTTTTTTGCTGTGAATGTCCACTCTGTATTCTTGTGTTTTGATTTGTGACGGAGGACATCGGTCAAAGTATTCAGATAAAAAGCCTGGCCTTTATAATAGAAAAACATTGTTGTGAGATAAGGTGAGGCGAGGGATTTTCCTAGGCGTGAACGAGCCCTAATGCCGTCAAAAATGACATTAATAGGCGCTCCTTTTTTATCGACAAAGCTATTGCAGTGTGCCCAAAGCCATGAGTGGCCACTCTTGGGTCCAAAATAATGGCCAATCATCCCAGGGGCTTTTCTAAAAGTATATTTTTTGCTGTTAACAGTGCATGTGCCAGTAAAGAGTATGTCTTCGTGGGTTGTCCATACTTTATTTTTTACGAGTTTTAGTTTGGAGAGAACAGAAGGAACAAAGTCAAAGCGGAACTTGTGTCTTGTTTTGAACTTGAAGTTCCATTTAATTTTTCTATTTGGTTTGATGATTTTTCCGAGAGTATTTTTATTTGTCAGTTCGGACAGATCAATAGTGATTTTTTGAGACTTTTTGTTAAATCTAAATTTATTTATGGGAAAGGTCTGCTTAAAGGCATATTTCTTCGTGTTATTTTTTTTGTTTTTTTCAAAGAGAATAGCCCAGACCTCAGCTTGCTTATTCATATTTCCTTTAGAGCACAAGAGGGTGAATCTGAGCCACAGGGCAGTTTTTCCGGTTGTATCAACTAATTTTAAATACCAGATTTCATTGAGATTGCTTATTTTTTGAGAGGTTTTAGGCCGGTAATAAGGTGTGTTTGTGATATCCATAGTGTAAAAAACTTGTGCTTTGCTTTAATCTAAAATCACAAAGAATCCAATGAAAATGTACTCTAAAACAGGTTCTGCTTGTTTCATCATAGCAAAAGAACTAGAGGAAGTTTTGGAAAATGCGTTTTAGATATGGAGGTTTGTTATGAGAGATTACAAAGATCGCGTTGTTATTATTACAGGCGCAGCTCATGGGATAGGGCTTTCCTTGGCAAAACTCTATGATCAAATAGGAGCTAAGGTAGTTGTGATTGATGTTAACGCGCAGGCCCTGCAAGAAGCTGAAAAAATTCTAAAAAATGCTGTGTTCTACCAATGTGACATCACGAAAAAAGAAAATGTCTACGAGCTCTCAAAAACGATTTTAAGAGAAGTTGGTGTGCCTTATATCATTGTGAACAACGCGGGTGTCGTTGAAAATTCGTATTTCCTAGATTGTTCTGATGACATGTTAGAGAGAACAATGAATGTGAATATCGTCTCTCATTTTTGGATTTGTAAGGCTTTTTTGCCAGCCATGATAAAAAAAGGTGAAGGGCAACTCTGTCAAGTAGCTTCAGCTGCTGGTGTGATGGGCGTTAAAGGGTTGGCTGCTTACTGTGCTTCAAAACATGCGGTTGTAGGTTTTTCTAATGCCTTACGTTTGGAATTAGAGGGTTATGCAAAAAATAAAATATTTGTCACGCTTGTTTGCCCAGGTTTTATTAATACGGGCATGTTCGAAGGGGTGAAGCCAGCTCGTTTTACACCCTTATTAGATCAGAAAAAAATTGCTCAGGTTATTTTTAATGCTGTAGACAAGAAAAAACATTTTGTGATGGAGCCATTTATGGTTAAAACAGTGCCGTGGCTACAGGTTCTTTTTCCGGTCGGCGCTTTTAACAAAATAGCCAATTTTTTTAAGGTAAATAATGCGATGGATGATATTGTAAAACCAAAGTAGGAAACACTTATTAACATGCAGGTAAAAATAAAAAATTCATCGGGATACACAGTGATGGAAATCATCATAGTCATTATGATTATGGGTATTGTGTCTGTCACAGCGATCACAAAGTACATTGACTTTAGACAAAAGGCCTATGAGGCACAGCGCGATGGCATTGTGAGTCTAGTTCGTGGTGGTTTAACATCCTACAGCTATAAACAAGCTGTTGATACAGGGGACATGTCTTTTCCCGAAAAGCTCGATAGCGCTCCAAATGGTACTTGCATTTCACGGCCTGATAAAGATGAAGAGTGTTTTTCTCTTGTTCTTGTCAATGGGGTGACTGATGGGTGGATAAAGTTTTTTGGAGGTATTTTGTATCAGCATGCTGATACAAATACTTGGTATTGGTATAGAGATACTCTGGGTTGGTTTGAATGTATTGCTAATTGTTTTCCGTAAGATGTGTTGAATTTTTTCTAGATTGTGTCGATCGACATATAAAACGTAGGGGCACGGCGCGCCATGCCCCTACAAAACAACAATAATAATAATAAAGTTATTTCTTAATCCAAGTTTCTATGAATTTGCCATCAAGGCTTTCCATTGAGAGGTTGCTGGCATTAAGTATGATTTTGTTTTGGTGCTCATTGCCGACATAATTTGGTTTATAAGCGTGAGTGAGTTTTAATTTGTAGACATCTCCTTCGTTAGAGAGATCGCCAACGTAGAATTTTTCTGTTGTGCCGTCAGTTGAACGGTACATGCGGGTCATCGTGTTACTTTTGATAACCATCATGCCCCACCAGCCTTGCATATTTGGTGCTCCTTCTATTGTTCTAGTAGAAAATTTATAAACACCATCAAGATTTCCGGCAAAAGCACTAATGGATATTAACAAAAATAATACGGTAAGTACGAGACTAAGTTTTTTCATGGCTTAAAGCTCCTTTTATTGGTTAAGTTTAGTGCCTCAAGCTATAGTTTTGAGTCAAACCCTTTGTCAAAAGGCCATATTGAGATAATCCCAGTTTTATGAAATATATGATTTTTTTTTGAGAATCCTTGTGCCAAGATGTCAAAAAAGGTAAGAGGGCAGCATGAAATCAGTCTATTCAATAATACTTGCCGCTGGTTTAGGCAAACGAATGAAATCTAAGTTGCCAAAGGTGCTTCATCACGTTGGTGGTATCACCCTCCTTGAACATGCCATGCGTTTGGCCTTACAGATTAAATCCAAAGGCGTGTTCATTGTCGTGCCTAAAAACCATCAAGATTTCCATGCGTGTTTAGAGGCAATGCCAAGTCAGAAAAATAAGTTTCGCTTTGTAGTCCAGACTCAACAGCTTGGTACAGGTCATGCAGTAAAGTGTGCTTTAGATCACATTAAAGACAAAGAGGCTGATCTTGTCATCTTAAATGCTGACATGCCTCTTATTGAAGGAAAGAGTATCCGAGGATTTTATTCAGCTTATAAGCGAGCAAAGGCAAAGGTGTCTGTTTTGACGGCTGTTGTTGAAAAGCCTTTTGGCTTTGGAAGAATTATTCGAGATAAAAAAGATTCATTATTAGAAATTGTTGAAGAAAAAGATGCCACAAGTACTGAGCGAAAGATTCGTGAAGTGAGTTCAGGAAGTTATGTTTTTGATTTAAAGTTTCTCAAAAAATTCATTGGGAAAATGAAGATTCAAAACAAACAAAAAGAATACTATCTTCCTGACTTAGTTAAAATTGCTCGGAAGGCTGGCTATAAAGCTACAGCCAGTATTATGAATAATGCCTATGAGGCCATGGGCATTAGTTCACAAGAAGATCTCAATAGGGTGAACCGCTTTTTTTACAAATTGCAATGTGAGAAATACGCGAGAGAAGGCGTGAGAATCTTAGGAGAAGATGTTTTTATTGATGCTGGTGTAAAAATAGGGCGAGGCACTTCACTTGAGGCACCTTGTTTTGTAAAGGGTAATACAAAAATCGCTGGCGGTGTTGTTATCGAAACAGGTGCGGTTATTAAATCTTCTCAAATAGCAAAATCTGCCTTGATCAAGGCGCATTGCTACATTGATCAGTCCAAAGTTGGTGAGCTCTGTCAGGTTGGGCCTTTTGCACACTTACGGCCATTGGCTAAGTTAGAAGCCAAGGCTAAGGCAGGTAATTTTGTCGAGGTAAAGAAAAGTACGATTGGTCAAGGCAGCAAAGTGAATCATCTCACTTATATCGGTGATGCCAAGATTGGCAAAGCGGTGAATGTGGGTGCTGGAACAATTACCTGCAATTATGATGGAAAGAATAAGTTTAAGACAGTTTTAGAAGATGGGGTTTTCATTGGTTCTAATACCGAACTAGTCGCTCCTGTAAAAATTGGTAAAAATGCAGTGGTAGGAGCAGGTACTACAGTCACAAAAGATGTCAAATCAAATAGCCTTGTAATATCAAGAGTATATCAAAAAGAGGTCCAAAACTGGGCTAAAAAACGTCAATAAAACATATATCCTGTTTACGCATGTCAATTGTTTGTATATAATGTAAGGTGATCATTTAGAATGTGATCTATTGTATAACGTTATATCACTCCTCCTTCGTCCGCCTAGGCTGACTTCGGAGGACGGGTTGACTTGGTTTGATTCTCTGGCTTGTCACGGAATTTTGGGTTCAGGGCTTGCTATGGGAGTCATGCTAGTGATTCTAAGGAGACATGTATGAGGCACTCTAGTAAGCAGATTATTCGGCTGGTTTTCTTTTTGGTTATCCTTCTTCTTATTCCTCAATTTGGCAATTCAAATGGAAAGAGATTATCTTCTGAAAAGCCTTTCAAAGTTGTGAGTGAGCAGCTTGTTGGACAAGAGGGTGTGGAAGAAGCTGAAGAGGTTGGTTTGAATATTCGCATTAATGTGGCGGCTAGACGTTTGTTTCTTTACCATGAGGATGAGTTGTTAAAAAATTATCAAATTGCAGTGGGCTCACCTGGTTTTAGAACGCCTTTAGGCTCGCGTTGGTTGAGTCAAATTGTTTGGAATCCTTGGTGGATCCCTCCACCGGATAGTGAGTGGTCAAAAGACGAAGAGAAAGTGCCTCCGGGTCGTCGTAATCCATTAGGCCCTGTAAAGATGATATTAGGAAATGCCATTCTCATTCATGGTACGAGCCAGCCTCGAAGCATCGGCCGAGCAGCAAGTCATGGTTGTATGCGCATGTTGAGTGAGCAGGCCAAGGATCTCGCACGATCCATTCAAGAAAATGTTATAGAGAATTTGGATGAGGCTGTTTTTGAAAAATACAAAAAGCATTCACGTCGTAGTTATTACGTGAATCTTGATGAGCATATACCAGTAGAGATTGTTTACGAATTGGCTGAAGTCAAAGACAGGGTTCTCCATGTGTACCAGGATGTGTATTATCGTTATGGTGGAAAAAAGAAAATGGCAGCGATAACCAAGGTACTTGAAGAACGAGGTTATGACCCAGAAAGAATAAATCTCGAGTTTATTGAAAGCCAGCTTAAGATTTCGAGAAGGGCTGATTATAGTTTTGAATTAAAAAAACTTCGTGTGAAGAAGAAGAAATCTAAGAAGAATAACGAAGATAAGTTGGCGATGCGGTAAAAGGAGGGTCGCTCCTACGCACCTATGATCCTAAGCGCCTACGTCAGAAGAAATCTATCGATTGTCGTATCCGGCATCCAGTATCCTTACACAGGTTTCAAACTGTGATCTGAGACATTATATGTGTACTCTGTTCCATGAATTGTGATTTTCGATCTATTCTTTAATTTCATAATGTGTCTTGATTCTGTGGCAGAGTGAGTTGCAGAAGAGTAGGTGTGGAGCTCACCAGACATGCTTTCCACACCGGCAATAATTCTTGGTTTTTTTCCGGACTCAAAAAGAACAAGGTATTTTTCTGTGTAACCATATTTATCTTTAAAGATGGCTTGTTTAATTTCTTTGCTTGAATAAAGCCTGCCATCAATAAGGTAGCCTGATGGGGTTGGATCAATTGTAACATTTTCATAATGTACAAAACAATTTGTCGTCACTGCTCCCCCTGCTTCTCCGGGAGCTATTTTGCCAGTTGATGTATCGTATAAGGCGCCATCTTCTCTTATTTCCCCGGGGATAGAGGGGGTGTGATAGCTTATTTTTTTACTTGTTCTGTAGAGTACATGCTGAGTTGTTTTTAATGATAAATCCAGTGGCCTGGTTTGTGCTATTAGCTCATTTCTATTTCCAATGTTGATTACAGTGGCAGCATTAGGTGCAAATAATCGATGCTCTAATTCACTGACCCTAATTACAACTATCTCCTTATTATGGATTAAAACAGCGGTGACATCAAAAATTCGACTTCCATATCCATACAAAAGAACTTTTTGTCCGGCGAACTTTTGTTGTGCCTTATGAAGTTCTGCTTGTAGTGGATCAGCTTTTTTTGGCTTGCTTGGACCAAGGTTACCAAATCTACCTTTTAGGGTTCGCTAAGGGATCTCGTCTTGCCATGGTCTGTATGCTAAACTGAGGTCCAGGGGTGGCATCTTCGTAAGCCGCACCTCCATTGACCGAAGTTGAGGTAGTTCGAGTAGTTTTAACAACTGCAGCCGTTGTTTCTTCTGCTGGCATTGATAACTTAGTGCCACTGCTACCCATGCAGATGCCCCACAAGGCATGTCCTGCTATATCAGCAGATGCCATACGCAATGCGGATAGATCTATTTTCATTTTCTGTACTCCCTGTTTGCCCAAATTCACATGCATAGAAACAAGCGAATTTAATTTAATGATCTAATTGTATTAGGATATGTTTTGATAACACCCTGTAAAACCCAGTACTAACACCCCATGTATCGATGCTCTTCTTATTTTGTTGCTAGGTATTTTACAAATTTTTCTGAAAAGGTGTCAGGCACTTTTTCATCGAAAACCAGCCTGACTACTTTTTCTAACATCTCCACCCAACGGACATCATACCTAACCATCTGATAACATTAATCTAATAACAAAACAGTCAAGTGTCAAAATAATAACACTAAAAAAAGCATGTCAAATCAACGGCATCTCATGCTATAATTAACCCTGGGTCAGGTACAACACAGTCAGACACCTTGGGGGTAGAACATGAGAATCAGGCATCTAAGAGTAGTACTTTTTAGTATATTTCTAATAGCTCTTCTTCTCTTTCCAAATCTACAATCTTATTCAAAAGGTTTGAAACTAAATGAAAAGGTTAGTGAAGAAAGTTCAGGCATAAAAACGAAACCTCTGCATCAAGGAGTTTCACTCAAGATAAATATTCCTGCTAAAAAACTTTTTGTTTCTTATACATCTGGTCAACATCAGAAACTATTGAAGACCTATAAAATTGCTGTGGGAACACGACAATTTCAAACCCCAGTTGGAACTAAAAAAATCAGACAAGTTGTTTGGAACCCCTGGTGGATTCCTCCTAAATCTGGATGGGCTGTTAATGATAGACCCACACCCCCAGGCCCCAAAAACCCTTTGGGCCCAGTTAAAATAAAACTAGAAGGAAGCGCTATCATGATCCACGGAACCAATAAAGAATCCACAGTTGGTTTTCCAAGAAGTCATGGCTGCATTCGCATGTACAGAGAAAAAGCCAAAGAACTAGCACGTTTTCTTCAAGATGAAATGACAGGTAATGGTGGTGATGCACTCTATGAAAAATATGAAGCAAATGGCGGCAAGAGCTTTTATGTAAACATCGATCAAGGTCATCGGATTCCTGTGACATTTGCTTATGATTTAGTCGAAATCCGTAAAGGCAGGTTGCATGTTTATCAAGACATCTATAATCGTGTGCCCAATAAAGCGGCTCTTATTAAAAAAGTGCTAGCAGCAAATGGGTATGATCCAAGTAGATTTAACATGAAGTTTGTGACTGATTACCTTGCCAAAGGCAAAAAAACAGATCTTTCGTTTAGTATCAGCAAACTCATGAGGGGAAAATCCAAAAAGTCGAAAAAATCTAAAAAACATATAGCCTTTAATGACTATGATTATGTTGTAGGAAGAGATTTTAATGACATATAAGATAAAAGGCTAGCAAGCTATCCAAAAAACACTTTTGCGATTTCGTACGTCTCTTTGTCGAGAAGTCTATTCTTTTGAGCGGCTTTTTGAATATCGACAGCTTTAATTTGTGATCCCACCAACGCAACCATTTTGCCATAGTCATCTTTGTGAACGAGATCGATGGCTTTTATGCCAAAACGTGTCGCTAATATGCGGTCAAAGGCTGTGGGTGTGCCGCCTCTTTGAATATGACCCAAAACAGAAACACGCGTTTCCATGCCTGTGTGTTTTTCGATCTCTTCGCCAAGAATAGTGCCTATGCCACCAAGTCGTCTGTGACCAAATTGATCCACGCTTTCATCTTGTGTGACATTGGTTCCTTCTGGCATCTTTACGCCCTCGGCAACAACAATAATGCTGGCAACTCGGCCTCGTTTTTTACGCTTGCTGAGTACCTCTTTGATGTCGTCCATTGTGAAAGGAAATTCAGGAACAATAACCATGTCAGCGCCACCTGCAATTCCTGCGTGGGCGGCAATCCATCCAGCATGACGTCCCATAACCTCAACAACCATAACGCGCTGATGTGATTCGGCAGTGGAGTGCAGGCGATCAATAGCTTCTGTAGCAATGCCAACTGCAGTGTCAAAACCAAATGTTTGGTCTGTTCCAGAAAGGTCGTTATCAATAGTTTTGGGAACTCCAATAACTTTTAAACCACGCTTGCTCATAGCCGCTGCAACACCAAGGGTGTCATCACCACCAATGGCGATAAGCGAAGTGAGTCCCATTCGCCTATAATTGGTAATAACTTGTTCCATGTCTTCTTCGGATTTGGAAGGGTTGGTTCGAGATGTGCCAAGGATGGTTCCCCCCGTGTGTAAAATACCGCAGACATCGTTAATACCAAGTGGGCGGGTTTTGCCTTCGATCATACCGCGCCAGCCTTGTAAAATGCCTAAAAATTCGTATTTATAAAAATCTATTCCTTTACGGACCACAGCACGCATGACAGCATTTAGCCCTGGGCAATCGCCGCCACCAGTAAGAATTCCAACTCTTTTGTTTATCACAGTTTCCTCCGGGATGTTAAAAATTAAGTGTTTATTCCCACAATGTGGGTTTGATACTTCGCAGCTTGACTGCGGAGTTATTCATTACAAGTTTTGCACGAAATACTATTAGTCCAAAGAGAATGCAACCCTCCTTCGCTAAAGCTACGGAGGGCAAGAAAAAAGCCCTCCAAGAAGGAGGGCTTTTTTAATTACAAATGAGTAATGAGTATTAGTCTCTTACTTCAACCCAAATGCTTAGTTTGTTAGTGTTGTCTTTTACAGAACGTACATTATAGTGCCACCAGTTCATCTGACCATAGAGAACGTCGCGAACGTGGCTTGAACGTTTGTAAGCAGTAGAACTAGTTCCACTGGCTTTGATGTTTACATAAACTTTTGCCAAACCAAATGCTCTTAAAGAGCTGTCTTTAGATCTGATATAGCTGGCTACTGAGTTAAGGTTGCAAGTTGTCGCTGTTGAGCCGTCTTTAAAAGCACAGTTGAAAGAACGAAGCTTTTTATTCATGTCAGCTTCAAGAGCTTTGTTTTTTGCTGCACTGACAGTTGTGTTTACGACAGCATTTGTTACAGCGCTGCCTGTATTAACTTTTGGAAAACCCGCGTAAGCAGTAGTGACTAAAAAAACCAGAACTAATGCAATACCAAGGATATGTGTTTTCTTCATAAAATTTACTCCTTTAAAGGTTATATTAAGACCCGCGCAATTCTATACACTTTAATGGTTTAGACAAGGATTATTTGTCCTGAATTTATTCTGATTCTTAACAAAGGCTTGCGCCAGCAGACCTTCTTGATTAACAAGGCGAGCATGGCAAAGCCACTCATACAGCTTTTGATCAATGGTGAAGAATTCCTCGCTTTGCGTCATTTAGCTAGGGTCGAAAAACAACTCATTGATCCCAGTCTCAAAGATTTCAATTATCAGCGTCTCTCAGCTCGAGATGTGTCGGGAGCTCAGTTAGTTGATCTTCTCAAAACACTCCCCATGATGGCAGATACCCGTCTGGTTGTTTTGACAGATTTGGAGTCTTTTAAAAAACAAGATCTCGAAGTCTTGGGAAAATACTTTGATGCACCTTGTGACACGACTCACTTTATCATGATGGCTACTAAGATTGATAAACGTACAAGTTTTTACAAAAACTTTATTAAGGCAGGGGAGGTCTTTGAATTTAAACCTCTCTATGCCAATCAGATTCCACAATTCATCAGTAAAGAATGCCAAACCATGGGGTTGGGCATTGGTCCAGGGTGTGCTGAAAGACTTTCGGATGTGGTGGGAACAAATCTCATGTCCATTCTTTCTGAATTAGAAAAGCTCTCTCTTTATGTGTGGCCCGATAAGAAAATCTCTTTAAAACACGTGAATGAACTCGTGAGCGCTGGTGTGATTGAAAATATTTTTAAGATCACTGACTATATTTCACAAAAGAACATTTACGAAGCACAAGTTTTGTATACAAAAATGCGTGAACAAGGAGAGCCTGTTATCAGGACAATGGCCTTGGTGATCAGTCACTTTCGAAAGCTCTTGCTCATCAAAGCCTGTTTGCAAAAACAAATGGGACAGCATCAACTTTCTTCTCAGTTAGGGATTAATCCCTATTTTCTCAAAACCTATCTTGCGCAGTCGCGCCAGTTTGAAATGAATGGGCTTAAGAAAATCTATGAAAAAGCCATGACAACATCTTATCAACTGCGCACAGTCAATCTATCAGCTCACACTTTATTTGAGGGTTTTTTGCAAGAAGTGTGTGTGGGGATGTAATAACCTGGTTAACTAATAATTTTTCTTTAGTCGCTGCGTTGGCCGTCACTCAGGTGGATTGCTCGTTGTAGAGGTGAATGTCGCTTCGACAAAGAATTCACCAGTGGATGCGTTAGGCGAAAACTTGCTCCACAGAAAAATTATCAGCCAACCAAGTTAGGGTAGGTGTGGTAGTTTAGGTTTTCAATTTCGAATAATCGCGTATGTTCCCATGCCTTTACAGAGAATTTCGTTTTGGGGGGAGAGGATGACACCTTCGGACACTGCTAGTCTTTTTGTGCGGGAGACGAGGTTGGCACGGGCCTTGATTTTCTTCATGCTGAGAAGGGCTGGTTTTAGGTAGCTGACTTTTAAATCCACAACGAGAATGCGTTCCCCTTTTGTGAGGTGAGGGTAGACCACAAAACCCATTGTTGTATCTAAAAGAAAAGACAAGATTCCCCCATGCACACAATTTTCAAAGTTGATGTGTTTCTTCATCAACTTAATCTCAATCACAGCTTCTTTGGTGCTAATCTTGGTGGCTTTGAGACCAATGTTTTTTTGACAGGCATCTGTGTTACAAATTTTAAGGTATTTTTTTATTTGGGCTTGGGTAAAAGTGGAAGGTTTCATAATTCTGACTCTATGTTTTTATGAAAAATAAAATCAATAAATTAATTCAAGTGTTAGAATTGAATAAGAGATGATGTCTAAGTGATAATAGAGAGTTAAGAAATTCAACTAGACAACAAAGCATTATCTTTCCTATGCAAAGTCACGTTTTTTCAGGGCATAAAGGGAAGCGTCAGTCATACAAAATTTACCTATAAAAAATGATTCCAATCTTTAGTGACAATCATTGTCACTAGCAGGGCATAAAGGAGTTACTATGAGTGATATCACTTTCATCAGTGTATTGGATAATGAATCTTGTCCAGAGGTTCCACCCTTTCTTCAAGGCGCTAAATCTTCAGAACATAATCGCATGTTGTTTAACCGTGAAGCAGGGTATTTGGGTTATCCCATAGAATGGACAGGAGACAAAGAAGGGGGGCAGGCAAATATTCCAGATATTCCTCTTGGTGAAATCCGGGTTAATGAAGGTTCAGAGTTTGTTGTGACGCCAGAGATTGTTTGTGAAATTCGAAAGCTAATTGAGTACAAACGTCTCAGGGCCAATGAAGTCGCCAGAGAAATCATGAATATTTACCCTCCACACACTTTTTCAGAAACTGTCAGGGCCATGGCCAATCCTGCAGAAAATAGATGGCTTGAGTTTATAGCTGACGGTGTTCAAGAACCTTCTAATTCTATCTATGGCCAGCAATACAGTTCAAACTATAAACAGCTTAAAGCCTGGATGGGGGATTACGGTGATGCTGACTCAAGACATCATTTTGATCGTATGGAGGTCACGTATTTTTCAAATCTTTCAGGCTCTGCAACGCAGATGCTCATTGAAGAGTTTGCTTTTGAAAAAGATGAAGAAGGGAACCCTAAAGGGTCGCCCTTAGATTACGCTTCTTTTTTTCCATGGTGCCCAGATAAACCTGCTTATAATGCCATGCTACCAGAGGGGATGAGACCAGCCGAAGTTATTCCAGTGGAGAAGCCTGTTGATCTAGATTTAGAATTTATTAGAGAACAATATAGCGCACATGATCCCATTCTTCTCCCATGGACTGTTGTCGAAGAGGCTTCTCCAGCAGAGTTGGAGCAGTACTCTGAAGAATATTACTTAGGCCCTGGGGCAGTTACGCAGACCATAGAATTAGAAACAGAGTTTGATGGGCCTGTGAAATGGCTTGTTCAAGGCAGAGAAGACAAGTGGTATGTAGTTACTAATATGGCTTTTCATCCAGAGTATCGCGATTATTTTGTCGCCTTATCTCAAGCACTCAGGGATGCGGCAGCTCTTGGGCCGATTGTAGAGGGTGATGAAACGTATGATCTCCATCCTGAATTTAGGGAATACACGTTAAATGTAGCCAATTGGTTGGAACAAGGAAAGTTTCTTAAAATCCTCGAAGCAGATCTCAACCAACATGAAGGGAATCTCTTTTTTACAGCCTTTCCTCACGAGAGTTACTGGGATGATGGGGTAAAATACCCATTCATGGCTGAGATAGGGATCCGTGATAGTGCCTCTGGTCTTATGTCAGAAAAAGAGGCCTCTGCTTTTCAAGATTTAGAAAACAAAGCAGTTCAGGTAGCTGGTGAAAAAGGTTTTTCTTATCAAGGAAAAGAAATAGATCCTGCTGAAATTTCAAAGGGAAGTGTCCTTGTTTGGATTTATCGTAATGGAGGTTTTATAAGGGGTTTTTTCCGTGAACCCGCAGGCCATGATTATCCAAAACGAGACTTTCTAGGTATAGACAAGCACCGCACAGTTGTTATTTTAGATGCGCTTGAGGCAGCTGAAGATGTTTTTGGGGCTTATGCGGAACAAATTGTTGACCCTGAAGGAGAGACTGAGATGACCTTTGATATCATAAAGGACTTTGCTTTGTGGCACGAAGGCACGCATGGCACAGGGGCAAGACCTGAAACACCTACAGATTCTGGCCGCACCATGGCGGAAGTGTATGGAGGTTATTGGGGTTATATTGCCGAACCTTTGGCAGATGCAGGGGCGTTTTTGTCTATTGATTATCGCCATCAAAAAGACGTTTTTGATGACCAGCATCGTACAGATCTCATCAATAGTGCTCTTACCTGGCAGGCCAAACGCTATTACCCTAAGGCTGTCGTAAAACACTGTATTGAAAATGTGAATCCTGATGCCTCTCATGTTGTGGGTGTGAGCATGCTCCTTGGTTGGCTTTTTAATTCTGAATCTATCATGTTGAGTTCTGATGGGCAGTCACTTGTTTTTGATAAACGAGCTGTTATGTCCTCTCTGCACGGGTTTTTTGATACTCTGACAGAATATTCCTTTAGAGATGATTTAGAGGGATTTAAGGCATTTGCCACTCAGTGTGTCGACGGTATTCCCGATGCCTTTGAAAAACGTGTTTTAGGGCTGAAAGCCACTTTGCCTGATCTTTACATTGTGAATCGAAATCCAGATCCTGCAGCTTTGTGGGAGGTTGTGAAGTAGGCGATTATTTACTGAGTATACGTAGAGCACACTGAGTCACCAAAGGCGAGGCTGTAGGCTTGTGCTACTAAGAGTTTCCATTTTGCTTCTGCCATTTTATAGGCTGGGAAATGAGGAATGTTTCCCAAGGCTTCTGCTTGGGCTGCTAAATAGGGTATGCTGCCTTGTTGGCATATGGGTTCATCTGTAGCAACTCTTGTTTGAAAGGTTGCCAAAACATAACCAAAATGTGGTGCATTGGTTGCAAATGTTCTGACATAAGATGTTATATCATCGAGATTTTCGAATAGAGTAAATTGAAAACCTAGGTTAGTGCCAGCATCAGAATCTTGTGTTAGATCGGTCACAAAGGTTTCATCACAAACTTCTGTTTCAACCCAAGTATGATGGAAGTTGCCTGTTACCCCATCACGAGTTGTGCCAAGTCCCCAAACCAATCTATACTCAGGTTCATAGTCTGCTAGAACCGAATGAAGGAGCTGTTCACCTTTGATGGCAGCTTGTCCACAATAGCCCCATTGATAACGAGGGAATTCATCTGATTGCACAATGGTTTCTAGTCTTCTCTGAATATCAGCAGGATCAAAATTATCACAACTAGCAACCGTTGTAATTTCTCCTCTGGCTTCTTCTGGTGTGAGTGGTTCAATAGGAGGTGGTTCTCCAGATAGGCCGTCGTCAAAAATTTCATCAGGGCTTGTGATGCCCGATAGAGGAATAAAAACCTCTTCACCTGTATCAGTGGGACAGTCAGCACAATCGACGCTTGTAAGGATCTGTATGTCAGGAATTTCTGGAGCACCCATGATAGTTACCATTATTATCGGCGCTGACCCCCAGAAGTTGTGTGAAAAGCTGAAATGACGTTATAAATCAATATGTTAATTAATAAAATATCTAGGGATTGTTAACGCATGGATATGATTGCAGTTTATTGACACCCAACATTTTACGTCAAATATTAGCCCACAGAAGTGGACAGGCTTTTTCATTTGTTTTGAAGATTAATTCTCATTAAAAGCGTCTGCATGCCAAAGAAAAAAAGATCAGTTAAGATCACAAGAAATACCAAGGAAACTCAAATCACTCTTAAACTAAACCTTGATGGTTCAGGAAAGTATAAAATTTCCACACCCATTCCTTTTTTCAACCACATGCTCGAATCTTTTACCAAACATGGTCTCTTTGATGTCGACCTCAAAGCAAAAGGGGATGTGCAGGTGGATGACCATCACTTGGTAGAGGATGTTGGTTTGGTTTTGGGCCAAGCCTTTAAAAAAGCTGTGGGAACAAAAAAGGGCATGTGTCGTTACGGGCATTTCACACTCCCTATGGATGATTCTTTGGCAAGTGTTGCAGTTGATTTCTGTGATCGACCTTATTTTGTTTACAATTCCCCAGTGAAACGTGGGAAGATTAAGACTTTTGAAATTTCACTCATCAAAGAATTTTTTCAAGCCATTGCCAATGCCGCAGGTCTTAATCTACACATCAATGTGCTTTACGGCAAAAACAAACACCACATTGTCGAAGCCATGTTCAAAGCATTCGCTAAGGCAGTTGATATGGCGACTTGTTTGGATTCGCGCGTAAAAGGATTGCCCACAGTGAAGGGGAAGATTTAGTTCGAACCGAAGCGTCGACGTGCCGATGATTGGGAATGTCACAGGTCTCAGGTCGCAGGTCACAATACATGAGGAACTATGAAAGAAGAAATAAAATATTTCGAAGGAATAGACTTAAGCAGTGATACAGCCACCAAACCCAGCAAAGAAATGCGAGAGGTGATAGCAAGTGCTGTGGTGGGTGATGAGCAAAAACAAGAAGACCCCACAACAATTAAGCTCGAAGAATACGCAGCAGATCTTTTGGGTCATGATCTTGGCATGTATCTTCCCTCAGCCAGCATGTCCAACGAGATTGCTATCATGCTCCATTGTCGTCCTGGGGATGAAATCTTGGCTAGCGAATCTTGTCACATCATTTGTGCTGAGGTTGGCGGACCAGCTGTTCATGGTCGCGCCATGGTTAAAGGGATTCCAGATCCCAAAGGTTTTTTCACAGCTGAGCAAATTCAAGAATCCATTCGCATGCCTATTCCACACACACCAAAGGCGCGTATGGTTTTGATCGAAAACACAACTAACCTTGCTGGTGGTTATCCCTGGCCTTTAGATCAAATGCGTTCTGTTCAAGAAATGGCCAAAAAACATGAGATGAGATTGCACCTTGATGGTGCGCGCTTGATGAATGCATCGGTTGCCTCTGGTCTTTCTCCCAAAGAATTGGCTAAAGGTTTTGATACGATCACACTTTGTCTGTCCAAAGGTCTTGGCGCGCCAATAGGAGCATTACTGGTTGGCAAAAAAGAACATCTCGAACCAGCGCGTCGTCTTAAACATCTCATGGGCGGGGCTATGAGGCAGAGTGGGATGATGGCTGCTGCAGGACTCTATGGATTAAAAAACAATGTCGAACGTCTCAAAGAAGATCACGCGAATGCTAGATTTTGTGCTGAAGGTTTGTCAGCTATTCAAGGGATCAAAATCGAAAACAATCCACCTGCTTCAAACATGGTTTTCTTTTCGCTTAAAGATACAAAAATCTCTCCCAATGATTTCCTCCCTCAATTAGAATCCAAAGGTCTTAGATTCTCTCAAATCGGTCCTAATCGTTTTCGTGCTGTTTTGCATTTGGATGTAAGGCGTGAGGATGTAGAAAAAGCAGTGGGGATTGTGGGACTTGTAACCTGTAACCTGTATCTTCTCATCCCACTAATTCTTCTATTCCTAGTCTTGAAACCAGGCTTCTGAACTCCTCATACCCTGCAGGGTCTCTAGATCTGAATGCAGAGAAATAGAGTTTAGCTTGTTGTAAAATTTCTTGTAGGGAATTCTCTTTGCCTTCTACGTCTAAGCTGTGTTTTCTTTGCTCATGGACATATTTAACGATATTTAGCCAAAATGCACTAGCTTGAGGAATGAGATTAGCCTGAGTAAGAGCTAAGGCGCCTGTTTGACGAAACATGATAGTTGATAATTGTTCCCAGACATGGAGTGTCCTCTCATCTTTTGAAACAAAGGCTGTTTGTCGTGTGGCCAATTTGAGGGCTTTGTGAACTAGGCTTGTTCTTCTTGTTGGATTTGGTTTTGTAGTTGGAGGCATTGTAAGACCTTGTCCAAAAAAAAGAGCTCTTCTTAACAGGCTAGGCATTCCTGAAATATTGTCAGGATGAGGCCTTGGCAAGTGATCGGTGTTCATCTCAGGTGCCATGTTAAAGAGGACAATGGGATCGTTTGGGTTGGTTGTGACAGCTGCGATTTGTGGCTGATCAGTGCTAGGCCGACCCACAAGAATGCCTGAAGAGGCTTCAGGACGAGAAACAGCAGGTATGCGTGAAAAAAAAGAACAGTTGTTAAGGGTGAGGCCAAGGTCTTGGGCAGTGGCAACGGTTCCAGGAAATGCATGAGCACTAAAGGCTTCGGCTAGAATAGGGTTCATATTGTTAAGCTCCTTACTCTATCCATCGCGTATATTTAATAGAAGTTTCTTAAAGAGATAAGTTTTTGGGCACAAATGTGTCCAGTGTCACATCAACTCTCTTCCAAATTTAAACGAATTGAGAGCTTTCATGCTTTGAGATTTCAAAAGAATGTTTTCGAGTGACTGTGAATCAGAGGGGAGGTCGCTGTAGATGATAGCCATTATGGAATGATGGCTTTTGGGGTTGATGATGCCTACAAGGGCGATTGAAAAGATATCATACTGTGTCATCACGATCACAGCATCATACTGAGAGATCTTTATCGTCGAGATTTTTTCTGGAGGGGCGTTAGCTATGGTTGTCAGTCTTTTTAGAAGTAGATCTTTTGTTGTTTTCAATCTTTCATCTGCTTTTCCTAAAGGAATTTTTAGATAAGATAATTTAAGATTTTTTTTTACTTTTCCATCGGAAGTCAAAAAATCAAATTTCACATACGTGGTCTTTGATTTTAGCTTCGAAGTCGTGTGTGTGAGAAGATTTTTTGCAGGGACAAAGATTTCAAATTCCTGTGGCACAGCAATGGCATGAATACCCCCGTAGTCACGGTTGACCTTAAAGCGTGTTGTATTTTGGGCGAAGGAGGGGGTGGTGTATTGAGAAAAGAGGAGGATGAGTATGAAGGCTAGTGTGGTTTTTCGAATATTTTTCATTTTATCAAGCAACTCCCGTTAAAGTTTCTAACCCAAGTCTTGTGACCAAAGCCCCGAATTGTCTAGTGCCAACAGGATCTCTAAAACCAAAAATAGAAAAAAATCTTTCAGTCTCAGCTAGTATTGCAGACAGTTGGTATGCATTGTCTTGACCCTGAAAGGATTGTTGGTGAACAGATTCAATGGCATGGAGCCAGCACTCACTGGCATGTGTGTATAATCCTGCCGAAATAAAAGCATGCGCAGCCATGAGATAGTAGTTGTTTCTCATTGAGGGAAGAATACCTTGAGTGGTTATAGCTTGGCCTATTTCTTGCTCTAAAGGATGGATTCTTAGCAAGCTTTGTAGGGCTTCGCGCACTAGTAATGACCTTGTAGCGTTTGTTAAAGGAGGTCTTTGGTCTTGTGTTGCGTTTCTGTCGAGTTCAGGGCTCAAAAAATCAGCCCTAAAAAATAAGGCCCTTCTTAGGAGTTGAGGTGTTTTTGAAAAATCAGCAGCGTGAGGTTCTGGTATTCTTGGAAAACTGGTGTGTTCTGTAACAAAAAAAAGGGGAAAAACAGCATATGCATTACTTGTAAAAGCGGTTATTTGTTCCCGATCTGCTGAAGCTGCTCCCACAAGTAGGCCTGTGGTTATGGGGGAGGTTGTGGGATCTGACGCTGTTGTATACAAAGAAGTGTTATTAGCTGTTAGCCCTAGCTCGGCAGCAGAAAAAGCAGTTCCTTGAAAATAACTTACATCTGCAGTGAGTGGCAGGGTGGGTTTCATAGTTGT
This sequence comes from uncultured Nitrospirales bacterium, assembly GCA_964609965.1. GTDB lineage: Bacteria > UBA10199 > UBA10199 > UBA10199 > JADGCS01 > JAHJDR01. The sequence continues at coordinate 193,929 of CAZSTS010000003.1, forward strand.
CATTCTTGTTTGGTTTACAATTCGTTATCAGAAATAATACTTGTTTGTTTTCCTTGTAAAATTTATTGGCATATTATGCAATACGATTTAGCCATCATAGGATCAGGTTTCGCAGGGCTCGCAGCCATCAAAAAGGCTGTTGAGCAAAAGCTTAATTTCAGTGTGGTTGCCAAAGATTACGGGGCCACACAGTATTTCAGCGGCGCGTTTGATGTCATTGATCCCAGGTGGCAAAACAAGGGGCTTCAACCAAGAGATTATCCGCTCATAAAGCCAGCGCTAGAGGTTTTCATCCAAGCTCATCCCGAGCACCTTTATTCTAAAATAATTAATGAACATAAGGGTTCTATTGAGTCATTATTACACGAGATGAAATCTTTTTTCGATTTTTATGGAATTAATGTTGTTGGTGATTGTGAGCAAATGGTGGCTGTATTTGGTTCAAATGGCCAACCTAAGCCGACGGGCTGTGCTCTAAAGTCTCATGGCCTCTTGGTTTCTGAACTTCAAAATCTAGAAGATATCTTGTATATTAATTTCCCTTTTCTTCCACAATATCATGGAGGCATGATCACAGAAAACCTGGGCCGCTATTTTCCCAATGTCAAGATGACAACCTATGATGAATTTGTTCCCAACAAGACATCGCCGTTGGCTAGTTTATTGCAACATTTTGATAAACAAGAAAGCGTTGATAGTCTTACAAGGTTTATTAAGAATAATCTTGGAAAGGCAAAATACGTATTTTTGCCCCCGCTATTAGGTCTGGCGAATCACTTTGATTTTCACAAAACTTTGGAGTCTGAATTAAATGTACGTGTGATTGAACTATTATCTGTGTTGCCTTCATCTGCGGGTTTGCGTCTCCAAAAACATCTCAACAGTTTTTTTGAGCAGGGAAATATTTCTTTTGTTCGAGGAGAGGTTGTTGATTGCCAATACTCGAATCAAAAATTATCTAGCCTTCGTGTTCAGAATTCAAATGGTTCTTCTACAGAAGTGAAAGCACAGGTTTATGTTTTAGCGACTGGTAAATATCTGGGGCAGGGCATTTCTTGTTTTGAAGGTTTTAAAGAATCATTATTCGATCAACCATTATCAATTGAGGGGCGAGGGTTTTCTCAACAATCCCCTATCACAGATCTCATTTCCTCCCATGTATTACAGTCTCAGGATTTTATGAGATTAGGTCTACAAAAAGAATTTAAAAGCTGTGATTTTCATGATCAACTCCTTAACCTTAAACCCTGTGGCCACGTCCTTTCGGGATTTGATTATACCCGTGAGCGCTGTGGGTTTGGAATCAGTGTGGCATCTGTAATCTCCTGTTTTTGAACGATAAAATTCAATAAAACAGGCCATCCATTCTAAAAAATGATCCAAAAGATATTTATTTAGTTATTTCCCTAGACATTTATGTCAAAAATCCATACGATTTCTCGCGGAAGTCAAAACCACTGATTTTCATTTTGAGAATTGCATGAAAAGTAAAAAGGGTCTAATTGATTGAGGATAATATTCGTGTCAAATTTTTGGTGATATACTGCAGGTTTCGTAGTAAGCATTATAAAGATTTAACGGTGTGGTTTGATTCATGATTTTACGACAAACCAATATGAAAAACACAAATTCACAATATTCTCATTCTGATATTAAGGCAGTTGATGACCTGAGCCATAAAGTTGAAGAACTCGAAAAACTTGTAGAGACTATTTCTCGCAGCAAGGTGATGTGGGAAACAACTTTTGATGTTATTTCTGATCCTGTTCTTATCATTAATCGTGATTTTGAGATAATGAGGGCTAATAAGGCGCTTGCAAGAGCTTGTGCTATGGATATCCGTAAGGTTATCTCAAAAAAATGTTATAAAATATTTGCTGGTTATGACCAGCCATGCCCTAAGTGCCCGGTCAAAAAAACTATCAAAGAACAACTATCTCAGTATTCAGAATTGGATATGTTTCAGAGCAGCCAGAGGCAATACAATGTCAATGCTTATAGCTCTCCCTATTTATTAAATGATCAAGGTGAAGGTATTGTTCTGCATTACCGAGATATTACTGATGAAAAGGACTTGCAGAAAAAACTCATGCACAGCGAGAAAATGGCTGCCGTTGGGACGTTGGCAGGTGGGGTTGCTCACGAAATCAACAATCCTTTGGGTGGTATTTTGGCATTTGTACAATTGGTCATGAGGGCCTTGGGTGAGAGTAATGCTTGTCAGGATGATCTCAAAGAGATTGAAGATGCTGCTTTGAGATGTAAAAAAATTGTCAGAAATCTTTTAGATTTTTCTCGCGAAAGATCCGATGAACAGATGGAACAAGTTTGTCTCAATGATGCGATTGCAAAAACAATGTCTCTTATTACTGTGAATGCCAGGCAGACTCATGTTCAGGTCGATCAAGAATTAGAAAAAGACCTTCCTTCTGTCATTGGTGATTTTAATCGATTGCAACAAGTTTTGCTTAATCTAGTGACAAATGGAATGCATGCTATGCGTGATGATGGTGGTGTGTTGACTCTAGGCACTTTTACTAATCCTGAGAGAAGTAAAGTGTTTCTTCAAATTACCGATACAGGCATTGGTATAAAAAAAGAAGATCTCGATAGGATTTTTGACCCATACTACACAACAAAAGGGCAAGGGGAAGGCACTGGTTTAGGTTTGTCTATTACTTATAAAATTATTGAAGATCACAAAGGTGGAATCGATGTCGAGAGCGAACTTGGCAAAGGCACGGTAATAACTGTGCAAATGCCAGCTGTGACGCGTGATTAAAAAGAATTAAGGATTACAACTCTTAAAAAGGAGAGGCCATATGAAAGCAAGAATATTAATCGTTGATGATGAAGTGGCTATCAAAAAAGCACTGAGCAAATTTTTGAGTTCACTAGGCTACGATGTTGAGAGTGCGAGTGATGGAGCCGAAGCCATCGAGATGGCCAAGAATAAAATCTATGACCTTGTAATCAGTGATCTCAAAATGCCAAATATGTCAGGAATCGAACTGATAAAAGCTCTCAAGCAAATTCATCCACAGATGGTGGCTCTTATCATGACGGGTTTTGGTACAATCGAATCCGCGATTGAGGCTATAAAAGCAGGGGCTTTTCATTACATCACAAAACCTTTTGAGTTAGATGATGTGGCCATGCTTGTCGAAAAGGCATTGAAGTACTCTAAGCTTGAGAATCAGAATGCTATGCTTCAAAGGCAAGTGAAGATGCAGTATCAATTTGATAAAGTTATTGGTTGTTCAGAAAAGCTAAAAGAGGTTTTTCAGGTTGTTCAAAAGGTTGCAGAGACAGATTCAACAGTGCTGATTCACGGAGAAAGCGGAACAGGCAAAGAGCTTATTGCACGCGCTATTCATTATAATAGCAAAAGATCAAATCAGCCACTTGTTCCTGTTAATTGTGGTGCTATTCCCGAAAACTTACTCGAGACAGAACTTTTTGGTTATGTGAAAGGCGCTTTTACAGGGGCGGTAAAATCTAAAGTTGGTAAATTCGAACACGCTCATGGCGGGACTATTTTTCTCGACGAAATAGGTGATATGAGCTTGAAGCTACAGGTTAAAATATTACGTGTTCTTCAAGAACGCAGATTTGAACCCGTGGGTTCAACACAAACGATTGATGTCGATACACGTGTCATTGCAGCCACTCATTACGATCTCGAAGAACTCGTAGCAGAAGGCAAGTTTCGTGAAGATCTGTATTATCGTCTCAATGTTATTCCTGTTCAGGTGCCTGCTTTGCGTGACCGAGTGAGTGATATACCTTTATTGGTTAATTATTTTCTTCAAATGTATTCCCGAGCCAACAATGTTAAACCTCCTGTGTTGTCCGAAGAAGCCAAGAGCATCTTCATGAATTACAAATGGCCTGGCAATGTTCGAGAGCTTGAGAATACAATCGAAAGATTAACAGTGCTTAAACCAGGAAAAGAGATAGTAGCTAGTGATTTGCCAGAGAGATTTTCTAAAATTACTAACTCCTATTTCTTTAAGTCAGGTTTTTCTATTCCTGATGGCGGGATTTCTCTTAAAAACGTTGTCGAAGATTTTGAGAATACGCTTATTGAAAAAGCTTTGGCAAAGACCAATTGGAATAAAAATAGAGCAGCTCATTTGTTAAAACTCAACCGTACTACCTTGGTTGAAAAAATTAAAAAGAAAAACCTCATCAAGCCAAAACATATTGTTCATGCATCTGAGAAGACCATCAACTAATATTATTTTAGCTGTAAGCTGTAAGAATTAAGCTGTAAGTTGGATATTATTGGATAATAATATGAAAGACTTTTTATTTGTTACAAGTCGTCCTGTGTTGCAAGAGAACATCAAAGCTAGCTGTGCTAGCAATGAATACTCATGTTTAATTGAGTCTGTTTTTGAAAATGTCCTTTCACTCATTGATACAGAAAAGCTAAAATATATTTTTATCGATCTTGATGATGATAAGATGAGAGGGTTGCAGCTCTTGGAGTGGATTCAAACTCGTACTCTCAATACGCGTATTGGCATCATATCCGAGAAGAGCTACAAGCCAAGCTACTTACAGGCATTGCGTTTGGGTGCTACCGAACATTTGGCATTTCAACAGGCTGCTGATTCAGATGCGCTTTCAAGAATCCTAGGGAGTTTCATTGCCGAATACGATTTGCAAATAAATCTCGCTTATTATCAAAGTCCTTTTAAACATAAACCTCCTCTCGCTTGGGTCGGAACCGATCCTTCTATTCGTTTTTTATTAGAGCGGGTTCGATCTTTAGCCCACACGACCCAGCCTGTTCTCATTACAGGCAATTCAGGAGCAGGAAAAAGGCATCTAGCCATGATTTTAGCTGGTGAAAACCCTTCTCGAAAACTCATAGAAATAGACGCTAGTGTTATTCCTGATTATGAACAAAAATCTTTTTTTAATGAGCAGCTTAATAAGTGTTTATTCCCTGCTGATCAAAACGCACCTCAAGATGTAAAGTGTGAATTATGTATTATCGTATCCGAGATAACACGGCTGCACCCAGAATTGCAGGAGGTGTTTGCAGAATATATTAAAGATGCAGTTCTCACACTAGAGGGTAAAGAGCTTAGTATTATTATGCAAGTTGTTGCCACAAGTTCTTGCAATATTGAACAAGCAGCTAGAGATGGTTTTCTGAGAGAAGATCTTTATTTGCTTCTCAAAAACAGCGAGCTCCAGGTTCCTTCTTTGTGTGACAGGCCTTATGATTTGCCGTTGCTTGTAGATTATTATCTAAAACAGCAATTAACGGAGGATAAACATTGTTATTTTTCCAGGGATGCCATGACAGCACTAGTCAATTATGAGTGGCCACAAGAAGTTGATGAGTTATTTGAAGTTCTTAGTGGTGTTTTGGATAGAGCGCAATCAGGCATGATCACGTCGCGTATGTTGCCTCACAAGATATTACAAAAAAGTTTTTACACCACGCATGCCGAAGAAGAGTCGCTTACGGACCTAGATTACAATGAAGCTAAAAAGAGGGTTTTGAATAAATTTAACCGCACTTACATTGAGGGGATGCTTAATAAATCTGATGGCAACCTTACAGTGGCTGCTGAACGTGCAGGAATGGATAGAAGTAATTTTAAAAAAATCATCAAAAAGTATGGAGTAAAATAAAATCAGTTTTGATTATTGTATTTAGAAAAAGGACTATAAAATGAATCCCGTTAGACCTTGGCACTATACATATGTTTTACTTAATGAGAAGGCAGGTAAATTTTATACAGGAGCTACATCTAATTTAAAAAATCGCCTCCACCCTGTTAGAGGCTTTGCATCTAAGGGTGGTGGAGGCCTTGCCTCTAACGGGGTAAAAGGAGGTCTAACGGGATGAATAAGCAAACAGTAGTGATATCTGGAGATTGGGACGAAGGGATAGATCTTGTAAAAGAGTGTCTTCAGGGATCAGCGTATGAAGCAATGATTACAGCACCATCAGAGGTGCGGGCGGTCTTAAAGAAGAGACTTTCTGACATGTATATATTTTGCCTCAAAGGTGCCGTTGGAGACGTCTTTTTACGCATTAATGAACTAAGAAGAGCAAACGAATCTGTTCCCATATTTATATTTTCAAAGGTCATTGATATCGAATTTATCGTTGCTAACATTAAAAATAATGTGAACGATTTTTTTGTACGTCCTTTAAATAAAGAAAAACTTTTAAATAAAATAGGAAGAGAGCTTCATCTTTACCAGCTCACAAAAAAAGTTTTTATGAGCACATCTTCATCTTTGGATGATAGTCATTTTGAGAACATGATAGGCTGTTCTAAACAAATGCAAGACAATTTTCAGATGATCTCTGTTGTGGCAAAATCTAATGCTACTGTTCTTATCACAGGAGAATCTGGTGTTGGAAAAGAGTTGGTTGCCAAAGCTGTGCATCGTTGCTCAGAGAGGGCAGGAAGTCGTTTTGTAGATTTAAACTGTGGCGCTATTCCCAAAGAACTATTAGAAAATGAACTTTTCGGACATGAAAAGGGCGCATTTACGGGCGCGCATAGAAGGTATCAAGGAAGCTTTGAAACGGCACATCAAGGCACGCTTTTTCTAGATGAAATTAGCGAAATGGATGTTATGTTGCAGGTTAAATTGTTACGTGTTTTGCAGGAGAGAACTATTACGCGCATTGGAAGTAATGAGAACATTAAGGTCGATGCTAGAATTATTGCTGCTACCAATCGAAAAATTCATAAACTTATCGAGGATGGCCTTTTTAGAGAAGACCTGTATTATCGTCTCAATGTGGTCAATATAGATATACCTCCTTTAAAGGAGCGCCGAGATGATGTTCCTTTGTTGGCTATGCATTTTTTGGAGTACTATTCTGCAAAGAATAACCGTATTTTTCTCGATTTTTCAAATGACGCTATGGAAGCTTTGATCAACTATGATTGGCCAGGCAATGTGAGAGAGTTAGAGAATACTATCGAACGTTTAGTGGTTCTCCATGATAGTTCTCAAGTTAAGGCTAGTCATTTGCCACCACATATTCAAAATGTGGATTGTGCTATTGGTTATAGTGATGAAGCTCAATCTTTGCAGGGTGATGGTAAGATTATTCCTTTAGAGGATTTAGAGCGGCAAGCCATTGAAGCGGCTCTTATGAAATTCCAAGGAAATATAACTATAGCGGCAAAAAAACTAAAGATAGGACAAGCAACGCTATACCGCAAAGTTAAAAAGTTTGGTTTGCAAGTTTAACCCGCAGTGCGGACTAGTTAAAATCTTGGCGGCTTGTCTTCTTAAAGAAAGCTTAACTAGGTCGCTTGTGGTTGAGCAGTTAATTCACTGCAGTATTTTTATTTGAAAGAGGTTACTTATGATTTCAGAAGTCAAAAAACAAAACGATGTTGCTATTGTAACTCTTAATGGTTCATTAGATGTTTCACATCAAAAAATGCTGAAAGACAAGCTTGTATCAGCATCTGATATACAAGATAATGATATAGTTTTAGATTTTTCCAAGGTGACATTTATAGATAGCTCTTGTTTGGGAACATTGGTTTCTTTGGCCAAAACTCTTAGAGAGAAAAAAGGAGATATTAAGCTTTCCAATTTGTCAGATGATGTAAGATCGATATTTCAGATCACACGCCTTGATAGAGTTTTTGATATTTTTGATAATAATGAAGATGCGGTAACAGGTTTTTATAAGTAAATCCTATGCGAGCAACAGTCCCCTTTAAAATCACCTCAGATAATGACATAATGAGCGTTTTTGAGAATTCATTTCAAAAGCTCCAAAAAGCTCAGGAAAAAATATTTTTTTCGAGCCGTCTTTGTAATGATATTAAAATAGCCTTTATCGAAGCTGTAGCAAATGCTGTCAAACATGCTGGAGAACTAAAGAAGCACGGTGCTGTCGAGGGTAAGTTTGTCTTGGATGATAAAGTCATTGGGTTTGAAGTCTACGATCACGGAGCAGGATTCGCTATTGACGAAATTCCCGTGCCCAATCTTAATGATCTTAAGGCTTCTGGCCGTGGTGTTTTTATGATGAAGCAACTTGGGGATATTGTGACTTATCGGGAGCAAAAAAATCACAACACTTTGCTTTTTAAAAGAAATCTTGTTGGTCATCATGGGAGTTCTCGCGAGCTTGATTTACTTTATGATCTTAGCGAAGCCATTATTAGTAATGCGAGCAAAGAAGAAGTTTACCAAATTGTACTAGGACAGGCCTTAGAGCTGTTTCATGTAGAGAGAGCTTCGATCCTTATTTATGATGAAAAGGAAAAGGTGCTCAAAGTAGCTGCTAGCCGAGGGATTCCTCAAAAAGTGCAGAAGCAAACATCGGTGCGCTCAGGTGAAGGCGTGAGTGGTTATGTTTTTCAACACTCAAGACCCTTGCTCATAGAAGATGTTGATAGAAATACTCGCGGCATAGAAAAAAAGGAACATTATAAAACATCATCTTTTATTTCAGCTCCTATGATCTGTTCACCACTGAGGTTAGATGAGAAGCCCATTGGTGTTATAAATCTCACAGATCGCATTGATGGCAAAAGCTTTACAAAAAAAGACCTCAAATTGCTTTCTACAATAGCCAATCAAGCGATGGCCTGTTTGTATATTAGGGGGTTGGTAGATGAAATCAAAGAAAAGAACAGGCTTGAACAAGAGATGGAGCAGGTTCGTGTTATTCAAAGTTCTTATTTGCCAATAAAGCCACCAAAAGTGCCAGGGTATAAAATAGCTGGTCGTTGTGAAATGGCTCAATCAGTTGGTGGAGATTATTTTGATTTTCTGTATTTTGATCCACTGCTGTATCTTGTTGTGGCCGATGTTTCTGGCCATAATACAAGCAGCGCTGTGACCATGGTCAATTTTCGTTCTCAGCTCAAAGCTTACCTTAATGAGTTGTCAGATCCTGCCAATATATTAACTAAACTTAATAAATCCCTTTATCACGATCTCACTCATGCGGAGCAATTTGTATCATGTTTGCTGGTCAAAATTCATACAAAAACAGGGCAGTTTGAATTAGCTAATGCGGGTCATTATCCTCCTGTCTTTCTAAAAACTCATGTGCCCATTACTGAGGCAGGTATTGTGCTTGGTGTTCAAGAGAATGAGGAATACAAAACAATAAAAGGTAAGATCAATCAAGACGATGGCATGATTATGTACACAGATGGCGTGATCGAAAGCATGGATGGAGAGTGCAATGTATTTGGTTTGAGTCGACTTCATGAGATAGTTTCAAACAAAAGTTCTGATGCCAGTCAGGTTTTAGTGGATCATATTATTGATTCTGTATTAGGCTATAGAGCGAGTGCTGGTGTGTTGGATGACATTACTGTTGTGGGAGTGAGAAGAGGTTAAGAAAAAAGAGAATGGCAGATAATTTAAAATCTTTTTATCAGCATCTTGATAAAATCAGTGACCGTGGTGTGCGGGCAGGTTTAGAACGCATAGAAAAGGCCATGCAGATATTAGGTCATCCTGATCGAAATTATAAAATCATACATATTGCGGGCACAAATGGAAAAGGAACCGTTTGCAGTTTCATTGCACAATTACTAGCGAAAAGTGGGTATAAGGTTGGTTTAACGTTGTCTCCTCACGTAGATGACTACCAAGAGCGAATCCAGGTTTCTCATCAAACAAACTCAAAACTAGGTCTTATTCCAGAGCAGGATCTCATAGATACACATGAGGTTCTTCTGGACAAACTCCCAGATTCATTAGGGCTCACTTATTTTGAATGGGGTGTTTTGTTGGCATTACAATATTTTTCTGATCAATCAGTGGATTTTGCTGTTTTAGAAACAGGCTTAGGAGGGCGATGGGATGGCTCAAATGTCATCACTCACTCTGTTCTGTCCGGTATTACAAGTATTGGTCTGGATCACATGGATTACCTGGGTGAGACAACTCAAAAGATACTAATGGAAAAACTACAGATTGTGAGACCAAAATCAGATTTTCTCTTTTTTTCAACTGGTTCCAAAGAGGGGGATTTATTAAATACAGCTAAGAAGTTTTGTGAGGAAAGAAATACAAAGATTCATTTTGCAAAAGAGCATTATCATTGCTTTGATCGGGAGCTTCCAAAAGATAATTTACCAACGTGTTTTCGTGAAAATCTTTTATATGCCTTAGCAGCAGGCAAGATTTTGGAGAAACAGGGTTTTAATATTCAATACGATGATTTTTTAGAGGGTGACGTTTCATTGCCTCCAGCCAGGTTAGAAACCATATCAACTCACCCTTTGATCATTCGAGATGGAGCTCATAATGAACCAGCTCTTCGACTCTTAAAAGCATATCTTGAAGAAAAGCTTCACAATGATTATGATCTTGTTTTTGGTTGTTTGAAAAGTCGTGATTTTTTAAAGCTGGCTAAGATTGTTTTGTCCTCTCATCAAAATTACTGGACTGAATTTGAGGCGGGTCCACGGACAGCATCCAAAGAGGTTTATGATAGGGCCAAAGCATTGTATGGAGGAGAGGTTGTATCCATAGGAAATCATTTAAAAAACCAGCTTCTTTCACGTAAAAAAAGTAGACCTGTACTCGTGTGCGGTTCGTTCTATTTATGTTCACAGTTTAAGGAAATGTGGGAAACTGGGTCGAAGGTCTAATGAGGGCTCAAGGCTCAGGGCTCAAGGTATAAGGTCAAAATTGGGGGTTAAATGAAAAAGATTATTATATTATTAGTGATTAGTTTGCTTATTCCTTTTTCTGCTTATGCAGAAGTTTCACAAACTTTATTAGGTGCGGTTCAGCAGCTTTATAATTCTAATTTTAGCTCAGCTAAGAAAACCGCTGATAATCATATTGCGGCTCATCCAGATGATCCAGCCGGGTATCTTGTGAGAGGGATGGCCAATGAGTGGTATCAGTTGGCTCGCAACAAAGGAAAAACCTTAAACAAGAAGATCATGTCTGATTATCAAAAAGCAAGGCGTCTTGCTGATGCAGCTCTTAAAAAGGATAAAAACAATTTAGACAAAAAAGTCATGCTTGGGAATGCCTATGTTTATATCTCTAAAAAACAGATTGATACAGGTCATAAGATGCAGGCTGGTTTTAGTCTCAAACAAGCTAAAAATTTGATGAATGAAGTTTTAGCATCAAATCCTGGAAATCAAGACGCTAATTTTGCTGTTGGATTGTTTAATTATTTTGCGGCGAGTGTTCCTCCGGGTTTTCGTTGGCTGGCCAACTTGGTAGGGTTTAAGGGGAATCGAGCCAAAGGTTTGAGTCATTTACAAAAAGCAGTTTCGACAAGAAGCCTCACACAAAACGATGCTCTTTATATGTTGTTTTATATTTATGGTCGAAAAGAAGGGGCTTTTTCAACAGGGTTAAACTATGCTAGTCGTTTGTATAAGTCATTTCCTTCAAACAAAGTTTTTCTGTTCAATTATGCCGAAATGCTTTTCAGAACAAAAAAGATACAAGAGTCACGAGGCAAGTTTCAAGAGTATTTTGATTACTGTGGCTCACATAAAAACTATTGCAGTCGCAATTTTCTTTTTCTTTCAAATTATTTCATGGCCTGGAGTTATATGGATGAAAAAGACTACGCAGGGGCTAAGGGGTATTTGATTCAGGCTAAAAAGCTAGACAAAAAGAAATATAAAAGTAGGACTACTGATATTAAAAAGTGGTCAAAGAAGGCAGGGATATAATATTCGTACAACACTAGTTTTTCTTCATTTGCTGCGTTGGCCGTAACCTTAATTTAAGGCAAGAATTAACAAAAAAGCTAATCTATCATAAAGACTAATTCGGGTTCGTTAGGCAGAACTTACAAATTCAGAAAAACTAGTATTGTACGAAATGGTGTTGTTTGGGGATTATTTATAGATATACTTTTCTTCTTCATCTTCAAAAAAACTTTTGATGTATGTGAGAACGTTCTCCCACGCAGAAGCTTTTTCTTCTCCTTGGTCGGTGTATTTTTGTGCCTCAGGGTTTTCGTCTAGGATGTATTGATCGAGTTTTGGGAGAACATAGTAATGGAGGACGAGAAGACAAACAAAAATGAAAAGTAGCCATTTTTTCATGGCTTTCACTTACATCGTTTTAGGAGATTCTTCAATTAACTTTCTTCTCCTTTGCAAGGGAACAAATATCAATAAAAGGCTGAGTAATATAAGAAAGAGAGTGTAATTTTGAGGGGTTGCTTTAGTTTTGAGTGAACAGCTTGATAGGTTTGTTGTTTCGTCGGTAGAGTTCAGTGAAGCAGAAATATCAATCTCATCAATCAAGCTAACTAGAGCTTTATTATTAAGGGATCCTTCAAGAGGGCAATACATGTCATCGTCATCTGCCATGTGAAAATTAGAGTTTTCTTCAAAGTAAGTGTAGCTAATTCTGTCTAGAGAGGCATCAATAGCTGTCCGTGAAGCCAGTGTGATGTCGATGTTTTGAATGTTGCTACTATTAATTCTCACAAAACTGTAATTGTCATTATCTTCGTTTGACATATCATTTTCATTATAAAATTCAGCTCTTCCTTGAATGTCTGCTAAAGAAGAATCAAATCTTGCAATGGATGTGGCAAATAATTCCGGAATTTCTTGAACATCCACTGTATAATCTCCTGAATTCAGAAGGGGAATAATGTAAATCCCTAGGTCATCATCATCTAAACAGTTTTGAATATTAAAATGGCTTGAAGTGCCATTATTTGCTGTCGTGCTCGAATTGCTGCAGATAATACTAGTGGCTTGCGAATAAGTTTCGCAGAGAGGAGATTCGTTATTTCTGATACTCACAACAAGTGTATCCATGGGAGTTCCATTTGCATCAGTGACTTCGCCAGATATGCTGTTTTCGATTTCTGCACCGTACATCCATTGCAATGTGGCAATATCGTCAGGGTGAAGGCTAATGAGATGTGCACCAGTTCCTCTGATAAAGCGAGGAAACATGGTGGGGAGATAGCGAGCATAATGAGTATCGATTGTTCCAGAGAGAATATCCTGATACATTTGGTAATGCGAGAGAGTGTGATCAAGACCTATGACGTGGCCTAGTTCGTGTACGATGATGGCGAATAGATCTATGAGTTCCAAATCCTGGACAGCGTCTGATTGGTCATTATAGTAGAGTCCATTAATGAATAGATGGGAGCTGATAATGTACTCGGGATTATTGTAGGATCCTTTGATACCTGTTAAAGATTGAGCTCCAGAAGCTCCTTCACTTCCTTTGGCTTCCAAAATTTCACCGGTATTATCAAAGCCAATAACGATGTAATTATCTCTTTGTGAGTTTGTGGTGAGGTCTGTATTTGTGGGATTGGCTTCGGCGTAGATGTGATTGCCTGCGATTGATTCCCAATTATCGATTGTAATTTCTTCTTCTTCTGTTCCAATATATTCAAATTCAATGCCTGTATCAGAAACACTTTCCCAGATACTAAAGGCTTCTTGTACGAGGGCGAGTGATTGTTCAAAACTCAATTTGCCTAAACCCTTTGGATCAACTTTGTATTTGATTGTTTTAGAAGTGTCCCAGACAAGAGGTGTGTCTTGGCTCGCCATGTAAAGAGGATTGCCTGCGTAAACTTTTGGAGTGCCGAGCACTGAAAAGAGTACGATAAAAATCATCAATAAGAAAATGTGTGAAAATCGAACCATAGTATTAAAGTCAAACTACCTTAAATATTTAGTTATTAGATAGATACTTATCTTTTCGTCAATTTTCACCAAAAGTTGTGTGAAGGACGTGATGTTTATAAAAAATGTGAATAACTATGTAACCAATTGATATTATTAAAATTAACAGGTGTCAATTTCTCGTTTTTCGTAGGGGTAGGCCTTGTGCCTACCCGAATATTATTATCAATTTTACGGGCGCCCACAAGGGACGCCCCTACAGTTAATATCCAAGTTTATTCTTTTAATCTGATTTATCGAGCCAGTTTTTTCAGTATCTTACTTAAGAAAAACTGAGCATCTTTGACTTTGAGAAGGTAGGCTGTTCCAAAATAAACAGGGAGAGCCACAGCCATGGGGATGAGGACGTAAATGAATTTTTGAGAAAGCGATTCAGTGCCAAAGTGTTGCTGAAGATATTCCAGACTAAAGTAAACAGCTATTCCCATAATAACAGCTGCTAAAACCGTTTTTAAAGTATTGAGCCAAAGGTTCATTGTCCACACGCCTTTCAATTTTTTTCTAAAAAAGAAAGCCTGCAAACTCACATCAATAAAAGCCACAATAGCTGTGCAAAGGGCGATGGCCCAATGGTCAAGTCTGAGTACAAAAATAAAAATGCTGTTGATCAGAGCGTTAATCGCAATCGACAAAAGTGAGATCTTCATGGGGGTCTTGGCATCATGAAAAGCTAAGTAGGCAGGTTGATAGATTTTGATTAATGCGTATGAAGAAATACCTAAGGCATAGGCCTTAAGGGCATAAGCTGTTTGGAAGGTGTCGTTTGAATCAAAATGACCATGTCCATAAATAAGAGAAATAATAGCTTGCCCGAGGATAATAAGCCCCACCATTGAGGGCAGGGTGAGAAAGAGGCTCATTTGAATAGAGGACGTGATAGATTCACGGAATTTTGTTTCGTTTCTTTGGATGGTCATTTGAGCAAGAACAGGGGCAAAGGCTGCGGCAATGGACACTCCAAAGAGTCCTAAGGGAAACTGCATGAGACGAAAAGAAAATTGGAGGTAAGACACAGAACCATCAGCGAGAAGTGAGGCAAATACTGTGTTAACAAGAACATTCACTTGAACAGCAGCACCAGCAATGATGGCAGGGCCTGTGAGCTTGAGAACTTTGATTAGGGCTGAATCTTTAAGTTGAAAATTTAGTTTTGGGAAAAACCCCAATTTTGATGCACTTGGAATTTGAAAAAGAAACTGCCCCAGGCCTCCAAGCAATGTTCCAAAGGCCATGCCTGATATGGCAGATGATAGCGCAAGGTAGTCAGAGGTTTCAAAGGGAATTCCATTAAATATTCTATCAAAGGTGTTTGAAATGTAATCGGGTGATAGCAGATAAGCTAATAGGAGCCCCACTGTAATGGAAATAAAATTACAAAACGTAGAAGCGCTAAAGGGGATAAAGAATTTCTTATTTGAGTTGAGGACTCCCATGAGAAGCGCTGCTAAAGAAACAAAAAAGATGTAAGGAAAAAGTATGCGCAAAAGATGAACTGTGAGATCAAATTTTTGAGGATCTCTCAGAAATCCTGCTCCAATTACGCTCACAATCTGTGGGGCGAAGATTTCTCCTAAAATGACGGTAACACCCATCACAAGGACGATGAAGGTAATCGTTTTATTGGCAAGAAGCCTGGCCTCTTCTTTTTGTCCTGTAGCGAGTTTTTGAGAGAAAATGGTGATAAAACTTTGTGACAAGGCTCCTTCAGCAGCCAGGTCTCTCAAAAGATTTGGGATTCGAAAGGCTACATAGAATGCATCGAGCACTGCACCGGCCCCAAAAAAGAAGGCAAAAATCTGTTCACGGACAAGCCCAAGTATGCGACTTCCAAAAATCGCGATTGTAGCAATAAGAGCTCGTTTTTTTGTTCCTTTAGTATGGTCTGTGTCTATCGACATGATATGTATTTAATGACTCAAAATTGTAACAACGTAAAGTGAAAATTTATTTGTTATTTAGTCGTTTTGGCAGGAAAAGAAGGGCTAGCACAACCATGAGCCAAATAAGATCCACGCTGAGTAATAGCCATTGTTTTAAATAGATGGTGATACAGAGACCAAAACCAAAGATGCCAAAATAGAGGCCTAGAGCAAGGAGGTTGTTCAGGCGAGATGTTTTGCATTTTTTATCAAAGCCAAGAATATAAACCCCAACAAGATTTATGAGAAGGCTGACTAAAAACCAGCCTGCAAAATTAGCTAATGTGATATCAAAATAAAAACCAGGTTCAGGATAATAATAAATTTCTCCCAAAAACCATTGTTTTCCCATATGTGTCACAGGGTCGATGATGATATCTAAAATCGTTACGAGTAGTGCCGAAATAATAACAACCGTGATTTTGCGCATTGTGGACTTCGAACTCCTCAGTGCATAATTTGCGGCATATAATCCTGCAAAACACATAAACACATAAGAAACCGAGTCCCAAACAGGCACTCCATTATTGAGCCATTCGCCTTGGAGGTTTTCGTACTTGTAAAAATACCATCCATAGGGAAAACCATAATTAATAGATAAGTATTCACTGAAAAAAGCTATGGTATAACCAAAGATAAGATAAGAAAACATCCATCGCCAATTGACTGCCTTAGTGGCTATTATCATATAAGATAACAAAAAGAGAATGACGTAAGGGCGTTTGATAATGGTTGTGATGAGAAAGTCCATAAAAATCAATCCTTAGCAAACAGTTGACGACGTCACAGCTTAACAGGTATCGCATAATATAAATATAAACAAAGGTTTTTTATGCACGACAAATTAGAACTATTAAAACAATATAATGAGAAAGCGCTACTTGGGGGCGGACAAGCTCGTATAGACAAACAACACGCAGCTGGAAAGATGACAGCACGAGAGCGAATAGAATTTTTGCTCGATGAAGGTTCTTTTGTAGAGGTTGATAAATTTGTGGCTCATAATTGCCAGGATTTTGGTATGGAAAAAAAGAAGGTTTTGGGTGACGGTGTTGTGACAGGGTATGGAACGGTTAACGGGCGTAAAATATTTGTGTTTGCCCAAGATTTCACTGCCTTTGGGGGCTCATTAGGTGAGGCTTTTGCTCAGAAAATATGCAAGATCATGGATATGGCAAAAAAGACCAATTCTCCTGTTATTGGTTTGAATGATTCAGGTGGTGCTCGTATTCAAGAAGGAGTGGTAAGTTTAGCAGGGTATGCCGATATCTTTTTACGAAATGTCATGTCTTCGGGTGTTGTTCCACAAATTTCGGTTATTATGGGGCCTTGTGCAGGTGGTGCTGTGTACAGTCCAGCCATGACTGATTTTATCATCATGGTGAAAAAAAGTTCACATATGTTTATCACAGGTCCCGAAGTGATAAAAGCGGTTACCCACGAAGATGTGAATAAAGAAGACTTAGGTGGTGCCGAAGCCCATGCTACAAAAAGTGGTGTGGCACATTTTGTTGCTGAAGATGAGCAAGATGCCTTGAATATCGTAAAAGATGTTTTGAGTTATTCACCTTCGAGCAACTCAGAGAGAACTCCTGTTAGTGCTACTGATGACCCCTGGGATCGTGAAGATGAGAGTTTAAATACGGTCGTCCCAAATAATTCTAAAAGGGCTTACGATGTTAAAGACATCATCACAAAGGTTGTTGATGATGGAAGATTTTTAGAAGTCCACAAAAGTTACGCTCAAAACATGGTTGTGGGGTTTGCGCGATTTAAAGGGCGTTCTGTTGGTATTGTGGCAAATCAACCTTCTTTTTTAGCAGGGTGTTTAGATATTAAAGCTTCGGTGAAAGGGGCTCGTTTTGTTCGTTATTGCGACGCTTTTAATATCCCCTTGGTTACCTTTGTTGATGTTCCTGGTTTCTTGCCAGGAATCCAACAAGAAGAGGGAGGTATTATTTTTAACGGTGCTAAACTTCTTTATGCTTTTTGTGAGGCGACAGTTCCCAAAATTACACTCATTCTTCGCAAGGCCTATGGTGGGGCCTATGATGTGATGAGTTCAAAGCATATTAGAGGCGACATCAATTACGCGTATCCTTCTGCTGAGATTGCTGTTATGGGGCCTCAAGGGGCTGTGAATATTATTTTTCGTAAAGAGATAGCTGCTGCAGAGGATCCTGCTAAAACAAAAGAAGAACTCGTTGATCAGTATTGTGAAAAATTTGCTAATCCTTATAAAGCGGCTGAGCTAGGGTACATTGATGAAGTGATTTACCCTCAAGAAACGAGAAAAAAGATTGTACAGGCATTAGAAATGCTAAAAGATAAGGTGGATAGTAATCCCAAGAAGAAACATGGGAATATACCTTTGTAGTGGGTTGTGGATAGTGGATTGTGGGTCGAGAAGTTTAGGAGAAAAAATGAAAAAAATTATTATAACATTATTTTTGATGGCCGTTTTTAGTTTTATCAGTTTTAATGCTTTTTCAAACGAGATTACACACGCTATTGGTGATACCGGGTACATGATTCGAGAGGCTATGCACGAAAAAGCTTATATAACAGATTACAAAAAATATAAACTGGCTATAAAATTACAAAAAGAAGCTAAACAATATTTGCACGGAACCCATAAAAATGGGCGTAGTGTTTCCAAAGCCATGGCCCTAACAAAACAGGCTTATGCTTTAGCTAAGCAGGCTAGAGACTCGGCGTTAGTGCAAAAGAAATATTGGTGAATATATGTATGAATCAAATTTAAAACAGTTTCCTTTATTATTCAGAGGCAAAGTAAGAGATATGTATGATTTGGGAGATGATTTGCTTATCATCGCCACAGATAGAATCTCGGCCTTTGATGTCATTCTTCCTAAGCCCATACTTGGAAAGGGTATTGTGCTCACAAAACTTACTGAGTTTTGGTTAGAGCACTTTAAAAATATTGTGCCTTCGCATACATCAGAATTAAAACTTAATGATGTGATTTCTGATTCCAAGACTTTTGAAGAATTAAAAGACCGCACAGTGGTTGTTAAAAAAGCCAAACCTCTTCCTATTGAATGTGTGGTGAGGGGGTATCTCTTGGGTTCTGGTTATAAAGACTATCAAAACACAGGCACAGTTTGTGGTATTGAGCTTCCTAAAGGACTTAAGTTGGCCGAAAAACTTCCCGAACCTATTTTTACTCCTGCTACAAAGGCTGAACAGGGTGATCACGATGAAAACATCGATTTTGAAACAGCGAGCCAGCTTGTAGGGCATGCTTTGGCAAATAAGGTGCGAGATATTAGCATCCAGCTTTATAGCGAGGCAGCCAAGTACGCTGAAGAACGAGGTATTATTATCGCAGACACAAAATTTGAATTTGGCTTATTGGGTGATAAACTTATTATTATTGATGAGGTACTTACTCCAGATTCTTCACGTTTTTGGGATGCCAAAACCTATCAGGTTGGTGTGAGTCCACCTAGTTTTGACAAACAAATTATTAGAGATTACTTAGAAACACTCGATTGGGACAAAAAGGCTCCAGGGCCTGAGTTGCCAGATGAGGTAGTTCAAAAAGCTTCACGAAAATACCAGGAGGTATTAGAAAAACTAACCCACAGTGTGGGTTTTATGCCCCGTCATTTGGAGCGTTGACGTATTTTTTTTCAGATTGATACCCTGTAATTTATTGCGGGGTTATTTATTAACTAATAGGAGGCAATATGACAACAGAACCACAAGTCGTTATTCTCATGGGAAGCCAGTCAGATGAAGAAGTTATGGCGAAGGCCGCAGAGGTCTTGAGTAAATTTGATGTATCCCATGAAGAAAAAATCATGTCAGCCCACCGTTTGCCAGAGCCTGTTGCTGAATACGCCACTCAGGCAAAAAGCAAAGGGGTCAAAATTTTTATCGCTGGAGCAGGACTTGCTGCCCATTTAGCAGGTGCAGTCGCCGCTCACACAACATTACCTGTCATTGGAGTTCCTTTAGATTCTGGAAAGGGTTTAGGCGGGCTCGATGCTTTGTTATCCACAATGCAAATGCCAAAGGGCGTTCCTGTAGCTACAGTAGCTATTGATGGAGCTGCCAATGCGGCTTTTCTCGCTATTCAAATTTTATCTCTCCAAGATGAGGCGCTTGCTGAAAGGTTTGAACATTATAGATCAGTACAAGCAGGAAAGCTTCTGAGAAACACCGGATAAGGATTCGCCAGCTCTTTAAAGTGTAAGAATCTTTCAAATAATTCCAAAAACGAGCATGATGATCAAGAGCATAGGTGCGGAAAGCAGAGGCATGACGAGGTTGTCGTCTAGCTTTTTGAATGAGGATTCAGCTATAGCACCAGCCAATCCAGCCATGATAGAAAAAGGAAGAGCGTAAAGAGGTTGTAGTGTGTTGCTAAATATAAAGGTGCTGCAGAGAGCAGCGAGCGAAGAACAGGCTATAAAGCATGCAAGAAACCCTTCTAAACTAACATGGGTTTTGATTTTTATTTTACCCCAGGTTGAACCAATTATGCCTGCAATAGGATCAGCAACAGCGATGAAGAGCATGGTGAGTGTGGCTGTTTCTAGAGGGAAAACATAGTAAACAATTGCCATAGAAACAATGTAATGAGTAGCCGCTGTGACGCGCGTTTTTTCGTGTTCCCGCATGAGTGGTCCAAAAAAACGCCAAACGATTTTTTTTACAGTTTTGTTATTATGACGTAAAACTTCGACTGATAGACTGAGCGTGATAAAAAAAGTAGCGATAATATTTTTTACTAATGGAGGAAGTCCTGCATAAACAAAAAGAAAGAGAAAAGAGAGGCCCATGAGAGTGTGAAAGATTTTTCTGCGCCATTGGAGGTTTGTGCGACACGAAAAAACAGCTTCTCCGCGCATGATTTTTTTGATTAAGGTATGTTCTTCGAGTTCAGACGTTTTATTGGCAATGTATTTGAGTTGGTCGTGAAATCGATTGATCTGGCTATCTAATTCTTGAAAATGACGATTAAGTGTTTGGCTAATGTCTGAAAAGGAAATATTTTTGATTTCAGACACAAAAGACTTCATTTCTGTGTCAAAACGGTCAAGGTCATTCAGAATGGATTTAATGATCTCGCGTTTGCGCAGGCCTTTTGGCATATTTTGCAGCGATACTCTATAACTAGCCATGACTTCGGGCCAATTAGCTCTCCACGAAGTCAGTATTTTTTGGCGATAATTTTGAAAAGTCTCTGAGGAGCCAATCGATAACCCCTTGATGTCCTTTTTTAATTGATCAAGAAGCTCTGCAAAATTAAGGCTCGCTTTTGGAAAGGTTGTTGTCATAAGGCTTTTTGACATGTTAGTCTGGTAGCAGATGAGGGGGGTTTAAACAAAGGGAAAAGGACAAAGGGAAAGCTCTTTGTCTTTTCTGTAGAAAAAACAAAAGGTTATCAAGTTTATGAAAAATGTTAAATTAAAATTCGAAGACTGTGAATGGGCCTCAAATCCTATTTTTGAGAAACTTCTTCCCAGTGAAATTCAACTTATTGAAGAAAACAAAGTTTGTAATATCTATAAGAAAAGTCAGGCGATTTTTCATGAAGGAAATCCCCCTTTGGGTTTGTATTGTGTTCATGAGGGAAATGTAAAAGTTTTTAAAACTGGAGTGGATGGACGTGAACAAATTGTGCGAATGGCCAAAAAGGGTGACATCATTGGTTACCGTGCTTTGATAGGAAAGGAGATTTACACTGCCACTGCTTCGGCTATTGTTGATTCAAAAATTTGTTTTATTGAAAAGCAGGTATTTTTTGATATTATTAATTCTAATCAAGAAATGCTTTGGGCTATGATGCGTTTACTCGCTCACGAGTTACATGCTGCAGAAGATTTTTTGGCTGACATGGCTCAAAAAACAGTGCGTGAAAGACTTGCCGAAGTTCTCATCCTTCTCAAAAACAAATATGGTTGCCAAGAGGTAGATGATGAAACATTGAATGTGATTTTATCACGCGATGAGCTCGCGAGTATTGTGGGTACAGCTACTGAGACTCTTATCCGGCATCTATCAGATTTCAAGGATGAAGGTGTGATTCAAGTGAAGGGTCGCAAAATCAAAATTGTCGATTCAGAAAAGCTTATTGGTATAGCTAATATTAGTTTGTGAGGACGTCTAGAGTCTTGCGTCTAGTGTCTAGCGTCTGGCGTGAAAAGCTATCTAGTATTCCAAGACGTTATTTCTTCGCTTCTTTTTCCAACAACTCGTTAATCGCTTTAGCAGCTCTTCGACCCTCACCCATAGCGAGAATGACAGTAGCTGCTCCTAAAACGATATCGCCACCAGCGTAGACTTTTTCGACTTTTGTTTTCTGCGTATCATCTACAAGAATATTGCCCCATTTATTAGTCTCAATTTCTGGGGTTGTAGCAGCAATAAGAGGATTGCTGTTATTGCCAATAGCCACGATCACTGTATCAACGTCCAAAATAAATTCACTGCCAGGGATAACAACAGGGCGACGTCGTCCTGATTCGTCTGGCTCTCCTAGTTCGTACTTTAAACATTCCATGGCTTTGACATGGGTTTTTTCGTCACCCAAAATCCGCTTCGCATTATTGAGGAAGTGAAAAATAATGCCTTCTTCTTTAGCATGTGCCACTTCTTCGACTCGGGCAGGCATTTCCTTCTCAGTTCTACGGTAAACAACAAAGACTTCTTCGGCCCCAAGACGCTTTGCCATACGTGCAGAATCCATGGCAACATTACCACCACCCAAAACAGCCACACGTTTTGATTTAAAGATAGGTGTGTCAGCTTTTTCTTTGTCAAAGGCTCGCATGAGATTGGCTCGAGTTAGATACTCGTTAGCAGAAAAAACGCCCACGAGATTTTCACCCTCAATACCCATGAACATAGGAAGACCAGCGCCTGTGCCTACAAAAACAGCATCAAAGCCGTCTTTTTTCATAAGATCTTTGAGTTTGCGCGTGCGACCAACAACGTAATTCATTTTAAATTCCACACCCATAGCGTGTAATGTCTCAATCTCTTGATCAACTATGCTGTTTGGGAGTCGAAATTCGGGAATACCATAGACCATGACCCCGCCCATTTTATGAAAGGCTTCAAAAATAGTAACTGAATGACCTTCACGTCTTACGTCGGCAGCCACAACTAAACCAGCAGGTCCACTTCCAACAATAGCGACTTTTTTACCTGTTTCGGGTTTAACCTGAGGTGTTTCGATTGTGCCTTGTCCTCTTTCCCAGTCAGCAACAAAGCGTTCGAGTCGACCAATAGAAACAGCTTTATCAACACTCTTGAGAGATTTTCCAATGGTGCATGTTTCTTGGCATTGGGTTTCTTGTGGGCAGACACGACCACAAATAGCAGGGAGCAAGCTGTTTTCTTTGATGGTGTTAATGGCGGCTTGAAAATCACCGTCTGCAATTTCTTTAATGAACCGAGGGATATCGATTTGAACGGGACAACCATCAATGCATGGTTTATTTTTACACTCAATGCAACGCATGGCTTCGACCACGGCCTGAAGAGGTGTGTAGCCTAGGGCAACTTCTTCGAGATTTGTGGCTCTTACCTTAGGGTCTTGAGAAGGCATGTCTTGCGAAGGAATTTTGAGACGATCTTTAGGCTTGAGCTCGTCTTTTTTGTCCTTGAGTTCGTTGTAAATTGATTCAGCTTCTTTTGTGATTTGTTCTGCTGTTTTATGAGTCATTATTTTTTCTCCTTAGCATCTTCCACTTGTTTATCGAGATTGCAGGAATGTTTTTCTTCTTCGATATCTTTGTATGAATTCAATCTGGCCATCATATTATCAAAATCCACAAGATGACCATCAAACTCTGGTCCATCTACACAGACAAATTTTACATCATCTCCAATATTAACACGACACCCGCCACACATACCGGTTCCATCAACCATGATCGTGTTTAAAGAGACTTGGGTAAAAACTTTGTATGGCCTGGTTGTTTCAGCACAAAACTTCATCATAATGGGAGGGCCAATAGCTATAGCCATTTCTGGTTTGGGGGATCTTTCACAGATTTCTTTAAGAGGTTCTGTGACAAGAGCTTTTCTTCCATATGAACCATCGTCTGTGCAGACAATGAGTTCATCTGCAATAGCCTTCATTTCTTCTTCTAATATAATAAGATCTTTTGTCCGTGCTCCAATAATCGTGATAACGTGATTCCCGGCCTTTTTTAGGGCTTGAGCAATAGGATGAAGGGGGGCCACGCCAATACCACCGCCCACGCAGACCACAGTGCCTATTTTTTCGATATGCGTTGGGTTGCCCAAAGGGCCAACAACTGTGTTGATGTCGTCTCCCACATTCATTTTAGAAAGATCTGTTGTGGTTTTACCAACAACCTGAAAAATAATGGTAATAGTACCTTCTTTTTCATTAGCATCAGCTATGGTGAGCGGGATGCGCTCGCCAAATTCATCATCAAGTTGTAAAATAACAAACTGACCTGGTTGTCTTTCTTCGGCAATAAGAGGTGTATCAAGTGTCATGAGATAGACATCTTTAGATAACTGCTTTTTAGTGATGATTTTACTCATTTTTTACCCTTTTTGTGATTGAAGGTTATGTTAGGGTGCTTTAGCTAACATACCCAATATTCAGTTGGCAACCGTGACGTATGAAAGTTTTTCAATTTCTAGACTTGTCTCGATGAATAGTTTAATATAGTAAAATAACTCAGAAATTTATTATTTTTTCCAATAATGAATTACAAAAGGGTATTTTATGGCAGACAAAAGAAAAGTTTTAGTTGTTGATGATGATGTAGACCTTGTTGGGCTCATTCGCGAATATCTTGAAGCCTGTGGATACGAAACCTTTGAAGCCTTTGAAGGGGTTCGTGCTATCGAATTGGTGCGTAAAATTAAACCCGACGTTATTCTTTTAGATATCATGATGCCAGCAGGAAGGGGCGATGAGGTCATGCATAATCTTCATCACCATTACGAAACGTCAAACATACCAGTGATTATCATTTCTGGGGTCACTGATGCTGTCTTGCAAGAAAAGGTCATGTCTGAAGGGGCAAAAATCTTTTTGAAAAAGCCTTTTGAATTAGATGAGGTTGTTGAGGCTATTGAAAAGGTTATTGGAAAACCCGTCGACTAATTTTTTCTATTCCATATCTGCAATTCCCGTACCTTCTGTGTTAGAAGCTTGTCTGTTATCGCTAATAGGATGTTTTCCAAAAACAGTGTGGCGTGTTCGTGATTTTCCTGATTCTCGTTGTGGAGAATCTAGAACATTAAGAGTTGGACCGTTTCGTGTTTGATACGTGGTGAGGCTTTGGCCAAGTGTTCCATCAATCCCTTCGGTCAATTCATCGAGTTCCATTGCAAGAGCTAATGTTTCGGGACGATATTCAGTGTTCGAAAGATTTTCATAGGGTTCTTCGAGTTCAATTGATTCAGCACCAGGAAAATCTGCAAAGGCATCAAAGGGTTCTACATCAGTAGCATCTGCGAGGGCATCAAGGGGTTCAGCATCAGGAACAGCCAAACCGCGAGCTTCAACCAGCGCATCATGGGATGTGTAAAACGAAAGTGAACCTGTGAGATATTCAAATCCTTCGTTTTCTCCGTTTCCTTTGTTTGGTTTTTGAATAATATAAGCAGCAGCGCCGTATTCTTCAGTGTTTCTTCCCAGATCTCTTTCTAAAACACCTAGGAGGCCTTCTGCTGGAATGGTTGTTGCGGTTAAAGTATAGCCTCCATCCTCTGGTTGATAATCTGCAAATCTTGTTAATTCGAGATCCATGAAGTTAGATATATCATCGGCAAAAATAGTTGTGTTGAAGGGCCTGTCTAGATTTGAAAATTCACCATCAGTTCGGGTCATTGTGACAGTTGCGCCTTCTTTGAGTGATTTTTGTCTAGCGCCGTTTGAGTCAGTGTACCATGTGTAGGCATCTGAGTTTGCTGATAAGGTACTGGGATCAACACCGTTTAATTCGGCAAGTCTTTCAAGGCTTGAATAATCCCAAGCCAAATTAGCTACGCTTTCAGCAGTAACTTCTTGATCACTATCTCTGACCATGTCTTCAAACTGTTCTCTAGTTGGTATTGTAAATTCTATTTGCATAATATCTCCTAATCCTGTTTTTTAGCCCTGATTTTATGCCCTGTAGCGCTTGTTCTAAACAAGCTGTCACTATTTATATAAGCAAGATGCGTGCCAAAGTGACAAGTTTTAAGTTACTGTAATTACTTGTTAATTAATGTGGTGATTTGTTAAGAGATGTCTAAAGACCCCAAATTACAGAAAAAGAGGAGAAAATTGTCTGCAGGGTGTTGAAAATGTATATCTACGCGTCAGTAGTAGAGATAGGCTTTATTTTCATACGATTTAATGATGTCACCAAAGCAGTGTTGCTCAGAGAAGTAGGGTGTGAAATGATTTGCCATGTCTTTTAAAAAACGACCATCGTAATATTCCTGGGCAGCATCAATTCCTTCTAAGTAAAATATTAGACAAAGGGCATTCATGCGATCAGTCATGTATTGATTTGCTTCTTTCATGGAACAGAACTCAGGTTTTTTATTGCCAGAGATTTTGGGCTCTGTTTTTTTCCACTCTTCTGCTGCCAATTCTTGAAAACGCTCGTCTCCATATAATTGACGTTGTTTCTCAAACAGGTAAACAGTATTTTCTATTAAATCTTGTGTTATGTCTAAAACATTTGAATAGCTGAATTCGGATAAGGCTCTTTGACGTAGCTTCTTTGCTGGTTTTCCGCTGTGCAATTCTCTCCAGGCTATTTGATACATGCGTGGCTGATAAGGTTTGGGCATATGCCTTGATTGAGAATCATAAAACACTCTCATGGGTGTATTGAAAAGAGGGCTTTCTTGAAAATTTTGATAGGAATTTTCGCTTAAGGTTTCTTGTCTAGCAAAGTCTCCTCTAAATTCATAAAAATCAGCATCTCTAAAGCCTTTGGTCATGATGTATACTTTAGTGCATAGAATTTCGGCATCAACTTCAGCTTGCATGAGATTAGTTTCAGCTCCAGTTTCTGACATTTGGTATTCGTGATAACATTCATGGGCAAAAGCTGGAATAAAAGGGATGAGCGTTAATTCAGGATCGAATGCCTTTAAAGGGTCAGTGAAATAAGGTTTTGGAAAATCAATGCGTCTTTGATGAGGGTTATAACTTGATTGGACAGCGATTACCCGGTGTGAGTCTTCGTCATAAGCAATTTTACCATCGAGAGCTCCAAAATTAAAGCGTCCTGACTCTATCCACTGTAATGTATAATCAAGAAAAGAATCGAATTCTCCATCAGGGAGGATGGCTTTGTTTCCTTGGGCTACCCAATGATCGTGAGTTTCTTTCACATTATTCATGGCCAGCCATGCAAGAGCAACAACTTGGGCTCCATTTTGATTGATGCCGTGATAAGTGAGGAGAACAGGGATAAGTCTTTCTACAAGGTTTACAATATTGGAAATGCCTTCTGACGTTTTTTCGATGACTTGTGCGAGTGTGCCTAAGTCAAAATCTTCCCAACGTTCAAGTAAGGGATCAACTTGTCTTTTGAGAATTTTTTCTATGATTTCTAATCGCCAATTTCTAAAAGTGGGAGGGCCTGTTGGAGAACCTGATAATTCGTTAAGAATAGGGTTCCTATAATCACCCATATTCTTAAAATCATCCATCTCAAAGATGATGTCACCGTCATTCAACCTTGAAATTTCCAAGGCGGCCATCTCAATAGGAGATGCAATATTGCCAGCTTCTAGCGTAGCTTCAACATAGCCAAGATCTATGGATAATAAGTCTGAAGAATATGTCATGTTTGTATACCCTGTATTTAGCCCCTGAGTAAAACCTGTATCGGGAGAGGGTTTGAGAAGTTGTGTGTTTTTTACAAGGTGCGTAAAAATATGGTTTTACTACATTTTTGGGATAGTTGGAGGGGGTTAGGCAGCTTTCTTAAAAACAATGTCTACAGTGCAATCCAGTGCTGAAAGTAATTTAATCATCTGATCGATAGATTTGTTGTAAAAGGTTTGATCCAAAAGACGGTAGAATTGTGTGGGTGATGTTTGCATGCGTCTAATGATTTCGCGTTTATTGACTTTGTTTTTCTTAATAAGCTGTTGTGCTTTGAGAGTAAGCTTATAGAGAAGCATATTTGTTAAATAATCTAGGTCTGCATTATAGTCTAGTACCTGATCGATATGAATCGTGTCTTCCTTTCCTGATTCTAAGGTATATGTAAAAGCCTCGTTTCCTAATTCGCTGTCAACGTATACATCACTAATTTTATTAGTAAGAGTAGGTTTTAATTTTAGACGAGAATAGGGGAATACGTATTCTTTGCTACTTGTTGTTAATTCGAAATGTTTTTTTTTGTTATTATATGTGATATTTTTAATCTTCATAATAAACCTTCTTTTTGTAATTCTACTATAATTTTTAATACACGTTTTGATGGGGTTCCGACCATGGCTTTGTTTTCATCAAGATCCCATTTGAGAATCAGTTTCTTATTATGATAAACATGAACATGGTTCCCATGATCGCCAATCCAACTTAGGAAAATGTAATTTCCTCTTTTTATTTTGCCCATAAATAGTACCATATATGTAACTATTTGTCAAAATAGTTCTTGTTGATATTCCTGCTGGTAGAGTGTTTTGCAAGGATGATGCCAAGAGATGAATATAATTAAAATCAATTAAAACAACATTTTAAAGCGCTGGGTCATTTGAGTGAGTCTCATGAGATTGGGCGAGTCCCATTTTTGGGACTGATGGGACTAAAGTGGGACTAATATAAAATCAAATATCCAGCTATAAATAGCCATGCCAGAAGATCAAATAGTCCTAAGGTAAGAAAAATAATAGACCAGATCACAGCAGATGTGCCTCTAAAGATGTTTGTTTCCCATTCACCAGGGATTCTAATTTCTTTTTTAAGGAAACCAATCAGAGCATAAAGAAAAAACCATGCATGAAGACCGATGAGCATGATACTAAAACTGAATCCAAAAAGTTTTAGTGCCAAAGGAGAGGTGAAAAAGAAAAAGAAGGCTGCCATGATAAGAAACAAAACAATTCCACAAAGAGATGCTTTTCTAAAAATCAATTTTAAGTTTTGAAGTCTTGTGATTTTATTCTTTGAGGCAAGGGGTTTTAATTTATCAAGTCGTTTCAGTTCTCGTTCTTTATAGGCTTGTAGATCAAAGGTTCTAATGGCATCCCATTTTCTATCACTAATTTTCTTTATGTATTTAAGATCAGTTTTTCTCAAAAATCCTAAAACTTCAAAAAGCACAGATTCTCTGATTTTGTCTTCTGTGCTCAAAGGTGTTGTCTTGTTTTTGACCATCATGCCACAGCCAATAAAGATGCTGGCTAGAAACAGACCAAAGAAGAGGGCGATTATTAAATAGATGAGACTGTCTGCTTTGTCTTGATAGCCAGTAAAGCCAAGATAGAGGCAAAAGAAGAAAACCAGTCCACCAAATAATAAACCAGTCCAATACGCGTGTTTTCCAAAGCGTGTTTCTGCCCAGGCTACATATTTTTCGACTTCCACGTTTTGATTTTCTAAAATGGTTTGGGCTTGTTTTGAAAAAAGATTTTTTAAGGACATGGTATTGTTTAATCAGAGATACATTAGTCTTCGAAGAAAGTATCAATCCAAGGTGATTCTGGTTTTGAATTATCCCAAGGTCTCAGGCCTAAAAACTCTTCAGTAAAAGCCCAGGGGTTAATGCTAGAACCTGTTATCCCGTCTATCCAAAACTCTGTTACTTTATCACCTGCTTCTGGTACTGTGGCCATTTCAAGTGTAGGGTCCATGTCATCATCTTCAAGTGTAGGTACTCGAGTTGTTGGTGCAATCATAGATACATTGGTTGGAGTATGTCTGAAGCGCATTTTGTCTCCAAATTGGACAATATCTCCTGTTTTAAGAGTCCATGCATAATACCCAGTTACTTCCTTAATCACAGATGCTGTCATCGTATATGGGTCAATTTGAGTAATTCTAATATGATCGTTTAGCATTTCTTCCACGCTAGCTGGCTTATCGCGCGTTCTTTCATATTCTATCACATATATTTCAGTTGGTCTTGAGCGGCTTTTTAAATTGCGGATAATGTAAATAGGGATATTTTTGCTGAAAGTAGTTATACTGAATTCATCTTTTTTCTCCTCATATTGCATTGCCAATAAATTACCTGAGCGTTGGAAGGAATAGCCCCCACGTTTTCTGAGATATCTAAAAATGGATTGTTTAAGAGGACCTACATCAGGTGTTAACAGGATGGGCACATAGCCTTTTTGTAAAGCCCTAGTTGTGAAAGCGCTAGAAGCCAGGTCTTTTATTTCAATTTGTGTGGGGAGAGTTGCGTGCCATGTACCAGCGGCGATGGCGCCAGCTGGTTCGGGGACAGCATGAGCTGATGACGCGACACCACGTTTGCTAGCGTCAGCTGCTAAACCTGGTGCGTCCGGGACAGCGCGAGCGGGACCTGATCCACTGGGACCTACTAAAACAAAACCATCACTGTCTTCGTTGCACAAATTCGTTGATCCGTATTGGAGCAACCATTGCATTTTGGTGGGCATAGTTTGAAATACATCAGCTCCTGGCAAAGCAGTATTTCCAAAACCAAGAGTAGGATTTAAAGTTAAATAACTCATAATTAAATAAATGTAGGCAGAACAAACGCTACTACTTTTCCGTCATTTCTATTTTGTTTTAATTTGATTCTCTCTCCAGGAAATAAAGCAATGCTTTGTCCAGGTGTGAGTGGGAGCCATGTGCCAAGGTCATCCATGAAATAAAAGATAAGATCACCCGAACGGTTTGTATTATGGTCTGTGTTAGTGAGGATCCATCTTGCTTTTCTTGTTCCTTTTGCTCTGTGTGGATCGAGTTCAAAACTCACATCAAATTCTCTAAGAGAATTAAAGTCTGTTTTTAGAAGACGTTGACCAGTTCGTTCTGATTTTCTTCTTCTCGCTCTTATTTCTGTAGTGAGTAAGCCAATGAGTTGTTCACTCAATGTCATTCTTATTTCTGGTTCTAGATCCCAATACGAAGTTCCTCCAGAAGCATCAGGTCCTTGTTCTCCATATCTTTGCCTTACTCCAAAATCTAAATCATTTTCTGTATCCTCACATACAAATGAATCAAGACAGGCAAGTGGTAGTCTTGTTTGAGGTGTGTCTTGAAATAGAGCAGGATCAACTAATTGAAAGGCCTGTACGGTTTGTTCTCCTGTGCCTAGCCATTGAGCCATGTTAAGATAAAATAAACTCCCAGTGGCTTCGGGTCTAAAATTGGACATGTAACTGGACATTTTTCTCTAAAATTCCTTAGCTAACAAATTATTAACGGGTACACCTTGAACACAAATGATTTAGTCAACTTATCGGTATATTAAACCATTTGTTTCGATGGGAAGGGAGATTTCGTGTCCTTGGGGACACGAAGGAGTTTGGAGTGATGAGTAATGAGCGATGAGAAATGACATAAGGCATATGTCTTTTATATCAATTCATAATAGAAATAACATGTCGAGTAAGTATTAGAAGGTTCGCAGACGCATTCAATGGATTCATCTGAGTGTTCTATGTTATAAATTTCACATTCACAGGGAAAAATAACAGAAGGGTGGCCATACCAGTCTAGGTAATTTGTTTCGAATTCAAATGTGTCGTCAGAATAAATCACCGCATTCCATATGAGTTGGCCTGAGCTTGTTTCAAAGTCCATCATGTCATCATAGGAATAAACATCTAAGTATGTTGGTAATTCCAAATCAGGATCATCATACCCGTAGTCATCGCATGTAGAATAATATTCATTAAGCTCATACGATCCAAAAAAGCTACGAGATGAACCCTTATAATAACTAGACCAATAGTCTAGGCCGCCTGAGGGATCATCTTCATCACAATCATCGTATTCCTCGTAGATGTACTCTGTTTCGGTGTATGAATAGACTTCATCATCATGCCAGTACTCATGACAAGATGTGAGCATAAAAAATGAGATCAAACAGAAGCTTAATAATATATTTTTCATCATATTTCCCTCACCTTGGAATCATGGTTACAAAATGATGTGCAAAAATCCAAACAACCCACAGTTTCTGTGGTGGTGTCGATTATAGCAGGGGTAAGAGCAACCATGTCCATGGCAACAACTTCTGTGGGAGTAGCGTGAGTAATGACGATGGTGTGATTTGTAATGTTTGACGTGTTTGGTTACATGTTTGTGGACATGTTTTTTATGGACGACGTGACTTTTATGGCTATGTTTGTGGTGTTTTTTAGCATAGCTGTCTGGGCTATGAAGCATGAGCATCGAAAAAACGACTATAACACTAATAATGAGTAGTACTTTCTGCATGATTCCCTCCTATTGTTAAAATCCCCTTAATTTCTGTGTTCTGAAAAGGTTAATCGATGGGAGGGCTGAAATAGTTTTAAT
The DNA here is from genome assembly GCA_964609965.1 of uncultured Nitrospirales bacterium. Lineage (GTDB taxonomy): Bacteria > UBA10199 > UBA10199 > UBA10199 > JADGCS01 > JAHJDR01. The sequence continues at coordinate 226,004 of CAZSTS010000003.1, forward strand.
TAATTGAGATTGATGTATTTATAGCGGAATATCGTAAATTATGCGAAGTTGTTGCTTGAGTGAGAAGTTAGCGCGGTTCTTTTTTCAACAAAAGAGATCCTTAAACAAGATTAAAACTTCTTACCAGGTCCACCGTGAATTTCAGGATATTTGGTTTTTTGAGTTTCTGAAGCAGCTTCTTCAGCTGGAAAAAATTCTGCGCCACCATTTGCTTTAAAGGCTCTTCGAGCACGCCAGTCTAGAATCCTGGTCACGTAATCTTGAGCAACTGATCTGGATTTTGTTTTTAATACAGCAGCTAGGTCTTGAGAGGCTCTGGCTAAACACTCAGCTTGTGAGGGATCTGCTTCAGGATCCTCTTTCACTAATTTACTACGACCATAATCAATGAATTCTTTTTTTTCTACATCTTCGTTGATGCCCCAGGTAGTAAAACCTTTTCCATTGTCAAAGAGTATAAGCTCAGGATGTAGGTCGTAATAATCGGTTTCTTTACTAGCTGCTGTTTCAAACGAAGCAAAGTTTACACATGGAAATTGGTCATACATGGCATTTTTCCTTTACAATTTAGGAGATTGTTTTTTTGTTTAAAAACAAAAAGATGTCTAATAATATTTTACCATTTACGTGAGTTTTGTGGTGCAAAAAGTTCTGTGCCAGAATGACTAGGTTCGTCAGCTGCTTCTTCAGCAGGAAAAAACGCTGCACCACCATTTGCTTTAAATACTGTGGCTGCGTCTTTGTCTAGAATTCTGGTAACATAATCAGTGGCAACGCTTTTAGGTTTAGTTTGCAAAACCAGAGCCAGATCTTGAGAGGCCCTTGCTAAAGCTTCGGCATCTGTGACTTCTTTATCAGAATCACTAGCTTGCAATGCTTTTCTTCCGTATGCGGTAAGTTCACGCTTTTCTACATCACTATTGAGACCCCAGGTAAAAGCACCATCACCATTATCAAAGGGTTTGAGGTCAGGATTTTGGTCGTAATAACTAAGTTGCTTTTCAGCAGGGTTGTTAGCGACTTCAGGTGCAGTTTCATTTCTATATTGTGCGGATAGGGCTTCATCTAACATAGTATTTCTCCTTCTAACGGGCTGACATTAATACAAGTGCCTTACTAGTATATTTATCGCATGAAAAAAACTGAAGTTACGCGGGTGATGCAATTTTCGTGTCCTTTGGGACACAAGATTTGAAGAAATCGTGTCCTCAAGGACACGCCTGATAGCGTTAAAGCTGTTAAATATTGTTGTATCTTGTTGAAATATTATGCTGATTTCCTATTGCCATTACGACAAATTCTGTTTTTTGACGCCCAAAATTTATGATTTAATAAGCAACACAGATGAAATATAAGCCGATAAATAAAGTATAACGAAGAGTGAAGAAAGCGATACATTAGCATATAGGGTGCCAAAAATCGCAACAATTTAAAGCATATAGGATACCATGAATAAGCAAAAATCACTTAAAACGCTTAATGTGTTTCAATATGATGATTACCGCCAATTTTTAGCTGATTTTTATGAGCTGAAAAAGAAGGAAATGCCCACTAAGTTCTCATATCGTTTTTTGAGTCAAAAAGCTGGGTTTCAAACATCTACTTTTTTTCATCGTGTTATTATTGGTAAACGTAATCTCACTTTAGAGAGTATACGTAAAATCGCTGCTATTATTCCTCTTACTGGACGTCCTTATCAATATTTTGAAACACTTGTTCTCTTTAATCAGGCCAAAACAGAAGAAGAGAGAATGATTCATTTTGATGCTCTTAAAGAATTTAAAGAATTCATAGCTCTCAGACTCATTAACGAAGATCAATCGACTTACTTATTAAAATGGTATTACCCAGTTGTGAGAGAGATGATTAAATGGGATGGTTTTAAACCTGATGCTAGTTGGATAGCCAACAAGATTAGACCTAGAATATTTGTTAAGCAGGCTGAAGAAGCTATGGAAGTTTTGCTTAAACTTAAATTAGCAACAGTTTTAGCTGATGGTACGTGGGAACAATCTTATCCAAAAATTATGACTGAAGAAGAAGGTTTAGGCCAAGAAGCCATTAGCTATCATAAAAATGCAATTCACTTAGGCCAACAGGCTCTGACTTTACCAGCCAAAGATAGACATGTAAGTGCCATGACTATTTCCATGTCTCCTGCGTTGTTTGAATTGATGCGCCAGAAAATTTACATCTTTCATAAAGAGATGTCTGGTCTTATTTCAAAAAAACTCGATAAAACACTTTTAAGAAAAAACAATATTGATGAAGAAATGATTAACTCTAAGGGATTTTTAGATGTCTCAGAGGTTTGTCAGTTTAATATGCAAATGTTTAAGGTGGCTAAAACAGGGAGAAAAGATGAAGAATAAATTATATACGATCATGGGTGTCCTCATTACTGTATTTTGTGTTTCTTGCTTTGGATCAGGCATGTCTGATTCTTTAGACACAGGCACAGGTCTTGATGATGAAGGTTCAACAACAAGTATTACGGTCATTGGTAATCCTTCGCTCAAAGTGAATAACACAGGGACTGTTTATCTTATTGATAACCTAGACTCAGACAATTTTAAGTTCTTTAGCGATACAAGTATTGAAAGTGTTTTGAGTCTCACAGTAGCAAATACAGATTTAGCTGAAGACGCGATTCTTGACACTCCTGTTCCAGCTATTGATGGTTTTGTTCTTAGTCCAAACAATGAAACTGAAATGGTTTTTGTTCTTGAGGCGTCATTCGTAGTTAATGACCAAAATTGCTTTGTTGTTTTTGTTGATAGCGCAGAAGAAAAATGTATTCACGAAGCTAAAATTCAAGACAAACCTCAGTTTGATGCAAATGGAAATGTGTATTTCTATGATAATAATTTAGAATTAGGTACAGAGGGGCTTGTAAAGTGGGCTAAGGCCACTGGCGAAAAAATCTACATTACTAATCCTAATTTTGAACTTGCACAGCAGATGGTACACGCTGATGGCACAGTCTATCTGACTGATACAGCGGGATCTTTAAGAACAGTGAGCCCTGATAATATACTCAGTAATCGTCTTTCGGGTGATCGTGTTGATTCATTTAATATTGTAGATGCCAATATTCTCTTGCTTCAAGGTGAGATTACTTTTGAAGAAGAACAGAGCTATGGGTATTATTTTTATGATCATACGGAGAAAGAAATTATCGCGGTTTTAGATTACAATGGCAATGCTGACCTTTCATCCTCTATGTATGTTGATGGTGAAAATAGGATCTTGGTTCAAGATGGTGACAGTATAATCAAGATTTATCCTGGTGTGTCTGAAATAATTGAGCTTGGTTTAACTCAAATTAATTTTAGCATAGTTCATGATAATACCCTTTTTGCCTCTGGTAGGGTAGAAGGCACGCAAAAGTTTGTTAAACTTGACTTAAGTGATGAAGAGGCTGCTCCTGTGACAGTGCTCAGTGGTCACGAAGTGTATAATGCAGAACTCGGTTCTAACTCTAATCTATACTATGATGCGCAGAACTTTAATACTAATCAGTACTATCTTGGTATTTTAGACGTCACAACCAATGATGTGATTTTTACTGAAGAGGTTTTAGATGGTTCTGTTGTTAATATTGATTCTGTTTATTCAATCAATAATAATTCATTTTCTGAAATCACGTTTGAAACAAATACACCTTACGCTCTTGTGAGAGCTGCCACTGCGCAACGTGGGGAATTTGTTAAAGGCAGACTATTAGAAGATGTTGATCTCACAATTGATTTTGATGCTGAAATCTATCGCAAAAGATTTCAGAATGGTAAGCTACGCTTCACTGTTGACAGTGCTGCTAGTATAAGAGTGATTAAGCCAAGATTGAACTGGGTTTATGAAGTAGAATCAGATGCAACCGACACTCAGGACTTAAGCCATTTGAATATTGATAAAATCACATTGTTATCTGCTTCAGAAAACCTCGTTGGTATTTTGGCAACAAGAAAAATCTATGGCGATCAAGTGTTTAAAATCTACTCTTATGAGGTTAATGAGTCTGAGAGATCTGTGAGCTTTACTTTTGAAAAATCTATCATGCTAGATGATAGGGTGTATAATGTTAAAGCAAGCGAAACTGCTGATCGTATCCATTTAGTAAGTCGTCGTGGTGATATTACGATGTATAATTTTGATCTAGAATTATTGGCTGAATCGCGTGTGTTTTTTGGACGAGGTAATGTGAGTATTGTTTCTGATACAAATGGTTTCTTATTACTCAGAAGCAGCTTCATGACTTCGGCAAATATCTTAAGATCAAAACTATTGATTTTAGATGTGAGCGCTGGTGACTACAATCACATTCAAACAATCAGAGTAAAAGCAAACAGACACTTACTAAATGCTTCACTGTATGACTCTGAAACAATGGCTATAAAGACTTACTCGCGAACCACTGATATGATCGAATATTATATTCTAGAAGAAAACGAGTAGGATCTACCTCTCCCCCCCTTCGGGTACCCTCTCCTTACAAAGGAGAGGGGGTATAACTAATCTCTCTTGCTAACTTCTCCCTCTTATTCTATCACCTGTGAAAGCAGGTAATTCTTATGAAAAATATCTACATCGATTTTGATGATGTTCTTTGCGAAACAGCGAATGCTATTATTGAATTAGTTGAGAAAGAGTTTGGTATTAAGCGTCAATTTGAGAACATTTCTGATTTTAATCTTCAAAAATCTTTTGGCCTGTCTGATACACAGTTTAAGCAACTTCTCGATTTTGCCCATGACCCCGATGTGGTGTATAATATGCAACCTATTGAAGGCGCTGTTGAAGCTATAAAAAAACTCAAGGGCATGGGGTATGGTATTTCGATCATGACAGGGCGTCCGCCTTCTACACGTGAGGATTCCATAAAATGGTTAAAAGATTATCAGGTCCCGTATGATAGTCTCACCTTTGTCGATAAATATTCACGTTTTATTTCTGGTTTAGATAAAGATGTTGCGATTACTTTAGATCAGTTACAAGAATTAGAGTTTGCTTTTGCTATAGAAGATTCTGGGCACATGGCTTTGTGTTTGGCCAATCAAATGAATGTACCAGTCTTTCTCCATGACCGACCTTGGAATCGTTTTATTGAAGAACACGAGGAATTAAAATCCGATAAGATTCACCGTTGTTCAGATTGGAAGGAAATTCTTAATAAGCTTCAATCTCTATAGAATGGATTCTGACTCTTGCATCTTCGGTATACAAACCAATTGTACCTGCTTGATCTAAAACAGGGATGGCTTCTTCATCTCCATCATAGGTGAATGCAAAAATACCGTCGATAGTCACGCTTACAATCTGTCCGATTTTTTCTAAAATGATTTCATGTTGAGTGTTGATGAAAGCAAAAGCTTCTGAACCAGTATACAAAAAGGTTTCGCCAACAACATCGTCCGAAATGGCTAACTGAGTGCCATTAGTTTTTAAAATAAAATAGTTTGTGAGTTCTGCATTATTTTCATCAAATGTAGCATTAAAGAATAACCAAAAAACTTCCCATTCGTTTGGAATAGGGGTTCTGAGTTGTTCTTCGTTGGTCACTGCGATTGTGACTTTAAAGTCTGAGATAGGATTTTCTTGGGTGGGGATGTGTGTGACTAAGGAAGAATGTGTTTCGCTGAGAACGGTTGAAGCCATGGGCTCTAGGACAATGCCCGTTTCTTCAAAGTCTACAGATCCGTAGCCAGTCCACTTTACTTCCCAGTCTTCTTCAGCAATGGAATTCCAAACCGTGCCAGTGGTTTCAGTTTCAGCTTCTGATTCAGATTCAGATTCAACCCCAGGACTACTTTCAAAAGTGCTTGAGCTGCAGGCTATGAATAGAAAACAAATAAGGGTGATGTATGTGAGATGTCTTTTCATGTTCAAGTACCTTCTATTACTAGTATCGGGTGCTTCCTACAGAAAGTTGTTCTAAAAAGAAATTTTGCTGAATTCTTTGTACACGCTGATTAGTGTATAAAATCGAATGGTTAAGAAGATGGTTTTTTGATATGGATATGTTTTTTTGATTTCTTTCTGAGTTCCCATTGCTCAAGGGCGAATTTTCGCATGTCTTCCACCGAATCAAATTCATCTACAATCTCAACACCCAGCAATGTTTCGATCACATCCTCTAGCGTAATAATACCAGCTGTTCCCCCGTGTGATTCATTTACAATAAATATATGTTCACGTTTTTTAATAAATTCGTCGAGGATAGTTGCTACAGGTTTTTCTTCTAAAACAGTGTGAATGGGCATGATGAGGTCTTCGATTTTGCAGTCATGACAATCATGGGCTGACATTTCGATGATCTTAAAACGCAAGACCATGCCAATGATGTCGTCGATGTCTTTGTCATAAACTGGAATGCGTGAAAAAAGAATGGGAGAATTATTTTTAAGTATTTGACCAACTGTCATGTCTTTTTGAAGAGCAAAGACAACAGATCGTGGTGTCATAACATCTTCGGCAAGAATCAAATTCAGCCGGAGAAGATTTTTTATAATGCGAGATTCTTTGTCGACAAGCACGCCTTCTTCAGCGCCTGTTTCTGCAGCGACTATCATTTCTTCGCGGGACATTGTTTCTTCTTGAGATTTATTTGGTACAATGAGTTTAGAAATCACTTCAAATAAAAGTCCAAAGGGATACGTGATGTAAATAAGATAGTTTGTGAGATACGCACAAAAGGGTGCGAGTTTTTTCCAGTAAACAGCACCCAGATTTTTTGGGATTATTTCAGAAAAAATCAGAATAGCTAAAGTCAGTAAAATACTTGCAAGAGCTACCCATTTGTTTCCGTAAATTTTGAGAACTTGAGCGCCCACACCAGCTGCGCCTATTGTGTGGGCAATAGTGTTGAGGGTGAGGATGGCAGCTAATGGTTTATCGATATTTTCTTTTAGATTTTTGAGTGATCTTCCACCGCGCTTGTTTTCTTTAATGAGTAAATTTACATGAGAGTGTGTGACAGATAAAATAACGGATTCAAGTAAGGAACAAAGAAAAGAAACAAAGAGTGCGAGAAATAAATATAGAAATAAGAGAGTCATAAATTGTGGGTCGTGTGTTGTGGGTCGTGATTCGATCTAATGAATACACGGAATTAACAATAAAAAAACTTATATCTAAATAGCAAAAAATAATCCAATATTTTCTTAGAGTTAGGGGAGGGGGTTTGTGAGAATCAAAAAATGAGAATTCTCAATAAATCAGTCATTGATCATAGAGAAAATGTATGACACAGAATGTTAAATGAATGAGTATTCATAAGATAGATTTTGCTAATAGCGCGAAACTATTGTTCTATTACAAGGGTTTTTTGAATTATTAATTAAAGAAAGGGTATTTTATGAAAGAAGTAGTCATTGTATCCGCAGTTCGTTCACCAATGGGACGTGCTCACAAAGGTAATTATGTTTTTACGAGAGCTGATGACCTCGCTGCTGATGTTATCAAGGGTTGTTTAGCACAAGCTCCAAAGCTCAAACCTGAAGATATCGAATATCTCTATTTGGGTTGTGCTATGCCAGAAGGTGAGCAAGGAATGAATGTGGCTCGTAATGTTGTTTTCTTATCAGGGCTTCCCATCACTGTTCCGGCAGCAACCGTAAATAATTTTTGTTCATCTTCTTTGGTAACAATCATGATGGCGGCTCAAGCCATTATGGCTGGTCAGGGCGATGTCTATCTTTCAGCTGGTGTAGAATCTATGACTCACGTTCCCATGGGTGGTTATAATCCAAGTCTTAATCCAAAACTCATGAAGGACGGTGCCCCTCAAGCTTATGTTTCTATGGGAGTCACAGCAGAAAATCTTGCTGACAAATACAAAATCTCTCGCACGGAACAGGATGAGTTTGCATATAATTCTCATCAAAAAGCAGTCAAAGCTCAAAAAGAAGGTTTGTTTAAAGATGAGATTGTTCCTGTCACTGCTTATGCCAAAGATGGCAGTAGGGCAACAGTCGATACAGACCAAGGGCCCAGAGCTGAGTCCACATTAGAAAAACTCGCTACATTAAAACCAGTTTTTAAAGAAGGTGGTTCAGTGACTGCGGGTAATTCCAGTCCTCTCACAGATGGGGCTTCGGCAACATTAATCATGTCTGCTGACAAAGCAAAAGAACTAGGTCTTAAGCCTCTTGCCAAAATAGTTGGTATGGCTGCTGCTGGTTGTGCACCAGAGATTATGGGAATTGGTCCCGTACCTGCGATTCAAAAGGTTCTGAAAAAAACAGGTATGACAATAGATCAAATCGATATTTTTGAACTTAACGAAGCCTTTGCTGCACAATCCTTGGCTGTGATTAAGGAACTTAAATTAGATCTAAATAAAGTGAATCCCAAAGGTGGAGCCGTGGCTCTAGGACATCCTTTAGGTGGTACAGGTGGTCGCATTATGGCAACCCTTGTGCATGGTCTTCATAAATTCGACAAGAAGTACGGATTAGAAACCATGTGCGTTGGTGGTGGCCAGGGCGCTGCTATGATTATTGAAAAAATGTAAGGATGTTAACACAAATAGGAGAAACACTATGCAAATTAAAAAAGCTGCTGTATTAGGCTCTGGTGTCATGGGCGCTGCTATTGCTGCCCACCTTGCTAATGCAGGGATTCCCTCGATTCTGCTCGATATTGTGCCACCTAAATTTACAGATGAAGATAAAAAAGCTGGTTTGACTGAAGATTCACCAGGATTTCGCAACAAGTTTGCTTTGAATGCTATCAACAATGGTTTGCCCAAACAAAAGCCTTCGCCCATCTTTGATAAACGCGTTTTAAAATTAATGACGGCAGGCAATTTTGAAGACGACATGGATAAACTTAAAGATTGTGATTGGGTGATCGAGGTTGTTGTCGAGCGTTTAGACATCAAACAAAAAGTGTTTACGAATGTCGAAAAACACATGAAGCCCGGTGCCATTATTTCATCTAACACTTCAGGGATTAAATTAGTTGATATGATTGAAGGCCGTAGTGAAGAGTTTGCAAAAAACTTTATCATCACACATTTTTTCAACCCTGTTCGTTACATGAAGCTTGTCGAAATCATCACATCTGACAAAACAAATCCAGAAGTCACATCATTTATGGCTGAGTTTTTGGAAGACACACTTGGCAAAGGTGTTGTGTATGCCAAAGATACTACGAGTTTTATTGCTAACCGCATTGGTATTTACGGTTTTATGGCCATCATGCATGAGGCCATTAAAGCGGGTTTAAGTGTTGAAGCTGTTGATAAAATCACAGGCCCAGCAACGGGCAAACCAAAGTCAGCTACGTTTCGTACAGGCGATTTGGTTGGTCTTGATACCTTGGCGCATGTGGCAAATAATAGTTATGAACAGTTGCCTGATGATGAAGGGCGCGAGATTTTTAAACTGCCTGAGATTGTGAAGCAATTGATCAAAAAGAATTGGCTTGGCGATAAAACCAAGCAGGGCTTTTATCAAAAATCGCGTGATGCAGAAGGCAAGCGGTTGATTCTTTCTGTTGATCTCAAAACATGTGAGTACACGCCTCAAGAAAAAGTTCGCTATGACAGCCTTGGTCTTGCCAAAAATACTGAGAATGTCGGAGAGCGCATCAAGATGATGGTAAATGCTGAGGATGAAGCAGGTAAGTTTGCTTGGGTAACCACGCGCGCGGCGTTAACTTATTCGGCCAATCGCATTCCAGAAATTGCTGACGATGTTGTTAATATCGACAATGCCATGAAATGGGGTTTTAATTGGGATCTGGGTCCTTTTGAAATCCTTGATGCCATTGGTGTTAAAGAGTTTGCTAGTCGTCTAGAAATTGATGGCGTGAAAGTGCCTCCTATTATTTCTTCAGTTCTTACAGATGGCGAAGGTGTTTTTTACAAATCAGAAAAAGGTGTTCGCTATTACTTTGATATAGCTTCCAAGGCCTATCAACCTGTAAAAACCAGATCTACTTCGCTTGTGATTAAATCACTCAAAGATCAGGACAAAGTATTAAAGTCTAATGATGGGGCTTCAATCGTCGATCTCGGTGATGGTGTTGTGAACGTAGAGTTTCACAGCAAGATGAATGCCATTGATAATGACATTGGTGAGATGATCAATGCAGCCATTGATTTGGTTGAAACAGATGATGCGTACAAGGGTATTGTTATTTCAAACGATGCTCAGCATTTTTCTGTTGGAGCAAATCTCATGTTGATTTGGATGGAATCGCAACAAAAAAATTGGGAAGGCATTGAAGCCATGATCAAAGGGTTTCAAGATGTTTGCATGCGTCTCAAGTATTCAAAAAAACCAGTTGTCGCAGCACCCGCAGGCATGGCGCTTGGTGGTGGTTGTGAAATTGTTTTAGGTTGTGATGCTGTTCGGGCATATTCTGAAACCTACATTGGTCTTGTAGAGTTTGGCGCTGGTCTTATTCCCGGTGGTGGCGGCAATAAAAACTTGCTGCTTAACCTCGAAGCCAATCTTAAAGAAAAGGGACCCAAAGGTTGGGCAGGTAAATCAGATGGTGGGCCATTTCCAAAAGTGCAACAAACGTTCGAAAAAATTGGCTTTGCCAAAGTGGCTACAAGTGCTTCTGAGGCCATGACATTTGGTTATCTTCCAGGACAAAAGAAAACAAAGGTGACTTTATCTCGTGATCGCTTGCTTTATGATGCCAAGCAAGACGTTTTAGAGCTCGCTAAAAATTACGAGCAACCTGTTCAACGAGAAGATATTCTTGTTCCTGGTATGGGTGGTAAGATGGCCATGTATTCAGCGATAGATGGTTATTTATTGCAAGGCTTGATTTCTGCACATGATGCTAAGATTGCCAAAAAATTAGCCCATGTTTTAGCGGGTGGTGATTTGCCAACGCAAGGTTACGTGACCGAACAAGAACTTTTAGACATTGAACGCGAGGCTTTTATCAGTCTTTGCGGCGAAGAAAAAACTCAAGCCAGAATGCAGCACCTGCTCATGAAGGGAAAGCCTTTGCGTAATTAATGGGGCGTGGATCGTGGGTCGTAGGTCGTGGATAGAGGTAGGGGCGACCCCCTGTGGTCGCCCGTTTATTGCTGGATCAATAATCCTGGTAGGACCTGTCGGACATATATTTCAAAGAAAATCAAGGGTTACCCTTGTCAGTACAAAATAGTCCCCCCTCACAACTTCCCTTGCCTTCTATAGAGCAATTCAATAGAGAAAAGCTGCCATGGTCATGGAAAAGGTAAAATATATCGCTGTAGATGGTCCAATAGGGGTGGGAAAAACCAGTCTCACCCAGATGCTTGCTTCTGATTTTGATGGCAAAATCATTTATGAAAATCCAGATGAGAATCCCTTTATTCAAAATTTTTACGATGATACAAATCGTTATGCTTTTCAAACGCAGCTTTTTTTCCTTTTGTCACGTTACCGTCAACAAATGGAACTCAAACAACAAGATCTTTTTGAGCAAAAGATTGTTTGTGATTATGTTTTTTCAAAAGACTTAGTTTTTGCAAGACTTAATTTATCTGATGATGAATACGCATTGTATTCTCAAATTTACACTTTATTAGATCAACGTCTGCCAAAACCAGATGTTGTGATTTTTTTGCAAGCCAGTCCCGAGATTTTGATGAAGCGAATCAAAAAACGCAGCAAAGATTATGAGCGCCATATTTCTCCAGACTATATTTTAAAGGTGTCACAGGCTTATAGTCAGTTTTATTTTCAATACACCGAAACACCACTTTTGGTTGTGAATACTTCGGGATTAGATTTTGTAAAGCATCCAAAAGATTATGAATTGTTTAAAAAGGAACTTTTTTTCTTATTAAAGACTGGTAAAGATAAGCACTATGTAACCATTGCACCGAGGTAAGTTTTGAACACAGAAAAACTCACAATCAATGACCTTCGTGATTTGTACCACAAAGGGGAGAAGATCACATCCATAACAGCCTACGATTATACTATGGCACGTATGTTTGATAGTGCTGAGATCGATGTTATTCTTGTAGGTGATTCACTTGGCATGGTGGTTCAAGGAGAAGAAAACACTTTACCAGTTAATATTGAGCATATCGAATACCACACGCGCTGTGTGGTCAAAGGTGTTAAGCGCGCGCACGTGATGGCAGACATGCCTTTTATGTCGTATCAATCAAGTCTAGAAACTGCAGTGAGTAACGCTGGAAAATTAATCAAAGCAGGTGCTGAATCAATAAAGCTTGAGGGCGGCGAAGAAATGTCAGATCTCATCTGGTATTTGCAAAAGATAGGCATCCCCGCTGTGGCACACATCGGTCTCAAACCACAATCGATTCATCAGATGGGTGGATATAAGATTCAAGGGAAATCAAAATTAGCTGCCGAGGAAATTATTTCCGAAGCTAAAATATTAGAAGAGGCTGGAGCATTTGCTCTTTTACTCGAAGGCATTCCCATGGAAGTGGCAAAAGAAATTACAGATTCAGTTTCTATCCCTACTATTGGGATTAGCAGTGGGCCTTATTGCAGTGGGCAAATATTGGTCAGCTATGATTTATTGGGTGCAAATCCAGATTTTAGTCCTAAGTTTGTTAAAAAGTACATGGATCTCAATGATTCTATTCAAAATGCTGTGAGATCTTATTGCCAAGATGTTAAATCCGAGGACTTTCCTACCGAAGAATACAGCTTTCACCGAAATCTTGTTGAGGTGAAGCAGTTCACGCAGAAGAGTTAGATTTCTATTAATTTCATCCTACTCAGAATTCACTAGATCCTTAAGATCCTGAATCTCTTTTTCGAGTTTAATATTCGTTTTGAGAAGATCGTTGTGCTTCTTTTTAAGGGCCATGTGTTCTTTTTGAAGTTTTCTGAACTCTTCATCAGCTTTTTGGATGCTCTCAAGATAAGGGCCAGACGAGGTTTGCTCGGGTTTGTCTTGAGTTTTTGATTCGATCTTCTTTTTTGGTGGGGTCTTTTTTTCGACAACAACAGTTTCTGTTTTGATAACTTCTTTTGGTTTTTTGCTGTCTCTTACTTGTTTGTCTACGCTCTTATTCTTATCGGTCTTTGTGTCATTTTCTTTCTTATCTGTTTCTGATCCATCCAATATTTTAATGCCTTCATGAAGTGTTGCTTTGATTGGTGTGTCATTTGATTTTTGCAATAAATAGCCTTGTTGTGGAAAGAATTTTGTAATGAAGGATGTATCAAAACTCGAATTAAAACCGCTATAGATTAATAAACCAACAATGAGAGTGTTGAGAAACACCAAAAGCCAAGAGATAAGAAGGATGAGGCGATTAAACTTTTTGAGAGGGCTGATGAGATAGGGGGCAAGGTATACAACAATGGGGACAATCCATGGCCACACAGGAAACCCAGTGAGGAACTGAAGGCTAAACGCGATAGCAGCACAGAGGATGAGATAGCCAAAGAGTTTAAAAAATCTTGAGTTAATATGGTTTTCGATCTTCAGGGGATCAAGAAGAATAAACAGCGCTATCACCAAGGTTACAAGACTAATAAAAAGACTTATGGGCACGCGGTAATAGAGGATTCCAAAAACACCAACATGAAAAGTCATGGCTCCGATTGTTTCGATAACTTTGCGTGTTTTATCTGAAAATTTAAACCCTAAGATGATAATAAAAAAACCAGCGATTATAAATACTGAAAATAGAATTAGATTTTGTTCCAACACTTGACCTCCTTTTATGGGTTTGTCCAAAAATGCACATCTACTGCGTTGGATATAAAATTTAATTCAATTACGTACTCTACGTACGCGCATTCATTAAATTTTATATCCGCCTTGTATCTGCTACTTTTTTGAACAAACCCTAGTGGTTCTGTTTTTCAACAGTCACTTTTTCGAGGAATTATTTACAAAGAATCGAGGAAAATGGCAATTCTATTTAAAAGGTTACGGTTAGGGTCACGAGGCCCGTTTCGTCTTTCGGTTACGGTTACGTGTTCATGCTCTGACGTAACCCATACCGCTAAACGATACGGGCTTCGTAACCGATACACGCTACCTGTACTAGTAATCAGATGAATGAATTGACGTAGGAAGGGGGCGATGATAACCAAACTTCGCGATTTTATGAGACCAAATCATGAATTTTAATAAGATAAAAAGTAAACTTTCCCTCATTTTTTTCATTATTGGTATTGTCCTGCTTATTTCCTTAATCAAAAAAGTGGGGTGGCACGAGGTCTTGTCTTATTTTAAAAAATTAGATTACAAGATAATCTATGTTTTTCTCTTTCCCATGACTTGGTATTCCATTCAAAGTTTTGCCTGGTGGCGGGTTCTCACTGATGATGGTGTTAAGGTTTCTCTAATTCATGTCTTTCTGACAAAAATAACAGGCGAAGCTGTAAACACGGTTACTCCTTTGAGTTTTTTTGGAGGAGACCCTTATCGCATTTATCTTTTACAGAAAAAGATTTCAAAAACAGATAGTGCCTCATCAGTGGTCATTGATCGGACAATGTATTTTTTGGGCGTGTTTTTATTGCTTTTCGTTACGTTTTTTGTAGCCTGGTTTAGGTTGCCATTGCCTGGTCATTGGAGGGTTTTATTCCCAGCCATTATTGTTTTATTTTTTATTATTTTTTTCCTATTAATAAAGATTCAGAAGAAGGGAATGTTTACGTTTATCAGTCGTCTTGTCCTGAAAACAGGTATTCAAAGAGATCGCATTGAATCGTATTCGGATAAAATAGCTGATTTAGACCAGCAGATAGGGGGGTTTTATAAAAAACATAAGCTGCATTTTTTTGAAATCTTGGGTCTTCATTTTTCAGGGCGTATCTTAGGAGCTTTCGAAATCCTCATTATTGCAAATCTTTTGGGGCTCCCAATTGAATTCTATCATTGTCTCTACTTGGCTTCACTCACTGTGCTTATCAACGTCATGTTTGTTTTTATTCCAGGGAGCATGGGTGTGATGGAAAGTGGTTATGGAGCTCTTTTTTATCTTCTCAACATTGCTTGGGAACACGGCGTTGCGCTTCAACTCGTTCGTCGTATCCGTGCCTTTTTCTGGATCGGCATTGGGCTTCTCATCATATTGTTTTATAAACCAAAGAAAGACAGTTTGGGCGTCTAGAGTCTAGCGTCTAGCGTATTGACCTATCAGTTATCGCCTATCGTGTCTTGTAACCTGCGTCCTGTAACCCCCTCAAATCATTCAACTTTGCGTCAAAAACCTGGTATAACGCTTGTCTGAATGGGCTTCATACAGTATATTAGTGGATATGAAAAAGGTAATATATGTCATTGGAAAGAATATCCTCATTCTTTTGAGAAAGCCTCTTACATGGCTATTATTGCGTAATAGAGAGCGTGTTGAACAGTATGGCACGCAGGTTAAGAATAAAACGCTTTCGGGCATGGTATTAGAGTTCAATTTTTGGCACAGAATCATCTTTTTGCCCTTTTTTCGAAGAGTCCAAGTTCTTTCCTCAGATATTAGCACGATCAAATCTCTCAATGGGCCTGTTGTTTTTGTCATGAAAAACAGAGGACAACTTGAGTATCATTATTTTAATTATCTTTTCCTCAAAGAAAAAATCTCACCTATTCACTTTGCCAATGGTTGCCTGACCGTTCACTGGTTGCCTTTTAAGAAATTATGGCAACACCTTGTTTGCCGTCTTGATCGTTTTTACAAAGAACTCAAAGAGGACAGTGTAGAAGAAAAAACTTACCTTACAGAATTGTTTCAAGAAGGAAAAAATACCCTGGTCAATTTAAGCATTTCTCGCGATTACCTATTTGGATTGATCAAAACTAACCCCATAGATGCTCTCACGCCTCTGACAAGCATTCAAAGTCAAATTAAACAACCTATCCACGTTGTGACTCTTCAATTTCACTTTGATAAGCATCCGGGTAAAACAGAGCTGTCTTATTTTGATCTTCTTTTTGGCGAAAAGTCTCAACCAGGGGCGATCCGAAAAATCCTTCTCTTCCTCATGAATTATAGGAGAAAGCCTAGAGTAAAATTTGGAAAGCCTATTAATTTACAAGAATACTTGAATGATAAATCTAATCTATCAGAAGACAAACAAACCGAATCTCTTTTTCACGTGATCGAAGATGACTTACGCATAGAGCACGCCAGAATTACAGGGCCAAAGCTTAGGTCAAAAGAGAATTTTATTACCGAGATCATGGCTGATGAGGCTTTTTTGGAAAGCATTCATTCTCATGCAGATAGAAACAACAAAAAATTTGTAGATTGTAAAAATCAGGTTTTGCGCTATCTGAACGAAATAGGGGCTGATGTAAATTACAGTTATATTCATTTTGCGCACATTACGCTCAGACATGTGTGGGAAAAAATCTTCAATGGTCTTGTGGTCAAGCATGATCAGCTCAACCAGGTTAGAGAGGTCGCAGGGAAAAATCCTATTGTCCTTGTTCCCATGCACCGTTCCCACATTGATTACCTGCTCATCTCAGATCTGTTTTATGAATACAATATTACGTTTCCTTATATTTGTGCAGGCATAAACCTCAATTTTTGGCCAGTGGGCAAACTCATTCGAAAATGTGGCGGATTTTTCATCCGTCGTAGATTCCGTGGCAATTATCTGTATAAAGAATCACTTTATGCTTATGTGAAATCATTGATTAGCAAGCAACATGGACTCGAATTTTTTATCGAAGGCACGCGCTCACGCACAGGCAAGCAATTAAAGCCCAAGATGGGTATTTTGAGCATGGTGATGAGGGCCTATCTTGAGGGCGCTTGTGATGATATTTACTTTGTTCCCATAGCTGTTAATTATGATCACATACTCGAGCAAAGGGAATACCAAAAAGAGACTAAAGGTGATGAGAAAAAGAAGGAAAATGCTGGAGAATTATTTAGAGTTCGCAAAATATTTAAAAGAAAATACGGAAAGGTGTATGTAGAGTTTGCTAAACCTCTTTCTCTCAAACAATACTGTGCAGACAATAAGATTAAAACAGCGCCAATAGATACGTTAAAGAAAGAAGTCGCTGTTTTTGCCAATCACCTTACTCATCGCATGACCGATGTGGCAATAGTCACACCTATTTCTCTCGCTTCTTTGGCGATTCTGTCTATGAATAAGAAGGCCTTTAACTTTGATCAGCTCGAAAAGCGTATCCACGTCTTAAAGGATTATCTTGAGCACAAAGAAGCAGTGTTCTCTGACCTTATTAATTACAATGAGAGCTATGCTTATCATGAGGCGGTCAAAAAACTCTCTGGCAGGGGCATGCTTAAAGAAGTGGAATCTTTTGAAGAGACCTTTTTCTCATTTGATGACCGTCGTCGACAGGATTTTGATTATTATAAGAATAACATCGTTCATTTCTATGTCCTTCTCACATGTTTTTGTAAGGTTGTCGGCCAAATACCCAATCAGGCTAAAATCACTGTAGATGAACTTCTCAAGAGATTCGGTATTCTCAAAAATCTCTTTTCACATGATTTTATTTTTAGTGAAGATGAGGCTATAAAAAATGAGTTTATTGAGGTCATTCATTATGCGGTGACAAAAGAGTTTGTGGCTTATGATGAAAAGACTCAAACTATCACAAAGAGTATTACAGAACAGAATTATAGTGACTTTTTGACCTTTTATTCATTGTTAGACAATTTCCTAGAATCTCACCTCATTGCTTTGCGTTATCTCAAATACAATAAGGTAGAGGCAAGTGATGCCAAGTCGCTCACAAAAGACATACTTGTCAAAGCCAAGCCCATGTATCTCAGAGATGATCTCGCGCATCCAGAATCTTTGTCGCGCTTTAATCTCGAAAGCTCGTACAAGGTGTTGGCTGATCTAGGTATTCTCAATATCCAAAGAAAAGAAGGGCAGAGAGGTGTTTATTCCTCAAACCAAGATCTCGAACAAATCAATCAATGGATTAATTCCATTTCACAGTTTCTCAAAGTTTCACCTACTATTGGCGGAGCGCCCGTCAGCCTGATCGACTCACCTGAGGTTGTTAAAGAATCCCAAGATTGGCAGCATTGAGGGTTGGTCGAAGGTCAAAAGTCTAAGGTCAGGGGAGCTGATGGGAAGGGTTAAGCTGTTTTTTCAATCATATTTATGCGTTTTCGAATGGCTTCGAGCTTTGATTTGAGTTTTGGTCTTTCAAAACCATTTGGGAAGAGAATAAACTGAGGTTTGATGCCTAGGGCTTCGGCGATAAGAATAGCACGTTCTTCTCCAAGCTGAGAGCGTTCGTTTTCGATATTCGAAATATTAGCCACAGCAATACCTGTGATCATTGATAGTGTTGCTTGTGTCCAGCCTTTCTTGATTCTTAATTCTTTAACAACCTCTCCTGGGGTTAATGTTATTTGTTTTATTCTTCTTTTTTTCATGGTCTTTTAGCTCTAAAACGCTTAAGTTATAGTATAGTATAACTTATACTGTGATATAAGTCAAAAAATATCAGAATTATTTTAACTTATTCAAGACACAAAAAAATCCCCGAAAGGGGATTAATAAAATAGCCCAGGGTTAAGAAAGCCTGAAAGGCTTTTCCTACCCTGGGATTGAAGATAATTTATAACATCTGATTAGACATAAAGCTCCAAGTATTCGCTTTATGTTTTCATATTACTATCGCGCTGATCTGGGCTCGTAAAACTCACCCATGCTTAATTAAAAGTGATAATTAAAATTTACGCGGACATTTGGAGTGATGAGGTGACCGCTTGCTATATAAGTGTAATTCACACCTACTTGTGGGGCTACAGTCCAGTTATCAGTAATGTAGTATTCATAACCAAGACCGCCGTCTCCACAAAAACCATGGTACCAACTAGAACCAGTAATGGTGAGGCCTGCAGCTGTGACACCGCCCCAAGCATACATACCAGCATAACCACCACCAGCATAAAAGTACAATGTTTCATAAACATTTACTTTTAATGTGGGCATAAAGTTGGAAGCCAAGAAATTAATACCACTATCATTTGTGTAGTAGGCATCTGATTGAACATAAAGGGCTAGGTATTCATTTAGCTTGTAACCAGCTTGCCAGGTAAGTCCACCGCCAATGGCTCTGAGTTCATTGACTTCGTAACCTCCAACAAGACCACCAACACCCAGGAACCAACCTGTGTCTTGAGTGTGACCAATCTCTGCTTTAGCAGGAGTGCTAACAAAGAAACCTAAGCAAATTATCAGACAAATTAAGAGTGTAATTTTTTTCATGAAACTCTCCTTTTATAAGGTTTGGGGTAGAGTAATTAAGGGGGGGGTGGAATGCAAGAGATTTTGGAGGGAGGGCCTTAGGGCCTTGGTGTCTTGGAATATTATTCTGCACGGACACATTTGTGTCCATTTTATGCTTAGAAACGCAACAAAAGCTGTATTAATTTCGATAATGGAGTCAAATGATATTCATGAATCATTACGAATAGGAGTTGCTAGATGATGAGGCCAGTTTTAGGTTTAAGCTCATTTTCAAGATTATACTCTACACTCATAGCGGGCGCAGAAACGCCAACAGTGAGAGTAGGTAGTCCTAGAATACATGATTTCTCAAAGACTGTTGGGCTTGATAGTTTTTGTAATACTGCTATTGAGGATTATTGGTCTTCACTAGGAGGCGCTCCTGTTCAAAGAGATTCCCAGGTCATAATGCTACAAGAAGCGCCTTGGCAATTGAGCGTTCTTGATCCTTCTGAATTTCAAGCAGGGCAAAGACAACCAAGTTTTGTTTCTGTCACACTACCTCATACGCCTATGGTGGAAGCCAGAAAACCATTTGTTGTTCAAAGAGAAGAGCGCAATCGTGATGTGCGAATTGAAGATTTTTTAATCGCTACTAGAGATCTGAGATTTGCCACTATTATGCGTGAGTTACTCACAGTAGCTCGTCAACATGGTCATGCTTTTATTTCTGGTAGAACGTTTAGGTATAAGCAAACTGTTCCATTTCGTGAAAGGGTTACATTAGCTCAAATAGAACATGCCCTTGATCGAGAACATGTACCAGGTTCCACGTACACCTTAGAAGCTCAGTATCATAGGTATGATTTTTATGATTTAGCTAATTGTGAAGTGGGGCATCCCAGGGTTTCTTGATAAATCTTGGTAAAATTACAGGATCAAATTTTTCCCTCCCTTGCGACAGGATAAATCCTTCAAGTTTGTTTAAAGCAGATGGAAGCCTTTCAAATCATTAATGTTTTTATGTATGTCTGGGCACAAAAGTGCCCAAAAAGATTTTAAACTGGCAACAGTGGGTGTCTTATTGCCGAAAAATAGAACATAAATAGAAAAGAATATTAAAGGAGTTTTTATGGCAGAAACCAGCTTTGATCCTAATCAAACAAGAGATGTTCAGTATCCTGAAACAGCACCTGCTTCTGAACTAGCAGTTACTTCTGAACTAGGAGTTACTTTTGAACTAGCGCCTGCTTCTGAAGCAGTACCTGCTTCTGAACCAGAGGTTGATAATGCGGTTAATAATCCAGATGTATCAGAGTATGGTAGTTATGACGTGTCACAGTCTTTGAGTGAATGGCCTAATGGTTTTTCTTTTCCCATGCAGCTGGGGTGTGCTGCGTCTGAAAGAAATTCTACTTCCGAGCAACACTTTGCTAAAGCTCAGCTTATTTCAGTAGGTCTTGGTTATTTGGACATTAATGCAGCGAGTATTATACGTGGTGAAACGACTGTAGAGTTTAGTTCATGTTCAGGCTCAGCATTTAGTATTGATACTTATACTGGGGCGGTAAGCAAAAATGTTGCGTTGCTGCCGCTAATAGAAGTGGATCGATTGGTTGTAATTCTTGGAGAAGAGTAGGGGCGCAGGTTATGAATCTAGCATGTTATTAGGTTTATTCACTACCACGCTCACCAGTGCTCTGTTGGCCTTCATAGTCAGATACAAGGATGACTCCATATTTCGTGTCAGAATAATCATTTCGGGTGGCTTTTGCTTCTTCGGCAATCCTTCCTTTTGTTACACATATCCACCAATTTAAGTACATTTCCATAATGCCCGCGTTTTCCTTTTGATCAACAACATGATATCGTTTCACCAAAGAACTGTTTGCATTAGCGGGTACAAGTAGGGTGCCGTTAATGACGACACCTTTGTATTTTTTTGATAGAGTGCTTTTTTTATATCCGAGTGATGTCAATGTACCGCAGATAGGAAGCTGTGATTTTGCAAATAACTGAACAGGTAAAGATATGGAGATAATCAAACATAATCCAAATAATAAATGAAGCTGAAATAATCTAAAAATATTCATAGTGTTATCTTAAACAAGTCTCCATCACTTTTTGCTTCTAATCCCATACAATAAAGGGTTCAATTTAAAAAAGATGATGGCATAGAGAGGACGCGTCGGACAGGGTGTAGGTCGGAAGACTAAAACAACGGCGTAGCAGCAATCTTAGCCAGTTTGACAAAGGCATCAGGGGCAACGCCTAAGAAGATAACGAGGAAGGCACAGATAGTCATGGAAATGCAGGCGGTGAGAGGGATTTCGTTTACAGGGGTTGGTGCATTCTCATCTTTAGCAAAAAACATATACACAGAAGGTCTTAAGTAATAATAAGCAGAAACAACCGACATGAGAACCGCAACGACCGAAAGAAGAATGTGACCGTTGTGTACGGCCATGGAAATAATGTTGAATTTAGCAGCAAAACCCACTGTGCCTGGAATCCCAATCAGCGAAATCATGAAAAGCGTGAACACCCCAGCCAAGACAGGATGCTTCTTTGCAAGCCCACGCATGTCAGTGAGCTGATCTGCCTCAGACTTTTCGCGTATCAATAATGATAAAACAGCAAATGCCCCCAACGTCATGAGGAGATAGCCGAGTAGGTAAAAAAGAACCACATGCGATGAAAAGGGCATGTACGTGCCTTTCACATACCCTGCAATGATTCCAAACAAAAGAAAACCAGCGTGTGAGATAGATGAATACGCGAGCATCCTCTTTACGTTATCTTGCACGAGAGCCAAGAGATTTCCAACCAAGAACGTGGCAATAACTAATGTGTTAAGTAAGAAATAAACCTGTTTTAAATCCAAAACATTCAGACTAATGAAAAGTCGCAATGCAAATCCAAACGCCGCAATCTTCACACCTGTTGCCATAAAACCTGTGACCGGTGCTGGTGCGCCTTCATAAACATCAGGTGCCCAAAAATGAAAAGGCACGATGGCTAGTTTGAAAAACACACCTACTAATATGAGGGAAACAGCGATTTTTGGGAGATAGGCAAGGCTTGGTGTTGAAAGCATGGTGCCAAGCTGGCTGAGCTTGAATGTGCCAAAAGCCCCGTAAAACAGAGCAATACCGTAGAGTAAAATCGCCGAAGCCACACCACCGATGATAAAGTATTTGATGGCTGCTTCGTTGCTCTTATAGCTTTTCTTGTGTGAGGCCACGAGCACATAAATAGAAAGAGACATGGTCTCAAGGCCGATAAAGTTCACAAAGAGATGGTCAGAGGCAAACAAGAACACCATGCCTGTGATCGAAAAAAGGACGAGTGAACAAAACTCAGCAGTGAGAGTCTTGTGGATCTTCATGTAGCCCAAGGCATTGAAGAGTGTGATGATGCCCACAGCAATAACCAAGAACAAAAAGAAGAGAGTAAGGAGGTCAATCACTAATAGGCTTTGCGTGAGGGTGGTTGTAAAAGAAGCCCATTGTTTAAACCCTGTGAAGAGCGAAGCAAAAAGAGTTAAGATGCCTACGGCATACACAAGAGAGGTCATCTTTTTTGGCCAGATACAGTCGATGAGTAGGCAAAGAATGGCACCGCCAAATAAGATCCAAATCGCAATTCCTGCAGATAAAATGTTCATTAATTCGGTCATATTATTTTTCCAATGCTACTACGTCTTCAGCTTTTATCACTTCGTTCGTGTCTTCAAACTTTGCCATTGTTCTCTCATCATCTAATTTAAGTAAAATCGTTTCAGCTGATCTTTCAATCTTGTTCAAGAAAGGTTTTGGGTAAATGCCAAGCCAGAAGATAAAGATCACAATCACAGCCATCACAAGACATTCTCTCAAGTTGAGATCTTTTCCAAGTCCCTTTGTTTCTTTTGGTTTTCCAAAAAACACACGTTCAACAAGCCAGAGCATGTAAATAGCTCCTAAAACCACTCCAGTTGCCCCGAGAATCGCGAACACGGGTTTTGTTTGATAAGTTCCGAGTAAAGTGAGGAATTCGCCAACAAAACCGTTTGTGAGCGGCACACCAATGGATGAGAGGGTCACAATAATAAAAAACACAGTGTACACAGGCATGGCCTTAGCAAGTCCTGAATAATCTTTGATCATGCGCGTGTGCGTTCTGTCGTAAAGCATTCCAATGAGAAGAAAGAGGGCGCCAGTTGAAATACCATGATTAAAAATTTGATACAGGCCACCTGTCATCCCTGTTTTATTCAGCGAGAACAAACCAATCATCACAAGTCCCATGTGCGACACAGATGAATAAGCGATAAGCTTTTTCATATCAGGCTGCACCATGGCAACAAGGGCACCGTAGATGACCCCAATGGCAGCGAGAATCATGAGATAGTTTTGAAGGTATTGCATGGCATCAGGAAAAAGAGGAATACCAAAGCGAAAGAAACCATACGTTCCCATTTTAAGCAAAATACCTGCTAGGATTACGGAACCTGCTGTGGGTGCTTGAACATGAGCGTCGGGCAACCACGTGTGAAAAGGAAACATAGGCACTTTAATCGCAAAGGCTAAAGCCATGGCCAAAAAGACCCAACACTGCGCACCAAAAGTGAGTCGGTAATTATAGAGTTCTAAGAGGTTAAAACTCTGTCCTGCTCTAAAATAGAGATACAAAATAGCCACCAGCATGATCACAGAACCAAGCATGGTGTAGAGAAAGAATTTGAGAGAGGCATAAATACGGTTTTCACCACCCCAGACCCCAATGAGAAAATACATGGGGATGAGCATGATCTCCCAAAAGACATAGAATAAGAAGAGATCAAGCGCGCAAAAAACACCAATCATGCCAGTGAGCAGGAACATTAGGCAGAGGAGGTAGAATTTGAGGTTGTTTTGAACAGAGTTCCAGGTGCCTAAGAGAACAAGGGGCATGGTGATGGTTGTGAGCATGATGAGTAAAAGACTCACACCATCGATTCCCAAAAGATAATGGATGTTCCATTGCTCTATCCAAGGGATGTCGATCATGAACTGGTCGATCACACCCGTATTATTAAAGTTAAAGTAGAGTTTAAGTGAGATAAGTACTTCTAAACCAAAGACAATAAGAGCTATTGCTTTTAACAGTACAGGACGATTTTTTGGGATAAATGCCAAGACAAGGACCCCCAAGAGAGGGAGAAAGATCAAAAGTGTGAGTAGGGGCTGATTAACGAGTTGAGTTATCATATTCTAATATTTTTCTTAGGTTAGTACCAATGTAATCAGAACCAACCAAAGTCCTATTAATAAATAAAAAACATAATGGTTAATATAGCCTGTTTGAATAATCGAGAGCGAACGGGCAAAAAACCGTGAAGCATGGGCCAAACCATTGACCATGAGACCATCGATAATTTTAGCGTCAAAAATCTTATTTAAGAAACAATCAGAAATCACTTTTATGGGGGTGATGATCAGGGCATTGTAGAGTTCATCAACTTTAAATTTGTTATAAACTAAATTGTAGAGAAAGCTTAAGCTCTTCTTAATGGGGGCTGTAAAGTTAAGGTTCTTAGTGTAGAGGCGATAGGCCATATAAAGACAGAAAACAGCCCAAGCAGTCGAGATAAGCATGAGGTGGCCTTCTTGTAAGAACGAACCGTCAATGTGATGAGGTGTGTGTTGTCCTAAAGAGTTAAGCCAATGTCCAAACCAATTATGACCAAAGATATGGGGGAGTCCAATAAAACCAACGAGTGACGCAAACACAGCTAATATGATGAGAGGGTAAGTCATCACAGCAGGTGATTCATGGATTTTTTCTGGGTGTTTGTAGCGAGTCTCACCCATGAATGTATAGACGAAAGCGCGCATCATATAAAAGGCAGTGATGCCAGCAGTGAGCAATCCTAACCAATAGTAAATGGGGTGCTGGCCATTGGCGTACGTCATGTAAAGGATCTCATCCTTACTAAAAAAACCAGAAAACGGAGGAATGCCAGAGATAGCCAAAGTGAAGAGCAAAAACGTGATAGCTGTTATTGGCATCTTCTTCCACAGCCCACCCATTTGTCTTATATCTTGTTCATGATGGAGAGAGTTAATCACAGAACCAGCGCAAAGGAAAAGTCCTGCTTTAAAGAAGGCGTGTGTAAAGACGTGAAAGATGGCTCCCGAAAAAGCACCCACACCTAGGGCCAAGAACATATAACCCAGCTGACTTACAGTCGAGTAGGCCAGGACTTTTTTAATATCGTACTGTGTGAGACCAATGAGCGCGGCAATAAAGGCTGTTGAGACTCCCACAATAGCAATGACGTGCAGGGTAATGGGGGCTAAGACAAAGAGAAAACTCAATTTGGCGATCATGTAAATGCCTGCTGTGACCATTGTGGCAGCGTGGATGAGAGCTGATACAGGAGTAGGGCCTGCCATGGCATCGGGGAGCCATATATAGAGAGGGATTTGAGCAGACTTTCCTGTGGCGCCAAAGAAAAGACAAAGCGTGATCAGTGTGATACCTGGGCCAAGTAAGTGGGCGTTTTGTGAGAGAGTGGCAATGTCCAAGAAATTCGTACTGGTTGGACTAGCATCGCCTTGGATTCCCACTAAGGTGGCCACGATCATGAACATGCCAAGCAAAAAACCAAAATCACCAATGCGGTTCACAATAAAGGCTTTTTTACCTGCCACGGCTTTTTCTTTATCGGTAAACCAAAAGCCAATGAGAAGATAAGAACAAAGCCCAACGCCTTCCCAACCCACAAAGAGAAAAACAAGAGAGTCGGCCAGAACAAGAATAAGCATGAAAAAGAGAAAGAGATTTAAGTACGCCATGTATCTGGCATAAGCTTCGTCTTCTTTCATATAACCGATCGAATACACATGGATGAGGAATCCAACTCCAGTAATGAAAAGAAGCATGATGCTTGTGAGGTGGTCGATACAGAAGCCAAAGGAAAGAGAGAATTCTTCTAAGATCATCCAGTCTAAAAGATTGCTGGCTTTGAGGGAGACAAGATCAGGGTTTTGAAAAAGGGTTATGAATGCAAAAACTGATATGAGAAAGGCCAGAAAAGTTGAAGAACAGGCAATGAAAGATGTGATCTTAGTGCTAAAAAAGCCTTTGCCCCGAGATTGTTGAAAGGCAATGATCCCGTTCATGAAAAAACCGAGTAGAGGAAGAAGGGGGATGAGGGTTATGTATAAGCTGTTAGTCATAGGTTACAGGTTACAGGCTTCAGGTTACAAGTCACGGGATACGATAATCGATAGGTTTTCAGTCGACCCACAATTCACTATCTACGATCCACTAGTCATCCTTTCATAGCCTTTAAATCATCTGTTTTAATCGTCTCTCTATTTCTAAAAAGCGCGATCACAATACCAAGTCCAATGGCTGCCTCCACAGCAGCAATAGCCATCACAAAAATAGAAATCACATGCCCATCTATATTATTATAATAACGCGCGAGGGCAATAAAGGTGAGATTAACTGCATTCATGAGCACTTCGATGCACATGAGTACAATAAGAATATTTCTTCTGATAATAATGCCAATAAGACCCAAGCAAAATAACAATGCTGATAAAATGAGGTAATGATGTATCGAAATAGAAGTCATAAAAAAAAGTACCTCTACGATTCCTTTCTTCCTAATAAGACAGCCCCCACAATACCCACGAGGAGCAAGACTCCAATGAGTTCAAAGGGGATGACATATTTTGTAAACATGAGTTCGCCTATTTGCTCAGCTGTGCCAAACTCTGGTGCTAGTTCTGGAAGGTGTATTAATGGCAATAAGAGAAATTCAATGGCAAAAAAGGCAAATAACCCAAGGCCTATGAGTATGGCTATGATTCGGCCTAGGTTAAGCTTATCGCGAATATAATCATTCTTTTTGAGATTAAGGAGCATGATAACAAAAACAAATAAGACCATGACAGCGCCTGCGTAGACGAGGATTTGTAAAACAGCTACAAAATGAGCGCTGAGTAATGCGTAGAGTGCTGCCAGTGAGAAGAAGGAAATAATAAGACAAAAGGCGCTTGAGATAGGGTTCTTTTGAAGAATCATTAAGATGACAGTGGAAACCGTGATAAAAGAAAATATGTAGAATAGATACACGTCCATATAATTTGGTCAAAGGTCTAAGGTCAAAAGTCAAATGTCAGAGGGCCATTCGTAAGGCCGTAATCACAATATTTACCATAGCCAAAGGTAATAAAACTTTCCAACCCAGGTTCATGAGTTGGTCATATCTAATTCGGGGTACTGTCCAGCGGATCCAAATAAAAACCCAACACATGAAAAGAGTTTTTGCTAAAAAGATACCTGCTTGAATGAGTGCTGTGATCCACAGGCCAGCACTTTGGGGTAAAGGTATTTTACCAAAGAAGATGATTGCGATGATGAGGGCAACACCAACAAAGAGTGCAGGGAGTCCCCAAACGAGAACCTCATAATCACGTTTGTCTCCGTAATGCCCTTTTTTGAATTTAAGACTTAAGTAAATCCCTACAATGATGGCAATCAAAGCTGTGCCAGATAAAAGGGCGAATAATACTTGGCTCGCGTTGCTGCGCATGAACTCGGTTGAGATAAAGGGAACCTGCCAGCCACCAAAGAACAAAGTAACGATTAAAGCTGAGGCAATAACCATGTTCACGTATTCAGCCATAAAGAACATAGAGAATTTGAGAGAAGAATATTCCACATGATAGCCAGCTACAAGTTCGGATTCGCCTTCTGGGAGGTCAAAGGGGGTTCTGTTAGTTTCGGCAAAGGCTGATATAATAAAGATAATACAGGCTATGGGATCAAAAAAGCAGTGCCAGCGCCAAACATTGGCGGTTTGGGTGAGGACCATATCATTTAAGGAGAGAGATCCCGTCCACATGACGATTGAAATGATGGCCAGTCCCATGGAGAGCTCATAACTGATCATTTGGGCGCTTGATCTTAAGCCCCCCAAAAGAGCGTATTTATTATTAGAGGACCATCCAGCCAACATAATGCCATATACACCCAGGCTAGTGATCGCTAATATATATAAGACACCGACATTGAGGTTAGCAGCCTGGAAATGGAAGAAATTGCCAGTAAATTCAGCAGGTTCGGCAAAAGGGATGACCATAAAGGTCACACAGGCCACAAAGAGGGCGATAAAGGGAGCAATTGTATAGTAGAACTTGTTTGCCTGGGAGGGGATGATGTCTTCCTTAAAGATGAGTTTGACCACATCGGCTATGGGGTGAACAAGGCCTCCAAGACGGACCCCTAATACAGCGGCTCTATTTGGCCCACGACGATCTTGAATATAGGCAGATCCTTTGCGCTCTAGCCAGACGAGTAAAGGCACAAATGAGAAAATGATGGCAAAGGGAATGAGGATTTTGAGTAGGACTATGAGTATTTCAGACATAGATCTCTATATATATACTTCTGGTTTTCGTATTCTGTACTCTAACAGGGCGGTTCATAACTAATAATATATATGATGACAATTAAAAAAGAGGTCAAAGGTCTAAGGTCGAAAGTCGAAAGTCAAAGGTCATGGGGATTTCTTCTGACATTTGACCTTAGACTTTAGACTTTTGACCAACTACAACTTATGCTTCTGCAATTCTTCACCCATGTATTTATCAAAAAGAATATGCCATTCAGCTGTACCAGGTACCACGTTCTTTTTAAGAGTCGCGATTTTCTTTATCACCACATCTTCTAGTCGGTCCCGGGTTGTCACAAATTCATTAATATCCTTTTGTATTTGACTCAATGCTTCTTCTTCATCTGTATAATTTACATCTTCATCCAAATAGAGCTTATCATGAATCTTAAGCGCAATTGATTTAATATGGTCTTCGGAATAATTTATTTCGCTGTGATGGAGGCCTTCTTGTTTAAGGAGCTGAGTTTTGATCATTGAGAACATCTTTTGATAGTCAATTTCGCCAGACTCGATTTTATCGCGATACTGTTCTGTCATTTCTTTTGCCTTTTTGTTTATGGCATCAAATTTAGCTGAATCAGCTAGAAAAACAGACTCAATCTTCTTTTTTATCTCAGCATCTGTTGAGATCAGCTTGATGAGCTTGTGGCCTACAAGAGAATTAAAAATAATTTGAGAGAGTTTGACAAAGTGTTCTTTTTTGTATTTCATAAATATTCCTTTTCAAGCTCTAAGGCGTAAGATATAAGTATTAAAGATCGCAGAACACATAGGAGATTACATGATAGTTGTCATGCAAAAAGGGGTGAGCAAAGCCCAGGTTAAAAAGGTCGAAAAAAAGGTACAAGAGTTTGGTTTTACACCTCATCCAATATTTGGTGAAGAACGAACTGTTGTGGCTTGTGTGGGCACAGGTAATCGCAAAGATCTCGAAGCGCTGCGTCTCATTGATGGTGTTTCTGATCTTGTGGCTATATCCAAACCATATAAACTAGCGAGTACTGAGGTAAGACAACAACGCACACTGATAACCCTCTTGGATGGAAAAATAACAATAGGAGGAAAAGAGATTGTTGTTATTGCAGGTCCTTGTTCTGTAGAGTCTGAAGAACAGATTCTCACAACGGCTCGAGCAGCAAAAAAAGCTGGTGCTCAAATTTTACGAGGAGGAGCTTGGAAGCCACGCACAAGTCCGTATAGTTTTCAGGGGCTCGCTGAAGATGGGTTAAAGCTATTAGATTTAGCTAGAAAAGAAACAGGCTTAGCAGTGATCACAGAAGTGATGAATCCTAGAGATATCGAGTTAGTCGAAAAATACTCTGATATTATGCAAGTAGGGGCTCGTAATGTGCAAAACTTTGCCATGTTAAAGGAATTAGGCCAATGTCAAAAGCCTGTGTTCCTAAAACGGGGTATGGCCACCACAATTCAAGAGTGGTTGATGAGTGCTGAATATATTATTTCTTCTGGAAACCCAGATGTTATTCTTTGTGAAAGAGGTATTCGGACTTTCGAAACAGCCACAAGAAACACATTAGATTTAAATGCTGTTCCTGTTCTTAAAGAACAAACTCATCTACCTATCTTTGTTGATCCCGCACATGGAACAGGTTACTGGCAATACGTATCGCCTATGGCATGCGCTGCTGTTGCTGCTGGGGCCGATGGTCTTATGATCGAAGTTCATCCCGATCCTGCAAATGCATGGAGTGACGGTGGACAATCACTAAAATTTGAAACTTTTTCAACGCTCATGAAAAAAATTCGTCAAGTTGCGAGGGCAATAAATAGAGAACTATAATTATAAAATGAACATTTAGATAGAAAATTGAAAAAAAAATTAAAAAATTTTTTTCTGCGTTAAAAAAAACAAAAAGGGATCAA
Source organism: uncultured Nitrospirales bacterium (assembly GCA_964609965.1). Taxonomy (GTDB): domain Bacteria; phylum UBA10199; class UBA10199; order UBA10199; family JADGCS01; genus JAHJDR01. The sequence goes on from CAZSTS010000003.1 coordinate 256,454, forward strand.
ATTTTAGAAAAATATATTGAAGCAAGCTTTTGAGTATGGATATGATCCAAGTTTGCCAAGTGTTTGGCGATGTCAATAAAAAAATATCACACCTAGTTTGACAGCTCTGTTTAAGCAAAAAAACACATCGAAACTGCCAAGTCTTTGAAAACTAATAAAATTAATTTGACACAACAAAAAAAAACCAAATATAATTAGATTATGAAGTTAAATCTAGATTTAACTTGAACAACCCACACCAAAAAGGAGGCGTAATGGCCGTTAAAAAGAAAAAAAAGGTAGTAAGAAAGAAAAAAGCAACTAAGAAAAAAGCAGCTCCTAAAAAAAGAAAAACAGCAAAAAGAAAACCAGCTAAAAAGAAAAAAGCTGCTAAGAAAAAACCAGCTAAAAAGAAAAAAGCTGCTAAGAAAAAACCAGCTAAAAAGAAAAAAGCTGCTAAGAAAAAACCAGCAAAAAAGAAAAAGAAATAACAAAGCAATTGTTGGTAAAAAAATTAAAAAAAGCTCCGGGGTTTACGCCTTTAGGAGCTTTTTTTTTGGCACAAGGCTCGCGCCTTGTGTTTTGTTTTAACTAACGCGCTTACCTGGGCTCGTAAAGCTCGCCCACGCTTTTTTTTTACCCTACAATATGAGTAAGGCCTTAAATTAGTTATTGCTCCTGTCTCCACTTGTCGTTATTTGACGGACATGAGTCATTCCCTACCTTTAAAAGGCATTCAGATACTCGATTTCTCCAGGCTTGTTCCTGGCCCATTCTGTACAAAAATCCTTTCTGATTTTGGAGCCACTGTTATTAAAATAGAGGATTTGTTTAAGGGCGATTATCTCAGTCAATGGGGCTCTCGTATCGGTAATAAAGAAAGCCTCTTAGATGTGTATTTTAATAAAAACAAAAAGCGATTGGCTTTGGACTGTTTTTCTGCAGAAGGTCTTAAGGTTATTTATGACTTGGTAAAAAAATCTGATGTATTTATCGAATCAAGCAGACCAGGTATTTTGGCTAAAAAAGGTTTAGGATCTCCCAAGCTTCATCAAATTAATTCTAAACTCATCTACGTTTCTTTAACTGGCTACGGAAAAGACAAAAAAAGAAGTCAAAAAGCAGGGCACGATATCAACTTTATGGCGACTTCGGGTATTTTGTCGCATTTTATCCCAGAGCCTTCCCAAGTATCATCAAAAAAAGCAGAGCTTTCTATGCCAAAGTATCCCTTAGCTGATTTTGTAGGAGGAGGGCTTTTTTCCGCCATGATGATTATGGTGCAACTTACGAATCCAGATAGAAAAAACATCAAATGTGACGTTTCAATGGTAGAAGCGTTAGCGTATCTCAATCATCACAACTTGTTTTATAAAGAAGCACGAGACTTGAGTATGATTGAGGGCGATCTGGCTCGTTATCGTCTCTATATCACAAAAGATAATCAATGGGTGGCTTTAGGGGCCTTGGAAGACAAGTTTTGGTCTCAGTTTTGTGATGTGGTGAGTTTGCCACGTCTTAAAGGTATTGGCTTTAATCTTAATAAGAATAAGAAGGCTATTCTCATTCTGAAGAAGCTGTTTCAAAGTAAAACACGTCGTTATTGGGAAAAATTCAGCATGAAGCACGATGTGTGCTTGAGCGTTCTCTCTCATAAGCAAGATTTGGTTCAAGAAGGTTATTTAAGTCCTCAGGCATTATCTCTGGGTAAAAGAGAGATAAAAACCCATGAGCTGAATTCACTGAAATCTCAAAAAAAGCAATATTATCATACAAAAGGACAAGACACTGTTGCCATTTTAAAAGGTCTTGGTTACAGCAGCCAAAAAATCAAACATCTGATACAAAAGGGTGTTCTCAAAACAGGGTAATTCAATGGAACCTGGATCATTATACATAGTAGCGACTCCAATAGGAAACCTGGGCGATATGACTCAGAGAGCCTCAGATATCCTTAAGTTGGTTGATTATGTTCTCGCTGAAGATACGCGTGTGACCTTAAAATTAACCAACCACTTAGGTCTTAAAAAAAGGATGTTTGCCTATACAGATCATGCCTCAGAAGCTCAGGAAGAAAAGATTATTCAAGAACTTCAGTCAGGAAAAAACATTGCTCTGGTTTCAGATGCAGGGACCCCTTGTATTTCGGACCCCGGAGCTCAGTTACTCAAAAAGGTTTTGGCTGAGGATATCGAAGTCATACCCGTGAGTGGGCCAAGTTCGGTATCAACACTGATCTCTGTGTTTGGTGCGCCGAGTTTGTCTTATCACTTTTGGGGTTTTTTCCCGATCAAAAGAAAGAAACAGCGCGATCTCATGGATCGCATAGATTCAATTCCCGGAATTCATGTTTTCTTTGAATCTCCTTATAGGATATTAAAGACCTTAGATAAGTTTTTTCTTACAAAGGATAATTACCATATGGTGATTGGGCGAGAGATGACAAAATTACACGAGACCTATTACAGAGGGACGCCTAAAGAAGTTTTAGATCAGCTGGGTCGCGATAAAGTCAAAGGTGAGTTTTGTGTTGGTGTGATGAAGGGGGAAAAGTAAATGGAATATAAGTGGAGAGTAAAAAAGAGCGAGCGTGGAATTAGTCTCGAAAACTTTATCTACAAAAAACTCGGTGATTGGTCTCATAAGCAGGTCAAAACTTCTATCGATAATAAGCGGGCTTTTATCAATGGTCGCAATGTCTTTATTTCAAAGTGGAATCTTAAACCAAATGACTTGGTTCTTTTTGCACCTGCCAAAGGAGATCTTCAAAAGACGCAAAAAGGCCGTTATCGCTTTATTGATGTTTTGTATGAAGATTCTTACCTTATTTCTACAAACAAGCCAGCTTACGCCGAGTTTGAGGAATACGCAGGGGCTGTGCAAGATTATTTAAAGCGAAAAAACAAAGTAAAAAGCTATCCTTATTTGGGGCAGATGCATCGCTTGGACAAAGAAACCACAGGTGTGATGATTTATACTAAGAAGAAGTCTGCTAATTCATTGGCAGATCAATTCCGAGCGCATAAGATTAGTAAAAGTTATCTGGCTTTGGTTGATGGGCGTGTTTCAAAGGAGCAGGGCACAATCAAAAAGTTTCTTGAAAAGGGTGATTTTGAAGAAGGGAAAAAGGTGCGTATTGCCCAGAAGCCTTCAAAGGGTTTGTCAGCTGTGACGATTTTTCAAGTTGTTGAGCGGTATGCAAATGCGACCTTGTTGCAGGTTGAGATTCTCACAGGGAGGACTCACCAGATTCGAGTTCACTTAAGTGATATGGGGCACCCTATTGTGGGAGATAAGCTGTATGGCAACCCAGAGGGGATAGATTTTAGAAGGCAGGCTTTGCATGCTGAGAAACTTGCTTTTAAGCACCCTGTGACACATCAAAAAACAAAAATCATAGCTCCAGTTGCTGAAGATATGGCTAAACTTATAGATGAATTGAGAGATGCGGCGTAGAGTCTTGTGTCGAAGGGCATAAAAAAAACGCTCATCAATGATGAGCGCTTTTTGGGGTTTGGGAGTTAAGGGTTTACTTCATATTTAACGATGTAAGAAAAACTTACATAGTAGGCAATACATACCCTGAATCATCAATAGTCTCTTCAATGGTTTCTATTGTATCCGAGTCAGTATCAATACCAACTTCAAGATCCATGGTTCCTGAGGCAATTGTGATGTCTAAAGTAGTCACTTCGTCTGTTAAAAGACCATCAGCATCAGTATCAAAGAGGAAGCTGCCAGTTCCGTCATATTCACAGCTTACTGTTGGTGCATAGGTTATGTAGGCTAGGTCTGAAGATACTACACCAGTAGTGCTTACGCTCATTTCTTGATATTGAGCATATTCTACTATTGTGTGGTTAGAATTTGGTCCCGCCCAGTTACAGATAAAGCCATCGATACTACCGTCAGTAGTCTCAACATCTTCACCATAACCATAGAAGGCAAATGCTGATGCGCCACTGTTTTCAAGCGCAAGGTTAAAGACACGAGAATTGCCATCGTGATGACCAGCTTGCCATGAAAAGGCATAGGTTCCTACTAAATCAGCAGGGTCAAAGTTTCCTGTAAAGATACTGAAGTTGTCGCCCCAGCCAGTTGGAGTAGTTGCTGAATATTTCAGACTTGGATCAACAAGTTGTGTAACAGTATCGCGACCATCTGAATCATGTTCACAGAAAACTGCGCTTCTGACTTCTTGGGCCATGTCTGTTGATGATGCGGCATCATATTCAATCGAACCGTTGTGAGTTACGTCAGAGGCAGGGCAATTTCCACCGGTGAATGAATCATTCACGAGAAAAGAGGCCACTCCTGAGTAAACAGCGGGATTAGATGTAGGAACGTGTTCCATATCAACAACAATATCATAAGAATCAGCAAGAGGTGCGTATGTGAATTCTAAATTATATGAATAAACATCATAACTGCCAACTGATGCATAACTCATGATAGCTGCTGTAAACGTTGTATCAGTGATACCAAGTGCGTTCATTTCGGTTAAGAGATTCACACTGGGATTAGTAGCGCTAGGGAGTGAAAGGCCATTGGCAATAGCTGTGCAGACCATGCTAGCTAAGCCTGATAAAGTTGCATTGGATTTATCTTGTGCGCTAGTCATACGTGCATTGAGTTGCGCGGCCGAACAGGCATTTAAAGTAGTAGGGTCAGTTTCGAGCCAAATACCGACATCGCCAGTTGGTAATGTTCCCGAATTTGGTATGCTTGAGCCATCAGGGTGATCTTCATAAGCAACTAAAGGGCCATAGCAATCAGCATCGGCTTCTAAAGTGAGAAAATCCGCGGGATCAAAAGTACAGGAAGCAATGCTTCCAGCAGTGAGTAGATTATTTATCTCTTCAGACACTTGTTGGTATGTAGGAACAAATGCACTTGAAGTGGCATACTTGACACTTGAAGAAACGCTAGCAGATGTGCTTTCTGTGAGAGACAGAGGTGAAGATACTGCTAAAGTACTTGGAAAAATTGAGGACCCAGCAGAACTTGATGTAGAACTGTCAGTAGTATTACATGCAACACAAACCATAGGTATGAGAACTATTGAGAATAGTGTTTTTAGGTATTTTTTGATGTTAAATTTTTTCATATCTTTCTCCTTTTATTATGTTCATTAAGTGTACATGCAAATTGCCTGCCATAAGGCCAATAAAATTATATACAATTGAAATAATTGATGTTTTATCTGACTTGATATTAACACGCAGACCATTCAATCCCGTTTAAATACATTTAAATGAGATTCTCTGTGTACATAATCGGTTAAATGTGTATTCGAGAGAGAAGGAAATTAGAGGCTATTCATGGCTATTTTTGAGCTCAGAACAGCTGATTCAATCGTGGGCGGGAGGTTTGTTTGGGTCCAATCACCGACGATACTGAAATTCTCGAGGACCTTTTGCCTTGGTCTGATCTCATCAATTTCAGGACTACAGTTTATGGTCGCATCTCTTTCAATATTAACAAGTGAATGTGTGAGTTTTGCTTCTTTCACTTTCGGATAAATTCTTTCCAGGTCCTTCATGGCAAGGGCAACAATTTCTTCTTTGCTTTTATCTAGAAAATCATAGGCGCCACTGATGGTGCCTACTACGTGCCTCGTGCTTCGTTCTTCGTTCCTCGTGCTTCGTCCCTCGTCGGACTTATTAAAGAACCAGTGGACTGTTGTAGAGGAGCTGCCGATAAAGAAATCTGTCATCACAGGACGGTCAAAGAAAAGGTTTAAGGAAACAATAGGAGAGCCTGTGAGTTGTTCGAGATTTTTAAAGGATTCATCTGTGTCGACAATGGTTCGAGGGAGGGCATTCAAGAGAGCTCTCGGTGGCAAAGCAGATATATAGAGAGACGCCTTGAGTTCTGTGTTGTCCGCAAGATGAAAGGCCTGCACTTTGTTGTCTAAAATACGGATTTCTTTAAGCCCAAGGTCTGTAATGATTTTATGACCACGGAGTTCAAGATACTTTCTTATAGGGTTGGCAAAAACATTTGAGAGACCTTCTTTTGGAAAGATCAAAAAACCATCTCTTTTCTGGGCAAAAAAACTGTTTATGAGGACTTGAACCAAAGAATTGGCTGAGGCAGCTTCCACGCTGTTATTCAGGGTGGCCATTGTGAATGGTTCCCAAAAGCTGTTTATGGCTTTCTCCCCTTGCGCGTGTTTTTGGAGCCATTTTGACACTGTGAGGTTTAGGGGAGGATCTGATTTACCTGTATTAATTTTTTTGAGTTCTCGAGAAAGACCTATCAATCCAAATTTTTCTTTTATACTCATGCCGCCAAAAAACAAAATTGCTAAAGCGAGATTTAAAGGAGCGGGTAATAATCTCAGACAGAAAACATTTCTTTTAAACTTTGAGTCTAATAAAGGGACGATAGTTGGGATTTGGTATTTGATCTTGTGTTTTGCTCCTACGCGTTCAAGAAGCTTAATGGTTTCGTGGTAAGCTCCGATCATGAGGTGTTGTCCATTGTCGATTGTCTTCCCAGTTTTTTTATCTGTAAATGAGTATGTTCTTCCGCCCAAAATAGATTTTCGTTCAATCAATGTTACTTTGTAACCCAATTCATCGAGCATGACAGCTGCAGCAAGGCCTGCCAGACCTCCTCCAGCAATGAGGGCAGAGTTAGGGTGTGCCTCGTGGATCGTGCCTCGTTCTTCGTGGGGTGAGGGTTGTGGATCGGAGTGTTGCATTCTATTTAGTTCCTGGATCGTTTGAAAAACAGAGGAATGATAATCAAAGCCTTTTCAAAGTAATTCAAGGAGACTTTTTTTCTCAAAACAGGAAAGTTCTGCTTTTTCATTTTTTTGAAAATCTTAAAATAAGTCTTTGCCATCACTTTGGCAGCAATGAGTTTGCCTTCTTTATCTCGAGCAAATTCCTCAAAAGCGCTCTTGTAGTACTCCAGAGCTCTGCTGTAATAAAGCTTCATCAACTCTTTGAAGGCCTCATTATCTGTAAGATTTAAAAGCTCTTCTTCTGAATACCCAAATTTCTCTATGTCTTCCTGAGGGAGATAAACCCGGTTAAGTTTAATGTCATCCCTAATGTCTCTCATGATGTTAGTCAGTTGAAAGGCTAGACCAAGATCAACAGCCATTTTCTTAGCTGTAGGAGATTCATATTCAAAAATTTTTAAACAGATCAGCCCAACTAAACCAGCAACATGATAACAATAATCCTTAAGTTCAATGTAAGTTTGATAACGAGACTTGTTTATGTCCATTTGACAGCCATGAACAAGACCTAGGAGGTAATCCTTTGGAATTTGGAAGCGTTGAACGACTTCTGCAATTTCTTTTGTCACAGCATGTGCGGGAGTTCCATCGTGTATGAGAAGGGTTTCGTTCTTCCAATAATCCAGGGCTGTTTGTTTTTCTTCCCTGCTTGATGGCTCATCAACACAGTCATCTACAATACGGCAAAAGGCATAGATTTTTGTGAGGGCGTCAGTTTTTTCTTTTGGTAAAAATTGGAAAGACTTTACAAAGTTTGAATTACTGACTCCTGTGATGCTGTTGCAATTGGGGGCGTTTATATGGGGGATGCTACTGGTAGCTGGTAGCTGGTAGTTAGTAGCTAGTGTGTTAGATTCTGAATTTTTCATAGCGCTTTCTACTTATAGCGGTAAAAAGTAATTTTATAAAATCGATTTTTTTAAGAGTAGGTCTGCTATTAAAAACATCGTAGTTTACGGCCCTGATTTTTTTAAGAACAGTAGCACCTGTAAGCCATGTGAGTCTGATCTCAACGCCTAATTTGCCTTTTAAGTAGAGCCCAAGCGGCTTTCCGCTATTAAAAATATCTCGTGTTCTTTCAAACTGGTACTGCATGAGGCGTTTAAAGTTCGTGTTATAAGTGTGGTTAAACAGGGCCATGATGGGGACGTCAAATTTGTCACATTCATCTTGAGGAAGATAAATTCTATTCTTTTTAAGGTCTATGGCAATGTCTTGCCAAAAGTTTGTGAGCTGCAGGGCAGTGCAAATATAATCGGATAACTTGAGAAGTTCTTCTGATGATTGATCAAATAAATTTAATACAAGCCGGCCAACGGGATTTGCAGAATGTTGGCAGTAGTGAAGAATTTCGGAAAAATTTTCGTAACGGGTTTTCACAACATCCATTTTAAAAGCAGCAATGAGGTCGTGAAAGAGCTTTTTGGGAAGTTTGTGTTTTTTGATAGAGTCATGCAAAGCAATGAAAACAGGGTTTGTGGGTAAAGAGTCATCGTCAAGCCAAGATTCCCAATCATTAAGACGGTCCATGCGGATATTCTTGAATTCTTGTTCATCTGCAAAATCATCGGCAATACGGCTAAAGGCATAGATCGCATGAATAGCTGGGCGAATGTTTTTGGGTAAAATAACGGAAGCTACGGGAAAGTTTTCGTAATGATTTTTTGTGACAGCGGCACAATATCCGTAGGCTGCTTTAAGAATCAGAGGACTTGTTTTTTTCCACTTTAATTTTTGGGTGTTCTCATCAAAATTAATTGGGATAACTTGGGCTTTTTTTGGCATGCGAGTTTTTAGCGTGAAAGGAGCTGGGGATCAAGGAGAACGAAGGAACGAAAGGACGAGGGACGAAAGGACGAATTTGTGGGGATGCCGGATACCTGATACGCCAGACACTAGACGTCAGACGCTAGACGCGGTTACAAGGTACCGATTTTCTGGGTGATTTGAGGGATATTGTCTTCACAGTGAGGGTTGTTCGAGAGAAGCGGTGCAAAAACAATAGTAAAATCAAATAGATAGCATATATTATTCTAACTGCAATGGTATGATTCTTGCTTCTTATATATACGGAGTCGTCTAAATATATGGATAAAGTGACCTTACAAAACATCGAAACCCTTCTTTCTGATAAGCTGCAAAATTACATGGCTGATAGTCTTAAGGCAATTTCAAAGGCCATGCGACCTGAGGTGAGTAAAGAAGTAACAATGGAAAAGACGGATTTTGGCAAACGAGAGGGGAAAACTGGTTCAGATAATGCTAATCAAGGTAAGGCTCATAAAAAGGTGGCAGCTAATTTAGAGGCTAGTTCTGTGCTGCGAGGAAAAGATCAGGGAAGAGTTTATGAGCATCTTTTAAAGGATGGAAAGAAGACGAATACTTTAAGAAAAGAAATGCTTTTATCGATTCTTGAAGAAGTTAAAACTCTGGTTAAAAAACAAGAAACCAAACCACCTCCTTCGATTCAAGCTCAGATCATGCCTGGTGAAAAACGAGAGATAGAGGATAGGAAAGACATTAATTTTAAAGAAGAAGAGGAGCTCGAAGAAGAGTATCAAGATGATGAAATGTTCGAGGAAGAGGAGGGTGAAGGAGATGGAGATGGTGACCCTTCGACGGATTCGACAAGCTCACCGCAAGCAGGCTCAGGGCAAGGGGAAGAAGACGACGGATCCATTACGTTAAAGGATTATTGTAAGACGTTGTATTTGAAGGATTAGCTTGTCATTTTGGGTGTTTGGACAGCCGCGTCATATTATTTAAAATCCACACAACTTCATCGTGCGTTATGCCGAATAAAGGGTAAGGGCATAATTATATCAGGGCATAGGGGTATAATCAGAAATACAATCAATAATGTAAATTCACTGGAGGCTTTATGGGTATCATGGGTGTAGCAGGAAGATCTGTAGTGTCATTTTATCAAGGGGTATTTGAGGGGCCAGCGGCAATGCCTGTCATTGCACAGCATGTGGAAGATCACATACATAGAGAACCTTTTGATACACGTTTAAAAGCGTTTAATCGATGGCACCCTGTGTTGGCCAATTTGCCAGTATTCGCTCCTGGTGTTCCACCTATTTGTAGTGCCTCTAGAATCGCTCTTGTTGCTCGTGATGCATTGACTTATCCGGTTCGAGCAGTTTCTAACGTAACTTCTCGCGCGACAATTATGAGTGCTGGGAGGAGTGGGGTGGCTTTAAATAGGACGGCAAGTTTTTTGAAACAAGGTGCTTCACGGTTTCTTCGATTGGCTGCGTAAGGTTTCTTTTTGTCCTGTTCTTTCAGACGGAAAAAGAGGTTTTCTTTATCCCAATTATTTTCCCAGGGTAACAAATCCCTTTCAGGGATTCTTAACCCTGGGCTTAGTCATTTTTACCCCGTTGGGGTAATTTTATTTTTATCAAGTCCATCTAATCAATGCCCTGAAGGGGCAAAATAAGTTAGCCCTGGGTCAGTTGAGCACACATGTAAGTGGGTGTGCTCGACGCCACCCAGGGAAATAGAATCACATCAAATTCTTTCCCGGAGACTAAAGTCTCTGGCTATACCATATTGTCCCAAAGGGACAGAATGATAAAGCCTGAGATTTTAATCCCAGTGAAGATCAGATGGTACCAGCCTGGCGCCATACGGTCTGGGGCAGGGAGATAAAGACCAATATCAACATATTGTAATCACTAGACATATTATATATTTTTTTATAGCAACTTTTACGGGGTGGAAACGATATATTCAGAGTTAATTGAGGAAGACCATGTCTGGAAGTTTACTATCACAAGTTGTCGTCAACACAACAATGCCTGTTGCTATGCAACCAAGAACAAGTAACTTTCTTGAGTTCTTATCTATTGGTACATCAGGAATGGTTCTAGGTAGACCTGTTCCCATGACTACAGATCCTCTTCAAAGGGGTGATGGCTTTCCTCATGCTTTTTTAGGTGATGTGGAAAATCCAGATCAATGTAGACTTGTAGGTGGTGCTGCTGCAAATGATTCATGGGTAATGACACGACCAGGTTCTGATCTGATTCGCAGCACAGGAGATGTTGTTCAAATTGAAGAAGATGCTGGTGATCACCTGAAATTAATCTCTCGTGCAGATGGCAGAATTGAAGTTCCTCTTTCTCCAATTGCGAGAGGTAGTGGTGATTTAGTTTTGCCTACTAGACAAAATATTTTTCATCCGCTGACTCAATCAGATTTATTTGGTTTGCAGTTTGAGGCAGAACCCTTTTTTGATGGGGGGGGTCCGGGAAGAAGAGCAAAGGTAACATTTCTTGTGTTTTTTTGCGATCAAGTTATGAGTCCAGATGGGTTGTCAGCTCGTTATTATGTTCTAGCGCAAAAAGGGATGGATTGGTGTATTAAATCTTTGGATAGAGATCATTTTGTTCGTTACAAAAGTCCTGAAGCTAGACGGGGCAAGTATGATATCAGAACTTCTGGTGGTGATCTCGATGTTCATTATAACAGTAATACGGGTGAATTAAAGTATTGGGATTGGGTAGATGCCTGTGGAGTGCGTTATTTTCTGAGGAAAGAGCTAATCCCTCATCATTTTTTAAATGCTTCACAAGTTTTGGGCCAAGGGCTTCAAAGTTTTAATGGTAGAGTGCTTGTTCTACATAGGGCTAATACGCCTCCTTCTTCTCAGGCTTCTCCCACACCTCAAAGACAATCTGAGCCTCATTCCGAAGCAGCTGCTTCATAGGAAGTTGGCGTTTCTTTTTGTCCCTTCCTTTCAGGCGGAAGGAAATTCAATCTTATTTTCCTGGGATATTAATCCCAGGAGAGATGGGTTATGGGATTAAAATTATATTCGTAGGGGCGACCCACTGTGGTCGCCCGAATAAAATTAGACAATATGAATACACGGGCAGGCACAGGGGCCTGCCCCTACGGCCTTATTACGAAAGTTACAAAAGTAGAGTCTCACCTGTTGATTGCTTATATCTAGTTAATATAATTACCTTATTAGAAATCACTTTAATTAACGCAACTTTCTTTATAAAAAAACGATACTAACAATGGGTATACTTAGGGCAACTACATAGTTAGAAAACGTAAATCTTTACTTTTTTTCTGTGTGTACATGGGGTGAAAAATCCACGCATCAGTCAATTTCCAATCTATTCTAGCACAAACGCGTGCGCGTCCTTCCGCTGATCTCACGTTAGCTCAAGTGATGGAAGACTACACCTTAGAAGGGCTTTTGGGGCAGGGAGGTTACAGTGATGTTTTTTCGCTTAAACCAAAAGATCCCTCTAAAGAACTCCCTAATCTTGCTCTTAGCGTTGCAAGATATTCTGACAATGCAAGACAATCCGAAGCTCGAAGCAAAATATTAGAGGGTGACATAAACCTTACTCTACCTAGAGATGTTGCTCTCGCTGGAAAATCATTTCATACAATGGCTTCAGAATTTGATTATGCCACAGAAACTCTCAATACTGTACAAAGTCCCCACATCCCATACTACTTTGATGAAGGGTTTTTAAATGGTGCGTATTGTATTTTAAGAGAAGCTGGTAAGATTGCCTTAGAAGACTGGTTAAAAACACATCGAATTCTGAGTGTTGAAAATGCACTCGTTTTAGCAGGTATTTTATTGCAAGCGCTGATTGATGTTTTAGAAGCGGGCAAGAAAAAAGGGGTTCATGCAGTTCATGGGGATGTGGGAAGAGAAAATGTTTTTGGTAACATGATAGGTGATTGGGGTATTGGTGGCCTAGTTTATAATAACAAGATTCCCAGTGCTAAAGTACTCTGGCCCGAAAAGATGGTCAGAGGGACACCGCTTTACGTTGCGCCTGAACTCTGGATAAATTATAGAAGCATAACTACTGATGTTTATGCTCTAGGAATTACTCTTTATTATTTGCTAACCGGCCAAGATCCTTATCCTAACATGCGAAATCCTGAAACTGGCCAATACAAAAAACCCCATTCTTTAGGAAAGATACACTGGCAAAAAAATATGATACCTTTAGAGGATAGCCCTGAGCTAAATCTCCTATTGGGATTAATGTTAACAAAAAAACCTCAATTACGCATTTCTCATGAAAGGCTTATGCCCAAAATTCAAGCTTTGCTTGATCATCCCCCAGAATATGAGGCGCCATAGTGCCCGGAAGGTTTTTCAGAGACTGGGCACGTTTGTGCCCAGAAATTTAGTAATCATCACAACACTTCTTTTCAATAGCCGATAATTCTTATAAACCACTTAACTTACTTAATTTGTTGGGATGATTTATGTCCGTTGGTTTTACGACAAGGCCTCCTTCTATGCCGCTTGTTTCTGAGTTCATGGCAAGTCCTTGTGTAGATTTACCTGGAGTGTTTCATTCTTATTATCAATGTTGGGCAATAAATCGTGATAATCCTGATTTTATGACACTCTCATCCACCTCAGTTCGTCCAAGAGCTGTGGCAGAGCGATTAGCTCGTCCTGATGCATTAGATGAATTAGGGAGAAGTCGGCATTATCCAAATTGGGAACGAGAAACCTTGCCCGTTGGATACAGAGTTGTTGGAGGACAAAGAGAGGCTGTTGATTTGCAAATAGTCTTAGAGCAACTCTACCAAAATATTGTAAGCTTAGATGAAGCAAAAACAATAGCAGCGAATTCTTTTGATCGATCAGATTCCGTAGAACTGGCCAATGAAATAAAACGCCTTGTTTCTCTTTTAAGAGAGCAAGGTATCACCGTTACTATTCCTGTAGATATAGATGAGACAACTGCTGATGCTTGGTTGAAGGCTCAATTAATTTTCATTGATTTTGTAGAAAGAGCTATTTTCCAGGAAATGATACGTGTTATTGGAGAAGATTTTGAAGGGATGACAGGATTTCGTTACGATCTTATGAGAAATAATCGTGAAGCTTATGCTGCTTATGTAGAAGAGCATCCTGAAGTTGAAGAAGCAGGGGATTCTTTTTGGGAGTTTTGGCCCGCAGTACTTGACCTGTCTAATGAATTAACTGGTGCAACAAAAAGAGTCATTATCACAGATAGGGATAGAGCAACAAGACTGCGCCAATTAGGGACTTTGAGTCGTTTGCTAGTTTTTTTATCAAATGGGCTTGATGAAGAAGCTGATATTGTAGCCAGATCGCCAGAGATGGCTAGGAGTGCTGGGCAATTTACGCAAAGTCGTTTTTTTGAGCGAGAGGTTATTAACCCGGCCGAACGTGCTGGAATCAAATTCTATAGACATCTTATGGCAAGGCATTACAGTGAGGTTGAAGAATTTAATGCTGCTACAAGACTTGAAAGCCTTGGAATTGTACGGTGCCCAGAAAATCAGTGGATTTATGAATTAGTAGAAGCCTATCATAAAGATAATTTTTATCCTGGGCCTGCGCGTTTAAACTTTCCACCGCTTAAAGCTGGAATAGAACTTGTTAAACTATGGCAATTTTTAGGAATACACACACCGTTTGTGACAACTCGCTCAGAAAATTCTGATTTATTAAAAGAAGGTCCTCATGCAGGTCGTTTTGCCACTGCTGTTTGGCTTGAAGGGCAGGGTATTTTAGAATCTGATGAAGCTGTGCTTTTAAAACCAGGAGGTGAAGCTGACTGGAGCACAGATGCTATAAAAGAAGGGCGTGTGAATGAACCTGCAAAACCTGGCATGCTAAGAGGTTATCAGGAAAGGAATCCAGGGATTAGAATTGTAGGCATTATGGATGATGCTATAAATCAAGTCATATACTTCCTGGATGCTTTTGGCTCTATTCTGGTTATCTGCATAGAAGGTTCCTCCCATCTAACAGAAGAAACTTTGCCTGAGGGAAGTAATGTTATTAGTGTGCATCGAGTAGAAACAGAGCAGGAAGCAAGGGAGCTTGTAGCAAGGCTGCAGGGATTTAATTAGGGACTCACTTTATGACTTTTGACTTTTTTTGATCTTCATTACATTTTTAGGGAGTGTAAATAATTTTGTGTAATTGGCCAAAATGAGGGATGAGAGTCCCTA
>CAZSTS010000004.1:0-115197 GCA_964609965.1 uncultured Nitrospirales bacterium
CGCGCTAAAAAATGTAATGGCATTAGGCGTGGGCATTGCTGATGGCCTGGGCTTTGGTCTCAATACAAGGGCTGGCCTTGTCACAAGGTGTCTTCACGAAATGACAGAGCTTGGTGTGGCCATGGGGGCCAAACCAAGGACGTTTTCTGGACTCTCTGGTGTTGGTGATCTTATTTTAACTTGTACGGGTGATCTTTCGCGAAACCGTCAGGTTGGCTTGAGAATTGGCAAGGGTGAAAAGATTAAGGACATTATAAAGTCCATGGATCATGTGGCCGAAGGTGTTTCAACAGCAAAAGCAGCTTATCAGCTCAAAGAAAAACACAGAACCGAAATGCCAAACGCGGAACATGTTTATAAAATTCTCTATGAAAACATGTCACCTCAAGACGCTCTCATGAGTGTTTTGTCTAGAAATTTGAAAGAAGAGTTTAGTTCGTAAAGACCTGTCTACACAATCGCTTAGCCCCGCCTGTCTGTTTTATGTGTTTTGAGTGGCCCATGCGTTTTGTCGTGGTGATCTAGTCGCAGCAAACCACCTTGTCTCATAGAGCTTAATAACATATCATGCTGTGGTGTTATGCCAGGCTTAACACTAATGCCGCCCTTCCAAGGGAGCTGTGCCAAAACAAAGGGATGTGCTTCACCAAAGGCGTGAGCCCCTACCACAGAGCTCGTGTTACTACGATGCGTAGCAGCAAAAAGGTTGTCTTGAACCGCTCCGCTTGTTTCATATATGCTTACGCCTGCACACTGAGCCAAGCTGCCGACAGCTAAAAGTCGGTGCATACCAGAATCTGCCCTATCCAGCCTCGCTCCCGGAGCCATGCTTCCTACTGCATGATAGCCAAAGACTGACTGACATTGTACTCCTGATAACATAATAGCTCCTTTTGACTAAGGTTAGTTCTTCAGCCCAAAACCTATTAGTAATTTCTTAACAATGTATTTGTGGTCCCTCAAGTCTGTGAATGGGTTTGTGTTTTCTTTAGAAAACAATTTAGATTCTTTTGGTTTAGTTCTTAGGAATATCCAAAATATCAACTCCCCCGGGTCTTTCTGTGATTTCGCGATAGGTTGGCCATGGATTGACAGGATGAGGGGCATCGATATCTGGCTGCACTGGAGGTGGTGTTGGCATTTCTTGGGCAGGCTGATCCCAGCTTCTTTGGTCGTCCCTTCTTTGCTGTTCTCTTCTAATTTGCCCTATGTCAGGAAGCCTTCGAATAGGATGAACCGGGGAGCTTGGTGTAGGGAGTATTTCGTCCCAAAGCGGTCTGCCTGGTTCTTCTATGTCTGGTCTTGTGCGAACCATGACAAAAAGATCCATTGGATGGCAAACACCATTGTTTAAGGTCCCTGTTAAGCTTTGAGCGCCGTTTGGCGCTGAAAAAGCCAAAGGAGTGGATGGCGTAATGTATTGAGAAAAATGTATGCCCATAAACAGTTTTATCTGGGCTCATAAAATTCGCCCATGCTTTATTATCGACCAAAAAAGGGAAATGTTGCTTGGTTTGTTTGGGCGGCTAACGCCCTGATATTGTTTATGCTTTTGGGGGCTCAGCGTTTTTTCCTGCTAACCGATCAAATTCTTCTGCCATTTCAAAGTCCATGACCGTAATGGCGCCCGCATCATTGTTAAATAATGAAATAAAAACGCGATTGTAGGAGATTAGGATTCTGGGGTAATTTTGATTTTCTTCGATGGGATTAACTATCTTATTAACAAAAACCATGGCTCTCGCATAGTCAGGAAATTGATATTCTTTTACTAAGCGATTTTTATCAATAAGCCACCCCTTCATCTTTGAAAGCATGCCCTGCATTTCGGTAATGGGGGGTTTTCTGTATTTTGCTATATTTTCCATTCAAACAAACTAAGGCATTTCTTGTTTTTTTTCCATTTTTTTCCATTTATTTCATTTCCCTCTTCTCGCTCCATCTTTTACACAGGTCCTGTGGACAGACCCTTGCTTTATTCTTTTTTTACATCTTTTTTCCACATTCCAATCTAGTTTATCCTAAAGAGCTCACATACCTGGTTTGTGGCATCTTAATTCTTTGGGTTTTATCCTTTGTTTTCCCGTATTCATCCTTTTAATTTATCTAAGCATAACCCTATATTACCTGGTTTTTACACAAATCCACAGGCCCTATGACTACTACTGATTTTATATATACTATTAAAGAATAAAAGAGCTCTTTTTTGAAATCGTATATTGATTTATCACCCTCATAGAAATACACAAGGTTCGACATAATTAACTTATAAAACCAAGAGAAATATATGAAATTTAAAATTTTAAAGTCAGACTTTTTAGATGCTCTAAACATCACTCAAGGCATTGTAGACAAAAAAAATGTCATGCCTATATTAGCTAATTTACTTATCGAAGCGGACGAAAAACTACCTTTCATCAAAATTTCGGCCACTGATCTCGAAGTTGCTGTTCACGTTCAAGCACAAGCAACAATTGAAAAACCTGGCAAAATAACGGTTAATGCAAAAAATCTTTTTGATATTGTAAGAGAATCAGCCAGCGAAGAAATAAATGTTAAAGCATCAACAAACAATCGAATCGAAATACTTTCTAATCAAAGTGAATATAAAATACACGGACTCGACGCCAAAGAATTTCCAAACCTTCCCACCATCGATGGTGAAATGATTCGAGTCTCTTCCGAGCAAATTACAAAAATGTTCGAAAAGGTTTGCTTTGCCATGAGCACAGACGAAACCCGCTACCATCTTAATGGAGTTCTTTTAGAAAAAGGTGATAAAGAAGCTGTTATGGTCGCTACAGATGGCCACCGCCTTTCTTATACAACACAACCACTCGATCTTTCGCGAATTAAGCAAGAAAAGATTATTATTCCAAGAAAAGGCGTTATTGAAATGCGCAAAATGTTAGCCACAGAAAAATCTTTTGATCTTTGTTTGAGTGAGCGACATATTTTTATTCAAAGCGAAAAACAAACATTGTTCATTAGATTAATCGAAGGAAATTATCCAGATTACAATAGAGTTATTCCACAAGAAAACGAAATAACCATAGACGTACCAAAAAACGAATTTATTGGGGCCCTCAAACGCGTCTCTCTTTTGGCTAACGACAACACCAAAGGCGTTTCTTTTTATTTCTGCAACGATTCTTTATCTATTAGCACATCAAACCCAGAGATTGGTGAGGCAAAAGAAGACATAGGCATTAAATATAAAGGGGACGTTATCAACATAGGATTTAATGCTCGTTATTTCATCGATGTCTTAAATGTCATTCAAGAAGAAACAATCAGTGTTTCATTTAAGGATGAGCTCTCGCCCTGTCTCATTACATGCAAAGCCCTCCCAGGATTTAAATCAGTTGTCATGCCAATGAGAATGTAGAGAGTTGGTTTATTCAGATATTGTTATTATTCCATTAGGTGTGATCATTTCGTCTTGTAGATAATCATCATAAAAATAAAAAACCTCTCCATCCAAAGCCGTGTCAGGAATGGTTATGAAATAGACATCTCCATCAGGGATGATGGTTGAATCAAAAAGCCCGGAATCATCAAACAGGTCCTCACCAGACGCACTTAAAATACGGTGAGCCATGCTATCTTGATTGTAAAAAAACACGGTTTCACCAGGCGCGACAGTCAAGGTGGTCGGGACAAACATATGATTATAAATGAGGACTGTGTAGGGATCTTCTTCTGAAATCTCCGTAGCAGCGTGGCCACAAGAGATTAAAGAGAACAGAAAAAAGAGAGCGATAATAATTCTTACATGAACCATAAATAAAAGCCCTTAAAACAAATCTCCACCAACAACCCATCGAAGATCCTGAGCGCAGTCGAAGGACTATCCACCACCCACTGTTTTGCCCATTGCCTCCATTATTCCCGCAGCCTTAACCAGGCACTCATCGTATTCTTGATCGCAATCACTATCTGCCACAATACCGCCGCCAGTTGCAAAGTTTAAAATAGCATCTTGAATCGTGATAGTGCGAATAGGCACGCTAAAATCCGCATATCCATTGTCGCTTATAAAACCAATGGCGCCTGTGTAAACGCCGCGCGCCCTGTTTTCTAACTTTTCTATGTGTTCCATAACTTTAATTTTTGGAGCCCCTGTTATAGAGCCGCAGGGAAAAACAGCTTCAAAAACATCTACCAACCCAACCTTGTTTTCTAAAAGCCCTGTTATTTTTGCCACTAGATGGTGGTAGTGTGAAAAAGTGTGGACCTTTGAAAGAGAATCAACAGAAACAGAGCCTGTTTTACAGACCCTTCCAAGGTCGTTTCGGAGCATGTCTGTTACCATAAGAAGCTCTGCTTGGTCTTTGTGGCTATTAAAAAGGATTTGTTTTTGCTTTTCGTCATCTTCCGGGTTTGCGCCCCTTTTAATTGTTCCTTTGATAGGAAACATATTAATACGATTTTCTTGGATTTGAAAGAATCGCTCAGGAGAGGAGGAGAGAATTTTTACTTCAGGAAAATCGATGTATGACATCATGGGTGCTTTAGTAGTGTTTCTGAGACAGAGAAAAAGATCCAAGGGACTTCCAGCAAAGCTGGTTTCAAACTCCATTGTATAATTCAATTCAAAATAATCTCCATCAACCAAAGACTTCTTTATGCTTTCAAAGCCGCTGTTATAGGTTTTGCGGGAGATGTTGGTTTTTATTTCGCCAACACTAAAGCCTGAAGTGTCGAGAGCTTTTGTGTTTTCTTTTTCGAGCGCCAAACAAAGGTCTTTCCACTTTTCTTTTGCGTTTTTTGAAAAAGAAACAAAGAAAACATCGTTTTTTAAGTGATCAACATAAACAAAGGTGTCGTAATAACGAAAAACAGCCAAAGGATAGTTTTTTGTGCTCTGTGGTTTAAGCGGAATTTTCTTATTAAATTGATAAGCCTCGTAAGCGAGATAACCAACCCAGCCTCCAGTAAAGGCAAACTCAGGAAAAGGGTTCTTTTTTGTTTGGGAGTTGTTTTGAAAAAAAATAGAAAGGTCATTCAAAGAAGAGTTTGAATCAAAAACCTTTTCATCACAGCTGTCGAAGGCAAGAAGAGAAAAACTGTGTTCGCTGTTGATCTCGGCCTGGAGAGGGCTGTTATAACAAGCGCTATCAAGCCAAACAAGATGGCGTTTTTTGTTTAAAGCCCTTGCTAATGCCAAAGGTTCGACAGTTAGTTTTTCTACTATCATATTGGAAATGGGATATTATTTATTATTTGCGCAATCAAGACAATTGACATAAATCCACCCCAAAAGGAGCCACTATAATGTTAAAAACCCTCCGAAGCATATTAATAGCCCTAAGCATTTTCATCTTAATCATAGGCTTGTTGTTGGGCTATAAAGGATATCAATCAATACAATATCAATCCCCAAAAAAAATAACCGTCGAAATTCCAAAGGGAAGCAGCGTTAAAAAAATTGCTCGGCTCTTTGAAGAAAACGAGGTCATCGACGATAAGTATGTTTTTGAATATTATTTAAGGCTCACAGGCAAATCACATCTTATCAAAGCAGGAGAATATGAAATAGAGCCCGGACAAAACCTAAGTACTTTTGTTTCCTGGCTAATAAAGGGCAAGGTAAAGCAATATAAGTTTACTGTGCCCGAAGGCTATTCGATTAAAGACATTTGCACCCTTTTTGTGAAGAAAAAAATAATGGAAAAACTTCTTTGCTTTGAACTAACAAAGCGAGTTGATTTTTTGAATGCTAGCGAAGGAATAGAAAGCTTAGAGGGATATCTCTTTCCAGACACCTATTATTACGAAAAAAGCTCTACACCAGAGGCCATTATCAAACAAATGGTCGCCCTGTTTTATAAAAAGCTCGGGGAAGAAGTTAAGGCCAATAGCGACAAAGAAAAATCTCTTTATAAAACAATAACACTAGCCTCAATAATCGAAAAAGAAACCAGCGTTGATAGTGAAAGAGGCACGGTCTCGGGCGTTTATCAAAACAGGCTCAACAAGGGAATGCTTCTTCAAAGCGACCCAACTGTCATTTATGGGATTCCGAATTTTGACGGAGACATTAGAAAAAAGGATTTAGAAAAAGACACTCCTTATAACACATACACGCGACCAGGGCTTCCTAAAGGACCCATTTGTAACCCCGGCCTTCCCTCAATAGAGGCGGCTATAAGCCCCGCTCCCACAGAGTTTCTCTATTTTGTTGCCAAAGGTGATGGGAGCCACTATTTTTCAAAAACATTAGAGGAACATAATAAGGCGGTAAGGTATTATCAGCTAAAACAAGGTCAGGCGCCAGGCCAGGAACAATAATCACTATAAAGGAACACCATGACCATTCAATATTTTGTTTATGACATCGAATCCATTATAGATAAAAAACTTCTTAACAGAGTTCTTTATGCCGACAAAGGATTTGATGACGAAGAAGCCTATAAGCACCATGTCGAAGTTTTAGAAAAAGAGGGAAAGTCTTTTATTAATCCTTCTTTCCATGTTCCTGTTTGTTTGGCGGCCATTGCTGTGGAAAAGGATTTTTCTATTCAAAAAATAGGTCTGCTAGGCGAAGAAAAAAGAACCCCAGGGGCAATAGTGAAGCATTTTTGGGACATGTATAATCGCGGCAACTTTGTTATGGTTGATTTTAATGGACGCGGTTACGACATGCGCCTCTTAGAGCTCTGGGCCTTTAGACAAGGGATAAGCATTCATTATAAGCATTTTGATAAATTTGGAATACGTTATCGTTACTCAGAGGACAAGCAGCTCGATTTACACGAAACAATTTCGAACAACCTTGCGGTTCGTTATCAGGGCGGCCTTAATCTTTTGGCAAAAATGTTAAACAAGCCAGGAAAGCTTGATGTCAAAGGCGATCAGGTTCAAGAAATGTATGAACAAGAAAAGTTTTTTGAGATCGAAGACTACTGCCTTGGCGACGCCTTAGACACCTATTTTGTCTTTTTAAGATGGAAGGTTGTTCGCGGAAGCCTCTCGCTACAACAAGAAAAGGCTTTGGTCGAACAGGCCCTAGAGAAGATGAAGGCCTTCTCTCAAGAAAAGGGATATTTAAAAAAATACTTAGAACATTTTGGATTATGGGAGCCCAGTGAATAATTTAAAAAACAAAACAACGATCCTTGTCTTTCTTTTCTCTTTCTTTTTTATCACCCCGCTTTTAGCTGGAGAAACACATTATTCATTAGAAAATGAGGTTTTTGAGATCAGGCTGATTCACGCCAAACAAAGCCAGTACACAGAAAGGCTAAAAGACCTTAGTGGACGAGAACACCTTGTGTCTAAAAAACCAGAGATAGCAAAAGAGGATATTTTAACCCTTTCTATTGTTGAAGAAAAAAACATCAAAAAAGTTGTTTTTCATTTTGAGCCAAAGGCATGGGAAAAGGTGAGCAAAATAACCAAGCATAACAAAAAATCAATGGCAGCAATAATCAAGAACAAGAGGGTTGTAGATGTTTTTCCTTTAGGCGGGTCTTTTGATAAAAAATTCGTTTTAGGAAATCTTGATGTGTTGGTGGCTCTTACCGGAAAAGAATGGTTTTTTAATGGACTTAAAGAAATAGACAGAGCAGAAAAAATCGATGTTCAAGAATGAGGGTTTTTTATGAGGATTGAAAAAAGAATTAAAGAATTAAAATTAACACTCGTAGAGCTTTCTAAGCCACAAGGGCTCTATCTTCCCGCAACAAAGTGCGGCAACCTGATCATAACCTCAGGGCAGCTTCCCATTCAAGATCAGCGTAATATTTTTCCTGGTCGCGTAGGCAAAGTCGTTTCGCTCGAAAACGCACAGCTGGCAGCCAAGGCAGCGGTTATGAACTGTCTGTCAGCGATTAAATGGGTTTGCCATGATCTGGATAAGATAAAAAAGATTGTGCGCATGAATGGTTATGTTTGTTCAGCCCTTGGTTTTGGTGATCAGCCAAAGGTTATGAATGCGGCGAGCGAGCTTTTGATTGATATTTTTGGTGAGGAGATCGGGCAACACACACGCTGTGCACTCGGTGTGTTTGAGCTTCCTCTGGGCTCTAGTGTGGAGATAGATATTACAGTACAGGTTTGAAAAACTAATCACTATGAAGGTCGTGTTGAAGCGACCCGGGTCAAAGTGTCTTCTGCTTCATTGTAAACCCAAATACCATCTGTTGGATCCTTTTTCTTTTTAACTCGTACGTCTAGGTTCATGGCTTCGTCAACCAAGCGATCGACCTCTTCAACAGACAGAGAAGAGAGCGGCCTTTCAATGCTCACAAACCTAAAAGACATGGGGCCCGTAACCTTCTCTGGTTCATTATCAAGGTTTTCATCATCAAGGTTTCCCATAAGAGGGGTTTCGAGCTCGGCTCCATCAATGGCCACAACCCAAAAGCGACGATCTGGAACGCCATTAAGGGCGCCTTGTTTTGTAGCAATAGTATATGAACAGCTTGCTGCCGGACAGCCTTCTAAATCAAGGGTTGTTTGAACAGTATAAAGCTTCAACCGGAGCGTTCCTTGTTCCGTTGGTTGTTTGTGGTTGTAGTGAAGGCCTTGTTCTGGATAAAGGCTTGCACCTTCTGCTCGTAAGCGCTCGTTAATTTCATCATGAGTTACAAGAGAGCCATCTCTTTTGTGGCCAGGCATAATAGGAACGGTTTCGTCTCCTTGCTTGTATTCTTCTAATGGCGACCCTCCACCCAAAAAACCCAGGTTTTTTAGCCCAGGAAAAAGATGTGTTATATCAACAAACATCTCTGCCCCACTGGCCCGCACGGGCATTACCACAGCATATTCTCTGCTTTCTCCAAAAATTTGAACCCCAGCAGCGGGGGCCATAAAAGCCATGCTTCCCATATTACGATCCACACCGTGTTTCGCTGTAACAGGCCTTATTTCATTGTAAACTTTTGCGTTCTTTGCCTCGCCACCAATAAAAATGGCAACCCTTTCTTCATGGGGAATAATAATCCCGTCGGCCTCTAATTCATCATAATAAGCGACTACGGATTCTAGCGCTGCTGCGGCAACCATGTCTCGGGTCCTCATTATACCATCACGCAAATCATGTTCTGCCACAGAAAAGAAATAGGCGGCACGATCTAAGGCGTCTAAGTACAGCCGCACCAAGGCTCTGTTTCTTTCTGTTTCATCAAGAGCGACAGGGCCCATGAATGCGATGGTGTTTTTATAATAAAGAGAGTCCATGATGTCATATATTTCAGCCATCGCATCTTCACGCATACGGAGAATTTTTTGTGGTTCAACAATACCGCCACATTCATGATAAATAGCCACAAGCCTTGGGTCATCTAATTCTTCTAAGAACATACGGCTGAGAGCGTGGGCAAACTCCTCATTAACGGTGCTTGGCGCCCTTTGATTCATGCCTTCAAGCCCCTCAACCCAGGCCCTGGCCATTGATGCAGCATCTTCATGGCCTGTAACAGATGGTGTTTTGATTTGAGCAAGATAGGCTAAATAATTAGTAGCCACTATTTCAGCAACAGCTTCTAGGTCTTTAAAATGAGCGCCTTTAAACACACGTTTCTGTGGTGTTCTTCTTTGGCTGCTAATAAGAGGAGACCTTTTGTCTGTATCATATCTTCTGGGCCTTGCTGGGTCTTCAAAATCTGTGTCTTGAACAACCGTTCTTAGTGTTGTGAGAACCTCTAAGGGAGACAGAAAACGGCCTTCGCGCCACACCTGTTCAGATCGATCCTTAGCCCTAGGGTCATCAATTAGTACGCGACCGTTTTCGCCTTTTTCTTCTGCACAAAGCTCTGCGTTTTTAATACCGCTGTCACGAACGCGCATACCTTCTCCAAAGATACTTGATGGGTTTAGGCGTTTCTCGGCCTCAGGTCCAGGCGTTTGCTCATCCAGGGCTTCATTATACTTTGAGGCCCCTGCATAAACTTGTTCAAAATAAAGCTCTCCTAAAGAATAGTGTCTAACCATGCCGTCATCGTCAGTGTGTCTATAAAACAAATAGTTCTCAGGGGAATGCAGCTGATCCTTGGGGCGGGAGGTTTGAACAAAATCACCTATAAGAGCATCAACCTCTTGTAGGCCCCCTGAAGACGGTTTTGGCATATTATCCACATCGCGAGCCAAGATAGCCTGTCTGCTGTCAAAAAGCATTCCAAGAAGTCCGGTACAAATTTCTTCCAAGCTTTCAAGAAAGGGCTCAAGTAAATCGATGCGCGGTGATTGTACTCCGACCATCACGCCGTTGACCACGGTAGTTTTTCCAAAATCTTTGAGGTCTAAAGTTGTTTGACCCAGGGCCTCTTCATATGTGCGTAAAAGATCATCTATTGTAAGGGAATCTAAAAACTTTTTAGGATCTTCTTCTTGAATACGAAAATATTCTCTAGCAGCTAAGTAAATAAGCATTTTAAGTGTTGTGCCCAAAGAATTGCCCACAGAGTTCCAGGTTGTCATGGGCATGAGAATAGCAATGGAATAAAAGGGGTCAATGGCTTCACGCTCGCCTTTTTTTGTCTTGGCAAGGGCGCGTATTCTAGGAAACATGATATTAAATAGTCGTCCTAAAGCGAGTGTTGATAGTCGCCCTGAAGCGGTGACAACTTTTTTTGTTGGTTCCTCCGCTGATTTTAATGCCCCAAGCGCCATAATACCAGAAGCAAAAAGAGCTCCATCACTCTCATTCACCTCTATCTGATCCGTTCTTGCATAGTCAGTTCCTGGAACAACTCCCCGGTGTATTAATTCATCTTTGGGCATTAACCTAAGGCCGGCGCGTTCTAATGCTAAATGAGTGGCGCCCACAAAAGATTGTCTTGCTGCTAAAAGCTCATGTTGGGGAACCCTTTGTTGTGTGGCAGACACAGTCCAATCACCAGAGACGCCCCTTTCTTGTTGCTGTAAAAGAGCGGAAACGGCAGAGGCTTGCCACGGAGAAGCGTGTCCAACAACCGTTTCGGGCCCGTATGCCCCCCCCTCTATAAAGGCGTTTGTCAAAGCGAAGTCTCCCGTCGCTGGATCAATGGATGCAGAAAAGCCTTCTTGAAAAGGGTATGCGGGCATAACGTAGGAACGTCCTGCCAGCGATCCCGGTGTTGAAACAGATGCTGAATAGGCACAAAAAGCCATAATTAGTTTTGCCACAAGGCACCATCCGCCAGAGGCGGACAAGTTGTGATTGCCTCGTGTTTATAGATTACTATTGAACTTCCCCGCTCTTATTCTCATTCTCTCAGAACACAGTTAATATTATCGGCTAACAAGAGAAGAAGTTGCTTGTTTTAAAGGGAATAAACAGGATTTTCACCACCTCACTCTAAGAGATTCCCGGGTCTTTTAACAGGAGTTGACAGGGGTTAACAAGAGTTAACAGGCTTAACTGAAAAATTATCCGCGAACGACGCTTAAACGGGCCGGAGAGGCTGTTGCTTGCCTGGTTTCTGCTGGGGCACTGAGATGAGCAAGGGCTTTGTTACACCGCCTTGAAAAAAGATTATCTTTGCCCCTGTATGAAGCGATCCACACACCAAGTTGATGGACAACAAAAGCGCGCATGTGTTCATCAATTTCTGCCATTCTAACAAACAAAGGAAAGGCTCGATAACTGTCTGAAGAGGCAATGGCTCCTACTGTTTTTCGCCCTCTTTCTTGGTTGGCTTTGACTCCGTTTTTGGAAGCAATTATTTTTGCAAGGCGCTCAAGAATAGGTGTTCTTGCATTTGGAAACGCTTCAGCGGTTCTGAGTAAAAGAGCTGGATTTAAGGGTTTCTCGCCAACAAGCTGTCTGAGTCTTTTTTGAACCCCGGCAACCTCGGTAGAACAAATATTTCCTACAAGCTGTTGTCGTTGAGAATCGTTTTCAACACCCAAAAGAACAGGTCTAAGCAGTTGCTCAGGAAACACGAGAGCAGCGCGCTTTAAAAACTGAAAGGCGCGGCAATCACTACGATTTGCAAGCCGGATCAATGTGTTGCAGTGGCGATCAAATTTAGCGCGGTTATGCTCTCCCAAAAGGCCCTCAAATGTAAATAGGTCGCGGTATTCTCCTTCTAGCCTGGACAGACTGATAAGGCAGCTTTTGTTAAAATCGCTAGAATCTGTTTCTTCAATCCACGAGTTGAGCTGATCATAAGCAGTTTCAAAGACGTCAAGCCTTTGAGCTGCAGAAGCGACAGAAACTAAAACCGTTATTGGGTCAAGCTTTGGTGACATAGGACGGGCGCCTTCGAAGCCGCGAACTCGCCCTAATACTCTTCGTGCGCCATTTCGTCGATTGACTCTGGCGACCAGAGCAGAAACAATTTCAGGGGCGTATTGAGGATAGGCTTCTGCTAGAGAAACGAGGGTGCTTTGTATGCTAAAAGAGCCCTCAATATTCTTTGCAGCCCTTTTTATTAGGGGACTAATGTTTCGTCCTTCTTCAATACGTTTTTTAAAACGAGAAAACGAAACAGATTTTGTTACCCGAGAGTTTCTAACAACCCAGCCGAGTGTCAGGGCGCCTATCAATAACCAGCTGCCAAGCAAAAGGCCCTCTGGAATGGTGTTTGACATGTAGTCTTCAAAACTAGGCTGAAGAGAAGAGGCGCCAACCTCCGATTCTGGGTGGTTTTCAAAAGCAGCAGGGTCTGGGCGGTGAAACTTTAGCGCGTCACTGGCACCCTCTTTGGTGACTTCTTTTTGGCACCCTGATGCCCAAAGGCCTGAGGCAACAACCGTAACACCCATGCTAGTTAGCCTGCGAGCCCTGGTGCTTGCTTCGGTTTCGGCAACAACAGCTTGTGCACGTTCGGCAAAGGGAGATAAAAAAGATGTTCCTGTGCCAGAAGAAACTTGAAGAGAAGCCGTTTCGGTTCCGAGGGGAACAAAAGGAGTTGCTGGCATTGTCCGATAGAGAGACATAAATATTTAGGGGGGATAACTAAAAAACCCCTGTAGCCTTTTAAGTTATTCCTGCAGGGATTGTATCGGCAAACGCGCCAACATGTTGCGGAAAAATTTATCGTTTAGAAAAAAGGAAGTCGGTTGATATTATTAAGGATTATAGTTCTTCAGTAGGAATGAAGTCAGAAAAGTCATCGCTGAATTCAGCATAATCGTTTTTTACTTTTGTTTCTGACATGACAAGCTTGTTTTTGAGCTTTAGTTTTTTAGGCTTCTTTTTCTTCTTCTCTTTCTTTACAACAGCAACTTTTTTACCAGAGATGTCCTTTTTTTTGAAAAGCCTTGAGAGAAAAGGCTTCTTTTTTTTCTTTGTTTCAACATTTTCACACAGGTCGCCCTTTCCATTTTCGTTCTCATCTTTTTGGTCTGAGTTTGAAACCGTGGAGCAGTTGTCACAGTGATTAGGAAGGCCGTCTGCATCTTGGTCGCAGGCATTGCCAACAGAGTCAAGGTTTCCGTCTTCTTGGTCTTTGTTGACAACAAACGGACAGTTGTCTTTTGCATCCAAGACACCATCTCCATCGGCATCATTTTCGGCTTGAACAGAAAACCCTTCTGGCGCATCTAGGCAATTCTTTGCATTTGCTGAAAGAGGAACAAATACGAAAAAAATAATGAGAATAATAAACAGATTTTTCATTAACAAGACTCCCTTTTTAGCAATCAAAGATCATTCCCACAGTGTGGATTTAATACTTCGCCCCTTGGGGTATTAGCGGATAAATGTTTTCGGCTTGATGTCTCGAGGCTCTGCTGCGGGGGTTATTCATTAGGGATTTTTATTTTTTGGTGCAATGATTTTTTCGAACAAGAGCAGAAATAGGCTTTATAAAAGAGAAAATAGTTATAAAAAATTATACACCTTGCATCTTTTGAAAAACTATCAGATTAAATCCTTTCAATGAAAGATGTTATTTCCATTAAAGGCGCGCGCACACACAATCTCAAAAACATCAACGTCGCCCTGCCCCGCAACAAACTCACGGTTATCACCGGGATGTCTGGTTCAGGAAAGTCTTCTTTAGCCTTTGATACAATTTATGCAGAGGGACAACGGCGCTACGTAGAGTCCCTGTCCGCTTACGCAAGACAGTTCTTGGAACAAATGGATAAGCCTGATGTTGATCTCATCGAAGGCCTTTCTCCGGCTGTTTCTGTTGAACAAAAATCTTCAAGCCACAACCCAAGATCAACCATTGGAACCTCTACAGAGATTTATGATTACTTACGGCTTTTATTTGCTAGAATCGGGACACCTTATTGTTATCAGTGTGGGAAGCAAATCAAAAAACAAACCATTCCAGAAATTGTGAACCGTTTTCACACTGATTGTAAGGGTGAAAGAATCAACGTCCTTGCCCCTGTTGTCGAAGACCGAAAAGGCGAACACCAAAAAGAATTTGAAAGACTCAAAACATTGGGCTTTGCTAGAGCTAAAGTTGATGGCGTTCTCTATGATCTTAGCGAAGAGATTATATTAAATTCAAAAAAGAAACACAGCATTGATGTCATCATTGATCGGATTAAAATAGCTGAGAACACAAGGTCTCGCCTGCACGAGTCCCTTGAAACCGCCTTTCAGATAGGAAAGGGCCTGGCGAAAGCAGATTTTTTAGACGAGAAACGTCGTGTAAAATTTACAGAGCTTCTGAGCACGAATAATGCCTGCATTGATTGTGGAATTTCGTATCCTCGCATTGAACCACAGATGTTTTCTTTTAATTCTCCCCAGGGAGCGTGTGCACATTGCAGTGGTTTGGGCGAGCTTATGCACGTTGATGAGAATATTGTGGTGCCCAACCAGAGCCTGAGTATTAATAAGGGTGCCATTGTTCCTTGGTTTGGTAAAAAAACAAATTATTATCAAAACTTATTAGAATCTGTTGCCAGAGAATATAGCTTTAGTCTTGATGTCCCCTTTGCGAAACTGAGCAAAAAAATCCAAAATATGCTCTTTAATGGAAGCTCAGACTTCATAAAAATAAGGGCAGGAAGACATGTTTATGATGGTTTTTTTGAAGGAATTAAAAACAACCTTATGCGACGATACAAGGAGACAGAATCAGACTGGATGCGTGGCGAAATCACAAAATTTATGACGTATCAACCCTGCCCTCGTTGCAAAGGAACGCGCCTTAAAGACGAAAGTCTCCACATAAAAATATGCGACAAAAACATTGCTGCTCTCACCTCTCTTTCTATCAAAAAATTAAAGGATTTTGTTGATCAAGCACAGCTCAAAAAAACTCAATATGAAATAGCAAAACCCATTTTAAAAGAAATTTCAGCAAGACTTTCTTTTTTGCTAAACGTGGGACTCACCTATGTTACCTTAAACAGAAAAACGCACACACTTTCTGGTGGCGAGGCTCAGAGAATTAGGCTGGCAACACAAATAGGCTCCGCTCTTGTTGGTGTTACTTATGTTTTAGATGAGCCAAGTGTGGGCCTGCACCAAAGAGACAATAATAGATTGATCAAATCTCTTTCGCACTTAAGAGACATAGGAAACACAGTGATTGTCGTAGAGCACGATGAAGAAACCATTAGAGCGGCCGACCATGTATTAGACTTAGGTCCTGGTGCAGGTGTTCACGGTGGAAAGGTTGTTTTTTCGGGCCCCACAAAGGAATTATTTAAGAAAAAAACATCAATCACAGCAGGATATTTGACGCATAAAAAACTTATTGATGTTCCTAGCAAGAGAAGGGCAGGGGGCCTGTTTCGCATAATATTAAAAGGAGCAAAAGAGCATAATTTAAAGGAAATTGATGTTGAAATTCCCTTGGGAAAACTTATTTGTGTTACAGGTGTATCTGGTTCAGGAAAATCAACGCTCATTAATGAAACGCTACTACCAGCTTTGCTGCGATCTCTCCATAAGTCCCGTGTTAAATGCGGCAAACACAAGGCTTTGCTTGGAAGTGAAAACATCGATAAAGTTATCAATATTGATCAGTCGCCAATAGGCAGAACGCCTAGGTCTAACCCGGCTACTTATACAGGGCTGTTTACACATATCAGAGATTTATTTAGCGAACTTAAAGAATCTAAGGCTCGTGGCTATAAGCCAGGGAGGTTTTCCTTTAATGTAAGAGGGGGGCGATGCGACCAATGTGATGGCGATGGGCTGATTAGAATCGAAATGCATTTTTTGCCCGATGTTTTTGTTAAATGCGAGGCTTGTGAAGGGAAGCGCTTTAATCAAGAAACACTTTCAATCAAATATAAAGGAAAAAACATTGATGATGTGTTGTCCATGACAGTTGAAGAGGCCCTAGCCTTTTTTAAGAACATTCCAAGCATTTTCCGAAAAGCAAAAACACTTTTTCAGGTGGGTTTGGGCTACATTCGGCTTGGGCAAGCAGCCACAACTCTTTCTGGTGGTGAGGCCCAAAGAATAAAGCTTTCAAGGGAGCTTTCTAAAAGGTCAACAGGAAGGACTTTATATATATTAGATGAACCAACGACAGGGCTTCATTTTGAGGATGTAAAACTACTGATGAAAGTAGTTAACGAAATAGTAAACCAGGGAAACACAGCGATTATCATTGAGCATAACATGCATGTGATAAAAATGGCGGATTATATTATAGACTTAGGGCCCGAAGGCGGAGACGAAGGGGGCCAGGTTGTGGCCACGGGAACACCTGAAGAGGTGGCAAAAATCAAAAAATCAATTACCGGAAAGTATCTCAAGAAGTATTTATAACAGCCAAGAGCTGTGTTTGTACGACATTCTGTACAGAACAACATTGAAAAGATTGTCTGAAAACAGGCCGCATCTTCGCATAAAAACCACCAACTATTAAAGAGATTAATTAAAAGCGAGGCCACAGGATTTTAGCCCATAAAAAACTCCTTCATTAAACAGCTTTCGTCGAACTTTGAAATAGTGAACAAACAGGCTCCTTTTTGATGGACTGCTTCACGAAAAACGCAGTAGAACAGGTGTTTTCAGAGGAGATACATCATTCTGTACATTTAGCTTTTTACGAAAACAGGGGGCCAAAAAGAAGAGTTGTTGTGGCAAGGCAATAATTATGCGAACAATTAAAGGTATTGTTTCACAAACAAAAACCTCCCATCAATGTCAAGATCGGAATGTCTAAACAGTCATATCGAAACAGGAAGATTAATGGGCGGTGTTCTTTTTGAAGCGGTGGGCCGAATACGCGAGCAAAAACAGAAAAACAGCAAAAATTACTTTACATTATAAAATGACCATTATATTGTACAGAATCTTCAGCGCAAGGCGAGCTCTAAAATAGTCGTATAACGTTAAAAAACCAGCTTTATTATCCATGATTGAATATTCAGACAAAAAAATAGGCAAAATTAAGGTTCTAAACGTCACAGAGGCCAGGGCTAACTTCGCGGGCGTCTTAGGGGAGGTTGGAACTCATTACGTCATTACGAAGAACAATAAACCTCTAAGGGTCATTATCGATTATGACGAGTTTGAGGCGCTAAAGGCGTCTCCACAAAATGCGGTTTCTTCGGAGGTGTTTGAAGAAGAAGCGCCGCAGAAAAAACAACTCCCTAAAACACAGGCAAAAAGAAAAAGAAAAGAAGGTGAAAGCGCTGTCAAAGGCATTATTGAATCAAATTTAAATCTAGCACAAGAAAACACACCCACAATTAACAAGCCAAGAAAACAAGCCAAGGCAGAAGAAGTTTTTGAAAGCGAGCAGGAACAAGAAGCTATCGAGAACGCTTCTTCACAAAGCGAGGAAGACTTTGCTTACGAAATAAAAGAAGCAACATCAGATGATTATTTTATGGCTTCAGACCTAGATGAAATCGAGCCACTCACACCACCAGATGAAGAAATAGAAGCCTCTCCATCAGAAGAATTAGAACCAGAGATAGAAGAGGAACCAGAAATCGAAGAAGAGCCAGAGATTGAAGACGCGCCAGCGCCTACGCCAACACCTGATGCTGAATCAGAGGCCGTCGTTTCACCTACGCCTCAAAAAACAAAGAGCAGCGAAACGGCAAAGGTTAAAAAAGAAAAGAAGCCTGAGAAAAAACCCGAAAAGAAATTAACAAAAGAAGAGCAAGAGTATTTTTCAAAATATAAAAAACTTTATGAAGGCTTTGATGACAAAGAAAAAGCAAAGGCTGACGGCGCAACAATGGACCAGGTTCAATCAAGGTTAGAAAAAGAACTTTCTCAGAAAACAACAACAGAAACGCCGAGTGATGATGACAGCCTAGAGGGCCTTATTGATGACATTGCCGAGGACAACCCCCTTGGAACAGAGGAAAAGCCAAGCAAAGAAACAAAGACAGAAACACAGGGACAAGCAGACCTGCCCTCATTAAAAGACCTTCTTATGGAGCTCGAAGGAGAAAAGCTTTCGGGAGAAGCTGCTGTGGCAGAAGACAAAGAAGAGATGAACGATCAAGAAATCGATGATCTCATTAATCGAATAACGCATAACGAGTATTAGCGTGTAATTATGGCAGCAATTCTTAAATTTAAAAGAATGTTTCGTCACCAGAAGGAAAGAAAGCCTTCGTTTAGGCAGCATCACTTCCTAAACATGTTGCCTGCTGACAAGATTAAGGAAATTCAGCTGTTTTCAGAGTGTGATCACATTGAAAAAGTTCTTCCAGGCCTTTCAGGAAAGAAAACCCTGTTTTTTCATGATGCCAAACATAAATACGTTTATCGAAAGATTTTAAATAGAAATCCAGATTATTTTGTGAATTATCACTATGGCGAAACCCTTCCAAAAGAGCAAGACAAGGGCTGCTTTACAGTTCTGGGAAACCTCAACAGGCTCTCAGTTAAACAGCGGTTTTTTGATTTAGTCGTTTGCCCTTTTGCCTTGAACTCCCTGGACGTTAATGCAGACCTCATTAAAAGGGTGTGTTCATTATTAAAAAATGGCGGGAGAATCATTCTTTCTTTAAGGCACCCCCAGCTTGAGCATATTCTATACAACCAAAATCCAGCAGAAACTTTTAGCTCTGACAATACGATTTCAAAATATTTCAACATTCTCAAAAACAACAGCGTTTATACAGAAGACATGCTTGAAGGCCGCGTTGATCTATCTCTTAAGCCCTTTTTTACAGAAGAGGGCGAGTTCGATTATTATTCAGAGTACAAAAACACACCCATAACATTGCTTATCAAGGCGGTGAAGTGGGCAAAGTGATCTTCGACCCTTGATCAAACTATGGCCCATGCAATTGGAAAAGACATCTACCAAAAACTTGGCGGAAAAATTGATGGCCTGCATGTAAGGGTTGCCAGAAACCAAAAGCTCTACACCATCCTTAAAGAGTTGTATTCTCCAAAAGAAGCTGAGGTTGTTGTAAAAATGCCTTACAGCCTTTCTCGTCTTGAGCGTATTAGCAAAAGCACAGGGTATCAAGAGACCGAACTTAGAAGCGTTTTAGAAAAATTATGTGAAAAAGGCCTGGTGATAGATCTTTGTCTAAAAGGAGTTTGGCATTATATTCCCTCTCCCATGGTGATTGGGATTTTTGAGTTTACCATGATGAGAACAGGCGAGGACCATGATCCAAAAAAATATGCCAAGCTTTTTCATGAATATCTTTTGGGAGACGGCTCCTTTTTTTCTGCAAATATGGGCAGGGGCCAAAAAATAGCGCTGGCAAGGGCCTTGCCGTATGAAGAGGCTGTATTAGAAGAAGAGATGGTGGAGGTTCTTGATTACGAAAAAGCAAAAAACATTGTTGAAACAGCGCGCGGCATTTCTTTGGGAACCTGTTCCTGTCGTCATGAAAAAATGCATGTAGGAGCCAAGGCCTGTGATGTTCCGCTTGATTCGTGCACATCTTTTGGCGCGGCTGCTGACTATCTTATCAGAAACAGACTTGCTAAAGAGATTTCAAAAAATGAGATGCTAGAACTCTTGGCGCGCTCAAGAGAGATGGGCCTCGTTCTTAATGCAGACAATGTTCAGAAAAGAGTCTCTTTTATATGTCACTGCTGCGGTTGCTGCTGCAACATGCTTCAGGGGATTAAAAAGTTTGGTTTTGCAAACACGATTATGACATCGTCGTATATCGCAGCGGTTGATTTTGATAAGTGCAAGTCTTGTGGTAAGTGTAGCAAGGCTTGTCCTATCGATGCCATTGACATGAGAGCCTCTGGACAAGAGGCCCCGCAACAGAAAAAACGCCCAGAAATAAATAAAGATTTTTGTCTGGGCTGCGGTGTGTGTTCTTTGAGCTGTCCAACAGAAAGCTTAAAGCTTGTTAAGCGAAAACAAAAAATTCTTACGCCAGAAACAACGTTTGAAAGGGTTGTTTTGCAATGCCTAGAACAGGGTACACTTCAAAACCAGCTCTTTGATGATACGCAAAAGATCTCTCACAAGTTCATGCGTGTTTTCTTGGGCACATTTTTAAAGCTTCCACCCATCAAAAGGGCGTTATTAAGTGACACACTCAGGTCTCGTTTTTTGAGCTCGCTAAAAAAGGGAGCAGAGATTCAGAAGAAAAAGGATGTTGTTGAGTTGTAAGGATGCGGTCTTTGTGTTTGTTGAGACTGTAATCATAAAAAGGATCATAGTATTCTTGTAAAAGCCTTTTGATCCATACACGATGCCTATCAAGAAGGTTTTTTTCTTGATGTTCTTTGATAGCCGCTTCCATTTCTGTTTTGATTTCTGCCGTTCTTGTGCCCCCTAATTTTTTTCTTATCTTAAACAGGCTTCCCAAGAGGTTTTCTGACAAAAGATCAAAGCGATTGTTAAATGCCTCCAGCCTTTCAACAACATATTCTTTCAAAACATTTTCAATTCGTTTTGACATTGGGAGATCGAGAATAACAAGCGGTGAAGAAGATATTTTGTTAAACAAGATTAACGGGAGGCTTACCGCTCCTAATAGGCGGCTTTCATCTTCCACAACAAGGGGGTTGTTCGGGGCCTTGTGAACTATTTTCAGAAGCTTGATGGCCAAAGCATGTTCAAAATTAATTGTTCGAGGCTGTGGGGTATGAGCCGAACCAAAGGCGGATCCTCTGTGATTAGCCAGGGCTTCAAGATCAATTGCTGAGGGGAGGGTGTTTAGTAGCTTTGTTTTGCCAGAACCCGTTCGTCCTCCCAAAACAATAAAGCTGTGTTTTTCACAAATCCTATCTATGGTCTTCATCAAATAATGGCGCATGGCTTTATAGCCACCGGGAATTCTGGGACAGTCTATGCCCGCTTCTTTGGGCCAGCCTTGTACTGTTTCGGATCTCAGCCCTCCTCTAAAACAATATAGATGACTCTTGGGGTGTTCGCGCGCAAAAGATGCCCAACGATTTAGTCTTTCATCTTTTGTTTTTCCATGGACAAGCCCGTGTCCCAGTTTAATCGCTGCTTTTTGACCGTGCTTGCTATAACAAATTCCCACCTGCTTTCTTTCTGAGTTATCGAGAAGAGGTTCATTGATGGCGCAGGGAAAGGCGCCTTGGGAAAATTCAATTGGCGCACGGACATCTAATAAAGAAACATCATTAAGAAAGATTTCGTGAAGAAGAGAGCTGTCATTGTTTTCAGCATTCATACAGAAGAGTTTTTTCTTTTTTTGAATCAACAGAACCAATGATGTACGCTCGGGGAAATTTCTTTGAAAGTTTTGTACAAAGCTGTTCTGCCTTCATGGCATCAACGGAGAGCAAGAGCCCGCCGCTGGTTTGTGGATCAAAGAAAATCAATTGATCTACAGGCGAAATAGCCTCATCAACCATTAGTTCTTCTTGAACGTATTCCCGGTTTGTTCGATGAGCCCTCGTTAAATTTTCTTTAGAAAGTGTTTCTTGAACGTGTTCAAGTTTGGGTAGGCGGCTTGCCTGAATTTTAATGGCTACATTGCTAGCGCTTGCCATTTGATAGGCGTGTCCCGCCAGGCCAAAGCCTGTTACATCTGTTGCTGCATTAATCGAAGCAAAATCACCTTCGTCCAAGCAGGCGTGGATGTCGTTGAGCATGCACATTGAATCAAGGGCGTCAGCTAGATCAGCTTCTTTTTTAAAATCATTTTTTAAGGCTGCCATGAGAGAGCCTGTTCCTAGTCCTTTTGTAAGGATAAGCTTATCACCTTCTTTTGCGCCAACGTTTGACAGAATTTTATCATTATCAACAATGCCTGTAACGGAAAGACCAAATTTTAAGCTATCATCATCAATGGAATGTCCGCCAGCGAGATCTGCCCCAGCTTTTTTAAGCACATTCACAGCCCCTTGAATAATTTCTGTAACAATGTTTTTATCAATTCCTGCTGAAGGAAAAGCGAGAACAGCCAGGGCAAGAAGGGGTTTTCCTCCCATGGCGTAGACGTCGCTTAGCGCATTTGCTGCGGCAATTTGTCCAAAAAGAGAAGGAGAATCTACGATGGGTGTAAAAAAATCGATTGTTTTAACAAGGCTTTGTGTTTGTGAAATCTGATAAATAGCCGCGTCATCAAAGCAGGCCCCACTGATTTTAAGCTCAGATCTTGGTGGAGGAAAATCAACGCTGGAAAGAATGTTTTTGAGTTCTTGGGCGGAGATCTTAGCAGCGCAGCCACCCTTTTTTGTGGTTTTGGTGAGTTTCATGAGGAATTTCATATGATATAATTATTGCAAAAACAAGACGGCAAATGGTATTCCCAGGGCCCAAAATGAGAATATCCGTCATAAGCGGAAGGAGGGGTGGCCGAGTGGTTGAAGGCAGCGGTCTTGAAAACCGCCGTGCGGAGACGTACCGTGGGTTCGAATCCCACCCCCTCCGCGTTAGCGGAGAAACATATAAGTATGAGAACTGGAGTGAGCGCCGAGCAAATAGCGAGGAAAAAGCGAACGCAGGCGGCCCCGGTTAGGGGGAATCCCACCCCCTCCGCAGAATTTTCTAAAAATTGCATGAGCATGAGTTGATAGCATGAGAAGCTTTTCAAACTTCCCCCCAACCCGCTACCAAGGCAGCAAGTATAAGATTCTTGAATGGATTAAAGAACAACTTCAAGACCTAGATTATGAAACTGTTTTGGATCTCTTTTCAGGTTCTGCGAGCACATCTTATCTTTTTAAAACCCTTGGTAAAGAAGTTTGGTGTAATGATTACCTAAAGTGTAATCAGATTATTGCCAAGGCCTTGATTGAAAACAGCCAAACAAAATTGACCAAAGAAGACGTGGGCGCTCTTCTAGAAAAAAACCCTAAAAAGAAATACCCAGAGTTTATTCAAAACACATTTTCAGGCATCTATTACACAGATAAAGAAAATATATGGCTCGATAGGGTTGTTTCAAATATTCAAGATATTAAAGACATACATAAACAAGCTTTGGCATGGTTTTCTCTGTTCCAATCCTGTCTTATAAAAAGACCGTACAATCTTTTTCATCGCAAAAATCTTTATGTAAGAGAGGCGAAGGTAAAACGAAGTTTTGGAAATAAAAAAACATGGGATAGAGGTTTTGAAGAATATTTCACTCGTTTTGCAAAACAAGCCAATGAAGCTGTGTTTGATAATGGAAAGATAAATAAAGCTCATTGCCACGATGCCTTTAGCCTTACAGATAAAAAACCTGACCTTGTTTACATTGACCCCCCGTATATTTCAGAAAAGGGGCAGGGTGTTGACTACTTGAGTTTTTATCATTTCTTAGAGGGCATGGTTGATTATGAAAACTGGAAAAAGCAAATAGACCCCTCTTCAAAGCATTTGCGCTTCAAATCTCGCGAAAATCCTTGGCATGACCCAAGTAAAATATCATCTACTTTCAATTCTTTGTTCAATAAATATCAAAATTCAATTCTAGTCATTTCTTACCGAGATGATGGCCTTCCTTCCATAGATACCCTGCAGGCCCTTTTAGAAGGCCT
Organism: uncultured Nitrospirales bacterium; assembly: GCA_964609965.1. GTDB lineage: Bacteria > UBA10199 > UBA10199 > UBA10199 > JADGCS01 > JAHJDR01. The sequence goes on from CAZSTS010000004.1 coordinate 23,750, forward strand.
TGGCAAGAGGGTTTCTGTCCATAAATATAGCTATCAATATGTTCTTAGCAAAAAAACCACGAACGAATGCCTTCTCATAGCAAAATAATTTTTTAAGAAAACAAAAGTAGCGCAACTCAATATGCAGCTTTTTTCTTTAACAGAAGATTGATAGGGTCATTTTTTTCTTTTGTGCAAAGCAATCAGCTTGGCATCGTTGGTGAAAACAAAAAGGCTGCTCTTTTGCAAGAGAGGCTTGTTGATAGACCCTTTTGATACCGCTAGTTTTTGAAGCTCCTGCCCTGTTTCTGGGGCTAGAAGAAAAGAGTCCCTTTTAAAGCTTGTGACATAGATCATGCCTTTGAACAAAACGGGTGCTGAAAGAACGGTGCCGTTAAGCTTGTTGCTCCAGAGTTGTTTTCCTGTTTTTTTGTCGAGCCCAAAGGCAATGCCATTTGTGTCTGTGGCAATTACCATGTCTTTTAGAACAAGAACAGGAGAACCTGTTGCTAGGCCTGTAGACCAAACAATGGCACCACTGGCTTTTTTTATTCGATAAAGGGCGCCAAAATACCCGCCAACATAAAGAGAATCACCAGAAACAACAACAGGGGCATCAATGTCTTTAAAAGAGCTAAGAGGAATCACGAGTTTTTTGTTCCACAAAGTGTTTCCATTAGAAGCGTTGAGCCGATAAAGATGGCCGTCAGTTAAGCCGACATAAAGGCTGTTGCCTTCTTTGATGATGTTGGCATGTCCTCGCATAGTGAGGTTCTTGATGTAAGAGTTTACGCGTTTTTTCCAAACAACCCGGCCATTTTTTTGCGACAAGGCCATTATACTGTTGTCGCCTTTCATGAGATAGATTTTATTGCCAGCAACGAGTGGTTTGGCAAGCATTTCTGCCCCAAAAGATTTTTTCCAAACAAGGGCGCCTGTGCTTTTGTTTAAGCAAATGATTTGTCCTGAGAAATCGCTGAAAAAAATTTGGTTTTCTGAAAGGCCAGCTGTCGAAGCAATGCCGTCGTTGTTTTCAAACAACCACTTAATCTTTCCTGTTTTTGTGCTGAGTGCGTAAAAGTTTCCTGAGTGGGTCCCGATGTAAAGGGCTGTGTCATCCATAACAGGGCTGTTTGTTTCGGGGTAATAACGTTTTGAGGGGCTGCCGGCTTTAAGTGCTGTTGACCAAGCCTTAGAAAGAATCTTTAGATTTTTTGCTTTGTGCTTTGTTTGTGAACTGAGAACAAAACCTTCTTTTTTTGCCTGCGAAACTTGTGGCAAAACAGAAAGTGTGAGCGAAAAACAAACAAGTAATATTAAAGATAAATGTTTCATTAGAGAACCCCTAAATCTAAGAGCAAGAGTTTTTCTTTTGCCGTTTTTGAAGCTGCTGCATCATAGTCGTCTGCAGCGTCCTTTTGCCCTTCTGTGTTTGCAGAAAACCTAGCAATGAAGTCATAGACCTTTCTTGCTTCTTCTTTTTTGTTTGCCAAAATCAAAAGATCTCCCTGTATTATTTTTAATTGCCCTAAAAAAGGCTTAATGGCACTTTTTTCGTGTTTGGCAATAAACTTGGCTGCCTCTTCAAACAGGCCTTGTTCTTTAAGAAGGTTGACTTGTTTGAGAATGAGAATTGTTTGAAAGATATTGCGATCACCTTGTTCTAGTCCCTCGTTAATTACTTGCACAGCGTCTTCGGCTTTTTGGTGAGAGAGGAGGCTGTCTACAAGCTTGAGTCTTGCAAATTGGCTAGCAGGTAGAGATCCATAGGTTTCGAGAATTTTTTTGTACTGAACTTCTTTTTCAAGGCTTTTTTCTGCTGTGTAAAGCGCTGTGTTAAAAGAGTTGACCCGGTTTATTTTATACCAATTGAGAAGCGGCAAGGAAAGGCCCAGAACAACCAGAACCACAACAGCAAAGATCACGAGTTTTTTGTTTTCTTTTGCAAAGGTTGTGCCTTGTCCCAAGAGGGCGGCAAATTCGTTTTTTCTTAGAAATTTTTTGCTGGAAAAGATTTTCCTTAATTTTTTATTGTCCATAAATAGGGGCTCCTTAGTAGGTCTAAATATATAGCATTAGCTTGTTTCGTCGTCGAGACGAAAAAGTTTTTTAAACAGAGACAGTGCCTCCGGTTTTGTCATTTCTTTTTGCGTTTTTAGCGATAAAACAGGATCGTGCAAAATCTTGCTTACAACAGACTGCGTGAGCTTGTCTATCTTTTCTATGTCGTTTTGGCTTAAATGCACCAGCTTTGCCAGAGACTTTTTAAGCTCGGTTTTTCTTATGGTTTCGAATTTGTTTCCAAGGCCAGAAATTGTTGGCAAAACATCGGGCGCTAAACAGTTTTCATAAAACAGGGCCGCTTCTTCTTCGATAATGTTTTTTGCGTCATGGCACAAAAGATCACGGTTGTTTTTGTTTTTTTCTGTAATAGATTTTAGGTCGTCTAGATTATACAAGTACACATTATCAACCGAAGAAGCCTTGGGCGAAACGTTTCGTGGCATACCAAGATCTATAATAAAAAGAGGCTGGTTTTTTCTGCCGCCCATTATTTCTTTAAGGCGTTCAAGGCTGAGTTCTGGCACGTTTCCTGTGGCAGATGTAATAATAACATCAATAGAGTTTAAAAGTTGAGAAAGTTCTTCTGGGGGAACGGCCTTTCCTAGGCCTTCTTCTTGTAGGGCCTGTGCTTTAGAAAAGGTTCTGTTGAGAATAAATGTGTCTTCTGGGGCCTCTTCCTTGAGGTGGCGCACAACTGTTTTACCAATTTTGCCGGCACCTAAGAGCAACAAAGAACGGTTTTTAAGGGAACCAAAAATTTTCTTTGCCAGCACAACAGCAACAGAACCAATAGAGACGTTTCCTTTGCTAATGTCGGTTTCGGTTTTGACTCGTTTGGCAACAAAGAGGGCGCGTTCAAAAAGCTTGTTAAGGTAATACCCTGTGGCCGAAAAATCCTGTGCTATTTGATAGGCCTCTCGGACCTGTGCTGTGATCTGGTTTTCGCCAACAACTTGAGAGTCGAGACTCGAAACAACGTGAAAAAGATGGTTGATGGCGTCAGCCCCCTTTTTAGAATAGAGGATGGAGCTCCAATCTTTTTGTTCAGCGGCCTCTTTTTGATAGGGCTCTGTTAGTAGTTCAGAAAGGAGGTGTGCTGCTTCCTCGGGTTTTGTTGTGACACCATAAATCTCAACACGATTACACGTCGAAAGAATGATAGCTTCTTGGATAAAAGGGGAGTTGAGGGCTTTTGTAAAAACCTTTTGTTGGCTTTCTTTGTCTAAAGAGAGCTTTTCTCTGATTTCAATGGGAGCGGTTTTATGATTTATGCCAACGGTTATGTAATTCATGATAAACCAATAATAAACAGAAGAACCATACTAGAAAAACCTAAAAGCGACAAAAGCATGTTTTTGTGCCCTTGCCAGCCACGCATCACACGGAGATTTAAAAAGAAGGCAAACAAAATCCAATAAAAGAGACTCAAGACCTGTCTGATGTTGTCTATTTGAATATAGTGGCCGGTTCTTATTTTGGCGAATCCAGCACCAGAAATTATAACTAAAGTAAAAAGAATAAAACCAAAATAAAGGGCTTTGTCATGTGTGCTTTCTAAATCTGCCAGAGCAGGGAACTTGGCCACAACGCCCTCAAATCTTTTTTGTTTTATTTGTTTCTCGGAGAGTAAAAACATCAGTGCTGAAATAAAAGAAACCGACAAAACAGAGAGACATAGAAAAATACCAGCAAAGTGTAAGGTATAGAGAAGGCCTGCCAAAGATGTGGTTGCGTGTGCCCCTATAGCTGAATCAGAAAAAGAAATGACATTAAACACAACAATCAAAACAAGAAAAAAGGGCCCGCTTGTGTAATATTTCTTTGTAAAACAAAGGGTAATAAAAATAAGAGCCAAAATAAGTGAAGAAATCTGGAAGCAACCTAAATACCCATACTGTGTAAAAGAGGGTGCAGAAAAAAAGTGGAAGACAAGTGTTACGAATTGTAACAAGGCTGCTATAACCGTCAGCCGCAGCCCAATGGCCGAGAGCCGTGGTTGTTTAGTTAAGAGGCGAACAAGGTAAAAAAGTGTTGCTAACAAATAAAGACCTAAAACAGTTATAAAAGAATATAATAACATGAAAGTCCTCACAGTAAAGTTCGCCGGATATTTAGGGTGATTGGCATGTGATTGCAAGGGTGTTGGGGGTTTTCTCCGCGCGGCTTATATTGAGCTGATATTACAGAGCTTTTTCGATTTCTTTCAACAGGGCGCTTAGGGCCTTGCCTCTGTGAGATATCTTGTTTTTTTCTTTTGAAGAAATCTCAGCCATGGTCATGCCATGGTCTTCAAGAAAGAAATAGGGATCATAACCAAATCCATTTTCACCCTTTGGAATTGTTGTTATTGCCCCTTCACAGATTTCTTCAATTTCTTTTTCAGAGCCATCAGGCAAGATAAGAACCATGGCACAAGTAAAATGGGCTGAGGGATCAAAATCAGACTGCTTATTAATTTCGGCCACAAGCTTTTCATTATTGTCTTTTGTTTCAGCTTTCTCCCCTGCAAAGCGCGCAGACTGAACACCAGGAAGCCCTCCTAGTCCATCGCAGGAAAGACCAGAGTCGTCTGCGAGAACATAGTAATGAGTGATGGGCGATGAGTGATGAGAAAGAAAATCTTTAAATGCGCGGGCTTTGATGTGGGCGTTTTCAAGGAATGTTGCGCCTGTTTCTTCGGGAGAGGTGAGTTCTGGAAAATCGAACAGAGATTTAACTTCAAAGTCTAATCCTTCAAGCATTTGCTTGATCTCACGGATTTTGTGTTCGTTTTTTGAGGCTATGTATAGGGTGTTCATGGATGGCGTCCTTTATTTTATTGATTTGGTCTGAAGTCTAAACAACTCCTTTGCTCCTTTTTGGGCTAGGTTTTTCATGGCCACAAGACTCGTAAACGAAAAGGGGTTGTGTTCTGCTGTTCCCTGGACTTCGACAAACTTTCCGTCACCCGTCATAACAAAATTCATGTCTACCTCAACCGAAGAATCCTCGTCATAATCAAGGTCAAGAACTGGCACGCCATTTTTCACCCCGCAACTAATCGCGCAAACAGGTTTGAGAAAGGGGTTTTTAGTGATAAGTTTCTTTTTTAATAATTTCTTAATAGCCAATGCCAAAGCCACATAGCCGCCTGTAATGCTTGCACAACGTGTGCCCCCATCAGCCTGAAGCACATCACAATCTATGACAATTTGTCTTTCACCAAGCTTTTCTAGATCAACACTCGCTCTTAGCGCTCTTCCGATAAGCCGTGAGATTTCCATGGTGCGACCTGACTGTTTTCCTTTTTTTGCCTCTCTGGCCATGCGATCATGCGTTGATCTTGGGAGCATGCCATACTCTGCTGTGACCCAGCCTTTTCCGGTATTCTTTAAGAAAGGAGGCACCCTTTCTTCTGCGCTCGCATTGCAAAGGACCTTGGTGTTTCCCATGGTAATGAGAACAGAGCCTTCTGCATACTTTGTGTAATTTTTCTTTATAATTGTTTTACGTAATTGATTGGGCTTTCTGCCAGCTTTTCGTTTAATATTTTTCATTTCAATTATTCCTTTTTCCTTTATCAATAATATTTCTTTTATATTCTAGCTCTTCGCTTACCTGGCGCCTTTGTTCGGCAGAGAGATAATCTTCTTTGAGAAGTTTTTCCAGTGAGTAAATGCGATATTTATCCATGACGGGAAAGGCTTTAGAAAGCTGGTCTTCGTGGCCACCGAACTTTGTGACCAGGGCTTTTTTAATAAAACCAACTTCATGTTTAGCAAGTATTCTTAACCAGAGATCATAGTCTTCACATGTTTTGAGAGATTCATCAAAGCCTCCTGTTTCGCAAAACAAAGACTTTTTCATCATCACGCTCGAGCAACAAACCAGGCAAAGCCTTAAGCTCTGCTCAAAAATGTCACCTTCACGAATTGTGTGCTTTTTCATTTTGTTCACACGCTTTGAATCGCGTATCCATACATCATCTGTTTGTGAGATGAGAATGTCTCGATTCTTGTCATGAAACCGGATTTGTTCACTGAGCTTGTGTTTGAGCCAAAGGTCATCTGAGTCCAAAAAAGAAATCCAATCAGCTTGTGCTTTTTCTACCCCAAAGTTTCTAGCAGCAGCCACCCCCTTGTTTTCAGCTCGAAAATATTTGAGCCTGGGGTCTGTGTAGTTTTTGATCCACAAAGCCGTGTTATCTGTTGATCCATCATCCACAACAATAACTTCAAGATCCTTGTAAGACTGTCTTAAAACAGAGTCTATGGCCCGGAAAACAGGTCCTTGGCGATTATAGGTGGGTATGATGATTGATATGAGCATTTAATTGAAAAATGAAAAATACATAAATGAAAAATGGAAAAATATATTTTCAAATAAATATTTAAGTTATTCACTCAGCTTATATTCTAGCGCTAGGGCAATGGTGTTTTGGTAATAAGGAAAAGGGGCCGCTTTTTTAATTGATGAAACAGCGGCCTTATCTAAAACCGAATGGCCAGAACCAGAGGTCACTTTCACATAATCTAATGTGCCTTTAGCGTTTATTTTAAAATTTAATGTTACGCTCCCTATCCAGCCTCTTTCCTTGGCCATGAGGGGATAGTGTTTTTCCTGCATGATCTTTTTTCGAATCAAAGCCAGTGTGTTTGGCGCTGTTGATGAAACCATCCCCGCACTGTCAAGACCTGAACCGGAGCCGCCTGCAGGCGTGTTGGACGCTCCTGTTCCCGATGCCATTGGTCCTGTGGGCCTATGGGCCTTGGGTCCTTTGGTTTTTTTTATGGATTTTCCATTGGCGCGTAGGCGCGTAGGTGCGTAGGTGCGCAAAGACTTCAAATCAACATAAGAAACGCGATACTGACCAGAGCTTAAGCCCCCAGACCAGAGCGAAGATTTTTTTGATATTTTTGAAACAAGGGCGAATCCACCAATGATTCCTATATGGAGGAGGATGGAAAAACAAAGAGTGATAATAAGTTTATTATTAACAGACACCTGATTTGCTATCGTATTTAAGGTTGCCAGCAACAAAGGTTTTTATCACACGGCCTTTGAGTTTTGTATTTATAAAAGGAGAGTTCTTGCTTTTTGAAACGATTTTGTCTTCTTCGTAGGTCCATTCTGCTTGAGGGTCAAAGAGTGTGATGTCCGCTAAGGCGCCTACAGAGAGGGTTCCCTTAGGCAAAGAGAAAACTTTTGCTGGTTTGTTTGTAAAAAGCGAGACCATGTCTTTTAAGCCAAGATATTTTTCTCTTACAAGGTTAAGAGAAATCGACAGCGCTGTTTCGAGGCCTATAATGCCAAAGGCTGCGTAATCAAACTCAACTTCTTTCTCAATAACGCCATGTGGGGCGTGATCTGTGGCAATGGCATCAATGACACCCTCTTTGATGGCGTCTCTTAATGTTTGCACATCCTCACCGGTTCTCAAAGGGGGGCACATCTTGAAATTGGTATCATAGCCGGCCACTGACTCGTCTGTTAGTGTAAAATGATGTGGTGTGACCTCGCAAGTGACTTTGGCGCCTCTTTTCTTTGCCGCTTTAATGAGGCGAACACCAACAGCTGTCGAGACATGGCCCACATGAAGTCTTGCATCACAAAGCTCTGCTAACATGATGTCTCTGGCAATGATAATGTCCTCTGCGGCGTTTGGAATGCTAGGCAGACCAAGCTTTGTTGACATAATAGACTCATTCATGTGGCCGCCTTTAGCCAGGCATGCTTCGATAGAATGAGTTGTAACAGGGAGATTAAAACTTCGGGCATAGTCAAAAGCAAGCCGCATAAGCTTGGAATCCTGAACTGTATTTCCATCGTCTGATATGGCGACACAACCTGCTTCGAAAAGCTCTCCTACATTGGCAAGTTCTTCGCCTTTTAGTCCTTTGGTAATGGCTCCAATTGGAAAAACATGGCAACAGCCAGTGTCCCTTGTTTGTTTAAGGATAAAATCTGTGACGCTGGCGCTATCATTGATAGGGTTTGTGTTGGCCATACAGCAGACCGAAGTAAATCCTCCCGCAACAGCGGCAGCGGTTCCTGTATGAATGGTTTCTTTATATTCAAAACCAGGCTCTCTTAAATGGCTATGAAGATCAATGAAGCCTGGCGAAACAACAAGGCCGGAGGCGTCGACAACGTTAGCATCCGAAGCATTTATTTTGCCTTTAGGTGCGACTTCTTTGATTTTGTCATCAAGAATAAGGATGTCGAAATCACCGTCGATATTGTTTTCGGGATCAATGACATGTCCGTTTGTGATAAGGGTTTTATTCATATTTATAAACTCATGCTTTGAGCTCCACTGAGCAAATATAAAAGTGCCATGCGCACAGAAACACCATTTGTTACCTGGTCTAAAATAACAGAATAAGGTCCATCAGCAATTTCTGGATCAATTTCTACGCCACGGTTCACAGGGCCTGGGTGCATGATAAGAACGTCTTTTTTTGTGACGCTTATAGAGTTTGAGTTAAGTCCAAAACATCTGGAGTACTCACGTAACGAAGGAAAAGGAGATTGTTTGATGCGTTCCATTTGAATTCTGAGCATCATGATAATGTCTGCGCCTTCAATTCCCTGTTTAAGGTTGTAATGGACATCTACGCCTAGGTCTTTAATCGCACAAGGCATCATGGATGCAGGGCCTACAAGAGAAACGCTGGCGCCCATTTTTTGAAAACAATAAATATTAGATCTAGCAACTCGTGAGTGCGATATGTCACCGACAATGGCCACACGTAAACCGTCTACTTTTTTCTTGTTTTGGATGACTGTGAGCATATCAAGAAGCGCCTGCGATGGGTGTTCATGAGCCCCATCACCTGCATTAATGACCGAGGTGTTGTCGAGATATCTTGCAAGAATGTTTGAGGCTCCAGGAGAGCTGTGACGACAAACAAGAATATTGGGCTGCATGGCTTCAAGATTTTTGGCTGTGTCTAATAAAGACTCGCCTTTTGATGCAGCGCTACTCGAAGATGAAATGTTTACAACATCTGCCGAAAGTCTTTTTCCTGCAAGCTCAAAGCTTGTTCGAGTTCGAGTTGAGTTTTCGTAAAAAATGTTGATAACAGTTTTTCCTCTTAAGGTAGGAACTTTTTTAATGGAGCGGGTGTTGACCTCTGCAAACATTGTGGCTGTTTCTAAGATGCCTTCGATTTCTTCGCGTGAAAGGTCTGCGATTCCTAAAATATCTTTTCGTTTAAGTTTCATTTTAATATTCCCCTTTTTCTAATAGGGTCACATCATCTTTGCCGTCTGTTTCTTCAAACATAACCTTAATGTTGTCAGTTGGTTTTGTGTCGATATTAAGCGCCGCTAAATCCGTGTCAATGGGCAGCTCTCTTCCGTGTCTTTTGGCCATGACAACAAGGTGAATTGATTTGGGCCTGCCTAAGTCAAAAAGTGCATCCATAGCAGCTCGGATGGTTCTTCCTGTAAAAAGCACGTCATCTACAAGATAGACAGTCTTTCCACTCAGATCGAAATCAATTCTTGTTTCTTTAAGTGTGGGTGTGTCTGATGTTTCGGAAAGATCATCACGGTAGAGATTGATATCGAGAAAACCCTCGAGCACGGGCTTTCCTTGGTCCTTAAAAATCCTAACCAGACGGTTAGACAAAGGAACTCCGCGGGTGTGGATGCCAATAAAGACAAGGTTTGAACAATCTTTTTCTTGCTTGGAGATTGTTTCTACAAGCTTTTCTATTGCTGGAGCGAATTCTTCGGCTTTGAGTAGAGACTTCATATACGTGCCCTCTTGATCAGCGGGTTAAATTGAGCAGTATATAGGGAATGATCAGTGGGATGTCAATAAAGCCAGGGCCGTACAGACAAAGAAGCTCCAGAAAAAAAAGGTCTAGAAGACCCTGTAATCATATAATATCATTGGCAAAAACCATGAATATTTAATACACAACTTTTCTTTGGATACTGCGATACATTGGTTTGCGGGACAAATCATTTGACTCGCTCAAGGGGGAATGGGAGGATCATGTTCATGTCTACACATAAAGGAAATATAATACCTTTATTATCAAAGCGCTATCTCAGAAAAGCAGGCACAGCATCAACTTCTCGCGTCATGCGGCACGTGGCAAAGGAAACAGCAAAAATGGCTGTGGATAAAGAGAAGCCTAGTGTTCGTGTTTTAGAGCCTAAGGTTCGTGATGAGAAAGATGTGCATTAAGGAGCCTGCTGTAAAACGTTCATCTGCTGCGCTGCTCGCTTCATCAGGGCGACTATAGTTCGTAGTGCTTTTTTGCAAAATCGTGCAAAGCTTTCATACGCTCAAGGGATTTAGCTTCGGCATAAACCCGCAGAAGCGGTTCTGTTCCAGAGGCGCGAGCCAAAAGCCAAGAATCATCATCAAAAGTTGTTTTACGACCATCGCGAGTGTCGTGGTGTGTGGGCTGGCTATCTCCCACGGCAGAAAGCTCGGCGTTTTTAATTTTTTCTTTAATGGAAGCGATTTTTTCTGGAGTAAGATGGTAGTCAATGCGTTGTACATGGAATTTTCCAAACTCAGCATCCATGTCAGCAATGAGCTCCGAGAGACTTTTGTTATTTACAGCCATCATTTCGACAAGGAGCAGCCCATTCAAGACACCATCGCGCTCTAAGACATGGTCCCGAATACTAATGCCTCCAGATTCTTCCCCTCCCATCATAGCGTTACGCGCTAACAATTCTTGGCTAATGAATTTAAAACCAATCGGAGTTTCGATAAGTTCAAGGTCTTCTTTTTGACAAATGCTCTTTAGAAGGCTTGTTGTAGAGATGCTTTTAATGACAGCGCCAGTTAATTTTCGGTAACGGATGTTGTGCAAAAGCAAAAGAGCAAAAATTTGGTGCGCGCTGACAAATTCACCCTTCTCGGTAAAGGCACCAATGCGATCGGCATCACCATCTGTAGAAAGACCGATGGCAGCGCCTTCTTTAAGCACGGCTTCTTTTAAAGCGAGGAGGTTTTTTTCGATAGGTTCAGGATTAAGTCCGCCAAACGTTGTGTCAGCTTCTCCATTAATTTGAACAACGTTTGAGCCAATTGTTTTTGAGACGTAATCTGTTCCAGCACCAAAAAGAGGGTCAAACGCTATTTTATAACCAGAGCTTTTTATTTTTTCGACATCTAAATAATTTTTCAAATGTGCAATATAATCACCAAAGGGGTCAAAAAGAACAATTTTTCCGTCATTAAGAAATTCGGAAAAGTTTCCACGTAAAGGTGTTTTGTTTTGAGCTTGGTTTTTTTGTATTTGTTCTTCTATTTTATCTGTGTATTCAGCTGAGGCTGCGCCACCATAAGATTCTTTGAATTTAATGCCGTTCCAGTTTGATGGATTGTGTGATGCTGTCACAATGATGCCAGCAAGGGCCTGGTTTTCTTTAACCATCCATGAGATTGTTGGGGTTGGGCAAAAACAATCAGATAAATTAGCTTCAAAACCATTTGCAGCCAAAATTTCGGCAATAAGCTTGGCAGAGGGTTCAGATTTGTTGCGGCGATCATAGCCCACATAGATTTTTTTATTTTTACTATCTTGCTTGATGTCGCAGAAAGCCTGGATAACAGAGGCGACATTTTCGGACGTGTAATCTTCGTCGATAATAGCTCGCCAACCATCGGTGCCAAATTTGATTTCAGTCATAAATAAATTCCTTATTTTGATGTTGCTCTGTAAGTCGCAGGGCTGTCTATTGCTGCTTTTATCGCAGCAATCATGCTGTTTGGAGAAGCCTTGTCTTTTCCTGCAATGTCAAAAGCCGTTCCATGTCCTGGAGACGTTCTCACAAAAGGAAGTCCTAATGTCAAGTTGACGCAATCATCAACACCCAACAACTTAATAGGGATAAGCCCTTGATCGTGGTAATGACAAAGAACAGCATCATAGCTTCCATCAATGGCTCTTGAAAAAACGGCGTCTGCAGAAACCGGCCCAAAAACTTTAGTGGTTTGGCGACAGCTTTTTAAAAACTTATTGATAGCAGGAACAAGAATTTGTTTTTCTTCTTTTCCTAGCAGGCTGTTTTCTCCTGCGTGAGGATTTATGCCGCAAACAGCAATCTTTGGCGCTTTGGTTTTAAAGAAAAACCGAAGAGCATCAGCTGTAAGACCAAGTTTTTCTACAAGCATTTTTTGAGACAAGGAAGGAATGACATCCTTTAAAGGGATATGAATTGTGCTAAGAACAACTCTTAAGCGCTTGTTAAACAGCATCATGGCGTGTTTTTTTGTGCCAAACTCATGGCAGAGAAATTCCGTGTGACCTGTAAATTTAAACCCTGCTAGACGAACATTTTCTTTTGAAATAGGGGCGGTGACTAGGGCCTGGGCCTGGTTGTTTTTTATCATTTTCACAGCGACTCTCAGGGCATCTAGAGAGATTTTTCCCGCAAGCTGTTTGCTTATTTTTTTGTGATAAGATGCGGGCAAAGGAATATCATGGAATGTGATGCTTTTATTCTTTGAAAGGCGCTTGTATTTTTCTTGTGTCTTAAAAAGAGAGAGGGGTCCGATGACGATGAGGTGGTTGTTCTGTGTTGTTTTAAGTTTTGTCAGGGCCTTAAAAGTAATCTCAGGACCAATGCCAGTTGGATCTCCCATTGTGATCACAACGGTTTTTTTCACTTAAGAATCTCCACGTAGGTTTTGTCTTTGACAGCTAAAAGATGTTTTCTAAGCTCTTCTGCCAGAAGCTTTTCTGCATAATCCATTCTCACTTGAGCAACGGCTTTATTATAAGGCAGCGGAGAGGGGTCTGCTTTTGAGAGTAATTTAAAAATGAGAACAGAGTTTTGGATAGGAATAATATGCGAGGTTTCTCCTGGTTTTAAGCTGTTGAGGATTCCTTGTACTTCTGGTCTTAAGGTGTTTCCTTCAACCATTCCAGAGTTCCCTCCTTTTTGTGCAAATGCTCCTGAGGAGTATTTTTTGATAAAAGCAGAGGCAGGTCTTCGGTTTTTTAATAGTTTTTGAATTTGCTTTGCCATTTTTGAGAGCTCTTCTTTGGAATCAAATTTATCTGGCGTGAGGAACACCTCGATGAAGCGAAGCTTATTATAGGTTTGGTATTTTTTGATGTTGTTTTTATACTCCTGTTGGAGGTCATATTCAGAAATGCTAATTAGGGGAACAATTTTTCTTTGAATAAAAAGACGTTTTTCGATCTCTTGTTTTAATATTTCTTTGTAAGCCAAAACACTGAGGCCCTTTCGTGACAGGCTCTCTGCAAAAGCTTTTTCGTTTGTTTGCTTCTGTATAATGCGCTGTTTGTATTCTTGGTCAATCTTGTTGCCAGATGCGCTTATGTTTAAAAGGTTTGTTTCGGATTTAAGGATTTTTTTTAGGATGAGGTTTCCCAGCATGTCCTTGTTTATTTTTGCAAACTCTTGACCCCCTTTTGTATAGCCGTAGGTTTGTAGGAGGTAAGCTTTTTGTTCTTTTCTTTCTTGGGCGAGGTCGCTCAAGGTAATAACCTCAGGGCCAACTTTTGCAATAATGCGGTCTACCACTGTTTTGGCAACAGCAGAGAAAGAAAAAAAGAAAAGACAAAGTGTAATAATAAATAATTTTCTCATAAGAAAAAGGCGTCTAAAACATTTTTATAAATTGTAATATTTACTTTTGAGCGGGCTAAAACCATCCACGCATCATATTTTTTCTTAAGCTTTTCCTCAAATAGTTTTTGATGAATTTCTGTTGCTGCTTCTAACAAGGGCTTTCGTCCTGGGGGAAGCCTGTCTAAAAGCTTAAAGATATGATAGCCATAGTCACTTTTTACAATGGGGCTGACGGCGCCTTTTTTAAGTTTAAAACAGGCGTCATCAAATTCTTTTGGAAAGCTCCCTTTGGCAAAAAAACCAAGATCTCCTCCTTGTGCGCGGTCAGGAGAAAGAGAGTGATTAACGGCGAGCTTGGCAAAGTTTTCTCCTTTGAGGATTCTCTCATGCACCTCACGGGCTTTTTCTAAAGAATCTGTTACGATTTGCCGTACACGAACACGTTCTGGCACAATGTAATCAGCATTGTTTCTCCGATAATAGGATTTGATTTCGCCTAAACTCACTTTTAACCCTTTTGCGAGCTCTTTGTCCAAAATATATTGGACCTTCACTTCGGATTCTATCACTTGTTTCCACCGGCTATAGGGAATGTTTTTTTCACGAAGCAGGTTGTCAAAGGTTTTGGGATTTAATCGCTTTTTTCTTTCGCTTATTTTTTTTGAAATTTCATCTGGTGGTATTTTGATTCCCTCTTTTTCTGCGTACGCAATGACAGTATAATCATCTATCATTTTGTTTAGAGTGCTCGTCAAAAGCGCATCAAAGTCTTTGTTTTTGCGTAGTTCCTGAGGTTTTGTGAGATCAAAAACGCCTTCAGGCAGCTTATTGATTTCTAATCTAATTTTAAATCTTAAAAGCTCTTCTTCGATGACAAGGTTGTCAACGATGGCAATTTCACGAGAATAAACTGGGAGTTCATTTTTTTGGCCCATGCAGTTAATGAGGGTAAGGAGCAGAAAAAGGGGGAGAGCATTAATCAATAATTTAATCATATATAGTCACAGGATTCATGTCGCAGGTTACAGGTCATAGGGCCCTGGGTTTGTTTGTATCCTGAAACCTGAAACCCTTTCTTCATATCTATTTGCCATTTATTTACAAAGATGCTTATGACAAATTACCACTATGCTAAAGCGAAAGAACATTCTTATTACATCAGGCCCCACACAAGAGCCGGTAGATCCTGTGCGTTTTTATAGCAATTATTCTAGTGGCAAAATGGGATACGCTTTAGCGCGTGTTTGTGTCAAGGCAGGACATCGTGTGACCCTCGTTTCTGGTCCAACAGGCCTTCCCAAGCCTTCAGGTTGTCGTTTTGTTCAGGTACAAACAGCCAGAGAGATGTTTAAGGCTGTGCTTAGATTTTTTAAAAAAAGTGATATTGTTTTTAAGGTTGCTGCAGTGGCAGATTATCGTCTTAAACATATTTCACCAAAAAAAATCAAAAAGACCCATGAAACAATGGACCTCACCTTTGTTAAAAACCCCGATATTTTAAAGCACCTTGGCCACATAAGAAGATCAGACCAAATATTGGTTGGTTTTGCAGCCGAAACACACAAAGGTGTCGAGTATGCCAGAAAAAAACTCAAAGAAAAAAATCTCGATTGGATTGCTCTTAATGTTATTGATAAAAAGAATGTTGGTTTTGGAAGCGATCTGAATGAAGTGACGCTCATTTCAAGTGATGGAAAAAAAATCAAAATCCCACGCCAAAATAAAGACGAGGTTGCCAAATTTATTTTAAGAACAGTTCTTAAGGTAGAGTTAGATGAATCTCACCGATTCGATTTTAAACGCTATAGCCCTATTTCGTTTATGAAGCTTTTTAACTTATCACGGTTCAAAAAATAGTTTCATATATCATTTCTTTTCAGAGATTTTCTTGATCGTCTTTTCACGTCTTCTTTTTTGAAAAAACAATCCTCCCAAACCTAAAAGAACTGTCAAAGAAGGCAGGCCAGCCATGTGGGACCACTTGATTGTAGAGATGGCTGCTGGTGAGATCTTTTTTAAGGGACGCGTTGTTTTTCCCCTGGAGCGTACGCCAATGAGGTGGTTTCCCCAGGATGAGTATTCAAGCATATTGCTCAAGAAGACTGTGTTGGCTGGTGCCTGACTCATGATCCTATCTTGAATAATATGATGTGTTGCTGTGACAAAAATCTTGCCATGGTCCTTGTTTTCGGTATTTGTAAGAATAGCAGATAAAGGGTGGTTGGCTAATGTTGGGAGCTCGGTCATGGTTTCAACATAGTTTGGGTTGGCATTTGGAGGGTCATCAGGCTGTAAAAATGAGTTGGTCGAAGAATGAACGAGTTCATCAGTTTTCCAGCTTGAGTTTTCATTGCCAGAAAACATGAGGGTATTGCTCCAAGGAAAAAGGATGTCTTCGAGCTGAGCTGTGATGGGGTGTTCGCGATTGATGTTGTCTTGCAATGTTCTCACCCAAAAAGGGTAAGGGACGTACACCTGCCTCATTCCCACGTTAAAAATAGCATGTTTGTTTTGAACGACATCAAGCAAGAGCTTGTCAGATATTTCTACACCTTTTTCAGCCAGCCAGCCATCCAGTCCTGTCAAGACAGGGACCGCAGTCAAAGAGTCGCTCACACTCACATTGCCTGAAAATATTATAATATTTGTTCCTGCCGCTAAGAGTCCATCAAGCTCTTTAACAAAGTTTCTATCAAGCTCAACAGGATCAATAACAAGCAAGAGCTTAAGGTCTTTGTTTTCGAGGTTTCGCGTTTCGGATGTGATGGTTAATGGCGATCCAATTTGTCTTATCAATTTCTGGATCGATGAATACTGTTGTCTTTCTGAGCCAATCAAAATGCCAATTCTTGGAAGCTCTTTTTGAGTGAGCTTTAAAATGGCTAAATCGATTTGGTATTCAAGGGTGTTTGTTTGCACAGCAATAGGAATCACCTCACGCTTGTCCTGATAATAAAGAGCTATTCCCATGAAAATCTTTTTGAGTTCAATCTTGTCTTTTTCTCGAATATTAAGCTCCAAGGGGGCAATTCCCATGGCGAGCGTTTCTTGTTCTGTTTCTTCGTTAATCTCTGGGACAACCGCTTCAATGAGCACGGATTGCTTGGCATTAGCCTTTATTTCGTTAATAAGATCCCCGATTCGCTCCTTAATGGGCATGAGCAAGGGAGGGAGGTCTTTTGTAAAATAAAGCTTAATAGTGAGCTGGTCCTCAAGGCGGTTGAGAATATTTGTTGTAGAGTCTGAGAGTGTAAATTCCTTTTCATCTGTCATGTCCCAGCGCTGAGGTGCTTTTAATGAAAGAAAATTGAGGGTGATGAGAATGCCAATGACAAGAAAAACAATGATAATGTGTTGAGAAATATTTGAGCCCATTTTTTTCATATTATGTTTTTGCTCCTTTGATATCAAAACCATGTTTTCTTGAATTTAAAGCAAAAATATTTAGAGAAACAAATAAAACTCCCGAACTCAAAAAATAAACAAGCGAGCGACTATCAATGACGCCACGAGCAAAAGATTCAAAATGCTTGCTATAACTCAAAAACTGAAAAACAGGGACGATTTTTTTGGGAAGATATGAGGTGATAACAGGTTCTCCGATGATAAATAGAAAGAAAAGTAAGAGTACTGTAATAATAAAAGAGACTATTTGGCTTTGTGTGAGGCTTGAGATCCAGAGCCCAATAGTAATATAGCATGCCCCTAACAGGAAGGCGCCGAGATAGCTTGTTATAACTATGCCAATATCTAAATCACCAAGTGTTGACATTAGAATAGGAAGAGGGAGTGTGAGCAAAAGAACGATAAAAAGAAAGGCTAAACAAGAAAAGAGCTTGCCAATAACGAGTGAAGACTCGTGTGCAGGCAAGGTAAAAAGGAGCTCCTGAGTTCCTAGTCGCTTTTCTTCTGACCATTTGCCCATCGTTAAAGAGGGCAGAAAAATGGTAAACAAAAGCGGCATCCAAGCAAAAAAGGGCCTTAACGAAGCTTCGCCAACGACAAACACATTTGTAAAAAACAACCAAAAGACTAAAAACAAAAAAGCCACAATAAACACATAGGCAATAGGGGCGCTAAACATATCCTTAAGCTCTTTTTTGCTGAGTGTGGTTATCACTTTAATCATTGAGTTAATCCCTTAAAAACATCTTCTAGAGAAACCTGTTCTCTGATGAGCGTTGTCATGCGCCAATTGTTGTTAACCGCCATATCAAAAATATCTTCTGAAAAATTTTGTTCTCCAGTACAAGTTAGGCTGAGTTCATGGAGGTCGCTCTGAGAGGCTACAAGTTCTAAATTTAAAAAATGGGGCAGTTCAGATATTTTTTCGTGGATGATTTTCACATCTCCCCTAATTCCTAGGCGGTATTTGTTGTACTGTGTGCTGTTTTTTGACAAGGACTCAGGGGTTCCTTCTGCAACAAGGCCGCCGTTATTTATCACAAGGAGTCTTTGGCATGTGCTCGAGACTTCTGGAAGAATATGCGATGAAAGAAGAATCGTTTTAGTTTTGCCAATTTCTTTTATGAGATCACGAATTTCACCAATTTGATTTGGATCTAAACCAATGGTTGGTTCATCGAGAATAAGAACCTGGGGGTCAGTAAGAAGTGCCTGGGCCAGCCCCACTCTTTGCTTGTAGCCTTTTGATAACACATTGATTTTGCGATTAAGAACCGAACCGAGGCGACATTTATCTGAAATGTCGGATATCCTATCCATTAATTGCGAATGTTTTAAGCCGCGCATGCGTCCCACAAAAAACAAAAAATCAATCACAACCATATCGGGGTATAGGGCTGTTGATTCTGGTAGATAACCAATTTTACTTTTAGCTTCTACTGGCGCTTTATTGATGTTGATGCCATCGATGGTGACCTTGCCAGAAGAAGGGGCTAAAAAGCCCGTGATAATGCGCATGGTTGTTGATTTGCCAGCACCATTTGGGCCTAAAAAGCCAACAACCTCACCTTTGCTGATCTCAAAGCTTACATTATTAACCGCATGGATGTTGCCAAAGTGTTTATGAAGATTTTGAACGGATATCATTTTTTCTTTTTTTGAGTAAAACGCAGATACATTTTTATTGTTTTATTTGAAGGAAACTTCTTTGCAGCGGCATTCCACGTTCTGCGTGCTTCGGTATTTTTGCCCATGGCGTATTGAGTGATTCCAAGCTGAATGTGTGCGTTTGCGAACTTGCTGTTTGATTTTATGGCGGCTTTAAGTTCAACAAGAGAGGCCTTGTTATCGCCTTTTTCGCGGAGACAGACAGCTTTTTTTGTACGAATGTCTGCGTAGTTTTCTAGGTCTAGGGCCTTTTGGTATTCTCTAATAGCTTCGTTGTATATGCCAACACCTTTATAGCGATCAGCGATTTCGGCGTGTTTGTTAGCGAGCTTTGAACGGATAAAAGGATCCATGGTTGCTTTCTTTGCCTTGGCATCTCTGCGCGAGCGGTTGACAAGTTTTTTTGCGTTTTCGTATTGGCCAAGGTCGTTGTAAAGAATGCTTAAGTTAAGCATGGCCTCTGTATAACGGGAATTAATAGACAGGGCTTTCTTAAAGGCTTTGATTGCCTCACCGTAACGGCCTTCTTCGTGGGCTATGATTCCAAGACAGTTGTAGACATCGGCATAGTCTTTTTTTTGCGCAACGACTTTTTTGAGAAGCTCTTCGGCCTTTTTATATTTATGGGATTGGAAGAAAAACTTTCCTTCTTGGATTGTTTGGCGAATGTCTTTCATAGTAAGCCTCTCTATAGCTGTTTTAAATATTTGCTAGCTGGGTAGTGTTGTTTAAAAACAGCCTGAAACTTGTTAGCAAGGTTATTTTGATCTGTTTTGTTCAAAGACTTAATCAAATAAAAAAAACTTTTTTCGTCTAAACCCAGTTTTGGGTATTTGGTAATAACGGTTTGAAAACGGGGGATAGCTGCTAGGTACTCTTTGTTTTTAAAGTAAAACTTTCCTACATAAAAATGTTTTTGAGCCTTTTTTCTTAACGCTTCTTCGTAATAAGGAAAGGCTAGTTCAGCGTAAGATGTGCGAGGATAATATTTAACAACAGCCTGAAGGTTTGAAATAGCATTATCTAGATAAGATTGGTCACGATCGATGCTCTTGGGTGTTTCTTTTAAATAGCTTAGCCCAGCCTTGTAGTAGGCATAGGGTGTTTTTGAGTGGTTTGGATGGGCAGCGATAAAAAGCCTATAGGCCTCTGCGGCAACCATGTATTCTTTTTGTTTAAAATAGGTGTCGGCAATGGCGAGATCTGCCAAGGTGCCAGCCACAGCACCGAAGTTTTGGGATTTTACTGCCTCAAAACAGGTGAGAGCCTTTTTGTACTTCTTTTTTTTGAGCAAGACCTGGCATTTGGCAATGTCTTGTTCTTTGTTAAGGCGGGCTAAGGAAAAAGAGTCGCTTTTTGCACAAGAAACTAAAAGTCCAGTTGCTAAAACGCTAATGATAATAAATAGATTTATAAATAAGTTCTTCATATGTTTACCGATTTCGGGAGACTATATGAAATGATTTTTGCGAGCAAGGACTTTATTGAGGGCATTCTTTGGCAAAATTGACTAATTGAATGTTTAGTGAAATAGGGTCGAGGCCAATTTAGACATCAACTAGCCCGGATGGCGGAATTGGTAGACGCAGTAGATTCAAAATCTACCGAGGGCAACCTTGTGCCGGTTCGATTCCGGCTCCGGGCACCGAAGCTCACGGCCCAGTGAGCTGAGGCTGAAGATTGCGCCGAGCTTGCGAGGATGAGTGAGTGAGCGGCCAAGCGAAACGAACGGAAGCAATCTGAAGCATGGGTCGAAACAAATGACGTTCAGGAATTTGTTGAGACCCGAGCCGAAGGCTCATGTTACAAAACACCACAATCACCCGCAGCCAATAGGCTGCTTTTTTTTGTTCAAACTGAACGGACTCGACGTTGTTCTGTTGTGAGATAAAAAAACGGGCACATTTGTGCACAGTTTTTAACTTAGGACCATAAAATGTCAGTCCTTTTTCGTATACTCAGCAAACAAGAAAACCCGAAAAACCCCCATTATTCTAACAACTACGACTCAAAATAGCCGATAAGTAATATAGAGGAGTTTTCTATGACAACAACGGATATTCAAACAATCTTTAATTCGTCTCCAAACATCATATCCATGCAGGGAATGCCTGCAGAACAGCCTGATTGGTTTTTTGGAGAGTTCTTAGGGACTATTGAGGAAGTCTCTTTTGCGGATGAGCCGCGGTTTATAGATAACGAGCTAAGAATATGTAGTCTTCACTTTAGATTTTCAAATGGCGAAAAAAGAACAACAGAGATGATCTTGTTTTCAGATCAAATAGTTGTGACAGTGTATAAAGGCCATGAACACAAAACCATCACAGATAATCCTAATGAGGACCAGATGAGAGACGATACAAAATGGCTCATGTCAGTGGTTAACCATGTTTTGGGGCAAGAGAATCTAAAGAATTAAAAAGCTGTCAACACCCGCGCTTACGCAACCCGATTCCTCTTTTTCCCCTTCAAAAAAGCCTGAATATTAATTCCGATTTCATTGATGAGATTTTGTCGAGACTCAACGCTCGCCCAGGCTACGTGGGGTGTGATGAAAACCTTTCCTCTTAACTTTCTGTCTAAGAAAGGGTGGTCTTTTGAAGGGGGTTCGTGTTCCATGACATCGGTGGCATAACCTTTGATTTTGTTATCCAACAAGGCAATGGCCACAGCTGTTTCATCAACAATGGGGCCTCTGGCTAGGTTGAGAAGATAGGCAGAAGGCTTCATCAAAGCAAGTGTATCATGATTAATGAGATGAAGGGTTAGTGGAGACAAGGGGCAATGCAGAGAAAGGAAATCGCTTTTCATGATCACAGTTTTCAAGGCATGTCTTTTAGTTTTGTCTTTGTATTTTTTTCCTGGAATTTTCGAAACAAGAACACGCATACCAAGCCCCTTGGCAAGCTTTGTTAGCTTTTTGCCAATGGCTCCATAACCCACAATGCCCAAGGTCGTGTTGCCAAGATTTGAAAAGGGATAATCTGTAACATTAAAGATTCGAGAGCGACTCCACTCTTTGTTCATAACCGCTTCATGGTGTTCAACAAAACGACGTGAAAGACCAAGCAAAAACATAAGGGCATGTTCTGCAACAGCATCAGTGCAGTAGCCAACCGCATTAACAACAGCAATGCCGCGCTTTTTGGCTGCCTCGACATCAACGTTGTTGTATCCTGTAGCAGCAAGACAAATGAGTTTTAGGTTAGGAGAAAGATCTAAGTTTGACTCATTAAGAACAACCTTGTTTGTGATAATGATGTCAGCGTTTTTTATTCGAGATTTTAATTGAGAAGGCGTTGTCTGGTCATAGCTGATCAAATTGCCAAGCTTCTTAAGGGGTCCGGTGTTGACGTTTCCGTAGTTGAGCGTGCTGGCATCGAGGAAAACTATGTTTAAAGGCTTTTTCATAGATCAATCCCAAGTTTTGGGTTAATACTTTGTTCTCAAAAACCCTGCTAAATCCTTCATCAAATTAAAGGCGATTTTCTTTAAGGCTTTATCTGCTTGATTTTTTCCTAATGTAAATCTTTGCGAACTAGAATCATAGAATTTTACTAAAACAGCGTCTGTTTTTTTGTTTTTGATTTGTCCAAAGATCCTCAACTCAATGGGTTGTTCATAAAGGCCTGCTTCGGTTTTTATATGCGGCTTTAGATGGATGCGCTTTACCTTGATAAAAAGTTTTAGAGGGCTGGCGTAAGAAGGAGACGCGCTAGGGTAAAGGGTTACAGGGACCCGCTGCCTTTGAATCTCATTTTTAAGTCCTAAGTAGAAATGTTTTGCCAGATCATTCATCTTGGCATTGACTTCATCTTTGGCGTTGAGCTTTTCTGTGATTTTTGGAGAGTCATT
Organism: uncultured Nitrospirales bacterium; assembly: GCA_964609965.1. Lineage (GTDB taxonomy): Bacteria > UBA10199 > UBA10199 > UBA10199 > JADGCS01 > JAHJDR01. The sequence continues at coordinate 46,277 of CAZSTS010000004.1, forward strand.
TACAATGCTTGTGTCTGACATATCAAAAACCGAAAACTCAAGAGTGTCCTTTAAAACGTAGTTCTGTTTAGGGTATTTTTTTAGAGCGTCAAAATACTTATTTTTGACAATTTTATCTTTTGCGGCGAGCGCCGGCATTGGTGCAAATACAATAAAAAGAAACAGGATCAGGCAAATGTGTTTCATGCAGATTTTTCTTTCTTAACGCCATCAAAAACAGACATGGCTGTGGCAATCATGCCACTGAGCTCGCTGGCGCTAGCAGGGACAATCATTGTGTTACTGTTTTTGGCAAGGCTTCCAAATTCTTTTACGTATTCTTGGGCAACGCGCATTTGAACGGCCTCTGTGCCTCCTTTGGTTGAGATGGCATCGGCAACTTTACGCAGCCCTTCGGCGTTTGCTGTGGCAACGACTAATATGGCTTCGGCTTGGCCTTGGGCCTCATTAATCTTTTTTTGCTTTTCGGCTTCTGAATTTTTAATTACCTCTTGTTTTTGGCCTTCTGCGCGATTGATCTTGGCGTCTCGATCTCCTTCGGACTCTAGAACTAGGGCACGTTTTTCACGCTCTGCTCGCATTTGTTTTTCCATGGCATCAAGAACATCGCGAGGTGGAGTGATGGACTTGATCTCGTAACGAAGAACTTTAACGCCCCACGCATCAGTTGCCAAATCAATGGCTTCTACAATGGCATTGTTGATTTTGCCGCGCTCTTCAAAGGTTTGGTCTAAATCGATTTTACCGATTTCGGAACGGAGTGTTGTTTGGGCTAGCTGCACAATAGCAGGGGCAAACAGGGCCACACCATAAGAGGCAGCCTTGGGATCCATAACACGAAAAAAGATAACTCCATCAATCCCGACCTGAACATTGTCTCTGGTAATACAGATTTGTTCAGCAATGTCTAAAACGATTTCTTTGAGATTGTGTTTGTATTTTATTTTGTCGATGAAGGGAATGATAATATGCAGCCCCGCATTCAGTGTGGCGTAGTATTTTCCTAACCTTTCAACAACAAATGCATTTTGTTGTGGAACGATTTTAATGAGTTTAAAAACGATAATAATGGCAAAAACGCCAACAATAACTGAAAACCAAAACATGATAACTCCTTTTCTAAAATTATTTTTGTTTTAAAATGAGTTTTACACCTTCAATCCTGTCGATAACAGCCTCTTCACCTTCTTTAAGTTCTTCTTCTGATTCGTTGATGGCCTGCCAGGGGGCCCCTTGATACATGACTGAGCCAGATTTTCCGGCGGGGATAGCCTCTGTGATGGAAACCGTTTTTTCTTTGTCTATTGAAATGGTCTTTGTAGAGCGAAAACTCTTTGTGATTTTTTTTCTAAAGAAAAAAGTGCCAACAATACCTAGAGCAGCAAAAATAATGATTTCGGCAGGGAGATACTCAAGGCCAAAGAGCTTGATAACAGCGACGAGAAGAGCTGAGACGCCAAAAAAGAGAAGAAAAAAGGTTGTTGTAAAGACTTCGAGCACTATTAATATAAGACCAATAATTGCCCAAATAAGCGTAGTAGACAATTCAAACATAAGCGTTCCTCCTACTTAATTTTATCACCAAAATGATCTAAAACTTTTTGCACAACCCCAGGGTTGCTTTCAAGAACTTTTGGATACCAAGGTTTTAGCCTGCAGTCGATAATAATCGGTGGTGTATGGCTCATATGATAGCGGGTGTTTTCCGTCTCTTTTGCATAGATGTCAGCGGCTGGCTCAAAACGTGTAAAGGCGTGCCAGAGAAAACTGGATGTTGAGGCCACAGCCTCTTTGGCACTATCAAAAACGAAAACAAGTGGCCACCCAGAAGCAAAAGAGCTTTTTGCCAATACCTCAACGCAGTCTTTGTCGTCTGTATAAGAGGGGCCTGTTACAGCAAGAACTCCAGAGCAAAAGATATGAGGATCAGAAAACGGTTGTTCTAAAGAGGTTTCGTTAAGCTCTGTGGGAAGATCTCTTTTTTTATCGCCAACACCTAAAAAGATCGCCTTAGATCCTTCGTTCACTTTTGGTCCTGTGTAATCTAATGTATCTTGAGAAATATTAGAGAGAATAAAAATGTCTTTTGAAAAATCAATACGCTCTAAAACTGTTGTAAGCAAAGATTTGAAATCCTTAATAGCGCAATCCTTATCTGTAACCATGAGGACTTTTGATAAAGAAAGTTGGCCTTCACCAAGAATTCTCAAAGCTGTTGTCAGGGCTTCGCGGGGATAGCGGTCTTTGACAATGGCTCCCGCAAGGCTGTGTACCCCAGACTCCTCATAGGCCCAAACGTCTTTTACTTGAGGCATGACAAATTGAATCAGGGGCTTGAAAAGATCTTGAAGATAACAGGTGATAAAGTGATCTTCTTGTGGAGGGCGCCCGACAACGGTAGCAGGATAGATGGCGTCCTTTCTGTGAAAAATATTTTGAACCTTCATAAAGGGGTAGTCGTGTTTGAGAGAGTAATATCCATAATGATCCCCAAAAGGGCCTTCTGGCATTCTTTTGTGTGGAGGAATCTGTCCAGTAATGCAAAAGTCAGCTTCTGAGAGAATGGGAAAAGAAGAGATGTCCTTTCGATTTGTTTTTCTCAAGCGCCTGCCCATAAGAAGAGAAGCAAAGAGAAGCTCAGAAATGTTTTCGGGCAAAGGAGCAATGGCAGCAAGGGTCAGCGCTGGTGGGCCTCCTATATATATATGTGTCTGAAGCGATTGGTTTAGGTTTTCTGCTTCGTGGTAATGAAAGCCCCCTCCCCTATGGATTTGAAAATGCATGCCACAAGTATTGCTGTCGTGAAGTTGTATGCGGTACATGCCAAGGTTGCTTTTTTTTGAAACAGGGCTTTCGGTATAAACTAGAGGGAGTGTGATAAATGCCCCCCCATCCTCAGGCCAGCCCTTGATTTGAGGAAGCCTGCAAAGATCTGCTGCCTTGAGGCTTGCCTTAAGAACAGGGGCAGATTTGCTGTTTTTTGTTCCTGTTTTTAAGATGTCAAAAAACAAAGATCTTGTTTGCCAAAGTTTTTTCATGGAAAGGGGAAAAATATCTTGGGCAACACGCAAGAGACCGCTCACAACTTCTTGTGGGCGCTTGGAAAAGGCAAGCTCAATTCTTTTTTCGGAGCCATAAAGATTTGTGGCAACAGGAAAGGCTGTTCCCTTTACGTTTGTGAACAAAAGAGCTTTGCCTTTGTTGGCAACGGTTTGTCTTTGTATCTCTGCCAGTTCAAGGTTGGGATCGACTTCTTTTGTGATTTCTGTGATTTCGCCCTCTTTTTTGAGAATGGCGACAAATTGACGGGTGCTTTTTATCATTTCTGACAATCCTCACAGATGCCGTACAGTTCCATTTTGTGGTGATTGAGTTTAAACCTGTATTTTGTGGCAATGCGCTTTTGCAGTTCTTCGATCGTGTCGTTTTCAAACTCAATAATTTTCCCGCAATTTGAGCAAATCAAATGGTCGTGATGCTGTTGTTTGCAAGGCTCAAAACGCGAATGGCCTTTGCCAAACTGCTGTTGGTGAGCCAGTTTAGCATCAACAAGGAGCAAGAGAGTGCGGTAAACTGTGGCATAACTAATGTGAGAGTTCTTTTTTCGAACCTTAGCTAAGAGATCTTCGATACTAACATGCCTGTCCCCCCAATTAAAGAAGGTTTTGACAATCAGGTCTCGCTGTTTTGTTGATTTAAGGCCATGGCTTTTTAAATAAATATTGAGTTTGGTATGTAGGGCATTTGGGTTCACGATATTTGCTTTAGCTGTCTTCGTTATTACGGTCAATTTGATTAGTATTGAGTTGTTTGGGGCAGCCTAAGGTGGGCGTATTGCGCATGGCGCAAGGCACAGGGCTCAGGGCATAAGGCTAAACAACCATTCATCTGATCGAATGATAAAAAAGAGAATTTGTTGGAATTTCAAACACAATCATTGTAAAGCGAAGACATGCTTACCAGCCCAACAGATTATATGAATGAGGTTAAAGCCAAAAAGCAGGTAGTAGGAACCTGGGGTTTTAACTCGAATATGGATTTTACAAAAACCAGCACAGAAGAAACAAATGTTTGGTTTTTTGAGCAGGTTTTTAATTTTTTACGTTCCTTTTTTGGACTTGTTATGCCCGACAATATGGAGGTTATTACTTATAATGCTACCAAGCATATCAAGAGACAAAACTTAGATCAGCAAACATTCTTAGATGAGCTCATGCTTGTGATGAAAGGGCTTAAAGAGCATATTTGGACACTGAGACTTAATCTTAACATTGTTGGTTTTATCCGTGCCCAAGTAGATCCCGACAACCCTGTGCGTGTGCAAATTCAAGAACCAAGCTCTTTTCTTGTTTGGGGCGGCCCCGATGAAACAGGATTTCAAAATTTTTCCATTAGCTACAATCTTTTTAACGAGAGCCTTATGAGGGGTTCTGATGAAATGCTCTGGACAGTAAACCAGCCTCTTTTAGAAAAAGCTCTCCGTAAATGGGAGATGCAAACAGGGCGCGTTATTGATGCTGTGGCCTCAAATGCCGGCGCCCAGGGTGGCAAGGCCCTCCGTCATGGTTTTAGGCGCCCACCCGCAAGGGGGCGTCGTCCTATGCCCAGACCACGTGACCCGTCAAGACCCGGCGCGCGACCGCCAGCTCCTGCTCGCCCTTCTGCGCAAAGACCTGCTTCCTCTGCACCACCAAGGCCTCCACGTCCAGCAGGCGCCCGTGATAGACGGTCTGCCCCACCCATGCCCACCCCTTCAGCAAGACCAAAAAGACCAAAAAAACCAGGAGAGAAATAAACCATGTTATCCATTATTGTCGCTATTGCTAAGAACAATGTCATTGGTATTAATAATCAAATGCCTTGGCACATCCCTGAGGATTTCAAACATTTTAAACAAACAACCATGGGACATACTATCGTCATGGGCGACAAAACATTTGAATCCATTGGCAAACCGTTGCCTGGCCGTAAAAATGTTATCATCACATTGCTAAAAGATTATCACCCTGAGGGCACAGAGGTTATACATAGCTTAGAGGAGCTCTTTGATATGGCAAAAGGAGATGAAGAGATTTTTGTTATTGGGGGAGCCTCAATCTATCGCCAGGTCTTGCCTCACGCAGACAAGCTCTACCTCACATTTGTGAAAGAAGAATTTAAGGGAGACACTTTTTTTCCTGAAATAGATTTTGAAAACAAATTCAAAATCGTTGAAGAAGGTGATGTTTTTGTTTCGGAAAAAAACGGTCTTTCGTATCAGTTTGTTACTGCTGTAAAGAGATAGAGTCGCTGGATCGCGGGGTCGCTGGATCACGGGGTCGCGGGGCGAAAAGCAAAGAAACAAAAATAGTTAATCCAGCCACAATCAATCCAATATACAATTCATCTACATTCACCCAAAAGCCCTGGTGACTTGCGTTTCGCCAATAGGTGACGGCGATTGCGGCTAAGAAGGCGGTGAGCACAAATGTATTATCAGAGATTTTTTTAGGAAAAATATAACCAAAGACTACAGGCAAGAGAAGGCAGGCTGCAAAGTAGCTTCCCAGGGTTTTCCAAACTAATTTTACATGCCCATCAAAAACCAAGGCTAAGAAAATAGCCAAAAAACCCACAAACCAAATATTGATGCGGTGCCAAGCCAGGCTATGACGTAGGCTCTTGTTCCTTGTCATGTCATATGAGATTGTTGTGCCAGCAATAAAGAGATAAGAGTCAAGTGTTGACAGGATGGTGGCCAAAAGGCCTGCAATGAAAAATCCACGCAAACCAATGGGCAATATTTGCAGCGAATAGATCAGATAAGCCTGTCCTGAGGCGGCGTCGGGAATCACGGCCCTGGCATACATGGCGCCTAAAGTCGTGCAGATATCAAAGCAAAACCAAATACAAGTTGAAATGATAATACCGTTTCGTGCTGTCCTGGGTGATTTTGCAGCAAAGACTCTTTGATAGAAATTAGGATCAATGAGTGTGGCAAGCGCGATAAAGCCCCAAACAATAGTTGCTGCCCAACCCTCTTCCCCTGTGAGTTTAAAATGAGCAGCCGGAAGCTTTGCTTGTAAAAACTCTAGTCCCCCAAATGTGTTGAGCGAAAATAGAAGAACTAAAAACACAGCCAGACACATCACTGTAAACTGGATAAAATCTGAAAAGACAACAGCACGCAAACCACCAAAACAAGAATAGAGGGCAGCAAAACTAACACCAATAAGCATCAGAAGCCATAGGGGTCCACCAAAGATAGTCTTGAGCAGCAGCCCTAAGCTGATAGCATAGACAATGGGAACAACATTAAAGAAATTAAAAAATGCACCCAGCATGGCAGAGCGGGGGCCGAACATTTTATGAATGAGATTAGGTAGGGTAACGGCCTTGTAGGGGGCCACCTTGTTTATTACAAAAAAAGCAAAAAGAAGGTAAGTCACATACCAAAACAACCCCTGAGTGACAAAGTTGAAGATGCCTTGCTTAAAAGCAATCTCTGTTACTCCAAAAATGCCTCCATACCAGGTGGCCACGAGGGTGCCTACAAACAAAGGGAGCGTGAGTTTGCGCCCCATGACAAGGTGGTCAAGAAAGGTTTCTTGCTTATTCTCTTTGCCGTCTTTTTTCCTCAGACGGTTTCCGTATATGATGACAGAAACGGTGATAAATAAGATGAGGAGAAAAACAATCCAATCAAAGGTGCTAAACAAAGCATTAAAAGTTATGGTGGGTTTAATATGGGTATTCATTTAGGTCTCCTTTCGCCAGTATTAGCTGGTTCAAGTTCAAAGGGTCGTTTAAGAATTCTCTTAAACCTCTCAGCCTGGTATCTTAATAGAGCGGCTCCCCTGTTTGTTGATTATGAGTCATGAGAAAAGAGTTATGAGAAAAGATTCATAGCTCATCACTCATTGCTCATTCCTTTTTTTAGGCATAATTTCAAAACTAAAGTGTTGGGCTTTTGTAAAATAGGATTCGTTATAAAAGCCTCCATACACAGACATGGTACGCATCACGCGTTTTACGTATCCCCTTGTTTCTCTAAACGGGATGTTTTCGATAAACTCATCAAGTTCCATGTTACTGTTGCGTTTTAGCCATTTTCGAACATTGCCTGGCCCAGCATTATAGGCCATGATAGCGAGCGGCAATTCATCGTTAAATTTGTTTTTCATTTGCTCTAAGTATGTTGAGCCGAGAATAATATTGCTTTTGGGATCAGTAAGATCTGAAGAAATGTAAACGGATTCCAGTCCTTTTTTTACGAACGCAGCAGTTGAAGGCATGAGTTGCATGAGCCCTGTGGCGCCGACAACGCTTTTAGCTGTAGTTTGAAAAAGAGATTCTTCGCGCATTATTCCCTCAATGGCACCTTGAGGAAGATCTGTTTCTTTGTATCGGTTTTTAATAATTCTTTCAAAAGCCTGGGGGTAAAACGCAGCAAAGAGAGGGTCCTCCGCCCCTTGGATAGGACCATAAAAACCGCTCTCAAAATGTTTAGACGCTATGTCTAGGGCCTTTCTATAATTTTGTGACTCAATGAGTTTTGTTACCAGGTATTCTTTATGGGCTTGGTTGGCTGTTTCCCATTCAGGGTGCTTATACAAGGCAAATTCAAGCACAGAGCGGGCCGCCTTGTGAAAACCATCGCGGTTAAATTCATCAATAAGAATAAAAAAATCAAATCCTTCTTCTGGAGGAACTCCTTCTAAAGGAGGAAGTTTTTGCCTGGGTGTTTTTATGCCAAGCTGTCTGGCTGCCAAAACAGCGTAAAAAGAATAAGGAAACTCATCGACTAATTTTTGATAGTTTTTCTGAGCTGTCCTTTTGCGGCCCTTCATTTTTTCGAGCGATTTTGCATACCAGTACAAACACCTGGTGTGAGACTCATCGGCTGTAGGTGTTATTTTGAGGGCTTTTGCTAAAAGGCTGGCGGCTTTGCTGTATTTTTGTTTTTTGTAATAAGGAAACGCCAATTCAAAGGCGAGCTCGCTTTTCATGTCTCCTTTTTTAAGCCCCATGAGCTTATTATAATGTTTATTTGCTTTGCGTTTATTGTTTTCGCCAATGGCTAGCTTGTAGAGCTTGTAGAGCGCGTCATCAGCGAGGCGGTGGTTTGGAAATTCGCGATAAAGTTGTAGTAAGGATTGTTCGCGAATATCTGGTTGTTGGCTTTGTTGGCTAGGCTTTGTTGCGCCAAGCCTGTAAAGGGCTCGTGGGCGGTGTTTGTCTTTACACCCTAAGTTAAGAACTTCTCTGTAAACAGCAATGCTTTCATCCCTGTGTTTTTTTACCGTTCTCATGGCGCTGCCAAGCTCATACAGGGCACGACATTTATCGTTTTTGGGAAGGTTTGTTTTTTTGATGTCTGTAGCAGAGATGAGAGAAGGAATGTTTTTTAATCTTCGCTTTAGATAAAGGTTATGAAGTTGTTCGACTTTTTGTGTTTTTGTTAAGGCTGCGCTAAGAGCGCCTTTGCCAAGAACTTCGTCAAGTGTCTTGTCGCCTGGAAAAAGAGACAAAAGCAGGGCTTCTGTCTTTGCTGTGCTGTGGTTGAGGGCTTTTTTTGCTAAATATCTTGTAATCAGGGCTCGTTTATAAATGTTTTCGTAAATCCCTTCGCCAAAAAAAAGCTCGTATTTTGGTTTTGTTGGAAGCTTTTTTAATAGTGCTAAGGCCTCTCTGTTTTTATTCATGGCAAAATAGACTTCTGCGAGAACTGTGTTTTTCCAAAAACCAAACAAGGGATCTTGTACGCGGCTTACGAATTTAAAGGCTTCTGTGGGATTAAGGGCTTTGAGTTTTTGTTCTGCTAATTTGAGTTTAAAATAATCACCAGCAGAGCCTTGTTTTCTAGCGAGTTTGTTTAGCTTTGTTTTATAATTTCTAGAAAGGGTAGGAATGAGATCGAGAGATGTTTCTGGCAGGTTTGCAGGGACAAGAGTTGTTGTAAAAAAAAGAGAGAAGGTGAGCAAGAAAGTGATGGTTGTTTTTTTCATCTTGCTGAATTTGACATGTCTTGACTCAAAGGTCAAAGGCCAAAAGCCAAAAGCAAAAGGCGTAAGGCATAGGGCGTAAGGCGCAAAGTTGTGAAATAGTCTTGCCATAATTATGTCTACAAAATATGTGTCAATACACATGTATCTTAAAACATTAAGCCTAAAAAATTACAGAAATATTAAAGACCTGAAAATAGATTTTCACCCCGAATTTAACTTTATCTTCGGAAAAAACGCTCAAGGAAAAACCAATCTCATCGAATCCATTTATTACCTGGCTGAACTCAAGTCTTTTCGTGCCGCCAACCGCCACGACATCATAAACAAAGAAGCTGATTTTTCGCAGGTTCATTCTGTTTTTGAAAAAGATGACCTTAGCTGGGATATTAATATTACACTTACAGCAGATGAGCGGCGAGTTTTGCTTAATCAAAAAAAGCCAAAAAGACGCATCGATTATTATGAGCTCATTCCTCTTATTTTATTTGAGCCAAGGCATATTTATCTTTTTAGAGACTCGCCCTCTGAGCGCCGAAAATACATGAACAGAGCGCTCTATGTTCAGGATGTTAACGTGCTTTCTCTTATCAGGGATTATGAAAAAGTCATTGCCAACAAAAATAGACTGCTAAAGGATGGTGTTACATTAGAGCTGCTCGATGTGTGGAATGAAAGACTGGCTAAGCTTGCCGCAGAGATAGTTTATAAACGGCAGCAATGGTTAAGAGAGGTAGAACAGCTTCTTACAAAAGAATATCGAGCGATCAGTCGCACTAAAGAGACCCTTAAGCTTGTTTACCGTTCTTCTGTGCGGGCTTTGTGTGATGATTTTTCACGGCCTGAGGCAGACATTCATCATTGCTTTAAAGAGGCGTTGCTAGAGTCCAGCGACAAAGAAATGCAGCGGCGTGAATCCTTTATTGGCCCTCATCGAGATGATTTCACAGTTTGTATAGACGACCGGAACATAGGAGCGCTGGGTTCTCAAGGCGAAAACCGTTCTGCAATCATTGCACTTAAATTGGCGCAGCTTAAAATGTTTGCTGCTAAATACAAAAAAACGCCTTTGTTTTTACTAGATGACGTTGCCAGTGAACTAGACGAAGAAAGGTGTCGCCACCTTTTTGCCTATCTCAAAAAAGAACGAACTCAGGTTTTTTTGACAACAACAGACAATACATTAAGCGCTAATGATTTTGCTGGTCATGCGACCTCTTTTTTCGTGGAAAATGGGACAATCAAAGCCATGGCGTGATTTTATGTAGAGCCATATGAAACTTCTTATTGCACTAGTAATCATAGCTATCATTTCTCTTGTGGGAGCTCGCATTTCTTTTTTTAATCGCCGTCTTCCCATGGGTGTTAGAAGTATTTTGCTTACTGGTACAGAATATATTTTTGTAGGCGCCCTGCTTGGTCACCTTGGGGCGGGCCTTCTAGACAAAAGCACCCTAACTCAATTAGAACCTTTTTTGCTTTTTTGCCTCTGCTGGGTCGGTTTCTTGTTTGGTCTTCAGTTTGAAATAAAACAGATAAAAAAACTGCCCCTTTATTACTTTACCATTACAGCTGTACAGGCTTTTGTGGCCTTTGTTATTGTGGCCCCCCCTGTTTATTTTCTTCTGAGTGCTTTTGTTACCTTGCCAGAAAGCTTGCTATTGATGATGGCTGTTACTTTAGGGAGCACGGCTTCGAGCACGGCCCAGACAACTCTTGCAATCATTAGTAGAAATTACAAAATTAGAAACAAGCAGCTCATGGATCTTTTGAGATACATGGCAGGTGTTGACGGGATGTTTGCGCTTGGTTTTTTTACGCTGGCAATTTGTTTTTTTTCATGGGGCGACCTTTCACATCTCAGTATTTTGCTTTCGTTAAAATGGCTTGCTATTCTTTTAATGGTTGGCCTGATTCCCGCGTTAGTCTTAATTTTTTTGAATCGCTCTCAGTTTTCACAACAAGAGTTCCTTATGTTTCTCATTGGTGTTAATATGTTTTGTGCAGGGCTGGCACATACCACACAGCACCCTCCACTAATCGCTGGTTTTATTTGTGGGGTGCTTATAGCCAATTATTGCAAGCATAGACTTAGGGCCTTGACAGTTGTTCTTCATGCCGAAAAAACTATTTATATTGCTTTGCTTATTCTTGTTGGGGCTTCTTGGCACAGTGTTTCGGCGTATAGTTTGATCATTGCTGCCGCATATATTCTTTTAAAAATTCTCGGAAAATTTATTGGTGTTTATCTAGCAACAACAAAATTTAAGTCTCAGTACCACATTCCCAAAACCTTAGGTTTTGCCATGATATCAGAGGGAGGTCTTGCTGTGGCTATTATAATTAACTTTAAACTCATGTTTCCTGAGGTGGCTGATTCGCTAGTCAGCATTGTTTTGTTGGCAGTTATTGTTTGTGAACTTTTAAGTCCTAAGCTTATTATGTCTCAATTTTCGGGAAAAGACGCGTTGATTTTAAAGAAAGAAGGCGCAGCAAAGGCAGCCCTTAAGTAAAGGAATTGTATATAAATGGTTAGTAGATTTCTTAGTCTCATCTTTGTTCTTGGAAGCATGGCGCTTGTTGTTCATTTGAATTTTTTTCAAATGAATGAGCCTGTTTCGCTTACCCTTGTTTTGGGATTTCTTCTTTTGGCAGCTTATTGTGTGGGGGCCTTGCTCGAGGGCATTGGTCTTCCCATGATTACAGGTTGTATCTTAGCGGGTGTTTTGTTGGGTCCCTATTATTTGAGCTTTTATGATCAGGCAGCTATTAAGGAGCTTGCTTTTATTGATAGCCTGGCATTGGCTTTTATTGCTTTTTGTGCAGGAGGAGAACTTAGATTAGAAGATCTTAAGAGCAAGATTAAAAGCATAGTTTATTTATTGTTGGGCGTGACTTTTGTTGTTTTCATAGGTGTTACGGGCGTGGTTTTTCTCATTTCTGGCTTCATTCCTTTTATGGCAAAATATAGTCTCTTTGCCAGGCTAGCTATTGCTTCAATCTTTGGTGTAATCGCTGTAGCGCGCTCTCCCTCTTCAACGATTGCTATTATTAATGAAACAAAAGCGCATGGCAGATACACAAATACTGTTCTGAGTGTAACAATTGCTACAGACGTTGTGATCATCATGGCTTTTGCTGTTGTGATATCTCTTTGCCAAATAATCGTGGCGCCTAGTTTTAGTTTTGATTTTGTTTTTGTGATTTCTTTAATTATCGAAATTATTATTGCGTTTTGTTTGGGGTTCTTGCTTGGAAAGGCCATTATTTATCTTATAGAACGCGTTGGTGTAGAGTTTCCCATTGTCATCGTTGGGATGGGTTTTTTGGTGATTAAGTTTTCACATTTTCTGGGCGACCATCTCAAGAGCGCCTATGATATGAGTTTAAACCTGGAGCCTCTTCTGATTTGTATGGCAGCAGGCTACACAGTTCAAAACTATTCAAAGCATGGCAGGGCTTTTTTGGGTCGCCTCAATCGTGTGGCCCTTCCCATTTATGTTGCCTTCTTTGCTATCACAGGGGCCTCGATTAATGTTGATGTTTTAAAGACGAGCTGGTTATTAGGTCTTATTATTGTTGTTGCACGAATTGTTATGCTCTATGTGGGATCATTTTTTAGTGGCAGGCTTTCGGGTGATCCCCCAAGGATTTATAATAACACCTGGCTTGGTTTTATCACACAGGCCGGTGTGAGCCTGGGGCTTTTGGCCGAAGTTGTCAGACGGTTTCCAGAGCTTGGAGTGTCAATACAGAGCATACTAGTTGCTGCTATTACATTAAACCAAATAATTGGCCCCGTGGCCTTTAAATATGCTCTTAATAAGGTTGGCGAGGCAAATAAAACTAAGCGGTTTGGATTTAAGGAAAGCACAGCTACAAAGAGTGTCTAAAAAAGAGGAGCGTCTTCATGCGTATTACAGATTATTTAAAAAAAGAAGACATTAAGGTTTTTTTAACAGGGAAAAACAAAAAAGAAATTATTGGAGAGTTGGTCAGCTTTTTAGGGTCACATCACCCGGACATTAATACCAAAGAAGTTTTGGGAAAGGTTATGGAGCGAGAAGGCCTTGAAACAACGGGCATTGGCGAGGGCGTGGCTATTCCCCATGCCAGAGTTGACAATCTCGAAGATGTTCATGTTGTTTTTGGTCTCCATCGTGAAGGTGTGGGATTTAATGCGCTTGACGGAAAGCCTGCGCGCATTTTTTGTCTTGTCCTCTACCCTGCCGCTGAAATCAGCCTACAAATAAGGTTTTTAGCGAGGCTGTCGCGCCTGTTTCATGTTGAGGATCTTAGAGATAAGCTTTGTACTTGTAAGAAGCCAGATGAGGTTTTTGATACTATTAAGAGTTTTGAAGATACGCATTTTCATTAAGTGTCAAAGGTCCAAAGTCGAAGGTCGAAGGTTTTGGAATAAATTATGAAATTAGCAGTCATTTTTTTAAACAAGACAGAATACCTCGAAGACATTCTGTCGGCTTTTCTCGAAATCGGCGTTACAGGAGCCACGGTATTTGATACCGTGGGTATGGGACGCATCATATCTCAAAACATACCTATCTTTGCGGGCCTGAGAGACACCTTTGTAGGGAGTAGCCCAAGCAATAAAACCATTCTTACAGTGGTTGATGATAACATGGCAAAAGAGGTGGCAGCGGTTGTAGAAGATGTTCTAGAGAGCTTTCATGAAGAAGGCGGGGCTTTTGTTATCTCTGTTCCTATTGATGAAGTTTTTGGGTTAAAAAGGTAAGAGACCAGGGTCACGGGTTCGTGGGTTCGCAGGGGCTTTTTTTTGGCAAATTAGCCTGTGGAAAACAAGTTATAACACATTGAAATTTAAGGGCGAAACAGCGGTTTTTTGTGTTGCACCCAACCCCTTTCAGTGTTAGAAATAATCGTCTAACTTATCTACGTATAAAGGCTTTTAAGGCCTTGGAGAATTCAATGGTAAACGAAGCAATAGAACATAATCCAGCAACATATGATGCTGAAGATATCAAAGTTTTAGAGGGGCTCGAGGCGGTTCGTCGTCGCCCTGCCATGTACATTGGTTCAACTGGTTCAGCTGGACTCCATCACCTTGTTTATGAAGTTGTAGACAATAGTATTGATGAAGCGCTTGCGGGTTATTGTTCTGACATAAACGTGGTTGTTCATTCCGATAACTCAATTACAGTTAACGATAATGCACGGGGCATTCCTGTCGACATGCATCCCACAGAGGGTGTTTCTGCTGCTGAGGTTGTGCTCACAAAGCTTCACGCTGGTGGCAAGTTTGAAAACTCCGCGTATAAAGTTTCTGGTGGTTTGCATGGTGTGGGTTTGAGTTGCGTGAACGCTTTGTCCGAAAAACTCGATCTCGAAATCAAGCGCAATGGCAAGGTTTATCAACAAACCTATTCTCGAGGCGACCCCTTAGAGGTGCTCAAAGAAGTTGGTGTTACAGAACAACAGGGAACAAAAATTTGGTTTAAACCAGACCCAGAAATTTTCGACGCTACAGAATATAATTTCGACACACTATCACAGCGTTTAAGAGAACTCGCCTTTCTTAATAAGGGCGTTCATATTATCATTAAAGATGAGCGTTCAGAAAAAGAGCACGATTTTGTTTATGATGGAGGCTTAAAAAGTTTTGTCGAATACCTTAATCAACGCAAAACGGCTGTTCACAATTCTGTAATTTATTTTGAAGCAAATCGCGGTGACTGTGTCGTCGAGGTGGCTCTTCAATGGAATGATTCTTACAACGAGGTTCTTTTTAGTTTTGCTAACAACATTAACACAAAAGATGGTGGCACACATCTCAGCGGTTTTCGTTCTGCTCTTACACGTTGTGTAAACTCTTATGCCGATAAAAGCGGACTTCTCAAAGGTATGTCCGACAAGCCTTCTGGCGATGATATTCGCGAAGGTCTCTGTGCTGTTGTTTCTGTCAAATTGCCAAATCCCCAGTTCGAGGGTCAAACAAAGGCCAAGCTAGGAAACAGCGATGTCGAAGGAATTGTGAGGCAGGTTGTTAATGATAAGTTGTCACAGTTTTTAGAAGAAAATCCTCCAGAAGCAAAAAAGATCACTCAAAAAATTATTGATGCCGCGAGAGCGAGAGATGCTGCCAGGCGCGCACGCAACCTTGTAAGACGCAAATCAGCTTTTGATACAGGGCGATTGCCAGGCAAGCTTGCTGATTGCCAAGAAAAGGACGCGAGCAAATCAGAGGTTTACATTGTTGAGGGCGATTCTGCGGGGGGCTCTGCAAAGCAAGGGCGCAACAGATCTAATCAGGCTATTTTGCCTCTCAAAGGAAAAATTCTTAATGTCGAAAAGGCCAGGTTCGACAAAATGCTTTCAAGCGAAGAGATTCGTATTCTCATCACCGCTCTTGGCACAGGCATTGGCAGCAATGATTTCAATATCGACAAGCTTAGGTATCATACCATTATCATCATGACAGATGCTGATGTAGATGGATCACATATCCGCACATTGTTGCTCACACTTTTTTATCGTCACATGACAGAGGTTATTGAGCGAGGGCATCTCTACATTGCACAACCTCCACTCTTTCGAGTCAAAAAGGGAAAGACGCAGCAATATCTCAAAGACGAACCAGCGCTTCATGACTATCTCATCACTTTAGGCGTCGAAGATGTTCTTGTTGAGGCAGAGGGCTCTCCTGTTTCACAAGAAAACCTTATCAAGCTCATTAAAAACATTATCCAATACGAAGAACATCTCGAATACTTTGCTAATAGGGCCGACAAAAAAATTGTAGATGGTTTTCTCATGGGGATGAGTTTAGACATTGAAGGTTTGGCAGATGAAAAGAACCTTGCTAAGCAAATAGGTCTTTTAAAGACGTATCTTAAAACAAGTTCGGTATTGCTAGGCGATGATGATGTTGTGATTACCGACGATCCAGAGCATTCAAGTAAACGCATTACGGTTACAACAAAGTCTGCCTCGGGTGGCGCTAACATCAAAACTGTTATCGACACAGATTTTATGCATTTGGCAGAGATCATTCAGCTTGTTGAGATTGCAAAGCGCATCAAAGAGATTGGTTCTGCGCCTTACATTCTCACACACAAAGAAGATAAACAAAAGTTTGATGGTCTTATCGAATTAAAAAACTCTATCATCGAGAACGGCAAAAAAGGCGTCTACATTCAGCGTTACAAAGGTTTGGGTGAGATGAATCCTGAGCAGCTTTGGGAGACTACCATGGATCCTGAGACACGCACACTTCTCAAGGTGCAAATCGAAGACGCGGTTGAATGCGATCAAATGTTCACCATTCTCATGGGCGACCAAGTTGAACCACGTCGCGAATTTATCGAAACCAATGCCTTGGGTGTGAGGAATTTGGATATTTAGATTTTCAGCCTACAAGCTTCTTTGTAAAACTCTTTTATTGTTTCCATGTAGTCATCAGTCGAAAGCCCGCAATAATCATGAACAGCATAATTTCTGTTTTCCAAGAACGCGAGCCATGTCTTGACATCATCTATGAGCCCAAGCTGTCCAGCTGCTTTAATTGACTCTCTGGGGCTATAGGCCTCTAATCCTTGCTTTGTAGCTTCTCGCTTGAAATGTTTCCAAGAATATTCAAAGCAGGTTTCAAATGCTTTAACAATTCCCAGGAAATAAAATTCATCATCGTGAATCTTTTTTTCAAAACCTAATGCATGCTTTAATTTGGCAATAGATTCTTTTAATTTGCCTGTATAGGCGTTCTTATTCATATGTAGCCACCTTTTTTTGAAGATCAAGCCAGTCGTTTCTTTTTCCAGTCAAAAAAACCCAGTCTTTTGAGGCTTCTTTTAAAAATATATTATCGGCCCTATTAAGGTTGGTAAGGTCTACAGAAGCGGTCATGGCTTCGGCGAGATCTGATTTGAGAAGGGCGATTTCTATAAATTCTTTGTGAGAAAGTCCTTTGCTTGAGTAGGCGCCGATGTCCCAATCGGAATATTTATTTTCTTTTTGCTTGGCCCTTGAGCCAAATAAAACAAAAGTAATGTTTGAAAAGTTTTCGTGAAGCGCGTCTACAGCCTTTGCTATTTCTTCGTTTAGAAGCGTTTTTTCTGGTCCCTTTTTTATGAGAACATCGCGGGCGTCGAGCTTTAATGCCTCTAAAACAGCATCTAGCTTGTCATTAATAACAGGATTGCCAGCAAGATAATAGTGGATGGTATTGCGATGAATGTTGAGGGCAGAGGCGAGGTTGCTGATAGAATTAAAGCCGGTTTTTTTAAGGGCTCTTGTTATTTTGCTTGAGTCAACGATATACATGGTTATAGTATACAATGCATAGATAAATTAGTCAATAGCACAGAAATAATGTGCAAATATGGTGTTTTTAGGCTAAAATAGGGCGGAAGTTTTTTTAGCAACATCTATCCGTTTATCGCGATAAGATGTGTGGGCATTAGATCTATTGGGCATAGATCCAAATACAGGGGAGTATGGCATGACAGAAACAAATCCAAGCTATCGAGTGTTAGGGTGTTTTGAATCAGGTGAAAAGCTGGTCATTCATGACAAGAATGACAACGATGTTCGTGACTGTGGTGAGCGGGTCATGATTCAAACCCCTGATGATGAGTACATCAAGAATCCACAGAAAGTTTGGCGTTTTATGCAAGACCAAGGAATTTCGCAGCGACTCAGGGTTCGGGATAGAATTTCGGACTATGTACAAAGTCTTCTTTCCCAGGTTAGCTGTCCTGATGAAACAGCTGTCAAGACCCCGTCCCTTTCAGAGTTAAAAGATAAAGTTGAAGAAATTTTACAAGCACCAAAAGCAGAAAGAGAGGCTATGGCGCTTGAGTTTTTGAAAGAGTTTTGCACCGAAGAAAACAGTGATTTTATACCAAGGCTTATTGAGGGTTATCCAGGTCTCTCTGGGCTTCTATTTCCCAGCCCAAGATTTACCCCTGAAGATCGTGAGACGATCTTTGAGCTTCTTTCCTCGCTTCCGAATCCGTGTGAGGTTGAATAGCCCACAAACATAAACATAACATATAGATAGAGAATACAATGACAATATTCAAGTTGACAGCTTGTATAAGCATAAATTATACTTATATTTGTGTTGACTGAGACGCGTCTAGCGTCTAGCGTTCCGCGTCTGACGTAGAGGAGAGAATGAATTTTTTATAGAGGTACGAGATATGTGGGAATATACACAAAAGGTAAAAGAGCATTTTTTAAATCCACGGAATGTAGGGACTATCGACAACCCTGATGGTGTGGGTGAAGTGGGGTCGCTTGCCTGCGGAGACGCCCTTGTGTTGTATTTTAAACTAGATGACAAGGGGCGGATTCAAGATGCCAAATTTAAAACCTTTGGTTGCGCGAGTGCCATTGCTTCGTCATCCGCTTTGACTGAAATGATTAAAGGCCTAACATTAAAAGAGGCAGAAAAGATCACAAACGATGATATTGCAAAATACCTAGGTGGTCTTCCAAAAGAAAAAATGCATTGTTCTGTGATGGGATTTGACGCACTTAAAAAAGCTATTGCCAACTATCATGGAGAAGAAGCCACGAGAAAAGAAGGCACGATTGTTTGTGAATGCTTTGAAGTTACAGATGTTGAAATCAAAAGAGCTGTTAAGGAGCACAACCTCCATAACATTGAAGATGTAACAAATTTTACAAAGGCTGGTGGCGGGTGCACAAAGTGTCATCCACAGATTCAAGATATTATAGATAAAACATTTCACACAAAGCCTAGTGAGAAGAAAAAAGAAAAAAAACTTACAAACATCCAAAAGATTAAACTCATCGAAAAAACTTTAGAACAGATTATTAGGCCAGCACTTAAAAGAGACCACGGTGATATTGAACTTATTGATGTCACCGGCAACATAGTGTCTGTCAGGCTTTTAGGGACATGTGCGGCTTGTAGTAAATCACCAGTGACTCTCAAAAATTTTGTAGAATCAAAACTAAAAGAGCTTGTGAGTCACGATCTCTTATTAGAGGAAGTTAAAGAATGAAACTCATTTACACAGACAATAACGCGACCACCGAAGTGGCGCCAGAAGTGCTTGAAGAGATACTTCCCTTTTTAAAAGGGTCCTATGGAAATCCCTCAAGCATGTATTCGCTTGCAGAAAAATCAGCCCTGGCAATGAAAGAGGCGAGGGCAAAAGTGGCCAATCTCATAGGAGCAAAACCAGAAGAAATACTCTTTACGAGCTGTGGCACCGAAAGCGATAATGCTGCTATCCGAGCAGCTATCTATTCTTACCCCGAAAAAAAACACATCATCACAACAATGGTTGAACACCCTGCCATAAAAGGTCTTTGTGAAACCTTGGCTAAAAATGGCTACCACGTTACCTTTGTCCCTGTAGACAAAAAGGGAAGGCTGGATGTTGATAATTTACTCAAGAGCATAACCGATGAAACAGCGGTAGTGAGTGTAATGTGGGCAAATAATGAGACAGGCACCCTTTTCCCCATTAAAGAAATAGCTCACGAAGTGAAAAAGAAAGGTGTCTTGTTTCACACAGACGCTGTTCAGGCTGTTGGCAAGGTTCCTGTTGATGTGAGTCAGATGGAAATAGACATGCTTTCTTTATCAGGTCACAAAATTCATGGACCAAAAGGAATTGGCGCCCTTTATGTCCGCCAGGGCACACCCTATTCTTCTCTTCTTATTGGTGGGCATCAAGAAAAAGGAAGGCGCGGTGGCACGGAGAATGTGCCCTATATTGCGGGCCTTGGAAAGGCTTGTGAATTAGCCTCTTCTCATCTTGAGGATATGAACACTCGGGTAAAAAGGATGCGCGATCGATTAGAAACAGAATTGCTCAAGGCAATACCCAATTGTGATATTAATGGTGACCGGGAAAATCGTGTTCCCAACACGACAAATATTAGTTTTTCTTCTATAGAAGGAGAGGGTATTTTATTGATGTTGAATGAACTTGGAATTTGCGCGTCTTCTGGTTCTGCTTGTACCTCAGGCTCTTTGGAGCCTTCGCATGTTTTGCGTGCCATGCAAGTCCCTTTTACCTCTGCTCACGGATCCACTCGCTTTAGTCTTAGTGTGCATAATACAGAGAAAGAGATAGATTATATCATTGAAAAGCTTCCGCCTATTATTGCGAGACTAAGAGAACTATCACCCTTTTGGAGTAAATAATTTATTAAACATGTTTAAAGTACATAAAAAATTAGGCTATGCTCTTATTTCTCTAAAACACATGTATCAAAAATCGCCCGAAGAGCTTTCAACGGCAAAAGAAATTTCTGACCAGTATTGCATGCCGTTTGACGCTGTTTCACGCGTGCTACAAATCATGGCCCATTCAGGCCTTCTTAAGTCTGTTCAGGGGCCAAGTGGTGGCTATCATATTTCAAAAGATCCATCAGAGACCTCTTTTTTAGACCTTGTTGAAATGATTCTAGGATCAGTCAACATTACACACTGCATGTCTCAGAAAGCCTCTGAATGCAGGCTTGTTGAGAGCTGTAATATGGTAGAGCCTATTATGTTGTTGAATAAGCAGCTTAAAGTCTTTTATGAGACGTTGTCTTTGGAAAAACTATTAAAAACACCTGGAGGTAGATTGTGACAAACCAAGAAGAACTAAAAAAAATTGATGATATTTTGACTCGCACTATTCGTTCAATGCTGCGGGCTGATGGCGGAGATCTTGAAGTCATTTCTTTTGAAAACAATACACTGAAAATTCGTTATCAAGGGGCCTGTGGTGGTTGTCCTCACGCAGCAACAGGGACGCTCATGGCTATCCAAAATGTTTTACGAAGAGACTATGATCCTAATATTGTTGTAGAGCCTGTGTAAGGGCAAGGCGTAGGGCTTAAGGCGTAAGGCGTGTCTGACGCGTCGGACTAGTCAGATAGGTCTGACGTATTGTTAAAATAGGTCGCCAGTTTTCTCATTCTTCTCTTTAGGATTAAAAGGAATATCCAGGTGATCATAGGCTAGTTTGGTGACCATGCGACCGCGTGGTGTGCGAAGCAAAAAGCCTTCTTGAATGAGATAAGGTTCATAAACATCTTCCAACGTATCTTTTTGCTCACTGAGTGAGGCTGCGATTGTTTCGATGCCCACAGGCCCGCCAGCGTGGCGCTCCATGATGATGCGAAGAATTTTTTGATCCATGGGATCAAAGCCACGAATATCTACCTCTAAAAGTTCGAGTCCTTTTTTTGCACATTCTAAATCAACAAAACCGTTGTTTTTTACATCAGCATAATCGCGAACACGCTTAAGTAGCCGGTTAGCAACGCGTGGTGTGCCGCGAGAACGTCTGGCAATTTCATCTGCGGCTGCTTCGTCTTTGTTTATATTTAATATTTTTGAAGAACGATTAACGATTTGGGAAAGCTCATCTTGAGTATAGTATTGCAGGCGTTCCACAATTCCAAAACGATCTCTGAGAGGAGAGGTGAGAAGCCCTGCTCTGGTTGTTGCTGCAACTAATGTAAAACGGGGAAGGTCGATTTTAATTGTTTTTGCAGAAGGGCCTTGGCCGATGAGGATGTCGAGCTGAAAGTCTTCCATGGCAGGGTAAAGAAGCTCTTCTAGCTGAGGATTTAGCCTGTGTATCTCATCAATAAAAAGAACGTCGCCAGTTTCTAATCCAGTAAGAATCGCGGCTAGGTCTCCTGCTTTTTCAATGACAGGGCCTGATGTTACGCGGATTTGGGCTCCCATTTCATGAGCAACAATATGGGCTAAGCTTGTTTTGCCAAGCCCTGGAGGGCCACAAAAAAGACAATGATCAATAGGCTCTCCCCTGCCCTTTGCTGCCTTGAGGAAAATATCGAGCTTTTCTTTTATTTTAATCTGACCCACGTATTCATCGAGCGAGTAGGGCCTGAGGCTGTTTTCAAAGCTGTGATCTTCTTCTGGTAAATAATTATTGTCGATTTCTTTGAGTTGTCGGTTTTCCATTTTTTTCGTTAGAGCTGTCAGGTATCGGCTACCAGCTACGGGTAAGGGCTGATAGCTGAGCGCTGATAGCTAGCCCTGCATCCTCAATAACGATTTTTTTATGAGCGATTGTATGGTGTCGCCCTCTGTAACTTCGAGACCGTTAACAACTTTTTTGGCTGTTCCTTCAGGGTAGCCAAGGCTCACCAAAGCACTAGACACATCTCTTAATCTGTAATCACTGTCTTCATCATCATTTGCTGCAACAAGAGGAGTCAGAGGACCTTCGTCTTTAAATTTATCACGAAGCTCTACCACAATGCGTTCAGCTGTTTTTTTGCCAACACCACTGATGCTGGTAAGCACAACCAGATTGCCTTCTCTTAAGGCTACAAGAAGGCTGTTCATTGGCATGGCAGATAAAATCGATAAAGCTAGCTTTGGCCCAACGCCAGAAACAGAAATAAGTTTTTGAAAAATGAATTTTTCTTTTGTGTTTTGAAAGCCATACAATTGAAAAGAGCTTTCAGTGATATGCGTATAGATTTCTAACTCGATGGTTGTGTTTTGAGAGCCCAGCTTTAACAAAGAATCCTTTGCTAAAAAAACCTCATAGCCTACACCGTTCACATCGATTATGGCCCTGGTTTCGTCTTTGCTGTGGAGCTTTCCTGTTAAGAATCCGATCATAGCGTTCCTCGTTCCTCATCGTTCTCTAAGCCCAATCATTAACGATAAAAGCTAGCCTTTTTCAAGACCTCTTTTATTCCTTTGACAGGCACTTTATTTCCATTGTCAACACCCGTCACTGCATTGTGGCTGTGGGCATGGCATATGGCTGTAGCGAGTGCATCGCTGGCGTTTTCTTCTGCTGGATCATTTAGTTTAAGCAGGTTGCGGACCATGTATTGGACTTGTTCTTTCGTGGCGTTGCCATAGCCTGTGATGGCTTTTTTGATCTCGAGTGGCGTGTATTCATAAATCTTTAAATTTGTAATTGCGCCAGCAAGAATTACAACGCCCCTGACCTCTCCCAGTTTTTGTACTGATTTGGGGTTTTTATGGTAAAATATATTTTCGACGACAAGTGCCTGTGGACCATAGGCAGAAATGATGGCCTGAATTTCTTGATAAAGAGTGACGAGCCTGTCTGCAAACGTTCCTTTCTGATCAAGATAGAGGCTGCCATTTTCAATGTGCACAGCTTTATTGCCTGTTTTTTTTATCAGGCCATAACCGGTGATGCGACTTCCTGGATCTATGCCGAGAATAATCATTATTTGTGGATCGTGGATCGTGAATCGTTGATCGTAAAAAAGGTTCTTTCCTTTACGAACAACAAGCTCGAACTACGAACAAAAACCAATCATTGGCTGTTTTGGGCAAGAAATCAAACTAATTTTGAAAGATAATCATTTGATGTTAATATAGTTTTTGTATTAGTGAAGATGGCACTTAATATTATTTTTATACAAATTGAAAGGATGTTTTATGAAGAAGGTTTTATTGATTTTAGTAATGTTGGCTATTGCATTCCAAGCTCAATCAGCGCTTGCCAAAGAAGTTGTGGCCACAGTTGATGATAATGAAATCACAGAAGCTCAAGTGATGAAGATTGCAAGCACACGCATGATGAAAGCCCTCTCACAGATTTATGACATCAAAAGAGGTGCTGTAGAGCAAATTATTGATGATCTTTTATTAGAAAGGGAAGCGAAGAAAAAAGGAAAAACAGCCAAAGCCCTCAAAAAAGAGATTAGTGACTCAGCTGGCAAGGCAACAGAGAGCGAAGCCAAAGTTATCTATGAAATGAACAAAAAAAGATACAAAGGCAAAACCTTCGAAGAATTAAAGTCTAGGCTTATCGGTCAGCTTAACAAACAAAAAAAACAAATGAAGCTCTATGAGTATATTAAAAACTTAAGAGCAAAAGCTAAAATTAAGATTAATTTAGAGAGGCCTCGAGCCAAGGTTTCAATTGATGATGATCCAGGACAAGGAAACAAAAAGGCCCCAATTGTTCTTATTGAATTTTCGGACTTTCAATGTCCTTTTTGTAAGAGGGTACGGCCTTCGATTGCTCGCTTGATGAAAGATTATAAAGGTAAAATTTATTATGTTTTTAGAGATTATCCCTTGAGTTTTCATGGGCTTGCTAAAGATGGGGCCAACGCAGCGAATTGTGCAAACGAACAGGGAAAATATTGGGAATATAATGCAAAGCTTTGGGATGACCAACAAACTATCTTTAGTAAAAAGCTAAGCAAAGAAGAATTCTACGGAAAGCTAAAACAAATAGCTAAAGACCTGTCGTTAAAGACTTCTAAGTTCAACTCTTGTCTTGAAAGTAAAAAGTACTTCAAAGAAATTGAAAAAGACTTACAAGATGGGATGGCTGCTGGCGTAACAGGAACACCTGCTTATTTTATTAACGGCTTGTTTCTTTCTGGCGCGCAACCTTACGAGGCCTTTAAAACCATCGTTGATGAGGAGCTAGCAAAATAAAGTGAAAAGCAAACTCAAAATAGTCTTGTTAATTGCCCTCCTTGTTTTTGCTGCAGACCACATCACAAAGTGGCTCATTGTTGACAGCATTGCTTTAGGCGGCAAGGTAACGCTTATTCCAAACCTATTTGACCTTGTTCATGGGAGAAACTCAGGTGCTGCCTTTGGTTTTTTAAGTGGCTGGGACTCTCCCTTGAA
The DNA here is from genome assembly GCA_964609965.1 of uncultured Nitrospirales bacterium. Lineage (GTDB taxonomy): Bacteria > UBA10199 > UBA10199 > UBA10199 > JADGCS01 > JAHJDR01. The sequence continues at coordinate 70,889 of CAZSTS010000004.1, forward strand.
AGATTGGTTTTTTTATTCGGTTGGCCTTGTGGCTCTCATCTTCCTTTATTATTATGTCAAAGCAGTTAATGTCTCAGATCGCGTAACGCTTGTAACTTTAGGCATGATACTAGGGGGCGCTTCTGGCAACATTGTCGATCGAATAATCAGGGGAAATGTCGTCGATTTTCTCTCTGTTCACTATTACCACAAGCTGTGTTCTTTTAAACTGTTGGGGTATCAATTTACTTTTCCCCTAGATTGGCCGGCTTTTAATGTTGCTGATTCGGCTATTACCGTGGCCGTTTGTCTCTTGTTGATCCAACAACTCAGGATCATGAAAAATGACAAGAAAGCCCCGCTAATCGACAAATAATTATGTATCCATTTATTTTTAAATCAGGTGAATTTGTTGTTCCTGCGTTTTTTTTCATGACAATGCTAGGTGTTTTGGCTTGCACTTTTTATGCCTACTTTAGAGCACCAAAGCATGGGTTTTCTCAGGTTGCTATTTTAGACATGGGAATTATTGGGGCTATTTGTGGTATTCTTGGAGCGCGTCTTTTTCATGTTTTTTTTGAATACCCTTGGTTTTATTTAGAGGACCCATTGCGGTTTTTTGAGTTTTGGCGCGGAGGCTTTGTTTCTTTTGGAGCCTATATTGGCGGGGCTTTGTCCCTGATGCTGTATCTCAAAATTCGTAAGCTTCCCATACTAAAGTACGGAGACTTTGCGGTGTTAGGGGTTCCTTTTCTTATCATTTTTATTCGCTTGGGTTGCTTGGGTGCTGGTTGTTGTTATGGAAAACCAACAGAATTCATTTTTCATCTTATCTTTGATCATCCTGCTTCTGATGCAGGGTCAAAGTTTGCCGGCCAGACGCTCCATGCTACACAGATTTACGATCTATTAAACGGCGTTTTTATTTTTGCGGTTCTTAACCTAAGATATGCAAAACGAAAATTTGATGGCGAAATAGTATTGCTCTTGTTTATGCTTTACAGCTTAATTCGTGGTGTGATTGAGTTTCTACGGGGCGATGCAGACAGAGGGGTCTATTTAGATGGCACGCTATCAACGGGTCAGATAACTGGAGCGCTTATTTTTGTTTTTTGTTTAGTGCTTTATGTTGTGCTTTGGAAAAGAAAAAAACGTCTGTCATAATTTATCATGACCTCTTCTAATAAAAAAAATATAATCACAGCTCTTATTGCTTGGCTTTTTGTTGTAATTGCTATTCGTGTTTTTGGGTTTTTTCAGCATGTGAGTTTTATTTATGAAAATATGGCTGTTATCACAGCAGTCATTCTTCTCTATACGCCTGTCTTGGTCAGTATTAGACGGAAAAAACCTATTGAGTATTGGCGCCTAAAAAAAGATTCGCTCTTGCCAGATCTTAAGATTCTATTATTAGTTTCTGTGATTATTTTTCCCTTATCTTTTGTTGTAAATCATTTTTATCAGGTCCTCATACAGCAGGCTGTTTATCACCCAGGGCATTCAAAAATATGGACCATGTTTATTTTTACGCAACTCGTGCTTGTAGCTTTTCCAGAAGAGTTCTTTTTCAGGGGGTTTTTACAAGAGGTTTTTGTAAAGGCCTTTCCCGCAAAGCGAAAAGTTTTTGGTGTTCCCATGGGCATGGGGATTGTTTTTGTTTCTCTTGTCTTTGCTTTTTCACATAGTCTGATAGCCTTACAGTGGTGGCATGGTTTGATTTTCTTTCCTGCTCTTGTTTTTGCTTGGCTTAAGGAGAGGACGGGTACTGTTTGGGCATCAGTCGTGTTTCATGCGGCGTGCAATGTCTTTGCCTACTGGGTCGCCTTGCACTATTAAATTTATAAAAAAACACTCATCTACTGCGTTGAAATAGAAATTTCGAATTCAACGTATTCCAATACGCTTTCATCCAAAATTTCTATTTCGCCTTGTATCTGAGCACTTTTTAATAAATTTAATTACGTGCAAATGTTGCTGAGGAAAGCCTCTTTTCGGCCAGAAAGCTCAATACGAAACAGTGTTTTTTTGGGGTAGGATAGGTCGAGAAAATAATAGTGGTGCAAAGTACACCCCCTTTAGAAAAAATCTAAAAAAAAGTTCAAAAAAACCCATTTATAACGCTTTGATATTATGCGCTAAATAGCGTCAGCCCTGGGTTTGGCGTGATAATCTAAAATAAAAGTCTTGCAAAAAATAGCAGATCTGATCTGATTCTAAGTGTAAGCACTGTCAATAGTGACATGCTCTTTTAAAAGAAAGTCGTCAGGTGTTAACTGGGTGTCGTAGATGTGTAGAAACCCCAGAGAATAATGACGATTGTGGGGCATAAACCCCACAGCTTGGTGCCGCAGGGTTTAATAATATGTAATTATTAAGAATATTATTAAACTTTTTGGCACTAAGTTTGCTTTGGATGGTAGGTATGGATACTCAAAACTTACATACACAGACCGAAGAGGTGAAATCAGAATCTGGAAGGACAAAGTCTCCTTCAATACGCAAATTGTATTTAACCAAAAGAGCCACGGTTTTGCGCGAATCCTTTGAGCAAAACAGAAACAACATTCAAACCTTTGTACAAGAGGTTGAGTCTAGTTCTTTCAACGCAACAAAAGACGAGCTTTTGTTTGCGCAGTGTTTGGGCTGGATGCAAGACAATCTCTACAAAGAAGCCAGTATTGCTGACTTGGCAAAGGGATTGGCTGTCTCTGTAAGAAAGATTCAGCGACTGTTTTCGTTCTTTTTAGACAGAACGTATACCAGTGTTCTTTTGGAAATGAGAATTGAAAGCGCTAAGAGTTATTTGTGTCAGCATAAAAACTCAGTTGGTGAAGTTGCATTTATGGTTGGGATTAAAGATCATGCTTATTTTACGTACTTGTTTCGTAAAGCAACAGGCGTGACTCCAACAGAATACCGACTCGCGCTTATTCAAGATCAGTTTGCAGAAGATGCTGCTGAGTAAAAGATTTATAACCCTCCTTTTGTAAAAAGGGCCTTGCTTTTTTGCTGTCGTGGCAAAGAAGGGGCCCTTTTTTATTTCCTCAGAAACAAATATCTATTTCAATTAGCATCATTCATATGGCGTGATTTCTGTTACTTTACCTCGAAGATTTGTGTCGCTGATATACCCTTCATTTGTAAAGTTGCCTTCAGCAATAGCAGAGATAGCCTCATTCACCATGTTTGGTCCAGAGGCAGGCGCAGACCAGATTTCACCAATGCCAGGCCCATAATGGCCCTCCTCTTCTTGAGGTCTTGCCCCGTGGATTTCAAATTCAATTACTCCTTGTCCTTTCTTAAGGCGATAACGGGCATACACAGTTGTTCGTGCTACATAACCATTTTGATAGAGATAGAATCCCAGCCTTGCCCCTTGTTCTCTTGTGAGTTGTGGTGCCCCTACAAAAAACTCAAGGCTTTCGTCAGGTCTGACTTCGGGAGTAAAGGAGCTATACTCAACGCTATCTAAAGCCAGGAGATCGACGACATCGTCCAATGCGTTTCTGTTTTTTCCTCCCACAATTCCTTCAGTATGAAGCAGTGTCTTTTCTGGATCGGTTGTGTCGATAAGCGTTAGACTTGCATAGTATCTTTGCCTAGGCATTGGGGTTAGGTTTAAATATGCAGTTGAAGTGTTGTTGGCATTATATTCTCTGCCAAGAAGAATATCGTCAATGCGGCTCTGTTGTTCATCTGAAAAAACAGGTATAAAATCGTGCGACTCCCTGTGAATAGAATAAATTGCTTCAGAATGATCAAGGACTTGTCGTGAAGAAATCCAGCCTGGCAAAGATCTTGCATTTGGCCTTGGCTTTTTAGGGCATGTCATTTCTTCAAGCCTTTCTGCTTGGGCTTGAAAATCAATATCTGGTTGTTCGCTTTGCACAGGTTGATCGAAGGCGATGGTTTGTTCTGTTGGATTCACCTCACCCAATGAATGAATTGCAGTCATGATTGCACCCCATATCTCTATTTGTTTTGGTTGGATTAATGCTGAGCAGCCCATATCTGCCCACACCCATGTGTTAGTTGTATCGCTCTTGTTCAAGATAAGTTGCTAAAAAAATAGCCAAAGATAACAAGGTGATAAGAGCAAGGATGTCTAATGCTTTTTTACCGGGGATTGAAATCCCCGGCTCTATGCTTTTGTCCTGAAGGACAAGGATCCCATGTCCCAACGGGACAACAGTATATAGACGGAGACTTTAGTCTCCGGAAGTTTTGATGTTTTAAGACAGGATTCCTGTCTTTCAGCCGAAGGGTGATCCGTCCTTTGGCGGACGCAGGAATGACAAATAAAAAAACCTCCCCTGGAAAATACAGGGGAGGTTAAAGGAAGGCGTAATGTGTTTTGTTAAAACTTAACTCGCTTTGGCGTTTTTGGCGACTTTTTTTGCTGCAGCGTCTTCGATATTGGCAACTTTGCTTTCGCCATTACTGGTATTAGGAAAGAGTTTTTCTTTAATGGCTTTAGATATTTCTGCCATGGTGCTGGGGTTTTCTTTAAAGAAGATTTTGGCGTTCTCACGACCTTGACCAATGCGGTCTTCTTTGTACGAATACCAGGCGCCGCTTTTTTCGACCACTTCTTGATCAACAGCGAGGTCTAAAATGTCTCCCTCTGTTGAGATGCCTTCGCCATACATGATATCAAACTCTGCTTCTCTAAAAGGAGGGGCCATTTTATTTTTAACAACCTTAACTCGTGTGCGGTTGCCCATGATTTGGTCTCCTTGCTTGATAGCGCCAATACGGCGGATGTCGAGTCTTACAGAAGAATAAAACTTAAGTGCGTTGCCACCAGTTGTTGTCTCGGGGCTGCCAAACATCACACCGATCTTCATTCGGATTTGGTTGATGAAGATGAGCATCGTATTTGATTTGCCTACAGTGGCTGTGACTTTACGAAGCGCTTGGCTCATGAGTCTTGCCTGTGTTCCCATTTGATGGTCGCCCATGTCTCCCTCAATCTCACTCTTTGGAACAAGGGCTGCCACAGAGTCAACAACCACAAGGTCTACAGCGTTAGATCGTACGAGTGTTTCGGCAATTTCTAAGGCCTGTTCTCCAAAGTCTGGTTGGCTGACTAAAAGGTCGTCGGTGTTGACACCTAATTTTTTTGCGTAGCCAACGTCGAGTGCATGTTCAGCATCGATAAAGGCGCATACACCACCAGTTTTTTGTGCTTCGGCAACTGCTTGCAAAGCTAAAGTTGTTTTACCAGAAGATTCTGGACCGAAAACCTCGACTATGCGTCCGCGTGGGAGACCGCCTATGCCAAGCGCCATGTCTAATGAAAGACAGCCTGTTGAGACAACGCCTACATCAGAGTTTTTGAGTTTTCCTTTTGAGTCGCCAAGCCTCATGATGCTGCCTTTGCCGAATTGGCGTTCAATGCTTGAAAGGGCGAGTGATACTGATTTTGATTTTTCTGTTTTATCTATTTGTGACATAGGGTCTCCTTATTCGTGGATTCCTTCGACTCTCTGCGTTCGCTCAGGACAGGCGTGAATCGAAGATCAACGGTAACAATGATTTAAATTTTTCAATGTTCAAAGTGCAATTGAAAAGAACAAGGTGTGAAATCAAGGTGTGTTATCTAGCGTCTCAGGCATATTAAACGATCGTTCACTATTTGGCAAGAGGTTTTTTTGAGGGGTCGAATGTCCAAGGTCAAAGGTCGGGGATTCGGACATTTGACTTTCGACCTTCGACTTTAGACCTGATTTTCCATTCTCAATATGAAACAATGTGGTGACAAAAGACATCAGACAAAAGACATTCTAGTAGCCAGCCACCTAATATTACTAATGTATTTAGCCTTCACAGGTGGCATGGTCTATGCATTATACTCTCTTTATACAGGGAGATATATTATGAATAAAAATGAAATTATAGATGTATTAAGGGCTTTGTTTAAAGGATTTAATTTGAGGTTCGTCCTCATAACTGTCACTTGCATGGCTTTGTTTGTTTTTGTGGCAGAGGCAGGGCATGCTATCAAAAATAAGAAGGACAAGTACACAGAGCTTTCTCAGGCCTATTACATGGCAAAGGGTGGTGTTGAGTATGCTAAGTTTTTAAAAGACAGAGGTTTTGATGTTGAAGTCAAAGACAAGGCCTTTGCCAAAGGATCGTTTTCAATCGTTGAAAAGCCAGATAAGAAAAGTGTTGTTGTGAGGGCGAAGGTTGGGGAGACGGAGATGCGGCTGGAAGAGTGATTGCGTCTGGCGTCTAGAGTCTAGCGTCTAGCGTATTAATCTGAATAAAAGTAGAGGCTCACCTTATGATCGAGATGGTTGTTGAAGGGGAGTAGGTTTATTGTATTTCGTAGTTTCTGTCGTTGCTGTCGAAATGAGGACTGTCATCACGAGGCTCGCTAGTTCTTCTGTGAGCTCCTTTTGGAAAAGACATTGTTTGAACACCATCACCAGTAACTTTTTGAAAAGGCGTTGTGCCTGGTTTTCCATCGCCATCACGATCCAGGTAATACTGGCCTGGCCGAACATCTCTTCTTCTCATTTCCATTGGGTTCCAGCCTTCCATTATTAACACTTCGGAACTTCGACGTATAGCATCATCGGAAGGTTCAATAGGAGGTGGTGGTGTTGGGGGTGCTTGTGAAGCAGTTAAGCTGTCTTGTGGTATTACACGAACATATGTAGTTTCGGCTGTTTTCCCATCCAAAATTTTCCATTTAAGTCTTCTACGGTATGATTCACCAATTTCTTGTAGGATAAGTTCTCTAATGTAATTTGCACGAGCCTTTGGAACAAATCCCGGCACTGTTCTTAAGCCACCGGTTTGTGCCCCGGACTCACCCTGAATAGTGTCTGATGTAGTGTACATTTCTTCAGTGAAGATTTGGTCTCCGTTTTCCATGCGAAAAATTTTGTTAATGTCTCTCGTAAAGCTTGTTCCATATGTATGTTCTTCTCTCTCCAGGCTTGTTCCTCTAAGGGTAATAGTAACTTTTTCTAATTCATGAGCTTCTAAATAGGTTTCTATTTGATCTACATAGGGCCCGATTGCGCTGACGTCATCCAATAACAATCTGCCTGGTTCAAAACTAATTTGCTTTGATTCAGGGAGGCTGTTTCTTGATGTTGTGGGGGGTGTATCTCCGACCGCTTCTCCTGCTCCTTGGTCGCCCATGTGTTCGCCTCTTCCTGCGAATAAAGCTGCTTCTTGTTCCTCTAAGGCTGTCATTTCTTCGGCCTCACTTGCATAACCAACAGGCGTGAGATTTGAACGAATAGTTACATCCTTGTTGCCATACCCATCGCCATCTATGTCTTTGTACCATACAGGCCAAGAATCTGGAGGTGATTGGGCTTGGTTGTAATAAGCCTTGATGTCTCTCCAGGTGTTTTCAGATTCTGGATGGAAAATATCATTAAGGTCGAATTCTACATTGTTGTCTGCTGTGTGATTTTGTGTGTCTGTAAATGAGACACCTACTCTCGCAAACCATTTATCTTCTGGTATCTCATATTTGTCATAGCTTTCAGCTGTAGCAAATTCTGATATGTCACGAAACATTAATTCTGTTGTTTCAAAAGACGGTGTTCCGTGATTTTTGTAATAGTTGCTGGCTGGAATGATTTTAATGCTAAAATCAAGCTCTGACCCTATGCGTTCCCAAAAATCTGTCATTTCATCTGCGCCCTTTTGAACAAGGGCTTTTCTGACAAAGTCTTCTGCTGCTTTTTCAGATGTGATTGGTATTAGTTCTGGGGGAGGTGGTGGGGCATCAACACATTCTCCAATGCTGGCATTGCTGTCGTCACAATCAAAAGGCTCACTGACCTCTTTTTTTATGTAGTAACGAGGCCCAAGATTAGAATAAATATTTAAGTCTTCATTGCCAAAGCCATCACCATCTATATCTTGATACCAATAGTTCCAGGTGCCTGTGGTTTCATCATTATTGTAGTAAGCGACTAAGGTATTCCAGTCTTCTCTTTCATCGAGAACAAAAGGGTTGGTGATTGAAAAACTGGGATTCTGGGCCCCGTATCTTTGTGTGTCAGTAAAAACAAAACGCGTCCATACATAAAACTGTCCTTCTTGTATTTCATAGCCTGATGTTTCTTCTTCAGAAAACAAAGTTGCTAAATCAACACACAGATTTCTTTTTATGTCTGTTGTTTCTAAAGCATTATATTCATTCGCCGTAAGAATTTTTACCACCGTAAACTCATAAGGACCTATGTATTCATCAAAATCCGACATGTCTTCACGCATTTTTTTCATGAAAACATCTCTTACAAAGGCATCAGCAACTTCTGGCGAATCAACAGGGACAACATCGCGTGGTGTTTGTGCTGTTGGAACATTTGCGTCATTGTCGTTTGGATCCCACACAACGTCTGCCAAGGCCACACGTCCTTGATTGGTCACAACCTCTTCTGATTTATATCCATTAGGTCGCAAGGTTGATCGAACAAAGTTTTGACTATAATGTCTATCTCTGTCTGCATTAGTATACCATTTTCTGGCATCTGAGCCTTCGTCATAAAATGTCTGACACGTGTCATAATATTCTTGTAAACGGGGCCATGGCTGGCTTGAGTGGAGATAGCCGCTTGATTCAAATTGGAGCTCACGACCAAGGTGGTTTTGGTTGTCCGTAAACGTGTAATCAACACGGACATAAAAACTGTTTGGTAGGATGCGCAGCTCTTCATTGTTGTCCTCGAGCCTTTTTATGTAAATAAATTCAGGAACAAATTCACGAAGGTCTACGTAAGCCTCTTGGTCCTCAGGGCTTAATGCCATATAGGCCCCTCTATCGTGAACCCTTGGGTTGAATGTGGGGCGACTTCCGATCCTGTCTTTAAACTCAAACATTTCTGACGATAGCATTAAGCTAGCTGCATATTTTGCAAGGAGAAAAGCCTTGTCTGTGTCATCAATAAGATATCTTTCGACTTCTGGTGTAGGCTCAACAGCTTCAGCACCTTCTAGGCTTGCGTGTATAAGAATGCCTCCGTTTGGATATCTTTCATCATAAGGAAGCTGATCATGTTTAAGCGGTTGGGCCACGATATTAGTTTCAAAGCTTGCTGGAAGCGCAACAGAATCATTGGTTAATAAATTGAGCCTTGTAACCTGAGCCCTTGCATCAGCAAATCTTATATTAAAACCATCATCACCTCCTTGTGGCACAAAACAGGTTACATCAATTCTCAAATCGCTGTCTTGGATGATGTTTTTGTTTTCTTCAAGATAGAGACTAAGGGCTAAAAGTTCTGCTTTAGATTCATCGGCAAGAACAGCCTTTTCAGTTTTAAAAGAAATCTTTGCTTCACCAAAGTTCGTATTAATGTGCTCAATAATTTCTTGAAGCCTAGCGACTTTTTCTGCCTGCCCATAAGAGGCATAGTCTGCTTCAGTAATTCCAAAATAAATGAGTAAAACAGTTCTTGCTGAATCGATAACAGAAGTCTCTGGATCGCCTTTGGCCAAGTCAATGATCACAGGAATAGCTTTTTCGGCAAGAGGTCGGCCTATTTGGCCTAATGCCTGAAGAGAAAACCCACGAACAGAAGGAGCGTCATCTCTCAGGGCCTCTATAAGAGCATCGACAACTCCAGAGCCTTCAGGAGGATCCATATAGCCAAGGGCACTGGCGGCTTCTTCACGTACGAATCTGCTTGTAGAAGATAAAAGCATGGTTACTAAATCTGGTATAGCCCTCTCTACATTTAGTTTTCCTAAGTATTTTGCAGCGACCATCCAGTTTTCATTTGCAGAATCATTGAGAATGGTGATTAAAGGGTCTGTTGCCTTATCTGTAGCAGGAGGGCCAATGAGAAAAAGGCCGCGTATAGCCTGTCTTTGTTGATATCCACCTACATCCTTACCTTCAATTTTTTGCATCAAGGCATCAACTGCAGCGGGATAAAGTTTTTCAGGAAGAATATTTGTGATAAGCCTTTCCACACGGTCTGCTTGGTTGCCATCAATGGCATCCAATATTCTTTTAACAATTGGAGGATATTTTTCATCCGTAGGCCCTGTGAGAAGATCGGCGCCGTCTGGCACTACGCCAAGAGGATCGTCTGCGTCTGTTTCTTCAACAACAATTTCTGGCCAAGTTGTGAGGGCTTCTTTGATACTACGTTTTGTTTCTGGTGCTATTTCTAGTCTAAGCGCTGTATTAAGATAAGACAAATGAAGCTCGAGCCATTTTCTGCATTCAAGATCACCTAGGTTGCCATCATCTCGGTCAATCCAGTAATTTAAATTTTCTCTTATATCTGGTTTTGTGCGTGGTGTGTTATTGTAATGGTTTTCATCGTAAAGATATTGAATGTATTCTTCTTTATTCTGTTCAAAGCGGGTTACAATGTCTGGAAGAAATTCTTCCCACTGCTCTTTTGTAAAGGCTTTTGCAAGCGCTTCAGCAGAGGGAAGTTCTTCTAAGTAATCGACCCTTGTTAAAATCTTATTTCCTTTTAAGTCATAAACCCAGTTTTTTACAATCATGCGAGCGCTGTCACAAATCGAGAGGCGCTGCAAAGTCATGCCTTGCTGATACATATAGGCAAAATCTTCTTCTGTATAATGCTCAGCGCTGTCAGGTTTTTCCATGCCAGTAAGGCTGGTTGCTTTGCGTTGCTGCTCTTGTTTGGGTGATAAGTGAAGATCATTATCACCACCATCTTCGACATCAAGAAGATGATCTTCTATATCAATAGCATCTGAGGCAAAGTCGAGGTGATTTGTTGTTACAAAATCTGTCATAGTTTATTATTTCGTTGTTGCTACGGGATCAGGACATTCTCCTGCTTGATATAATAACTGGTCGCCTGAAAAAGAGCTGTACATATCGCTGCTCATCCAAACCTTGTGTGAGCCATCTTCAAATTCGTCTATGCGTACAGCGGTAAAATCAAGGCAGTCTTCGTTACCCAGTTTAGAACTTTGTAGGTTGCGCAATAATTGATCTAATGGATGGTTTCCGTCCCCTGTATGCCTTATAATTCCGTCATCGCGCTCTGTTGCCCTGTCTGTGCGAGTTGTTGTTCTGCTTGTATGTGTAGGTCGAGATGGCGCATCAGCTCTTGTACCTCTAATTGTAAGGCCAACAACACCTGCAGCATCAACACCACCAGACACTTTAAAAATTGCCTCTCCAGCGCCACCATTTGCAAACCATGAATCTCTTCCAGTCAGCCTAAGGCCTCCATCAAGAAAAAGAGCGGCATTATTATCAATTTTTGCGATTTGCCCACTAAGTATCAATTCGCCACCAGCTTCAACGGAGCCTCTGCCATCACTTAGGCCATTTAATGTATTTGTCTGTCCATTTTCTGTTACTGTGAGAGGCACGTATCGGCCATCCACATCTGGGAGTGTGCCGCGTAAGACAAATTTTGGCATCACAGCAAACCGATTGTTTGGGCTCCAAACAGCGAGACCTAAACTAAAATCAAAATGCCCCTGACCAAAAGTGGCGTTTGTATAATCTGTGTTGTTTGCAAATTGAGGTGTTGAAGGGCTTTCGCCTGTCCATCCGTTGTCTTGAGATGTAATAGGTTCTGAATAGGCATTCTCTATTTTCTTCTGACCGCCCCTGGCGCCAATGCCTGCTGTTATAACAAGATCTAGACGATTGCCAAGTCTTCCATGCAGCTCTCCACCAGCATTGATACCTGCAGTAGCAGCTGTATCATCTCCATCAGACGAGTTGACATGGGTTACGCCCGGCTCTAGGCGGAAATAGCCGCCTGCTCTTAAGTTGCCCATAAATACTTCTCCCTGTAATTCTGTATGCAAATGCCCGTACAGGGTAATTATCGGCATCATTTTTCAAAAGTTGCTGAATAAATACACAAAAAAAGATTCTAAAATATTACGCAACTCTACTATGTAATTGACGATAATAAGGTTAGGGCAAGACGTAGAATCATATTATGATTCGTGTTTTCGGGCATTTACAGGAGTTTTCATGAAGAAAATAATATCAATAATTGTTTTTGGTGTATTGTTATATTTCCCATTTATTGGCTACGCTAATATGTGTGGAGTAACAGTTAATGCAGATGATATTGACGACGGATCTTCGATTCGTTCTATTATCGATGATACACTGTATAATAATTCTAGCGGTGGCTGCGTGATAAATAGCAGCAATGATAATTATTTTGTAAAAGATGAAAATGGAGATCATCTTCAGCAGTATATTGGATTTGAAACAGAAGAAGGTGAGCCTATTGATGGTACATGGGTTAAGCACATCAAGTTAAAACAAGATAGCGGCCCCCTACATTTACTGCCTACGAAAAGTCTACTCATTGGCAATCAATCAAATGATGCTGTCACAGATGCTGCTTCAGTTCTTGATTATTCAGAGGCCATTGGACATTACCCACAACAAGGTGGTGAAGTAAAAGATTATGGCTTTGTGATTATTGATGCATCGGCAAAAGAAGGTATGTTGCCATTTGAATGCAAAGAAGGTTCCTCTTCTGTGTATTTGCGTAATCTGATTCTTGTAGCCAAGGGCGTAACACAAGAAGACATCATGGCTGAGCCTTGTGTATTTAATGGTGGTGATCTTCATTTTTGCATGGGCGAACTTTTAAAAGATGGTGATAACTTTGATCCTGCTATCGATGGCAAAGACACTTGGTGTAAAGAAGAGGAAGAAGATCCTTGTCCAGAAGGGTACGAAACATTTTATAAAGATTATGATAATGATGGTTACACGCCACATCAAAGAATGAAGGGAAAGCTTGTAGGTTCTTTGCCAGGCAAATTGTTTGAGGGAGAAATAGGGCCTGGTGCAAATGCTACTAAAATAACGATTTGTACAGGTTCTCTAAGATATCCTTATTATGAAGCTGCTCAAAAATGGAAAACAGCAGACGAGCTTTCTGATGTAGGCTTTATGATGTCAGCGGGCTTTAATGACTGTGATGATGGCGAAGCGACAGTTCATCCTTATGCCACAGAGATATCTGATGGCTTAGACAATGACTGTGATGGTGAGATTGATGAAGGCTTTGATGCTGATGGGGACGGTTATTCGGTTTACGCAGGTGATTGTGATGATAATGATGCTGCAATAAATCCAGGCGCAGTTGAGATCTGCGATGGCATTGATAATGACTGTGACGGTGTTGTGCCAGATGATGAATTGGATGCTGATGGTGATGGCTATAGCATTTGTCAGGGAGACTGTGATGACAACAATGCCGCTGTGAGTCCTGTTGCAACAGAGATCTGTGATGAGATTGATAATAACTGTGATGGTGCTGTGGATGAGGAAGATGTTTGTATCACTGATCCTGTTGACGTTGATGTTGATGGCGATGGTTACACAGTTGCTGATGGCGATTGTAATGACAATGACGCGACAATAAACTTTGATGCCGATGATATTTGTGGTGATGGCATTGATCAAGATTGCTCTGGCGAAGATCTTGTTTGTGAGATCGAAGACATCTGTCCAGATTCAAGAGATGGCGTTTGCGCGGACCCGGGTATCACCAAAGTTGATCCTAATGACTTTACAGCAGATGCTGGTGGTTGTGGGTGTGATCTCTCTGCAAATCGTACTGCTTCGGCTAATGACTTGTCTGTCATGCTTTCGGCTCTTATTGTGTTTGTGCTATTTGTTGTGTTGCGTAGAAAAGCGGTGCGAGTGATGGGTGATGAGTGATGAGAAAGAGTGTCTAGGATCTAGCGAGCGTAGGTGCGTAGGTTCTTAGGAGCGTAGGCGCGATCACACATAAAAATTCCTATCCCACGCGTGATTTTCGAGTTCTTTTAATTCAGTTTCTTTCAATAAAATTCCATCTGAAACAGAACAACAATCTTCTACATGTGGTATAGTGCGCATGCCAGGGATGACTGTAGAGACAGCAGGGTGAGAGAGGCAGTATTTAAGCGCTGCTTGTGCCATGTTTTTGATCTCATCCCGGACAAGGAACGATAGCTTGTCAACACGTGCACAGGTTTCTTTCAATCTGTCTCCTTTGAAGTAATGTCGGCGCCAATCTTTTTTATGAAACTCAGTGTCAGGTGTAAGCTTGCCAGCAAGAGAGCCCTCGTCAAACGGCACTCTCACGATGACAGCCACATTCTTTTCTTGGCAGAGCGGAAAGAGTTTTTCAGCCGGAGCTTGATCAAAGATATTGTAAATCACCTGCACGCTATCAATGATTCCAGAAGAAACCATTTTAAGTGCTGTGTTGGGTTCGTGATCATTTATCGAAACACCAAAGTATTTGATTTTGCCTTCAGCCTTTAATTTTTCCACTGCGCTCAACCAATCAGTGTTTTCGAGCCACGTATCAGACCAAACATGGAGCTGTTGCAAATCCACACAATCCATTCTTAAACTTTTAAGGCTTTGCTCTGTGCAGGAGATAATATGATCAGCAGGAAAGGTCTCACTCACATCAACGTTATGTCTTCCAGGCCACTCTCTATTTTTAGGGGGAATCTTTGTGGCTACAAAGCACTTCTTTTTAGTCTCCTTAAACGTAGAAGCAATGAGGCCTTCGCTGTGTCCTTCACCATAAACGATGGCTGTATCAAAGAAGTTCACACCGAGTTCCAGTGAGCGGGTCAGGGCATCAATTGCAGCCCTGTCATCACGTGGCCCCCACATACTTCCCATACCCCATGTGCCATGACCAATTTCTGAAAGCTCTAAACCTGTTCTTCCAAATTTACGATATTTCATTGTTTCTCCTTGATGAAAACACCTGCTGTTGCACAATCGTGATCCAGGTGATGTTTAGGGCCAGTGCTATCACAAATAACACCCACTGCGGTTTGTCGATGATAGCGAGTACAAGAAAGAAGGCTGCAAAAAAATCTCGCTTAATAGCAAACTGGGCTTTGATAAATAATTTTGAAAACCAATTAAGATCTTCTCTTGTTTTAAAATCTTGCTGAACAGCAATAAGGCTTCCGGACTTGCTGAATTTGAGAAGATACCAAAAGATCACGGCAAAGGCAAACACAACGCCTATCACCATGGTTGCGGTGAGAGCGTGTCGGTAAATACACTCCTGCCTGTAAAGACCAACAACTGTTCCTGCAAAGAAAACAACATAGGTGATGTTGTCACAGATCGTGTCCAACCATTGTCCAAACTTAGAGCTTGTCATTTTGAGTTTTGATATCTCGCCATCTACGCCATCCAGGATAGATGTGAGTTTAAACAAAACAGCACCAATTAAAAAGGAGGTGTAGGTGCCCAAAGACGCCATGTGCCCGGCAGCCAAACCAAGAAAGAGAACAATGAATGTAAACTGGTTGGCTGTAAGAGATGTTTTAACGAGGTGACGGCTAATCGCTAAAGAAATGTGTCTATTAAAATTTCGAGACACAATGCCGTCTGTTGTTTTGCGACAAGAATTAAGAAGCATAAACTTGGCGTGTTTTAAACTAGCAGGTGTGTCTACATCTTGCCAAAAACCCTCTTTGATATCGAAAACACCCATTTTACCTTTGCCAGAAAGTGAGCGAATGCCATCAGAAAGGGAGCAGTCACCATCGTGCATGGCCTCTTCGAGCGCGTCAAAAATAACAGGGCTGAGCAAGAACAGGCCCGTGTCAACGGCATTGTATTCGACCAGGTTTTTTTCGATCTCAATTATCTTGCTGTTTTTTACAACCACTTTTGTGGCATCGTCTTTGTCAAAAATCTGATGGATCTTGTAATCAACGGCCAGCTTTGCATGAAAGGCACCAAGGCCTTCATGCAGGAAATCTTTTAAGCTATTGTAATCAAAAATATGATCTGACATCATGAGAACAAAGTTCTCATTAATATGTTCTTTTGCCTTGAGAACAGAGATGCCGTTGGATTTCTTCCAGTCATCATTTTCAATGAAGACGACTTCCACAGGCCATTTTCGTTTTTTGACATAGGCCTTAATTTTTTCTTTTTGAAAACCAACAACAATGTAGATTTTTGTAAGTCCTGCTTTGGAGGCTGATAATATTGTGCGGCGCAATAGCGGGATACCACAGACTTTGCGCAGAGGCTTTGGGTCATCGTACCTGTCATCTGCCAGCCGTGTGCCTGCTCCTGCCGCAATGATGAGGCCGGTTGTTGTTGGGGTGTCGGGTGTTGACGTTTGGGTGTTGTTCATTTTTTGTCGGTTCCTTTATGTCTTGTTTGTATTAGAAACACAGGGTCGCGGGTTCACAGGAAATCCTTCGACTCTCTACGTTCGCTCAGGATGAGTTGCAAGGCAACTCAAAACATTGTTCCTATTTGTAAATAGATGCTTCCATATCTAAGGCTAGACATTGTTATCGTGTCGGTCAGTGTTCCCAGGCGCCATCGATTTGTCATAACAATACCATAACCTGTGCGAACAGTTAAGGGCAGACCATAGCCAAGCACAAAGTCACCACTGAATTCAACACCAGCAGAGACGAGCATTCGAGAAAAAAGACTGTTGGCTTCGGTGCGGTACTTGATGTCGCCGCCATCTACAAACAGGCTCATGTGGAGTTTGTTTAAAAAGATAGGCCAAGTACCAATGCCCTTATTAACATTAGTGGCTAGTGGTATGCGGTACTCTGTTGAGAAAATAAAAGCCTGGTCACCGCCGTACGTGATTCCAGCCAAACCTCTTAAAGGAAAGAGCCTTGAAGAATAGCTGACTCCAGGTCCTTCGCCAAAAGGGCCTCCTAGACGGTAAGCTCCAAATTGTTGTTGGTCTCCCCAGACCCAGCCAGCGGCCACGCGTACGGCCAACACATGATGATCTGCCCAAGGCATTTCGAGATAAAAACGCAAATCACCGCGTATGGCAATTTCTTCGTTAACCTCGTCAGAACCAAAGTTTTTGTCAGTCCACTCACCACCAATTTTAAGTGAATAACCATTTTCGTAACTGATGGAATTAGCAAATTTAGAGGCCTTGCCAATGCTGTAGGTAAATCGATAACCAGCGTAAGGTCTCATGTTGACGAGATTCACAGCAAGATTTGTGAGCGCTGAACGGTGCTCATAAAAATAGGCAAAATTAAATTTACTCTTTTTGATAACCCAAGAAACGCCAGCATAAGCTTGGTTACGTTCTTCATAAAAACGGATTCCATTCACATCTCCCCAGTCTACAGCATAACGGATACCACCAATATAAAAAGCAGGTGCATAGCGAGAATACACGTACGTGCCTCCACCACCAACAAAAGCAGCGTCAGTACGGTAAGTGGCATAAGCTGTCCATGAATGACGGAACAAGGGATCTGTCCTTCCAATAGCAAAAGAAGCTAGTATGGCGTTTTCGATATAGAGAAGGTTAGGGAGGATATACCGTGGCACTAAGATCTGTGGAAAGGCATGGTACTTCTTTGTGCCCGGAGGATTTGGAGTGTCAAAAGTTATGTTGGAAGGCTTTTGAGACAAGGCATTTTTATATTGAGAAGGGTATTCCTTTTTCTCTTCTTTAGCGGCTTCTTTTTTGCTCTTTTTTGCCTTCTTTGTTTTTTTAGTTTTCTTTTCAGTGTCTTTGTCGGCAGTGTTTCCATAAAGAAAATCTGGGAAAGCGTTGCCAGCATCGGGGTTAAAACTAAAAGGCAAAACAGGATATTTATGCTTCTTTGTGTGTTCAAAGTTTTTTGACGAAAAGGATGGCGAGCTTTTTTTCTTAGTTTGCTTTATCAAAGAGGGCTGTGAATCTGTTGTAAAAGAAATGGCAAGAGGGCTGGCGAGCCTGTTTGAGCTCTCTTTAATGTTAAGAGACTTTGTTGCGTATTTCTTTGGCACAAATTTTTGTATAAAAGTTTTTTCACTATTATAGCGTTGGACATAGAGGGTGCTCCCATCAGCAGAAGGCATGGGCTGAAACACGCCATCAAGAACATTGCTCACCTGTGTGGTTCTACGGGTTCTAAGGTTGTAACGGAAGATGTTAGAGATCCCTGTTTTGTAAGAGTCATAATAGACATAGCGGCCATTAGGTGAAAACACTGGGTGGTTGTCGGGAACTTTGTCCTTAGTGATCTTGTAAAGTCTTTTCCCTTTTTTTGAATAAACGACAATGTCTCTAAAGCCTGTTTTGGGATCAAACTCACTCACGACTATTTTTGAGCCGTCTGGAGAAAACCGGGGATTTGAAAACTGTGTCTTATCAGCGGCCTTTGTGATAACATAACCTCTTTTTTCTAAAAGGTCGTGGATATAGAGCTGGTCTGTGTTTTGGAAGTTTCTTACCATCACCATCCATCTTTGTCCGCCATCAGCAGGTGAAAAATCTGGGTCCATGGCACGCATGGCTTTGGTTTTGTGTTCGTCATCTTTCACACGTGCGAGCACCTTCTTTTTTAAATCATAGTAGTAAACTTCGGCCTTAGCTGTTTTTGATTCAACGGCTGCTAGTGAAGAAAAAGCTAGGTAGCGGCCCGTTTTTGAGAAAGACATTTGGCCACGCGAAAGCTTTTTGAGATTGTTTTTTTTATCAAACGTGATTGCCTTTCCCTCGTCGTTTTTATCGTCTTTTGTGAATTTTTTAGTAAAAAGTTGGATAGAAGGGGAATCGTCAAAGCCTGATTGGAAATAAGCATAGCCTCCAGGGTAAGGAGTTGGCGTATAATATTTTTGTGAATTTTTATTGGTGACGACGGTTTTCATGGGCGTAAGCCCCTTGGCGCTAAGCTTTTCTTTTTGTTTGTCAAAAACCTGGCCATAGTCTTTTACAAATTCTTTGTAGAGCTTGTAAAAACTCTTTCCATAAACGCGGCGCGCTTTGTTGTTAAGCGAAAACAGCCAAATACTAGAGGCATATTCTTTTTGAAACTTGTACATGCGCTCTTCGCCATAGTTTTTGGCCAGCCAATCAAAGAACATGCCACCAAAAAGATAAGGACCCAAACCTCCTGGGTAGCGTATTGTGAGTCCAGCAATTTGATCGATTCTTGGAAAATTGTTTTCAAAATGAGCTGTACGCAAAACCATCATGGTGTAATCAGAGTTGATGCGGCCAAAGCCTTCATCAAGTTGGGATTCTTCATACACAGCCATGCCTTCGCGCATCCACCCTGGTGTTGCTCCGTTTGGGGCCACAATGCGACCAAAGATAAAGCGCCCAGGACTTGTAAATCGGTAATGCATGTCAATGTGGATTATGTGGGCGTATTCATGATGAAAGAGAATTTTTAGATAGTCTTTATAGTTTGCAAGGGTTGAATCTGCGTCTGGTGGTGTGACGTAAAGGAGAATGTAATTATAAGGTATAACCGTTGCCAATCCGTTGGGCTGGTCTGTTTTATCGCTAAGTACAACGTGAGTGCGGCCCCAAGGACGCCAGCCTAAACGCGAAACGATCGTATCGTACGAATCTTCTGAAATGGTTTGCATCTCGTTGGCAATAGGGCCAAGGCCTTCGGGAAAATGTATGTAAAAATGTTCGGTTTTGAGAGTGTTATACTTGAGTTTACTCGAAAAAAAACCTGCCTGAGTATCCAATGAAAAATGAAGTAATATAAGAAGGGCTGTTAAGAGAAAAAGAACTCTAGAAAAATAATTCTTATGGACTGACATTTAATCCCCTGTTAAGTTATTGCGGGAACCATACCCGAGAGAGGGTTTTATGTCTATAATTTAATTAATGATTTTTTGTTTGAGACAAGATAGAGATTGTTGAAAATAAATATCGAGGTTTCTGGATCTAGCTTTAATGCGTTATTTTTTTAGTCTCCTTTTAATAATGCTTCTCTCGACTTTCTTGGTTGGCAAGATTTTGTGCTAGTTAGACGTTCGTCGCATTATTAAAAAGCAGACTAAAAAAATAATAACTTGTTGTTTTCCCAGAAATTAGTTTAAAAAATTTAATTATAGAGTTTTTTTTAAGGGGAGAAAATATGGAAGTTAGAAATGTAATCATCATTGGTTCTGGTCCAGCAGGAAACACAGCGGCTATTTATACAGCGCGCGCAGGTTTAAAGCCTCTTTTATTTGAGGGCTACATGGCTGGGGGGCAGTTGATGACAACAACTGATGTCGAAAATTTTCCAGGTTACCCTGAGGGTGTTGATGGCCCACAAATGATGCAAGATTTAAAAAAGCAGTCTGAACGCTTTGGCACAGAGTGTCTTACGCAAGATGTTGAGTCTGTTGATTTTAGCCAAAGACCTTTTAAGGTTGTTTCTCAAGGAAAAGAGTATTTTTCTAAAGCCATCATTATTGCCACAGGGGCGCTTGCACAGTACATGGGTTTAGAGTCAGAAAAAACCCTTATGGGAAAGGGTGTTTCAGCCTGTGCTACTTGCGACGGGGCTTTTTTCAAAAACGAAAAGATTGCTGTTGTTGGTGGTGGTGATACAGCGATTGAAGAAGCGATTTTTCTCACGCGCTTTGGTGAGAGCGTGTCAGTCATTCACAGGCGTGATGAATTGAGGGCGAGTAAAATCATGCAAGAAAAAGCTAAAGAGAATCCTAAGATCAAATTTATTTGGGATTCAGTTGTGACCGAATGCCAGGGAGAGAAACAGCTAGAAGCTCTTAAGATAAAAAACGTAAAAACAGGTAAAGAGAGTGTTGAAAAATTCGGCGCTTTATTTGTCGCCATTGGTCACAAGCCAAACACAGGCATTTTTAAAGACGCTCTTGATTTAGACGAACAAGGATACATTCTTACAAAAGGAAAATCATCACAGACAAATATCGAAGGTGTTTTTGCCTGCGGCGATGTCCAAGACAAAACTTATCGTCAAGCCATTACAGCTGCTGGCTGTGGTTGTATGGCAGCGATCGACGCGGAGAGGTGGTTAGAAGGGGCTGCTGGCTAGCTCATAATTGTTCTTTGGTCGCTGCGTTGGCCGGCGCTTCAGAGAAATGCTCGTTATGAGTGAAAATAGTTATATCAGATAAAAAGGCGTAGATTTTTTCGGCAGGCTGAACTTGCTCCTTCAGAACAATTATAAACTAACCAGCCACTTCTGTTGGGATGTTGTTGGTTAGGATAGCGGTGTTAAAAAAAATATTCATTCTCATTTTATTGTTTCTTCCTTCTCTTTCTTTCGCGTCCTTAACAGAATATCGTCCCGCAGGACCCTTGAACGCGCGCTCACAAAACCCTCTTTATCTTCAGTTTTTGGCCATGCCCATTGAGTCGCCGCAAACCTTGAATCAACATCAGTTTGAAACAAAGGTTTCCACTACCTTCTCTAATGCCTTTGAATACGATCCCTTTGCAAACACCATTGTTAATCTCGATATGGAAATTTGGCGGACAGCTATTGCCTTTGCCTATGGTGTCACCGATGAAATTGATATTCAGATCGAAATTCCTTTTATCACAAACGGCGGTGGTTTCTTAGATAGCTTTATCCAGTGGTACCACAATCTCTTTGGGCTTCCAAACGGTGGTCGGGAGCTTGTTGGCAATAACGAATTTCATTACGATCTCATACAAGGCGGAAACAATCTTTTGGGTTATACAAACACAGCCTTTGGTTTTTCTGATATAACCTTGCGTTTCAAGTACATATTTTCTGAAAGACTAAGGCTTCCTTTTTTCTTGGCAGCCACGGGTTATGTTAAGTTGCCTACAGGGCAGGCGAGCAAGGGGCTCGGTAGTGGTCAGCTTGATGCGGGCATGTCTCTTTTTGGAGAAAAGAGTATTAAAAGATTTCACTTTGTCACACAGGTAGGTGTGGCTGTTCTTGGAAAGAGCAACGCTTTGAACCCTATTCAAAAACGTGCTTTTTTTTCTTTTGGTCAATCTGTTGAGTTTCAAATCCTAGATGCTCTCTCAGTAATCGTACAACTCACAGGGAACACTTCAGCATTTAAAAACACAAATACAACGGTTTTGAGCGATCCGGTTTTAGACCTGAACATTGGTTTTGCAGGAGCTGTTCCTTTGCAGCATAGGTTTATTGATGAGTTCTTTTATCAGTGGTCTTTTAGCGAAGACATCATGTCTCGTGGGCCTAGCGTTGATTTTTCGGTTTTGTTTTTAATGGGGGTGAGGTATTAGGGGGGTCGGGAACTGTAGAACAAAGAACAAGGAATACTGAATTTCGAAGGAAAAGAAAGACTTCAATATTCGTTATTCCGTGTTCGTTATTCGATATTCGAGTTTGGTGTATATGAAAAAAATATTAGCCATTTTCGTTTTTTTTCTAGTCATCGCTCCTGCCCATGCCAGTGATCTGGAATCTTTGCTCAAAGCTGTTCAAGCTAGTCCCAATGATCCTCATGCGTATTATAATTTAGGGGGAGCTTATCTAAAAAAGGGACGGAACCAAGAAGCATTAGATGCCTATACAAAGGCTGTGGAACTCAAGGCGGATTATCCAGAGGCTTGGTATAATTTGGGTGTTGTTTTTTATAATTTAAAACAGCCAGAAAAAGAATTAGAGAGTTACAAAAAAGCACTTCAGTACAAACCTCACTTTCCCGAGGCTCATTTTAGCTCTGGTCTGTGCTATTTTGACAAAAAAGACCATCATGTTGCTATCCAGTCTTTTCGGGCCGCTATTAGCTACAAAAAAAATTACCCCCAAGCTTATGCCAAGATGGGGTTGTCCTATTTTAATTTGGGAAAAAATCTAGAAGCTATTGAGGCTTATAAAAAATCTCTAGAACTCAAACCAGATTTTGCAGAGGTATGGTATTTTTTGGGGGCTGCTTATGAAGCCTTGGGTTCTTCGCAAGAAGAAGTAAACGCTTATTTAAAGGCTATTGCGATTAAGCCTGATTACATCAATGCCCATTACAGGTTGGGCCAGGTCTATTTTAAGCTCAAACAATATCCTCAGGCCATTCAATCTTATCAAAAAGCAAACAGCCTGGATCCAAAGTTTGAGTCCCCTTATATCAGTCTTGGATTGGTGTATGATGTAATGGGACAGAGCGAAAAGGCCATTGGTGAATATAAAAAGGTTCTTGAGATCAATCCAAAGATGCCGGATGCTTATTTTAATTTAGGTGTGGCTTTGAGTAGTCTTGGCAAGAATCAAGAGGCCTACAACGCCTACCAACAAGCGATTAAAAATAAATCAGATTATGCGAGCGCTTATTATAATATGGGGGTTGTTTGTTATAAGCTGGGAAGACAACAAGAAGAAATTGATAGTTATAAGAATGCTATAAGAGTCAGCCCCTACTATATGAGTGCGCATTACAATCTAGGAATCGCCTACCTTGATTTGGGTAACCGTGAGTTAGCCCGAAAACAATATGATAAGATCTTACAAATTGATCCAGAGGTAGCTAATAAATTCTTGAAAGAATTAAATAAGAGATAAGAGCTAGTCCCCAAAGGTCTGTCCCGTTTTTTTCAAAAAACCGAAACTTCATTTCTGACGTAACTCTTCTTTCGTTTTAACCGATAAAAATTATAGTTGAACTTACACCCTATGCCTCCTTTTTATTAAGGAGCTGCCCTGAGGAGGAGAAGCCCCTTCTTCTCCTCCTCCCCTTCTGTTTTCGTTCCAAAGTTGTTGCGGTTTTGTATAAAAAACTTTTTTTGAAGTTTGGCCGATACAAATTTGTGAAGTTCTGCAATGGCAGGTTGTTGTTTATATTTAAACCAACATAAAAGTTTCACTGCATTCAAAAAGCTAATGAGGTTTTTCGTGATGAAATTATTTACAATGCAAAAGGTGTTCTTGTTTATCGTCTGTCTTTTGTTAGGTTCTTGTGGGGGGACAACAGCTACAACCAGCACGAGTTCTAGTAGTCTCTCCTACACGATTGTTCCAACAGATGGCCAAGAAGATGTTGCTATTAATACAAGTATTGCCATTACTTTTCCTGTGGCTATGAATAGCACAACAATCACGATGGACACAGATGGATCTTGTTCAGGTAGTGTCCAGGTTTCGAACGATGATTTTGTGAGCTGTGTTTCTTTTGTTGGCTCCCCTACAGCAAGTAGCGGCAACACAGTTTTTACTTTAGTACTAAGTACCTCTTTGCTGAATAGCACCCTCTATACGGTAAAACTTACTACCGCTATTAGTGACAACGAAGGAACCTCTCTTGACGAGGAAGGGAATACAAGCTTCACAACAATTGCTTTAACCTTAGGGGGGGCAGGCGAGGATGCCCCCGCAGAGGAAGAAGAAGAGGCTGAAGAAGAAAACAACGAAACAACGTATATCTATTATCTTGATACAGACGGAGATGGTTATGGAGATCCTGCAACAGCAACGACATCTACAGAAGCAATCCCTCCTTCTGGGTATGTAGTAGACGCAACTGATTGTGATGACACTGTTGCAAACATCAACCCAGGAACATCTGAGTCCTGTGATGGCATAGATAATAATTGTGATGGAACGGTTGATGAAGGCGTCACAGGCCCTTACTATCAAGATTTAGATGGAGATGGTTATGGCAACGCTGCTGTGGCTAATGAGCAGTGTGCTGCTGGAGGGGGGTATGTTGCAAGTAACACAGATTGTGATGATGCCGCTGTCGCGGTCAATCCTGGTGCTACAGAAGTTTGTGATGGAACAGATAATAATTGTGACGAAGTTGTTGATGAGGGTGTGACAGCTCCTTTCTATCAAGATTCTGATGGAGATGGGTATGGAGACTCTGGTTCAACAAAACAGCTCTGTGTTGCTGGTGGTGGTTATATTGCAGATAACACAGATTGTGATGACACAGATGCAGCAATCAATCCAGCTGCTACGGAAATCTGCGATGGTATCGATAATAACTGTGTTGGAGGGGTAGATGAGGGTGTTTCTGCTACTTATTATGCGGATGATGATGGTGATGGGTTTGGGGATCCTGATGATGTTGTGACTACCTGTCCTGCTCCAGCAGACTATGTAGAAAACAGTGCTGATTGCGATGATGCTGATGCTTCAATTCCCTTAGAGGTCGATCAAGCAGGGGGTGGTGACTACACTGTGATTCAGGATGCTATTGATAATGCGAGTGCAGGTGATTGCATTGTGGTTCAAGATGCTACGTATAATGAGAATCTTTCTTTTGATGGTCTGAGTGATATCGAGCTTTATGGAGCCAATGGTTATGAGAATGTTATTGTTTCTTCAAGTCTTGCTGATACCCCTGTCATATCAGTGATTAACTCAGCCTCTGAAATTGAAATCAACGGACTCACAATTCAAGATGGGAGCGGCACTGGCGGTTCTGGTATTCTCATTGAAGATTCGTCCAATATTTCTATCGAGAACAATTATATAACAAATAATTATTCAGATTTTAGTAAGGGTGGGGGAATTAGCATAGAGAGCTCCTCGAACGTTGCCATCAATGACAATACTTTCTATAATAATACTGCTTTTTATTCAGGGGGAGGTGTTTCTGTATGGAGCTCAGGCGCAAGTGGATCCATCACGGTTGAAGACAATGTTTTTCAAGAAAACATTGTCATGGCTGCTGCATCTGAAAAAGGTGGGGGCGGTCTGGCTATACAAAGTTCTACAAACACAGGTATTTCTAATAATGTCTTTGTTGAAAATCGAGCTGCACAGGGTGGAGGGATGTTTGTTTTTGAACAGAATGATGCCACAAACATTATTCATAACAATGTTTTTCAAAATAATATTGCAGATCAGGGATCAGCCATCATGACAGAAGACACTTATTATTTTTACGTGTTTAACAATGCCTTTATTGCCAATGGAACAACTTCCTGGGGATCATATAACAATGAGTCTGTCTTATATCTTAATGATGATGCTGGTTATATTCTTCAAATTACAGCCTATGTAGCTAATAATGTCTTTTTGTTTAATGATGGAGGAGGCAAAGGCTCCATTTGGAGAGACGGAACTTATTTAGCAATAGCTGGAGACTTTAATATAGGTAACAACATTATTGCGAACAATTTTGATTGTGGTGTATTTTTAAGTTCTGTGCACGCACAGCTCTTTTTTGATTACAATTTATTTTACAATAATGGGGATCCTCTTGATAATTTTTGTGGTTCTGCAGCGTATGCAGGGAATAATCTGTTAAGCGAAGAAGATCCCTTGTTTGATAACCTCGATCTTGTAACAGATGCAGATGCCAATGATGTGCCGGATGTATTAGAAGATGATGATTACACAGATGATTTTAGTCTGAATGCTTCTTCTCCGGCCTTGGGTGCAGGATCAGATGACATAGACTCTTCTGGCGCTGTTGACGACATTGATCAAGATGGCACGCCAGAAGATTGGGACTATGATAACGATGGAAATGTGGACATCGGTATTTATGATGGCGTCTATGGTGGAGGATGGCACTAAACTACAATAAGCTGTTTAACAAACCAGAGTTTAGATACAAAATTCCGTTTTGAATATCGTAAATACCAAACACATAATCTGTGTTTGCGAGAGTGTTTTGTATTTTATCGACTTCAACGAATGTTACGGTAACAAATCCAGCATCAATGTATTGTTTATAATGATCACTAAATGTTGTTTTTCCGCCGCTGCCTGTTTCGTCTAAACCATCATCGCAACCATGACAGATCTCTTTATCGTCATCGTCTTCTTCTTTCCCTTCATCATCACTGTCACCAGCATCTCCTTCTTCTTCGTCTTCAGACGTTTCTGATGCCTTTGGCTTAAGCTTTCTTTTCGTCCAAAAGGTCTGACTTTGTTTTTTGTACTCTGGAACATCATCAAAGTTTTCGTCTCTCCACCCTCCTGTTTTATTGCCCTGTCTAGAACTAGAAGAATTATCGCTAGAATCATCTTCTTCAAGAAGAGGGGGTTCATTGGCTATGCCCGGATCGATTTGTACCTGGATCGCCTCTTGTACAGAAAAGGCAATTGCATTGGCCCTGATTGAGTCCCTTAGTTCAGGGATAGTTAATATTGCAAAGCCTTCCATGTTTGTTTGCATGGCTGTTTCGATATGATCAAAGATGCCAAGATCTTGATCAATATCTGCAAACATTTGATGCAAGGCTTTATTAAATGGAGGTGGCGCAAAAGAAGGAAGTTTTTTATAGGCCTTGTCTTGTAATCCTTTTGTTAGCCAGTTGATAAAACCACCAACAATATTTCCTACTGTCACGGGCTTTGTATAGGTTTGGCTTCCTGTATTAAGACCAGGGAAACGGCAGGCCTCTGATACGCAATAGCTGTCCCAAGGATCTCCGGCCTGAACCGGTGTGACTAGAATTAAAGACAAGAAAATTGTTAGACAGAAAAGACCAAGCAGATTTTTTTTCTCATAGATGTTTTTCATAGGTGACTCCCTTTTTTTGCTAATAGCTTATTTGCATACTCAATTAATATTATCGCATATCAGGGCATGAGAGTGACGAAGTGGAGGTGAAAAGGGTTTTTTACAAAAAACCCCTGAAACTCTTTTTTTACAGCTATGTATGGATTATATAAGAGATTTAGAGGGGTTAGAAGGCAGCTTGCATTTGAACTCAGGGAAGTTTTTGTACTATAATGAATTATTAAGGTCACAACTCTTAAAGCAAAGGAGCCGATAATTAGAGTGTTCTAGGGCAGCAACTTGGCAACAAATTAATTAGGGATGAAAAATATGGGCAAGAAAGAAAGTCAATTTAATCAGGTCACAGTTTTTTCTTATGATGACCATAAAAAGTTTTTGGAAGATTATTACAAGATCAAGAAAAAGGAAATGCCAGACAAGTTTTCTTATTATTATTTGAGCAAGAAGGCGGGGTTTAAAAACAAGAGTTATTTTCATAACGTTATCAAAGGCAAACAAAATCTTACAATCGAAAGTATTAGAAAAATCGCCAAGGTTATTCCTCTTACAGGCAGGCCTTATCAATATTTCGAAACACTCGTTTTGTTTAATCAGGCAAAGACCGAAGAAGAAAGAGCTTCTCATTTTGAGGCCCTTAAAGAGTTTAAAGAATATATTAAGGCGAGGCTTATCAACAAAAACCAGGATCTTTATCTTCTTAAGTGGTATTATCCTGTGGTACGAGAGATGATTCGGTGGCCGGGTTTTCAGCCAAAACCAAATTGGATTGCGAGTAAAATCAAGCCAAACATATTAGTGGCACAGGCCCAGGAGGCCTTAGAGGTTCTCATAAAGTTGAACCTTGCTAAAATTGACAAAGAAGGTATTTGGCAACAAGATCATCCAAACCTTTCAACCCTTGATCAGGGGCTTGGCTACGAGGCAACACATTTTCATCAACAGGCACTTAACTTGAGCCAAGAGAGTCTTAAGCTGCCAGCAGAGGATCGAAATATAAGCTCTATGACTATGTCTCTGTCTCCAGCACATAAAGCCTTGATCAGGCAAAAGCTTTATCAGTTTCATAAAGAAATTCAGGGAATCGTTCTCAAAAAGCTCGATAAGAAATCGCTCAAAAAATACATGTTAGATGATTTAGTAATTACACCAAATTTTTTTGAGATCTCTGAGGTTTGGCAGTTTAATATTCAGACGTTTAAAGTGGCAGATAAGAAAAACAAAAAATGAAAAACAATATTTATAAAATAGGTCTTTGTTTATTGATTTTGCTCAGCGTGGCCTGCATTGGCGATTCTCAAAATGTGGGTGATGAAGGGGGAACACCTGCTAGTATTACAACTATTGGCAACCCTGGCAATGATATAGAGGCGAACTCTCAGGTCTATCTGACACTAAACCAAAATTTTAACAATATACGCCAGATAAATAATGACAAACTTGAGGATGTTTTTTCTCTTGCTACAGCTCCTGCGGTTCAAAGTTTTGATTTGAGCCCCAATGGCGCTCTTTTCATGTATTTGTCGGAAAACATTTTATTGGACTATCAAGAATGTAGTCTTATATATTCTTATGCTGACGAAAGCCAATGTGTTGGTAGCCTAGGTTTTGTTGTTCAAAATAAAATCAGGTTCGACCAAAAAGGGTTTCTCTATTACTCTGGGTATTCTGAAGGAAACACAGCCCTTTCTCTTATCAGGTGGGATACAGCCACCCAAGAAGAAACAGGCCTTATCAGCGAGAACGTTGAGCTCAGTCAATGGATCCTCCACAGCAATGGGACAGTGTATATGACGGGGACTGATAATGGCACCTCTGTTTTTCAATCCATCGATAACGAAGACGTCGCAACAGCGCTATTACCCGAAGGCAGCTTGGTTACGGATTTAAATTTCATCGACCCTGACAATCTCATTATCCATGCTCAGAGTATTGACTATAATAATGCGGTTGTTTCTGGGAACTTCATATTCAATCTCACCACAAATCAAATTACCGAGACTGTGGATTATTCAGGAGGTAATCTCACCAACATTGTCATCGATAGCGCAAAAAATGTTTATGCTACGGGTGATGTCGATGCTGGAGAAGAAGACAATATTTATAAGATACATCCTGGATCCTCTCAGAAAATCGAAGGCCTTGGTTTAGATAAAATCAGTTTCTTTGATCTCTATAATGATGTTCTTTATGTTGTGGGGAGCAAAGAGGGTTCACCAAAGCTTGTTTCTGTTGATTTGACCTCAGACACTTATGAGACAAAAACTCTAATCGAAGGTTATCATATCTACAATCTAGCCTTTGATGGGACAGATCTTTTCTTTGATGCGCTTAAAGTAGATTCAAATGAATTATCTGTTTTCAAGCATGAGTTAGAATCAAACTCAGTCATATCTATCGAAGGCCTTTCAGATGCCCTCATAGATCTACAATCTATTTATTCCCTAAAAAATTATTCGAATGAACTTAAGAGAAGGATTCCTTATGCAATTAACTGACGCTATTAAAACGCTTTTTTCTAAAATTAAAGAAACAGCAGATGAAGACTGTGTTAATGCAGGCACAGAAGCTGCTAGTTGTCTCGAAGCCTTTCACAATATGAGTGTATCAGGAGATACAATCGTAACTGATATAACAGAAGACAGCTTCTCCCTTGCTCATGAGAAAGATAATACATCCCTAATACAATACGATGTTCCTTTTTATAAGTTTAAAAAACGTCTTCAAAAGGCAGTTTTAAAAAGGCACTCTGATCTAGATTGTAATATTAAAGTAAGGCAGGATGAAGTCCAGGTTGAGTGTCGAGCAAGCACTTCTGCAAATTGGTTTGGCACATTAACCCCCCCTCAACAATTAAGGGGTGGATACAGGAATAATTTTGAGTTTGTCTCCAATGACCCTGCTATTATTGCTGCCGCTCAAGAGCTAGTCACAGTAGAAAACAAAGAGGGCGAATAGAATAATAACGATTTATGTCTCTTATAATCTGAATAGTCAGATAATATTCTCTAATAATTTCCTCATTTGAACAAGAGAGAGCAGGCTTGCAATCTAAAGCGAAGTTAGCTTATAGGCATGGCCTTAACACGCGCCCGCCCCCATCCGGGGACGCGAGCCTGTAATCGCTCCACCTTGTGGAGCTCAACATGCGCCCGTAGCTCAGCTGGATAGAGCAACTGGCTACGAACCAGTAGGTCGGACGTTCGAATCGTTCCGGGCGCGCAAATGCAAAAAGACCCCCTTGTGGGGTCTTTTTTGCGTTTGGACACTTGTCAACGATGAGAACGTAGTTCTGACCAAGGGCGCCTAAAGCCCGAGGAAATCCTTGGAGTTCTGGTAGGAACGGAAAGGGGAATCGTTCCGGGCGCGCAAAATAAGCGTGGGTGAGCTTTGCGAACCCTAATAAGTGCATTAGCAATATTAAGACGCAAGGCGGACTGAGCCTTGTGCCAAAGAAGAACACAGCCACCCGTTTGTCCATCCATTTTTATCCATTTATCATAAAATATTTGGATTTCTTTTCCTAGCAACTTTGGGCGGCTTAGGGGCGATAATATAGGTATGGGCATACGGAAGCATTTATTTCATAAATCTTCCCATTAAAACACAGACATATCAACAGCTTAGGCTGTCGTTTGTCACATAAGAAAAAAATAATTTAATTTGAACTTATTTCACCTAAATAACGTCATATATTGGTGAAAACTGCATACGGATGATAAAAGAAGATAAAAGCTGATGTGGGCATATAAGGAAACTCCTTATAATTTAGCTTTTTACCCTGAGTGAGGCCGTTAAAAACGGCTGAATCGAAGTCCGTAGGACGGATTTTGAACAAGCTTTGTTCAAAATCAGGGTGTGGTCCTAAAAACGGTGGTTAATTATTGGAGGCATACAATGAAGAAGACTATTTTTCAGATTCTAAGTATAATTTTTATTTTGGTTCTTTCGTTTCAATTCATGGCTTGTACAGACCCTGTCGTAGAAGAAGATCCTGATCTTGGTCCTGATGTTTGTGAAGTTGATGATGATGATTGTGATGGATACACAGAAGCAGAAGGTGACTGTGATGACACAGATGCCACGATCAATCCTGGGGCAGAAGAAACAAGCGAATCATCTGATAACAATTGTAACGGTGTTTTAGGCGAAGGCATTACCACATTTCTTCTCTACACTGACATTGTTGGTTGTGCATCAACGGATTACGAAAACTTGTTGCCTCGTGAGGAGCAACTCAATGGAACCTTGAGTGTCTTTTTTGAAGATGCGCAATATGTTCTCACTTCTGGCTGGACAGACTCTGTCATAACAGAAGGCTTTGATTCAAAGCTTTATGGTATCGACATCTACTTTAATCAATTCTGTCCTAACGAGCTTGGTTGTCACAATGCCATTCAGCTCCAGCAGCTCACAGGACCTAACGATACCTTTGCTTATGACTGGTATGTAGGAGAAAAACCTGCTTATCTTACGCAAGACTTTTGGGCTTCTTGGGATGAAACAACAGGAGAAGACACAGCTTATATCACACATTTTAATCCTAACTTTAGCACCTGTGATGATGGCGAAGAAGAAGAACTTGATGTGGAAGACGAAAACTACACAAACGTAGATGTGGTGTTTGTCATTTATCCTGATGAAGATGAAAGAGCTGAAATCAATGATCTCATTGCTGACTATGATGATTACTACTACAAACTTATCAATGGTTGGTTTTATGACAGCTACAATCAGGTGTTTTTGAAAAAAGCTGATGTTACTGAAGATCTTGACGTGATCTTTGGTTCATTTGAAATCATCTAAAGAATCAAACCGGTTTTGTTTTACAAGGGCACGCTTTGTCGTGCCCTTTTTGTTACACCCTCATTCAACACAAGTGCGAGCACAATCAAAAGACCGCCAATAAGAAGCTTTGTTGTATCTCCTTTTTCTCCAAAAAAGAGCATGGCAACAGCAACAGCCAAAGGAACTTTGAGATTGTTTAAAACAGCGAGTGAGCCTGCATTTGTGAGTTTGGCGCCATAGTTCCACAAGAAAAAGCAAAGGCCAGAGGCAACAATCCCAAGATAAAGTAAAACAAAAACCTGTGTTAAGTTAAGGCTAATAGCACTCCACTCAACAACCATTCCACTCATTGTGCCTGTCAACAACACAGCCCCAAGATAGAGGAGCGCAAAAATGTTTCTATCCTTAATTGTGTCGTGTTTGGTGAGGAGCATCTTGTAATACACCTGTCCAAACGCAAAACAAATATTTGAAATCTGCATGAGCAAGAATCCAAACTGAAAATCTCTTAAGTGAATATCCTGATACACAATAATTCCTGTGCCAACAATCGCTAGAAGTGCGCAGACAAAAAATGTGGGGTTAAATTTTTTGATAAAGATGTCGTGAATCAAGGTAACGTAGAGTGGTGTAAAAATCGTAAACAATGCTACTTGGTAGGCTTTGAGATACTGATAGGCGTGAATGTACAGGGTATACATGAGACCAAATTGAATCATCCCTAAGACAATGAGATGAATTGAAAGATATGGAGAAAGGCGTTTTAATTTTAGGAAGGGTAAAAAGATAATCAAAGAAAGCAAAAGACGAATAAAAGAAACAAGATTGGGATCTAATAAGACAAGGTGCTCTTTAATTAGCCCAAAAGAAAACGCCCAAATCATAGAAACGATAATAAGATATGACATGCCTTGTGACTAGCATGACTTGTGGCTTTGGGGCAATGGACCTGCTGAGGCAACACATCATGGGCGCTGCTAATTTCTCCTAACCCTTCGTATTCTTATCATTTCCTTGACTCAGCGCGCGAAAGCCCATTATCTAGCTGAAAATGCGTACAGCGTCTATCGTACGACGTACAGCGCAAAATATACATATGACAAAAGAATCAAATACCCTATCCCCCGAAGGCTATCCTATTCTCATTCTATCGTTTTTGCTCGCACTTGCCCTGTTTTTTGTTGATGTCACTGTAGGTATTTTGGGGTTCTTCTGGGTCTTGTTTTGTGTGTATTTTTTCCGAAACCCCTCTCGTAAAAAAACCGAAATTCCAGGGGCTTTGCTTACTCCTGCAGATGGTACTGTTCTCCAAGTCACGGAGGCAGTAGAGCCCAATTTTCTTAAGAAAAAAATGAAGCTCGTGAGCGTCTTTATGTCTCCTTTTAATGTGCATGTAAATCGTAGCCCAGCGTCAGGCGTGGTAAAAGACGTTGTTTATCACAAGGGACGCTTTGGGGCGGCCTTTGCATTAGATGCTACAGTAAAAAATGAAAGATCTGCTGTCAGGTTTCAGACAAAAGAAGGGGCAGAAATTGTTTTTGTTCAAGTGGCAGGCTGGTTTGCTCGTAGAATAATAAACTACCTTAAAGTGGATCGCCAGATAGAACAGGGAAGCATTTTTGGGGTCATTAAATTTGGCTCTCGCGCGGATATTTATTTTCCAGAAGACTACGAGGTCACTGTTTCAGTGAAACAAAAAGTCTTTGCTGGAGAAACGATCATCGCGAGAAAAAAACTATGAAAAATCGCAATCATAAAAAACTCAGACATCGAATCAAAGACGTTGATATGCGCCGAGGCATTTTTCTTTTGCCCAACATTCTCACAACAGCCAACCTGTTTTGTGGCTTCTTTTCGATCATCCAAAGTCTCAAAGGCAACTATGCTGTAGCAGCCTGGCTTGTAGTTTTGGCCATATTTTTTGATATGCTTGATGGTAGAGTCGCTCGTATGACAGGATCTTCATCTGATTTTGGTGCTGAATATGATTCTTTATCAGATATAGTAACTTTTATAGTGGCTCCTTCAGTTTTGAGCTATCTTTTTGGCCTAAAAGATTTTGGAAAAATTGGTATTGCTGCAGGTTTTTTGTTTTTAGGCTGTGGTGCTCTTAGACTCGCAAGGTTCAATGTACAATCAGCACATGTAGAAAAGAATGATTTTCAAGGCCTTCCCGTTCCTTCTGCAGGTGGTGTGATTTGTACATATATTATTTTTTATCTCCATGTTTTTGGCGCTCCAGACAAGTACCCTTTTATTTTAGTTGGATTGGTTATTGGGATGGCCCTTCTCATGGTGAGTGCTGTGCGTTATAAAAGCTTTAAACGCATAAACAGAACCAGTTTTGTTTCTTTGTTTTTGATTATAGCTTTGATTGTTGTCATGGCCATTGAACCACAGATCATGTTTTTTGCCTTTGGTGTGGTGTATGTTCTCATAGGTCTTGTTGGTTGGGTATGGAAATCTCCCCAAAGAATTCGTGGAATACGTGATCTATGGCGACACTTTTACGAAGCCAAGCATGAGGACATTGTTTTTGAAGAAGAGAGCGAAGATGATTTTATGGCAGAGACTACCGAAGATGCTGTCGATGAAAGTTCTATAGAAGAGGCGCAGATCTCGTTGCCCATTGAAGAAGAGAAGGTTGTGAATGGGCATGAAAACGTCGTTAACCTGCATCAAAAAGATTAAAAAAGAAGCTATCAACAAAAAATGAATAAAAACCGAATCATCATATTCGATACAACACTGCGTGATGGAGAGCAGTCGCCAGGCTGTTCAATGAATCTCGATGAAAAACTGCGCATGGCCAAAGAGCTGGCCAAGTTAAAAGTTGATGTGATTGAGGCAGGGTTTCCTGTTACTTCCCCAGGTGATTTTAAAGCTGTTCAGGAAATTGCAAAACAAATCAAAGGGCCGATCATTTGTGGTTTGGCGCGTACAAAAACAAATGACATTAAAACCTGTTTTGACGCCATAAAACCAGCCAAGAAAAAACGTATTCATACTTTTATTTCGAGTTCTGATATTCATCTCAAACACCAACTCAAGAAAAAAAGAAAACAAGTTCTTAAAGACACAAAAAAAGCCGTGGCCTATGCCAGGGAGCTTTGTAAGGATGTTGAATTTTCTGCCATGGATGCCACACGCAGTGATCCAAAATTTCTTGTAGATCTTTTTCAAACAGCTATTGATGAGGGCGCTACAACAATCAATATCCCTGACACAGTTGGGTATGCTTTACCCCAAGAGTTTTATAATCTAATTAGATATCTTATAGAGCATTTGAAAGAGACCAAGAATGTTCGGTTCAGTGTTCACTGTCATAATGATTTAGGCTTAGCTGTGGCTAATTCTCTTATGGCGATTCAGGCAGGAGTTACACAGGTGGAGTGTGCGCTGAATGGTATTGGTGAGCGAGCTGGTAATTGTAGTTTAGAAGAAATTGTCATGGCGCTCCATGTGCGCCACAAAACAGCTGGTTTCAAGACACAAATTAACACAAAGCAACTTTATCCTATCTCAAGGCTTTTGTCGTCTATCACCGGTATGAGTGTGCAGCCCAACAAAGCCATTGTAGGCGAAAATGCCTTTGCACACGAAAGCGGCATCCATCAAGACGGTGTTATCAAACACAAAAAAACGTACGAAATTATGACCCCACAAATAGTGGGGATTCCTAATAATAAGCTTGTTTTGGGAAAACACTCTGGCAGGCACGCGTTACGTGAAAGAATCAAAAGCTTGGTAGGGCATGCTGTTGATCAGACAGAGTTTGACGCTGTTTTTGAAGAATTTAAACGGCTCGCTGATGTAAAGAAAAAGGTTTATGATGAAGACATTATTGCCCTTGTTGATACCCGAATTCATACCCATCAAAAATACCAGTTAGAAACCATTCAAGTATCAAGTGGAAATTTTTCAGTACCGGCTGCTACTGTAAGTCTTAAGGTTGATGGTAAGATAATAAAAGATGCTGAGTTTGGAGATGGCCCTGTTGATGCCGCTTTTCAGGCCATTAAAAAGCTGACAGGCTTTGATGGTGTGCTCAAACATTTTTCTATCAGATCTATTACTGGCGGCACCGATGCTCAGGGTGGTGTTTTTGTAACGATTGAAAAGAAGGGGCGCTCTGTTCGTGCCTCAAGTTCTCATACTGATATTATTGTTGCGAGTGCTGATGAGGCATTCTTATCCGCAATTAATAAGTTTGAGTATTGGGACTAGTGAAAAACGCGCATCTACTGCGTTGGATAAAAATTTTAATTCAATTACGTACTCTACGTACGCGCTTTCATAAAATTTTCATCCGCCTTGTATCTGCACATTTTTCAAAAGGCCCTTTAGTTTTCGTATTTCTTCCCTTGCCACGAATCTCTTTTTACAATTTCTTTATGAATAGCGTTCATGGTTCCTAATTTGTTGACAGACCATTCTGGGGCAACGGTCAGACGGGCAGGTGCATGGGCATTGAGCCTGTGAACTATAATGTCAGGGCGAAGGTGTTCGAGATAATCAACACAAAGCGTTGAATATTCTTCTAAGGAAAAAGGCATGTATTTTCCTTGTTCGTACCAATTAGCTAGTTCAGTGTGTTTGGTAACAAGCATGTTATGGATTTTAATGCCGTCCACTGGCAGGTTATTAATAAAATCAACACTGGCAATAATTTGTTTTGGTGTTTCATCAGGCATGCCTAATATAACATGGGTACAATTTAGAATGTTTCGTTCAGCTAGGTTTTTTACAGCCTTACTATATTCTTCAACGGTGTGGCCCCTGTTAGTTTTTTTAAGTGTTTCCTCACAAGGTGACTGCAGCCCAAGGTCTATCCAAAGATATGTTTTCTTATTTAATTCAGAAAGCAGGTCTAAGACATCTTTTCCCAGGCAATCAGCTCGTGTACCAATGATGAGACCAAGAACATCAGGGTGCTCAATTGACTTGTAAAACATTTTTTCTAAAACAGAAACATTTGCATACGTGTTTGTCCCGTTTTGAAAATAGGCCATGAACTTTTTGGCGCCATGTCTTTCTTTGATGTATTGAATGCCATAGGTGACCTGATCGGGTATGGGTTGTTGTTTGTGCCAAGACTTGGCTAAAAGATAATCATCATTACAATACGAGCAGCCACCCGTTCCTTTTGTGCCATCAATATTAGGGCAGGTAAGTCCCGCATTGAGGGTCACACGATAGACTTTGGTTCCAAATTTCTTTTTCAAAATCTCTGCAAAACCGTTATATTTTAGGTGTGCATTCTTCATTTCCTGTTCCTTGTTCATTAATTAACAGGGATTAACAGGGGTTCACAATAGCTTATAATTTTAAATAATCTTATCATAATATGATGAGGATTTTCGCCGGGTTAATTGGTGGAAATGAGCAAAATCCTGGTGCTGGCGGACACAAAAGTGTCCAAACTTTGACGGTTATTATTGATAAAAGCCTATAATAGAGTGTTTTTATTGTTTTTTTAGTGGACACAATTGTGTCCAGTTTTTTATAGGGACAAACACCTTTCAAGGCTTGTTGCCGATAATAAAGTATAGGCAGTGTTAAAAAAAAATATTATTTTTGGGCATGTTAGCGTTGTTAGTGTATAATAAAAGGTAGCATTCATTGATCAAAAAACAAAGGAAGATATAGAGACGTTATGGCAGAAAAAAAACCAAATCTATACGATTATAAAGATTTTCGCCAATACCTTAAAGATCTTTATGCGTTTAAAAAGTCGATAACGCCAAGTTTTTCTACAAGGATTTTTGCGCAAAAGGCAGGCTTTGGGAGTCACAGTTATTTGAAGATGGTGATTGATGGGAAGCGTAACTTAAGTTTGAAATCACTTAAAAAAGTTGCCAAGGCTTTAGGGTTAGACAGGAAAGAGTCTTCTTTTTTTGCTGCGCTAGCTCTCTATAACCAAGCCTCAACAGAAAAAGACAAAGATTATTATTTCGACAAACTTATTGAGCTAAAACCGCTTAAGAAGTTTTTTAAAGTCGAAAAAGACAGGTTTGCGTATTTTACAAACAAATACCTGGTGATTATTCGTGAGCTCGTTGCCTTGCCTCATTTTAAAGATGATCCAGAATGGATTTCAGAAAGCTTGGGATGCCATATTTCGACTGATGATGTGAAAAAGTGCATTGAAATTCTTTTAAGATTAGATCTGCTGGCTCGAGATAAAGAAGGCAAGCTTGTGCAGGCAATGGGAACGCTTGAATCACCTGTTGATGCTGAATCATGGGAAATTTTTAATTATCATCGTTCTATTATTAGTTGTGTGAAAGACGTGATGGTTGTGGTTCCTCACGAGAACAGAGAGGTCATCTCAGTCACCATTCCCATGTCAAAGAATGCGTTGCCCGAAATCAAAGAAATAATGAGAAAGTGTCGAGACGATGTTGTGAATTGCATTAATAAAAAAGATAAAAATTTTGAAGATGTTTACCAGGTAAACATGCAAATGGTTCCCGTAACAAGAACCAGAAGGGACAAAAAATGAAGACGAGCATCAGGGTTATAACCATATTTTTAATTTGTTTTGTTTTTATGGCTTGCAGTGGTTCAGTGGGTACTGGTGGAATGATGGAACCAGGCGTGGGAACAGTTGTTAATAATCCTTCAACGCCAGCATCGCTCACGATTGATTCATTTGCGCGCCCTTTTGAAGATATTGTTAAGGTAGCGCCTGGTTATGGTGTTGATGGCATGCTCGATTTTCATAACAAAACAGATGATAAGAGCAAAAAAACAATGTCAAAGCATGGGATAGTCGCCCAAAATAGCTTGCTCAGTGTCAAGAAGGAGTACAAGCTTTTTGAAGCCTTTACAAAGGCTCTGGGTGACGCTTTAGGTGATAGGCCAATAACAGATGAGGTACAATCAATAGAAATTTTTCCACCAGAAGATGAAGCTCAGGCCTATATCATTGATATACTCAGCATAGTAGATGTTGTAAAAGAACCTGGCTATGTTCCCTCTGAGCCTGGTTATCACGCAGTCCGTTTGTATCTAAAAGATAAATTATATGGCAAAATATATGGGACATACATTCTTGAAGTGGATGACAAGGGCCTGCTCAAAAGAGGAGATTTTCTTTATTATCCTCCTCCATATGCCTCTAAGCGGGCAAATGGTGAAACGCCTACCAAGGGTTTGACGGCGATGGCCTTTGATTTTTCAGGAGAGGTCTATTCATTCATTGCGCGCAAGGAAGTTTATAACAAGAAACTAGAGGCATATATTATAGTGGATGATCGGATTGAATGTAATTCAGAGACTCTGCGTTGTGTGTCTGAGCATACAGATGTTCGTTCTCCTTCAAGAGAGTTTGGCACAGCCAATATGCGCTTTTCTTGGGATGATCAGGCGTCCTCTTACTGCATTTCTCAAATGCTTTATGCTGATGGTGAAAAAGTGATGTCAACACCTGCAACCTTGATTCAAGACGAGGTTGAAGGTGAGAAGGTTGTCTCTTGTACATTGCCCACTCCTTCTTGGGATGTATACGTGATTGAAGAAGCTGATCTCTTCTTAGGCTATGCTGATACAGATCCTGTGGGTGGATCAGCCAACACCTATATTGGTGACGGACTATCAACGGATAATGCGAACCTTATCACTCTCGATACAGTTAATCAGTGGTTGCATGAATTTGTGTACTAAGTTGGGCACAAAACAACCAAAAAACCGGGCACAAAAGAGCCCGCAAATCAGGAAATCATAAGTAAAATCAACATAATAAAAAGATTTTAACCCCAGAAAAGTGGGCACATTTGTGTCCATTATTTTGCCAAACAACGCACCTTTCTGTTTGCTTTTGACGATAATACCCTAGAAGCAATTATTATGAACAAATGAATAGGAACGTATTATGTCGCCAGTAAAAAAACTTAGAATCTATGATTACAAAGATTATCGGCTATTTTTAAAGGATTATTATAAATACAAACGAGAGCAAACAAGCAGCTTTTCAGCGCGTAATTTTTCAAAGGCGGCTGGGTTTGGTAGCCATAGTTATTTGCGCATGGTTATGGAAGGAAAGCGTAACCTAAGTCTTAAGGCGCTTAAAAAAGTCGCTAAAGCAGCAGGTCTTGATAAAGAAGAGGCCTCTTTCTTTGTGGCCCTTGCTCTTTATAACCAAGCTTCTTTAGAAAAAGATAAAGATTATTATTTTGCAAAACTCATTGAATTAAAACCCCAGAAAAAATTTCATAAACTTGAAAAAGACAGGCTTGCTTATTTTACGAATAAAAATGTTGTTATTATTAGAGAGCTTGTTGCTTTGCCTCATTTTAAAGAAGATCCAGAATGGATTTCAGAGTGTCTTGGAAGTCAGGTAGAGCCTCAAGATGTTGAAAAATGCATTAATATATTACTCAGATTAAAAGTATTAAAACGAAACCAAGAAGGGCGTCTGGTTTTGGCAAATGGTACAGTGGAGTCTCCTATTGATGCAGAGTCTTTGGAGGTCTTTAATTTTCACAGATCCATTATGAGTAGTGCCAAAGATCTTATGGTAACTGTTCCTTATGATGATAGAGAAATCATCTCTGTTACGATTCCCATGTCAAAAAAGGTCTTAACAAACATAAAAGACATTATGCGAAAATGTCGCAATGAAGTGATTAAGTGTATTAATACAAATAAAGATTTAGGTTTTGATGATGTTTATCAGGTGAATCTTCAAATGGTCCCTGTGACCAGAACGCGAAAGGAAGAAGTATGAAGCATATTATAAGATTAGTTATCATTTTTGTGGTTTGTGTTAGCGTTATGGCCTGTCAGGGTCAGGTGGGGCAAACAACAATCGATATTGGCACAGAAACTTTATTAGAGTCTGATGTTGGCTCTGTGGCCAATAATCCAAAGCTGCCTTCTAAGGCCATCAAGATGTTTCCTTCTTTTGATGATTATATTTATAACATGGATTTTGCTC
Source organism: uncultured Nitrospirales bacterium (assembly GCA_964609965.1). GTDB lineage: Bacteria > UBA10199 > UBA10199 > UBA10199 > JADGCS01 > JAHJDR01. Next base: position 111,754 of record CAZSTS010000004.1, read on the forward strand.
TAGATTATGAAAAGATGCTAAGTCTTGAAACTCAAAACAGTAGGTGGCAACAGCCTGCTTCACAGAAGATAAAGCTTGTGACGAAATCCTTGGCGTCTATCCTAATTGAATTCAAGCTATTAGAAATCTATAGCAAACAATTTGCAGAAACAGCAGCAGAAATGGGTGTTCAAGAAATCACAGATACGCCTTTGACGGTAAAGGTTTTAGATGTTCCAGAAGGTTTTATAGCCAATGAGCTAATAAAAAACATGAACGAAGTTGAGGTTTCACTTGATACCCTAGGATCAGATTTGCGTTTTGTCTTTAAAAGCAACAACGAGGAAACAGGCGTCTACATTGTTTCGTTTAATGAAAAAGGTGTGCCTGTGCGCGGTTTCTTATCTTTTGTAAATCCTCTTGATCATGATGGCTCTGGTGATTTTGAAAAAAATATCAAAAGGACCTTGCTCATGGCCTTTGATTACAGCAATGAAGAAAGTTTGCTTACACTTGTGCAAAGCGAGATCTATAATTCAAAAACAGACAGCTACATCTCAACATGGACATCTTTTGACTGTAATTCCGTATTAAAAACTTGTGTCTCAGAATATGGAGACATTCTTTCAAAAGAAAAGGTCCTGAGCGATAATAGTATGCGCTTTGCATGGACAAGTGATTCAGCTGGTTTTTGTGTGGCTCCTGTGTCTTATATTGATGGCATACAAATAGTTTCTTCTGGCAAAACAAGAGATGAAGATGCTGGCCTAATCGATTGTGAGATGCCAGAGTCTCATTGGGACGGCTTTGTGCTCACTGAAGAGGTCTTTTTAGATCGTGTTCACGATACAGAGCCTTTTGGCGGGACTGCTTATGAGCTCTTAAATGGAGGCTTTGATTTGATTACAGATGCTACGATTGATAAGTGGTTGTTTGATTTGACGTATTAAGAGAGGGAAGAGAAGAGCCAATAGATAATTTGTTCTCAAATCACCGGGCCCCCAGTCAGCATAAAGCTGACAGCCCAAGCTCTTGAGAAAAACTATCTATTGGCTCTTTTTTTTGTGTGTTGGGGTGAGGTTGTCCCTTCAAGGCCTTCCCCTTCGGCTCATGTTGTGGAGGAGGGTGGGGGGAAAGGGGAGTTTTTTGGGTAAGGCGGACACAAATATGTCGCATAACCAGAAAAAGTCACAAGGGACATGGCAATATAGGCAATTAAATCAATTAGATAGCCCGTTAAAAGAGGGTGGCAATGGACACAAAAGTGTCCATTATTTTACTAAACAAAGCAACTATGGATAAACTTTTGCCGATAATTATGATAGAACGTTGGGAAGGGTGGACATGGTGTGGACATCAAACTTCCCTACAATAAATGGTTTAGGACTTATTTGAAATTTTGATTTTTTAATTTTCTTCACCCTGTATGCCCATACTCAGAGGGTGTAGAGCGCACCCTCCTGTTTTGCGCTTTTACGCCCTCTGCTTTTTTTTGCCTAAAATCTTCCAAACAATTTAGAAACTAAGAAACAAAACGAAGTTTTTTTTTTACATGTCTGACTTGTCTGACAGGTCCGGCCCGTCTGACTAAGAAGAGCTAATAGGAAGTGTAAAAGAAAAGCGAGAGCCTTCACCCTCTTCGCTTTCAGCCCAAATTTGCCCCCCATGGGCTTCCACAATAATCTTTGCAATATGTAAACCAAGGCCTGTGCCTTTTTCTTTTTTTGTAGTTGAGGATCTAATTCGCGCGTATTTGCCAAAGATCTTTTTAAGATTATCTTTAGAAATACCAGGGCCTTCATCTTTTACAGATATGGTGATTTGATCGTCTTCTTTTGATGCATCAACAGTAATGGCCGTGTTTGCAGGTGAAAATTTGATAGCATTCATGATTAAGTTGTTCATAGCCTGAGAAAGACGATCAGCATCAACGTTGACTGAAGGGAGCTGGTTAGCAAGATTAAGACTCAAATTGATGCTTTTTGACTCAGCAATAACAAGATTGGTTTCATAGCAATGTTGCAAGAAGGCATTAAAGTCCTCAACTTTTTCAGTGTGTAGACTGACTTTGTCTGTGTCTACAACAGAAACATCCATGAGGTTGCTTAAAAGATTAACTGTGAGCGTGCAGTTTTTGGCGATGCCGTGCAAAATGCTTGATTCTTTTGTTGGCAAATCACCGGCAACCCCCTTTTTAATGAGCCCTGTATAGCCTATGATGATGTTTAAATAGTTTCTAATGTCATGCGAGGCAAAGGCAAGGAGTTCATTTTTGATGTGATTGAGCTGAAAAAGCTCTTCATTGCTCTTTGAGAGGGATGTGTTCTTTTTTTGAAACTCATCTGTTTTATCTTTTAGGTGCTTGTCATGCTCTGTTTTTGTTTGCTCCATTTCAAGGGATTTTTCTTTTACTTCTGACATGAGGACTTGCATGGCTTGAATGAAATTGCCAACCTCATTTTGTTTCTTGTCTGTTTGTGAAAGGTGTTTTTTATTTTTGGAAAGAATATCTTTTGCCATTCTTTCGCCTTCTCTTAACGGGGCAATGATGCTCCAGGCAATAATGGCTCCTAAGAGAATAGAAATGATAAGAAAAACAAGAGAAGCATAAAACAGTGTTTTGTTATTCTTTAGTTCTTTTTCGCCTATTCTTTTTGAGTAGTATTGGGTTGTGACCATGGATGTGTTTTGCATGGTGCGTAATAGGGAGGCTGTTTTGGTTTCAATTGTCTGAAGTTCTGTCCGTTTCTTTTGTATTTCAGTGGGTGTTCCGGCTTCGAGTCTGTTTAAGATGTCTGTTGCCATTGTGACATACAATCCATGTTCATCTTTTAAATTTAAAGTAAGATCGTACAAGATTTTATATTGGGACTTAATCTTTGTTTCATCATGTTTGTTAATTAGGTTTTGTGTAGAAAGAATCAGCGCTTCAAGCTTATCAGAAACCGTGGCTCCGGAAACCAGAAACTGACTCTTTGAAAGAAAAAATGAATCTTTTGCCTTGTTGCCATGTCTCATTTTTTTTGCTTCGAAAACAGCGTTTCCAAAACTTTCAGTTTCAAGAGATTGGTGCTTTGAGATGGCTGTGATGACAGAAAGGACCTTAAGGTCTAGTTCGGTTAGGCTGATGAGATTGTTTCTGGTTTTGTCTTGCTGCAGAAGGTTTGTTCCTTGTGTGAGAATAAAAATAAGAACAAAAAACGCTACAAGAAGAGTAACTCGGCTTGTGATGCGGAAATGCTGGAGTATTTTTTTCATAAACATCTCTCTGGGAGATAACGGGTTAACAATTACCGATATCCTTATATTATAGTTTACAGGAATTTATATCATGCGGCTACTGCCATAATCAGAAAAAATAAAAGAAGAACAATTATAACTACTTAGCAAGTGTCATAAAAGATACCAAGGATACCAAGGATACCAAGGATACCAAGGATACCAAGGATACCAAGGATACCAAGG
>CAZSTS010000004.1:115297-237351 GCA_964609965.1 uncultured Nitrospirales bacterium
ATACCAAGTATATGAGCAAGTCAAAAATAGGCCTGTTTTTGAAGGACATAAAGAGAGACGCTCCGATAATAACTGGTGAGAGAATTATAACAAAAAAGGAGTTTAAAAATGTATTCTACAAATAGAAAAATATTGAGCTTTATATTTAGTCTTTTCTTGGTTTTTTCGCTTGTCTCTTTATCTGCCTGTAATGGAGATAGCACTGTTGATGCTGATGGCGATGGTGATATTAGCATAGATGTCGGTGATGACACCTCAATTTCAGATGATGATGCTTCTGTTTCAGGTGATGATGCAGACACTGATGATGATGCAGACACTGATATTGATATTGATGCTGACGCTGATGGTTATACTTCAGATGTAGATTGTGATGATTCGGATGCTTCAATCAACCCAGGCGCTGAAGAGGTCATTGCTGATGGCATTGACCAAAATTGCACAGGCCTAGATAAGTATCTTCAGCATACAAGCTGGACGCAATACTCTGGAGACGGAGTTACGATAAATAGTACAGCAGAATATGAATATGATGGTTATGGTAATTATACTTACATGACGCTTGATAATGACGGCGATGGTGTTGCAGATTTTACTTATGCCTATTCCTATGAATATGATGAAGAGGGCCGGGCTCTTTCAAAAGAAATGGATGAATCTGCAGATGGATCAGTAGACTCTGTAACAAACTATGAGTATGACGAATATGATAATGTAAATCGAGAAGAAATAGATACTGACAATGATGGCGTTATGGATACGATCATAGTTTATGAATATGATGGGCAAGGAAATCGTACCTACTATGAAATAGACACTAATGCAGATGGTGTGGCTGAAGCCATAGAAGTTAAGGCCTATGGATATGATGAAAATGGAAACATATTAGTTGAGTCTCAAGGTGTTACTCTTGGGGTTTTTATTATGATTACAACTTATGAATATGATGAAAATAACAATGTTACATTGGAATCAATAGACACAAGAGCTGATGGTAGTATTGATTCGGTCAATGCATATTCTTATGTTTATGATGAATCTGGCAATATAACTTTATACATGTATGACGAGGATAATGACGGGACGCCGGATAAAGTTTATATATATGAGTATGATGATGCTGGAAACATGGTCCGCTATGAACAGGATGTGGATGCTGACTTATCAATGGATTGTATTTATATATACGAATATGATGATTTAGGGCGCCGCGTCCGGGCAGAAGAAGATTCTGATGCAGATGGAAGCGCTGATGAAATTGATGTTTGGGAATACACATATTCAGAATAAAGAGTTCTACATAACCCTCACAAAAGGATTGGCAAAAAAAGCCCTCAACGCTTGAGCCAGTCCTTTATTTTTTTCTCAAACCCATTTTCCGTGGGTTCATAATAAATTTTATCTTTGATCTTATCAGGCAGGTGTTGTTGGTCGACTTTGTTTCCTTCATAGCTGTGCGCGTATTTATAGTCTTTGCTATAACCCAGGTTTTTCATAAGTTTTGTGGGTGCGTTTCTGATGTGGAGCGGGACTTCGAGAGGTCCCATTTTTTTCACATCTTCAAGAGCCTTTTTATAACCAGCGTACGTGGCATTGCTCTTTGGTGATCCAGCTAAGTATGCAGCACAATGGGCCAAGGGGATCCAGCCCTCAGGCATGCCAACAAAGTCATAGGAATCTTTGCATGACATGGCGACTTGTACAGCGCTTGGGTTGGCATTGCCAATATCTTCGGACGCAAAGATAACCATGCGCCGGCAAATAAACAATGGGTCTTCGCCCGCATCTAACATTCTCGCTAGATAATACAATGCAGCGTCAGGATCAGAACCGCGCATGCTTTTGATAAATGCTGAGATCACATTGTAGTGGTGTTCTGATTTTTTGTCGTAAAGATGTGCCCTTCGATAAATCATTTCTGAAACATCTTCGGCTAAAATGGATTTTTCTTTTGGAAAAAGATTCAAAAGGTCTTCCAGGATGTTCAAGAGATAGCGGGCATCACCATAGGCATTCTCAATAATAATTCCAATTCCTTCATCGTCCAGAAATTGTGATCTTTCTTTTTTTGTCAGCGCGCGTTTGCTGATGTCTTTGAGGTCAGTTTCGGACAAATTCTCAAGCACAACAACTTGGCATCTTGAGAGAAGGGCTGAGATGACTTCGAAGCTTGGGTTTTCGGTTGTGGCACCAATCAAGGTTATCGTTCCAGATTCCACATGCGGTAAGAACGCGTCTTGTTGTGCTTTGTTGAATCTGTGAATCTCGTCGATAAATAAGATCGTTTTTTTCGAAAACATTTCGAGATCATTCTTAGCCTTGGCAATGACTTCTTTGACTTCTTTGATTCCTGAGGCAACAGCACTGAGTGTGATGAAATGATGTTTTGTTCTATTTGCTATAATTTTGGCCAAAGTTGTTTTGCCAACACCTGGTGGGCCCCAAAAAACCATGGAGGGGATGTTTTCGGATTCAATCAGTCTTGTGAGTAATTTGCCAGGGCCTAAGATATGTTTTTGACCCACAAATTCATCAAGTGTTTGTGGTCTTAGTTGATCAGCTAAAGGACGAAGATGCGAAATGTTTTGCTCAAAGAGTGACATGGTTTATCAATAGAACGATCGTTCAACAAAGGCAAGAAAAGGGTGTCCAAATTGCTGAACAGCAGTCCCATTTTTGAGATATTAAGTCTCAAAAATGGGACTGAGACTGAGACCAATAAAATAAAGATAATGATTACAGGCTGATAATGTTGGCACAGATATTGAATTATAATATTACATTCTGTTGAGAGAAAGAATATTAGCATTGTAAATATGTCGGATATGACATATAATAGAAAGGTAAATAAATGCAGTTTTTTGACAAATCGATTGTTTGGTTAAGCGGTCAAGTGAAAACCCCTCCATTTTCAAAGGCGGCGCGATTAGAAACAGGCTTCTTGCTGAGACAGCTTCAAAGGGGCGAAAAACTTTCTCTGCCTCATTCTAGGCCGATGCCGAGCATTAGAAAGGGATGTCATGAGTTAAGAATGAATGATCAGAATCAAATTTGGCGTCTCATATATTATATCGATTCAGATGCCATTGTTATTTTGGAGGTGTTTCAAAAACAAACACAGAAAACACCCCAAAAAGTTATTGAGAATTGTAGGCAACGTATAAAGACATATTTAAATGTTATAAAATAATATAAGCTGGGATGGTTATTATGGACAAAGGTAAAAAAGAAAAACTCCTTAAAGAAGGATGGCAGGTTGGTTCTGTTAAAGAGTTTTTGGGATTAAAACAATCAGAGGCTGCTTTAATAGAATTGAAGCTTCTTCTCAGTAGCGGGCTTCGCATTATTCGAAAAGAAAAAAAAATTACACAGGAGCAATTTGCAAAAAGAATCAAATCAAGTCAGTCACGTATTGCTAAGATGGAAAAAGGCGATCCGAGCGTATCTCTGGATTTATTAATAAAAGCCATTTTTGCTTTGGGTGCTAATCGCCAAGATATTGTTAGGTTGATTAGTGTTTGATGGATAAATCATGAACTCTTTTCAGGGAACAACCAAGCTTTTCGCATAAACATATTTTTTGAAAAGGTTTAAAAAATGAAAAATTACTCAGGCTCACTTGATACAGCTCTTTGTTCAATGCTCCATGTACATCGAAATCCTACATCGTCATAGCGTTTATCAAGGTGCCTGTAGTCGCGATATATGGGGCTGTTTGTCCAAGTCGAGCAGCTTCCGCCGCGGGCTTCATAAAGGTCTGAATCTTCTGTAAAAGGAAAGCTAATGTCTTGAGCAGGAGCGGTTACATAGTTTAGAGCATAGGCAGACCAGCCATCGCCTCGGACTAAATAATATGCTGAATCTTCTGTAAAGGGAACGCTGAAGTCTTGAACGTGAGCGGGTACATAGTCAAGAGCACAGCGATGCCAAGTATCGCTTGTTGTTTCCCAGGCATTTCCCACAAGATCACAAACGCCACAGTCATTAGCCATTTCATCATCATCGCCACAGACTTTTTCTAAACGATCACCAACCGAGTTTCCGGGATAATATGCATGTCCTGCTCTATCTTTGAGGCTATGACAAATTCCTTCTCTAGTAGTGTGTTCAATCTGAGCTGCCGTAGGCAAGCTGCCGCCATAGTATTCACAAAAACCTGCCATTTCAGGATGTGTTAGAGCAACAACAGGATAGTCATCGCCTCTTCGATTGACAGAGCCCCGGGTAAATTTAAAATTTTGAATTCTTGTGGGATCTGGGTCACCCGTGTTTTCTAAGTACGCTGTGTATTCCTCAACAGTAACCTCTGTTCTTGAAAGCCAAAAAGCTGACATTGTTACACTTGCTGTTCGAGCATCACACCAATAATGGCTTAATATGTGGCCCATTTCAAATTGACCGCCTGGAATATATTTGATTTCTCCCTGATAATTTCTGTCAACGATTTTCCCAGGAATAGGCGGGAGGGATTGTCGGTCAAAAGCATCAGCTTTGTCTTTCTGAACACTATCGTCGGTTGCCGTTGACACCGTTTCGAATTCGCCTAAGGGATTTTCTGGTGAAGTTCCACCACAAGGACTGTTTTGCATGAAGCCTCCATATTATTTTAAAATAATAAAAACTTCATACCAAAGGAATGTGTTAATGAACCCAAAGATGTGACCCTGTAAATACCCCTATAAAGTATGTATCGAGTAATAAAACGAAAAGTTGCTTGTTTAGCTAAATGATTTTGTCTAATATATCAAGCACATACCCATAAATCTCAGGTTCTTTTGAGGTACGTGGTCCTGCCACATTGAGTGTTTTGATTTTGTATTCCTCAATAAATTGAATCAGTTTTTGTTCAGGATTCGAATCGATATCTTTGATGAGAACGAGAAATGGTCTTCCCATCTTTTCCGCGATTTGTTTTGTGTGAAGCGTTCCACCTGTCAATTCAGTTTCGCACGCAAAGATCACGGTGCCATCAGAGTCACGGATATTCCATTCTGTACGCTCTTCATATTCCTCACTGGGTGTTTCTTTGAGTTGATACTTCTTATCGAGTACACCATCTTCCGCAACCCTGCCTTTCGGACACCAACCGCCATGTGAAATATCATTCTCAATCGCAAAATCTAGTGCAGCGCGATCAGCTCCTGTTTGGCCACCAGAGATGAGGGTGAGATTGTTAGGGTTCTTATTCATGTTCAAAACCCTATGACCACAGCCAAAGAAAGCAAGGAGCAGCCAACAATAACCAGAATAATTTGCAAAGGCAGCATCCATCTCGCCCAAGCACCCCAGCCCATTTTTGCCATGAAAAGACAACCTAAGAGAACAGGGCTTGTGGGATTAATCATATTCGTAAAGCCATCTCCAAACTGGTATGCCAATATTGTCACTTGTCTTGCCAGGCCAATAAGGTCTCCCAAAGGAGCCATGATCGGAATTGTGAGCGCTGCCTGACCAGAACCTGATGGCATGAAAAAGTTAATGAGTGACTGGACCAAAAACATAATCCAGGAGGATATAAAGGCGGGCACTCCTGAGGCAAGGTTTGAAAGATAAAACAAAATAGAATCAATAATATGACCATCATTGGCAATTACCAAAATACCTCTGGCAAGCCCAACAACAAGGGCGGCGCCGCAAAGATCTTTAGCTCCGTTTATGAAAGCTATGGCAATATTATTGGCACCGATTCGGCTGATTAATCCACAAGCGATTCCCACGCCAATAAATAGGGCGCAAATTTCTTCGATATACCAACCCCATTTCATAACGCCCACAACAAGCAAAACCATGCCAGCAGCAAATGTGAACATAACCAGCTTGTGAGAAAATGTTAGGTTATGGTCATCGAATGAAGTGTCTTTAATTTCTTTTTTTCTTTTTGCATCAAGGGCATAGACAGGAGATTTTTCGGGAGCTTTTTTTATTTTGCGTGCGTAAATCATGACAAAAGCAATTCCTGTAAATGTGATCACTACCCAACAAAAGGTTCGAAAAGCCCAGCCAGAAAACGGAGGGACCTCTGCGATTCCTTGGGCAACACCTACGGTAAAAGGATTAAACATGGCTCCAGCAAATCCTAGGTGCGCACCCACATACGGGATGGCCATGCCCACAACCGAGTCATAGCCAAGGGCCATGGCAAAGGGGATAAAAACCATGACAAAGGGAATCGTTTCCTCGCTCATACCAAACACAGCGCCGCCTGCAGAAAATAAAAGCATGATAACAGGGATTGTAATGAACTCCCTTCCTTTTAGGCTTTTTGCCGTTCTTGAAATGAGCGCATTGATGGCCCCGGTTTTTTGTATGATACCAAAAACACCACCAACGATCAGAATAAATGCGATGATTTCTGCTGCACTGATCATGCCTTTGATTGGAGACAAAAGAATAGCCGAGAAGCTTTGCGGGTTTCCTTCTACAGGGTGGTAAGATTCTGCTACGACAATGGTTTTTCCTTTGTCGTTCTTAACTCGATCAAATTCACCAGCCGGAACAATCCAGGTAAGGATGGCTGTGAGGATAACGATACTAAATATAATAACAAAAGTATGGGGTACTTTGGTTTGTGTGGTCATGAATGAGGGTTCCTTTCTGGTGGTGGGTAAGTTAAAGCAAATAATCTCTCATCGAATAGGGATCAAGGCATAATAAGGGCACCGAGTTGACTGGTTAGGGGTGAGGGGTGTTAGCATGGGTAAATCGCATTCGAGAATGGATGTTTATGCGGAGAGAGAGGGATTCGAACCCTCGGTACGTTGCCGCACACACGCTTTCCAAGCGTGCTCCTTAAGCCACTCGGACATCTCTCCAAAAATTTATCCTCCATTTTCGATCAACCATTTTCTCATGCGAGAAATTTCGAAAATCGCATTCGAAAATAGAGGGAGCTCACTTATGTGAGTTCAAACAAATCCAACATCTTTTGCGTATTGTTCTCATCTGCAAAAAACACAGAAACAAAATTACCGTGAATAGCTTGCACATCACTTGCTGTTAAGTTGATGTTAGCATCAGCAATTTTATTTAAAACCTCAGAATACACACCCGTGTAATCTGTGCCGTCTGCATAAATCGCACAGCGCTCGATTGGTTTTTTCTTTAACCCTTTTAAGACCTCAATTGCTTTGTCAGTATCGTTCACACAAAGAACAGTTTCTGCTTTGCTCTTTGTTTCATAGGCCCAGCTGGACTGAACATAAACACAGGCATCTTTTAGGGCTTTAAAGACATGATTAAGAGATCCTGGGTTTGCGTCTAATTCAACTGATAACGTTGTTATTTTTTTTATATTTGTTGTCATTGTACGCCTCACTCCCACGGTGTGGGTTTAATGCTTTGCCTTTATTTTTCTAAAAACTTTGGAAGAACTTCATTTCTTGTTAAATCTTCTATTGTATCCCTTTTTTTAATTACATGACATTTATCACCTTTGACAAGCACTTCAGCAGGACGTGGTCGCGAGTTATAGGCGTTGGCCATGCACATGCTATAAGCTCCAGAGCTCATGATTGAAAGATATTCACCTGGTTTTACTTGGGTTATTTGCCTGTCTTTTGCAAAGCGATCTGTTGATTCACAAATTGGTCCTTCAATATTTGTTGAAACCAAAGCACGATCCTTGTGCTTAATAACAGGGACGATGTCATGATAGGCATTATAAAGCATAGGACGCATGAGATCGTTAAACCCGGCATCAACAATGGCGAATTCAGTGTTGTCTTCTCCTGTTTTTGTATAAGTGACTTGAGTGACAAGGGCCCCTGCATTGCCGACTATGAAACGGCCAGGCTCTGTAATAATCTGACAACCAAGATCTTCTAGGTGTTTCATTACTGCTTTGGCGTATTCTTCTTCGCTGGGGATGTCTTCGTTCTGATAAAAAATACCAAGGCCACCACCCACATCAATGTGTTGAAGCTCTTGTCCCAATTTTTTGAGTTCTAAAACAATGCTTCTGAGTTTTTCCATGGCATCTAAAAAAGGTTTTGCTTGAGTGATTTGAGAGCCAATATGACAAGAGATGCCCTTGATTTCTATGCAGTCTAAGTCGATGGCTTTTTTATAAAGCTCGATTGCTCGCGTGTGGCTCACACCAAACTTATTTGTTTTAAGACCTGTTGAAATATAAGGATGTGTTTTGGCATCAACATCAGGATTAACACGAATTGAAATGGGAGCATTCTTATTAAGTCTTTTGGCAGCGGCTTGAATGGCATCAAGCTCTTGTTCGCTTTCGACGTTGAAAAGAAGGATGTCGTGATTTAGCCCGAGCTCGATTTCGTCTTTGGTTTTGCCCACACCAGAAAAAACGATTTTTTGAGAGCCACAACCAGCATTGATGGCGCGTTGCAATTCCCCTCCACTCACCACATCGGCGCCACAGCCTATATTAAAAAGTGATTTTAAAATAGCCGCATTGGAATTGGCTTTTACAGAATAACACACCAGGTTGTTCCAGTGACTGAAGGCCTTCGCAAAGGTCTGGTACTGCTTGGTTATGGCCTCATGACTATAAATATAGAGAGGCGTTCCTTGTTCTTTGGCTATGCTTTCTATGTCACAGTCTTCACAATAAAGACGGCTGCTTTTGTATGTAAAATAATTAAATTGTGTCATGGGTCATTTCTTTTTTAGAATTTTATTTGCACGAGAAATCTCTCGTTTTACACAGTTTGTTGCTGTGCCTCCTAAGCTTGTTCGGCTGTTGACGCTGTTTTGTATTGAAAGGGTTTTTTTTATGTCAGCAGAAAAAAGTTTGGAGTATTTTTTTAAAGTTTTGAGATCTAGGTCTTCAAGTCCACAGTTTTTGCTGATAGCAAATTGAATGAGCTTGCCTACGACTTTGTGAGCTTGTCTGAAAGGCAGTCCTTTTTTTACAAGATAATCTGCAGCGTCTGTTGCTAACAGAAAACCTTTTGTTGTGGCTTCAAGCATTTTCTTAGGGTGAAATTTACACTTTGGTGTGAGGGCATTAAGAATTTCCAAACATTTTGTTATCGTATCTGCTGAGTCAAAAAGAGGCTCTTTGTCTTCTTGCATGTCTTTGTTGTAAGCAAGAGGGAGTGACTTTAGTGTGCTAAAAAGTGATAGGAGGTTTCCATAAACACGCCCTGTTTTTCCCCTGATAAGTTCTAAGGCATCGGGGTTGACTTTTTGTGGCATCATGGAGGACCCTGTACAAAACGCCGTAGGGAGCGTTACAAAACCAAATTCTTGTGAGCTCCACAAGATAAGCTCTTCACAAAAACGAGAAAGATGCGTGGAAAGCGTTGCTGCAGCAAAAAGAAAATCGAGAACAAAATCGCGATCAGAAACCGCATCGAGACTGTTGCGGGAAACTTCAGAAAAGCCAAGTGTTCTTGCTGTATACAGGCGATCAATTTTGATTGGTGTTCCAGCAAGTGCTCCTGCACCAAGGGGACACTCATTCAAACGAACAAGGTTGTCTTCAAGTCGTTGAAAATCTCTTCTTAACATTTCGAAATAAGCCAAGAGGTGATGCGACAATAAAACAGGTTGAGCTCTCTGAAGATGAGTGTAGCCTGGCAAGATGGTGGTGGTATTTTTTTCTGCGAGTGAAACAAGATTCTTCTGCAATTTTTGAATTTCTTTTTGGATTTTTTTAGTTTGATCAATCGTAAAAAGACGGAGATCTAGGGCAACTTGATCGTTTCGACTACGGGCTGTGTGCAGCTTTCCACCTAAGGGGCCAATGAGTTTGATAAGTCGGTGCTCGATGGCCATGTGAATATCTTCAAAGGAATTTGAAAACTTAAACTTACCATTATCCAGTTCTTTCTTCACCTTCTCTAGGCCTTTTGAGATTTTATTAAAGTCAGTGGCTTTGAGTATGCCTATCTTTTTTAGCATTTTGGCGTGAGCTAAAGAACCTTGAATGTCATAGGGATAGAGTCTTTTATCAAAAGAGATTGAGGCGTTAAAGGCTTCCATAAGGGGTGATTCTTTTGAGTTAAATCGTCCGCTCCAGGCTTTTTTAGTCATGCGCGGCTTTATCACATGGATCACCGGAAATGTCGAGAGGACAATGCTATTGGGGGGTCAGAGGCCTGGGAAATGATAAAAAAGTGTTGACCCAATGAGATCTTTTATAAGATAATAAGAAAATACATTGAATCAAATCGGGTAACCCCCGCCAGTGAGGCCTGTCCACGATTAATAAAAGCTAACAACTGAGAAAATATTGACAATTTAGAGAGCAAGTAATCGTGTATGTGAAAATGTCTCCTGCGAGTTCGAGGCGTAATAATCAATTAACAGAGAACATAACCCGCAATGCGGGATAGTTAAAATCTCGGGGGCTTGCCCTCGTAAAAGAAATTTTTTTCTTTGTGAAACTCGGTTGCGAGCAGCCGAGTAATTCATTGATAAATCCAATCAGGATTACCTATTCTAGACTGTTTTACAGGCTCGAGACAGGCCTGTTTTGCAACTAGATTTAGCATATTAGGAATAAATTATGAGTACCACCACAACAGATGAAAAAAAAGTAGTCAAAAAAACAGCGACCACAGATAGTGCTGCTACTGGCAAAGAAGCCAAAAAAGAAAGCAAGGCAGAAGGCCAGGCAGAAAGACGTCCTCCAGCTCGGACATCAAGACGAACTGTTACGTTTAATGGTGGAAGTCGTGATCAGGGCGGCGGATCAGGCCGACGCTATGGCTCTCGTTCTGGTCGTGGTGGAGATGATAAAAGTAGAGATAGAAATAGTGGTAAAAAGAATGACAGATACAACAATGAACCACCGCCACCCCCAAGAAAGCCTGTTGTCATAGACAAAGACGCTTTGGGTAAAGTGGCTCCAAATCTTGTTCATTATTTTACGGGCAAGAAGATGTACCTCAAAGAACTTAAAGAGGTCGACATCAACGAGCTCATTCAGGCAGCTAACTATTTTGGTGTTGATAATGCGGCAGGTCTTAAGCGACAGGAAATCATTTTTTCAATTTTACAATCACAAACAGATACTCCTGGCGAAATTTACGGCGAAGGCGTTTTAGAAACATTGCCTGATGGTTTTGGTTTCTTGCGTTCTGTGGATTTTAATTACTTGCCAGGGCCAGACGACATCTACGTTTCACCATCTCAAATACGTCGGTTTAATTTGCGTACTGGTGACACTGTTTTTGGTCAAATCAGACCGCCAAAAGAGGGCGAACGCTATTTTGCTTTGCTCAAAGTTGATGAAGTTAATTTTGAGCCAGCGGAACAAGCTAAGTTTAAGGTTCTGTTTGATAACTTAACACCTCTCTATCCAGAGCAAAAGTTTGAAATGGAGCATGATAAAAAAGAAACAACCTCTCGCATTATTGATTTGTTAAGCCCTATTGGCAAAGGCCAAAGAGCCTTGGTTGTGGCTCCGCCACGAACAGGTAAAACAATGATGTTGCAAAAGATCGCTAATGCCATCACAGCCAATCATCCAGAAGTAGCGTTGATGGTTTTGCTTATTGATGAAAGACCCGAAGAGGTGACAGATATGGAGCGCTCAGTTAAGGGTGAGGTAATCAGCTCCACATTTGATGAGCCTGCCACACGTCACGTGCAGGTGGCTGAAATGGTGATCGAAAAAGCCAAGCGTCTTGTAGAGCATAAAAAGGATGTCGTGATTCTTTTAGATTCTATTACAAGACTTGCTAGGGCCTACAACACAGTTGTTCCGCCTTCAGGGAAAATTCTTTCTGGTGGTGTGGATTCAAATGCGCTTCATAAACCCAAAAGATTTTTTGGGGCAGCCCGTAACATAGAAAAGGGAGGCTCTCTCACTATTATAGCTACCGCTCTTGTTGATACTGGTTCTCGAATGGATGAGGTGATCTTTGAAGAATTTAAAGGAACAGGTAATAGTGAGCTTCACCTTGATCGCAAACTCATGGAAAAACGAATTTTCCCATGCATGGATGTGAATCGATCTGGAACACGTAAAGAAGAGCTTCTTTTAGAACCAGATGTTTTAAGTCGTGTCTGGATCTTAAGAAAACTTCTCCATTCTCTCAATGTCATCGACACTATGGAGTTTCTGCAAGACAAAATGAAAAACACAGATAACAATGCAGATTTTCTAGAGTCTATGAATAAGTAATTAGAGCTTCAAGGCCACAGGGCCTTGGGTCATCTTACGTTTTTACGCATAACAACCTAATATCATTCTAAGTTTTATGATGTTAGGGTGTTTGTTTTCCAGCCGAGCCTAATTCCCGCCAAAATATTCTTGCCTACAAAAGGAAAAGCCTTGTAAGTAGCCGCGATCTGTTCGTTGTCGGTCTTTTTCCGGCTCTTCAGACCATCAAGCTATGAAGCGTAAATTATCTTTTCTCATCCTCATTTTCTTTTTCTTTTCAAGTTGTGGTATCTATTTTCCTGTATCTCAATCAACAGAGATAGAACCCGAAGCCACGCCCAATGTTTCTGGCGAGCCTTCATATTATTCCCAAGAGATTTACGAATCAGTGGATTTGACTGTGCTTTGTACGGCTGATGAGTGTCAACCAGAGTACCCTGTTTTGTCTGATGACTACAATGAATATTATGATAGCGAAGTCCCTGCTGTTTGTGCCTTTGATGATAATCCAAACCAAACCTCTCAGTTTATTTTGCATAAAGATCCAGAGGGTGTGAATGGACTTAAGCTTCTCATGTCAAAAGAAGATTTATTTTTTCTGGCCTGGGTTTCCATGCGCTATCAAGTTAATCCACATTTTCTCTTAGGCGTGATGTCTCAAGAGTCATATGGGAACTGCGCGGCAGTGTCTTATGCTAATGCCGAGGGCTGTTTTCAGATTACAAATGATTACGGGCGAGCTCAACTTGAAGAAAGTTATGAGGATCGAGTCAATAATTGGTATTGGGCTGATGATCCAAGCGGGTATTATCCAGACAGTGTTTTTGTAAATTCTACAGACTGGTTTGGTGAAGAACCAGAGACCGAACAATACAGAATGACCCTTGATCCTAGTAGTGCTTCAGTTCTTGGTGTTGATGTATCGAGTGTAGTGAATTTTAATTTTGGTGTGATAGGTTCAGCTCTCTATTATAACTGGGAACAATATTTCTTGTATAATCAATATTCCTCCTTAAGAACGACAGTCAAAAATATCATTTCATCTCAGGAAGAGGCAAAGGCTTCACTTATGGCCGCGGCTTACAATGGTGGCATTTCTCGTTTAACTAGCTCTTTACAATCCTACGGTTCAAATTATCTAAATGGCATGGCCTATGAGACCCAGGATTATGTAGGCAAAGTTCTGGATTATTGTGAAGGGTTTCAAGAAGGCTCTTCCTGGTATACGGCAAGTTATACAGCAGATAACCTAGATTCACTCATTGATTTATTAGCTCTTACTTATGATGCTTCCCTCGAAATTGACTGGGACTCACTTAAGCAAGATATTCGCGACAACTTTTTTTCAGGGCAAGATGAACTTACTTTAGTGGATGATATGAAAGCCCTTATTTATTACATTTCTACTTACGATTCCTCGCTCGCTCCTGAGTGGCCAGAGATGTAATTTCTCATCACGACATATCTTTTCCTCTTTATAATAATAGGCGTCCTTTGACCAATTGGTAATAAAAAAAAGGGGCCCCTGAAAGGGACCCCTTGGGTTTAGGGTGCACATGGTGTGGTCCATAAGGGAGTGGTTCCCTTTGGGATGAAGATCTAAAAAATCTTTTATGAAGCAATTGAAGTTAGGTTTAATTTACCCTGTATGCTTTTTTGTATGCCCTTCTTTTGCTACTAATAGTTTTATCGGCACAAAAGCAACAAAAGTTGTGTACAAAATCAAATTTTCTTAGTTTATATATTCTCAGAAAATATCGTGTATTATTCAATAACATCATATATGTATGTATCAACTTAGGGCCGGTTGGCTCTGGAGGGCGGTTTATGCGACATAAAATGTGATTCGGTTATTTTGTGTACGCCAAAAAACATATTAATGAATGTTAACGGCAAGTTATGATTGCTAACCATTGTTAATCGTTTTAAATACCTGCTCAATGAAAACATTAAATTCTACAACGAGAAAAAAACTTAGAGGTTTAGCTCATTCTTTTGATCCTGTGATTTACATCGGACAAAAGGGGCTGACAGAGGAACTTGTTTTAGCCACAGACGATGCTTTAAACACACATGAGCTTATCAAGGTTAAGTTTAATGATCATAAGAAAGACAAAAAGACTCTTTCAGAGGATCTTGCTCAAAAGATTCAGGGTCATATCGTGGGGATGGTAGGAAATGTTGTGGTGCTTTATCGTGAGCATCCAGATGAGAAGAAAAGAAAAATAGAAGTATGAAAAAGTAATATGAAAAAATTTCTGATTTACATCACAGTGCCAAATAAAGAAGAGGCGAAAGATATCGGTAAAGCGTTGGTGGAAGAGAAGTTGGCTGCTGGTGTGAACATAGTTGATAACATCACCTCTTTTTATTGGTGGGATGGCAAGGTGAATGAGAATGGAGAGCTGGTGCTGTTTGTGCAGACAAAAGAATCTCTTGTTGATTCTTTGATTGAGAGAGTTAAAGAACTTCACAGCCATGAATGTCCCTGTGTTGTTTCCCTTCCAATCGAAAAGGGGAATGTGGATTTTTTAAATTGGATTGAAAAAGAAACAAAATAATTATTTATGCAATTACTTATTCTTGGAACAGGCGAAGCTTTTGACGATAAAGGATTAGGAAACACCTCCAGTGTTTTTTATGGAAAAAACATGCCCACGATTTTGTTTGATTGTGGGTATCAAATTCCTGAGCGCCTGTGGCAGTATCCAAAAACATACAAAAACATCGATGCTATTTATCTCACTCATTTGCATGGTGATCATACCATGGGGTTGCCAGCGCTTTTTATTCGTTTTTTTGAAGAGGGGCGAAAGAAAAAACTCACGATATTTGGACCCAAAGGCACAAAAGAAAATGTGATGAAGATGTGTGGGCTCGCTTATGCGAGCATAGCTAAAAAACTTAAGTATAAAATTGAAATTAAAGAGATCAAAAGCGGACAAAGTTTTAGCTATAAAAAGGTGCGGTTTTCTTGCGCACATTCTTTTCATTCCCGATTGAATTTAGGTATTCGTGCCAGTCTTCCTCGCGGAAAAAGCTTTGCTATTAGCGGTGATGGAGATTTAACAGAAGGAACAAAGAAGTTATTTCAAGGCACAGATCTCTTGCTCCACGAAGTCTTTTCGCCCACACCAGCAGGTGTTGGCCACTGTGATCTGAGGGGATTTCTCAGGTATATCAAGATAGCCAATATCAAAAAAACCGGCGTCGTTCACATTTCACGAAACCATATCAAAGAAATGAAGCAACTTGTTTCACACCACAAAGGCAAGGGGTACAAGTTGTTTGTTCCTAAGCCAGGACAGCTGATTAAGCTTTAGTGGTTCATTCTCGAAAAAAATTAGAATTCAAAAAGCACGCCAATGTACGGATAGAATCCAGTCAAATCGAGTCCAGTTGATGAGAAGCTATTGAGATAGGCATAGCGTGCTTCGATGGTAAGGTACACATCATTCACGCCAATGACTTCTTCTAGGTTGTGGCCAAGCTGTTCTATACGGTCGAGCAAAATGCCTACGCCAATCCCACCATGAAAACCGAATTTGTAATTGGTGATAGTGCTTCCAGCGCTGCCTTCGTAAAAAACAACAACATCGCCACCAGCCCTAATATAGGGAAGAAAAAGTTGTTCAGATTTAAAATCAAAACGATAAATAAAATCAAAGCGGATAGGGAAAAGCAAAAGAATGTAATTGTCTCCTGAGGCACCTCCTGTGCGGATGCCCACTGAGTTTCCATTTTCGAAACCCATGCCTGCCGAAATCGTAAAATTATAGCGATCTTTTAAGAGATATCCAAATTCAACTTCGCCACCAAAGTGGCAACAAATACCCATGAAATTTCGAACCTGTGTGTCCATGGGAATCCAGTGATATATTTTGGCTTCGAGTGTCCAGTTCTGAGGTGTGCGTTCTTCAGCCTGTGCGTTTTGGGTGACTAATAGCAAGGATAGGGAGGTCAAAAGAACGGTGAGAAAAAAAGCTTTCCGAGTATTTTTTCTGTTTCGAGGCACAAGGCATAAGGCGCGAGGCGCAAGGAAGAAAAGAAAAGGGAGAAAAAATAATAACCATGAATAATTATGAAGAGGCGTTTGATTCGTATCCAGGGAAAGTGAACAGCTTGTCTCACCAAAAAAACCAGCTGGCCCCACTGTTTGTTCAGGGGTGACAGGGACGGTGTAAGAAGCAATGGGACTTGCTTGTACAGAGAAATCAACAACCTTTACGGCCACACAATACGTGACATCATTTGTGAGGCCTGTTGCTTCGCCATTACAGGCTGTGGTGCTGCAGTTAGTGTGGTAATAAGTCGTTTTGATGATGTTGCCCGAAGTAAATGTAAGGGTGCCTGGACACGAAGGGCTGGTTTGGCTTTCGGCTGGTTCTGCATAAAGCACGTAATAATCAATGTCTTCATCAGGTGATGGTGTAAAATTAACATAGGCTTTTTGGTTGCCAAAACTCACACCTGTTATTGTCGTGGCCTCAGGAGGGCGGTCCACAGTCAGGGTGATAGCAGAATGACCAGTCAGGCTGTTGGCGTCAGTGACTAAGGCAAAAATCTTGTTTGTGCCCTCAATAAAGGTGGCTCGTTCAAAGCTGTTAATATCGATAGAGGCTGTTGTGATATCGGTATCAACATCTGTAAAGGCTGTGGAAGCGATAAGCTCAGTACCGGTGGCTCCTGTGGCATCACTGTTAGCCCTGATTGTATAATCGCCAGCTATGTCTGACTGAAAGGTCAAAGTAAAAGTAGAATCTGTGGCATTAACGCTCGTAGTACTAATACTTGATATGCTAATCCAAGGGTTGTCTGTTAAAACAGAGATTTCGGCATTGGCGTTAACAGAAAAAACATATTCTACATCATTGGACGTTGCCGCCATGAGGCCAGGTGTTCCAGAAAGGGGGATTGGGTCTTCGTCTGTGACGCTGTCTGTTGTGTCGCCATCTAAAACTTTAGTTGCAGCTGCTGTGCCAGGGTCGCTGGCATCGATAAGAGAAATACCACTTTCACCAGAAGCGTAAGCCACGACATCACCATCAGCATCTTCATAAACAAAAATGTTTGTGAAAGACTTGTTGTAGTCATCGTCAACGTTAATGGGGTCAAGACTGGTGTCTGAACTTATTTGATCGATAAAGGCATTAGAAAGGAGAGAAAAAACCCAGATCAAATCATTATCTGAATCAATGATATAGAGATAATCATTATCAGGTGTGAGAGCGATGTCTGCAAAATTTGGAGTTTCGGTGCTAAAAGAGGTGGCTGTGGATGAAAGAGTGTAAACTGTATATGATGTTTCTCCTGGAGTGATAACTATGATGTCTCCCGTGCTTGTAGAGATAAGAACTTTGTCTCCAGCACTTGAATCTGCGTAAACCATGTCGGTAGGCGTGTAATAAGCCGCTGTTGTTGTTTCATCATCATCATCATCTGTAGCCGAAGTGTTTTCGAGGTAAACTTCGCTGTAGTTGGAATTATCAATATTATATTGAAAATAATACCCAGTTGAATTGACGGTGTAAATAATGTCATCCACTGGATCAGAAACGAGGAAGGTAATGCCCGCACTTGTCATGTTTTCAGAACTGTCTGTTTGCCTAGAGTCGGTTGCTTCAGCCTCTTCTTCAGCGTCATCTTCATCAGTGTCATCGTCAGAGTCCGTATCTGTTGTAGCCTCAGTGTTTGTGAACGTGTCTTCATCATCAAGCTCTAGGGTGGCTATGTTACCGCTTGAAAGTCCCACGATAAGGGTTGTGCCATCAGTGAGAAGTGTTACGTCTGAGACGGCTGAGAGAAAGGCGTCAGGCTGCGTTGTGTAGGTGTCCCATGTTTCGAGGTCGATAATTGTTAGGGTTGTGCTCGAAGTGGCGATGGAAAACATGTACTTGTTTTGAAATGTTCCCGTAATGGGCAGAAAGATTCGGTCTGGTTGGGCGCTTAAAATATCGAGTGGGGCAGAAGCGCTTGTTGGTTCTTTCTCGGTAACTGGGTAAGCGATAGCCAGTGATGAAATAATAATAAGGGCAAGAGTTGCGATGATAAACTTTTTATGAATGCGCATGAATATCCTTAAAGCTGTTTTTAATGAACTTTTTCCCAGGAAGCAAGGAGGGAGATTTATGTCGGATGCTGGATGTCGGATGTCGGGTATCGGATACTAGTTGCTTGATTTAATGTGCTTCCTTTGTCATCTAGCATCTGGTATTTGTCATCTAGCAACTTTTAATAATGAAACATCTCAAAAGAGCATTTATCATCCCCCTTCGTTTTATAGTTCAGGTTATTTTTTTTATTGCTGAATGGCTGACTACGATTGCTGACCGCATTGCCTTGGTCCTTATTAGTTTGTTTTACAAATCGCAGTATATTCGTGTGGGAAAATGCCAGAGAACAGGGCAGTGCTGCTTGAAGATTGGCATGCACTTGCCCAAATCATGGGCAAAAAAACAATGGATTGTGAACCTGGTATCAAAATGGCATCACCTACACTATAATTTTGAAAAATTGGGAGTGGTTGATAACGTAATTGTTTATCGCTGCCTCTATTTGACTAAGAACAAAACATGTCCGATCCATTTTTTTAAACCACGGCTTTGTCGAGAGTTTCCGCCAAGAAAGTTTGTAGGAAAAGCGGATCTTTATGAAGGCTGCGGTTTTTCCTACGTGCCAAGAAAATCATTGGGGTTTGAGAGGGTGCTCAAAGAAGCTCAAAACAAGCACAAAGCATTTGGGTTAAGGATGAATGTTAAAGATGTGGAGAAGGATGCCGGATAAAAAAAATGTTACCAAACAATATCTTTATAACGCCTTAAGAAGTTGGCGTATCGAGCAGCAATATATAAATAATCAGACAGCCGATTGAGATAGATGAGGCAGATTGGATCTAGCGTATCGTTGTTTGCGAGAGCAGCACATTTGCGTTCAGCTCGACGGCAGACGGTTCTCGCCAAATGCAAAAAACTCGCGACCTTGGCTCCTCCGGGAAGTATGAAGTTTGTTAGCGGAGGAAGTTCTTTTTCTATTTCATCAATGTTTTGCTCAAGCTCGTGTACGTGTTCTTCTGAGACGTCTAGTTTGCCTTTTGAGCGCTTGTATTTAGGGTTTGCAAGGATAGAGCTCAGAGACATGAGGTTTTTTTGAATAGTAGCTAATTGATTATTTAAATCTTTTTCCAAACGGTAGCTGATGACAATTCCTATGATAGAATTTAGTTCATCAACATCTCCGTAAAGATCAACTCTGGGATGGTTTTTTGTGACTCGTGATCTGTCAAGAAGTGCTGTCGTCCCCTTGTCGCCGGTTTTTGTATAAATTTTCATAGGATTTCTATATAAATTCTTAAACAGTCAATCAAATGATATTGCAAAAACAATAAAATATCTCTTATAGGCCGATAATCGATTATCAATAGCTGAGGGCTGACAGCTGATTGCTGTTAGCTAAAAAAATATGTTTATCAAAGTTTTTCAAGTAGGGTCATTTCAAAGTAATAGTATTCTAATTAGCGATTCTGAAACAAAGGATGCACTTATTATCGATCCAGGAGATGAGGCAGACCTTCTTATTCGAGAGATTGAAGCTCAAGAACTTAAACCCAAACATATTTTTCTCACGCACGCTCATATCGACCACATTGCTGCTGTGGGCAAGGTTCAAAAACATTTTCAGGCCGATCTTTGTCTTCATAAAGAGGATCTTTCTTTATACGAAAATCTTAAAATGCAGGCAGATATGTTTGGGTTAACAATAGACGAGGCCTCTCCCCCTATTTCTCACCAAGTTGAACAAGGAGAGATAATCAGTGTCAGCTCCAACCTACAAGCCAAGGTGCTTTATACACCAGGTCATTCTCCAGGTTCTGTTTGTTATTATTTTGAGAATTTTAGCTTAAATACAAATTCAAACGAACAAAAAACTATTCCTCTGCTTATTTGTGGCGACACTCTTTTCGCAGGATCTATTGGTCGAACAGATTTATGGGGAGGAAATTATGAGAGTTTGATTAAATCTGTGAAAGAAGAAATATTCACATTGCCTCCCAATACTCTGGTTATTCCAGGTCATGGGCCAAACACAACGGTTGAAAATGAAATGAAAAATAATCCATTCTTTAGTGGATCGTAGTTTGTGGATTGTGGATCGTAGAAAAACTATCGATTATCGTCTATCGCTTATCGTATCTTGTGTTTTGTCTCATATAGTCCATGCGTCTAACGGCCGGAAATTATTGCTAAAAAATAAAGCCCTCACATTCCCATTGACCTGAGTCCCCTAACCCCATAATGGATTTTGAAAGTCGTTTTCAAAAACTATTTTCTGTGATATGATGAAGGCGAATGTAAATTGAGGTAGGACATGACGTTACTAAAACTTGAACAAGGCCAAACATCAAAACTTGTTAGCATTGATAGTTCGTTAGCAGGCTATGATCGTCTTATGGAGCTTGGTTTTACAGTTGGTGAAGATATCACTGTTGTGAGAAAAGCCCCTTTAGGTGGACCAATTCAAGTTATTATCAGTGACACAAGTTATGCTATCAGGCGTTCTGAAGCGGCTTGTATCAAGGTAACTCCAATTTTCTAAACACACTTCTATGTACAAATCTGTTGTTCTTGCAGGAAACCCCAATGTTGGCAAATCGACATTATTTAATCAACTAACAGGAAGTCGTCAAAAAATTGCAAATTACCCAGGGGTAACTGTTGAAAAACTTCAAGGTCGCTTTACAACTCCAATGGGGCAGGATATCTTGCTCACAGATTTGCCAGGAACGTATTCATTAAACACAAAATCAGAAGACGAAGTCATTGCGGTCAAATATATCCAAGGCCACATAAAAGAAGCTTCTCGCCCTGATGTCGTTGTTGTAATGGTTGAAGCGACAAAACTAAGACGAGGTTTGTTGCTTGTAACCCAAATTCAAAAAATCCATCCGCAAACCATTCTTGTTTTAAATATGATGGATGAACTTAAGGCGACAGGAACGGAGATAGATTTACTAAAATTGTCTCAAAAGTTAAAAATCCCCGTTATTCCACTGTGTGCCAAAAAGGGCGAAGGGATTAAAGAGCTCATTTCGGAAATTGAAAACAAAAAAAAGCTGCCCAGACAAGAGCCAATATCAAAAAATAAAGCAGAATTGTTTTCTGTTCCGGAAGACTGCCATGGACCACAGGCATGGCCTTGGGCAGAGGGGGTTGAAGAAGAGTTTAAGGTGATTGACACCCTCATCAAAGAAACAGTGAAAAAAACTGTGCAGCGCTCAATAAGAAAATCAGATTATCTCGATAAAATATTCTTACATCCATTTTTGGGCCCACTTGTTTTCTTTGCTGTTATGCTTTTGTTGTTTCAAGCCCTGTTTACCTGGTCTGTTCCTTTGATGGATTTCATTGAAGAGGGGTTAGGTGTATTGAGTGGAATTGTTTTGTCTCACATTGAAACTCCTTGGTTGGTCAGCTTTATTTCTGATGGGATTATTGCAGGGGTGGGAGCGGTGCTTGTTTTTGTGCCCCTGATCCTGATTGCCTTTCTCTTTATTGGTTTTTTAGAAATGTCTGGTTATCTTGCTAGGGGAGCTTTTCTCATTGATCGTTTTATGAGGCTTTTTGGTTTAGAAGGAAGGTCTTTTATTCCTCTCATATCCTCTTTTGCGTGTGCTGTACCAGGAATCATGAGTACACGAACGATTGCCAATGAAAGACAGCGTCTCATCACTATTTTGATGGCCCCCTTCATGACATGTTCAGCCAGACTTCCTATATATACTCTATTGATTGCCTGCTTTGTGCCGGCAACATCGGTCTTTGGGTTCTTAAATTTACAGGCTTTAACACTGTTTGCGCTTTTTATTTCGGGTATTTTGGCAGGTCTATTCATGGCGCTCATTATGAATCGTATTCTTCCCAAAAAAGGAGAAAGTGTCTTTTTTCTCGAATTGCCACGTTATAGACTGCCTCCCTTAAGAGCCGTTTATCATTATGTCTTAATAAGGCTTAAGGTTTTTTTGAAAACAGCGGGAACAATCATTTTTATTTTTAGTATGATTTTATGGGGGCTTGCTTACTTTCCTCGCTCAACAGATACGGTTAAAAAGTATGAAGAAAAACGAACACTGGTTAGCCAGAGCGTGTTAGTTGCTTCTGAAAAACAACTAGAAATAAAGCGCCTAGAACAGCTTGAATCGTCAGAGCTGCTTCAAAATAGCTTTATGGGAAAGATGGGTAAGTTTATTGAGCCTGTTATCACACCGCTTGGGTTTGATTGGAAAATTGGCATTGGTGTGATTTCATCTTTTGCAGCCCGTGAGGTCTTTGTGAGTACCATGGGAATCGTTTACAATCTGGGACCCTCTGATGAGGAATCAGAAACACTAAGACGGAAACTGCAAACCGCAGTTAAAGAAGACGGATCTCCAGCTTACACCCTTCGCACGGCCTTGGCTCTGATGGTCTTTTTTGCCTTTGCAGCACAATGCATGTCCACACTAGCCATTATCGGACGAGAGACAAATAGTCGAAAGTGGCCAGTATTTGTTTTTTGCTACATGACTGTTTTTGCTTATCTTTTGTCCTTGTTTGTGTATCAGGGGCTTGGTTTTTTGGGGGTGGGTTGACTTGTGATCATCGTTTGTCGTATTACCCGCGCCTGTTTTTGAGATAAGTTATTGTTTTATCAATAGCTACGCAGTTTGCTGCGTAATTTAAATCTGAGATAACTTTTGTAGTTACGGGACCAACCCTTTCTCAGAAAAAACCCAAGTTTTGGGTTAAATTCTAATCATTAGGTGGTGATATTATGCCAGGAGTTAAAATTAAAGATGGCGAATCGTTCGAAAGCGCAGTGCGCCGTTTTAAAAAACAGTGTGAAAAGGCAGGAATTTTAGCAGAAGTCCGAAAACGTGAGTGTTACGAAAAACCTTCGATTGAAAAAAAGAAGAAACAAGCACAAGCCAGAAAGCGCCAAGCACTGTTATCAAAAAGAGGCACGTGAGCTCACTAGCTCAAGCTTCATTTATTACCCTTTCTTGTTAGTCAGTTGGCTGACAGGATTTATACCCATAAGGAGATAATTATGAGTCAAACGCGAAAATATGAAACAATCTGTGTTTTTCAACCAGATTTACAAGGAGAGCAACTCAAAGCAGTTGAAGATAAAATCACAAAAATTCTTAATGCAAATAAAGCAGAAGAAATCACAAAAAAAGACTGGGGAAATCGAAAACTAGCCTATCAAATTAAAAAATTTAAAACCGGCCACTATGTTGAGTATATTTATACTGCTCCAGTGACTGTCATTAATGACCTTGAAAAAAATCTTGGTTATGAAGAAACGGTTTTAAGGTATTTAACTATCAAACAAACAAAGCGAACTCCCGAAAACGTTCAGGTTGAGCCCTCTGGATTTACGTTTGCTGAATAAAAGGGCAGAGTTCAACGTTAAAAACTAAATTTGAAAAGGATTTTATTATGAAAAGGAAAAAAGAAAAAAGATTTGAGAAAAAGAAAACAATTGCCAGAAAAAGATTTTGCCGCTTTTGCTGTGATACAGAAAACCTTATTGACTACCGACGACCAAAGATGCTGGCTGATTTTCTCACCGAAAGAGGAAAGATCGTTCCCAGACGTGTGACGGGCAATTGTCAGTTTCATCAAACACAAGTAGTCCTATCCATAAATAGAGCGCGTCATTTGGCCTTATTGCCATACACGGTGACACACGCTATTCGAGATTATTAGTTTATCAGTCCTTTGGACGGGTTAAACAGAAGACCCTAAGAGGACTTAAGGTAGGATAAGAAACATCCATAAATGGTGGAGGCTTATTGTGCGGATCTCCATTTGGGGAACAGGAGTTCTAGAAGAACAGCGAAAAGCAGCTATCATTATGAGCCTGCTAACGCTTGGTCTTTATTTTTCAGGCTTATTTGTTTTTCTTACCCCACTTCCTTTTATATATTTTAGTTTAAAATTTAGAAAAGCGTCATTTGTTTCAGCCGTCTGGCCAAGCCTCATAATCGTGGCGTGCCTCTATTTACTTGGCACCGATTTCTTTTATAATCTTTATCAAAACCATCCTAAAGCTTATTGGATATTGCCTGTCCCTTTTTTGGGTCTTATTGAACATTTTAATCATGCTACTGTTATGTTGGCGGGAATTGGTTATTATTGCTTGTTTTTGGGGATGGGCTTTACCATTGTTCGCGCTTTGCTCTGTTCTCAGAACAGGGTTTTTCAAACGATGGCTTGGTCCGTTTTAGGGATCTTTCTGATTAGCCTTTTGTTGGGTGTTGTTGCGATATTTCCTCAGAGTGATGTCTTTTTTGCTTCCTACCATAAATCCACTGAGATTATGTTGGAGCAATTTATAGCCACACAGCAACAATCAGGGGCTAGCCTGCATCAGGTTGTTTCTTTTCAGAGTACGATGAAGGATTATGCAGAAAAAACAGTCTATCTTTTACCTTTTGTGCTTTTGATCGTGGTTTCTTTTCTTTATATTTTCAATCTGCTTATTGCTAAGCGATTCTATTCTCATTATTTCAAAGAATTAAAAAAAACCAATTTAACGGTTTTTCG
The DNA here is from genome assembly GCA_964609965.1 of uncultured Nitrospirales bacterium. Lineage (GTDB taxonomy): Bacteria > UBA10199 > UBA10199 > UBA10199 > JADGCS01 > JAHJDR01. The sequence goes on from CAZSTS010000004.1 coordinate 139,967, forward strand.
TATTCCCTTTATTGTTGTTTGGCCGGTGCTGGGGGTTGCCTTATTATTGCTCTTAAATGAGGTTCTTATTAAGACTGAGGGGTTATTTTATTTTTTTCTAAACATACTTCTTTCAGCGATAGTGGTTTATTTTCTCCAAGGGATCTCCATAGGAGTTTTCTTACTAGATAAGAAAAAGATTTTTGGGTTTACGCGATTGTTTATTTATTTTGGGGTTCTTCTTTTAGGTGAGGTTACGTTGTTTATTTTTGCTGCATTAGGTTTTGCGGACAATTGGCTTGATTTGCGCAAACTCGAACAGGATCCAGCTCAACAAAGCTGAGTATTTTCCTCTTTTTCTACGCCATAAGATAAAAAGGGAAGGCAGGTTAATGGCGCCATTTCTTTGTTGAAAATCAAGGGCGTCAATAATGTGACAACACGTTATTTATAAAGAATTTCAATAGGGTTCATGTATTTGATGACCGCATTGACAAAAATATTTGATTTTTTGTATGAGCTTCAAAGCAAGAGATCAGGCACCGAAAAATAAGGAGCCTCGTAAAGCTAAGAAGGCAGTGCTTATTTTTTTTAAAAGGAGAATGGGATGAAAATAATCAAACTCAAATCACCTGCAAAAATCAACATGAGATTGGACGTTCTAAATAAAAGGCAGGATGGCAATCATGATTTGAGGATGATTAATACCCAAGTTAGTATTTATGATGAAATAGAATGTGAGCTTATCGAAAAGGGCATCAAGGTTGAGTGTATGAATGATAGCAATGTACCAGACGGTGAGCGGAACATAGTCTACGGTGTTGCCAAAGAGATTCTGGCCTATTCGAACAAGAACATAGGCGTTCATATTAAAATCAAAAAGAACATTCCTAGCGCTGCTGGTATGGGCGGAGGCTCTAGTAATGCTGCTGCTGTTCTCACGGGTTTAAACGAGCTATTAAAGATTAATTTGTCTAAAGATAAGCTTATGAAGATAGGGCTTAGATTTGGGGCTGATGTCCCTTTCTTTGTTTTTGGTGCCCCTGCCGTGGCAAAGGGTGTTGGAGAGCAATTAGTTAAGATAAAAAAACTACCCAAGCTCCCTTTGGTGGTGATCACACCTAATGTTCTTGTTTCGACAAAGTGGGCTTATGAACATTATGTAGCTGCCAATGACAACAGTTTAAGTGTTCCTGAGTTGTCTGATGACATTCCTTTACAATTTGCGACTAAAAAATCAGTTATTAAGTATTTAAATAACGATTTGGAGTCTGTTACAAAGAAGAAGCATCCAGTTATAGAAGATCTGAAAAAAGTTCTTAAAAAAACAGGCGCTCTTGCTGCACAGATGACAGGATCAGGGCCAAGTGTTTTTGGAATTTATCCTAATAAAGAAATGGCAGAGATTGCTTGTAAAAAGATTCAAGCTAAGGTTGCTGACTGCCGTATTTTTCTAGCAGAAAATATCACATAACCAAACCCTCGTTTGCTACAATATATAAAATTCATAGCATAGTGGATTCACTGATAGTTTTCGTTTGCTGAAATAACTTGTCAAAAATAATTCACGTGATAAGGATATGCTCATGCAAGACACAAAGACAGACAATGGAGGATTCAGCATGGAAGTTACAGAAACTAGAATTTTTCTGGCCGAGGAAGATCGTTTAAAGGCATATGTTACAGTAACCTTTAATGACTGTTTTGTTGTTCGTGATTTAAAAGTAATTAATGGAAACGGTGGTTTGTTTGTAGCCATGCCATCTAAAAAGAAAAAAGATGGCACATATAAAGATATTGCACACCCCATTAATAGTGATTTTAGAAGCTACCTAGAAAATCTTATTTTAGAAAAATATAAAGACGAACTCAAAATGGTTGAGGCGGGATTTCCTGTCAAAAGAGAATCCGAAGAACCCGTTCGCACATCTGACAACAGCATTGTAACACCCCCTGCATCGGTAATTGATGTCAAAGAACAAAAGCAGGACGCCTAACAAAGGCCAAAATCAAAAAGCATCCACCTAATCTAATCAAAGATAAACTGGCACATCAAAAACTTCTTGGAGGCGTTTTTCTTCAAAGGCTTCTTTAGTGTTTCCACAAAACATAAGTTCTGAATTTTTTAAGAATACAACCTGATGAAAGTAAGAAGAAACATCTGAGAAGCTGTGCATCACCGCTATGATGGTTTTGCCATGATTTTGGTTTAGGTTTTTAAGGATGCTGAGTATTTCTCTTTTGTTTTTAATATCTAGGTGATTGAAGGGCTCATCTAATAAAATGGCCTCAGTGTTTTGAACTATGGCACGAGCCAAGAGAACGCGTTGTTTTTCTCCACCTGAAAGAGTTGAAACATCACGGTTTTTAAGGCTGAATAGATTTAATTTTTTGAGTGTGTCCGTTGTTGTTTGGAAGTCTTCTTGTTGGTTAAGAAGGCTTTTTTGCCAAGAAAAACGTCCCATCATCACAAATTCGCTCACAGTAAAGGGAAAATTAGTTGGAAACTCCTGTGGAACAAAGGCAGTTTTCCTTGCCATGTCTTTAGCGTTGTAGGTGTTTGTGTTTTTCTCTTCAACAAAGACAGAGCCTTGGTTAGGTTTAAGATAAGAGCTCAAGATTTTTAAAAGTGTGGTTTTGCCAGCGCCATTAAGTCCCATGATGGCGAGCATTGAGCCTTTTGAAATGTTCAAAGAAATGTCTTTGAGTAGGTGTTTTTTGTTTTTTTGATCAGGAAGTGTGTAGGTTATGTTTTGTAGCTTAAACATAGTAATGAATATCGAATAATGAACAAGGAATATTGAATATCGAAGTTTGTAGGGGCGTCCCTCGTGGGCGCCCGAAATAAATAATATAGTCGGGTAGGCACAAGGCCTACCCCTACTTCAGTATTCGTTATTCCGTGTTTGATATTCATTATTCAAAGAGCAAGAGCTCTGCAACTTTAAATAGGATCTATGTTAATGTCTGAATTACGCGTCAAAAACAGAGATTTTTTAAAAGGAAAAAGCCGGCTTAAGAGGGGGGTCTTAAACCGGCCTTGAGGGGTAAAAGGGGTAATGAGGGTTCCTCTATAGAAGAGGAATTGGGTCGATTTTCACTTATCTAATATGCATAAGTGGTGCCAAGTTCGGAAAAAAAATAATCACCGGTAACGCACTAATATTATTGAAAAAACAGATTTGGCAGATGTCGATCTTTTATGAGTATGGGGTAAACAGTCCTCAAAGAGGCCTTAGAGGGGTGCTTTTTGTCATCTATTTGATAGTGGATCGATGATAGTGGATTGTGGATTGTAGATCGTGAATCGTATATTGGCTCACCAAGGATCTACTTCTCATCCTTTTCTTTTAGATATTCTTTAATCAGATCTTCTTGGAGTTGTTTGGGCACAGGGGCGTATTTTAGAAATTCCATTGTAAACTCGCCCTTACCTTGTGTGACAGAGCGGATATCTGTTGAAAAACCAAACATGGCAGCGAGCGGTGACTCAGCTTGAATCGTAGTGTACCCGTGCTCTGACATTGAGCTCATGACCATGCTTCGTCTTTGGTTGATTAAGCCTGTGGCTGTCCCCTGAAATTCATCAGGGACTGTGACTTCGAGGTTCATCACTGGCTCGAGAACGATCGGTTTTGCCTTGTTATAATTTTCACGAACAAGGGTTTTGGCACATGTCTTAAATGCCATGTCACTAGAATCTACTGGATGAAAATTTCCATCAGTTACGGTCATGCGTACCCCAACAACAGGTTGTCCAATGAGAAGGCCTTCTTCAAGCTGTGCTTGAAAACCTTTGTCACAAGAAGGGATGTATTCTTTGGGAATAGAGCCCCCGACAGTTTTGTTTATAAATTCATAATGAACAGAATCTTCTAAAGGAATGTTTTCCATTGTGGCAATAATCTGTGCGTATTGACCTGCACCACCAGTTTGTTTTTTATGTACGTAATCACATTCAATAGGCCTGGTGATCGTTTCGCGGTAAGCTACTTGTGGCTTGCCAACGTCAACTTCGCAAGCATACTCACGCTTCATACGCTCAACATAAATTTGTAAGTGAAGCTCTCCCATGCCAGAAATGATGGTTTCGTTACTTTCAGGGTCAATCTTGACTCTAAAAGTAGGATCTTCTTTTGTAAAACGATTAAGCGCTTTAGAGAAATTTTGTGTGCTCTCTTTCTTTTTTGGCGAAATAGAAAGGTCGATCACTGTTTCTGGAACATGCATTGAAGTCATAGAAAAACGGTTCTTGCCATCAGAAAAAGTATCGCCAGTCACACAGTCTACACCAAACATAGCTACAATATCGCCAGCACCTGCCTCGGTGATGTCTTGCATTTCGTCAGAGTGCATACGGATAAGCCGTGGCACTTTGATTTTTTTATTGTCTCGGGTGTCGTAAATAAAATCGCCTTTTTTTAACGTGCCTTGATAAATTCGCATGTAAGTTAACTGGCCGAAGCGTCCGTCTTCGAGCTTGAAAGCAAGTGCGACTAAAGATTTTCCGTCATCACTTTCAAGCACTACAGGAGCTTCATGGTCTTCTAAATCAAGGGCCTTGTTTTTGACTTCATCTGGTGAAGGCAGGAAATTACAAACAGCATCCATGAGCGGTTGTACGCCTTTGTTTTTGAAAGCGCTTCCCATATAGGCGGGTACAAATCGACGTGCGATTGTAGCGCGTCTAATGCCTTGTATGAGATCTTCTTTTGTAACAGGTTTTCCTTCGAGAAAAAGATCGGCAATCACATCGTCTACATTAGCAACTTCTTCGATGAGTGAGTTGTGATATTCTTCGGCTTCTTTTTTCATGTTTTCGGGAATGTCTTCGTACGTAACGTTTTCGCCATTGTCTCCCAAAAAGTAAACGGCTTTCATTTCTAAAAGATCAACAATTCCTTTAAAATCATCTTCTAAGCCAATGGGCAGACAAAGAGGGTGTGCGTTGATATCGAGTTTTTCTTTGAGCTGAGAAACAACGCGTAAAGGGTTGGCTCCTGAGCGGTCGAGTTTATTTACAAAGGCTATACGTGGCACTTTGTATCGGTTCATTTGTCTTGTGACTGTGAGTGATTGAGATTGTACGCCAGCAACACCACAGAGAACAAGAATAGCGCCATCAAGCACACGCAAGGCTCTTTCAACCTCAACAGTAAAATCAACGTGTCCAGGTGTATCAATTATATTAATTGTATTGTCTCCCCAGTCTACATGGGTGGCGGCTGATTGAATTGTGATTCCTTTTTCGCGCTCGAGATCCATGGAATCCATTTTTGCACCAACACCACACTTGCCTTTTACTTCGGCAATGCGATGAATTCTTCCAGCGTAATAAAGCATCCTTTCACTCACGGTGGTTTTTCCTGAATCAATGTGGGCTGAGATGCCGACGTTTCTGTGTAAAGCTATATCTTTCATTTTCTTTCCGTTTTTCACCAGATCCTGGTTGGGTTGTCTTTCAATGGTCACTTTATTTTCTTTGTTTCTGTCCTTCAGCTTTATGACCATTATATAATAAAGCGAGCGGCTTACTAGCATAAAATTACTGGGAAAATAAAGAGTTTTTATACGACGCATAATTTTATCAATGATTTTGGAGGGATGCCGGATGCTGGATACTGGATGCTTGATGTTGGATGTTGGATGCTTGATGCTGGATACGATAGGCGATAAGCGATAATCGATAGGGTTTCTCAGAAGAATAAAAATGAAACACGTAATTAAAACAAAATATTGGCATAAATTAGATGATGGGCGTGTGCAATGCGATCTTTGCCCACGGTTTTGCAAGCTCAAAGAAGGGAACAAGGGATTGTGTTTTGTGCGGGAGTGCCAGTGTGGTGAAGTTGTCATGACGAGCTATGGACGTTCCACAGGGTTTCAGGTTGATCCCATAGAGAAAAAACCTCTCAATCATTTCTTGCCTGGAACAAAAGTTTTTTCTTTTGGGACTGCTGGTTGTAATCTCTCCTGTGTGTTTTGCCAAAATTGGCATATGAGTCGCTCTCGCCAAACAGATCTTATGGCTAGTGTGGCGATGCCTGCTGAAATTGCTGGGGCGGCAAAAAAACAAGGGTGCAAATCGGTTGCTTTTACATACAATGATCCTGTGATCTTTATGGAGTATGCGGTCGACACAGCTAAAGAGTGTCACAAAATCGGAATCAAAACAGTGGCAGTCACAGCGGGCGTGATTTGTGAAGAGCCAAGAAAAGGTTTTTTCAAACACATTGATGCAGCAAACGTTGATCTTAAGGCCTTTAGCGAAGAGTTCTATCAAAAAAATTGTTCAGGTGATTTTCAAACAGTGCTCGACACCTTAATCTATCTCAAAAAAGAAACTAATGTTTGGGTGGAGATCACAACGCTTCTTATTCCAGGAGAAAACGATTCTGATAATGAACTCGATAAAATGACAAAGTGGATTTTCTCAGAACTTGGTCCTGATGTTCCTCTTCACTTCAGTGCGTTTCATCCAGACTTTAAAATGCTCGACAAACCACGCACACCAACAGCAACTCTTATCAAGGCGCGAGACATCGCCATCAAAAACGGACTTCACTACGTTTACACGGGCAATGTCTCTGACAAAGAATCTCAGAGCACTTACTGTCACAAATGCCAAAAAACCCTCATAGGCCGTGATTGGTATTCATTGAGTGATTATAATCTTGAGGGAAACAAGTGCAAATTCTGTGGAGCTGAGTGTGCGGGGGTGTTTTAGTTTGTATCAATCTTAACTCAGATCCCCTTGTGTGGTTCGCATGATTACAACATCTTCTTTTTCAGCTAGCCGAGCATTTTCTAGATCAGCAAACTGCCAACTGAGGGTTGGATAGCGGCTTTGTGCTATCATGGCCTCATAAAACCCAGTTCTCACAGCATCTGTGAGATCGCCATCTGGATCAGTTTCTCCTACAGCTAAAAACTGTTCAAAGGTGTAGTTGATCAGACTATATGACCATTTAAAACTTCCAGGATAGGCATCAAAAATCGTAGCTAGGGTTTTGATTTGTTGAGCATTCACATCATTAAAACTTAGTGTAAATGCAGTGCTTGTTGCATCTAAGGAACTATAATCGGGTGTTCGCATGGACATCACTATTTGTGAAATAGCCACACCTCTTATGCCTTCATCATTTGTGCTCATGGCTACATTTTCTAAATAAGCTAGATATGCTTTATCAAAAGGTTTTAACCTAGAGGAATATAATTCCAGGCGGTCGAGGCGCGCTATTTCCGCTTTATGATATTCAAGAGATCTAGGCCTTTCTCTTCCTTCAGTGAGTTCAGCTAGCAATCGAATAGCTTTACCTCCTACGGCTTCATCAGCGGTAAAGGCCACGAGTCTATTCACGGCCCATTCTCTTTGCTCAGAAGGAGGCTGTGAAAGAGTTCTTTGTCCCATGTAAATTCTTGTGAAATCATTCGTGTCTAATATAACTGCCAAGACCTGTATGGCAATGCACCGTTCTCTTTCGGTCCCTGTTTCTAATCTTCCAACCAAGTCTTGAGTGCTCTGCCTGTGTGCTGAAAGCATTGCTAAAGTACGTATTGTGCGTTCATATGTAACGCCATCGACCTCTTTTGCCGCTTGAACAAGGGCTTCTTCAGCTAGTAAAGAATATTCTTCAGATGCCACACCAATATCTCCTAAAAGACCAGGGATGTTCCAGGCGCGGTGTTGCTTTGAGACCATGGCCTGGTGTAGGCATTCAGTCATTCTTGCAAAATTTTCGGGACTAGCTGTAGCCACCTCTTGTATGCCGCTTTTTGCTTTGTTATAAAGACCGTGCTCTCGATGGGCATGTGCAGATTTGTAGTCAAGCATTGAGCTTACCAATAAATCCATATCAGCATCAGTTGCATTAGCTGGGTTAGCTGCTGCTTTTTTTACTTCAGTTGATCTCATGAGATCTCTTGTCAAACAAACAAGAGGGAGAGTTTTTCCATGTTTGCGTGCTGCGATCATGAGACCTTTGCCTGTTCCCTTAGATGCTACGGCTAATAGGACTGCTTGAAGGAGCATGTCTGGGCCTCCTGTCATTCCAATGTCATTGAGATGTGCAAGTGGTGCATTAGGTCCTACATCATTGCCTTCTTGAACAAGTGCCGTTGTTCCTGTTGCGACTCCATTTGTAAGTAAGTTTGTTCCTAATGCTGTTGCGCCTTCAGTGGCAGCTGCGCTTGAGGCAACCATGCCTTGAACTAGTGTTGTGCTCATGTAAATTCCCTGTATTAAGATTTATGCCCGATTTTCTATATGCATTATCTATTATCGACGAAAATTTTGAAAAGTTGCTAGGAAGGTGGTTTTGGATTCTGGGCACGGGGGAGCATATAACTCAATCATAACAAGCGCTTAAGGCTGTTATAGTCAAAATATTATACATAAGAGAAAAACTTAGCAACTTTTGGCGTTTTCTGCAGAAAACACAGCCAGGATTGGGATTGAAAACTAATGGGTGTGGCAGAAGAGGGAATAACAAATTAGGAGAAGTGTATGGCGTTATTTGATCTAGCATCCATTAATAAGGCGATTGGTTATTTAGGTGAAAACTATGAAGCTGCAACAGAAGATATAGTTTCTGATCCTTTAAAACAAATCGCAGAACTCACAACAACAGAAACATTAGATGCGAGTGATTTTTTTGTTTTGCTTTCAAATCCAGATCTCATTCAAGAAGATTCAAGACAAGAATCAATTGAGGCCTTAAGACAGTTCTTAGATTACTCTACTGCTGATCCTGAAGGAGTGAGTCTTTCTTTTTCAACTGTTTCTATAAGTAGTAACGTCACTGTTGCTGCAACAAAAATTACCCCTGATAATGTAGATGAGACAAAAGCCCCTATTGTTTTTGCTGGAGGCATTTTTCATAACACGCCAGTGTATCTTGAGTTTTTGAGACAGACAGCGATTAAAACGGAACGCGAAATCCTGGCCTTTGATTCACCGGGTGTTGGTGGCAGTCATTTCAATGCAGAAAGCTTCACACATGAAATGCTGGCAGACTCACTTCCTGCTGTTATTGAATCAGAATACTCTGATGGACGGCCTGTCATTGTGGCAGGACATAGTTTGGGATCAGTGTCGGTTTATAATTTATTTCATCACCAGGAAAAGAAGGGCGATCTTTTGGTTGAAAATCCTGTTGAGAAATACGTCTTTATAGCACCTTTGAGGGGATATCATTTTTCATTGAAATACATGCTAGATGGTCTTGGTGGTCTCGGTAAGAATGAAGGCAAATTAGTTCCAGGAGAAAGGTCGCAAGAATTTTACGGTCAACTTCATGCAGGTGAAGATTGGGCTTGGGTAGAAGATCTCGTTGATAATGAAAAAATGCCAGCTGTCATTGCCCAATATTTAAAGCTTTTACGTATTGTCGCGAGACAGAGTTTAAAACCTCGTCATATGCAAGATGAAAAAGTGGCTTTTCTTATGATGGGAGAAGACAATGTTTTTCCTTGTCGAGCCCCTAAGCTATGGCAAAGAAAAGGTGCCACTATTTTTGATGGTGCTGATCACTCAGCCATAGCTGGACCACGTATTGATGCGGCTTTTGTTGATCAGTTTATTGGTGAGATTGAAGAAGGCGTTGTTGATGGGGAAGAATGATTGGATTCTAGATGCTGGATGTCAGATGCAGGATGTCAGATGCTAGATGTTAGGTGCTAGATGCTAGATGTTAGCCGATAGATCGTAGACCCTTTTACAACTTATCCAAAAACATAGTTGCCAGTCCTAAAAAGATAAACACGCCAGTGATGTCGACAATCGTTGTGACAAAGACTCCAGAACCCACAGCAGGATCTTGCTTAAACCATTTAAGAACCAAAGGCACAGACGCTCCCATGAATCCTGCAAATATCATATTGATCAGCATTGAGATGAATACAATAAAACCTAAGTAAGGACTAACCTCTACAAAAGACGCAATCGCAGCCACAAGTAAACCACCAATAATACCCAGACCAAAACCATTGAGCATTTCTTTTGCAATGGCCTGATAAGAGCGCGAAAACTCCATCTCGCCAAGAGCAATAGAACGCGTGATTACAACCATGCTCTGAATACCTCCATTACCACCAAGGCCTGCAATAATATGCATGTAAGCAGCTAACGCTGCAACTTTAGCGATGGTTGCTTCAAAAAATAATATCACAAGAGCTGAGAGAAATGCGGTGGTGAGGTTGATGAGCAGCCAGGGAGATCTTTTTTTAATTTTGGTCATCACAGGTGTGAAGGCACGGTCCTCGCCACTCAATCCTGCCATGTGATAAATGTCCTCAGTAGCTTCTTCTTCAAAAATATCGATAACATCATCCACAGCAATCACACCGAGTAGGTTTTGGTTTTCGTCAACAACTGGAATGGCAAGAAGGTTGTATTGGCTCACAATTTGTGCGGCTTCTTCTTGGTCGCTTGTGGCCTGAATCATGACCACGTTTTTTTTCATGATATCACGCACAGGTACCTTGGGATTGGCTATGACAAGGTTTCTCAATGGGATGACGCCTTCTAATCTTTTTTGATCTACAATATAAACGTAAAAGATAGTTTCTCTTTCGGGAAATTTTTGAAGTTCCTGAATTGTTTCTTCGACTGTTTTGTCAGTGCTCACAGAAAAGAAAATCGGGTTCATCACAGAACCAGCAGAGTCTTCTGGATAAAGGAGGAGTTTTTCGAGGTTGATGCGTCGTCTTGCATCGACTCCCTTGAAGATGTCAGGCCATTTTGATTCTTCAACCTTTGATAAAAGATAGGACGCGTCGTCAAGATCAATGCGTTGAATAATTTGAGAGAGCTTTTCGGCTTCAATCAATTCTAAAATATCGGGAAGCATGAACTCAGGAATTTCCTTCAAGGTTTTTCCCGCTTTTTTAACAAGCAAGAGGCAGTCTACTAGGCGCTTAATTTGGATATCGTTCAGCTCACTAAAAAGAACAGAAATGTCTGAGGGATGGATCTTTTCGAGCACTTTTGTGACTTGTTTATCAGTGCCAACTTGGAACAGGTTACGGAGGTGTTTTAATTGAATGGGTCTGAGTGTCATAATAGCCCCTTATCATTGAGTGACAGTGTTATAATCTGTAATACAGTGAAGAACAATATAATATGAATTTTTTGCCTATTTTCTGTGGATCAGTTTTTTGGTAGGCAAAACTGGGTTTTAGTCTATTTTTACAGGGCAAATATTGCCTATTCAAGAATTCGAGCAAGCAATCCTCCTATTATTATTGAAATAATTAGTTTGGGTATGTTGGCACATGTTTTGCTTTTAGTTATGTAGGTCTTTTTAGGGGGGACTTGGCGTGGGTGGATAAAAAATCAAATAAAATCAAACGCCAGAAAATTTATACTTCAGATATGACGTCTCATCATATTTGGGGGTATCTTTAAAGGAGGGGACAGCATGAAAAAATCATTTTATTCATTAATAATTTTATCATTTATTCTTTTAGCTTTTACAGTAAATTGTAACAGCAGTGGTGGAGGAGGCGATACTGAGGAAGCTGCGTCTACAGCAATCACCAACCTTGGTACATTGGTCAAGGCAAATGCGCCTGTGGAGACGATTACTGCTGCATCTATAAGTGCTCTAGAAACAGAGGCTGATTTGGCAGAAACAGGTCTTGTTTTTGCTGAGGCTAATGCTAGCTCTTTTAATTCACAGAGCGCTCTTGGGTTTTGTTCGGCAACTCAGATGATGAAGTCAATGGTTTTTCGTGTAGCTGAACCAGACATGATTCTTTGTCACTTAGCAGCAAGCTTAGAGAACAATTCTGAAGTTCAGGCGGCCTTGGAAGTTGCTGGTCGCGATGATTTTTATGACGGTATAGACACTATAGTGAAAGTGACTTTTTCAGATGAGATGCTTAAAGACGATGAAAAAGGGAAGGCGCCAGGAGAAGGGCCAGGCATGCTCATGAAATTCAATATAGAAAAAAATGCAGATGGTGTAATCGAAAAATTTACACTGAAGGGTTGTAATGCTAACGGCGTCCAAAAAGAGTTTATTCAGCAGATTAATGGTGCCCAAGTTGAATCAACAATAAAATTTAAAGGAGGAGATGAAGACTTTTCATTTGGTGAGCAAACAACTGTAAAGGGAAAGGTTGCGCTGAATGCTGAAGGAGAATCAGTGTTTGATGGTTCTAAAATAATGAAATCTTTATTTTATCATGGTTATGATGGTGGATCTGGCTTTGGTTCTGTAGATGCTATTGTTTACCCAGACTATGTTAAAATCTTATCCACTGATGTTGGTACGTACACTTGGACAGATGGCACGTATACTGAAAGCGGAAGCTATAAAGATGAAATAGTTTCTTTTATGCAGCTTATAGATCAAGATGATCTTGGTCTGATGGCAGGTGGTTCGGGCACTACAATGGGAATCTATGAAGGAACGTATGGACCTGACAGCACAACTTATAGTGATGAGTTTGAATTGTCTTGGGATGGGGATACAACTCTTCCTTTAGATGATCCCGAAGATGGCTATTTTTATGCGTTAGCTAATGCAGAAACCATTCCTGAGGCGCCTTCAGCGGCGCCGGCTATTAGTTTTGAAGGTGATGAAGCTTGGGATTGTGATGATACTAATGCTTTCGAAATTACTATAGGCGGTGATGAAACAGAAAAAACTGCAATGATGGCCTGCGTGGATAAACATGAAATGGATTTTGAATACATGAATTGCTGGGACATTATTGAGAATGGAAATAATGGTGACGGTGGTGGAGATGGAACTTGTTCGGGTCCTGATAATTTAGACATGGAATGTGGTGGCGGACCAGGCGGTGCTTTTACACCTGTTGCCTGTAGTCCAAACAATGAATGTCTTTTTGAATGTGCTGTAGCTGCTGACTGTGAACCTTTTGGTAGTGACGGAGGACCAAATTTTGCCTGCTTAATACTAGAGGGCGGCGTTCAGGCTTGTCTTCCAGAAAATGATGGCGGCGGTGATAAAAAGGGAGGTTGTAAAACATTAAATGATTGTCCTGACCCAAGCAAGAGCCCAGGAGGGTTGACAGCCTCCTCTTGTATGATCGGTCCTGAAGGCGATGGTATTTGCGTCTTTGGCTGTGCGGACCAGTCTGATTGCGACGATGCCTTTGTTGGTGGAAATATGGTTTGTGAAACAAGAAATAAAATCTTGGGTTGTTTTCCTCCTAATCCTAAGAAATAAGGCGGAAAATATAATTTAATTAAACCCCGGCTGGAATGATCTGGTTGGGGTTTTTTTGTTTTTCTGCTCTAACGAGCAGAAAAACAACCCTGAGCGAACGTAGTGAGTCGAAGGGTAGTCTACAGGCATTACTTTCCTAGTAATTTTTCCTTCTCAATCTTCATAAACGCGCTTGTGAGATGCCAAACATTATCCATCCAAACTCTTGTGTTAATTAAATTAGTTTTAAATCCGCCAATGACTCGGTGTCGGGCTTGGATGTAGTAGGTGTTTTCGGGTGTGTATTGCAGTCTCATGAGATAGGCGACTGTTCTTTTGATCACAAAGCTGTATTCTTGAAACCGCTTTGTATCACCACTTTTTTTGGCAACAAAAGCTGCATCAGTCAGCGATTCAAGTGCGGCCGAAGTGATGGAGTTGTTCCCATTGCTCCCAGGCTTTGGGGCGAGCATGCCATCATAATCAAAATAGATTTGATCCTCAGCGTTTAATTTATACCACTTGGCCACGTTGTCGTTGATAGCAAAGACCATGTCTTTGTATTTTTTTTCTTTAGTCAAAAGATACATTTTGGCAAATGGTTGTGTAAACCAGGCAGGGGCATAAGGTGTGTAATGCTTGTTGCCCAATCGCATCATGTTGCCAATTTGTTTTGCATAGGCTTCAAATGATTTTTCGAAATAGGTTTTGTATTTCTTGTCTTTTGTTTTCTCATACACCGTGGCCACGCTGAGCAGGAGTTGGCCAGGCATAAAATACTGGCTTTGGGCAAATTCAGTCCAAAAAATACCGTCCTCCCGCTGGTTCTTCATGAGCCAGTCCATAAGAAGGTCGATTTCTTTTTTATGCTTTTCATATCCTCCGCTTTCTAAAAGTGACATGGCAAGAAAGCCCGCTGTAGTGTATCTGTTTTTGGCGATTTCTCCACGCTTTGTTGGTTTTTCGGAAGGGATTAAATGACCTGCTTTTAGAGACTCCGTCATATTAAAATAACGTTCTAGGTAAAAGTTGGTTGTTTCTTGTCCTAATGCTTTTAATTTTTCGTCGTTTAGATAAGTCGCAAGTTTATTGAGAACCCAAACAGCCATGGTGGATCGTACCATGGTTCGCGAAGAATTTTTATATTTTCCAGTTGAAGGGTAATAGATAAAGGTGACCTCATCGTTTTTTACATTATTTTTGTACCAGCTCCCAACGTGCTTAAGGCGGTTTTTTAGTTCTGCGTATGTAACGTCTTTATGTGTAAAGACCTTGTGCCCGCGGTGATAGTTTGTAAACTTACGCTTGGGAAATCCCTCGCCGAAATGAATAACATCATAAACTTCAATCACAAGATCATTGTAGGCAATCATTTTTTTTGGGTCGATTTTTAGTTTTTTTGCCAGATAGTTTCGGCTTGATTTTGAACCAAAATTAAAAAGGAGGGCTTCAAGGGGATTGATCTCAGCGCGCTTACCCTTTAGCTCATAAGCGAGGCCTGTGACTTGAGGTTCATAGACCTTGTAATCAAAGAGTCCTTTAATGCCAAAATTAGCAAATTTGGCTGTGTGGCTCACGACCATGACGTGGAGAAAGTTGGGTTTTGCTTTGAATATGTCAGTTGCCATTTTTATTTTTTTTATAAAAGTAGACACTCGTTTTGTAGGGTGTTGAAAGGCCATTTTACGAAGTTCAAAGACAGTTTTTTTAAGCCTATCAGATAGGTTTGTTTTGGTATCTTCGTTTCGAATCGAGCCTAAAAACACGCCATCAGAATTAAATAGGGACAAAATAATAGGATTGGAAACCTTGTTAAGCTTTGGTGAGAGTTTGTTTTTTAAAACAGCTTCTTCTTTGTTGTCGTACAATGTGCGGGCATAGGTGAGAATCTGTTTTTTCTCAGCATTTGATGGTTTGATCTCTGCTTTTTCGCCAGCGCTTACCTGTGCATTAAAAGAGAGTAAGAACAAAACAAGAAACAAAAACATTTTATTTTTCATATCCTATGTCTCCATTGTCTTTTTGATTTTGGCGTATGAAATAACACCTTCGCGCAAAATCTTCCACCCTTTATCTGTAAGACGGATGATTGTGGATTCGCTTCCATGTGCGCATTCTCCTCCATCTAAAACAGGAAAATCATTTCCAAAGGTATTGCAGACCTCTTTGGCATTTGTGGCAGCAGGCTGTGAGCTTATGTTTGCACTAGGAATGGCTAAGGGGCCTGTTTTGGCGATGAGGTTTCGTAGAAGTTCGTGGTCAGAAATCCGAATAGCAACAGTGGGGCCTTTTGCTCTCACAATATTTGTAACTGCTTTTACGTTTGCATCAAAAACAATCGTGAGAGGTCCTGGCCAGAGGGTTCTGATTTTTGAAAAGGAAGAAGGGAGGTGGGTGATCAATTTCTCGGCTTGTTCCCATGTTGCGACTTGCACAACAAGGGGTTTTGTTGCGGGCCTTTTTTTAATTTTAAAAACTTCTTTAATGGCTTCCTCATTATCAATGCATGCAGCAAGACCATATACTGTGTCTGTTGGTACGGCGATAACTTTTCCTTCTTGGATATATTGGATGGCTTGCTCGAAAGTAATTATCATAAGAGTAGCATAAAGCTCTGTAAAGAAACATCGTCAAGCAATTATTGAAAGGTACAGCGTGCCGCGTACAACGTACAGCATTTAGTGGTATTCTTCTTTAGGAAGGTCTTCGATATAGAGGTTCTCTTCTTGTGAAGGCGAGGCGGTTATATTATCGAGAACTTTTTGAATGGGAAGAAGGCTTTTAAATGTAAAGTGAATGAGTGCGTTGATTTTTTCTTGGAGCTGGTAAACATCGTGTCGTTTTGAACGAAGACTCAATTCTTTGATGGCTCCCATAAAACAGCATGTGATGATTTCGGTATCGGCTCTGTAAATCAAGCTTGCTTGAATGCCCTTAACAAGGTTTTTTTCGAACTGACGGTGAAATTGGTTCCAGTAGGCATTGATTTTTTTGCGATGTGAACGGTGCAGGCTTTTTGCGTCGAGCATGATAATGCGTGTGAGTTGATGGTATTGAATAAAACAGTTAGCAAGCTCGTTTGAAAGCTCTAGACAAAAGGGTTCAACAAGACGGCCTTCTTTGATGAGATTGTGACAGGTAGCGGTGTTAAAGGCATTGAGAATTTTGTCTAAGTAGTTATCGATAAGGCAATCAAAGACATCTTTTTTACTCTGAAAATAGAGATAAAATGTCCCTCGAGAAACCCTGGCCTCTGTGACAAGTCTTGATATTGTAGTGTCTTCATAGCCATCGCGAGCAAAGATTTTTAGAGCTGTATTTAGGATTTGTTCTTGTCGTTTTTGTCTGTTCACTAAGTCGTCCCTAGGCCCATTTTTTTTTCGTGTCAATACATTGGTTTGGTTTTTGTGGGAATAATTTATTGCCAGTTGATGACAATATCATTATGAGAAAGAGAGGAGGAGAGTAGAATGAAAATTTTATCCACAACCGAAAACATATTACGAATGAAGACAGATCTTCTTGTTGTTGGACAGCACGAAGGTAAATTTTTAAAAGGAACAACTTTAGATAAAGTTAATCAAAAACTTAGTAATGAACTGAGTCGATTGCTTAAAAAAGAAGAGTTTAAAGGAGGTAAGGCCGATAGCAAACTTTTATACACAGCAGGAAAGTTAAAAACAAATTATGTTCTTGTTCTCGGGCTTGGGGATAAAAAGAAGTTTGATCTCGAAACAGCAAGAAGTAACGGTGCTGTAGCGCAAGCTGTGGCTTCAAAAATTAAGGCGCGACGCGTTGTTTTTTCTTATACGCCAGATAATAAAGTAACAAAAATTTCGAGAGCAGAGTTTTATCAGGCTATTACAGAAGGATTTCTTTTAAGCCAATACAAGTTTACACGATACACAAAAGCTCAAAAGAGTTCATTAAATTCAGTATTGTTCCATTGTGCGAGTAAAGAGCAGCGAAAAGTCGGATCTTTGCTTCGAAAAGCAAAATTACAGTGTGAAGGCGTAAATTTAGCACGTGATCTTATCAACACCCCTGCTTCTGATATGACTCCTTTGGTATTGGCAAGGACCGCCAAAAGACTTAAGGGTGTTCGAACAAGAGTTCATAGTTTGGCAGCTATTCGCAAATTAAAAATGGGTGCTTTTCTCAGTGTGGCAGAGGGGTCTACAAAAAATCCTCCTTGTTTCATTGAAATGCACTACAAACCTAAAACCAAGCCTAAGAAAAGTATTGCTTTGATCGGTAAAGGTGTCACGTTTGATACGGGTGGTTATTCACTCAAGCCACCTAAGTCCATGGAAACCATGAAGGACGACATGTCTGGTGCAGCAGCGGTCATTGGTCTCCTTTCTATTTTACCAAGGCTAAATTCTAAGGTAGAGGTGCGGGCTTATATTGCAGCAACCGATAATATGGTTGACGGTCGTGCCCAGTGTCCAGGTGATGTTTGCAAGGCCATGAATGGCACAACTGTCGAGGTTCTCAACACAGATGCTGAGGGCAGGTTAACAATGGCTGATGCCCTTCACTATGCCAATAAGCATAAACCAGACTACATGATCGATGTGGCAACATTAACAGGGGCTTGTTTAGTTGCTCTTGGCAATCGTTACAGCGGGATAATGGGCAATGACCAAGGGCTTATGGATAAGCTTGTCGATTCAGGAAACTTGGCTGGTGAGAAGCTCTGGCAACTTCCTTTGGCTGATGAGTATCGAGAAGACATGAAGTCGCCTATAGCAGACCTAAAAAACAGTGGTGCTGGTTATGGTGGAGCTATTACAGCAGGGATTTTCCTTGAGAGCTTTGTTGGCAAAACAAAGTGGGCGCATATTGATATTGCAGGACCCTCTTGGACTGACAAACCTCTTCCCTACATTCCACGTGGGGGAACAGGGGTGATGGTGAGTACAATGGTGAGGTTTTTGGAAGGGTTTTAAGGAAAATTCCAATGCCAAAATTCAATTCTTATAATATTCAGCCTTTATTCATCACGGTTAAACGATAGCTTGTGTAGTGATTTCATCTTCCGTTGTAGGCAGCGTTGTAGGTTCAGTGGTTTGCTCGGTGTTGGCGCTGGTTACCACTGTGTTGTTGGCATCATTGCCTGATACATTATCGGCAAGTGTTGAAGTGTTTGAAGTATCTGTTTGATCAGGTGTTGTGTCAGTAACAGGGGGTGCTGTGTCTTCTGCCTTTGCATTTATTATCGCTTCATTTCTAGCTGCTATTCTATCAGCTTCGATTTTTTTTGCTTCCTCTGCTAGGTTTTGAACGTTTTTGGCTGCTGTGTTTACGCCATTTGTGACTTCAGCTATGGCTTTGTCATCTTCGTCATTTTGTGCAGCAGTCGCCGCACTGATTACAGTAGAAACAACAGAAATAACAGCACATACTGCAGCAATGATCCATCCAAAAAAAGGAATGGCAGCAGCAGCTTTGCCAATGGTACCGGCGACTTTTGCTGCTGTACCGGCAGCGTTCAGGGCGCTTTTAGCGTTATTAGAATCACTTGTACGCTTGGCTTTTTTTTCTTGAAGTCTTTTTAGTTTGTTTTCATTAAACTCTTTTTTGCGCTCTTCTTTTTTTTTCTTTGATTCTAGGCTCTTTGCTTTCCTGGCTGCTTTGTTATCTTCTGCCTTTAGTCGTCGTTCTTCTTTTTTTGCTGCTCTTTTTGCCTCTTTTTCCTTTTTTGCAGGATCCTCAGTTGCTTGCACAGAATAACGCTCTCTTGGTTCTCTAAGAGAGGTTTGTTCTTCTATGTCAAGAGCGCTGGCAGGTGCTACATTTGATGCTTGGCCAAATAATGTCATGGTAATCTCCCCGTTTGCTAATTGCCCAGTTAATTTTTCTTCATCCAATACTAAGTAGTGCAAGCTGCATGCCAGTAGCCCCTTTTAAAAAGTAAGCGTTATTAGGGGGTTATGTTTTTCTCATTATTTAAATTGGGTAAAGAAAGTACAAAAGGTAAAGCTGGAGTAGAGCATTGTCACTAATTTGAAGGTTCTAATGATATGTTTTGTCGGGGGATTTATATGGAGCCAAGTTAATGTTTTAATAGCTTTTCTTGTAGATGATATAAAAAAACCCCAAGAACGAATTCCTGGGGTTTTGGTAATTTTCACTAATATAATCTATACTAATTATTGGGTGGCGGCTGCTTGTGGAGCTGCTCCGTTAACAGGTGTTGCTTGTGGTGCAGGGGTGGCAGATTGTTCGGTTGCAGCAACTATTGTGTCGGCAATTTCAGGGCTTGTTGATTGAGCAGCACCCATATCAGTTTCTGGGGTGATGGGAGCTTCAACAGGTGCTTCAGCAGGTGTTTGTGTTTCTTCTAAAGCAGCGAGTTTGGCAGCTTCTCTTTTTTCCTTTAGGGCAGCAGCTTCTTCGCCAAGTGATTTTCCATTTTTAAGGGACTTATCAGCGGCATTTATTCCATCGGCTATGGCCTTGGCATCTTCATCTGCTTTGCTTTTAGCAACAGAAGAGGCAATAAGAGCTGCGACGGCAACAGCGGCAGCAACTCCAGCGGCAATCCATCCAACAACAGGGATCCAGCCAACAGCTGCGGCAGCAATTGCGGAGCTTGAAGCTATGGTTCCTGCAGCTACACCTGCAGTAACAGCGCCCGCTGTTATTCCTGCTGTTGTGGCAACAAGGCCTGCTCCAGCTGCTATGCCACCTAGGGTGCTATTTGTCTTTCCAGCGCTTTCAGTGTCTTTTGCTTTTGATTCTTCTTTAATCTTATTAGTTCGTTGTTGAAATTCAGCTCGCCTTTCTTCTTTTCTTTGTTCTCTTTCTAGTGCGGCAGCCTTTTTAGCAGCCTTGTTATCTGCTGCTTGTTCTAGTCTTTTTGCTCTCTTTGCTTCCCTTCTAGCTTTTTTATCAGGCTCAATTAAGGGAGAATGGCGTTCTGCGCTAGATTCCTCAATTTGGGTTAATTCTGATCTACTTGCTAATGCTGTGTTCATACCTGACATAATGACCTCCTAATAAATTAAATTTAGTCTTCACCTTCTATACAAATTATCGGCTATAAATTTATGACAGTTGTTTTTTGGACAAAAAAGTGGACACTTTTGTGTCCACCGGCTGGCAACAAGGCGGCCATATCCAGCTGATATCATTGAATAATAATCAGATTAAATTATAGGGTCATTGAAAAAGGGTCGGATTTGTGTCCGAGCTGCTTTTTTCCAATATATTTTCGTAGGGGTAGGCCTTGTGCCTACCCAAATATATTATTTAATCCCGGCCGTAAACGACCGGGCTATTTTCAATAGCCCATAAAGGGCTTATAAGGTGCCCCCCTGAGGGGCTTTTGAGAATAGCCCGGGGCTTCAGTCCCGGGAAAGTTATCTGGCAAGAATTTTTCGATAAGTTTCTGTGTCTTTTTTAAGGCCTGATTTCATGGCTTTTTTAGTGATGAATTTTGGCACAGCAACGCCTGCATTTGACTCATAGCGTCCTTGCCACTCTGTCCAGCCAGAATGACCTGGAATGGGCTTGAGCTTCCAGTGGCCAATGAGTTCTTTGAAGTTGCCTGCATGGGCCTTGTAGTCGATTTTATACTGCCCTTTTCGGTAATTTGTTTCGTCACATTTAAATTTTTGCGCGGCCCAACGGTCAGTGAGAGGCCAAGGAAAATTAAACCGAAAATAAATATAATCTGTCCAGT
Organism: uncultured Nitrospirales bacterium; assembly: GCA_964609965.1. Classification (GTDB taxonomy): domain Bacteria; phylum UBA10199; class UBA10199; order UBA10199; family JADGCS01; genus JAHJDR01. Next base: position 160,814 of record CAZSTS010000004.1, read on the forward strand.
TTTTCCTGGGTCTTCGATTGTGGTTTGAGGCGAGTTGGTTTGGGCCAATGATTTTTTCTGCTTCTCTGTAGCTTTTGGGGTTGGCATCAACAATCTTCTTAAAGAGCGTTCTTGTAAGCGTTTTAGCCTCGTTGTAGTTGTTCATTTCAGCTTTAAAGCTTGCTGTATCGGTAAGGGCCTTCCAGACTTTTTGGGGAGGGTGTTTAAACCATATTCTAAAGTTCATGACAGCGGTGTGCGATTTGGGTTTAAAGTAGATTCTTGTCCAAAAGAGTTCTTCTTCGAGGTCCACATCAGCCTCAGGATAGAACCCCTTGGCAAAGACAAGCATGGGAATGAGGAGGATGACTAATATGAGCAATAACCTTTGCATTACTAGAATGCTCATAAATCTAAATTAGATAAAATGGAATAAAAAATGGCACAAAAAAACCCCAAGAAGAATTCTTGGGGTTTTGGTAGGCAGTTTAAATAATATTTACCTTATATTCATTACGTGAGAGCTGTTGGCTGTACACCTGTTTCTAGTGCAGAACCTTGCTGATGTTGTACAGGAGAGGATTCCCTGGCCCCAACAATTGTACTGTCTGCATCGTTGTGTGTTACATTACGATCAGCAAAGGCTGTTCCGCCGTCTGTTTTGCCTGTTTTGTCAGTAAGTGTATCAGTAAGTGTGTCGGCAGTAGGAGGCGGTTCGGTTGTGTCTCCAGTGTCAGCATTTTTGTCAGCTATTCTTTTAGCTTCGATTTCTTTGCCATCTGTGGCTAGCTGATCAGCACTCTTGGCTGCGCTGGCTGCACCGCTTGCCGCTTTAGCTACGGCTTTGTCAGTTTCACCGTTTTGTCCATCAGTAATAGCACCAATCACAACAGCAGCAACAGCAACAGCGGCAGCTACTAAAGCGATGATCCATCCAACAATAGGGACAGAAGAAGCGGCAGCAGCAACTACACCAGCGACTGTTGCTACAGCACCTGCAACACTTAGAACACTAGTTACACCATTAGAATCAGCAGATCGCTTGGCTTTTTGTTCTTCTAATGTTTTCATTCTGCTTTCTTTAAACGCTTTTTTACTCTCTTCGAATGCCTGCTGTGTTTCTAGCCTCTTTGCTTGGCGCGCTGCTTTGTTATCTTTGACTTGTTGTTCTCGCGCTGCCCTTCTATCAGCTCTTTTAGTTTCTTTGTCTTGTTTTGCAGGATCCTCAGCTTGAGGAGTGCGACGACGACCACGAGATTTTCCAATAGAAGCTTGTTCTTCTGCAGGAGGAGCGCTCGCAGGTGCTACATTTGATGTTTGGCCGAATTCTGTCATGGTAATCTCCCTGTAATTTAATACCCAGTTAATATTTCTTCATCCAGGAATAGATAATGCAAGCTGCATGCCAGAACGCCGACTATAAAGTCTAATATTATCATAATGTTACAAACAGACTATAGTTTGGATTGGGGGGCAAAGTCCATGAAATGACTCTAATGTGGGGGATTATCTCTAATTAGAAGGAATTTATGGGCCTTCTGACAGAGAAAAGAGGAAAAAGTCAATTATTTCAGCCTGATATCAATCGAATTAGCGTGGGCGGTTAAACCCTCTAGGTTTGCTAATCTGGCTGCTGTGGGCCCAAACTTTTTAAAGGCCTTTTGGCTGAATTTAATGACAGGGATGTTTTTTACAAAATCGTGGATTTTTAGTGCTGAAAAAAACCTGGCTGAACCATGTGTAGGGAGTACGTGAGAGGGACCAGCCACATAGTCACCAATGCTCTCTGGTGTATAAGGTCCCACAAAAATGGCGCCTGCATGCTTGATTTTCTTAATGATTTTTTCGGCTTCTTTTGTGCAAACCTCTAAGTGCTCAGGGGCAACTTCGTTAATAAGCTCTACACCTTCATTTATATTGCGGACCAGGACAATAAGACCACGTTTCTTAATGGATTCATTAGCAATGGCCTTTCGTTTGAGTTTAAGCACTTGTTTTCTGACCTCGCCCTCAACTCGAATAGCATAATTGGCATTGGTCGTAATCAAAAGTGTGCTTGCCACTTCATCGTGTTCGGCCTGTGAAAGAAGATCGCTTGCTACAAAAGCAGGGGGAACAGAACCATCACCTAAAATAACAAGCTCTGTTGGGCCAGCAATCATATCAACATCAACATCTCCGTAAACAAGCTTCTTTGCCCAAGAAACATAAATATTGCCAGGACCAATGACCTTATCAACTTTTGGAACGGTTTTTGTTCCATAGGCCATGGCTGCAATTGCCTGAGCGCCACCAATTTTATAAATTTTATCAACCCCAGCCACTTTTGCAGCATAGAGATTAGCTGGGTTGAACTCTCCGCTGGGCCAGGGAGAACACATGACGATCTCGTCTACGCCAGCGACCTTTGCTGGAATGGCGCTCATGAGAACAGTAGAAGGGTAGCTTGCTTTGCCACCAGGGACGTAAATGCCAACGCGCTCTAGAGGCATGTTGAGAACTTTGATATCAGTATCTGCTTTTTTATAAGCAATTTTATCTAATTTTTGATGTTTATAAAAATCTTTAATTCTAGCTGCAGCTAAGTCTATGGCAGCTTTGTCTTCGGCAGGAACCGCTTTGAGCGCTGTGTTGAGTTCTTTAGATGTGACTTCCATGCTTTTGCCAGCCAGATCAAAGAAATCTAGTTTGTTTGTGTATTTTTGAAGCGCTTGATCTCCGATTCTCTTAATGTCATCAAGAATATCTGCGACAGATTTTTGGATGGCCTCACTTACTTCAAATTGTCGTTTAAAGACTTTTCCAAAATCATATCTAAAATTTCTATCAGTTGTTCTCAGAATCTTCATATAAAACCTGCCTTGTTTTGGTATCGTCAATTAATTAGCCTCTCATTTTCTTGGTCGAAAATAGAAAATCGAAAATGGAGGGAACCAGCTCAAAAACGATCTGGTTCGGCCTTTTAGTCAATTTATGCCTAAATGTCTAAGTTTTTCTGGGTGTGTGTGGGGGGGGAGAAGGAAAATTAAACACTTAAAGACTGTTCCGTTGTTTTTTCTAGGAGAAAATCTTTAAATTTATCAATTCTTTTGAGCCAAACCCTGGATTTCTTAAGTAGATTTTCGGCTTTTTCTAGAAGCGAAAGGGCTTCTTTGGCTTTATCAAGGCGATACCTGGCTCTTGCTAGCCAATAATAGGCAGGACCATAATCAGGGTCTAATTTGATGGCTTCTTCAAAATTCCACTCAGCCTTGTTCTCTTTGTTGCTCTTAAGATAAGAAATGCCTTCTTTTAAAAGCTCCTTTACAGGAGATTTTGTCTCTGCTGTCTCTATGACAGGGTGTTCGTAAATAGGAGGACGCTTAGTACCTATGATTTTTCTTTGTGTACCGGCACAGGAGATGGTTAGGAGTAGCGCGAGGGAAAGGATTGTTGTTAGTAATAGTTTCATTTTTTTTTGCGTCTAGAATCTGGCGTCTAGCGTTGAAAAATCTGGTAGCTGACATCCAGCATCTAGCATCAAGTTACTCCCGACAATATTCGTTCGGGTGAGCGTCTTCAATAAAATATTCTCTAAATTTTTCAAAGCAGCCCCTTTTATAAAGAAGACCAGTTTCTTTATCAACAGGAAGGATGATGATGTCTTCTGTGGCTGTAAAGTCATGATATTCTTTGCCAACAGTGGCCTTTTTCATAAAATTAGTCCAGATTGGCAATGCTCCATTTGAACCAGAGAGCCCCGTTGTACGATTATCTTTATAGCCTACCCAGGTCAGTGCCAGAAGATCAGGTGTGTATCCAGCAAACCAGGCATCGCGATAATCGGAGGTTGTTCCTGTTTTGCCAGCCGCCAACTTATCAAAACCTTGTGAGCGCGCAGACTGAGCTGTTCCATTGTCAAACACGCCCTGCATAATCTTGTTCATGATGTAGATAACATTGTGAGAAAAAACCTTTTTCATTTCGAATGATTTTTTTTCTAAGACCTCACCATCAGGAGTCACCACGCGGCGAATAGCTGTGGGCTTTGTTCGAATGCCATTGTTTGGAAAAACCGTGTAGGCCTCAGCCAGCTCAAGTGGTGTGACTTCGAAAACGCCTAGCGCCAGTGAAGAATAGGCTTTGAGTTTTGCTTTTATGCCAGCTTTTTTTGCTGTTTTCACAATTTTACGTAAACCGATTTCTTCAGCCATCCAAACAGTAGCCACGTTATAACTTTTTTCGAGGGCTTCTCTTAAACGTACAGGGCCATGAAATTTTTTATCGTAGTTCCTAGGCTTCCATTTGCCCTCTCCTGTTTCAATGGTGATGGGGATGTCATTTAAAAGCGATGCAGGGTTAAGGGGTGGATTGGTTTGCTCTGGATCAAGGGCCGCCAAATAGGCAAAGGGTTTAAACGTAGACCCTGGTTGGCGTTTAGCAGAGCTTATAATATCAAATTGGTTTTTGGCAAAACTTCTGCCTCCAACATAAGCCTGAATAAAACCCGTTTTTGGATTAAGGGCAATGAGAGATCCTTCGAGGCGCAGGTTTTTGGCAACGTTTTTTTTGAGAAGGGATCTTAGTTTTTCGAGCCTATCAAGATGGTAAGAGACAGCGTTTTCGGCAAAGCGCTGAAGATGTAGATCTAAGGTTGTAAATATTCTTAAGCCTTCGGAATTGAGGGTATCAATAGGAAAATTTTCTTGGAGTTGTTTTTTTACATAATCGATAAAATAAGGAGCTGTTGTTCTTTTTTTTGTTTTGAATTTTCTTGGCAAGGGAGATTCTTTGGAAATATAGTAATTGTTTTTATCAATGACATTGTTTTTATAAAGGCGGTTTAAAATAAGTGCTCGGCGTTCTTTGGCCTTTTTTTGGTTGTTAAATGGAGAATAAATTCCTGGTGATTTTATGACAGCTGCTAAGAGCGCAGCTTCATCAGCTGTGATTTGAGAAATGTCTTTTGAAAAATAATAGCGTGAAGCCTCTTGAACCCCTGTTATGCTTGTAGCGCCTCTTTGGCCAAAATAAATCTCATTAAGATACACTTCTAAAATATCATTTTTGGAATATCTTAACTCAACAATGAGTGCCATGAGGGCTTCGTTGATTTTTCGAATGAGAGTTCTTTCGTGTGACAAAAAGAAGTTTTTCACCATTTGTTGCGTGAGCGTGGAGCCGCCTTGAACAACGCGACCGCTGCTGATATTGGCTAATAAGGCGCGTGCAATACCGATTGGATCAACTCCGTGATGAGAGTAAAAGCGTTCGTCTTCGATAAGAATAACAGCCTCTGTGAGAATCCTTGGGATTTCGGCCAGGGGCACAAAGGTGCGGTCTTCCATTTTATTATCAAAAATAGAAGCAATGAGTTCTGGTTCTAATCTAGTAAGTTTAATTCTAGAATTAGTCTTAAGGTTTATAAGTCTTGTGATTTTGTTATTACTTATTTCGATGGCTAAGGGAAAACCTTCGAAATTTTTGTGTGGGTAATCAAAGTTATGGAGATAGATTTGTATTTCACTTCCGCTTTGCCAAAATTGTCCAGGCTGCTCTGGCGGATTATCTGCTTGTCGATAATTGAGATGAACAAGTCTGTTTTTGATTTCGCTAAGGGTTGTTGACTTTCCTGGGTAAAGCTCAAAGGCGTCAGAATAGATACGGCTAGGGAGGTTCCATCTGCGCAGTTCAAATCTTTTTACAATGACTCGGTCTAGGTAAAGAATATAAACGAGCATGAGAACGCAGAAAATAATAATGTACTTTAGAATGCCTTTTTTTTTGATAAATTGGAGCATAGCTGTTTGAAAGTATAGAGGTAAAGGGGGGTAAGGTCAATGAAGCAACGAGTTATCGTTAGAGAGTTTTGGGGTTAAATCCCTGTTAGCGATATTCACAACAGGGGGTTGTCAGGAGGGATCTGTTTTGGTAGTAGAGGCCAACGCGTATTGCGTGCAGCGTACAGCGTATAGCGTACAACGAAAATAGGTGTATATGAATTTTACATTAATATTGTCAGTGGCTTTGCCCCTTTTTCTTATCATGGATCCTTTAGGAAATACGGCCATGTTTTTGGCGATTTTAAAGGACAAGACAAATCGTGAACAAAGACTCATTCTCATGAGAGAGCTTCTTTTTGCACTCATCTTTATTGTTGGTTTTTATCTCATTGGTGAAAGGATGCTTAATTATCTTAACATAGATCAGTCTACTATTAGAGTGGCTGGAGGAATTATTCTTTTTGTTCTCTCAGTAAAAATGATTTTTCCCCAAATCGAAAAGAATAATAGCAACCTTCAAGTTGAAGATCCTTTTATTGTACCTATTGGCATCCCCATGATTGCAGGTCCTTCATTGATCGCTGCGGTTTCTCTCTATGCCCACCAGTTAAAAAATCCTCATATCATTGTTCCTGCTATTTTGTTGGCTTGGCTAGCCAATGTGGTTATCTACATGTTTATGCCGCTGTTGAAAAAGATCTTAAGGGAGAGAGGGCTGAAAGCGTGTGAGAGGCTGATGGGACTGATCCTCATTCTCATTTCAGTGCAGATGTTTATGGATGGGATAAGGATGTATATAAGCCAATAGCTTCTTACATTTGTTTTTCTTCACTGGGCCCCCAGTCCTTCGAGTCCTCGGCAGGCTTGGACTTGCTCAGGACAGCCCTGGTTCAGAAAACAAATGTAAGAAGCTATTAGCTTTGTTGTAAAGGGTTGAAATTATCATTGTGCTCTTAAAGAGATTTAGTTAAGGACGTCTTCAATGAGATATATTAGTTTGATAGTTGTTTTGATGTTTTGTTTTGTGGCTATTTCCTGTGGTGGTCGTGTGCCAAGCCCAAAAACAGCTCAGTCTGTGAGCACGAGTTATTTCAAGAGTTATGGCCGCAAATATCCTTCCACATATTTTGGACACAAAAATGTCGATATTGTCAAAATCAATTCAGTCGAAGAAATAAGCCACAACATCGCCCTCGTGGATGCCATAGTTAAACTTGTCGACGGTCATGCGGGAAGGGCCTTAGTCAAAATGCAAAAAAAATTCCCAGGTGGTTGGCGTGTGGTGTCGTGGGAAATGCTTCAATACAGATAAAATCTATTAGGCAATGAAAATCATTAAATCCATCTCTCAAATGCAAAAAGTTTCCCAGGCTCTAAAAGGCAAAAAAACTATCGCTGTTGTGCCTACAATGGGTTTTTTGCATGAAGGACATCTCTCTCTTGTAAAGATTGCTAAGAAAAAGGCTGCAGTGACTATTGTTACCCTCTTTCTTAATCCTATGCAGTTTGGTCCTAAAGAAGATTTTTCTACCTATCCTAGGGATGAAAGAGCGGACTTTAAAAAACTAAGGGCGTTAAAAGTTGATTACGTTTTTTTGCCAAGTCTCAAAAAAATCTACCCTGAAGGATTTCAGACAACAGTTTCCGTTAGCCATCTAACAAAACCCCTTTGTGGCCGCTCGCGACCAGGGCATTTTAATGGCGTCACAACTGTTGTGAACAAATTATTCAACATCACACAACCCGATTATGTTGTTTTTGGCATGAAGGATTATCAGCAGTTACTCACGGTTAAACAAATGGTAAAAGACCTCAATATGCCCATCAAGGTGCTCAGCGGGAAAATTATTAGGGAAAAAGACGGCTTGGCCATGAGCTCGCGCAATGCTAATTTGAATAAGGATCAGCGCAAAATGGCGTGTTCACTTCACCGTGGGCTAAAAAAGGTTAAAAGAGCTTGTGCTAAAAAAGGATGTCACATAAATACGATGAAGAAAGTTTTTTTATCAGAAATTCCTAAGGATTCTAAAGTCGTGGTTGATTATTTTGAGTGTCTAGATGCTAAATCCTTGGCCCCGGTAAAAACACACAAGAAGAATAGCACCTTAATTGCTGTTGCTGTTTTTTTTGGGAAAACACGATTAATTGATAATATGGTGGTGTGATGCAAATTCTTTCATCAAAATATCTTATCACAATGCTTGGTGATCCCATTGTCGATGGCGCAGTTGCTGTTGAAGGGGGAGAGATTATTGATGTTGGCCAAGAAAAAGACCTCTTAGCACGCTATCATGGTGCTATCCACGAAGACTACCCCTCTTATGCTATCATGCCTGGACTGATCAATTGTCACACGCATTTAGACATGAGTCTTTATAAGGATTTTCCTTTTGATCCTGTCAGAACTGAAGGCTTGGTTGTTAATTTTATTGATTGGCTTTTGGGCTGCATTCAATACAAAAAAAATTCAGATCAACTTCAAAAACATCAAGCGATTGAATGGGCTATTGATGAGTGTTTGCAGTCTGGAACAACTTGTATTGCCGACATGGGTAGTTTTGAGGGAATTTTTGATATTTTAGAACAAAAGAAAATGCGGGCAGTCGTTTTTCCAGAAGTATTGAGCATTGATAATTCAGCCACTAAAGAGCTTTTTGAAAGTGCCATGGCGATTATTGAAAAATATTCTGATTTTGATTCAGATCTTGTTAGTGTTGGCCTTGGTCCCTATTCTCCTTACATGCTTTCCAGGAACCTGCTTCGCATTATGGCTCAGGTAAGTCATTCTTCTGATCTTCCGATTATGATTCATGCGGCGGAGAGTTTTTCCGAAATGGAATTTTTTCATAATTCATCTGGTGATATTGCCAATAAACTCTTTCCTAATATAGGTTGGGATGAATTGCCGCCAGAACACAAAAGAACTCCAGTGCAGCATCTCTCTCATATAGGTTTTCTAGACGCTGCTCCCTTGCTCGTTGGTTGTGCTCAAGTCACAGACACAGACCTAGACCATGTTGCCCAAACAGGTTCCAAGGTTGTCATCACGCCACGCTCTCACGAAAACCTCCAGCAGGGTATAGCTCCCTATAAACGTCTCAAGGACAGAAAAATTATAACAGCTTTGGGCACTGATGGCATTCCTTCTGTACAAAACCTTTCGCTTTGGGATGAGATGCGTGCTTTTATCACACACCATTCAGATGCCAATTCCCTTACTGGGTTTGAGGTTCTTTCAATGGTAACAACTCAGGCTGCCTTAGCTCTTGGCTTAGAAGAAGAAACAGGTTCAATCGAAAAGGGAAAAAAGGCAGATCTTATTCTTGTTGATGTCACAGGCATATCAGGCGAAGGCGATCTCATCATGAATATTATCAAAGAAGTGAATAATTATTCCATCAAGTCTGTGATGATTGGTGGAGAGAATGTGAAGTCTATGAATTGATGTTTAGAGCCTAAAGTCAAATGTCGAAGATCAAAGGTAGGAAAACAAAAATACCAGACATTCGACTTTGGACCTTGGACTTTTGACGCATCAACACGTTGATGCCATCAAAATACTTTTCCTGGATTCAAAATCCCATCAACATCTAACTCATTCTTTACAGCTTTTAACGCGTCGATACCTAGAGGTGATTTTTCTAAAGACATCCATTTTTTATGATCATAACCAATGCCATGGTGATGGCTGAGTGTGCCGCCATGATCCATGATGACGTTTGTAGCCATTGTTTTGATGTCTTCCCATTGCTTGATTTCGGCACCCTTTTTTTGCTGGCCAATGAAGGTAAAATAAAGAGAAGCTCCATCTTTATAGGCATGAGAAAGGTGGCAGGCAATGTGAAGGTTGTTTTCTTTTTGCTGTAGAAAAGCAAATTTCATGGATTCGTAAATACCCATGAGCTTTGACCAAGGGGCCGCTGTTTCTAGAGTGTCTATGAAAAAACCATGGTCCATGAGACTGTCTCTTAAATAAGGAAGTTCAAACCGGTCCTTTTTCCATTTGTGATCAAATGACTTCTTTATGACGGCGCCCTGGTTGTTTTTGATCACGCTTTTCATTTTTTCTAATTGAAACTTAACATGTGTTTTCCGTCCTTCTGTAGCCAAGAGAAAAAAACAGGGTTTTTCACCAAGGTTTTTCCATTTAAACCAATAAGGAACAGCTTTTTTCTGAAAAGCAGAGGAAAGCATTAAGCTAAGAAATAGGCTTGATTCGTCGGGGTCAGAAAGACGGATGATGCTAGGGCTCAAATCTGATTGCATGATGTTTCTAATGCAATTGATGCCTTGCTCAAAATTTTTGAAAAAGGCTGAAACAAACTTTTGTGATTCTGGTAAAGGAGAGATTTTTACAGAGGCCTCAGTGATAATGCCATAAATGCCTTCTGATCCAATGAGGAGCTGTTTAAGAGAAGGGCCTGTAGCCGAGGCTGGTGCTTGGCTTGTCTCGATCGCGCCTTTTGGTGTGTGAACAACAAGGGATTGCACCATGTCTTCTATTTTTCCGTACTTGGTTGAATTTTGGCCAGCAGAGCGCGTGGCCACCCAGCCGCCAAGGCTTGAAAACTCAAAAGACTGAGGAAAATGTCCTAATGTAAAATCTTTTTTATTCAGGGCCTCTTCAAGTTTAGGTCCTAAGATGCCAGCTTCGATACGGGCAATCCGTGAAGTTTGATCAATAGAAATAACTCGCCTTAGGTGCGTCATATCGACAACAAGTATTGGTTTTTGTTCTGACCCAACGCATTCAGTTCCTCCAACAACGCCTGTGCCGCCGCCAAAAGGGATAAGGAGGAGGTTGTTTTCTTTTGCCTCTTGAAAGAGGTCTGTGAGGTCATGGGTGTTTTTTAAAAACAAAACACCATCAGGAACCCTGGCAGCCGTGCCTGCTCTAATTCGAACAAGGTCGCGGTAGCTTTTTCCAAAAGCATGAAAAAGGCGTTCTGAATTATCGATTGAAAGACCTTTTTCTTTCCATGAATTAATAAAATTCTCAGGGAGGTTTGATTTTGGAATATCAAAGCTTTCGATAGGGCTATGGGTGGCTTTAGGGGGAAGCTCTTTCATGTCAAAGAGATTCACAAGGGCGTCTAAAAAACGCGCAGATTTTTCTTTGTCATATTCATGATCAGTGTAGCCCCAACCCCAAAAGCGATTTTCTTTGTTAATGCTAGTCATAATGTGGTGCCCTTACATTTCTAAAAGTTTTTGCGAATCAATCATAAACGTTGTTTCAAAAAAATCTTCTTTTGATTTTATCTGTTTGTGCTCGAGTTGAGAGGCCTCTCCTTCATGGGAGACAGCAATAAACTCAAACTGAGCTTTTCGTGTTGCTTTGATGCCCCAAAGACTTTCTAGGTCCTTTTTATTTAAAACAAAAATAAAACCAGAATCTGAAACAGCAGCCCCTAATCTTTTAACGGCTTTTTTGCTTTCTTTATTGGGTCGCGTGTTGAGTTGGATGAATTTGCCGTCCACAAAAACCAGGACTTTATTTACAGGCTTGTTAGTAGCTTTGTTTGCAGCCCAGCCAGAGAAAATAAGGAAATCCTTGTCTGGCATATATTTTTCGGGGATTTTATAAACCTCGCCTATGATTTTATCCGTTTCGATTTTAGTCTTTTCGCCATCAGCAGCTGTAATGACATTATTAGATAATGTATAGGTGACGAGATCCGCTTGTACGGGACGTTCTAGCCAAATAGATTTGTTTTTTTCTTTTATGAGATACACTTCAACAAGGTTGTTCCCTTTTTTGAGGTGCTTTTCGGCTATCATGGCAGAAAAGCGTTCATCACCGTTTTCCCAGTTCCATGATAGCGTTGTGGCAACAAATATTCCGTTAAACGCTATGGCGATTTTTTGGTGGGTCTTTGTTTTTTCATTTGTGTAAAGATTGCCTTTGACGCGACAGGGAAGGATATCTTTTTCTTTGTCCACATTTTTAAAATTATGAGAACCAAAAATCTTGACTGTCACATTGTTGTTTTGCTCAATTCTAAAATCCTCAGGGTGTTTTCCAATGAGGTGTTGGTAGGGCCCAATATTATACAAACCATTTGGTTTTGTAGCTTCTGATCCAAAAACAGCAAGTTTTCTATTTAAGGTCTGATAGCGGTCTTTTAACAGTTCTGTGGGAACAGGGTATTTGTTTAAAGCAGTGTCTTTAGCAAAGAAAGACAGTCTTTTTTTAATGCTAGGCGAAGAAAAAGGCATGCCATCTACAGAATAGGGAAGAGAAAGACCAAGGGTTTTAGCTATGCTGGGAACAATGTCTATTGTAAGCACAGGGTCATCGCTCACCTTGCCTTGCTTTTGCCCCGGAAGCTTTACAAATAAAGGAACGCTTAAGACGTCAGCCGCGTTTTTGGGGCTTTTGGGATTAAGGTGTCTGGCGCTGATGCCCATTCTAAAGCTGATCCCATGATCGGCTGTTACAATAATAAGCGCGTCATCATAGATGCCTGCTTTTTTCACTTTTTCTAATATTTGTCCGAGAAGAAGGTCTGTAAAGCCCGTTTGGAGAAGATGTCTTTGATATGCCTGTATAGCGGTCCATTCTGTTGCCCAGTGATATGTTTTTCCAGGAATTTGACCGTCTGTTTTAATAAGCCCTTGATCAATGTCACCACCAAAATAGTATTTACCAGAAGGCATGTGTATGAATGGTTGGTGTGGTTGGTTAAGGTGTATAAAGTGAAACCCCAAAGGATTTTTTGCGAGACGTTCAAAGAAAAGAGGAAGAACTTCGGTGTGTCCTTCCATGAGGTCTATGTGTGATTGACCAAAATGAGACCAAGAAAAATGAATAGGCACGAGATATTTTTTAAAGTTCTTTGGTAAAAGAATGTGTTGATACAAGATCCACGTGTCTGAAAAGAGTGTTTTAAGCGCTGTCCAAAAAGGATCTCTTATCATAGCTCCCTGGCAATAAGCTATAGGGCATATTTGTGTGAGGTTTTCATAGACATTTAATTTGTACTTGTTTCCGAGTACTGTGAAAATATTATGAGGGTAATTATTGTAAACAGGCGAGGCGCGCTTGTTGCCTGGATAGTTGCCGGTGATCATGGCAGGTATGGCGTAGTCTGTGGTGTCTGCCACTGTGGCAGCGCTGCGATACCACGTAAAGTCTGGCAACAAAGAAGAAAAGCCTGGGTAGCGCTGGGAGTCTATGGAGCGCTTTTCATTCATGAGGGATGTTGTGGTAAGCTCATCAAAAACAATCATCACAACAGGGACTTTATTTTTTAAAGCAACGTTTTCGAAAAAGAAGTCTTTTTGGAACAAGAGACTTTTTGTTGGAGAAAAAAACAAAAATAATAAGGGAACAATTAATATTGTAGGAGATAGAAAGGTAAGAAACCTTTGTGTCTTGTTAAAGCGCTCATAAATAGAAAGCAAAATAAAGCCGATGAGGAGGGCAAGGATTAGATTAAAGAAACCGAAGGGCAAGGGTTTTAGGCTGTAGAGTGTTAAGAGAAAAAGCGATGTAAATAACAAGAGTTTTCGAAAAAAAGTGTAGAAAAGAAGCGAGAAACGAGAGGCTACAAAAAGCAAAAGCCCCATGAAAAGCGGGAGGCCTATGCTGAACAAGAAGGTGTATAAAATGATTTCGGAAGGAAAGAGGCTTCGTGATACAAAGAAAGTGCCGTTGTCTTTTATAATATCAAACAATGGTTGTGCAACAGCCAGGGCATAAATAACAGCTATGTGTAACCAGTGCTTGGCAACTGCCTGGAAATTGGTTTTGTTCATAGTTATGCCTTCATATAATAAATCGTTCTTTTGGATTCTTTTACAGGGATGGATTCGCAAATATCAAAGTAGGAAGAAAAAGAATTTTCGAAATCTTTTTGAGTGTAGTTTGAAAAAATATCTTCACGCGAGGCCAAAAGGCGTTGCACTTGTGAGTCCTCTTTGGGAACAAATTCAATGATAAGTTGCTTGCAAAGTTTGTGAAAAAAACCAGCAATGCTGTTTAGTGGGATGTTGTTGGCAATGGCCAGGTGGTGTATCAAGGCAAGGGCCATTACCGTATCTGCTTGAAATCGCTTTAAGAAAGAATCTCGTTCCTCAAGGCTCCAGCCAAGGCCGGGGCTAGGATTGTCTAGGTTTATCAGGAGCGGGAGAATCTGTTCTGTTTTTTCGGTTTTGCATTGAAGGTAGTTTTTTTCTACAGCCACAGGATCCATGTCAGAGGAAATAATTGCCGTGTCTTTGTTGCTAACACACCGACTAAAGCAACCCGTGTTTGCACCTAGGTCTAAAAGGGTTGAAGAAGGCTTTTTGTCTGTAAGAGATTGGATGATTTGTTTTTTGTGCTCAAAACCTTCTTTTGTGTAGTTGGTATCAGTGTAATAATCAGACCACGCAGTATCTGGAAACGTGAACTTTAACTTTTTTACAGTAGATTCTAGATTATCAATAAGGCCAAGAAGGCCAGAAAGGTTCATTTTTCGTTTATTTGTTTTAAGCCCTGTGGCTTTGTAATGTGTTTGGGCCTTTGCGTGGATGTGGATATGGCTTGTCAGTCCTAGGCTAAAATAAGTTTTTTTAGGGAGTAATGAGCTCGCCAGATCAAGGGGGATGCCGTCTATGAATTCTCTGAGCAAAAGAGAAAGGCGGACATCTTTGTAAGCCATGAGAGAAAGAGGGGCCAGAAAGTGCTGGCAGAATTGCTTGTAAGCGATCCAGGGTTCTCCTTCTTGATGTTTTGTAAATGAAAGCGTGTCAATAAAGACAGGGGATCCTTTGGTAAACTGAATATTATAGGCTGAGGCATCTTTGAGTGTCATCTTGTATTTTAAGGCCGTTTTTTGGATTTTGAGTGTGAGAAGTGCGGCATCTTTAAGCTGACTAAAGCACCATTCATAAGGGTATGTGATAGGGGCAATGAGCTGAGGGCAGATGACTTTATAGCCGGGTTCTGTATCTAAAAAAGACTTTTCTGTTTCTTTGTGCTGAACGATGAGGTTTTCTTTTGCAAGCTCTTGGTAAAGGCCTGACTCCATAAGCATGGCATAGTCACTTTGGTAGATTTTATTGATTTGGCGGCAAAGCTTGTCTTCTTGATAAAACAAAAAGCCCGAAGGGTCTCGAAAGGATCCTTTTACATTGTTTGTTGGATTCATTTCTGTATGCGTCATGCACTCTTTCTTGAAAAAAGTTTTGTAAAAAAGGATTTAATTTTTGACCAGAACAATTTTATGAAAAACAATGAGCCAAATATTGATGCGAGAAGAATTTGGATTAAATAACTCCCTGTACCAGGATCGATATAAGCGTAGACATTCTTTTGCCAGGCAATGAGACAAAAGAAAGAAGTCATAAAAATAAATAATATCATGGTGCTCTCCTTAAAAATGACAATAACTTCTTATTGGCTAGGGCTCAAGTTTAATCTAAGTGGCAGTATTTGAGCCAGAAATAGTAATAAGACAGGAAAGTGTTTTTTGTAGGAGCTCTTTAATGTTATTTAGCTTCTCTTCGGTTACAGGAATTAAGCTCGTGTCTGGTGTTTTGCGAGAGACAGTGTAAAGGTCTATTCGTTTGGGATTAAGGCCTGTAAATAAAGTGAGCCAGTTATTAATAGATTCTGTGGAATCGTTTCCTGCTTTACCGCCAAAGATGCATGACTGAATAACGAGGTTGTTGAGGTTTCTTGTCGAAGCACTAACAGACTCAAGACAGTATTCTTTTTTGGGGAGGTTGGTCTTGTCATGACTAGGATCCATTTTGACACAGCATTCATCTAGTTTGTTTAGGGCTGCTAGAATACGAGGGTCATGGAGCCTGGATCCGTTTGTAAAACAGATAATATCTGTTTCTGGGGCTAGTGTGTTTCTTTGTTCAACAATGGTTTCGATGATTTTTTCAAAATTAGGGTGAAGAGTGGGCTCGCCATTTCCACTGATGACAAGGCTAAATTTATTTTTATGAATATTTTCTTTATGTGCTAAGAGGGCCTTTTCCAATTCTTTTTTTATTTCATCGATTGTTGGCAATAGGCTGTTTTGAGTTGGTGAGCGATCTTTTGTCCATCCCAATTGACAATAAATACAGTTAAATGAACAGATTTTTTCTTTGCTTGGGAGGAGGTTAATGCCAAAGGTGTTGCCGTATCTCCTGGATTTTACAGGACCATACACGGTGTCTCTGACGAGTTCGTGACCAGTTGTTTTTTTGTTCTCTGTCATTTCGAGAGGACTCATAAAAAGGAACAAGGGGAAGGTCAATGTTGAAAAAAGTATCCAGTGCTTGATAATATCGTCCAATTATCAGATTGGTGTATTATTCTAAGAAGAAGCAACTTAGGGGGAGCTCATGAGGCAATATTTTATTACATCTAGTATTATTTGTTTGGTTTGCTGTTTTCTTTCTTGCGGCTCAAGTACAGCAGAGCCTGTGATAGATGCCAACGTCAGTGATTCTCTTGATGGTATTTATTACCGTGATTCTGAGGATGGGTCTTGGGCCAAGCTGGCAAACACGGCTGATCAGATTGCCTCTGGAGATTTAGACGGAGATGGTCTTGATGATGTGATTGCTTATTGGGAAAACAATGGCGGGATTTGGGTTTATTATTCTTCTTTTGAGGAATGGTTTAAGCTCTCAGCCACGCCTTCTACTTTTACTGCTTGCGACATGAATGGAGATGGCAAGGAAGACCTTTTGGGCTCTTGGTTGGAGACTGGTGTGTTTTATAGGAATTCAGAATCAGGAGAATGGTCTGAGACTCTTACAACTAATGCCGATCTTCTTGTTTGTGGTGATCTTGATGGTGATGGTCTGGGTGATGTTGTTGGTGTTTGGGATGGCGATATCTCTGTTTATTATTCAGAGAGTGCTACATGGGAAAAACTATCAACTGACACACCTTATGATCTAGCTGTTTGTGATATGACTGGTGATGGCAGGGAAGATGTTGTGGGCTCATGGAATGATGGTGTGTATTATCGAAATTCTGCTACGGGTGGGTGGTCAGCCCAAATAGCAACACCGGCAACGCTTATTGCCTGTGGTGATGCAGATGGAGATGGTGTTGGAGATGTTTTTGGAAGCTACGGATTAGATTCCGAAATACCGGGTGTATGGATTCAGCATTCCACCCTGGATGCTTGGGAAAACCTTGCGGTTCCTTCTACAGATATTACCGTTGGCGACATGAACGGCGATGGAAAATTTGATCTCATAGGCGTGTGGTAGGTCTTCTAAATCAGTAAAATGCCATACATCAAACCCCCTGAAATCATAGTTTTTTTCATCTTTTCTCCTAAACAGTGCTTTTCAGTATAAACTTTTTCCAAAAACATGTTGTCAATAGCCCAATGTCGTGCTTTCGAAAGTGAAAAGGTGCACCAACACAGAGCCGCCTTTGCTAATGCAGTGGCGGACAAAGGAGGTAATATGGCAAATTGCAAATTTTACTGTCCTCACTGTGAAGGACGTCTGGACATTCATAACTTCTCAGTTTTCACAGCAAAGAACAAACAAGGGAAGCTAGGGCTGCTTCTCTTATCACCCCATTTAGGCGAATATGATGTATGGCATGATACTGCCTTTACGTTTAATAAAGGCGATCTCATCGAATACTATTGTCCTGTTTGTCACAAAACACTCACTGCTCATGAGTTTCACGACAACTTAGTTAAGGTTAATATGGTTGACGAAAACAATGTTGACCATACAGTTGTTTTTTCTGGCGTTGCTGGCGAACATGCCACGTATCGATTCAGAGACAAAGAATATGAGCAGTTTGGACCCTATGCGCATCAGTACGAGAATTTTTTTCAGGACTTTAGGTATTAGGTATTTCTTCATAGGTCTATTAAAGGTCCGCCTTCGTCCTTCGAGAAAAACTCGAGACTTCGGCGCGACAAGTCCGGCTTCGTCTGCTTAGGCAAACTATGCCGCGACAAGGAGGATGTTATGGGTAATAAATACATTTGCCCCAAATGTAGGGGTAGACTCGATGTCCACGAATATGTGGCCTTTGCTGCAAAGAGCAAAGACAAAGAGATGGGGCTTGTTCTCTTAAGTCCTCATTTAGGCACATATGAGGTGTGGCATAATGATTCATTTAAATATGACAAGGGGGAACTAGTAAAATATTACTGCCCGGTTTGTCATGCTGACCTCACAGCCGAAGAGCATCATGAGCACTTGGTAAAAATTCATATGTTTGATGACGCTGGTGTTGAGCATAATATTCTTTTTTCTGGTGTGGCAGGAGAACAAGCTACTTATCAGATCAGAGATGAAGAGCTACAACGCTATGGCGAGCATGCAGAAATGTATATGGATTTTTTCAGCTGTAAGATGATGTGATCGACAAAATTCTCTGGCAGGTTATTAAAATCGTCCAAACCAAGTTCCGGGCATTTTTTCTTCCCAGAGATTTCCAGTTTCAGCTATGAGGGCCATGTCTTCTCTGGTTCTCTCTTCGCCTAGGTTTGTTGCGACTGGAGAGCAGCGCATTTCTAATAAAGCCTTAAAAACTCCAAAGTCACCTTGTGCCATAATATTTGTGGGAGGCGTACCAATAGGTTCCATTGATTGTAAAATTTGATGGAGTTCTCTTATCCAAACCATGAGAGTATCCCAGTATAATTTAAGTTCTTCAGCACCTTCTAAGCTGCGACTTGTGTTTTCAGGGTCTCTAAGGTTTGGTAATGCCTGGGTTAGGGCGGAAATAAATTTTGAAATTCGCATGGCCTGTAAAGAAGGCGCCTTTTCTATAAAAAGGTAATCTAATATAACAAGTTCTTTTCTTAAGGTTCTAATAGGTTTTGCAAGGTTGATTGAGACGGTTTCGTCAGGATCAATTGATTCTGTGACTCTTTGGGCACGAGAAAAAACAGGAGCATCTTCAATTATACTAGAACCGAGAGTTTCTGGGAGACGAGGTTCTAACCAACACTTCGTCCATATTTCGGAAGTAATTCTCCTTTGGACGGCCTCATATTCTGCAACCGTCATTTCTTTAATACGTGCTTCGCTAAGACCAAAAAGACTTTCAATTGGCGCATAAATCATAGCCGAGCTCGCTGTAGGGAGCGTGGCAAAACAAGTTGATCTGTTGGCCATGCGTCTTGCTACTTCATGCTCTACAATCAGCCGTCCTATTAATAGCGGAGTGGTATGTGCTGCTAGTTCAGCAGCATGATTTAACAAATCTTTATCTAAAATAAATGGACCTGTTCCAAATCTTCCCCAAAAACTCACATGGTGAGAAAAGGTCATACCTCGATCTGTAAAGGTGTGTGCTAAGACACCTTTTTTTTGGGCTGTTAATGTTTTTAAGCCCCTTTGTTCATGTCTTGTAAAATCTCCTAGGCAACGAAAGGAGGCGTTAATTCCTTTTTCGCCATAAGGATCAAGTG
This sequence comes from uncultured Nitrospirales bacterium, assembly GCA_964609965.1. Lineage (GTDB taxonomy): Bacteria > UBA10199 > UBA10199 > UBA10199 > JADGCS01 > JAHJDR01. Next base: position 179,943 of record CAZSTS010000004.1, read on the forward strand.
GGCCCCAATCGATTGCATGAATGAAATCTAAGATGTCATAAGGAGAAATTTCTGCATGAGCATCTAGTATTTCAATAACCTCTAAACCATCACGCCATTCTCTAATAGGCCTTACATGAAATCGATCACCTTCTTGAATAAGATAGCCCGCTCGATAAAGGGAGATAAGCGTAGCAGAAATATGAGGATCACGAAATTGAGTCCTGATGTTGGCGACAACATCTGGTTCATTGGCTAGTAATAATTCTCGTTGAGCTGGATTTAGGTGGCCTGTTTCACGGCGCCAAGCAAGTATTTCATCAGAAGTTGTCATTGTGAGCCCTGATCCCCCTAGTCTTCTGTCAACTTGATTTTCTGCTAACTGTACACGGTGATCTGATGATAGGCTGCCAGGAAGACTAGATTCGGTTGCAAGACCAAAACGAGAAATCTCATAGAGAAAAGAATTAAGGCTTTGGGTCCCTGCAAGACCAGCTAAAGTTACAGATGTGCTCCCAGAATAAGCGATTGGAGATAATATGGTCCCTGTACCTAATGACATTAATTATGGCCCCTCATACTAAAGAGAACTGATATCCAAAGATATCACAAGTACTATCGGGAAAATCTGTAAAAAGTTGTGATGTTTTTACTGTAATGTGTCGCTTTGAGAAGATTTGCGACAAAACTAGCTGTAAGCATTTGAAATCTTTCTTATTGTTTTCTTGGCAAGAACAAATTAATAAGGCTTATTATAGTCACAAGGCTGCACGTATTTGCCTTGTGTTTTAAATGTTACTATCGCGCATTATGTCAACGCTTCGCTTTTGACATAAGCTTTATTATGACTCAAAAACCTAATGTTATCACCCGTTTTGCCCCAAGCCCCACAGGCTATCTCCACATTGGCGGGGCAAGAACAGCCCTTTACAACTACCTTTTGGCCAAGAGATATGGGGGCAAATTCATCCTGCGCATCGAAGATACAGATCTAGAACGCTCTACTGATGAATCTATTCAAGCCATTCTCGATGGCATGACATGGCTAGGCTTAGATTGGGACGAAGGGCCGTATTATCAAACCAAGCGATTTGATCTGTACCACCAAGCGATCGATAAATTGGTTCAAGAAGACAAGGCTTACCCCTGTTTTTGCACGTCAGAAGAAATCAATGCCAAGCGAGAAGAAGCACAGAAAAACAAAGAAACATTTAAGTATGATCGGACTTGTTATCAGCTCACTAAAGAAGAGCGTAAAAAGAAAATCGAGGCAGGCAAGCCCCATTGCGTTCGTTTTTATTCAAAAGATGATGAGACAATCACGATCAATGATAAAATTAAAGATGAAGTGAGTGTTGAAGGAAAAGAACTTGATGATTTGGTTATCAAACGCACAGATGGCTCTCCTACCTACAACATCACTGTTGTGATTGATGATGCTGACATGGGTGTGACTGACGTGATTAGAGGTGATGACCATTTAAGAAACACGTTTAGACAGGTTCAGCTGTATCAAGCATTAGGACTTGAAGTCCCTCTTTTTGCTCACCTTCCTTTGATATTAGGTCCTGATAAAAAACGTCTGTCCAAACGTCATGGTGCTATGGGTGTTATGTCTTATAAAGACATGGGGTATTTGCCTCAGGCGGTTATTAATTATCTTGTGAGGCTTGGTTGGGCCCATGGAGATCAAGAGATTTTTTCTAAGCAAGAAATGATTGATGCTTTTGGTCTTGAGGCTTGTTCGCCTTCTGCTTCAACTTTTGATTTTGAAAAACTCAATTGGCTCAATGGTCATTACATTCGAGAATCAAAGATTGCTGACTTAGTCCCTTTAGTAAAAGAAATGTTTCAGCATGATGACATCTCTGTTCAAGATGAGGCGTTATTAATAGAAGCGGTGACCGTGGCACAAGAAAAGGCAAAAACAATTCGAGAGCTAGCAGATTACATCAAACTCTTTTTTGTCGATGTCGAGCCTGATCAAGAGGTTGTGGCCAAAAACATTAATGAGAAGACTCTTCCCATTATTAAGCGTGTTTGTGAAGAGCTTGAAAGCGCGTCTGCTGTTGATCACGATGCGGTTCAGGTTGTTTTTGAAAAAGTGATGGGCGAATTTGAAGTCAAGCTTGGCAAGGTGGCTAACCCTGTTCGTGTGGCCTTGTCTGGTCAAAAAGTAAGCCCAGGTGCTTATGATCTCATCGCTGTTTTTGGGAAAGAAGAAACATTGAAAAGACTAAAGAAATATATCTAGTTGGTAAATCCTTTGAGGCGAAGCCTTTTGAGAATGAGGTTTCCATTAAGTGTTGAGGGCATGGTAAGTAGCGATCTTTTTATTTTATCGATGTCCGTCTCAGTGGCCTTTCCTACCACAACCACAGTGCTGCTTGGCAATTCCGTTGAAGAGAATACTAATTTAAGTTCCAAAAAATCTTGGCTTCTTTTTCTGAGTTTATTGATCACCGAAAACTCATAGCCTGTCAGTAAGACAAAAGTATCTTTTTCTCCCGAATTAATCTTTCTGAGTGTTTTCAAAACATTGGGTGTTTCTTCAAGATTCCAAGGAATTTTTTGGATCATTTTATTTTCACTAAAAATAACATTATTTAAAAACCGGGAATCATATTTTTGAGAAACAAAGAGCTGCGTTTTCCTGGTGGTGTTTACGAGGTGGGTGAGTTTGGTGTCCTTGTTTGTCATAATAAAATACTTTTCATAAGGACCAGAAGAATAAGAAGGAATAGTTTTTAATATTTCATTTAAATTGTACTTTACCTTGTGTTTTGAAAAAAACTCAGGGCTGACAATTGCCAACATTATTTCTTTATTTTTAAGGGCTTTGACAGCTTCATCTTTGTCGTTCAGATAAAGGCCATCAAAGCTAAGACCTGTTTGCTCTTTAAGGTAATCATAAAAGGCAGCAATGTAAGGCTTTGCTTCTTCTGTGTCGCCTTCTCCGCCTGGGTGGATAAAGTAAAATTGGACGGCCTCTGCGAACGCATTTGTTGCAAAAAACAGAAGAAAAAGAAATGATATGATAAGCCATTTTTTCACGGTTTAATTTACCCCGTTGTTGCTGTGATGCATTCTACATTTAGATACAAGATTTCTTTAAACATTATGCCACTCGATCTTTGCAACTGATTTATTATGTAATTTATGCAACTACGGGGTTTATAAGTCTCCTTGATCAGGAATATCAACCTTGGTGTTTGTGAGGCGCATAGCGTTTGTGGTTCATGGTTCGTAAAATGACCATAATCTTAATAATATTATAGGATTATTATTTGTTTGACCAAATAAGGTTGACTACTTAAAGTCCCAGGTATTCGTTTTCGCATGAGTAAATTGCATGAGAAAATGGATGGTCCGCCTTAGGCGGGCAGAAAGGGGGATGCAAAGACATTTATCATTGATCTACCAATTATGATCCTCTTTGGTGTTTTGTTCTCTTTTTTTGCTAATCCCAAAAGGCAGGCCTCTGTTCTTACCGATCCTTTCCTATGGCACTGTTTTGTTTTCACAACCATATTCAACGCAGCTGTTTTGTACGCGATCAAACATTACCCTGACTGGATGTGGATGTATTTTCTTGAAGACAGTAAAAACACCGTTCCAGAACTCATTTATCTTTTTGTGTTTCTCTATTATTTTCCAGTTATTTTTGGTTATTTCTTAGGAAGAGATATCAGAAGAGTTTCTTTGTTGTTTTGGTTTGTATTGATTCTTTTATTGATTGCCGCAGAAGTTTGGATCGTGATGCATTTATTTGGCCGCTATTCTGTGGTTGGAACACAGGTTGATTATCTTTTTGGCAATGGCGTGCCTCTTTTTGGAGCCGAAAGCCCCCTCTCAACAGTAATGAATGCTTCGGTAGGAGGGATGGTTGTTTACTTTTTCTTTGTGGTCTATTTGTATCGAAAACGTCAAAAACGCTTGTTTAAAGATTAATAGCTATCATGCAGGGCAAACCATATAAAATATCTAACAGAACTAAAGAAGTGCTTATCGCTGTAAGTCGTGTTTTGATCAAAGAGCCTCATGACCTTGAGATTCAAAACAGAGACGAAGCCTATGTTGAGAGGTGCCAGGCTGTTTTGCGTGAATTTCCAGCATTGTTAAGAAGGTTGTTTGCTCTTGGTCTATATATTTTTGACAGATTTGGATTCTTCTTTGTTTGCAGTTTAAAGCGTTTTTCTCACATGAAAAGCGAAACTCAAGAAAAGTATATTACTAAGTGTGTTCACAGCCGGCTAGCTTCTATTCGTGATTTTTATACAGGGCTGAGAGGTTTGGTCATGATTTGCTATTTTTCTCACCCCGATGTTTCAAAATACATTGGTTATGATCCTAAGGGGCACGTAGAAGAGAGAAAGCAGTTAAGGAAAAAGTTGTTAAATACGATAGTCGATAATCGATAATCGATAGATGTTTTCATGCACCTATCGTCTATCGCCTATCGCCTATCGCCTATCGTTTCTATGATCCACCAATTTAAAGACATTCAAAACAATACTGTTGTCGACTGTGATGTCTGTGTAGTGGGCTCTGGTGCGGGCGGTGCTGTTGTTGGCAAAGAATTAGCAGCGGCAGGGTTTAAGGTGGTGATGATTGAAGAAGGCGGGTATTTTACAACCAAAGACTTTAGAGTGGATGACACGATTTGGTCGACCTGTAATCTTTATCGTGATGGCGGTGCTACAGTTATTTTTGGAAAGCCAAATATATTATTGGCTGAGGGACGTTGTGTCGGTGGGAGCACAACAATTAATGGTGCCATGTGTTGGAGAACACCAGAAAAAGTTATTAAAATGTGGCAAGAAGAAAAAGGACTAAAAGAACTTTCTCCTCAGGATCTTGAGCCCTATTTTTCGAGTGTTGAAAAGGCAATTAATGCAACGCCAATTATTCCTGAGGCGCGCAACCGCGATTCTGAGATTCTTCGGTTGGGAGCTGAGCGTTTGGGTTATAAGTGTCAAGCTAATATACGTTCTCAGAACAAATGCACTGGGGCAAATATGTGTATTACTGGGTGCCCCACAAATGCCAAGAACTCAACACTCAACACTTATATCCCTTCATTTCTCAAACACAAGGGTGAGTTGTTCACAAATTGTCGCGTGCAGAAAGTAAGAACCAAAAACGGGCGTGCCATAGGTATTGATGGGGTGTTTGTTGATCCTGTTACTAAAGAGAAGAAACATAAGTTCACAGTTCATAGTAAAGTCGTTGTTGTTTGTGGTGGGGCGATTCAAACGCCCGCTCTTTTAAAGAAGAGCCGTATTTACGATAAGAAAAAACTTTTAGGAAGGAACTTGCTTGTTCACCCAAACATGAAGGTGTTGGGTGTGTTTGATGAAGAGGTCAAGGCCTGGCAGGGCGTTAATCAAGGCTACCAAATCACAGAATTCTATGATGAAGGTATTTTGATGGGAGTGAATTTTACTTCGCCAGGGGTTCTGGCTTTGGCCATGCCTTTAGAAGGCAACCAGCTTTTGAAAACGCTTAAAGAGGAATTTCATTCTTTGATCATGGGGGCAGCTCTTATTGAAGATACAGGATCAGGCACGGTTTACACGGGCCCTTTTGATACAGTTCTTCCAACATACAATCTCAACACGCATGATTTTAAACAATGCATCCGCGGAGCCGCTTTGCTTGCAGAGGTTTTTTTCGCTGCTGGTGCTAAAAAGTGTTATCTTCCAATTTCTGGTATGCACGAAATCAAATCAGTCGATGAGGTTCCCAAAATACTGGAGCTTAAACTTAAGCCAAGGGACTTGGAGCTTCTCACAGTTCACGTTATGGGCACAGCGCAGATGGGAGGTGATCCTGCTTCTTCGGTCTTGAATGCTTATGGTGAGTTTCACAATGTGAAGGGGCTTTTTGTGGCAGACGCAAGTGTGTTTCCATCCGCTATTGGTGTAAACCCCCAGATTACAATCATGGCGCTAGCTGCAAGAACAGCTGTGCATATTGGGGAGAATTTTAACAGATTCAACTAATCATCATCACATCCCCGTAGGAAAATAGACGGTAGTTCATTTCTATCGCTTCTTGGTAGGTTTTTAATATACTTTCTCTCCCTGCAAAAGCACTTACAAGCATGAGCAAAGTAGATTCTGGTAGATGAAAGTTTGTGATAAGGCGATCTACGATTTTGAATTCATACGGGGGGTAAATAAAAATATCTGTGGCCCCTGATTGTGGTTTTAGTAGGGGTGGGTCCCTGTGCCCACCCGTTACCGGATGGTAATCGGGCCCACCCATATCTTGAGATGTAGAAATTGATTCCAAAACACGTGTCGTAGTTGTTCCCACGGCTGTAATGCGTCGCCCATTCTTTTTAGCCTGATTAATAATGTCGCAACACTCGTTTGAAATTGTAAAGTATTCTGTGTGCATTTTATGTTCTGCAATATTTTCTACACGTACAGGCAAAAATGTTCCAGGACCAACGTGAAGGGTAAGGTATGTAACAATGACGCCTTTGGCTCTAAGCTGTTGAAGAATTTCTTCTGTAAAATGCAATCCCGCTGTAGGTGCTGCTGTTGATCCTTTTTCTTTGGCAAAAACCGTTTGGTAGCGCGTTTTATCCTCTTCTTCAGTTTCACGATCAATATAAGGGGGCAGAGGAATTTTGCCTTCTTTTTCTAAAAGTGACATGAGGTCGCCGTTGAATGCAATTTCAACATTTCTTTCAGCCCCTGTGTTATCAAGAATGGTTATGGTGAAATCATTGAATTCAAATTGATCGCCAGCTTTTACTTTTTTGTTGGCGTTGATTAAGACAGACCAAAGTTCATATTTCTGATTAGTGTCTCGCGTCTGGTGTCTAGCGTCTAGCGGTTGTTCATCAGGGGATAGTTTGTGAAGCAGTAAGATCTCTTGCCGTCCCCCTCCTTTTCTTTTTGTGATCAGTCTACAGGGAAAGACCTTTGAATCATTAAAAACAAGAACATCACCTTTTTGGAAATGTTTTGTAATGTCTTTAAAAGTGCCGTGTCCTGTTTCTTTTGTTTTTCGATCGAGAGTTAAAAGGCGAGAGCCATCTCTTTTATCACAGGGGTATTTAGCTATGAGTTCTTTGGGAAGGTGATAGGAGAAGTCTTTGAGTAGGAGTGTCATGGCAGATTTTTCAGTATCTCCTCTTTGATCTGATTGCCTTTGCTAGCCATATGAGTGTCGATTTCTTGAATTATCTTTCTTATATTATCAAGATTTTCAGACTTAAGTGATTTTTCCAAGGCTGTTTTTAGTTCCAGTATTATATTGTCGTCACTTTTTTGAAGAAGGGATAAAATATGTTCAGCTTCTTTCTTCAAACCTCATTCCCCCAATACATAGGCAAAGATCAAGGGCGCAACAATGCTGGCATCAGACTCAATGATGTGTTTTGGACAATCAACGTTTAGTTTGCCCCAAGTGATTTTTTCATTCGGAACCGCGCCACTGTAAGAGCCATAAGATGTTGTGCTGTCACTGATCTGACAAAAATAGGACCAAAGCTTGACGTCAATTTTTAAGTCTTGATTGATAAGTGGGACAACGCAGATAGGAAAGTCACCAGCAATACCACCACCAATTTGAAAGAAACCATATGAGTTCTGTGTCGTAGCTTCAGAATAAAAACTGATGAGATGATCCATATATTCGAGGCCACTTTTCATGGTCTGATATGATTTAAGATTTCCTTTTTTGACGTTGCTGACAAAAAAGTTGCCCAAGGTAGAGTCTTCCCAGCCAGGGACATAAAGAGGGATATTTTTTTCACAGGCTGCTAGTAGCCATGAGTTTTTAGGATCAATTTGATAGTTGTTTTTTAGTTCGCCACTATTAATGAGTTGGTAGATATACTCATGAGGCAGGTATCTTTCACCTGCTTTATCTGCTTTTTGCCAAAAATTTAATATCTTGTTTTCGATAATACGCATAGCCTCTTCTTCGGGTATGCAGGTGTCAGTGACTCTGTTGAAATTTTGGTTGAGTAATTCTTCTTCTTCTTTTGGCGAGAGGTCACGGTAATGAGGAACTCTCTTATAGTGATTGTGAGCGATTAAATTAAAAATATCTTCTTCTAAATTAGCTCCCGTACAAGAAATAGCATGGACCTTGTCTTGTCGAATCATTTCAGCCAGACTTATGCCGAGTTCTGCAGTGCTCATGGCTCCTGCCATAGAAACAAGCATTTTATTTCCAGAATTGATATGTTGTTTGTAAGCCTCTGCAGCATCAACTAGGGCAGCTGCATTAAAGTGTTTGAAGTGTTTTTTAATAAATTCAGTAATTTTCATGAGGCCTCCAGTTCTAAAGAGAATGTAAATATATGAAAAATCTATTAATCTTTTGATAACAGGGCTGTCAAGTTGAGGGGCTGAGAGAGAAGGGAGATGACATTTAGGGGTAATTCATATAAAAAGTTCAAAAAAAGGGGTATATGTTTCAAAAGTTAGAACCAAGGATCAGATTTATTGTTTTTCTTTTCGTGCTAGAAGCCATTCTTTTTATCGGTGTAGGTTTGTTCATATATCATGAGCACAAAAGCTACACGAATACTTCTCATAAAATATTGGTAGAATTAAGAGAGATCGAAAGCATACAGCCTTTATTAAGAAAATTTGCTGTTTTGCCCGGCAAGGCAGGGTTGGCTGGGGCTGGTTTAAAAGAAAGAAAAGACCTTCAATTAGCCGTCAACAAAATCAATGCAACTCTTAATATGATGTCTGAGCGAGCTCTTTTGGGTACAAAGAAGTTCGCTGTTCTAGAGACACTTAAAATCAAATACGACAAAATTCTAAAATTAAGAGCATTGGTTGATGCGTCGAATGCTAAGAAAATGGCGGTAGAGATTAATGGTCTTGTTAAAGAAAGTATTGATTCTTCTGAGGAGTATTATACGCTCTCCTATTTTGATTATAAAACAGTGGACATTTTTTGGTTAAAGAACAAATCTTATTTAGGTCTTGGTGCTTTTTTTGTGATCGTTTTCAATCTTATTTTTATTAAGATCATTTATGATCGCTATAAATTAAGAAAGAAAGCAGGGGCTTAATAAATGCCCTGTCAGTTATCGTATTGATAATCTGGCCCTAGATTTAGGTAATATTTGCCTACCTATGATGGCGCCACCATTTTCTCGTTAATTCACCAATCATTCTAAGTTGTTACGAGTCTTTTTTGAGGGGGGTTTTGGCATATTTATTGCTCTATTCTTATCTTAGAATAAACTGATTATTGATTAGCAAAATGTGCCTTAAAAACAAAATTACATATTTCGCGTTGTATTTAATCCTGGTTTTGATTTTTTATCCGATGGGTTCGTGTATCTCAACAGGGGCTGATGATGACGAATCTATTGATGATATTGCGGTCTATGTTGATGAAGAAATACCAGTAGAAGAAGGTGGTGATGCTGGTACAGCCTCAGGCTCTGAGGCTGATCCTGATGCAGAAACTCAGGCAGATCCTGATGAACCTGTTGTTGTGCCAGAGGTTGCAAAGTGTTCCCAGAAAACATTTGTTGTTTATTCAAGCACACGTTCTCTTGATGGTTCGGATAGCCTCAATGTTGATGAAAATTCTAATGTATGGCTTTTGAGCACAGATGGTTCTGTTGATGTCCCTTTAACATATTTGGAAAATTCAAATGTGTATTCAAGTATTGTTTCTACTGCTGGTGACAAAGTATTTTATATCAGTGATCGAAATTTAGATGGGAGTGATGATACACAACCCAATGGCACACAAAATGTCTGGATGCTTGAAACAGCCCTTAATCGTGAAGCAGAAGCTGATGTGAGTTCAATCCCTATTTCTACGATGACAACAGAGGAGGCTCACAGCACTGGTCTTCAGGTCTCTCTTGATGGGACAAAGCTTGTCTCTCAAAGCGTCAGGGCCTTAGATGGAACAGATGCTATCAATGGCCAGGCAGATGGCATATGGAATGTCTGGCTTACAGATCTAGAGGCCCCCATTGAACATCCAACAATGACTTTTAGCTCAGTGCCTTTGACTCAAAGTGAGCTTGGCATTTCAATGCAGGCTTTTTTTGCACCTGATGTTGCTACGATTTATTACAATGCCACAAAAGGACCAGATGAATTAGGGTCGGGTTATGCGTGGAGTGTTTGGGTTGTGAATGCCAGTGACCCAACAATCGACATCATGTTTGCAGATCCTGGTGAAAATAATTGGACGGTGCATATGCGTCACCCCAGGCCTAGTTATGATGGGCAATACGTTGTTTTTGAATCAGATAGATCTTTTGCCAATCAGCAGATTCCTAATGACGGCTCAGTCTATAATGTCTGGTTAGGGGCAGTGGCGGACATTGTTGATGAGGATGCTGATCATGTTGTTGATGAGGGCTTTGAGCCAACACCTCTTACAGCATGGACAGTGGCTGATTCTAGGCAGACATATTGGGCAAATCAGGCATTAAAGCTTGTTCACTGGACACAAATGAATCCAGATGGATCAGAAACAGCAAACGCAAATGCAGATGAAAGTGAGTCTTATTATAATCTTCGCTATATTAATATAGAATCAGGCGCTACTTACTTTATTACAGATCTTCATGAGGCCAAATCGACTGTTGGAAACTTTTCACCCGATGATACACAGATCTTGTATAAAAGTACCAGGGACTTAAGCGGGTCCGATAGTATGAATAATGAAGAAAATAGTAATCTTTGGATTACAGATGTTGATGATTCTGGCTCACAGAACCACCGTCCCCTAACAAATCTCACAAATGCCTCTGTCTATCTCAGGACGTTGAGAACCATGTTTGAAGCCTGTGAATAGATTGGTCTTTTTTAGAAGTGTCTAATAATTAATACACAGCACAAATTATACGACCTTGACAAAGGGTGGGTGTCCATATATCTGAACACTATTCCATGGTTCTTTACAGAGGTGTAAAAAAATTAGAACAGATTTCTGTTAATGATCTAGGGGATATTTTTTAAGTTATTAAGATTAATGTGATTTTATTTAGTTTTTCTCTGGCACGAGGATTGCATTATTGGAAGCCGTGACAAGATCGCCTTCGTCAGCCGAGGCTGACTACGGCGTGACAAGTCGCTGTGACAAGGGAGGTATGTATGTCATTTAATATTCTATGCATTGATGATGATCCTAAGTTTTTGCTCGCAACAAAGGTGGTTTTAAAAAGAAAACACAAGGTTTTTACAGCGCCCACATTTTCAAATGGGCTAGAGCTTCTTGATTCAAAAGAAATTGATATGCTTTTTTTAGATGTTCACTTGGGTGAAGAAAATGCCATCAATTCTATCGAAAAAGTAAAATCCCAATATCCTCATGTTGATATTGTAATGTTGTCAGGAGAGCGTGATACAGGTCTTATAGTCAAAGCCATAAACAAAGGGGCTATTGATTATGTTTGCAAACCTTGTCCTGCAGAAGAGCTCTTGGCTGTTGTTGAGAAAAACCTCAAAACCCGTAACGTCAAAGAACGCTATAGCGCCTTGATTGAAGATATGAATGCTGACAAGGCCCGGAATTTCTTTATCGGCAAATCAGAGGCATTGACTACTGTTTTAGAAAGCGCAAAACGCCTTAAAGGTTACAATGCGTCTGTGTTGATCGAGGGTGAAAGCGGAACTGGCAAAGAACTTATTGCTCGTTATTTGCACGGCCTTGAATTGGATCCAGGCCGACCTTTTATTGCGGTTAACTGTGCTGCAATTCCGGAAAACTTATTGGAATCTGAACTCTTTGGCTATGAGCAAGGCGCCTTTACCGGCGCCAGCAAAAGAAAGATAGGCAAATTTGAACTTGCCAATGATGGTGATATTTTTCTCGATGAGATTAACAGCCTCAAACCAGAGCTTCAGGCAAAACTTTTAAGGGTTCTTCAAGAGAAAGAATTTTATCGCCTAGGTGGCACAGAATCCATACAAGTCAGGTTTAGGGTCATTTCTGCTACAAATATTAATTTGCAAGATAATGCTACTAGAGAGGGCTTTAGACAAGATTTGTTGTATCGCCTTCGTGTTATTTCTCTTATCATGCCTCCTTTAAGAGAACGCAAAGAAGACATCCCCTCATTAGTAGATTACTTTGTTAAAAAACACAGAAGACCAGGCGTTGCAAAAAAAATATCTCAGGAAGTGATTTCTTTTTTCAGGCGTTATGATTGGCCGGGTAATATTCGAGAGCTAGAGAATGTTATTCAAAGCCTGCTTATCATGTCACTTGGGGAAGAGGTTACAAATGTTGATTTGCCAAAATGGCTAAAAGGAGATTGCGGTTCTCTCTTAGATCCAAAAACATATGAAAATGCTCCCAAGCTAAAAGCAGATTCAATCGATCAGTCTCTTAAAGATTTCCTGCTCAAGGTCGAACAGACATACATAAAAAATGTTATAGAATCTACTGGTGGTAATATTACCGAAGCGGCAAGGGTTTTAAAAATCAGTCGAAGTAAGGTGTATTATACATTGAAAGGGAGTGAGGAATAAATATGAATAATGGTAAAATCAAAAAAATCATTCATGATATTCGTTCACGGCTTGGTGTGATGCAGATGGTTTTTGATATTAAAGACGTTTTTCCAATCACTGATGAAAATAAAGAGATTTTTGAAAATTGTAAGCTTGGGTTTGAAGAGATGATAAGGCTTGTAGAAGACCTTTCCCAGGATCTTGGTCTTTCGCAGCCTCTATTAGGTAAAAGTTTGCAGCCCATTCAAAAGAGGCATGATTATATTCAAACATCTCCATGGGTTGTTGTGCCTGGCCAAAACCAGGTACTTGTTGTTGATGATGATTCAGAAATCAGAAACACTTTTCTCAGCCAGCTTGAGAAAAGAGGTAAGACAGTTCTCACAATTGAAAAAGGCGAAGACCTTCTTACTCACGCACTAGATCTCAAAACGGTTTCAATGGCAATAGTAGATTACCAGTTCGAAAATAGCGCGCTCGATGGTTTTGATGTTGTAGAATATTTACGATCTCAAAATGTTAGGCAGATTCACTTGTGTACAGGATGTTATGATGATCCTGATGTGATTAAAAGAGCACAGGAGCTTGGTATTGTTTCTATTATTTCAAAGCCTATTCCGGCACATGTTTGGGATGTTTTATAACGAGCCTACGCTCCTAGGCGCCTATGAGCCTACGTCTGAAGGGGAAAAAATTAGCTTAATAGTTTCACCATTTCATTTACTAAAAGCATAAATTGTGGGGCACGTTTTTTGCCCATGGCAGAAACTTCTTCGTGATTTAAGGGTTGGTCACTCAATCCTGTTCCATAGTTGGTGAGGCAAGTGATGCCGTTTGCTTTGAGACCTATTTGTGCTGCAACGATTGCTTCTACGACAGTTGACATGCCAAGGGCATCTGCTCCTAGGCGACCAAACATGCGTACCTCAGCTGCTGATTCATATTGTGGCCCCATGGTACAACAGTACACGCCACGTCTTACAGGAATGTCAGCGTATTTTTCATCGCAGACTTTTTTAAGTTTGTCGTTAATGCCTCTTTGATACACTTCACTCTGATCAACAAAGGTGGGGCCCAATCTTTCATCACAAATGCCACGCAAAGGAGAGTGGCCAACAAAGTTGATGTGATCGTCAATGAGCATGAAATCTCCAGCGTCAAACTCAGGATTAGCTGTTCCCGCAGCATTGGTGAGAACAACATTAGTGATTCCCAATTCCTTCATTACGCGAATGGGGAGGGTGATGATTTTAAGATCAAGGCCTTCATAAAAATGATAACGTCCTTGTGCCACAAGAAGGGGGGTGCCATCTTCGGTCAATCCATAAACCCAGCGGCCAGCGTGTCCTGGAACACCTGATGCAGGAAAATGTGTTACTTCGTCATAGGAGACAGTCTTTTTTTCTTTTAGGTTATCAGCAAAAGTTCCAAGACCAGAACCAAGAACAAGAGCGATTTTTGGTTTTTTGGCAATTGAATCCCAAGAAAGCTTGTCTTTTAAAGATGAGGTGGCTTCATTAATCATTGTTACATAATCATCGTTTGTCATAATATATAATTCTAGGGTCTCAGGGTCTCAGGGTCCCCGGGTCTCGGGAACTCGAACATCAGACCTTAGAAGTTTGTAGTTATAAAAGTATTCCTGCGATGCAGGCTGTCATAAAGGCGGCCAAGGTGCCACCAATCATAGCTAATAATCCTAACTTCGCTAAGTCTGTGCGTCTTTTTGGAACCAGGGCTCCAATGCCTCCAATTTGAATAGCGATGCTAGAAAAATTAGCAAAGCCGCACAAAGCATAGGTCATTATAATATAAGAGCGTGGTTCTATCGTTCCTTTAAGCTGGGCGAGCTGTATGTACGCCACGAATTCATTCAGAACTGTTTTAATGCCGAGTAATGTTCCAGTTTCTAAGCAATCATGTAAAGGGATGCCTAGAAAGAAAGCAAAGGGAGCAAATAAAAAACCAAAAATCTTTTCAAGAGTAAGTGGGGTATCAATAAAAAAGGAGCTCAGCCAACCGAGGCCACCATTCACTAAAGCAATAATAGCAATAAAGGCAATGAGCATGGCCATTACATTGAGGGCTAGTTTTAATCCTTCGCTAGCGCCTCGGCAGGCGGCATCAAGAACATTGGCATCCATTGTTTCGGTTGTTTTTGGAACGTCGTCTTTAGTTTCTGAAACGTCTTTTTCAGGCACAAGGATTTTAGCAATAGCCAGACAGGCAGGAGCACTCATAACAGAGGCAGCTAATAAATGCCCTGCATCGATTCCAAAGCTTACATAGGCGGCGAGCACAGATCCTGCAACTGTGGCCATGCCTCCCGTCATCAAAGACATGATCTCTGATTTTGTCATACGGTTTAAATAGGGAAGAACGAGTAAAGGCGCTTCGGTTTGTCCCATAAAGACATTGCCTGCTGCAGCAAGTGATTCAGAACCTGAAGTTCCCATGAGTTTATGCATGATTTTTGCAAAGACATAGACGATTCTTTGCATGATTCCCCAGTGATAAAGAATGGCCGAAAGAGAAGAGATGAAAATAATAACAGCGGAAACTTGAAACCCAAAAATAAAAACATGCTCAGGACCAAAGGCCTTGCCAGTTATATTCTCTTTGACAAGGGGGCCAAAAACAAAAGAAGCGCCCACTCTTGCATAATCCATGATAGCTTGAAAAAATTCCCGGGCTTGTTCGAAAATAAGTTTGCCAACAGGGGTTTTAAGAATAAGTAAGGCAATTGCACACTGAAGCAAACAGCCAACGATCACAGGTTTCCATTTGATGGCTTTGCGGTTACGTGAAAGAAGGTAGCTAATGCCAATGAATATAAAGAGACCAAAAAACCCAGCAAGTTTTTGAAGCATAGTGCACCTCTATCAGCTAATTTGCCATCTGCCTTCTGACCTCTGTCAACCGATCTGCTATGCCAAGGCTTTGTCAACCAGGGCTTGTAAAGAAGCCTTGGGAACAACGCCAACACTTTGTTCAAAGACCTGGCCATCCTTAAAAAGAATCACTGTGGGAATGCCTCTCACACCAAACTGTGATGGTGCGTTTGGGCTTTCGTCGGTATTCACCTTGTAAACTTTGATTTTATCTTTATTGTCTGCGGCTAACTCATCAATGACTGGAGCTAAGGCGCGACAGGGGCCGCACCACACTGCCCAGAAATCAACAAGCACTGGCACGTTTGCTTTTAAGACATCGTTTTCAAAATTAGCATCGTTTGTTTCTAAGACATTTTCATTAGCCATGATTTACCTCAGTAAAAGTATTGTTAATTCATTTATTTTATTAATGACACGGACGCGTGTGCACGTTGATTGATGTTCCCTCATAGGTTGCTGTTGCCGAGCCGTTTGTATAAGTGATCTGACCAGTACCAATTTCTCGGCCAATGGCGCCGCTGTCTTCAATTTCGTGAGCTGTGTATGTTAGTGTTCCAGAATAAGGATCGCAGGTGCCAGCAACATGTGTTAGTCCATCATCGCCAACGCTAAACACGACTCTAATATTGGCGAGATTATGATCTACAATTTTATTGCCCGAAGTGATGGTTCTTTCGCTATAACGGTAGGTACCGGTTGAGCTGACTGTGATTTCGGCCACAGGTTTTGTCACTGCCACTGTAATGGCATCACCGTTTTCATCTTTTGCTTCAAAGGAACCATCCATGGTTTGCACCGTAATATTATGGACCTCTATATCATCAATGGTGCGAGTGAGTGTGACGAGCAATTCATCATTGGATTCTGTTACAGTTACGGCAATGCCATCACCCTCAGTGTCTACAGGATCTGAAAAAGAAGTGGTGCGTGAGGCTGTACGGGTAATGGTAACGAGATTTCCTTTATTATTAGTGTAGGTTCTCACCATGCCATCATCGCCTGTTATGTGTGTGTGAACAGCGTTGCTCCCATCTCTGCCCATGACCATTTTTCCAAAAAGAATATAATCGCCTGAACCACAAAAGCCTTCACCGCCATGAGTAACTGTGTTTGTAAAACTCCCTGTGACTTCAGCATCGCTGTAATGGGCGTTAGTGAGAGCGCATTCGGTAAGAGTTCCTGTACGGCTCATTGAACCAGCTGTGGTGCCTGTATCAAAACATGAAAATACTTCGCTTGATTGGTCTTCTGATTCACATTGGAATCGTTTGAGCACAGTGGCATACGAAAGTGTTGCAGGTGATATTAAATTAGTGATGGCAGCAGAGGCAGCAGAGGCGCTAGAACCAGCAGTATTGTTCATCTCATCAACAGCGCTTGTGACTGCCGCTTGAACATTTGTTTCTGAAGAATTTGTAGGTGTTGAAGTCGCTCCAGATGAACCTACAAGATTCACTAATGATCCACAAGATGTAGCAAGGGCTACAAAGATGATTCCACTAATAAGACATTTAATTGTTTTTTTTGACATTTTTTCTCCCTAATATCTCCTGTTATGATGAAATTCTGAATACCCGCTATGATAGGTGGATACTGGATTGAATTCAAACATTAAAGGGAAATTTTACATAAAATATCTCTTTTGTTTTGTTCGTAATTACAGGGAGTTAGAAAATGTTTTTTTATTGTTTTTTTCATGCTCTTTGTGCAAGTCTTTGTCAGGGCTTAATTGGCTGGGGGGTCAATAAACATTAAATAATAAACGTCATGATGAGTTAAGGGGTAGGACTCTATGTCATACGCAGTGATCCCTGTTACATATTATATAGGGAAGCCATACAGACCAGATGGTGATGGCGGCTTAAGGGCCCTTCAGCGTAGTACTTATTCTTTTGGAGGAAAAACCATTCAGATTGAGGAATCCTTATGGCATGATGCTGTGAAGCTAAACAAGAAAGGTCATGCTCCCAATCGTGCTGAATTAGATGATGCTGTTGAATCTCATATTTTTGGCCTTTCACAACCAGCTCCCCACCCCCAAATAGCTACAGAAACATTTTTAAAAGCTATTGGATTTAGAGCCGGTGAAACAACACATCCTGGTATTGTTCTTACCCGTGGTACAGGGCCTTATGGTCGTGCGATTTCATTTTTCATGAAACCAGGGATTGAACTTAAGCATGGACTTAAGGCAGCAGCACTGGAACCTCTTGGTAGCAGGGTTCTCTTGCCTGGCCAACAGCTTGTTCACGTACAAGACACAGTTAATCATGAATTAGTGGACATAGGTGCTGTGTATGCTATGTTTTATGAATTGCTTCCTGAGCCAGTACGCATTTTTGTAGCTCAAGTTGCTCAAAGGGCGAGGCTTAAGGGTTTGGGCGTTTGGGCTCCTGGAGTTGATCAAAGCATGACAGGGGCCGCTATTCTTAGCCTGAGCAGTGTCACTGATGATCATGTCATTATGCCAAAACTTTTTAGACGGGTGGCAGCCTATTATAAATGGCTGGTAAAGAAAGAAATTTTAAGAGGCGTTCCAAGAGCTGAGGCCGAAAGATTGCTCACAGAACCATTGAGCGCAGAAAGGTTTACAAAGTTTCTCAGGCAAAAACGAGATAAGCTTATGGTTGCTGGAGAGGATTTTGCTTTAGGACCCAAGCCACGTCTTTACACGCTTCTTGATGTGTTAGAAATTAGAGATGCGTTTATAAAATTATTAGTTCCACCAGAGCGGCTCGTTTATTTAGAGACTGGTGGGCCATCAAGACGACCTCCTGCTATCGATCGCGGCTAATTATTCTTACAAAACATAAAACAAGAAGGCAAAGTAGTGACAGATGCTGGCAGCCAGAACAAAAAGATGCCAGATCATGTGATTGTAGGGAAGCTTGTGCCAACAATAAAAAATCACACCTAATGTATAAATCAAACCACCTGCGGCTAACAAAACCAATCCACCAAAAGGAATGTTGATGATCATTTCGCGCATGGCAATCACACAGAGCCAACCTAAGAGCAGATAAATCATAAGAGTGATTTTTCCAAAACGATTTGAAAATACAGATTCAAATACAATGCCTAAAGTCATAAGCCCTACGACTATTCCAAAGAGACTCCATCCCCAAGGTCCGCGTAAATTTACAAGAAGAATGGGCATGTATGTACCAGCAATCAAAATATAGATTGAGACGTGATCCAAGATCCGAAAAACTTTTTTAGCGCGTTGATTTTGAATAGCATGATAAAGAGTTGAGCTTAAATAAAGAATGATAAGAGCGCTTCCGTACAAGCTAAAGCTAACAACACGCCAGACATCGCCATGAATGGCGGCCAGAGTAACAAGAACAACCAGGCCTGCTATGCTCAACGCAGTGCCAATGCCATGTGTGATGCTGTTGGCTATTTCTTCGCCTAATGTATATGATTTTTTGTCCATTAAATTTTACCAACTGGTGCCATATAGATAACAAACTCATTTTCTTCATCTAGATCAAGAAGCATGTTCATTTTTTCTTGATCATAAGCTGCTATGGCACAGGTGCCCGCATCAATAGATTCGCAGGCAAGATAAAGGTTTTGACACATGTGTCCGGCATCTAAGGCAATGATTTTGTATGATGTCATTTGGTAACGCCATTCTGTGCGGTAGGGAATAACGGTCCAAATAAATGTGGCAGCAGCTTGACCCACAAATTTTTGGCCATAACAGGCGTTAGCTAGTCTTAAGGGCGCATCTGTTCGTGTGAATAAAAAAGCTAGTTTGTGATGCAAAGGTAAATAGCGATAAAAACCTTCTGAAAGATTTTCGACATTATTTATGTAAAGATATGTTTCAAAGGGATGTCTGTTTCCTCCAGAGGGGACTGTGCGATAAATCTTTGCGCCTTCTTTTCTGACGCCTTGGGTTGCCCACAAGAGATATGAAAGTTCTTCGAGGGTGAGTGGTTCTTTTGAATACAGGCGGCGACTTGAGCGAGAAGCCATAACTTCTTTTGTTGGTTTGTCTCCTAGTTTAAAAAATTGTGGGGATGTGAGTTCTACGAGTTCAGTGTTTTCAACCAGTGATTTTTCTAAGGGAGGTTCTTCTTTGCCTTTCTGTTGATCGGATTCAATGGAGCCAGAGGTCTTTAAGACAAAAGATTTTAAAAAGCGGCGGTCTTTTCGATAGTCATCCATGGGTTCTTATTTAGTCTGTATTGAGGGGAAAAACAAGGGGGGAGTGGGAGAGGGGTTCACGGGGTCGCAGGGTCATAGGTTCATGGGGTCGCGGGGTCACGGGATCACGGGGTCACAGGTTTTAGGTGGTAGGATGCTAGATGCCAGATAGAAAAGATTGCTTATTTGGCAGGTTGTTCGCTTTGCATTTCATCGAGCTGGGCCTCGAGGGCGTCGGCAATGGCGAGGCGATCTTCTCTGGTTTCGTTATTGATGACAAGAGATTTAGGGTCGAGCTGTGTTGAGCCAAAGTAAAAGGCAAGAGTATTTGTCACATCAGAGTTGTCACTGGCATGAAAAGAAAGATCAATTTGTGGGCGCCCTTTTTCATCACGAACCCCTTCAGAAAGTGAGACGTTATCAAAATCTCTTTCACGAGGTGCGTCTTGCATATAACAAGTTCCGTTAAAACAACGGGCAGAAGCCATGATCCATTCATTTTCTCTGGGATCAAAACCCACTTGAGCAAATTCTCCCGCGCCATTATTTTCAAAGGTCATCAACTCAATGAGTTCGTAATTCCACTGGCCATTTGTGGCAAAACACACGGCAATATCGTCATCCCCGTCTCTATCAAAATCACTCACAAGATATCTAAATTGATTAGGATCAATGGCGTCGATAGGGAGTTTTTCGTCATCAGCATACCTTATTTGCCTATTGAATACTTGCGCATGACCATCAACAACCAAAGCGAGTTTATGGTTCATGCTGCCTTGTTGGTAGCAATCGGCAAAAGAGAGTTGAGAAATAGAGCCATCTTGGTTTCGAACAGAGACAGGTCCATCAACCAAGGTGTCAACGCGGCGTTGAAAACTTTTTGAGTTCCATCTTGCTTCAGGGATGTGTTGTCCGTATTCGATTCCTATCATAATGTGTTCCTCGTGTTTCGAGAAGTCTAGCGTCTAGGTGGCGTCTAGCGTCTAGCGTTTGTTGTTAACGCCTGTTCTGTATTGTTAAGTATGCAATATGGATGCCAAAGGATGTTAATTAATGTATAAGGAAAAACCAGGGGTTAGGGAAAAGGGTAAATATTATGCGATGTTAGGTGGGGGATTGAGACGACAATCTCTATAATTGTGGGGACTCGCCTTCGTCCAGAAAAAATTTCTGAATATTAAGTAAGTTTAAGCCCTGTGAACTCTTCAAGAAAATCTAGAGTAGGAATTAGAAGATCGTCAACTTTAAAACGTTTTGCAGCATTAAAATAACCAGAAACGCTTATGTAGTCTGTGAATTGGTCATAGCTCATACAGGAACTAGTTATGCTTCTTACCCAGTCAGTGTCTAGACAAAGGGTTTCTAAGAAAGCTGGATCACCACCGTATTTCTCGTTTCCCATCATCATGAAAAACATATTCGACATGAGGGTTTGTGTCGTTTTATTCTCAATATTACTAAGATGGTTTTTGATCTTGTTGCGCATGGCATTAGCAGACATGTACCCAGTGTCATAGGAGCCAGTAGCAGGATCATAAATTGCTGCAATGAGATCCTGAAAATTATCAAAGTATTTATCAAAAGCATCTTCGGTTGCAGTAAGGGTTTCATGATCAAAAAAATCTCGGAAAAGTATACGCATATTATTTGTGTTGCAGAGGTTGTTATTAAGCTCTTCAGATACTTTCATATTAGGATTCATTTCAGCATTGGCGTTTTCGTTTACAATTTCTTGTTCCACACTAATAAAACCTTTAACACACTCTAGGGCTTTTGCATTTTCAATGTTGTTAGAATTATCTGCTAAGAAAGTATTTAGATTTCCATCAACAATGCCTGCATCAGGGTAAAATTCTAAAAAGCAAATAATTCCCATTTTACTAAAGGCATCAAGGCTTGTGTTATTAACGTCTTGGCTGTCTTCATCAGCCACATAATCATAATATCTCATGGCTTGAGTCATGTTCTCAGCATAGAGTGTGGGGGCGTAGAAAGGAAGGTTTGCTCCATCGTATTTTGATGTGAGATAGGCTATAGAAGTGTAGATTTTATTTTGGCTGTCCATGCTTAAATCACCAACGAGAGCAATAATCTCTTCCCACACACTGGCCATTGTTGGCCCTCCTTCCAGGTTTATTTCGGAACCAAAAAGCTTAAGCATGATTTCTTCTATAAGATTTTTTTCTTCAGTGGTGAGTGGGTCACGACAATAAGCCCCCCCATCTACTTCTTCCATGCGGCTATAAATAGTGCTTTCTGTAAGGAGGTTGTCTAGTACTTCAAACTCAGAATTGGTATTGCCTAAAAAGTCATTGCTAACGGGTATTGATTTGGCAACTTCTTTACTATCAAAGCCATAAACACGATTATAATAATTCTTGTTCGCTGACTGTTCGCCATCATAGAACATTTTGAGGGTTTCATCTGGCCATGTATCAAGTACATTGGGATCAATGTAGTTTGAGCCATTACAAACAAAGTTAGCATTTCCAATAAGTTTTGCATAAAAAACAATGCCGTCTTTGCGTGTAATTTTGAAGGTGCGCTCATTTTCTCCAACGCTTACGAGTTGAAGTGTGTCAGAATTAAGGTTTAAATGAAATGTGTTATCGTAGACAGGTATGCCGCTTGCTTCCTCTCCATCATCAAATAAGTGGGGTGATCCATCGCTATTAAACGTGAATGTGATTTCTTGGCCGTTTTCAATCCAAGATTCAGAACTATCAAAACTAGATGGATTTAACTGATTATTGCGCTCAACCACCTCACTGGCTTCTTCTGCACATCCAAAAAATATTTCTACCTGATCTATGGTTAGTTGCAGTTCATCAATTTCTCTTTGTTTTCTTGTCTGAAGGTAGTTGTCAGGGTCATCACCGTATTCCATTTTAAGAGCATGTAGTTCAGCCTCAAGATCATTCAGGTCTTCATAGCCGCTCTCTTCGAGCTTTTCGAGCTCTTCTGGAAGCTTTTCAAGAAAAGCCTCACACTCTTGAGTCGACATGTCTTTTATGGCTTCTTCTATGAATTCTGTAAGCTCAGTTTCGGACCAATCACCAACATCTTCAAAATCAATGTTTGTTGAACCTATGTTTAGATCAAATGAGGACATGTATGTTCCCTGTAGTTGCCCGCCAAGGATTAACTAAAATCCAAGTATGTTCCCTGTCGTCGTCCGTCGAGGATTAACTAAAATCCAAGCCTGTATAACCTTCAATAATGTTTCTGCCAGCGTTTCGCATATTGGTTGTATTATATATTATAGTAACATTAGTGTTGTTTGGTGCCTGTGTAGTGGTCATGAAAGAGGTATACATGTCTTCCGCCCAGTCTTTGTCTAGACAAAGGGTTTCTAGAAAAGCAGGGTCGCCACCATATTCCGCGCTTCCCATCATTACGAAAAACATGCTCGCTAGTATGGCTTGTGTAGATTTATTATCATATCCGCTAATAAAGTTTTTGACCTTGTTACGTATGGCTGCGGCAGACATGTAGCCAGTATCATAGTGGCCATCCGGAGCATAGATTTCGGCCATGAGGGCCTGAAAGTCATCATAGTATTTAGTGAAGAAATCAGGATCCTGATTGTAGTTAAGAAAATGAGCCCTGAAAAAATTATCCATGTTATTTTCAGAGATCATGCTGTTATAAAGTTCTTCAGATACTTTCATATTAGGGTTCATGGCAGCATCAGTGTTTTCGCCCTCAAGTGCTTCTGTGACAGCCATGAAGCTCTTCACAAAGTCTAGGGCCATAGCATTTTCAATGCTGTTAGAATTGTCTGCTAAGAAAGCGGTTAGGTCTCCATCAACAATATTAGAATCAGGATATAATTCTAAGAAACAAATTATTCCCATTTTACTATAGGCATCAAGGCTCGTGCCGTTGAATTCTGCGCTGTCTATATCAGCGGCATAATCATAATAAGTCATAGCCTGAGTCATTTGCTCGGCATTGATTGCAGGAACGTATATTGGTAAATTTTCTCCATCATATTTTGATATGAGATAAGCTATAGCTGTATAGATTTTATTTTGGCTATCCATGCTTAAATCACCAAGTAGGTCTGTAATCTCTTCCCATACACTGGCTATACTAGGCCCTCCGCTTATGTTGACCTCAGAACCAAAGAGTTTAAGCATGATGTCTTGAATAAGATTTTTTTCTTCAGTGGTGAGCGGATCGCGACTATCAACATCTTCCATGCGGCTATAAATAGTGCTTTCTGTAAGAAGATTATCTAGCGCTTCAAACTCAGTATTGATATTATCTAAAAGATCATCGCTAACTGGAATTGTTTCGGCAACTTCTTCGCTATCAAATCCATGGACTCGATATTTAAAATTAGAATTTGCTGACAGCTCGCCATCGTAACACATGCCAAGAAAGTCATCTGGCCACAATTCAAGCGAGTCAATATTAGTAATGTAATTAGTGCCATTAAAAACGAAATTAGCGCTTCCTATAAAAGTAGCATAAAAACATGTGCCATCTTCGCGTGTGATTTTGAGGGTTCGCTCATTTTCGCCAACGCTTGCAAGCTCTATTGTGCCGTTACCAATGTTGATATTACATGTGTTGGTGAATTGAGTTAAGGCCTCTGCATCAGAGTCTTCAAAAAGGTTCGCTGCTTCACTGCCGTTTAGTGTGACCGTGATTGTATCACCATTTTCATATTCGGTGTTAGTGAGATCAACGGTTGATGGATCTTCTAGATTAAAAAGGGCAGCTGTTTCGCTGGCTGTTTCAAAACAATCTGGAAGCATGTCTATCTGATCTAGGACAGCATTGAGGTCATCAATTTCTGCTTCTTTTCTTTGTACAAGATAATTATCAGGATCATCGCCGTATTCTTCCATGAGAGCATGTAGTTCAGCTTCAAGATCATCAAGGTCTGCATAAGCAGATTCTTCAGAGGCCTCGAGATCTGCTTCAAAGGTTTCAAGGGCGGCCGCACTTTCTTCAGCAGTCATTCCCTCCAGGGCGCTTTCTATTATTTCTGTGAGTTCCTCTGAACTGCAAATATCTTCGAGATCTATGGTTGTTGAACCGATGGTAACGTCCATTGATGACATATATGCCTCCTAAAGTTGCCCAAATGAAAACAAAGGCGCTCAAAGTCCATTATAGCACCATATTATAGATAAGCAAAGATAATGCCAGTTTTCGTATTAATTTGAACCCCCTAAAAAACACAGGTAACTACCTAATATCACTGATGTAATGTGTTTGTAGGGTGTGAAGAGGCTATGAAACTGGCGACGTGTTTTGGGGTATTGGCTTGAATGCCTCAGGATTTGAGACAACAGCTTTCATAAACCCAAGTTTTGGAATGATCATAGAGATTGCCAAAAGCAAGGCCGTGATCGCTGATACAAAGGGAATCTATTTGAAAGTTCCCTAGAACAACATCCAATATATGTGCTCCTGCAATAATGACATCAGCTCTTTTAAGGGGAAGGCAGGGAAGCTGAGCCCTCTTTTCTAATGATAATCTTTGGAGTTTCCGTATGATCTCGCCCAAATCATCTTTTGTCATTGTGGAGCCATGTACTTGATTGGGATCATAGGTATTAAGCTTTTTATGCAAGGCACAAAGAGTTGTGGGTGTGCCAGCGGGGGCGATGAGGGTTAGTTGTTCAGAGTAGGGGCACGGCATGCCGTGCCCGTACAAATTAGTAGTTTGTAAGTGGGATTCTGACCATTCATTTAGTAAGTTCGAAACGTATTTGCGCAATTTTTTAATTTCGGTTTTGATTGGGGGATCAGAAAAAAGAAACTTTTCTGTGAGTGTTACAGCACCAAAGGGAAAAGAATTTATGGTTTTGTTTTTGCCGTCATCGATAATGAGCTCCGTGGATCCGCCGCCAATATCTAAAACCATAAAAGGAAAACCTAAGTGTGAAAATTCTTTTTGACAGGCAAGGTGAATGAGTTTGGCCTCTTCTTCTCCAGTAATGATTCTTATCATAAGGCCTAATTCACTTTGGACACGACTTGTAAAATCAAAAATGTTTTTAGCTCTTCTGCAAGATTCAGTGGCAACGATGGATATTTGCTCGCAGCCGTGTTCGGCCATAATGTTCTTGTAATCCCTAAGCGTATTCATAGCCCTATCAATAGCCTCAGGAAGGAGCAGGTTTGTCTCATAAATTTTTTCGCCTAGGCGAACAAGACGGCATTCTTGGTGCTTAATATTTATTTTTGAATTGTTATCAAATGAAGCGATGAGGAGAATAATGGTGTTGGTGCCAATGTCAATGGATGCGATGTTGATGGTTCAGAGTTCGGAAATCGTAGTAGGGACACGGCGCGCCGTGCCCCTACTGATCTACAAACTATTTCTTAGAAAGCCAGGGACCCCAATCTAGATTAGTGCAGCCGCCAGATTTTTCGATCAATGTTTGGCTGGTGCCGTCTTCGAGTGAAACATAAATGCCACCGCGAGTTGAAGCAAAAGCAATGTAACGACTGTCTGGTGACCAGGCAGGTGATTCATTGCTGCCTTCACCGCGTGTTATTCGTTGAATGTTTGATCCGTCAGCTTCCATTACAAATATATCAAAAGCACCTTTGTCACGACTTGAAAAAACAATTTTTGTTCCATCAGGAGACCAGTCAGGCTGGTCATTTTGATATCCTGTGTAAGTGAGCTGTGTCGCGCCACCGCCTGCTGTAGTTGTAGCAAAAAGATGTAGGCCTCCAGAGCGTTCTGATGAAAAAACAAGACGACCTCCACCAGTGACCGAAGGATTAAAATCTATGTTATGAGACCTTGTGAGTCTTTGGAGAACACGTCCATTAAGATTGATAAGATAAAGTTCGGTATCACCACTTTTAGCAGAGGCGACAATAAGCTTTGATCCATCAGCAGTCCAGGTTGGCGTAATGGTGGTGGATCTAAAATTTGTAATACGCCTGCCATCAACATAGACCTCAGCAAACTGGCCACTAAACGCTGTGTAAGCAATTCGGCCCCCAGAGGGTGAATACGCAGGGGAAATCATGTTTTGTCCGCCTTTGCCGGCACCGCCTCGCTTGGTGCTGTCCATATTAAAAGTACCAATCCTCTTTTTGAAATTACCGCCGCAGGAGCCAGCGATCATGGAATTAAAAGGGCCTCGAATTCCTGTGAGGGCCTCCATGAGGCTGTCTACAAAGCGGTGAGTCGCTTCGATGTAGTTTTTATTATCAACGACGTATTTTTTCCCTAAAATCATTTTTCCTGCGCCTACATCGTAAAGCTTTACTTTGAAAACGAGCTTCCCTTCAACCTTTTCAACAAAGCCCTTAACCAGGGCTCCTGCCTCGATGGCTTGCCATTTTTCAAAGTTGATTTTGTCAACATCAGTATCTTTGTGTGGAAGTTTTGTGTCGTCGAGAACATTGAATATGCCAGCTATTTTTAAATCTTTTTTTAAAAGGGCAGCAAATTTTTTGCCTGCGCTGGCAGGGCTTCCTTTTGAATTGAGAAAGCGAGGCACGGCAATGGGGAATTTTTTTTCTGAAGCTTCATCAATGAGGATGTAAATGCGTGCGTCTGCCTTAGGGATGAAAATAAAGAGGACTAATAAAATGAAAAATATTTTTTTACTCATAGCCAAAGATATTAAAATGCCTGTTGTTGAAGATCAATTGAAATATAATCATTTGCTCGCCTCCATGTGTATCTGTTTTCTCACCGGGCCCCCAGGGTCAGTGCTTGGTTAATTTATATTTTTCTTCAGTCGCTGCGTTGGCCGTCACTTAAGAGAATTGCTAGTTACAAGAGGTCAATGATGCTTCAGTAAAGAGGCCTATAATTGATTCATTAGGCGAGAACTTGCTCCTTTAGAAAAATTATAAGTTAACCAAGCTTATTAGTTGCTTTTTTGGGGTTAGATACGTCCAGTTACTTTTTTGGGGTTGAATTCGATGAGAAAGCCTTCTGATAATGCTTCGCTTCGGATACTTGTTGGAGGGATGGGGAAGGGAGCAGAGCGCTTGAGAGCTCTCATGGCTGAGGCATCAAAAGAGCCATCACCAGAGCTTTTTTTGAAATGACTTTTTAAGATAGCGCCATTTGAATTAATCATAACCACTATTTTAGCAACAAGTGGACCAGCAAATTCTCCTTTGGCCAAAACCCATTCATTATTAATCTTGCGTTTGAGTTTATTATAATAAGAAATGAGAGCTGGGTCGATTTCACTGCCTTTGTCTGTTCCAAATGGAGATTGGCCAGTGTCTTCGGATTTGGCTTGGGCCACAGTCATCTCAACTTCACGTTGTTTAAGCTCTTGATCAATTCTGGCCAGGGCATTTGCCATTATGCTTTTTGTTTTAGGCCTTTTTTTGCTTTTTTTATTAAGATTTATACCGCCTTTATTAGATGTTTTTTTTTGACTCGGAAGCTGTTTAACTTGTTTCTTTGTTTCTGACTTATGGGAACGAAGATCTGATCCTTTTTTGTCTGTGCTTTGTTCTTTTAGCGCCAGTTTTTGTTCTCGAATTGTTGATTGAGGTAGCGCTTTTGTATTTTTGAGACTCGCTGTCTTGTTTGTGCCTCCATCCCCTTTTGAAAGCTTGATCCAGGTAACTTTGTAGTCTCGTTTGTTGAGATCGTTTTTTGCAATGGGACTAAACCACACCACATAAACAGCGATAATGTGAAAAACAATTGAGAGGGTGATAAATTTCTTTAACCGTTTAGGCATTTTTGTTTAGAATTATCGCTGTGCGTGCTTATTGTTTGCAGCCTCTTCATCATCAGGTGTGTGTGTGATCATGCCAATTTTTTCTACACCTGATCGTCTGCACGCAGCCATGACCTCTACGACATACCCATATTTAATGGTTTGGTCTGCTTTGAGATAAACGATTTTATCGGGACGGTCTTTAAAGGCAGTCCTCAATTTTTCTTCGATGGAGACAATGGAGTATTTTGTTTTCTTATCTGAATTAATATAGATGCGACCGAGTTGGTCTATGCTTAAAACAAAATCATCTTCACTCACATCAACGCTGCCAGCAGAAACCTCTGGCAAGTCTATGTTAAGACCCTCTTGTAGCATAGGTGCTGTTACCATGAAAATAATAAGCAGCACGAGCATGATGTCAACAAGGGGTATAATATTAATTTCTGAGAGACTTGTTTTGGCTTCGTGTTGTGTTTTGGATAGCTTCATGCGCTTATCTCCCGCTCAGATTTGATGATAAAATCGTTCATAAACAAATCAATAAGCTTATTGATAATTTTAATTTTTGATACAAAATAATTGTAGGCAATAACAGCAGGGATGGCGGCAAATAATCCGACGGCTGTGGCAACCAGCGCTTCTGAAATATAAGGGCCTACCGTGGCAAGAGAGCTTGAACCGGCTTTACCAATAGCCATGAAAGCAGTGAGGATTCCCCACACAGTGCCAAACAATCCAATAAAAGGAGCCACTGATGCGGTTGTGGCCAAGAAGCTTACATACTGTTCTAGTTTGTAGAGCTCCTCTTCTCTCGATTGGTTCATGTTTTGTAGAATAATGTTGCGGTGAAAATCAGTGAGTTTGCTTGTTGATTTTTTTATTTTTGAAATTGTTTGGTGGCCGCTGGTAAATATCTCATAAATAGGACCACGGAGT
This sequence comes from uncultured Nitrospirales bacterium, assembly GCA_964609965.1. Taxonomy (GTDB): domain Bacteria; phylum UBA10199; class UBA10199; order UBA10199; family JADGCS01; genus JAHJDR01. The sequence goes on from CAZSTS010000004.1 coordinate 209,055, forward strand.
ATGCCGCGTGTGCCCGCAACTTCTGACATGTCTGAAGTTGCAGAAAACCTATGCCAGAAACGCTGTGCTGTTTTTTGTGCTGCTTTGAGTTGGGTTAGTTTAAAAAAGATCACAGCCCAGCACATCACCGAAAAGAAAATGAGAACCAGGAGGGTGAGTTTAACTACAGGGTCGGCATTAAGCATGTGTCTCCACAAAGCAGAGTGCTCAGCGCTCAACGCGCCTTGCTGGACGATATCTGATTCTATAACTTTTTTAACTGTTTCTGTGGTGGCAGTGCTTGCCTGCGCGATAATGGCATATAACATTAAATCTCCTTTTTTTACATTGTTCGACCGTATTTACGATCTGCAAACAGCGAATAGTGTGGTTAAATACGTTCATCAAGAACGTTTGGTTTGTTTATCAAATTATACAGAAAAAATAACGTGTTAAGTGTAAAAAAAATGTAAAAAACCTCTAAAAAATGCCCATCTGCGGCGTTGAATTGAAAATTGCTCTCAGTTACGTACTTGTATGCACGCTCCTTCGCTCAATTTTCAATCCGCCTTGCATCTGGGCATTTTTTAGAGGTTTTCTGTAAAATAATATTAGAAGTCCTAGCTGAGTTTGCGTGCTATGTACAGGAGCTCCTTTTGATAACTAAGGGTAATTTTTTTGCTTTTCATCTCTTTTTCTACTTTTTTCACATCTTGAAAGCTGTCACATACCCTAAAAGGTCCTTTGATAAGATGGGCGCCGAGTTTTTGGCCTGATTCTAGATGGGGGATATAGATATAAGTTGTTATGCAAAATTTTTTCTTGGGTTTGTGTTTTTTGATGGCTTGTTTGAGTTGTTCTTTTGCTATGAAATGAATGCCTGCAAACATGGCTGTTTTAGTTTTTGATGGAGGCAAAGGGCGGTTGATGATGGAAACAAGTTGGTTGTTATTAAAATGCAGGACATCATATTTCTTTCTCGCTTTGTTTTGATACAGGCCCAAGGTGGCTAAAGAGCCTTGCTTTTTATGTGTTTTTCGAAAATCCTTCAAATTGAAATCTATTATCACATCAGAATTGATGACAAGAAAATCATCATCTAAATAGCACAAGGCCTTTCTAATGCCTCCCCCTGTTCCTAAAATAGTTTTTTCTGCTGAATAACGAATATTGAGGCCGAGGTGACTGCCATTTTTGAGAAGATTTTTGATTTTGTTTCCGTGGTGATGAAGGTTAATGACTATGTCTTTGATGTTGTTCTTTTTAAGAAAAGCGAGGCTGTATAAAATAAGGGGAATATTGTTTATAGGGGCCAAAGCCTTTGGCATGGTTTTTGTAAAAGGGTGCATGCGAGTGCCAAAGCCTGCTGCAAGAATGAGTGCTTTCATTTGAGCTCCTCTACATAAGAAGAGATGAGCTGGTATAATTCCTCGATGTTCTGTAGGGGCGGGGTTAAAACCTGTCCGGTTGAATTTGTGGTTTGGTCCAATAGGTAATTAAAAGAATTCTTCACATAACCAAGGCTTGTGGGGATGTTTTTGAGAAAACCTGGATTATTTCTTTTTGTCAGAATGAATTGAAAGCGGCCTGTGTCTTTGAGTTTTCGGTGTAGAGCGATAAAATGAAAGTCTGTCATCAAAGCTTCTTTTTTATCGTAATAGGAATGTTGTTGAGGGAGCTGGTCGTAATAGTAATTAATCAAAGTGTCTAGCTGGTCATTCGAAAAAACTATGTAGGAATCGCGCAACAAGGCAACTAGATCATAAAGCACGGGACCCATGAGGGCGTCCTGAAAATCAATAAGTGTTAGATCGTAATCTTTTAACATAAGGTTACGTGATTGATAGTCCCGGTGAACAAAACCTTGAGGCATTTTGGTTATGTGTTTTGAGATATTTTGCGTGAGTGAGTTGTAAAGTTTCTTTTCGTCATCAGTTACTTGAACTTTGAGCCTGTCTTCGATGCCATATTCTAAGAAATGGTTGAATTCTCTGTTGAGCAGCTCTTCGTCAAAGCTTCTAAAATAAGCAATACAGTCTTTTGCGGGGTTTTTCTGTGTTTGGGTTTGAAGTCTAATGAGTAAATCAATGGCTTTCTTGTAATAGACCAGGCCAAAGGCCTCTCCCGCTTTATTATAAGCCGCTTCTAAAGAATCATCTCCAAGGTCTTCGAGAAGAATAATGCCTTTGTCGCCATCAGCAGCATAAATTTTTGGCACAGGGAGTTCTAAGGTTTCAAGGTAACGGTGTACATTGATGAAAGGAAATTCGGTTGGCGCTCCATCGTGGGTTTTGGTTATTTCGTCTGCAGGGCTTGCAAAGCCTTGGGGGAGCTTCATGAGGATATAGGTCGCAGGTTGCAAGTTGCAGGTTGCAGGAAGTTGAGCTCGAAAATATTCTCTGGTACTGGCTTGGCCAAAGAGTTTGATGATCTTGATCTTGTTTTCTTCAATATGAGGGCCAAGATGCTCTTTGAGAAATGGGAGGAAGTCTTTGTTCATGTGAGGGACATTAGGAGGTCAGAGGTGAAAAATCAATACAGATAATTTAACAAAGAATTTGTCTGATTTTTTCTTCTTGGGTGAGGGGATAGAATTGGCGGATTTTTTTTAACAGTTCTTCCAGACGATTTTGTTTGATTTCGGTTGAAAGCTTGGAACAAAACTTTCTCGCAAGAGTGTTTGCTGTTGTGTAGCGTTCTTTTTCGGCTTCGGAAAGTTCGTTGTTAAGGCAGTAGTCTTCAAAGAGAAGGTCTAAAATAAAACTGTTATTCACTTCTTCTCCCTCAACACCTTCTGTGAGAAGCGAGAGAAGTAGAAATTTATCAATTTCTGCCTGAAGTTCTAATTCGAGCTGCGTGACTTCATATTTCAAGCTGGCTTTGTGTAGATAATAAACAAAGTGAGAAATGCCTTCGATGAGAGCACAAAAATCCGAAATATTATTCTTGGAAAGATTTTCCATGGGATTATTTTCTAGCAGATTATTTAGGAGTTTTTTATTTAGGAATAGGGCGACTTCGAGTGTTTCTTCTTCGGGATTTGGGTTAACTAAAAATAATTCTTTTGGGAGAACTGTTTGTTGGTTTACGGGCATGAGTGTTGTCAAATCATTCTCTTCAATAAGATAGTCGCCAACATAGGCGCCAATACGAATTCCATAGAGAGCTTCAATGCGGGCTTGTATATGTTCTATAAGTTTCATTTTATTATGGATCTGTTGAAAAATGCGCATTTACTGCGTTGGATAAAAAATTTAATTCAATTATGTACTCTGCGTACATGCGTTCATTAAATTTATCATCCGCCTTGTTCTGCACATTTTTGAACAGATCCTAGTAGTTCCATTTTTACTCACTGAAGTCAGCGATAAGCTGATCTGGAATAATTCCTTCTTCTTTTAAAATTTCTTGGGCTTTTTTTGAGCCTGTTTTTAAATATCGATCTAAAAGTTTGAGCAAATCCTTGTCAGTGAGTCTTGTTTCTTTTTCACAACTCAAGTTGAGTATTTCTACGAGCGTTGGAAACTGAAGGCTCATTTGGTTGTACATATCTGCTACAGGGAGGCTTTGATGTGTAGAGATATTGGCTAAAGACCGGTAGGCTGCGCCTCCCATATTAATATAATATTCTACATCAACAACGTCGTTGTAGAGCCCATCGTAAAAAACGCCAGCATGAAATAAAGCAGTATCTCCTAATGATTTTAGGTGGTTAAACTTCTCATCAGGATCAGCAAACACAGCATCATAAAGCATGAGTGCTAAGGGTCTGTATTCGATTTTTCCGTCTTTATCTAGCTGGAAAAGGTTTTCGGATTTTGAAAAATAGTTAAGAATATTCACCAGATACATCTCAACTTCGCCAGAGAGCTCGGCTTGTTGCTGAAAGATGGCCTCTTGAATTTTCTTAAAAAAGAACTCTCTTAGATCCTTGCTGGTTGTTAGGTTACTGTCCACTTACTTTAATTGTAGCATAATATAGGGGCGTGTCTAATGTTTTTTTAGTCAAAGGTCGAAGGTCAAAGGTCAAAAGTTAGGTGCAATAATCAATAGGATTTTGACTTTAGACCTTAGACTTTGGACTTTAGACTTTAGACAGAAATTTTACTTCTTAAATAAATCCGTTCTTGTCCAAAATAGACAAATAGCACCAAAGAGGGTCTTGGTGACTTGATTGGCCAGAACCCAGAGAAGGTTTGATGCGAGCAAGAGGGAGGCGGGTGCTACTATAGCAGTGGCAAAGAGAGGGCTTGAAATGCTGGTTTCAAAAAATTCTATGGTAAGAAACTGGGTTGTTCCTAATCCTGCTGGTGTAATGGGCAGGGTAGAGACAAACATGATAATAGGATTATAAAGATAAAGGGTTATCCAATCAATGTGAGCAGTGAATGTATAAAGGGCGAGGTTGTAGGCACCGATAACAGCAAAAACAATGGGAATTCTTAAAAGATAGAGGATGAGATAGTCTTTAAATTTAGCTTCTCGAAAAATAAGAAAAAGATCGTGTTTGATAATCCAATTCAAAAAACGATAGCGCGTGAGCTTTTGAACAAAAGGTTTGTCCACGTTTTTCCAAAGCAAAATAAAAAGACCATAAAAGATATATATAAGAGGCGCCAATCTGAGCACAAAAAGCCTTAAATCAAAACCAGCGTAAACAATATTGGTAAAGGAAAGGGCAATAAGAGCACTCGTAAAGATCAGAATGAGGTCGGCAAAACTAATAAAGGCCATGGTGCCCAAAGTTTTTGAGAGTGGAGCCTTGTGAGTTTTTTTAAAATAAATGGCAAAGGCCCCTTGGGCTGCATGGTAATTTATAACCATGATAAGATAAGAAACCCCTCTGACGAGCCAGCTTTCTTTATGGGTAATGGGAACAGAAAAACGACTGATAAAATGTTTGATTGTATAGCAGTCAAACGCATGAATCCAAAAAAAGTAAATGAGAGCAAACAAGATAAATAGAGGAATATTTGAGAGTGTTAATGCGTCTAAGGCTTGTTTAGGGGAGATTTTGTTAAAGATATAAACAAAAATAAGAATACAAATGATGATAGGGATTGCTGTGCGGAGAAATTTTTTCATTTCTTGAGCGCCAGCGAACACAGTATTTATAATTCTTCTCTCGATTTCCTTGCTTTGCAAAAGAAAGTGCTAGCTAGGCGTTCGAAGGTTTATAAATACTGTGTTCGCTGGCTCACTGGTGAGATATGTTAGTTTTATTTGATATTCAATCTTTAATGTTTAATGGGGGTGGGGGGCTAGGGCCCTTTTTATCATGAGAATAAAGACCTTCCTCATATTTTTCCTTTTTTTTCCGGTGATTGTTTTGGCAGGGGATGGGCCCGTTGTTGAGATTGATAAAATCATTATTACAGAATCTGTTTCGACAACCAAAGAAGTTCCTGTGACAGCTCAGCCTTCAGGATCAATTTCAATAAAATCCACAGCGCCAAAACTTGAATCAGCATCTGATAGAGTTCAGCAGATTTCGGGTGTTCATATCCAAAGGTATGGTGGGCTAGATGAAGCCACATCGATTTCTATTCGCGGGTCTTCGGGATCGCAAGTCAAAGTTCTTCTCGATGGAGTCCCTCTCGAAACAGCATCGGCCGAAGGTATCGGTCTTGGCCACGTGGCAACAGCAACTCTTTCAAAAATTGAGGTGTATAAATCACTCACACCTTCTGAGTTTGGTGTTGGTTGCATTGGTGGTGTGGTTAATCTTAAGTCTAGAGAATTTGAAAAAGGATTGAGCCAGCGCTATGGCTTGGGGTTTGGGAGTTTTCTCACGTTCGATACCTTGGGTGAGCTCATGTATGGGGGCAAAAAGAATGATGTCTCATTTGGTATAAATTACCGGCGTACTGACGGAGATTTTTCCTATCTCGACAATAATGGAACACCGCTTAACTTAGCTGATGATCAAAGGGTGAACAGACAGAACAACGAAAAACAAACGATTCACCCCTATCTTAAGTGGCATCATCGCTTTCATGACAGATTAGAAATGAAGGTGACGCAACATTTTTTTCGCATTGACTCAGGTGTTCCTGGTTTGGCAAATTTTCAATCACTCACAGCGGATAAAAGTCTTACTGAATGGTTGGGCAGTTTTCAATTTGATGCCAAGGGATTTTTTAAAGATAGGGTAAAAGTTTCAAACAATATCTTTTATCGCCTCATTAAATCTCAATTTTCAGATCCTAATGCTGAGATTGGCCTTGGCATTGCTCAAGACAATGATAATATTACCTGGATTGTAGGTGATCGTTTCTTGTGGCAAACAGATTTAAGTAAAAACATCATTGTTAAAGAAGGCGCAGAATATACGTATGAATGGTTTAAACCAAAAGATTACGTGGCTGCCAATCCTGTTGGCAGTGTAAGTAGCCGGCACCAGATCAATGTGTTTTTGGAACCGCATTTTTATTTCTTTAAGAAAAAATTTCTCTTCTCCCTTAAAGGGCAGAGTATAAACGCTTTTTATGATATCAACAACAATGATAATTCACTCAATAATGCAGGAACATTTACATCTGGCAAAACAGAAAATCAGTTTGCAGGGTCTGCGGCAATCAATTTTGAGCCTGTAAAGAATCTTCATTTTAAAGCATCAGCAGGGCGAGAGGTAAGGCTGCCTCAATTCGTAGAAATGTTTGGTGATCAGGGTTTTGTGTTGGGAAACGCACAGCTGACAAGTGAAAAGACTCTTAAGTTTGATGCGGGAATTGTTTGGTTGAAAAAATATAAAGATAAAGCAGTTGGAAAAATTCACTTTGAGACAAATTACTTTGAAGCACACACAGATGATCTTATTCAATTTGAAATGGTGAGTGGCTATGCAAGGGCTTCTAATATCGGTAGTGCATTGATCAGGGGCTTCGAAGTCGGCATCAGCACAGAATTGTTTAAATACATTTCTCTTTCTTCAAATTACACTTTTCAGTGGGCCAAGGACAGTGCAGTGAATGTAGGAAATTTCTTGGTGGGAAGGCCAAAGCATGAGATTAATGCGGGTGTTGATTTTGAAAAGGGGATTTTTTCAACTGGCATGGATGTCAATTTCATCGACGATCAATATCTCGATGGTTTGAACACGCAGCGAGTTGATAATCGTCTTGTCCTGAATTTCGACACAGGAGTTTTGATTAAAGAGCGTTACAGGTTAGGTTTCGAAATCAAAAACATCACCAACTCTCAGGTGGTTGATGCTGTTGGATTTCCGCTGCCAGGAAGAAGTTTTTTCGGGCGAGTGGATGTGATGTTTTGATAAAGCCTTGAAAAATCAAATGGATACGGGATTGGTAACATTGTTTATTAGTAATAGACTATATTACTAATATATGTTATAACTAATAGTATGAAACAGAAACAAATATTTCCTTTTGGTTCCCCTGTAACAGGCTCTGAATTGATTGGGCGTTCAGGTTCAATTGAAACAATACTTCAGGAATTACGGGGCAAACAAAACCTTTTGCTGCCAGGACCTAGACGAACAGGAAAAACATCGGTTATTCTCGATAGTTTGGAAAGGTTGTCAAAAGAGGGATATATTACAGCATATATTGATATTTCACGGGTAAACACAAAAAAAGAGCTTGCAGAATTAATTGAACAAGAGGTTGTTGCTTATAAGAATAAAAAACTAAAAAAGTTATTACAAGCGACTAAAACAACAATAAAAGAACTTTTAAAAATAAAAGAATTTAAATTTGCTTATCGAAATTTTGAATTTCTTTTATCTTTGAGGGAGCCAAATATTAACGAAGATCAGTTGTTAGATCAGGCATTTGATTTTATTGATGAGTATGCAGGAAAGCTGAAAAAAGAAATTGTTTGTGCGTTTGACGAGTTTGGTGAGGTTTCTACAATTGATAATAATTTAATAAAAAAATTAAGAAGCAAATTTCAGTTACAGAAACACGCCGTCTATATTTTTTCTGGAAGTCAGGAATCGGTTCTTGAAAATATATTTTCTAACCCAAAAGAACCTTTTTTTGGTTTTGCTAAACAAATTACGTTGCCCAAGATTGATATATCTATTTTTTCTAAATATTTACATCAACAGTTTCACAAGGCTAATATCAAGATTAGCGACGATAATTCCAGAGAGCTTTGTTTTTGGATGAATACGCACCCTTATTATACGAAGGTATTGGCAAATGCTGTTTATGAGTATGCTGTTATAAACAAAATTGATTCTATTGATAGGAATGTTATGGATGCAGGATATTATAAGGCATTTTTAAATCTAAAGCCATTGTTAGAGTCTCTTTGGAATGAACTAGGAAGTGTGTCGCGGTTTACTAGAAATGTATGTGTGTATATGGCCTTAAACATACCAGAAAGAATATTTTCAAAAAATGGACTAAAAAAAGATGTAGAAAGTGCTCGCATTGCACAAGCAATTAGAACGTTAGAAAAAAAAGGTGTGATTTATAAAGTTGAGCGAGGTGTGTATGGGTTTGAAAATATGTTTTTTAAACTTTATATAGAATATTTACATTCACCTAGCATGTTTGATGCTTGTGAGTGATCATTATTAATGAAGCTTATAATAAATATAACCCTACTAATAACCTGTTTCTTTGTTTTTTTTAATGCTTTTGCTAGAGACATAAATAATGCTCCCTTTTTTCTCGTTGGTGATGGGAAGGTGAATTTAAAAAACACACATAATGGCCGGGAAATAAATATCAATTATCTGAAAGAAGATGGATCGCTCAATGATGAGGCATTCAAGAAGGTCGATTATCTCTTTGGATTTCCCACAAATCAAAAACGTGAGAATATCTCAAAACGTCTTGTGGCTATGCTCGATTATTTTACAGATAAAGTGGCTCCAGGCAAAAAAATCTATCTCACCAGTGGTTACCGTAGCCCAGAGTATAATAAAAAGATAAGAGACAGGGGTGCCAATGCAGCCAAGACAAGTACGCACATTGATGGCATGGCACTCGATTTCTATCTCGAAGGTCGAAGTGCTTCGCAAGCCAAGGCCTTGTGGGAAATGATCAGAAAATTGGATTGCTGTGGTGCTGGTCATTACGGAGGAAAAAACGTTCACCTTGATGCTGGTCGGCCTCGTTTTTGGCAGGCAGCTACATCAAAAGTTCGTACAAAGGAGCCTGCGCATAATCGATTTATCTACTATTCAACAGAATACGATCGTTACAAAGCAGGAGAAAGGTTCAGATCCTTTTTTACATCAATCAGTGACTTTGGTTTTGGGATAAAAAACAAACTTGTGATTGTGACAGATGATGAAAAGCAAAAGAAAGTCGCTTCAATAAAAATATCGTCTCTGAAAAAATCAAGCTGCCTTCTCATCAATGAACGAGAAGATGCTAGGTTTATTTATTCCGAACTTCCACAAACATTACAACCAGGTCGCTACCGTATCCGAGTTGATTTTTGTAAAATACCTTTTGAAGACATGCCTAAAGAAAAGGTTTCGAATCCAATAGAAATTATTCGCTAAATTTTAATTTTTGTTTTGTGAGATGCTTGCTCTATTGAGCTATAATTTCGGCAACTTGATGAAGTATATTATCTCTTTCCAGGTGAAGGCTTTCGCTGCTGTCAGGCTGATAAATTCGTTGGCCATCTTTAAAGACATAAAGCCCTGCTGATTGTATTGAGTTACCAAAGGTTCCTGTTTCAAACATGTATGGGTCACTCATTTGGGAAAACTCACGATCTCTATAATTTTGTAGTTCATGAAAAGGCATCGCTACAAAAGTAGCTTCTGTAGAATGGCTTTCCGCATAGGATATTATATGGGGTACAATGCCTCTTTCGTTTTCTTGATATGAATAAACAACAACATTACCCGTGGTAAGAAGAACTTCTTGATCAAAATTATCAGCATTTATCATTGGCATAATGCCAGAATGTTTAGAAAGTGTTTCGCTAACGCTTGTGAGATAATAGGAAGAAATCTCATTAAATGGACCATAGACTTCAGTTAATGTTTGTATCTTGCTTCGAATGTTTTCCATGACAGGGGCTGTTTCTAGATTAGAGTTACCGGCAAGAAGTGCTTGTTCTAATATACATAGAGAATGATAGTATATTCCTCTAATTCGCTCAGTCATCTCACCAATTTCAGTTATCCACTCTGGGGCAAAAACAGAGCTCATGAGTGATGCAAACAATTCAAAGGCATCGTCATGAGGATGTCCCCCTTCTTTGATATTAAGCATATTTTTTTCTTGTATTGCCTCAAAAAAATCTTTGTCCATGGTATGATCAAGCTTATTAAAAAGAGTTTGAAATTCAGAATATTGACTAAAGCTATATTGAAAATCCAACGCATGGTATGCTTCATGCGCAACAATAAATGAACCATGTGGCTCATTCATGGTGGGCAACATTTCATCCCAAATAGTTACGGTCTCTGGGTTTCCAAAACTCACAGCGGCGTTTCGCTGTGCACTTGGAAGATAAGCAATGTTTTGAATGCCTTGACCAGGCTCCAGTCCGAAGGCCTGTTCTGCGTTTGAAGTGGCATTAGAAACAGTTGAAAATATATCAGGGTCGCTAGCAAGAGCGCCGTCTTCAATAAATTCATAAAGATAATAAGGAGTGCTTTGGTCAGGTGTTCTTTCAGGAAAAACTTTGCGCAGCGGAAACAATATTTCATAATCATGAAAACCAAAGCCAGATAAATCAAGTCCTTGTTTAACAAAGGTGTCGTCTGATGGAGGCTCTTGGGCATAGACGTACCCAGGAAGGATATCAAAGCCAACAAGAATAGGCTTGTCCGTAGTCCTTTCTCTGCCTATCTGAACAAAAATAGCATTGCCATATTTATCAAATACTGGCGTATTCATGTTTTCATAATTGACCAACTGTCTCCCTAAATCTTTTGCTTTATCAATGTCTTTTGTTCTTATTCTTACTACATCCACTAAACCATTTAGCATTAAGGGCTGTTGACTGCTAGCAAGCGCTTCTGGATTGATTAGAATATCAAGTGAACCATAAATAATAGGTGAATGATCAGCTGCTCGATCTATATCCGCTTCACAAGGATGTGCCGTAATATAAAGATTAAAATCCTGTGATAAGTCTTTCTGCGCTGAAAGTGTTTGTTCAACATCGCTGCTTTCCCATGTTGGTGGGGCGTCAAGTTTAAACACTTTATGATTATGAAGTTCTTGTTGTTCGGAAGTGGTTAGCGGAGCTAACTTTTTTATCGCTCTATTAAAATTGAAGGAATTGAAATTTCTCTTAAGTTTTCTATAAGCTTTTTGGGCCATTTTTTGAGGAGCATCTTGTGTTGTGTCACAAGCATCAACAAAAAGTGGTTCGTCTTCAAACCAGTTCCATACAATAATGCCATAATTTGATCCATCAAACCATGCATGAATTGAATAGGGAAAAAATCCAAAATCAAGTTGTTCTGTTTGTAATAATCGGTGATCAAGTTCAAGTGGGACAATACTTGCTTGTTGTAAGACATTATCTGGAGTCATGTCACCATAATCCATAAAAGGAATGTTATTACCTTCTGTCCATCCCTGCCGGTCTGTTATTTTAAAAAAGTCATTTTGTTGAAGAGTATAAAACGTTTGAACCAGCGGATTTGATGGTCCAATATTTCCCATATATGTTGCTGTTGCTGTGGATAATGGATTGAGATTATAACCACTGCCATTTATCAGACGAATTTGATGCAGAAAACCTTGTCTTTGTTCTTGTATGTCTGCATAAAAATCATTTTCTTCTACGCTATTCTGTGTTTGATTTGTTTGAAATAAATTGTCGATAGCATTTTGTGCCAAAAAAAGTTTGTTACCTGCCTGTTCTGAAAATAATCCCTGGAATTGAGGTGCCGCTTTAATCGTTTGCCATTCTTCAGAAGACAGCTTTGCATCATTGTTGCCTTCTTCCTGTTCTAATAGAATAAGCGTTTCCTGGATTCTTTCTAATTCTTCGGGTGAAAAATCAACGTCGGTATTTTGTCTTAGGGAATCAATGGTTGTTGTAATCGGTATTGGTTTATCAATTGCCATGCAATTTTCCTTTACAGGTATTAATTATAACACAGATAACACATGCAAAAACCGCACCATTTAACTCACAATAAATAATGTGTAAAAACATATTGTTACTGAAACAATCATTTGACTAGTGTTGCCTATATTGCCTGTGAAAGGTCTGGAGTTTACCAAAATGATAAAATTTCTAACTCTCCCAGATCTGACTCTCCCAGATCTATTCTCATCTTCCACAAACATTACAACCAGGTCGCTACCGTATCCGAGTTGATTTTTGTAAAATACCTTTTGAAGACATGCCTAAAGAAAAGGTTTCGAATCCAATCGAGGTTGTTGGATCGAGCCTATGAGCCTACGCGCCTAGGCACCTACGTGTCAGAGGATAAAAGCGTTGAATAATTATCTTATATATTTAAAAGTCATTCATCTATGCTCTCTTTTGAAAAATTACAGGATCGCATTCAAATGTTTTGTGATGATTGTGGATTTAAATGTCTCAAAAACATTAAACGAGGTCTTGAGCGTGAGGTCATGCGTGTTGATTCCAGAGGTCTGATTTCCCAAAAACCACATCCAAAAGCACTCGGTTCTGCTCTCACGCATCCCCATATCACAACAGATTATTCAGAAGCGCTTTTAGAGCTTGTCACACCTCCTCTTGAGAGTCATGATGATTTGATCAGCTTTCTCACCGAACTCCACCAGTTTGTTGTTCAAAATATCGACGGAGAGGATCTTTGGCCTTCGAGCATGCCTTGTCAGTTTGATTCAAGTGATGATGTGATTATTGCAAATTATGGAACCTCTAACTCTGGTCAGATGCGCCATATCTATCGAAAGGGTTTAGAATATCGCTATGGCAAAAAAATGCAATGTATTGCAGGGATTCATTATAATTTTTCTTTACCCGAAAAATTTTGGAAGTGCTATAAAAAGAATTTAGAATTCGCAGGCTCATTACAGGAATTTATTTCGGGATGGTACATGGGAGCGATCAGAAACTTTGAACGCTATGCGTGGCTTGTTCTTTATCTCTTTGGGGCCTCACCAGCTGTTTGTAAGTGCTTCTTTGATGAGGAGAGAGCCGATTTAGATGAGCTGGATGAAAAGACCTATTACAAGCCCTATGCCACGTCATTTAGAATGGGAGATTTTGGATACAAAAGTTCAGTACAGCAGGATCTCGATATTTCTTACAATAGTGTTGATGAATACACCAAAGATCTAGTCAAAGCCATTCAAACCAAGCACCCTGATTATGAAAAAATCGGTGTAAAGAAAAACGGCGAGTATCTTCAACTCAATGATTCGGTTTTACAGATTGAAAATGAATACTATGGATTGATTCGTCCTAAGCGCATAGCTAGGAGAGGTGAGCGTTCTACCTTGGCACTCAAAAGACGTGGTGTTGAGTACATGGAAGTGCGTTGTATTGACGTTAATCCCTTAAGTCCAATAGGGATTACTCCCAGCCAAGCTCTTTTTCTCGATGTATTTCTCTTATATTGCGTTTTTGAAGATGAACCTTTCATTGATAGAAAGCAAATGAAAGAGATTCGCGGAAATCATCAGGCTGTTGTCAGTTGTGGTAGAGATCCTGGTTTGAGCCTCTTTGATCAAGGCAGGGAAATAAGTTTAAAAGAATGGGGAGCAGAAATTTTCAAGCGCCTTGACGTCGTGGCAAGCTTACTTGATCGTGTTGAGGGAGGTCGGCGCTATCAGGCAGCTGTCAAAGAGCATCGGGCAGCATTAGATAATCCAGCGTTAACGCTTTCGGGTCTTTTGCTCGAAAAACTAAAGACATCGAAACAGAGTTTTACTGATTATGCCTTAGAGCTTTCAGTCGAAAACACACAAGCTCTAAAGAAGAAAAAATTGTCAAAAGAAACTCAAGTTCGCCTTGAACAAATCGCCAAAGAGTCCATTCAAAAACAAAAAGAAATCGAATCCAAAGATAAAATATCCTTAGACAAATACATTGAGCAATATTTTAAAGGGTTTTTGTAGAATTCGTCTCAGGGCAACGGTTACGAAGCCCGTATCGTTTAGCGGTTATGGTAACGTTATATATTAACACGTAACCGTGGCCGTATTACGAAACGGGCCTCGTTACCCTAACCGATTTACGATGTTTTCTAGACGCTGTTCGCGTCTAGTGATGATACTTCTCACCATTTAAGATGGTTAATCCGCGGTAGACCTGTTCGAGCAAGGACGTGCGGGCGAGTTCGTGAGGAAGAGTGAAATCAGATAATCTCAACTTCAAATTAGCTCTCTTATATATCTCCTCACTAAAACCATACGCCCCACCAATCACAAAGACAACGCGCTGGTTCTGTGTTCGCCAATCTTCAAGCTTCTTTGAAAAACCTATTGAGTCAAAAGTCTTTCCCTTTTCATCACAAAGCACAAGAAAATCACCTGAGCCTAATTTTTCTAAAATAGCCCCTGTTTCTTTCTTGTTTCTTATAGGGATGTTTTTTTCAGAGCTATCTTTGAGAAGGGTGATTTGGGATTTTGCGTAGCGCTTGATTCGGGTGTGGTATTCTTCTTCTAAGGATTTATAAGACTTGTTCTTGTGCTGGCCAATGAAGATAAAATCGATTTGTTTCATTTTGTGGTTATGGATTGAGAATCGAAGATCGAGGGTTGTGAATAAGGATTAGACCCGATCCACGACCCACGATCCACGATATGCTATTTATGAACAACCCGTGGTCGCGCCACAAGAATCGCATTTGAGGCACGAACCATTTCTAACCAAGGTAAATTGTCCGCAATCAGGGCAAGGATCTCCTTCGTAGCCTTTGAGTTTAGCTGTTAATCTATTGGCTGTTTTAGAAAGAGAAAGAACCCTTTTGCGTTCAGAAGTCACAGTTGAGACCGGTGCTGTGGCATGAAGGGCTGTTTGGGTTGTGACTTCTTGTAAGCCGCCTGCACTTGCCTGTACTGTTGTTTTAACAGGCACGGGGGTGGCAGGTTTTGCTTCTTCGATATTTTTGAGATCTTCTTCTTCGTAGTCTTCTGTGTCTACTAGGTCGCCTACTTTTTGTACACTTGTGTTTCTGACGTCTTCTGGTGTGACATGAACAAGATCAAAGCGGCCTAAGTAATTCATGGCGAGGTCTCTGAAAATACAATCAACAACAGATGTGGCCATCTTGATATTGTCGTGTCCCTTGACCATTCCATTGGGTTCAAAGCGTGTAAAAGTAAAGGCCTCGACATATTCTTCGAGTGGAACGCCGTATTGGAGACCAATAGAAATTCCAATGGCAAAACAGTTCATGAGACTACGGAAAGCAGCTCCCTCTTTATGCATATCAAGAAAGATTTCGCCAAGCGAGCCGTCTTCGAATTCACCTGTTCTGAGATAAATCTTGTGACCACCTACTTCGGCTTTTTGGGTATAGCCACTTCGTCGGTTTGGTAGCACACGTCTTTTTGATAAATAACGATAAACGATTTTTTCGGCGATTTCTTTGATAACAGGCTGTTTGTTGTCTGTCTCTTTTTTGCTTTCTTCGATTTCTTCGAATATTTCGGCCGCCATTGTATTAAGAGGTTGGGACAGCTTGGAGCCATCACGATAAATCGCATTGGCTTTTAACATGAGCCCCCAAGATTTAAAGTAGGCTCGGCTAATGTCCTCGATAGTGGCTTCGCTGGGCATGTTGACGGTCTTTGAAATAGCGCCAGTAATAAAAGGTTGTGCTGCGGCCATCATTTCGATGTGTGCATCTGGAGAAATAAATCTGGTGCCATAGCGTCCGCACTTACTAGCACAATCAAAAATAGGATAGTGCTTATTATCTAAGTGTGGGGCTTTTTCGATAGTCATTGTGCCACAGCAGTAGCTATTGGCTTTTTCAATGTCTTCATCTGTGAATCCTACATGTTTAAGTAAATTAAAAGCAGGGTCATCGTAGAGAGTAGAAGAAAGTTTGAGGTCTTTCTTTAGAAAAGACTCACCTAAAGTATGTTTGTTAAAGACAAAGCTGATGTCAAAGGCTTGTGTGAGCGCTAGTTCAAGGCGGTCGAGGACATCTATGGTGAATCCTTTGTCTGTAAGAGTTTTATGATTGATAGCAGGAGCAGATTTTAATGTGCCAGTGCCGCGGCAATAATTGACAATGTCTTGGATTTGGTTGTCGTTATAACCAAGCCTCTTTAAGGCAGGGGGCACAGATTCGTTAATGATTTTAAAATAACCACCACCAGCTAATTTTTTAAATTTGACCAAAGCAAAATCAGGCTCAATCCCTGTTGTGTCGCAATCCATAACAAGACCAATGGTTCCTGTTGGCGCGATGACCGATACTTGAGCATTACGGTAGCCATATTTTTCTCCCCATTCAAGGGCGCGATCCCATGTGGCTTGAGCTGCTAGTAAAAGATTTTTTGGGCATATTTTTTGATCAACAGCCATGGGAAGGATGGTGAGGCCTTCGTATTCCTCGGCTGACACATCATAAACAGCGCGCCTGTGATTACGTATCACGCGTAACATATGGTCTTGGTTTCGGTAGTATTTGGGAAAAGGACCGAGTTCTTTGGCTATTTCTGAAGACGTTGCATAGGCTTCACCGGTCATCATGGAAGAAATAGAACCTGTGATAGCAAGCGCTTCTTTGCTGCCATAGGAATGTCCCATGCGCATGAGAAGAGCGCCAAGGTTTGCATAGCCAAGGCCAAGAGTTCTGAACTCGTAACTTTTTTGTGCGATAGGACGAGAAGGGAACTGTGCCATGAGAACAGAGATTTCTAAAATGATTGTCCAAATTCTTGAGGCGTGTAAAAATTCTTTGATTTTAAATGTAGCGGTTTCTTCATCGTAAAATTTTACAAGATTGAGGCTAGCAAGGTTGCAAGCCGTGTCATCAAGGAACATGTATTCGCTACAGGGGTTGCTGGCATTGATGCGGCCATCTTTTGGACAAGTGTGCCATTCATTGATGCTGGTATCAAACTGAAGACCAGGGTCAGCGCAGTTCCAAGCAGCATAACAGATTTGATCCCAAAGGTCTTTGGCTTTGAGTGTCTTCATTGTTTTGCTGGTTTTGCGCCCTTTAAGACCAAAGTCGCTATCTTCGCGCACGGCATTCATAAAATCGTTATTAACACGCACTGTGTTGTTTGAGTTTTGCCCTGAAACAGTGGCGTAAGCTTCGGAATTCCAGTCGACGTTGTAGTCATCGAATTCCATGTTAGTGAAGCCTTGTTTAGCAAACTGAATAACGCGATAAATATAATTATGTGGGACATGATGTAATTGTGCTTCTAAAACAGCTTTAGAAAGACTCTCGTTTTTACGAGGATCAAAACGATCATTTTTAAGTTCTTTGTTTTGACAGGCCTTCATGACATTGTTGAGGGTCTTTTTGATGACTTTTGAACCTGTGACCAAGCTGGCTACCTTTTGTTCTTCGACAACCTTCCAGTTGATAAAAGACTCAACATCAGGGTGGTCAACATCAACGATCACCATTTTTGCAGCGCGTCTTGTTGTTCCGCCTGATTTAATCGCACCAGCTGCTGCATCACCAATTTTTAGAAAACTCATGAGCCCTGATGATTTGCCTCCGCCTGAGAGGCTTTCGCCGCGTGCACGTAGAGTAGAAAAATTTGTTCCTGTGCCAGAGCCATATTTAAAAAGACGGGCTTCTTTGGTCCAAAGATCCATGATGCCGCCATCGTTAACGAGATCATCAGAAATAGATTGAATAAAACAGGCATGTGGTTGTGGACGTTCGTAGGCAGTTGGTGATTTTGTAAGTTCTTTTGATTCGGGATCAACAAAATAATGTCCTTGGCTTGGGCCATCAATTCCATAAGCAAAGTGAAGACC
Organism: uncultured Nitrospirales bacterium; assembly: GCA_964609965.1. Lineage (GTDB taxonomy): Bacteria > UBA10199 > UBA10199 > UBA10199 > JADGCS01 > JAHJDR01. Next base: position 226,890 of record CAZSTS010000004.1, read on the forward strand.
CGTGTTAAACCATTGAGGACTGTTGGGGGCAGACATCTGGTTAGCCAACATGTAGACAGTCTCATCATAGAATGTTTGTGCATCTTCTTTGCTATCAAAGTAATCAAACTTTTCACCCCAGTGTCGCCAGCAACCTGCGAGGCGATGAAAAACTTGCTTGGAACTTTTTTCGGGCCCTGTTTTTTGTTTGCCACCTTCATCTAAATGGAGCTGACCTTTTTCGTTTGTTTGTGGAACGCCAGCTTTTCTAAAATATTTTTGTGCTAATATTTCTGTTGCGACTTGCGACCATGATTCTGGAACTTCGATATCGTTTGCGTAAAATGCCACAGACCCATCCGGATTTTTTGTTTCGCAAGTTCTGTTAACAAATTTTAATCCTTGATAGGGAGACTCGTCTTTTTTGGTAAAGAGTCTTTTAATTTTCATGAGAATGTCCTCCAATAATGCCTGTTCAGCCCAAAAATCTTTTTTTAAGGGTCTGTTGAAAAATACGCATCTACTGCGTTGGATAAAAAATTTAATTCAATTACGTACTCTGTCGTACGCGCCTTCATTAAATTTTTCATCCGCCTTGTATCTACACATTTTTGAACAGTCCCTTTTGGCCCTGCAGCAGCTAATTCTTTGTAAAAATGCGGATTTTATGGCTTTATCCACAACATGTAGTATAACCTGAGGCATTAAACCACAATATATTGTGGTCGACAACATCTTTAAAAAAAAAGATCTAACTGGCTGTAATGATGATCGGTTTTGTTGATGTCTGTTTTTAGGTGGGGGGGGCAAAAATTTTTTATAGCTAAATAAGCTAATTATATTAAATAGATACAAGAGATAAAAATTTAATATTTGACCTTGAAAAAAAAGCTCGTTTTTTGACAGATTTCTAGATTTGTTCATGTTTGAGCGGGGTCACGGAGTCGCTGGATCGCCGGGTCGAGGGGGCGCTGGGTCGAAGGGTCGAAGGGTCGACGAATCACGGGGGCGCTAGACTCTAGACGCTAGACGCTCCACTTCAACTCATTGATTTTTTGGAGAATGTATATAATTAAGCTGTTTTCTCTAAAAAGGAATTTTTATGAAACAAATAGCAGAGCGAATGAACCGCATCAAACCATCACCCACATTAGCGATTACAGCTAAGGCAAACGAACTCAAGGCAAAAGGAATAGATGTAATTGGTTTTGGCGCAGGAGAGCCAGATTTTGATACACCAGAAAACATCAAACAAGCAGCAAAAAAAGCCATGGACGAGGGTAAGACAAAGTACACGCCTGTTCCTGGAACAGTAGAACTTAAAGATGCTGTTATTTCTAAATTAAAAAAAGAAAACGGCCTAGAATATTCTCGCGATGAAATCATTATCACCAATGGTGGTAAGCATGGTCTTTTTGGAATTGCCATGGCGCTTATTGAAGATGGCGATGAAGTGATTGTGCCCGCGCCTTACTGGGTTTCGTACCCTGATCAAATTCGCTTGTTTGGAGGAAAACCAGTTTTTGTAGAAGCTTCGGACATAGCAGGTTTTAAAATAACGCCAGAGCAATTAATAAAGTCTATTACTTCTAAAACAGTTGCTTGCATTATTAATAGTCCTAGCAACCCTACGGGTGCTGCTTATACAGAAGACGAACTTAAAAAACTCGCTCAAGTTTGTTTAGATCATGATCTTTATATTATCTCAGATGAAATCTATGAACACATGATCTACGACGATTTCAAATTTGTTTCACTAGCGTCTCTTCTTCCGGAATTAAAAGACAAAGTAATCACTGTAAATGGTGTTTCCAAGTGTTATTCCATGACTGGTTGGCGCATGGGTTTTACAGCAGGGCCTGCGCACATCATCAAAGCCATGAGCAAAGCACAAGGTCAATCCACATCCAATGTGTGTTCCATCACACAAGCGGCGTGCGTCGAAGCCTACAACGGTCCACAAGAAGTTATCAAAGAGATGGGTGTTGCTTTCAAAGAGAGGCGCGATTATATTGTGTCTGCTTTAAATGCTATTGACGGAGTGTCCTGCAATAAACCACAAGGGGCATTTTACGTTTTTCCAAATATAACATCTTTGTTTGGAAAGAAAACACCAGAAGGAATGACTATCAATTCTTCTGAGGATCTTTGTCTTCAGCTTCTCGAAAAGCATAACGTAGCCCTGGTGCCAGGCTCAGCCTTTGGTGCCGAAGGTTATGTTCGTCTCAGTTATGCTACGAGTTTGGAGCTGATTAAAAAAGGTGTGGAACGAATTAATGATATGGTAAGTGGTTTAAAATAACCGATTAACGAATTAAAATGGAGAGAATATGAATCAAGACAAACTTATTGAACTATTAGGCAGTGATGCCAAGGGTCTTTTAGGACATAAAGCAAAAGTATCAACAGACCTTTTACATTTACCAGGACCAGACTTTATCGATCGAGTCACTTCACTGTCTGATCGTAATCCTCAGGTCTTGAGATCTCTAAATCAAATTTACAACACAGGTCGTTTAGCGGGCACAGGCTATGTTTCCATCCTCCCTGTTGACCAAGGCATAGAGCACAGTGCAGCAGCTTCGTTTGCACCAAACCCTTTGTATTTTGATCCAGAAAACATTGTAAAGCTTGCCCTAGAAGGTGGTTGTAATGCTGTGGCTTCTACTTTTGGTGTGTTTGGATCTATCGCTCGTAAATACGCGCATAAAATTCCTTTTATTGTAAAAATAAATCACAACGAAATACTCACCTACCCAAATAAGTTTGATCAAATCATGTATGGTAGCGTGGAAGAGGCTTGGAACTTAGGTGCTGCAGCTGTTGGCGCAACCATATATTTCGGTTCTGATGGTGCTGCTCGTCAAATCCAAGAAGTCACAGATGCCTTTCAACATGCACACGAACTGGGCATGGCGACAGTTCTCTGGTGCTATTTAAGAAACCCAGAATTCAAAAAAGATAAAGACTATCATGTGGCAGCTGATCTCACTGGCCAAGCCAACCACTTAGGTGTGACCATTCAAGCAGATATCATTAAACAAAAATTGCCAGAAAATAACGGTGGCTATAACGCAATCAAATTTGGAAAAACACATCCAAAGGTTTACAGCGAGCTTTCCACTGATCATCCAATCGATCTCTGTCGCTATCAGGTTTTGAATTGTTTTTCTGGTCGTGCAGGACTTATCAATTCAGGTGGGGCTTCATCAGGGGCATCTGATTTAGCTGAGGCAGTGAAAACAGCAGTCATCAATAAACGAGCTGGTGGAACAGGCCTTATCTCTGGTCGCAAGGCTTTCCAGCGTCCTATGAAAGAAGGGGCTGGACTTTTGAATGCTATCCAAGATGTGTATCTTTCAAAAGATGTGACGATTGCTTAAAAGCGCTCCTATGCTCCTAGGTGCCTACGCACCTACGTTAAGAGAAGACAAAACCTTATGTTTAAACTTTTGCAAAAAATAGTTGGGTCAGCCAACGATCGGGCTCTCAAGCAGTACATGGCTAGAGTGCAGCACATCAATGTTTTGGAGTCTGCAATCAGTCAACTAACAGATGATCAGCTTAAAGCAAAAACGGGAGAGTTTAAAGAAAAACTAGCTAATGGTGCTAGTCTCGATGACATTCTCTACGAAAGTTTTGCCGTGGTTCGTGAAGTCGCCAAGCGGACACTCAATATGCGACACTTTGATGTGCAGCTTGTGGGTGGCATGGTTCTTCATGAAGGCCAAATTGCCGAAATGAAAACCGGCGAAGGAAAAACACTAGTAGCAACGCTTCCTGTTTATCTCAATGCGCTAACAGGGAAAGGATCGCATGTTGTCACAGTAAATGATTATTTAGCGACTCGTGATGCTGAATGGATGGGCAATATTTATAAATTCCTAGGCCTTTCTGTTGGCAAGGTTCTTCATGGTCTTACCGACGAAGAAAGAAAAGCCGCTTATGGGTCAGATGTCACTTACGGAACAAATAATGAGTTTGGTTTTGATTATTTAAGAGACAATATGAAGTTCTCGATCCACAACATGGCGCAACGAGAGCTGGCGTTTGGTATTGTGGATGAAGTTGACTCTATTCTTATCGATGAGGCAAGAACGCCTTTGATTATTTCTGGTCCCTCTGATCCTTCAACCGATAAGTACATCAAGGTCAACAGACTCATCCCTGGGCTTAAGCGAGAGAAAGATTATCACATCGAAGAAAAAACACGTTCAGCTACTTTGACTGAAGATGGTGTGGCTTCTATCGAGAGAAAGCTTGGCATCGAAAATCTCTACGACCCCAGAAACATCGAAATCCTTCACCATATTATCCAGGCACTCAAGGCCCACACTGTGTTTAAAAAAGATGTGGATTATGTGGTCAAAGACGGCCGTGTGATGATCGTCGATGAATTTACAGGACGTATTTTACCAGGAAGACGTTGGTCAGATGGCTTGCATCAAGCCGTCGAAGCTAAAGAAGGTGTTAACGTTGAGTCCGAAAACCAAACACTTGCTAGCATCACATTTCAAAATTATTTTAGAATGTATAAAAAGTTAGCTGGCATGACAGGGACTGCAGAAACAGAGGCTTCAGAGTTTCACAAAATTTATAATCTTGGTGTTGTGGTAATTCCTACAAACAAGCCCATTGCCAGGGATGATCTTGAGGATGCTATTTATAGATCAGAGGCAGCTAAGTTTAGGGCCGTTGTTCAAGACATTAAAGACGAAAACAAAAAAGGAAGACCTGTTTTGATTGGAACGATTGCTATTGAAAAGTCAGAACAGCTTTCTAAAATGCTTGAACGTCAAGGCATCAAACACAATGTGCTCAATGCCAAACAGCATGCTCGCGAGGCTGATATTATTGCTCAAGCAGGAAGATTTGGATCAGTTACTGTTTCAACAAACATGGCTGGCCGTGGAACAGACATTGTTTTGGGTGGTAATCCCGCATTTTTGGCCAAGTCGCTAACAGACCCAGAACAAGAGCCAGAAAAATACGAAACAACTTTAGAGAAGATGAAGCAAACGTGTGCAGAAGAGCAGAAAAAGGTGATAGAAGCAGGTGGGCTTTATGTTCTTGGCACAGAAAGACACGAAGCCAGGCGTATCGATAACCAGCTCAGAGGTCGTACAGCCCGTCAAGGAGATCCCGGTCAAACGCGTTTTTATATTTCGCTCGAAGATGATCTCATGCGTCGTTTTGGTTCTGATCGTATTTCTGCTGTTATGGACCGAATGGGAATGGAAGAAGATCAGCCTATCGCTCATAAGTGGATTACAGGTGCGATTGAAAGTGCGCAAAAGAAAGTCGAAGGACATAACTTCGAAGTGCGTAAACAAGTTTTAGAATACGATGATGTGATGAACCAACAAAGGTCTGCTATCTATTCACGTCGCCGCAAAATTTTGGCTGGTGAGAAGCTTCACGATGAACTCACAGACATGACCGATGTTCTCATTGCTAACATTGTCGACGCTTTTGGACCTGATCGAAAGGGTAATGTTGATCATGAAGTTCTTGATCAAAACTTTTTTGATCAATTTGGATTTCATTTTGAATTACCTGGAGGCGAACTTACTCCTGACTGTGTTGGTCAAAAAATGTTTGATGATACAAACGGATTCCTTTCCAAAAAAGAAACAGAGTGTACTAAAGCTGTTCTTGATCAGGCCATCAAATTTTTCATGCTCACAACGCTCGATGAGCTTTGGAAAGATCATCTTCTCACCATGGATCATTTGCGAGAAGGTATTGGTTTGAGAGGGTATGGACAAAAGGATCCCAAAAACGAATACAAAAAAGAGGGGTTCTCACTTTTTCAAGAAATGATGTACCGTTTTTCACAACAAGTTGTTGAAAAAGTTTTCAAAGTTCAAATCAAAACAGAAGAAGAGGTCCAGATTCAAGAAGAGCGCGATCTCAATTTTGAAGAAGGTCGTGGCAAAGCTGTTGGTGGCAAAACAGGTTCTGTCAAACGCACAACACCCAAAGTCGGTCGCAATGACCCATGCCCTTGTGGTTCAGGTAAAAAATACAAGAAATGCCATGGCAAAGAAGCTGCTGCGTAGGGCGTACAACGTACAGCGTACAACGCAAGAAACCTATCGATTATCGTCTATCGCTTATCGTGTTTGTAGCTAGTATCTGGTAGCTTGTCGTCTATGAAATTTTTCTCAATTTAAGAAAACAATTAAACAACCGTCATCAATCTGTCTTATTTCTTCTCTTTTGTTACGCGACACAAGGAAAAACACAAACAAATCAACATTTTAACGTTATTGCCTCCTTCCCTCTTCGTGGCATGGTAATTGCTTATAGAGGAGGTATGAAAACATATAAAGATCAGAACATGTTAAAGTTCTTAGATGAATTAAGGGGCTTGAGTCATAGGGTTGCCAGTCATTCTGATGAGGCTTGTACAGTGCAAAAGAAAATAGATGAGATGACGCACAAAGTTCATCATGCCATTTCAATCAACACACACCTTAAAAATAAAAGAAAACAACTTGATGCTAGAATTGAGAGGATGAGGGAGTTGATCAAGCAGCAGTAAAGGTCTGTTGAAAAAAGCGCATCTAATGCGTTCGACAATCCTGTCTGTAAAGAATTATAAAAAGACGTTTACCTTTCTTTTCAATCTTTCTATACTCTCATCGTGACCGATAAAAAAGACAATAAAGACAATCGACGTTATCCACGCATCGACCATATCACGTCACGGCAAATTACCAGGCTTGATGAGTCTCAAACCCCACAACGCAACTACATCCTCACACAAAACATGTCAGCCTGCGGTATCAAATTCACAACTAATGAAAAACTCGAGCCAGCCACACATTTTCTGATCTATCTCAATGATCAGATGCTTCAAAGCATGAACAATGACTCTCAAAATTGGTTTAAATTGGGTGATTATTATCTTTCTAAAGTAATTTGGACCCAAGAGATTCGTCCTGGTTTTTATGAAGTTGGCGCTGGTTTTTTAGAGAAGAATTCTTGCAGCGAAGGTGATATCGACACCTTCACTGAACTTGTGAATCTTGATATGTTACAGTCTTTGCCTGATGTGCGGTATAGTCACTGAGCTAGTAGCTAGTAGCTAGTAGTAAGTAAAAAGAGCCTGGCGTATCAAGCAGCTTTCTAATCAACTGTTCTAAATATCTCCACTTTCCCATTCTTTACAACTACCCCACATGCCCCGTGTTTATCCGTTCGTAATATCGTCGCACCATGCTTTTCCAGCCTCTTAATCACATCATGATGAGGGTGCCCAAAACCAAGGTTTTTTCCTACACCAATAAGTGCTATGTCAGGTTTGTTTTTTTTCAAAAAAAGACTCGTTGTCGAAGATCTGCTTCCATGGTGGGCTACTTTGAGAATGTCCGCCTTTAAACCGTTGCCATAGGTTTCAATGAGCTGTTTTTCGCCATTTCGTGAAAGATCACCTGTAAGCAAAGTTCTATAATCGCCGTGTTTGGCCATAATGACAATGGATTGGTCGTTTTGGCTGTTAAATGGTTTATGTTTTATGTTTAATGGGGAAAGAATTTTAAGGGATGTGTTCTGATCAAGTTTTTGACTAAACCCTTTTTGTACGATTTTTAGCGGAACGCCTTGTTCGCTAATGAGTCTTAAAAGTCTTTGATAAGAGATCTCTTCCGAAAAAAAACCATTGATCCAGACCTCTCCAATTTCAAAGCTTTCCAAAAGCCCCTCTAGACCGCCATAGTGATCAATGTCAGGATGGGTAAGAACAACAAGGTCAATCTTATGAACCCACTTATGTCTAAAATAAGGAGTGAGAACCCTCTGTCCAATATCAAAATAACGATTTCCACCGGTATCAATGAGCACATTTTTGTTTTTGGTTTGAAGCAATATCGCATCACCTTGTCCCACGTCTATCTGCGTCATTTTAAAATCAAAGTTGGTTTTTTGGTCATGCCAGGTAAAGAAAAGGGCTGCTAATAAAACAAAACCAAGAATAACGGGGCCTCTTTTTTTTCGAATCAGAAAGAAAGAAAAAACCATAAGATAAAACAAGAGGACGTGAATAAGATGTGGCGTGTAAGCCCCTATTTTAGGCATGTTCCACTGATCTACAGCAAAGAGGATTTTAAGAAATATTGTTATTGATATGTCCCAACAAGACAATACGAAAGAAGAAGCTAAGGGGAAAATGAAAAAGCTAACAAGATACAAGAGGCCTAAGGGGATTACAATAAAGCAAAAATAAGGGATGGCCCAAAGATTGTTCAGAAAACCAAGAAGAGGCGTTTCACCAAAGTGGAATAAAACAAGAGGCATGAGAAGAAGGTTGATTAATAAGGAAATAAAAAAAATGTGAGCGAAAAACTGAATGGGCTTTGGACAGATATTTAAATGGTCTTTTAAATGGGTTTGTTCTGCGAGTCTTGGGTATAAAAAAGCCAGAATAAGCACACAGAGATAAGAAAATTGGAATGAGCAGTTATAAAGCTCAAGGGGGTTCCAAAGCAGATTGAAAGAGGCCGAAATAATGAGAATGTATAAAAAGTGTTTTTGACGATTTAAGATAAGCGAGAGCAAAAAGAGAAGAACCATCAAGCCAGCTCGATTAACTGATGGGCTAGAGGATACGAGAATGAGATAAAAACTTGCAAAAATGATAGTGAAAAAAGCCGCTATTTTTTGTTTGGGGAAGGTTAAGTATAGGCGTGGGATAAAGCCGCTTAGCAAAGAGGCAATGAAAAAAACCATGGCACACATCACACCAAAATGGGTTCCTGAAATAACAAAGAGATGAGAAACGCCAGTGTTGCGAATGAGTGTTTTGTTTTTGCTCGTAATTGTCTTCGTGCCCAAAAGCAGGGCCAAGAGAATGTCTTTGTTTTTCGTTTTGTCAGCGGTGATTGAATCAGTGAGTTTGTTGCGTATTTTTTCTAGAAAGTCAGGGTGTGCTTTATGGAGGATTTTAATGCTTTCACATGAATGAACATAGGTCTTGCCCCAAATGCCCTGTCGTCTCAAATATCTTTTGTAATCAAACACACCTGGGTTATGATAGGAAGTAGGTTCCTTAACCCTGGCTTGGAATTCAATTTTGTCCCCTTTGCTAAGCACGCATTTTTCTCCAATCGTGAGAATAATTCTCCCTGAAACAGGGCTGGGTAAGGGTGAGATTCTTTCTTTTAAATCAAGAAGCAGTTTTGACGTGTTTTCCAGGTGTACAGGATTTTTGATAGCAAATCCCACATAAGTGCATTTTTTTGGAAAGAGGTTTTTGCTCAAGGGATTCTGGTTTAGAAAAAATAAGCTTATTGCTGAAATGAAAATCAAGGTTATCACCAAAAACCTCTTTTTTGAGGAGGAGCGAAGATAAACCAATGCAAAATTTAAGAAAACTATGATGAAAAAGATATAAAAAGACCAAAATGGGTATTCTAGGCATAGGGATAATAGTGCGAGAAGTGAAAAAAGGGTGAGGCAAGGCCAATGAATGAGAATTGGGATTTGGATTTTAAGAAACCAGGATAGGGTTGTTTTAATTCGTTGCACATAAAGCTCAATTCAAGATCTATGCCAAGATTAATTACTTGAAATTGTTATTGTCGGCCAGTCCCAGTCTTATCCCAGTCCCAAAAATGAGACTGTTTTAGTCCCGGCTGGGACTGGAAAATCATTTCTTGCGACAAGCATAAAGTCCTGATATTAAAATTTTAATTTATTTTAGGGTGATTTGTGACCAAAAGAATAGGATACATATTATTTTTTCTCTGCTTGTTTCTTATACCTGTTTTAGTTTTTGCACAGGAACAAGTTTCTGTTGAAACTGAACAAAATCAGGAATCAGGGGTTTTTCTGGCTGCCAATGGTGCTAGGCCGCCTGTTTGGTCTCCACCCAAAACAGTGTTTTCTAAAAAAATTAAACCAAGAAAAAGGCCTTCGGAAAAAGAAAAAATAGTCTATCCATTGATACGTGGTCGCAATGAGTTTTCTTTAAATTTAGATTCTAGTCTATTTTATGGTCACACAGATCGGTACCGCGCTTTTTATACAATTCCAGCCACAGATATAGATCACATGGGTTATGCTGTGAGGCTTGGTGTTGAAGGTGTGTTGCAAAATGGTTTTGGTTTTCGTCTCATATCTGGCTATCAACGTATGTTTTATGCTGATCAGGGTATTCAGCAAATCAATCAAAGCTATTTAGAATTAGACATGGTTTTTTCATACTACTTTAAAAAAGATGTGAGAAAATTTGATCCTTATATTTTTATAGGTCCTACAGTTCTTTTCAGTACATCAAATCAACTTGGTTTGTTAAATTTTGGCATTGGCATGCGTCACTTCTTTAATGACAAATGGTCTTTTCGTATTGAACCCGCCTTTCTCACAGAATTTGATGGGATAAGGGCACAGCTGAATCTTGGAATAAATTATCATTTTTAAGTTTGCGCAACCTGAATCATAGGTAACATTTTGAACCGGGAACATAGGTAACACAAAT
>CAZSTS010000005.1:0-135876 GCA_964609965.1 uncultured Nitrospirales bacterium
TAGGGACTCTCATCCCTCATTTTGGCCAATTACACAAAATTATTTACACTCCCTATTTTAGCCTTGGTCGGCTAACAAATGAATTTCAAATGCTCAAGGAGTAAGTTTTTACTTTGGGTTACAGAATTTAGCATCTCTTAACAGGCTTTTCTTACCATGATTTGTTCATTGACGATTTAGCATATATATCTTATCATTTTATTTAACTATTTTAGAAACTTGGAACACTTAAGTCCGCTTACACTCATGTGACGGCACGACAAATCCGCCTTCGCATAAAGCTACGGCGAGACAAAGGAGGGCTCAAATGGCCATTCAACCTCCCAAAAACACGGCTCCTGAAAAGGAAGCTGGTCTTGGTTATCCCACTATTGAAAAGCTTTTAGAAACAGAGGCTTTTGATGAAATAAACAAAACTTTTGGTATCGCCTATGAAAGTTTAGAAAAGACCACTCAGGACAACTCAGCAGGGCTAAAAAAGAAGAAATCAGCTCAAAAAGCCATGCAAGCCTATGAATTAACTACAGAACTTCTTAATGAGCTCCTCAAAATCAAATACCAGCTCATTAAATTGCGTAAAGAAGAAGCGGCAAAAAAGCAAAATAAATGACAAAAAACACAACTGTGACCCTATAAATAGGCGATAATAGGGGTGTAGGCAATAGAGCTTACAAGATTTAGTAAAGATATGGAGACGTTATGACAATCACAGCTATAGGAACAGATAACATTGCAGTATCAGGACAAATGGCTGCTCAAAGCACATCATCCAGTACTTATAGTGGTATTATGGATGCCCTGGCTTTAACAGCTGGTGCCGCAGGACCAGTCATGTATGAATCTTTTTTAGCAGCTGGTGATACTGCAGGTGCCGCTATTTCGGCAGCGTCTGCAAATGCTGTTTTTTCTAGTGCCATGACTCAAGGATCTGCTAGCCAAAATCTTTCAACTGGCAGCTTGGGTTCTAGTTACTCTAGTTCATATTACACAGGGACTCCTTCTTACACAACAACAGGCACAGCAACAGCAGTAAGTGACACAGATTTATCGCAGAACGTAGAAAGTATTTTGACAGACTCAGCAGCAAGTCAGGCCTATCTCATTAGTATTCAGGCTCAGTTAGGTTCGCAGCAGTCGACTTTTACAGCAGTGTCAAACTGCATTAATGTTAAAAATAGTATGGAAAGAGAAGCTATAAGGAATTTTAAAGGATAATTGGATAAGGTAAGCAAAACATAGAACATTTATTTTGTTCGAGGCAAAACTGCAAATCGCAGTTTTGCCTTTTTTTGTACTTTTTGTACTTGGGGTAAAAAAACAAATCAATATTCGAATTTCGATTTTCAAAATTCGAATCTGGGGGAATCATGATTGATGTACCACGTGAAGATATTATTGTTATGCTAGAGGCTGGTTATATTTATTTGGCTATGAAAAAATTTAAAGAAGCCAAAAAAATCTTTGATGGTATTTGTGAGTTAGCACCAAAACACGATGTGCCTCAAGTGGCTGTCGCCAATGTTTTTTTCGCACAGGGCAAATATTTAGAATGCATTCGGCTTCTAAAAAAAGCACTCAAAGACAATGCTGATTCGGCTTTTGCCTATGCTCATTTGGGTGAAGCCCAGCTTTTTTATGGCAAGCGGAAAGACGCTCTCAAAAGTCTCAATAAAGCAAATGAGATAGAACCCAATTCAGAGGGCAAATCTGGTGAATTTGCGCGTTCTCTCATTAATCTCATGGAAATGGGCTATGATCCTCGCGAGTATCGCAAGGTATTTAAAAAGTTTGTCGAAGATTTAAAAAAAGAAAAATCAAAAGATAAAGAGTAAAAAATGAAAACATCAAAACTTAAATCATTCCTTACTATTATTATTTTTACAGCAATCATGAGTGGATTAGTGGCTTGTAACGATATCGCCATAGTTCATGATCTCAATGAACGAGACGCTAATGAAATTCTTGTTTTGTTATCAAAAAATAATATTAAAGCGACAAAACAAAAAGAAATAAGAAACCAAGATGTTTTTTGGATAATCTCTACACCACCTTCTGATGAGCTACAGGCGCGCAGTATCTTGGTATCAAACAATTTACCAAGAATAAGGCAGGGTGGTCTCGAAGGCATTTGTAAAGATACAGGTCTTATCCTCACTCCTAAAACCGAGAGATGTCGTGAGCTTTTGGCCTTTAAGGGAGAAATCATTAATTCCCTGGAATCTATCCCTGGTGTTGTGTCTGCGGATGTTGTTCTTAACATTCCCGAAAAAGAAGATTTTCCAGACGAAAATCAGCCTCAACCCAGACCGACCGCTTCAGTGACGCTTCAATATTTAGCTGATGCCAATGTAAAAACAAGATTGACCGAAGGTAAGATTCAAGAGTTTGTTGCTAATTCTATTACGGATCTTGATTCTCGAGATGTGACAGTTATCATCAGTTATTTTGAACAGAAAATTGATGAATCAGGCATGCAAAGCGACAATGCTGCAGATAATACAAATAAACAAACTGACGAAACAATGACAACAGACGATGCGACAATGCCCCAAGATTTTGTAAGTATAGGCGGCATACGCATGGATGAAAATTCAGCCAAAAAATTTAAGACAATTGCTGTGCTTTTTCTCATTGTTTTATTGTTGCTCGCTGTTGGTTTTATTTATGCTCTTCTCCGAATGTCTCGTTTGCGTCGTCAAAGCTCAGTGCCAGCTGTTGTAGATCCTACGACAGCTCAGCAAGAGGCTGATAAAAAGCTATTAGAGGCATAAGGAAGATGATTTGGTGGTTGAAGGACGCGTAACATGTTGTAATTATATAGGAAAAAAGAGTAAAAAAAAGTAGTTTTTTCGAAACAGTGGTTATTAGAGGACCGATAATAAGAGTAGACGCAGAATTCATGTAAAGAATCATATAATTACGAGTATTAAGATTCTTGGCATGAAGATGGGTCCGAAATTTTATGTCATCAATAACAGGCTCAGGTGGAATGATCAGATTAGATACAAGTCGTATGAATGAGTACTTGTATACTGAACAACCAAAACTGAGTTTTTGGCAAAAGCTTGGCCGTGGTGTTGGCAAGGCCTTGTCTTTTTTAGGGCCAATTGGTGCTGCTGTTACGGCTATTGCTGTTCCTGGTGTTGGGATTCCTATTGCAGCTGGGTTGTATGGCCTTTCAAATGTTGCCGGTTCTTTAACAGCAAAGGCTGAGGCCAAAGATATAGCTCAAATGCAGGCCTATCAATCAGAGACTGCTAAACTTCCTGTCGCAGTGCCTGGTTTATTTGAACAAGCTTCTCAAGTAGATATTCAATTAGACTTCATGACTCCCAAAGCATTCGAGGCAGAGACAAACCTCACTATTATCAATCGTGAGATAGCTCAGTATAATGCTATTCAACAGTATTGATTTTATTAGTTCGTGGATCGTGAATAGTAAATCGTGGATCGAAAAGATCAAATCACAAACATTATCGTTTCTTTTTAAAAAAGTCTTTTAACAAAACAGAACATTCAGTTTCGAAAATTCCACTGTAAATTTTAATTGTGTGATTGTTATCGATGATTTGATTTTGATTTTTTAGGCTGGGGAAAAACGATAATTTGGGATTTTCTCTTTTATCATCAAAACATCCTATATATAATGATCTGATTCTTGCTTGAAACAAGGCCCCTAGACACATGGGACAGGGCTCTAATGTCACATAGAGATCACAATCTGCAAGGCGCCAGTTACCTAGTTTTTCTGCTGCAAGCTTTATAGCTTTGAGTTCAGCATGGTGAAGAGGGGTTTTGTCAAACTCACAGCTATTAGAGGCAAGTGCAATCACTTCATCGTCTTTAACGATCACAGTGCCAATAGGAACTTCATCCTTATCAAACGCTTTTTGGGCTTGCTCTAAAGCAAGTTGCATGAAGTGAGTTTTCGAAGACATAAGAAAGTGAAGCCGGGAGCATTGCTCCCGGCTATTAATTAATGAACATGAAGCATGAAAAAGACTGAATAAATGATGAGAGCTATTAATACAAGCCCCACGGCTAAAGCAGAAAAACCAAAGATATAAGCAATTCGACGGCGACGCAAAGATGGTTTTTGTCTAAAGTATTTTTCGAGTTCACCTGATTCTTTTAGAATTTTATATTCTCTGGGCCTCTCATGCTTAAATTCTTCAAAGCTAACACGCCCAGTAAAAATCACAGGATCCATGGGGAACTTGTCGGGTCTACAATGTGTGTTAAAAAAGTGAATCGTAAAAATAAATCCAGCTGCCAAAAGCGCCTCATCGCTGTGAATGATAGCAGCAACATTGATCGCCCAACCAGGGAGGAACAGCGTGAAAAACTCAGGGAACCAGAGGATCAAACCCGAGAAGCCAATCATAGCAACCCCCCAGAACACTGCAAAGTAATCAAATTTTTCCCAATAGGTCCAACGACCATATTCTGGTTGGGGCCCACGGCCAATAAACCAGCGGATGGAACCAACAAACTCCTTTAAATCACGAAAGTTAGGAACCATGCTTTCGGGTCCAAAAAGAAAGGAAATCCAACTCTTGCCTTGACGTTTTCGTTCTCTAAACAATGAGAAGATGTGCATACCAAAATAAGCAAAGGTGACGATAGCGGCGAGTCTGTGGAGGTTGCCTGCTGTTTCAAAGCCTCCAAAGAGGTTTGCCACAACTTTTGCCCATTCAGTACAAGAGAATTTGAGAGCCATGCCCGTGATCACCAAAAGGAAAAAACTTAAAATGATCATGATGTGTGTGACGCGGTGATAAGCAGGAAAACGCTGGATCCATTTGTCATCTTTAACAGGGTTCTTTTTCTTCTTCATGTATTCACGGAAAGAACGAGGCAACCAAAGCAGGGTGTGTAATCCAAAAAATGCCATTGTGCCTAAAAGAAGAAGTGTCATGAACCAAAATGTGTAATAGATGGCAGGGTATTTTTCGGGATCATTGTGTGTTGCATGTGCTAGATAACTTGCAAAACCTTCATTAGAGCCTTCATGGCAGGCTCTACATGTCTCAACAATATTATCTTTATTCAACATTGATTCGGGATGTGTTGCAGAGAGAATATTATGAGATCCATGGCAGTCAGAACATTTAGCTGTTTTGCCGTAACCGAGCATTGAAACTTTTCCGTGGTAGGTGTCAAAATATGTATCTAATACTTTTTCGTGGCAGTCACCGCATTGGTTAATGGTTTTTTGTCTAAATTCATTTTCATCAGTTCTCAAAATTGTGTGAGAACTGTGGCAGTCTTTACACGAAGGCAGCTTCTTATCTGTTTTTGATATAAGAGGGCTGTGAATACTGTTTTTAAATTTTTGAAAAATTCCCGCATGACAATTGCCGCAAGTGGTTGGAAGATTATCTGCGTGGACTGTTGATTTTGGGTCAGCAGCAGGAAGTTCAGCATGGGCGGTGTGACAACTTACGCAAGTGGCTGTGACGAGCAAGCCGCTACCAATAAGGCCTTTGCCATGAACACTCATTTGGTAGTGTTCAATAATGTCGTGCTCATTTCCAGAATATTGTACAGCAGCCTTTTTGCCTTCTTGATGACATTTGCCGCATAATTCTGGGATATTCATCGCATGGATAGGGGAGTTGAAATCTTTAGGTCCTAAAACGTTATGCGTGCCATGGCATGATTCACAGGTAGGGGCAGCCTCTTTTCCGGCCAAAGCAAGAGTGCCATGCACACTTTTTAAATAAATTTTACCTTGATCAGTATGGCAGGTTGCACAGCTGACATCAGCTAACTTTGCTTTATGTTCAAAGTTTGTGAGTACGGCATCATGATGACAATCTATGCAAGAGGCAGCTCCATGCACCGAATTCTTGTAGTCACTAGCTTTAACATAGAGCCCTGAAGACTCACTGCCATCAGCTCTTTCTAGTCCTTGTTCTCCGTGGCACATGAGGCAATCATCATTTGAAGAAAAAGCCATTTTTGTAGGGAATAAAAAGAGTAATGTAAAAAATAAAAATAAGATGAAATGAGTATGATTGTTAACAAAATCAACAATACGTTGGTTGCTTTTCATGACCAAAAACCTCCGAAAGTCTTTTATTGGATGCCCATTGCAAGAATGCAGCCTTATGTATAAGACAGGCTATTTCTTGGCAATACAAAATTCTATTTGTTTGGTTTTAGGTGAATACTTTAGCGGGGAAAGCTGACATAAGTCAGATTTGGCAAGAAGTGTAAAAAAAACATGCAAATTAGAAATAAAAGTTGTCTTGTTGTTATTATTGATTAATAAAGGCCCAAGGCATGATTTTCTTAATGTTTTTATGAAGAACTCCGTAACAAGCTATGGGGTATCAAAACAAAAAACTTTAATACGTTACTCCCCAAGAGGTGGGGTATCAAACCCAAATATTGGGTTGAAAATTGCAACTGTTCAGACGACTTAGAATGATAAATTCAAATCACAAACAAAAGAGCTTACTGATTAAAGTCTTCTTTAGCCTTGTTTTCATTATAGCTGTATATTTACTGATGATCTTGGGCAATAATGGGGGTTTTAGTGTTGGCAAGATCTACGCAGAAAAAAGCAATAAAACGCATCCCGATAATTGGATGGATACGCATGGAGCTGAATACTTTTCAAAAAAAGGAGAATGCCAGGGCTGTCATGGTAATGCCTTAGATGGTGGAATGACGGATTATGCCTGTAACATGTGTCATCTTTCTCCAAAGCACCCCAAAAATTGGTCATCAAAGCATGGAAGAAAATACCGCAAACAAAGAAAATCCTGCGGTGCTTGCCACGGAAAATATCTCACTGGCGGTCGTTCCAAAGTTTCATGCAAGCAATGTCATGTTAGTCCTAGGCATCCTGGAGGTTGGAAGTCTTCTCACGGAGCAGTATACAATCGAAACCCACAATCGTGCGGCATGTGTCATCAAACAGCAGTCAAAGGAAACAAAAAACGAGGGTGTAATCGCTGCCATCTCAGTCCGCAACACCCAAGTAATTGGAGCGATATTCACGGACCTGAATACTATCAGTCAAAAGATTCTTGTTCGACTTGTCACGGGCATAATCTTACAGGAGGTTCGGCGACGACAACCTGTAATTCTTGCCATCTCTCACCAAAGCACCCACAAGATTGGACCGAAAAACACGGGGCTACAGCCATGAAAGAGCTGGGTTCTTGCTCGACTTGTCATGGGAATGAACTCACAGGTGGTCAGTCAAAAATTGATTGCGGTAGCTGCCATATAAATCCCAAGCACCCAAAAGGCTGGATGGGTAAACATGGCACAAAGTATTTTGACAGCAAAAAACAATGCGGTTCTTGTCATACAAAGCACCCATTTGATCTGTCTTCTAAAGAAGCTTCCTCTAATTGTCTTTCTTGTCATACAGGAATCATGAACACCCAGGAATGGCAGCCAGAATCAAATACAAATACTTTCAATGTTAATGCATCGCATAGTTCTCAAGTCAGAAATAACACGACAGGTGGCAGAGAATTTATTACAAACAATGACCTTGGTGTGCATTTCGTTGAGCAGGGCAAAGATATCACATTTACATCTCAATTGAGATATTCAAGAGAATGGCTGGGAAGTGAGCATAACTTTGATCTCTATGAAACGTACTTTCAGTTTGATAGTTTGTTTAACAATCATCTCTCTATAGTTTTAGGAAGACAAAGCCTTATTTCAAACATTGATTACATGCTTATGGATGGTATTAACGTGAATTTAGCGCCATCAAAGTGGTTTGATATTTCTCTTTTTACAGGTGTGCCAAGGTATTTTGAAGAAGGAGATCTCACAGGAGAGATAGGCCTTGTTTCCGGCATTAGCTTCATTCTTAATGAAGTTAGTTACACAAAAGCCAGATTAGATTTCTTGTATCAAAAGAAAAACTTCACAACAAATGTTCTCAATAACACAGACAAAATGTATGTCTCTGCTTCTGTGTCAAAAGGCATTTCGATTTTTAGACTCTACGCTTTGGGTGAGTATGATATTACAGATACTTTGCCCACCACAATTACTTTAGGTACAGAAATATATCCTTTTGTTAAGAAGGTAGGTTTTCTAATCGAAGGAAATTATTTTAACGAAAGCCGGAACGATAACTTAGAAAATATTTTTACAATTTTCTCAGCTAATTACTTGTGGCAGATCAAGGCCGGGGTTTTTGTAAACTCTGTAAAAAATCTTAATCTCTACCAAAACTTTTCGTTTCAACGTTACGATGTTCTTGCTAGCAATCCAGAAAATGGTTTTAATGCTGAAACAGGCTTAGGCTATGACTTTGACCAAATAAACTTAGAGGCTGACGTAGGCTATTACTTTATCAGAAGCTATGGCGGAACTTTGCATGGAGCCAGGGTATCGTTATACGAAGAGTGGACAAAAAATCTTTTTTCAGAACTTTATTTTGATTTTATAACTTATACCAAGGTAACAAATGATGACGCTACAGGCTTTAATATTGTGGCAACAACAGGTGTAAACCTTAATAAGGGTTTTAGTTTTGCTGGAGCTTTTGAATATATTCGAAATAATATGTTTAATTATGATTTAAGGGGAACTTTAAGGTTGAATTATTATTTTAGTCACAGGTTTCGTGATTGGGGTAAAAGAACTACGAATAAAAAATGACCCTTCGACTACGCTCCTCTCCACTGGGGTCGAGGCTCTCGAGAGCAGGGTAAAAAGCGCGAAGGATTAAAGAATGAAAAATAGTAAGTACATAAATCAAGTTTTGTTTTTGGGGTTCGTATTAGTGTTTGTCTTTGCTGGCTTAGCAGCCCAGGCTAAACTGCCTTCGCCAAAGGCAGGGGATCCCATGGCTCTTTTTGACCATAATAAACATCACGAATACTTTTCAAAATTGAGCACATCTTGTGAGGTTTGCCATAAAACTCAAGATTCTTATACTAGAGATAAGGTTGAAAAGTTAGGCTGTCACGCTTGTCATAACAATGCGCAGTCTCCTTCGGCAAAAGCAAAGAAGTTTAAATGCATTACTTGTCATAAAGATTTAAAAAAAGTGAAACCAGAAAACCATTATCTCAATTGGATGTCAGTGCATCAAACAACGGCAAAACAAGGCAAAAAAGATTGTCTCAAGTGCCATAAGAGCTTTGATTGTACTTCGTGTCATCAACAGAGAGATACAATCAATCAAAAGATACACAGTCGCAATTACCGGTATTATCATTCGATTGAAGCCAGGAGTAATCCCCAAAAGTGTGATCGTTGCCATAAAGTCAGTTATTGCAAGGAGTGTCATGCAGCCAACTAAACTTTACCAAGGATTCCTTATTTCAGTTATCTTTTTTTTCGTATTAACTTCGTGTGGTTCCACAGTTGATTCTGGCGAAGACTATGGAGATATCTTGGATTCGCCCAGCGGTCTTATCCTCACAGAGGATGAGCATATCTATGGCTGGGGAAGGTCTGACTGCCTTGCGTGTCATAATCTTAACAACATTCATCTTGAAGATAGATCTGATATTGGCGTCGATGTAGACACCATCAGAGAAGGAACTTTTGAAGATGGGGAAGAAGGCTGCTCCACATGCCATGGAGATAATGGGACGTGATAATGTCTAATGTTTCATGTTCGATGTTTCATGCCACGAAGGCCAAATCAATTCTCGTCGCCAGATAAAATCTTGTCTAGTTTTTCATTAGCATATCTTAACAAAGAATCAGCGTAATCAGGGTTATGGATGCCATGTCCTTTTAGGACAAAGTCGTAGTTATACTTGGCGTCGTCTAAGTCCTTTTTAGTTTCATCGCTATTTTTGCTAGGATTGTTTTTTAAGTAAGCCTCTGTTTCGGCAATTTTTGCAGCTGTATTTTCAAGTGATGCCTTTACATCGCTTTTCCACATATCGTAAACATCAAGATAGTCCTTGCCATGACAAATCACGCAACTCTGCTTTGTGGGCTCATAAGTTTGTCCATTAAACATGCTTTCTATTTTTGCTGTATCGGGCACTAAATGACAGCCAACACAATCAACCTGGGCCGTATACATAGAGGATGGGGCAGTTTTAACGCCTCGACCACCAACACCCATGTACATCATCTTTTGTCCTGTGTGTTTGTCAGTATGACAAAGATTACACTTAGCTTGATCAGAAGCAGAATCCATAGTGGGGTGAGTTGTTGATGTGGCTCTGTGTGTGATGGAGAGATGACATTGAGAACAGTCAGCATGGTTCTGGGTAACGTGGGTTTCGTGTATAAAAGAAAGATTGCCATAATATTTCAAACGCTTTGGATCGTTATGACAGTCAACGCATCTTTCTTCTGGCGCATAACCATCGCCCTGAATGACATCGATGTGACAGCTTTGACAATCTACGTTTCGGTTTGTGACATATTCCTTGTGATTGAAAGTTGCGTTTCCAACGTTAAAATCTTGAGTAGGTGTTTCGTGGCAACCAGAGCAGCCACCAAGCGTATTGAGATCACGATCTTTGCCACGTTGTTTAAAATGACATAGGTAACATGTTTCGTAGGTCACTTCTATGTGTTTACCAATAACGATTTGTGAGTGGCAGCTTGTACAGGATAATTGGCGGTCTTTACGTTTTGTTTGAAGATGAGGAGCATGGTCAAAGCGGACTTTTTTTGGCGTGAAAGTTTTTCCTTCTAAAAGACGCTTTGAATGACATCCAGACCTGAGGCAACTCTCATCTTTAATAACGGCAAATGGTTTTGAGCTGTAGGTTCGGGTAACATATTTGACAACTTGCGATGTGGCTTGGAACTTGTGCCAAAGATGTTCTCCAAATGACGTTGATGGTGGGTAGTGACAATCAACACAAGTTGCCTTGCCTTCGTGCTGAGATGTTGTCCAGGCTTCGTAATAGGGTTCCATGATATGACAACTTTGGCAGAAAGAGGGATTTGTGCTGTACGCATACATACCCAGCGTACAGATGATAATAAGAATAATGAGTATGATATGGAGAATGAAAAATCTTTTTGTGAGATGAACAAGGTGTTTTTGCCCTCGTGAAACTACAATACCAAAAATTGAAAGAAAATTTTTGATCCAGTCAGCAAATATGATTCTCTTTAAAAGGCTCTCTTTGCTGCGCTTGTTTTTTTTCATATAGCATCCTTCACCCACCGACAGACTCAGTACAAGAAATTTACTTATGTTTCAAGAGAGAGTGGTTATTTATTCGACAAAGCAAAAAAAACCCCTTCATTATGAAGGGGCTTAATAGAAAAACAATAAATTGTTTTAATTTCGACTACTTATGGCATTGCATGCATCCTTTTGGACCTTTATTCATGGCTTTGTGGCAATCGATACAATTTGTGTGCCATGCGTTTTTCATTCCTTCTGCTTTTGGCACTGTGATAGCTCCACCAGTAGCTGTGGCATGACATTGTTGGCATTTTCCAACAAAGGCAGCAGCATGCTTGTCATGTGGAAAGCTAATAGCTGGTTTTGTCCCTGTGCCTGAATCGATTGTGACTGTTGCTGGTGCTACAGCTGTTGTTGTAGCATTTACGATTGTGGCTAGCCCAAAAGACATTAAGCCCATAACAATGGCAATGAGTACAAAGTATTTCACGATTTTCATTTCTCTCCTCCTAAGGTTTGGCTAATCAATTAATGTAAGAAGGCGCGAAATTACAAAAGAGTATGGAAAACCACAAGGATTATTTATGGGTGTTTTTATGATTTTTTTCAGGTTTTAGAGAAGGGGGTATTCGAAAATGGTCGATCGAGAATAGAGATAAATTTTGGTGCCCGGGGCCGGACTTGAACCGGCACAGCCATTAAATAACCGAGGGATTTTAAATCCCTTGTGTCTACCAATTCCACCACCCGGGCAAAATTTCTGCAGAGGAAAAAACCGCCTAAAGGCGGTTTTTTTGAGGCACGGGTCGGAATTGAACCGACGTATAAGGCTTTTGCAGAGCCTGGCCTTACCACTTGGCGACCGTGCCAAAAGAGGCACATCCTATAGATAGAAGGTCTTGAAGTGTCAATTTGATAATTGTTTAGTGATTATATAGGATTGCTTGGATAAATTGAAAAAAAGTGAGTGGACCTTTTTCGCCGATTGTTGACTGGCACCTTTTGGTTAAACTATTGCTAATCAATATTTTATGTACTTAATAAAAGAAATATTTCACTCTCGCCAAGGAGAAGGGTTTCATACAGGAAAAGACGCTGTCTTTGTTCGTTTTTCGGGATGTAATCTCTGGAACGGAAAAGAAGAAGATCGCAAAGATTCAATTTGTCAGTTTTGTGATACAGATTTTGTGGGTGTAGATGGGGAGAATGGGGGACGGTATGATACTCAGGGATTGGTAAGAGTTATTTGTGATGTACGACGAACGACGAACCACGAACTACGAACTGTAATCCTCACCGGTGGAGAGCCACTTCTTCAAGTCGATGATGAATTGATCACGGAACTTCATAAACACGGCTTTTTCATTGCCATTGAAACAAATGGCACACGTCCCATTCCAAAAGGCATTGATTGGGTGTGTGTGAGTCCAAAGATGGGTGCTGATCTTGTTGTCAGAACAGGTGATGAGCTTAAACTTGTGTATCCACAAGAGGGCATAGATCCCAATGAGTATCTTAAATTAAACTTCTCCCACTTTTTTCTTCAGCCCAAAGATGGTGATAATGTTAAAGATAATATCAAGCTCTGTACAGGTTATTGTTACACTCATCCAGGCTGGAAAGTGAGTAAGCAGATGCAGAAGGAATGGGGAATTAGGTGAGGATAAACGTGCTATTTTCGCCGTTTATGGAAATGGTTGGAGATGATGCCGACAATCATCATAGAGGTAAGAGTTGCCGCTATTGATACTACCAGTATATTCATTGCTATTAACATGTCTTCCCTCCTTTCTTAAGGGGGCTGTTGAAAAAAGCGCGTCTACTGCGTTGGCTAAAAAATTAATTCAATTACGTACTCTACGTACGCGCATTCATTAATTTTTTATCCGCCTTGTATCGGCACATTTTTGAACAGGCCCCGGTGCTTCTGTTTTACAAAAGTCTCTTAAGAGATATCGTTGATGTCCAAGAATTTATGTGTAAGTTATCTCGCTTACAGCCCATATTCTTTATATAACATTATAACGCAGCATGTCAATGCATTGCATCAAAAAAATTTAGATTGAGAACAATATGTATAATAAAAACAACTTGTTAAACACTTCTCTGGTTTCGCTTGTAATAGCTTATTTTCTATGCCTTTTTTCCATTTCAGTTCAAGCTAAGGGTAAGAGCCCCGAAATTACTAAGAAAATTGAAAAAAGCAGATACAAACGCATAATCTCTCTAAAGCCAAACATCACACAAACTCTACAAGCATTTGGCCTTACAGACAAAATCGTAGGTGTGACTAAATTTTGTGCAAAGCCATCACCTGAGATTGAAGTGATTGGTGATTATAACTCTGTGGACATTGAAAAGGTTATAAGACTCAAACCTGATTTGATTTTGGGGAGCATGGAGAATTCCAGAAAAAAGCAATACGATGTCATAAAAAAGGCAGGTCTAAATCTTAAGTTCTATGATTTTAGCTCTTATGAAAACATGAAATCATCCCTTATGGCCATAGGAAAATTATTGAAACTGACTAAGACATCAGAAGAAATTATTAAAAAAATGGAAGAAGACCTTTCTCAACTAAGACCTTTTTTTCAAGAATCGAAAATAAAGAAAACTTTCATAGCCATTATTCAAAGAAGACCTCTTATGGTGGCTTCGGGTAATACTTATATAAGTTCTGTGTTTCAAAATATTGGCTTAGTAAATACGTTTGGAAATAATCGAATTGCTTATCCCGTGATTGATGAAGAAGAATTTATTCGAGAGCTTGTTGATTATACTTTTGATCTCAGCCATGATGCAACAAAAGAAGAAAAAACGTTTTTAAATAAAAATATAATTCCTTTAAAAATCGAGGATTTCCTAGCTTCACCACAGAGCGTAGAGAATTTAGTGGCTATTTTTCTGTCGCCCGTAAATGTAAATGAATAAGATTACAAAAAACTTGCCTCTATCTTTTTTTCTTCTAACGGTTATTGTTTTTCTCGGTATTGTTGGCATGTCCTTTCTTGGTAAACCAGTCATTTCATTTCATGATGTTTTCTATGGAGCTTCAACTGATCGATATATTTTTCTCAATCTTCGCTTGCCTCGCATGATACTGGCCTTTATGATTGGGGGGGCGCTTTCGGTTTCGGGTGTTTCTTTTCAGTCACTTCTCAAGAATCCTTTGGCAGATCCTTATATTCTAGGAATCTCTGGCGGAGCTGCCTTAGGCTACGTGTTGGCTGTTGTTTTGGGTTTTCCCTTTATTCTTGTTCCTGTGACAGGTTTTGTTTTTGCTCTTATCACGTTATTTATTATTTATAGGCTTGCCTGTAATCACGGGGTGCTTTCAGTAATTAATCTCTTGCTCATTGGTATTGTTTTTAATGCCTTTTCATTTGCCCTCATTTTAGTGATAAATTCATTGGCAAATTTTGGTCAGGCACAACAAATTCTTTATCTTCTTTTAGGTTCGGTTGATCCTATTTCTTGGGATAAACTTATTATTTTGAGTTTGTTTGTTTTGGCTGGTTTTTCAGTCCTGATGACTCAAACAAAAAAGCTCAACATCCTTTCTTTGGGAGATGAAGAAGCTCATCATTTAGGGCTTAATGTAGATCGGGATAAAAAAATCATTTTTGTCACAACGTCACTCTTAGTAGGGGCGAGTGTTTCTCTTTGTGGTTTGATTGGTTTTATTGGACTCATCATTCCTCATTTCACGCGCCTCATTTTTGGTGCTGATAACCGCGTTGTTATGCCAGCAGGATTTCTTCTTGGTGGGTTGCTTCTTATGTTTTGTGATTTTATGGCAGGAAATGTATTTTCGTTCGAAACGCTTAACACGCGTTTGCCAGTAGGGGCTGTGACAGCATTGATAGGTGCGCCTTTGTTTGTGTGGCTGTTAAAAAGAAGAGTATAAAAAAAAGAATAACGAATAATGAACACGGAATAACGAATATCGAAGTATAATAAACTTCAGTATTCGATATTAAGGCTAGATCTCCGGAGCAAAACCACGTCTCATTGTATTCTCGGTAATTGATTTAGGTTCCAAGAAATGAAGGAGATAATCTGGGCCACCAGCTTTGCTGCCATGGATGCCAGATAATTTAAATCCACCAAAAGGCTGTCTGCAAACGAGGGCTCCAGTACATTGTCGGTTGATGTAGAGGTTTCCTGCTTCCATTTCTAGTTTTGCTCTTTCAATATTAGCAGGGCTACGAGAGAAGATTCCACCTGTGAGAGCGTAATCAACATCATTGGCTGCTTTAATGGCTTCATCAAGGTTTTTGACTTTAAATAGAGTCACTAAAGGACCAAAGAACTCAACTTGACCTAGTTCGGAATGAAGATCATCAGATTCAAAGATAGTAGGGGGGACAAAGTTGCCTTGTTGTAAAAGCTCTTGTGAGAGTTCAATTTGTCCCACAATCTTACTTTGATTTCTCTCAATTACTTGCATCATGCGGTCACGAGAAGCTTTGTCAATCACAGGTCCAATCTTTGCATCAAATTCATTAGCAGCACCCACTTTCATGGATTTAAGGCCTTCGACAAACCGCTCTTTGAATTTGTCATAAATATTTTCCAGAACTATGACGCGAGACATGGCACTACATTTTTGCCCAGCATAGCCAAAACCAGAATACAGACCGTGAACAACAGCCACATCTAAGTCAGCATCATCATCTATAATCACGGCATTTTTGCCACCCATCTCAGCAACAACCTTTTTGACATGTCTTTGTCCGTCGCGAAGCACGCCAGCTTCTTTAATCATGTTGAGGCCCACTTCTTTTGATCCTGTGAAGGCAATGACATGAATCTTTGGATGCTTGACCAGATAATCACCAATGCGTGCGCCGCTACCAGTGAGAAAATGGAGAGACTCTTGAGGAACTCCAGCTTCCATAAGCGCTTCGTAAAGGCGGTAACCAATGGCAGGCGAATTATTAGAAGGTTTCATGATGACAGCATTGCCACAAACAAGAGGCGCTACAGTCATGCCACAGAGAATAGCTAATGGAAAATTCCAAGGGGCAATGGTGAGGCATGTGCCTCGAGGAAAATAAGAATAAAAGTTTGATTCACCAGGAAGATCAGACATGGCTTGAGGTGTAAAATAACGTTCTGCTTCGTCAGCGTAATAACGACAAAAATCAACCGCCTCACAAAGATCGCCGTCAGCTTCTTTCCAACCTTTTCCTTCTTCTAGAACCATGAGAGTCGTGAGTTCGAATCGGTTCTTTTCTAAGATATCAGCGGCTTTTCTAATAATGTTTGCCCTTTTGCTTGAGGGCATCTTGCCCCACGTTGTTTTAGATTTTTCACAGGCAGTGATGGCTTCTTCGGCCTGGGTCTCAGTCGCCATATCGTTTATGGCTACGACTTCTGAGGTAAGGCTAGGGTTACAAACTTGCCGTGATTCAAGGCCTCCAATTTTTTTCCCATTAACAACAACAGGGACTTTGATGGGAAGCTGTGAACGGATACTCATGAGTGTGCCTGGAATCCAGTCACGGTTTTTTTGTATAGAAAAATCTATAAGAGCTTGGTTGGTAAACATATTTGTCCTTCTGTTCTGTGATTCATTCCCCAGTAATTTCAGCGGGGTTTTTCAATAAGATTTCAATGCCCTTTAAGTCTACAGTGCTTTGCTTTAAAAAACCTTCATTAGAAGTGTTTTCGAGAAGGCGTCGTACTAGATAGGCCATGCCTGGAAGCATTTCGCCTACAGGGGCGTACTCGCGAACACGATAACCCATTTCTAATATTGGTTTTTTAAAGTTATTGCCCATACCGTAAAGAGTTTGAATTTCGAAATCTGTTTTCTTTAGCCCTTTTTCATTTGCGTAGGCTAAGGCGTGCGAAACACTGCGCACATTATGTGATGCAAATGCAGAAAGAACCTTGGGGTGCGCGTCTAGAAGTAGCTTTGTGCATTCTTCGTAATTGGCATCAGTTTTGGCTTTGTTAGTGAAAACAGGGATTGGCCAGTTTCTTTGACGAGCGAGAATAACTTCGAAATCCCAATAAGCCCCTTTGACCAGGCGAACTGTTAAGGGTTTGGGGCGGCTGGCTGATAAATCAATCACGCGTTTTAAGTCAGCAATTGAATCTTCGAGATAAGCTTGAATAACAAGACCTAAGTGAGGGTATTGAACAAATTCTTTTTCGCTAAAAAGTTCTTCGATAACTTTAAGAGTGATTTCGCGATAATCGTTTTGCTCCATATCGAGGTTGATAAAAACATTGTTTTTTACAGCTTCTGACAAAATAGGTCGTAAAGCATCTTTGAGTCCTTTGACAGAGGCATCAAAGGAAATGGCGTCGATTTGTGAATAAAGACTAGAGGGTTTTACCGAGACATTGGCTCGAGGGATTTTTCCTAATGATGTTTCTTCCAAAAGGGGTTTTGCATTCCAAGTGGCGACTTGTTTTGCTAAACCGCTGACCAGTTCAAGATAACGTCCTTGATAATCCTTGGCCTCAGGTTCAGAAACAACAGCCTCCCCCAGAATGTCTACAGTAAAGCAATAGCCATCATTCCAGAGATCTTCTAATTTGTTTTTTGCTCGAGATGAATTCTCACCAGTGATGAAGGCTTTTGCCATTGAAGATACATTTTGTTTTACAGTAGCCGCTGTGACTTTAGATGTAATTGGATTGGATAGAGCCACTTTAAGTCCTGATTGAATGGCTAAAGGAAAATCTTTGTCATCTGCCAAAAAGTATTCTTTGAGGTGATCTACGATCTGTGATTTGGTCATGAGAGTTGGCAAAACATCTACAAAACGAAACATTTCGACTTTGATGTCTTGTCTTTTCATGGCCCAATCCATCATAAGATCAGCAAAAAAGTTTTTCTTAAAAATTTTTGAGGCAGCTTGACTGCCTTCAAAGATTTTATGCCCAATTTGTTTGATTTGCTGTTCGAGATTCATATCTTTGTCTTCCATATTGTTATTTTTTTTTGCTAAAGATTGCATAGTGGATTCGTCTTAGAGGGTAATTTGCGATTTTGCAAAGGAAAAAAGCCTTTTCTAACTAGTTGAAATCAGGGGAAAACCACAGGCTTGATTGTAATTATCCAAGATTGCTATAGTTCTTAAAAGTAGCGTATGAGAAGGTAATATTATGATAGATAAAATTCTAAAATTAAAGAAAGAAAAAGACGCGCTGATTATTGCACATTATTATCAAGACCCAGAGATTCAAGATCTTGCTGATTATGTTGGTGATAGTCTTGGCATGGCCATCTATGCCAGAGACTCAGATTCCAAAATAGCTGTTGTGTGTGGCGTAAAATTTATGGCGGAGACTTTTAAAGTGATGAATCCGCATAAGAAAATTCTTATGCCAGATCCAGACGCTGGTTGTTCTTTGGCTGATTCATGTACCCCAGCTATTTTTAAATATTTTAAGTCAAAGCATCCAGGTGCTTTTGTGATGACATATATTAATTCTAGCCTTGAAATAAAGGCTTTAAGTGATGTGATTTGCACGTCAGCCAATGCTGTTAAAATTGCAAAACAATTACCCCAAGATCAAAAGATTATTTTTGCACCTGATCAGCACTTGGGGCGTTATGTAGCCAAGCAGTTGGGGCGCGAGCTCATTCTTTTTCCAGGCAATTGTTTTGTGCACACATCCTTTTCTGCTCAAGCCATGTTCGATATCAAAAAAGAACATCCCGATGCTTTGATCATTGCTCACCCTGAGTGTGAAGATGTTATCTTAAGTCATGCAGATTTTATTGGTTCTACAGGAAAAATGTTAGAGTTTACCAAAGAAAGTGATCAGAAGGAATTTATTGTGATGACTGAGGCAGGCATCTTGCATCAAATGAAAAAAAACTCTCCAGACAAAGAATTCATCATGGGACCTGATTTGAGCGGGTGCTCTTGTAATGAATGCCCTCATATGAAGCTCAATACATTAGAAAAAATATATGCATGTCTTGTGAATGAAAGCCCTGAAGTTGTTGTTGATCCTGTGTTGGCAGAGAAGGCTCTCGTGTCTATCAACAGAATGATGGAGCTGTCCTAAAAAAGTGTCTCAAACTTATGATGTTATATTTGTTTACTGTACAGAAATGAGTCCAATAGTGTTGATGTCGATTGTTTTTGTGTTTTGGCTGCCATCAATGAGTGTGATGGTTGAGCCTCCTGCAACAAAGGAGGGGTTTCCGTCACTATCAAATTCAATATCATATTGAGTGCCGTTTTCAAAGAGGATGCCTGGAAAAGAATCCTCAAAGTCTTCTTGCATAGCAATATGTGAATAGGGAGAGTCGATGGCTTGGTTTGTGGAGACCTCATAAATTTCGTAAGTGCTGTCTACGCCATCATTGAGCGTTCTAAATCCATAGGAATCACCTGTAGTAGAGGCAAGGTTTTGGGCATAGCGAAGATCAGATTCAAGTTTACGAGTGGCAGTATCTAGATTAAAAAAGTTGGTGCTTGTCATATAGGGGATGGCTGTGGTTGCTAAAATGCCAAGTAAAACGATCACCATGATGAGTTCAACAATTGTAAATCCATTTTGTTTTTTAAGAGTCTTCATAATAAATGTGCCTTACCTCTGATTCTTTCATTCTTCTCATCAAAGGCAAGGCATTATCATATAACGCGATCAATGTTGGCAATATAACTTTTCTTATTCAACAACATCTGTAATCGTCATGAGCAGTACAAGATCCTGAAAGTCGGCGCCTGAGGGATAGTTGTCGTTGCTGGTAACATCTACACCTATCTCAAAGAGCATAATGACCTGGTTTGAATCAAGAACAACGTTACCATCATTATCTAGGTATTCAGCTAAAAAGGCTTCTGCAGATTGTTGGCCTGCAAAACCTTCCATTCCTGGAGCAGGTTGACCATCAGTGAGTGTTTTAACCTGTAGCGTGTCGGTTGAAAGCCGTGTAGAGTTATAGCTGCCACAGGAAGCTAAGTAACCATTGGCTTTAACCCAATAAGAGCTGTCGGTATTACCAGTGGTTGTTGTGTAGCTCTCTCCTCCATCGACATCAGTGTATCCCCAGAGTTGAGTGCAATTAGTATCAATGCAAAGCTCAACACGGACGTTTATTTCTGGGCCATAATAACCGCATTGCAGGGCAGAACCAATAACGCTCAAGTCAACTTGTTGGCCTGAGGACACGACAACTGTTCCATCGTCAACAGCAAACGAGTCATCAAGAACAGGGTCTTCTTCGGCGTCTTCATCCTCATTTGGATTTTCATACACTGACTCTGTTCCAGGCTCATTTCCCAGTTTAAAGGTATTTGTGAGAATACTTTCATCAAGAAATGTTGTTGTGAGTGTTGCCCAAGTTCCTACGGGAACCGCGGTATTAAATGTGATTTCTACTTCGTGGAAGGCATTTTCTGCCATAATAGCATCGAGCGTATCAATGGGCACTCCAGAGGCTCCACCTAGGTTAGAATCTGCAGGCACTGATCCTTCTTGAAATATGGTTGTGTCATCCACAGTGATTTTTGTGACAGTCAAACCGCCATCGCTTTCAGGACAGGCTTCTAATATGTCATCACTGTCATCTGTTTCTTCACAAGTTATGACGACGACCTCTTCTTCTTCGTCATCACCGGCGTTGTCAATTTCACAGGGGCCTGAATAATCATCGCTATGATTGCCATTTCCTCCTTTGTGACCGTGTACCCATCCCCACCAGCTTACTTGTAGTGTTTGTTTGTTATCTGGGTTGCCTGGAGGAACGTGACAGATACAAATTTTATTCCAAGGAGCGTTACATTCTTCATATTGCACTTCATCATCATCATCATCACTGTTGTCTGCAATAGTTCCATCACAAAGGAGATTTGTAGCGCAATCGCTCGTATTAACTTCTACTTCTAATTCATCCAGAATGACTTGAGTGTTACAAGTTTTACTTAACAAGATTTTTTTGAGTGTGCTGGTGCCATCTGGATTATCTTCTAAATAAGAGTCTGTGGTAATGAGGCTAGTACAGTTTACGGCATAATCAGTGGTAATGCTTCTTGTCACGACAGCCTTGTCCACAGTGGCTGTGGCAGTGATAGTGTTAGAAACAGCATCACTGGTGAGAACATAATTTCCATCAGCAAAAGACTTTTCACCAGCAGGGCATTGACCCATATCTAGTTGATAGGTGCCATCATTGAGACCTGCTATGGCCAGAGCATTAGCTTTAATCAGATTTGTGTTGTCTCTAGAGCTCGAAGAATCCGTGCTTGTTAGTGTTGCAATAGCAGCAGCGGCAGCCCCAAGAGTAATCATGGCAATGATAGCGCCTACGAGGCTGCTTCCCTTATTGTTTAATAATTTATTTAAAAACATAATGCCCCCATTCAAAAATAGGCTATATTGGTTACTGAAAGTTTGAATAGCCCAAAAAACTTCTAGGAACTATTGTTGTGCTAAGAGTTATGTCTCCCTCATTAGCTGTTCCCTCTGTTGTTACTGTCAGTTTTATTCTGACCACACCATCGATATTATCGTTTATGGGATCCAGGTCATTTCCCAGCCCATCTTGGTATTCAATTGTAAAAGAATCAATGTTAGGAAGAATGACAGCGTTTCCTTTGTAGAGAGAGAGTTGATTGCCATCCATGGCAATGTTATAAGAGGAATTGCTTCCATTCACATCCGTAAAATTAATGTTTGTTGATGAAATATCTGTAATGTCATCGCTTTCTATGTGAATAAGTTCAGATGAGATATTATTAAGGGCATGTCTCATATCTGCTACTGTTGATTTTCGATTACTCACAAAGAAATAGGTGTTGGCTTGTTGGAATATTGTTTCGGCGGCAATGCCAAAGATAATCATGGTGATAATCATGGCGAGTAATATCTCTACTATCGTAAAACCAGAATGATTTTTGAGGTTAAGTTTAAAAAAGTTCTTAATCATTTCTCTGCCCTTGCTAAGAAATCATTATATATTTAATTTACATCAGCAATAAGTGTGGTGATCACGACCTGGTCTTCTTCTGCATTTGCCCAACTTACGACGACATCAACTTTATTGATACCGCTTCCTGGTTGTGGTGTTGATAAGTCAGTAGAATCAACTTCTGTAATATAAACGTCCCGAGTGTAGCCTTCAAGTAATTCTTCGGTTGGGTAATTTGAATCATCAGAGGCGTAGCTATAGCCAAGAAATTCTTTGTCAGCCATGATGGTTTCTATTTTTTCATTAGCAAGATGAGAGGCAATAGAACTTCTTTCCAGTTTTACTGATGCGCTGACACCAGTTTGGAAGGTAGATAGGCCTGATAGTAAGGCTACTGTGACAATAATCACAGTAAGAATTGTTTCTACTAATGAAAGACCCTTGTTATTTTTTATTCTTTTAAACATATAACCCCCAACAAATCTTTTTACCCAATACCTAAAATAGCAATATCCATGCCATTCACGAAAAATAAGATAACGCACTAGATTTATTAAGGTTTTCATTTTTTGGAAATATTAAATTGTCATATATGATTACGCTTTGAGCACATCTTGCCTAAAAATGTTACAAATTGTTACGAGAAATACATATTATGTTTATTAAAGGTTTTCAGATTATGGGGTGTATTAATTTATATAAGGCTGTATAATGCTGTAATATATTTGATATGGAGTATTATGAATCTTTTGTTTCTCTGCGTTGCTAATGCGGCGCGATCACAAATGGCTGAGGGACTTGCAAAAAAAATCTTGGGAGAAAAACATGGTATTCAGAGTGCGGGTTCATCGCCGTGGAAATTACACCCTTTTGCAGCAAAAGTTATGACCGAAGTAGGGATTGATATTTCAGATCAATTTTCAAAATCAGTAAAAGACATAGATTGTACAAAAGTTGATGTAATCATAACCTTATGTAATGATGAGGTTTGTCCTGTTCTTTCTGGGTGTGCTAAAAAGTATCATTGGCCTTTACAAGATCCCGCTACACCCATGGAATCAGAAGAAGCACAAATAGAATTATTTAGAAGAATACGAGATGAGATTAAAGAGAAAATCACAAATTTTAAGAAGGTCATAGGACATTAGGACCATAGGGCCATAAGAGTAGAGGAGTTGGAGCATGTATAAACCTAGTAATTATATCCCATCTGATTTGGAAATAAATGCTTGGAAAGATATCCAGCCATTTTTTCAAAAGTTGCTCACAGATAAGGTGCAGTCAGTCATAGATTTAGAAGCATTGATAACTCATTACAGCGAAGTGTTAAGCATGCTTTGTGAAGAACAGGCTCGTGCCTATATCAATATTACTTGCCACACGGATAATAAGGATTTTCAAGATCGTTTTGAGGTTTTTTCAACTCAAATTACTCCAGAGGCTGAAAAGGCTGGTCATCAAATTGAAGAGAAAATTGTTTCTAGCCCATTCTTTAATGATTTACCGGAGGAACGTTATTTACAGCTTAAAAGAGAGCTCAAAAGAAATATTGAACTTTATTTTGAAGAAAATGTGATTCTAGAAGCAAAGCTTTCCACACTAACATCAAAATTTAATCAAAGAGTAGGGGCTTTGGTTGTAAAAGTAGGAGGCCAAGAACTCACTATACCGCAGGCCTCTGTGGGGCTTGAATCCTCTGATCGAAACTTGCGACAAGAAACATGGCAAGGAATTCTTGATGCAAGACTAGGGGCCAAAAAGGATTTGGATGAAATTTTTGATCAGATGATTGTTTTGCGTGATCAAACAGCTCGCAATGTTAAATATTCAAGTTATAGAGACTATAAACATGATGATTTGCAGCGCTTTGATTATACGGTAGACGATGTGTTAATGTTTCATGAAGCTGTTAAAAAACATGTGATGCCGTTGACAAAAAAGGTGGAGCTTAAACATATAGAACGATTAGGGCTCGATGTTGATGATTATCGCCCTTGGGATTTTAAGGCAAAACCTGCTAGTGAAAAACCTCTTGTTCCTTTTAAGAAGGGATCAGAACTTTTAGAAAAAACCATTTCTATTTTTCAAAAAATCCATCCTGATTTTAGAAAAAATTTAGAAAAAATGCATCAAAGCAAACTCTTTGATTTAGAATCTCGTCAAAACAAAGCCCTTGGTGGCTATAATTATGGGTTAGAAACAACTGGCATGCCCTTTATATTTATGAATGCTGTAGGTATTCATACAGATGTGATTACCTTAGTTCATGAGGGTGGGCATGCCATGCACAACTTTCTCACAAATCATGAATCCCTTATTCAGTATCGTAATTTTCCCTCTGAGTTAGCCGAAGTGGCTAGTATGAGCATGGAACTTATTTCGAGTAAGCATTGGGATGAGTTTTATAATCAGAAAGATCTTGTCAGAGCTCGTTTGGAGCACTTTGAAGACATTATTAAAACATTTTCATGGGTTTCAATAATAGATAGTTTTCAGCATTGGATTTATACTCATCCAAAACATACTCATGAATCACGAGATTCGTGTTTTGATAAACTCATGATAGAGTATGGAACTGGTTTAGTTAATTGGGGAGATCATGAAAGGCACAGAGGGTCTTTTTGGCAAAAACAGATGCATATTTTTGAAGTGCCTTTTTATTATATTGAATATGCTTTTGCTCAGCTAGGAGCCCTTCAAATTTATAGAAACTATGTTAAAGATCCAAAGGCTACATTAAATGCTTATATCAAGGGCCTCAGCTTAGGTGGCTCAGAATCTTTGCCAGATGTTTGGGCACAGATGGGTATTAGTTTTGATTTTTCGGAAGAAGCACTTTG
Source organism: uncultured Nitrospirales bacterium (assembly GCA_964609965.1). Taxonomy (GTDB): domain Bacteria; phylum UBA10199; class UBA10199; order UBA10199; family JADGCS01; genus JAHJDR01. The sequence goes on from CAZSTS010000005.1 coordinate 24,827, forward strand.
TTCTCTTGTAGAATTTATGGAGCAAGAATGGAGTGAGTTATGTGCTGCTTATGAAAAGCTCTTTTAATTCTAGATAAAAATACGATCCTGCCTAAATATAAACAATAACTAAAATTTGAAGAAAACCCCAACGGGGTTAAATAAAATAGCCCAGGGTTAAAAAAGCCTGAAGGGGTTTTTCTACCCTGGGTATATAACCAAAAAACGAGCCATTTACAGTGCCAATTCATTCCCTGAAAGGGATACATAATAATCCCCAGGACATTATTGTTTGTAGGGGCACGGCGCGCCGTGCCCCTACTGGTAATATATTGTATTTTAATAAAACCCCTACAGGGTAATCCTTTTTTTATTTATTAAACCCAGGGTGGCGTCCCCGGTACCATGCGGTACTGGGGCCTTACCCTGGGCTATTTTATTTAGGCCCTTTCAGGGCAAAGAAACATGTTTATTAGGTGTAATAATTTGAGAGCTTGTTACCTGAATTCATAGTTTAAAAAAAGAAAAGGCGGGGATGAACCCCGCCTGTGAGGAAAAGAGATGTCATGTGAGGAAAATCTTAAGCGCCTAGTTATCAACAACGAGGGTTGTGATGGTCACGGTTTGATTATCGTCGTCTCCCCAGGTTGTTGTCACTGCTACTTTTTTTGCTCCTGAATTTTCTTCTGGTGTTGTCAAATCATCAGGATCAACTTCGGTTATGTTCACGCTGCGAATGATTTCGTATTGATCACTTTCTTCGTTGTCGTAGTTTGCATCTACAACGTAGTCATAACCTCTGTATTCTTTATCAGTTAAAATAATTTCGATTTGTTCATTGGCATATTGTGTAGCTAAAACAGTGATATCATTATTAACGGCATTTGCCGAAGCGCTATCAATTGCCGAGAGACCAACAGTAAGAGCCACAGAGAGGATAATTGTGCCAAATAATGAATCGAGTAATGAAAGTCCTTTTTTGTTTAGTATTCTTTTAAACATTTTGCCCTCTGTTCTTGTAAATATGCAACAGCTGTGCCAATGAATGGATTTTTTGTAAGCCCATGTTATCTTTGGTGTTAGTCTATGTAGTTTTCAAGTATTAGAACGAATTTATATTTGAAGTATATACATGTTATCTAGAGTCTATAATATATACATTCTTCCTATTTCTCAGGGGGATTGTTTCTTTTGATGTAATGAGGGTCACGGTGTCGGCCAACCCAATAGATAAAGAAAAGAAAGATATTATAAAAATACAGTATCCACAAGGTCATCAGAACCAGTGAACTCAATGATCCATAAATGAGATTATAACGACCAAAGTATGTTAAGGTGAACCATTTATAAAAAAACTTTCCAAGTTGTAGGGTAAGAGAAAAACTAAGGGCTCCCCAAAATAATCTTTTAAAATTGATACGTCTTGTTGGCATGGTCATCATCGCTGACCAAAAAATAAAAAATCCCAGAACAACAAAACCACCACGGGAAAAGAATTTTGCGTAGTGATGCAAGTTAGTGTCAATTGTTGAAAGCCATCCTGCAATAAGCTCGATGGAGACTGGTGTAAAAAGAATGAAGACAAGGCCAATGAGCCAGGCCAAAAACAAAAAACGTGTGACTAAGAAATGGCGTCTTTTATCTGTGTGTAAGAGGTTGTTCACAATTCTTTCAAAGTTTATGAAGAGCATGTGGGCAGAAAACATAAGTGCTATCAAACTAAACCAACCAAAAGCCCTTTTTTTCTTAATAAGGGCGAACATGTTTTGCATGACCAGGTCTGATTGATAGGGCAGAGTTTCTTGGATGAACCGCGTAAGAGAGTCTTGAATAACTTGTTGCGAGATAAAATATCCTGATACGGTTGCCAGCAAGAGAATCATGGGAAACACAGCAATCATAGTGTAAAAAGACAGGCTGGCTGCCTTGTTCATGATTTCGAGACGCCGATATGTACGGATATAAAATTTAATTTTATGTAAAATTTGAGACATGGTTTGGGAGCTTTCAGCTTTCAGCTTTCAGCTTTTGGCGTCGGAAAAGATAAATGCAAGTTAACATAAAACCAAAATACATAAACAAGGCATGACCTTGATTCATTAACCTTTGACCTTTGACATTCGACCTTTGACCCATCAACGAGCACCCTCCACCTTGAACTTGGTTGTAACCAGTCAAGCTGACTTGTTCTGCTGCTGATTGATCATCTGATGGATCATTAGGATCAAAGCCGTTGTCAATTTCGTCCTTATCATTAACGCCGCCACCATCTGTATCTGCTTTATTAGGATCGGTTTCACCTTGCTCTGGTTCAAATGCCCCATTATGATTTTTATCTTCTTCACCATCAAGTAGGCCGTCACCATCGGTATCAGAGGCGCTGGGGTTAGTGGGGTTATCACCTGTAAGCTCTATGCAGTCGTCAAGTTCATCGCCATCGGAATCTACTTGATTAGGATCTGCTTCGCCAAGAAAAGGTTCATAGGTTCCATTTTGATTTAAGTCTTCAACTCCATCAGCACACAAGTCGCCATCACTATCAGCCACGTTAGGGTTTGTGGGGTTGTCGCCATTGACTTCAGTGCCGTCTAAAATGCCGTCATCATCTGAATCTGCATCATTGGGGTCTGTTTCGTGGTTATCAAGTTCGTCCCAATCTTCGAGACCATCTTCGTCAAAATCAAAAAGAGCGTGAGTTACAGAAGTTAAAGTGAGAACACTGCTGGGAACATAATCTTCTCCAATACCAAAGGCGTCGGAAAAAACCTGTAATGAAATAACATTGATAATGTCGCCCATTCCATCAACCACAATATCTTTAAAGGCGTGGATAGTGAATTCAAGATCTCTGATAGAAGAAGAAGGAGAAGCAAAAAGCGTTACGCTTGCTAGAGAAGTACTGCCAAAACCAAGGCTAGGATTCAAGGGGTCATAGGAACTATCTGCATTGTAAGCACCAAGTGTGGCTAATGAACCAGCGCTAGAAACACCAACAAGGGCATCTACTGTTGAGGCATTAAATCCATCGGTTTCACTATCGCCATCTAGATCCATGGAAATAACAATGCTTTCTCCTACACCTAAATCTACTTGATCTACAATGCCGCCATAACTAGCTGCGCTTGGGTCTTCGTCTCCATCAGCATCACCAAAAATATAATTATTATAGCTTGTCACACCAATGTGCAGATCATCGGTGTTCCCATCATAGTAAAAACACAGTTTATCGATGTCAAAACCAGTTCCAGGAACGCCGGCGGGCAAGGCCATGTCACCTTCTATATCATCTTCGAGACAGTTCTCATTCGTAAAATCAGCATCAACATCACCTGTGAGCAGAATCGCAGAAAAAGCTGTATTTGAAATAAATAATAAACAAATACCCAAAATCACGATGATGTTTCTAAGCATGTTGTAGCCTCCTTGGCTGTAGGTAAGAAAGATTATAAATGCCTGTATTAATTAATACTTGTCTTAATTAATACTAGTTTCTTTTAATCTTAGATACTGTATCTGTCAATGACGTGCTACGCACGGTGTAAGGCATAAGGCATAAGGCATAAGGCATAAGGCATAAGGCGTAAGGCATAAGGCACAAGTCGCAAGTCTCAGGTCTCAGGTTCTTGTAACCTGTAACCTGCTAACCTGCGAACCTGTATCCCAATCCCCCCACATTCTTTCTCAATCTGATAAAAATGGGGTGTTCTTTTTATAATGATAATGACAAATGGGGGGTCATCTTAAATAGGCTAATAAATACAATCGGTTGTGCGAATCTTTTTACTAAAACCATGGCATGGGAATTGCATTATAATGTTAAAGAATGTGTAATTGTAACCAAATAACGAGGTATATTATGGGCAATAATATCTTTAAAATATTTATGGTGATTTGTGTTTGTTTCATTATGGGACTTGCGTTTATTCAATGCAGTGATGGTGATAAATTTACTCCAGATCCTAGTATCATAGTTGATACTGATGGTGATGGATTTTTGGATACAGAAGATTTCTGTCCCGCTTTAGCTACGGAAACTAACGTTGATACTGATGGTGATGGTGTTGGTGATGGTTGTGATAACTGCCTTGATGATCCTAATGCAGACCAAGCTGATGCTGATGGTAATGATGTAGGTGATGTGTGTGATAGTGATGGAGGCGAAGGTGAAGGCGAGGGCGAAGGTGAAGGCGAAGGTGAAGGTGAAGGTGAGGCTGATAATGATGGTGATGGTGTTCCTGATGCATCAGACAATTGTCCTAACTATGGAGATGATGCAGACCAAACAGATTTTGACGAAGATGGTGTAGGTGATGTTTGTGATAATTGTTATGGTCACTCTAATGCAGATCAAACAGATACTGATGGAGATGGTTTTGGAGATGTCTGTGATACAGAAGATTGCAGTGATGGATTTGATAACGATGGAGATGGTGCTGTAGACTGTGCTGATAGCAGCTGTGTTAAAGAAGATCATTGTGATTATGATGGTGACGAATTAGCAAACAGTGTTGATCACGATGATGATGGTGATGGTTTGCAAGATGACGTTGATAACTGTAAGTGGAACGCTGCAGAGTGGTGGTTGGTTCCTTATTGGTGGTATCAGGATAACAATGGTTTTTATGATCTAGCAGATATGCCTGTTGATGCCGATGATGAATTATATGCACTGAATGATGCCTTTGAAGAATTATATACCGTGAAAGCGCTTGCGGCACTTTTCTTTCAATATGAAAGGGCCACGTTACAATTTGTCGATGCAGGATTAAACATGCAAGACGCTGTTTATTTCTTGAATAATTCAGTTACATCAGAGGCTGAAAATTATGGCGACAAATTCACTTATAATAATACTGAGTATTATGTTAAGGACGTTAAGTATGCAGGCACTTTTCAATATGATACGGATAACGATGGTATAGGGAATGCTTGTGATTACAATCAGCAGGTACTTCAAGCTCACTGATGATGCTACTTTAAACGAGGTAAATTATGAACATTAGAAAATATCAAACAATTATCATGGTGGTCTTATGTCTTGTTCTGAGCATTGGATTTATTCAATGCGGTGGTGGTGGAGAGGACCTAGATCCAGATCTAGACATCATTGATACAGATGGTGATGAGGTCATGGATGGTTTAGATAATTGCCCTGATATTTATAACCCAGATCAGACAGATAGTGACGCTGATTTGGTTGGTGACGAGTGTGATAATTGTCCAGCTAACTTCAATCCTACACAGGCTGATTCTGATGGAGATGGTGGCGAAGGCGATGGTTTTCCTGATGCCTGTGATAATTGTTGGGAAATTAGCAATCCTGATCAAGAGGACATGGATGAAGATGGTGAAGGTGATCTCTGTGATGATGACATAGATGGCGATGGTATTGATAATGAACCTGATAATTGTGACGAGGTCGCTAATCCAGACCAGGAAAACAGTGATAGTGCTTATGGTGACGACTGTGGTGATCCTTGTGATACTTTTGAAGACACTGCAGACACAGTCAATACGTTTGGTAGTGCCTATTGTGCTGATTCTGATTATTGCTCTGATACAGGTGCTCCTGATGGCATTCCAGATGACGAGGATGTCTGTCCTACTGAGTGTGACCCCTTACAGTATGATACTGACCATGATGGAGAAGGTAACGAATGTGATACTGATCCTGATGACGATGGCTTAGTTGGTGACCTTGATCCCTATCCATTGAACCCAGGTTCTTGTGAAGGCGGCGGCAACCTGGATACAGAGGATACTAATCAGGAATCTGACGACAATGATGGTGATGGGATCTGTGATGGTGCAGATAACTGCATGAATACAGAAAATCCAGGTCAGGATGATACTGATGGAGATGGTATCGGTGATCTTTGTGATACAGATGAAGGCACACCAGAGGAGGGTGATGACGAAACTGCTGATGATGATGATGATGATATTTCAAATGCAGATGATCTTTGTCCTGATTTAGAGTCAGAAATAAATACAGATATGGATGGTGATGGTATTGGTGATCCTTGTGATTCAGATGCCGATGGTGACGGCCTTTGCGATAAAGCAGAGTATTGTGACGCAATTGACATCGATGGTGAAAATTCAAATTATTGGTTCTTTCTAGATATGACAAATGGTACGGCTCCAACGACAATCATTGCACAGTGGACCTACAGTGTTGTGTATGGTGAAAGAGGACAGGGTTTGCCAGCTGTGGTGGCAAAAAATGATGAAGTTAATCTCAAAAAAGAGATAGCTCTTATGTCCATCTACTATGCAGCCAATCCTGTTCCCATTGAAATTCGTAACTTTTCCTGTATGCATGATATATGTGTTGATGGGATTCTTGATTATAACAAAGCAGGAAGCACTTTGCTTAGTTCTTGTCCTGGTGTGCCTCAACCCATCATTGCGAAAGTAGGAATATGCATTAGGCAAAATGGCACTTTTACAGGTCCGGAAGTTAAGCTGTTTACTCCTTGATAATATGATAGCCAAAAGTATTTCTTAATAAAAACGCTCTTCTATTTATAGAAGGGCGTTTTTTTTTATTCTGAATTGCCGATTGATAATTGCCCCTGTCTTCTCTAATGTCCCCTCATGTCCCTTCACCTGTACCACGGCCCTGCTAGTCCTCAAAAAACCAAGAGACTTTTCGAGTTTTTTGACAAAAAACCATCACTCGCCAAAGACTATCGCGTGATTGTACCTGATCAATCCCATCTTGTAGGCCTCAAGGCCCGTTATTTACAACACAGTACAAAACCTTGCCTTGTTGGTAATGCTGTATTGACTTGGGATCATTTTCTCATTGAACTTATCCAGACCAATCTCCCTCGAGTTCATGTGGCGGATCGCCAGCTTTGTTTTTATCTTATTTTCCTGCTCCTCAAAAGTCAGCATCAAGGTCTTATCCAAGATAACAAAAACACACATCGCCTGGTTTCCGAAATCTATCACCTATTTACTCAACTAAAATCCTGTGGTTTGGATTTTGAATCAGCAAAAAGAATTCTTGGTGAACGAATCGATTGTCCTGAGGTTTTTGATCTTTTTAAAGACTATCAAAGCATTCTTGAAGAGAACCATTACTTTGATCAAGGGGATCTTTATCTCACTGTTCTGAATCTACTCAAAAAAAATCAGCTTAAACTTCCTCAAGAAAACCTAGAATTATTTATATCAGGCATTTACCCCTTAAGACCAGGTCATCGTGAGATTTTAAGATATTTCAAAGAAAAACATTCTCAAATGACTGTCCATGTTTTTTACGATGAAGATTATTCACAAGAAGAGCATCTTTTGGACAAGGCCTTTGAAGATCTGGGTTCTTTGGCTGATACAACAGAGTATTTTGAACCAAAAAAAATCATCAAAGAACAAGTTATCGAACTGAGAACGCCTTATCACGAAATTGATTTTATAACTGATCTCATCTGCAAACAAATCAAAGCAGGGACGCCAGGAAATAGGTTCGCACTTGTTGTTCCCAATGAAAAATATGTATTGCCGTTACTAAATAGATTCACAGCGGCTCAGGTTTCCGTTTCAATTCAAATGCCTTTGTCTGTTCTAGAATTTATTGATACAGGCAAAATTAATGACCAATCTACAACAAAACTTATTGACCAATTTCGCCAAACACAGAATCAGTTTTCTGCTTATAAAATTCGATCAAAAACAAGTTTAGAGGCGCAGCTTTTTGGTGTAGAATTTGCCAAAGTTCATTTGAAAGACCTGGATCAAAGTGTAGACGAATCGGATAAACAAGATTTTATTAATGAACTCATCGAATATTCTTTTGTGCCTGCCCATAGCTTTCCAGGGCAGTTAGTGATCACCACACCTCAGGCTATTAGCGCCTATGATGATAGACAAATCTTTTTTACGGGGTTTTGCTTGGAGAACATGGTGGTGAGAAGAGACGGTGTTTTGTTTTCAAACAAAGTCTATTCAGATCCAGATTTTATGGAGATGCTTGAGTCGCCAAGTTTTTTGCTCAAGCTTTCTCTGGAAAAGATTAAAAGGATTTTGAGTTGTTCCCCAAATATTTTGCTGACTGTACCCGAATTTGATTTTACCGATAAACCTGTTACCAAGCTTAAGCTAGGAGAGGGTTTTGCACTCAACAATATCATGACACCAGCGCCTACAAAGCCCAAACACAGACGGTTTGCCAGTGATTATTTTCAATCAAAGAAAAAAACATTTTCTCTTTCAGAATTAGAAGAATATCTAAAATGCCCTTACCGTTATTATGCGCAATACCACCTTAAATTGGACAGACCAAGAATTAAAGACATTGAACCTGACCCAGATGTTAAAGGGATATTTGTTCACAATGTTTTACAAAGATTAATCCAAAACAACGAGAACATGTATTTAGAAGGTTTAGAATATGAGTTGTACCGTAAAAAGTTAGTTAAGAAGCTGGGTTTTCTCATTCAAAAGGAAATCGAATCAACCGAAGTGCTTGGAACTTATCACGAGAGTGTTATAGAGTTTTTTGCCTACCGTGTTTATAAAACAATTATTGAGTTATTAAATATAGAAGCCGAAAATTATAAATCAGCTAAGAAAAAAACTATTCCAAAGCTGTACGAATGGCGTTTTGGCAATAAAAAAAGCGCAAGCCCAGGAAGCCCTAATAATCTTTTTGTTGTAGATACATCTTATGGTGCTGTGCATGTGAGAGGAAGAATTGATCGTGTGGACACTTGTCCTTCTGAGAAAAACTTTTCGGTCATTGACTATAAAACAGGTAATGCACCAACACTTGCCGATATTAAATCTGGAAAAACTCTCCAATTACCACTCTACCTCATGGCGGTGAATAAGATTCAGTACCCTCAATTTACACCAACCGGTGCTTACTATTACCTTCTCAAAACAAATGAGATTAAAGGATTTACACTTAAAGGAACATCAGATGCTCCTCTGATGCATGCCCGGTCTCAACTTGAAGGGGAGGATTGGCTCAAAATTCAAGAAACCGTTGTTCACCGTGTAGGACAAGTGGTTTCAGGAATTCACGAAGGCAAGTTTGATCCAGAACCACAAAGCGATCAGCTGTGTCGGTTTTGTGACTTTAAAAAGATATGCGGATATTATAGTTCGTAGATTGTGGGTCGTGAATCGTGAATCGTGAATCGTGGTTGTAGAACTGTAGGGGCAAACCCTTGTGGTTGCCCGAAAAATTGAACGGGCGGGCACAAGACCCGCCCTTACCGGATTAATGTTTTTTATGAACCTTACAGAAGAACAAAAACAGGCTATAGAGACAGAAGGAAACATATCTGTCATAGCCTCAGCAGGAACAGGTAAAACAACAGTTCTGACAAAGAGATTTCTCCACTGTCATCTTGAGCGCGGGGCACCACTTTACAATCTTTTGGCCTTTACCTTTACCGAAAAAGCAAGCCGCGAAATGATGGCCCGTATTCTCGAAAGCAGCAAAATACCTTATATGCAGGCGCCCCAACTTGGTATTTCGACGCTCCATTCTTTTTGTCAGAGACTTCTCAAGCAACATGGGTATCATCTAGGTTTAAAAGCGCATTTCGAAATTTATGATGAAGAAAGCCATGGAATTTGGCAGGATGTTAAGATCATCCGTTTTATCAGCCAAAGTCTTGAAGCAGGGGATGAGTCTGTAAAAAAATTCTTAAAATTTTATGGATACCAAAACTTAAAAGCCACAATCAGACAGTTGATTAGCCAAGATCTGGTGCGCCTTGATGAGTCTCTTATAAAATGCGTTAATGACCCAGAAGATGTTGATATTGAACACCTCAACGCTTTTTTAGAGAAAATCGCTTTTTTTCAAAGTGAACTCATTTCTCAGAAAATCAAAAATCAGATTTTATCTTATGATGATTTAGAAATTCTTACGATCAGGTTGTTTGAAGAACACCCCTCTATTCTCAAAAAGATTCAACAACAGTATAAACACATTCTTGTTGATGAGTATCAAGACATCTCTCCTAGACAATTTGTCATGATTAAAAAGATTTTTAATCCTGAGTTCAACGAGCTTTTTATTGTGGGTGATCCCAAACAATCTATCTATGGGTTTCGAGCAGCTGATGTACGTTTGTTTGACGAAATGGTAAAGCTCATTGAAAATCATGATGGTAAAACTATTTATTTAACTGAGACTTTTCGTACACCAGAAAAGCTTCAAAGATATTTCAATAGGGTTTTTCCAACGATTCTCTCTGGCCAAGAGTTTAAGAAAGCCACAACAACAAAGGCTGATCCCGAGACACTTATTTACGCGGCCCCTATCCCAAAAGAAGTCGAAAACACAGCAGCACTTCATACTTATTATGCTCAACAAGCCGCTGATAGGGTGCAGGACTTGATAAGAGAAGGGACAAAACCAGAAGAAATAGCCATGCTTTTTTATGCGGGATTGCCTATCCAATACTATAAAGAGGCTATTAATGGTAAAGGCATTAAAACAGTGACTAAAATAGAAAACCAGCTTTTTGATATGCCCGTTGTGCTTGTGGCTTGGCAAATCATGAAATATATCTCTGGTGAACGGGACCTGGTGACTCAGGTTGGTATCTTAAGAAACGAGATATTTTCTTTTACAGAAGGGTTTGTTGATCAGCTCATCAAAGGTGATTCTGATGATTTTTTTTCGGGCCATACTCTTGATTTGTTTTCGCATCACAAAGATAAAGAGGCTTGGATCCATTTAACTAAGTTGATTGTAAAATGGCGCGATCTTTCCACAACATTATTTGCAACTGAGCTTTTTCAAACCATTGTCGCTGATATTAAGTCAGAAAGAACAGCTGAGGACGATTTTTTTGTACAGAATTTTATAAGGATATTGAACTCATGGCAAAGAGAAGGCTTGTATTACCTGGGTAATTTAGCACAGGCTCTCAAAGCATTGGGTTTTGGGAATGCGGGTCGTTATTCAACGCCAACACATCCAGATGGTGTGCATCTCATTACTATCCACGGAGCAAAGGGACTAGAGTTTGAACATGTTTTTCTCGTGCCAGGTCGCGGCAAAAATAAAACAACGCCTGTTAGTTTATTCAAAGAGAATGAAGGGTTTGTTTTTAAAAAACATGATTGCGAAGAAGAAAAGTCTCTCCAATATAATCTTAAAGAACCAAGTCTTTACTCTGAAATATGTGAAGAAAAAGCCAGTCGAGATTCTGAGGAATTGGCCAGACTCATTTATGTGGCTCTCACACGAGCAAGCAAAAGCCTTTATTTCTTTTTAAACAAACCCTCACAGCAGTTAGTAAAGAACCTTGAGAGGGATTTTAAAAATGTAAAGCCCATAAAAAGGTATAATGAATGGTTGTACTGGTTGTCGCGAGTAGGGGGGCAGCAGTATATCGTTGATCATATTCAGGGCCCAGAATTGGATGAGTCTGAGATTCAAAATGAAAACCAATATGATCTTTTTGAAAAAAATGATTCATCACTAGATTATAATATCACTCCTCATGAATCACAGCCAACATATACAGTCACAGAGCTCGAGACTTATTTCCATTGCCCTAAACGGTTTCAGTTAAAATTCGTACAAGGTATTACCCCTGTAAAAAATACAAGTTATTTGGGAATTGAGTCAAAGGTTTCGCATAAATCAAAGTCTCAATTAAAGCCGGGTGAGCGCGGAAATCTATTTCACGAAATTTTGCAATACTATGATTTCGAAACTGGGCATAATTTAGAAGCTGTTATTGATCAGGCGTTATTCAATCAACATATTATCGCGCCAGAGGATTCAGTGAAAGCAGAATGTCGCGCATTTATGAACAGGCTTGAGCAGGTTCCTTTGATCAGGCAATTGCTGTTCGAGAATCTTGATTCATGGGCCGAAGTTGAATTTTCATATCAGCTGAAAAATATATTCCTCACAGGGCAAGTAGATCGTCTCGTAAAGGTTGCAACGGAGAACCAAAAAGAAAAGTACTTGATTCTTGATTATAAGACGCATCACGCTGTTTCAGAAAATCAGCGTAAGGCGCTCACATCAAAATTTGAATTTCAAATGTCGTGTTATGCGTTGGCCATGAGCAAAGGATTAGAAGTAAAAACCGTCGATACATTGATTCTTTTTACTAGCGTGCCAGCTTACCATGTTTTAGAGCATACAACGGAGGCTTTAGATGCCTTTGAAGACAGCTTGAACACAGTTTATTCACAGATTCAAACAAGTATTTTAAACAATGAGTTTGATCTGACTTCAGACCAGACTTATTGTATGAGTTGTCCATATTTTAAAGATAATTATTGTGGAATAAAAGGGGACTGAGCATGTCATTACACGTTTTTCATTCCAATTTTTTTTGGATTTTCATTGTTTTTTATCTTCTCCATGAAATTATTCATATAGGTCTCGATGTTCTTAATTTTCGCTATGTAAAAAAGCACAAAGAAGTTCCTGAGTGTTTCCAGGGGAGAATTACGCAATCTATTTTCTTACAATCACAGGAATATACATTAGAAAAAACAACTTTTTCTTTAACAGCGCACATTGCTCTTATCCCTTTCTTTTGGTTTTTAGTGTTTAGGGATGGGTTTAATGTGATGGATTTTTACGCTGCCAAACTTGCAGGAACAGGAACCCTCTCACACTCGGTTGTGTTTTGCCTGCTCGTAGGATTGTATTTTGGTGTTATTAACATGCCCTTTAAGCTTTATTCAGTGTTTGTCATTGAAGAAAAATATGGGTTTAACAAAATGAGTTTTGGTCTTTTTGTTGTAGATTTTATTAAATCCACGGTGTTGGGGCTTGTGATAGGTGTTCCTTTATTGTTTCTTATTTTTTGGTTCATGAAATCCAGTGGTTCCTTGTGGTGGTTGTGGGTATGGGGTGCCATTGTACTATTTCAGCTAGTGTTTGTGGCTATTTATCCCCGTTTTTTGGCGCCAATCTTTAACAAATTTAAACCTCTTGAAGATGAGGATTTAAAAGATCAAATCATGGCACTTGCTAAAAAGATTAAGTTTAAACTCTCTGGTGTTTTTATGATGGATGGATCACGTCGAAGCTCTCATTCAAATGCTTATTTTGCTGGGATGGGCAAGTATCGACGAATTGTTCTTTTTGACACACTCATTAATCAACTCACACAGGATGAACTTCTTTCGGTTTTGGCTCATGAGATGGGACATAATGTAAAAAAGCATATCCAGACAATGATGATTTTGTCTTCGGTTTATATGTTAATTGGATTTTTTCTCATGTCACTTATCATAGGATGGGGTGATTTTTATTTAGCTTTTAATATCAATTCTCCTAGTCATCATGCAGCACTTGTTATTTTTGCTATTGCATTCGAGACATTTACCTTTGCGCTCACACCTGTCATGAATTACCTGTCTCGAAAAAATGAATTTGAGGCAGATCGGTTTGCTGTGCAAACAACAGAAAACAAAGCGGCTTCAAAAAGTTCACTATTAAAACTCACACGTGATAATTTGAGTAATCTCACACCACACCCCGCGTATAGTTTTTATCACTATTCTCACCCTACGGTTGCTGAGAGAATTAAGGCTATAGAAGAGATCTGAACTTGGGGTGGGGAGGGAAGACTTACGATTTTGTCCTAATATTGCATAAGGTTATGTGGGAAGATTTTGTTTTCTGTCAGAATTATCATAGTAATATGTCTTGATTTGTTTGATCATTACTTCAAGAATAATCGTGAAGGTGGAATAAAAAGATCTTTTATAACAAAGGGTTCATACAGAAAAGAGGGGGAGGTTATTTCAAGCCATTTATGAGCTTGAAGTGATCAGTTAAATTATTTAAGGCGAGTTCTTTTATTTGTGTGTTGGTTATTCAATAACTCGAAGAGGTAATAGGATATGTCTTTTCGTAACAAAATTTTCCTCATACTTTTCTTTTCCGTTCTTGCCATTTCTTATTCTTCCTTTTCAATCGCTAGCAGTGATTGCGTGATTGGTTATGGTTATGCCACCACTGTGATGTCAAAAGAAAATCAAGAGCATTTTTTATTAGGATTTGAATATGGCTTAGAAGAAGGTTTTAAGAACCTTACTCCAAGCAAGGGCCCCTGTCAGTCATTCAAGAACATCAAACTTGAACTAGTTGCAGGAAACATCCGAAAAGGACCTCTCAGCACTGTTAATGTGGCAAAGGAATTAGCAACAAAAAATGTTTTGCTATTAGCAGGTTTTCCCACAAGTCACGAGGCCTTGCTTGCGGCTCGTGTAGCCCAACACAACGGTATTTCTTTTGTGAGCATGGGTGCTGTGGCTAATGGTCTAGCTCAATTTAGTGATTATGTTTTTACAACGTCCCCAAAAAGAGCCTCGTACACAAAAGAAATATTCAAAGGATTTACTAAAAGACATTCTGGTCAAGAAATCCTTGTTGTGGCAAAAAAAGATCATGTCTTTTCAATGGATATTGTCAAAAGTCTTAAGGAAGAAAGCTCAAAAACAGGGGCTGTCAAAATTACTCCGGTTTATCTTTCAGATGACCTGACTCTTGATAAGCAAGTTATAGATCAAATTGATTTTTCAAAAATAAAAGCAGTGTATTTCACTCTTTATTCTTCGATTTCACGTCTGGCCTTTTTAGAACTAGAAAAAAGACTTAAATCTGATGCGACGTTCTATGTTTCTTCTTCTTGGATCTCCCATAAAGTTGAATTTTTTGATGAGGTTTCCCAATCAACTAAAAAACGTGTGGTGGCCTTTGGGGCTGGCGTGCCCAATATCGAGAATGAAAAATTATCTGAGTTAAAAGAGCTTTATGTAAAACGATTTAAGCAAAAGCCAGCCAATGAAGTCTTTGAAGGTTATGAGGGTGGTGTTTTTGTCGCAAATGTTCTTAACAATGCCATAGCTGCTACTCAAAAGGGCATGCTCAAAAGCTTGAATGAAACAAAATGTATAGATGTTTATACGCAGTTTGGACAAATCTGTCGTACCGCAGAAGGGTATTCAACAAAAAAACTCTATTTCTATCACTGGTCTCCTGAAGGATATGTTCCAAATGCTATTTAAAAGGCGTAAGGCGTAAGGCGTAAGGCTCAAGGGGGCCTAAGCTTTTTTAACAGCCTGCTTCCATTCTTTCACAAATCTTTCCCTGTCACCCTTTTTCATTTTAGGTTTGAAAGTCTTATCAAGTTTGAAGACATTTTTGATTTCTTTTTGGCTTTTCCAAAATCCCACTGCAAGTCCTGCTAAAAATGCAGAACCAAGGGCTGTGGTTTCGATTGTTTTTGGACGAAGGATATTTGTGTCTAGAACATCAGATTGAAATTGCATGAGAAGATTGTTCACACAAGCCCCACCATCAACTTTGAGGCTTTTCAGTTTTTTGCCGCTTTCTTTTTGCATGGCTTCAATAATGTCGCGCTGTAAATAAGCAATGCCTTCAAGTGTTGCGCGGGCAAGATGCCCTTGGTTGCTGCCTCGGGTGAGGCCGCAGAGAGTGCCTCTGGCATGGGGGTTCCAATGGGGTGAGCCAAGGCCAGCAAGGGCAGGAACAAAATACACTCCTCCATTATCCTTCACAGTTTTGGCAAGATTTTCAATCTCGGGTGCTGATTTAATAATCTTCAACTCATCTCTGAGCCATTGCACAGCGGCTCCAGCAATAAAAGCAGAACCTTCAAAAGCATATTGCACGTTGTTACCGATTTTCCAGGCCACTGTTGTCAAAAGTCCTGATTTTGCCAAAACAGGTTTGTTGCCAATATTCATGAGAAGAAAAGATCCTGTTCCATAAGTGCATTTGGCTTCACCAGGTGTGAAACAAGCTTGGCCAAACAAAGCTGCCTGTTGGTCGCCTGCAATACCAGAAACAGGGATGCCATCAGGAAGTTCTTTGATCCCTTTTGTGTATCCATAAATTTCTGAACAAGAACAGATCTTGGGCAAGGCTTTCTTAGGAGCGTTAAAGATTATGAGAAGTTCATTATCCCAATTAAGTGTTTTCAAATCCATGAGAAGGGTGCGTGAGGCATTGCTCACATCAGTCACATGTGCAGCGCCTTTTGTGAGTTTCCAAACAAGCCAGGAATCAATTGTGCCAAAGGCGAGTCTGTTTTCTTTTGCCAGTTTCTTGGCTTGTGGAACGTTCTTCATGAACCAGCCAATTTTAGTTCCAGAAAAATAAGGGTCCAAGACAAGTCCGGTTTTCCTTCTCACTTTATTCAGGAGGCCTCGTTTTTTGAGCCTTTCACACTCATCAGCAGTTCTTCTGTCTTGCCAGACAATGGCGCGGTGAATTGGTTTGCTTGTTTTCTTGTCCCAAGCAACAACGGTTTCTCTTTGATTTGTGATGCTGATGGCAGCGATTTCGGAGGCCTTTGCTTTTGCTTTTTTTAGGGCTTGCGTGACAGTCTTTGCAGAGACGTTCCAAATCTCATTAGCGTTATGCTCTACCCAGCCAGGTTTGGGATAGTGCTGGGTGAATTCATTGTTTACTTTGGCGCAAATATTGATCTTTTTATCAATCACAAGAACCGTAGTACCTGTTGTACCCTGATCTATTGAGAGTATGTATTTTTTCATAGAAAAAATTGATATTCGTAGGTAAGGGAGGAGTCAAATTAAATATAGGTCCGTCTTCGTCGTAGCACTCAACTGTGTTGAGTGCTCGACTTCGCCGTGACAAGGGAGGGAATCATGGATCATAGAATTGATAAATTAGCAAAAAACCTAGTTGAGCATTCTTGTGCTGTTAAAAAGGGTCAGAAGGTTCTGATCGAAGCCTATGGCATAAAGACACTTGGTCTTGTCGAAAAACTCATAGAGAAGATTTATGAAAAAGGGGCTTTCCCTTTTTATTTAATCCATGATGACAAGGTTTTGAGGGCTTCTCAAATAGGCTGTCAAAAAGAGCAGATGGAGTTTGAAGCTCAGCTGCAAAGAACGCGCATGGAAGGCATGGATTGTTTTATTGGGGTAAGATCAGCTGAAAATACGCTTGAACTTTCAGATGTTCCCATTGAACAGACAAATATATTTTCACAAACGGTGTTCAAAAAAGTTCATAAAGAAGTGAGAATTCCAAAAACACGTTGGGTTGTGCTCCGGTTTCCTAATTCTAGTATGGCTCAGGCTGCAAAAATGAGTACAAGAGCCTATGAAGATTTCTTCTATCAGGCTTGTACAATGGACTATGGCAAGATGAGCGAAGCCATGGATTACCTAGTGGCCTACATGAATAAGACAGATAAAGTGTACATCAAGGGGCAGGGAACAGATTTGAGGTTTTCAATTAAGGATATTCCGGTTGTAAAATGTGCAGGTGATTTTAATATTCCAGATGGCGAGGTCTTTACAGCGCCTGTCAAAGATTCTATTAATGGAACGAGCTTTGCGAATGCGCCTACACTCTATGATGGATACTATTTTGAAGGAATTTCTCTTACATGGAAAGATGGTAAAATCATCGATTGTGATTGTAATGTTGGAGACAAGAAGCAACTCCTTTCTATCTATGATCGTGATGAAGGGGCCAGGTACTGTGGTGAGTTTGCTCTTGGAGTGAACCCCTACATCACGCATGCTATGCTGGAAGGCTTGTTTGATGAAAAGATTGCAGGGTCTTTTCATTTTACACCAGGGAGCTGCTATACGGATTTAGCTCCTAATGGCAATACAAGTGAGATCCATTGGGATATGGTTTACATGCAAACGCCAGAGTATGGTGGTGGTGAGATCTACTTTGATGATGTTCTGATTCGTAAAGATGGTCTCTTTGTTGTGGATGAACTTAAATGTTTGAATCCAGATGAATTGAAAGACTGATAGGGCATCGTAGGTTACAGGTTTCAGGTTACAAGATGTAGGATACCGGATGCCAGATGCCAGATGCCAGATGCTGGAGAGTTATCCAACCTTAGCGCCACTAGCAATTTCTCCGTCAGGTGTGATTAAACAAAGTTCCTTTCCTTTTTGTGCAGCGAGCAGCATGCCATTGCTTTCTACACCTCTGATTGTGGCTGGTTTTAGATTCGTTACAACAACAATGTGCTTACCAATTAATGAGTCTGGTGTGTAAAATTCTGCAATGCCGGAAACTATCTGTCTTTTTTCTTGGCCTATTTCTATTTGTAGTTTGAGAAGTTTGTCAGCCTCAGGAACTTTTTCAACTTCAACAATTTTTGCAACTTTGAATTTCACCTTTCCAAAGTCGGTTATATCAATTAAGTTTGAGTCTTTTGATGTTTGTTTAGACTTGGAATTTTGGGCTTGAGGCTCAGGTTTCTTTTTTTGGATCCGAGGAAACAGATTAATCATCTCACCCACTTTTGTGCCAGGTTTTGTTTTGCCCCACACACTCAGGTCTTTAAACACAGGTTCAGAAGTACTCAATCCAATACATTGGCGCAGTTTGGCCATTTTACCAGGCATGACAGGATATAACATGCCGCTGATCACACGAAGAGATTCAAGAGCATGATAAAGAACTGTACCTAATCTTTCAGACTCATTATTTTTTGCGAGCTGCCAGGGTCGTGTTTTTTCTAGATACTTGTTTACCTCCCGAACAGTCTTGGCTATGCTGGCTAAACCCAGGTCAATTCTCATACCCTCAACAGATTGAATCATATCACTGGCTGCTTTTTTTACATGCTTTTGCAAAACTAACTCATCTTCCCCTGCCTTTCCAGGATCGGGGACATTTCCCTGACAAGAACTGCCGACAATTTTAATCACGCGGTTAAGCATGTTGCCAAGATCATTAGCCAGCTCTGCATTGTAACGTCGCACAAAGGCTTCTTCTGTAAAACTGGCATCTTGTCCCAGAGTCATTTCCGCCATTAAAAAATACCGAAAAGGATCTACACCGTATTGATCAGCAAATTGCATAGGATTGACCACATTGCCTACTGTTTTACTCATTTTATCTCTTCCGATAAGCCACCAGCCATGCGCAAAGATTGTTTCAGGCATAGGGAGATTCATGGCTTTGAGCATGGTTGGCCAGTACACTGTGTGCGTTGTTAGGATATCTTTGCCAATAAGATGATACGTAGCAGGCCACCATTTTTTGAATTCTTCTTCATTCGCACGGCATCCTATGGCACTAATGTAATTTAGAAGTGCATCAAACCAAACATAAGTAACAAAATCTTTATCAAAAGGCAGTTCAATGCCCCAATCCATTCTGCTTTTGGGACGGGAAATACAAAGATCATTCAAATTTTTCTTTAAAAAACCCAAGGTCTCGTTTCGACGAAAATCAGGCTGAATGAACTTGGGATTTTCTTGGATGTGCCCAATCAACCAATCCTGATACTTGCTCATTCTAAAAAAGTAATTTGTTTCTGTTATTTGTTCAACTTTACGGCCGCAGCTTGCTTCTGGGCAGTTGCCATCAACCAAATCTTTTTCAGTGTAGAACCTTTCACAGGCAACACAATACCAGCCATCATAATCTGCTCGATAGATTTCATCGCGATCATAAAGATCCTGCAAAAAATTTTGAACAACTTTTTTGTGTCTTGGTTCTGTTGTACGGATAAAGTCATCATTTGTGATCTCAAGTTTTTTCCATAGTTCTTGAAACCTCACCACAGTTTTATCGACTTGCTCCTGAGTCGAAATACCAGATTTTTCTGCAGCCTGTTTAACCTTTTGGCCATGCTCATCTGTTCCTGTCAAAAACCAGGTTGGTAATCCCATGAGACGATGATACCGTGCTAACACATCAGCGAGCAATGTTGTGTAAGCATGTCCTATATGAGGCTTGTCATTGACATAATAAATAGGTGTTGTGACATAAAAATTATTTTTCTTCATAAGAATAAGTTCTCCAATATAAATTCTTTTTGTATATGACGGCTCAGTTGCTTTTGTGCATCTTTAATTTTGTTCATGAAAGCAATATCAGCGTTGGCCGTGCTTGCTGCTTTGGTGGTGTTTTCTAAGCAGCGCTGTCGTAAGCATTGGAGAAAGATGTTTAGGTCGATGTCAGAGCGCACAATCTCTTTAGCTTTGTTTGAGATTTCGACAAAGTCATGTTTCTTATTTGCCAGCTCATTTAATAGTGACCAATCAAAACCGGCATAGATTGCTTTCAAAGTATTTGCCACAGAACCTTGAAAGGAGCGGATGAGAAAATGAAGTGTGTCATCGTTTGGGAGCTCACTTGCTTCACAATTATCCTTTATAATTTTACTCACTTCGTTTTGGTTGAGAGGTGAAAAGTAAAATTTTGAAGTCCGCGAACGCACTGTGGGTAATATTCTGTGGAGTTCACTTGTGATAAGCACAAAAATCTGTTGGGGTCGTGGTTCTTCTAAGATCTTTAGCAATGAATTGGCCGTGGATACGGTCATTTTCTCGGCGTCATCGATAATAATAATCTGATGGCTGGCCATGAGTGGGTAGTGAACGAGTTTTTGTCGTAAGGCTTGGATTTGTTCAGTTTTGATAGTCCAATTAGATCTCACCTCGAGAGATCCTGCCTTGCTGGCCTTTGACTGTTGTGACTTTGGGGGGGTGGGCGTAATCAAAAAAAGGTCTGGATGATTGCTCTCACAAATCATTTGGCAGGCTTGGCATTTGCCACAGGCTGTTTGGTTTATGCAAAAAAGATTTGAAATAATTTCTAAGGCGATCTTTTTTTTGCCAATCCCCTTGGTGCCATAAAAAAGCATAGATTGAGGGAGCTTTTTATCTTTAATGAGTTGGGAGAATTGAGATCTAATATGTTCGTGGCCAATAGTTTGCATGTTTACTCGTGAATCGTGGATAGTGTATTGTGGGTCGTGTTTTTCAAGTACTCCTCAACAATCTTTGCAATATCATCATGGATTTCGTTCACATCTCGTGAGGCGTCAATCAGTTTAAAACGATCAGGCTCTTTTTTAGCCATATCTAAAAAACCGCCTCTCACTTTATGATGAAAGTCTAATATTTCGTTTTCGAACCTGTCTTCGCGTTTTTCTATACTGAGTTTTGAGGCGCGGGCTTTGGCTCTTTTGAGCCCTTCTTCGACTGGTAAAACTAAAACAAATGTTATGTGAGGTTTGAGATCGTTGAGAACGAGTTGGCTGAGTTTTTTCAAAAGATCTTGATCAACACCTCTGGCATAGCCTTGATAAGCAATACTAGAATCATTAAAGCGGTCACAAAGAACGATTTTATTTTGTTTTAGGGCTGGTAAAATGATTTCTTCAATGTGTTGTGCTCGGGAGGCATAGTAGAGGAGGACTTCACATAAAGAAACCATCTCTGTGTGTTGAGCGTCTACTAAAATAGATCTGATTTTATCGGCAATGGCTGTTCCTCCTGGTTCTCGAGTCAGAACAACATCAAATCCTTTATCTATGAGGAATTTATTTAGCAGTTTAATTTGTGTGGATTTTCCACAGCCTTCTGTGCCTTCAAATGTAATGAACATCGTTCGTCTGATAATCTGAACAAGGTGAGACCTCAATACTTTCTTGAAAAAACCCGGTATTACATTTGAAATTCAACAAACAATCTCGATTTTGAGTTAGCATTTCGTGGGTAGGTCTATTAATAAATGAGCTGGGATCACTTTATCATTGTTATCTCTTTGATATCTTTGCTGTTTTTTTTCTGGTTAGTGATGTGCCAATTAGTAATAAAAACATAGCAACTCTTGATTTAAAATGTCGAAATAAGTCATATAAAATTTCTTTTTAGGGCATAGCAGAGAAGGACTCGAGTAGAAGGGATGAATTAATTTGTGTGAAGTTTTCAGACAGATTTTCTGCTAAACATCACAAACGAATTATCTGATAATTATAGCTATGCCTCAAATGGGTTACACACGTCCTCCAACGACTAATAGTTCTCTTCCAGGTAGTTCCAACTTATTACCTTCTTATGATTTGATGGGAGATTTAGCCACAAATCCTTCTCCTCCAACATTACGACAAAGAGCAGGTGATTTAGCTTTTGGTGTTTTAGATAAAGCAGTAGCACTTGCGTTGAATCCAGCCGTTCGTATGATTGGCGCTGCCAGGGAGCCTTATAATAGAATGACGGGAAGGCCAACACTAACAGAGAGGGAGGCCTTTAAAGGTGTCGCGCAAACTCAATTGGAAGAGTTGTTAGCAGTACGTGAACTCAATCCCAGTGCTTATTTCGCTCAAACGTCTCCAGTGATTCAAGGGGGTAGTATAGATTTTACTATTTTAGAAATGGAGCGAATGGCCTTAGGCCTTAGACGTTCAGATACTGATGCTTATTGTAAAAAAATGGCAAGGATTGGGCATCAATATGCTGAGGCCTACGGTCATCTTGATCCCTTTAATCCCGCAGATGCTGATGAGATTGTTGCTGCCATTCATACTATTGTTTCTGAGCAAGGGGCCTATTTAGAAGAGTACAATACTCTGTCTGATTTTATGGAGCTTGGTGTTGGGAATTGTCATTCTAGATTTTACAGATTGTTACCTATTCTTAGAGTCGTGTTTCCTGGTGTGAGAATTTATATGCGAGATATGGCCACTGTTGGAGATATGAAAGGTCATCGTCAATTGGTTTTTGAACTGCCAAGTCGTTTAGCTGTTTGCATAAATGCAGATACATTTGAAAGGGTTGAACAACCAAACAATCTAGACCCACCAGAACTCATTTTATTATTAGATTTTTTAAAAGATCACCACAACGATATCAATCCTCCTAGGCCTCTTTATCCAATAGGGTCAGAAGAATTAGATAGGGTGGTTGGAGCTCTCTTAAATCTAGGTGTACCTAAAGATTTTTTGGTCACTATTATTGAATATAGAGAGAATGGTTTAAGGAACATGGGTGCGGATACAGAAGATTTATTTAGTTTTCTTGCAGAGCACGATCTCGAAGAAGCCTTCATGGAGTCAGTTAGAGAAAGAACTCTAGAAGGGAAAGCAGTTGTTGAAAGGAATGCTGAATTAGATATTCAATTGAGATCTCAGTTACGTGATATAGGATTAACTGGCTACGCTGTTGGTATAATGATGGATAGTGAAGAAAGTGATTATGTAGATTATGATGTACCAATGGCCTTAGCAAGGGAAAAGGACAGTGTGTTGGATCAATTGGTAGCCGGATTACACAGATTAAGATTGGAAGAGCAAGGTGTTACAGAGGTTCCAGAACATCCCGTGTTTGGGAGGAGTGGGACAGCAACTCCGGAAGTAAGTCTACCACAAGAGGAAATAGAGAGATTAGAAAGGGCAATGGCATTTGTGCCTCCTGAAGATCTTGAAGGAGCTGGTGCTTTGCAATCTGGCAGTGAACAAATGGACGACTTAGCCAGAACTTTGCAGCAAAGCGCGGGAGTTATTGAGGGTATTCCTACATTATCTCATGATGAAGCCAGAGATGTTTTGGCTACAGCTGCTAATGCCTATGGAATCAGTGTTTCAGATTTGGATCCAAATGAAGCGCGAGACATGGGTAGGGCTATTGGCTCAAATGCAAACAGTGAAAATTTAGAACAAGATTTTGATTCGCCAATTAGCGATACTCGAGCAGCCCTTGCAGCCCTTGCTCGTACTAGGGGGATTGCTGGAACAGATGGACTAGGTAGAGGTGTTGTAGGCCAAAGGGTGAGGCAAGGGGGCTGGAGGCATCGAGTTGTATCTGATTTGGAGCATTATCGAGGTTCTTTGGGTAGAATAGAAAGCAATTGGGGCAGATCTTTTCGTAGGAGTCAAGGTTCAGCACAGCGTTTCGTTAGGAGATATGCTCCTACTATGGTGCTGACAGCTGGTGTTTTATTTTACTGGTTTGGTATAAGAGAATTGCTGGATGGATCTGATGCTGGTTTTGATCAAGGAGTAGTTGTAATGGTTGAAGAACAGCCAGATAGATTTGTTACAATCACTTTTGAGCCGCAAGAATTAATAAATGAGGAAATGACGAACCCAGAGGGTGTGCCTGCGCTCGAAGAACCAAAAGATCAACCCGATATTCCTAAAACACCAGCAGAATTAGCTGAAGTGATTACCGAGAATTTACAAATGCAAGAAGCAGCTATTCAGTCATTTTTACAGAGTGAAGCTGGATCAATCCCCAATACTCACGATGGACTTATGGTTTTAGGTACAGAGATTGATAATCTTAGAAGTTTACCATCAAGGCATTATGTGGTCCCTAGAGGTTTTTCACCTGAAGAGATCAGGCGAACCCTGGTTATAGTGGCTGAAAATCTCAAATCAAATGGTGGTACAGATACGCCTTTAGCTCGATTTCAACAGGCTGTGTCCAGAACGCAACCTCAAGCACCTATGCTCTTGAGTGATCGAGCTCCAGCATTTACACTTTACTTAGATCTTGAATTGTCTAGTGCTAGGTTTCTCGCCCCAGATTTGATCTCATCCTTAGAAGAACTCAGACGATTGGGTGGACCTGGAGTTAGGCTACTTATTAATAGAAGCGCTCCAAATTTTGATACCGTTGTGGAAAAATATTGGCAATTAAGAGTTAATGGGGAAATGAGATACCAAGATACTGTTATGGTTTATGGTACGGAGCCTGATAGTGTTGTTGAAGATTATAGAACTATTGAAAGAGTTTACCCTGTTCCAAAGCAAGGCGAGACCTATACAGAAATTGTTAAGAAGACTAAGAAAAAACGATTTTGGACAATGTTGCCAGATCGTCTTATTATATTAAGATTACTTATTTCGTTTTTTAATTCGTTGGTTGGACGTAAAGAGGTTTTAAAGACAAAAGGTATTTTTAGGAGAATAATAGGGATATAGTTTGATTAGATCTTAAGGTTTTTTTTAGCATAGTAATCTTGAGAAAGAGGATAACATGAGTGAGCCAAAAGGAATAGAGCCTGGAGATTTTAGAGTCTTTATGTTGGATGATGGACGAAGTCTTCCACAAAAAAGATCTACAATTTCAGATATTATAGACAAGGCAACCGATGATGGTGCCAGGGCTATTGTTTTAGATCTGTACTTTGCTTCTGATGTTGAAACGGAACAAAACCAGCGGTTGCGGGAATCTGTTGCCAATGCAATAACAAGAGGTATTCCTGTATTTTCTGTTTTACCTGAAAATAAATTGCAAGAGGATCTGCTTGCAGACGTGGATGGTCTTGTGTCAGGTGGTATGAGGTTATATACAAGAGTCCCAATCCATTTGATCCCATTTACCTATTTAGGTTTTCGTTCATTGGCTGACTTTGCTCTAAGTTATAACAATCTTGTTGATACAGAATCGCAATCTGGAGAAGAAGTTGCTATACCAGCTCTTTTAGCAGATACTCTTACTGAGTGTGAAGATAAGAAGTCTTTTACTGAAGTTGATAACTTGATAGGCCAGCTTAGGTTTTCTGATCTAGACCTTCGAGAAAGTCCCACGCCAACATCTTATTTAGATTATGATATAGTTCCTATGGGTGATAGCATTGTTGTGATTAGCATAGAAGCGTATCTTAGTCACAATGATGATTCTGAGTTATGGCCGCGAGTTTTTGATGTTATATCAGCATCCATTGCCTATTCACAGGCAATGTGTCCAGCAGAGGATTAAAATAAAAACCCCGGCACCATACGGTACCGGGGCTAGTCCCACTAAATTGGGGATAAATGTGATAATTGTTGTCAGAAGCTATACGCAAACTCAGCAACGCCAGTGTGGAAATTGGCATTGGCAGCGCCCACAGCAGCAGCATAATCAAAGCGATATTCAACAGTCATTTCAGCTCCATCAGTGATTTGATAGGTGGCTGCAAAAGAGCCGCTGTATGTTTTTCCGTGAAAACCACTGAAAGTACCGCCCGAAGTAGAAGCGCCTGAAGTGCCTGCGGCGAATGCGCTGAATTCCCAGAAAGCAGCGCCACGCATTTGCACTGTCCAAACATCAGAGGCTTGATACTTGGCAAAAAGCTGACCTGCCATAGCTCTCATATTAGTGGCGCCAGTCAAAGTATTGGTTGAACGGTATGAATAATCAAAACCAAGATCCCAGTAATCGCCAAATGCAAAATTGCCCCACATCATTCCAAGCATGTCAAAATGCCTGTCTTCTTGGGATTGGCCAACAGCTGTGTTGTGTTCAGGACCAAAGCCGCCAGCTAAATGAAAGTATGATTCACGACCTTCGTCACCCCAAATAGCACCAACTCTCAAAATACCTGAGGGGTAAGGGCTATTGCCAGCAAGGGTATTATTCATGCTGTCAACAATGGCGAGGTCAAAGTTCCAATTGTCACTGAAGTCATAGTAAAGTTTTGTTCCCATGACTTGTGTGGGGACTAAGAAAAGATATCCTGGAGTGTATGTTGGAAAGGCATTCTCATGTCTGTCTACACTTTCTAAACCTAATGGAGCATTGAACTTACCGAGTAAAAATTCCATGCCATTGCCCACGCCAACATTAACAGTGACATAGGCTTGTTCAAGCAAGAAAGCACTTACACTTGGAGAGCCTAAATCGATAAAGTCGAGATCAACTCGAGCACGAATGTTTTCACCGAACTCACTATCAACGTCAATTTCTGCTTGGTCTACATAGAAGCCAAAATGTGTTGAGCTGTTTGCAGGAGCAAATCTCATGTCACCCTGTGTGATACCACCGGCGCCAGCTGCTGCATTGCCTGTAGATGTGTTGATAGCATTTGCGCTATCATATTGGTAAGCCATCCCTGTAGTCACATTACCGCTTAGTTCAAGTTCTGCATAAGCAACTGAGCTTAACGTTAACGCAGCTATGACAGCTAGGGTTAATAATTTTTTCATTCTCTCTCCTTGTGGTTAATTGTTAACCAGTACTAATATCTATTGCCAAAGATGGCTAAAGTGTCGTGTGGGTGTAAGGCAACTTTTATTAGTGGTTGGAATTATAGATGATTTTCAGCTCTGGTCAAGAATTTATAATCATTTGAAGAAGCAAACAAAGTGAGAGAGTAGGGAAAATTCATTATGCGAAGTTGATTAGATGAGGAGTTCCGCGATTTGGACAGCGTTCAGAGCCGCTCCTTTGAGGAGCTGATCCCCACAAACAAAGATGTTAAGACCATTTTCAATATCGAGATCTTTTCTGAGTCTGCCAACAAAAACATTGTCTTGATAGGTGGCTTCTAGCGGCATGGGAAAATGATTTTTTTGCGGATCATCTACTATTTTTATTCCAGGTGCATTTTTGAGTGCAGATATAATTGTCGTTAGATCAACAGGGTTTTTTAATTCTAAGTGAAGCGCTTCGGAATGTGTGCGGTAAATAGGAACACGAATGCAAGTGGGTGAAACTTGAATTGAATTATCAGAAAATATTTTACGTGTTTCATTCACCATCTTAATTTCTTCTTGGTTAAAACCATTATCAGAAACTTCAGAATCGTGTGAAAAAACATTGTTGGCAATGACATGTGAAAAAATCTGGGCTTTGGGTTCTTTTCCTTCGAGCAAGTCTTTTTGTTGGGTTTTTAATTCTTCTAATGCGCGCGCTCCAGCGCCACTTACAGCTTGGTAGGTCGTGACAACGATTCTTTTAATAGGATTTATTTTATGAATGGGGGCAAGCGCCACACACATGATAATGGTTGTGCAGTTTGGGTTGGCTATAATGCCCATGTGTTTTTTAGCGTCTTCTGGATTTACCTCAGGAACAATAAGGGGAACGTCTGGATCCATGCGATAAGCACTTGAGTTATCAACCACAACAGCGCCAGCGTTGACAGCATGAGGGGCGAATTCCTTTGATCTGTCTGAGCCTGCGGAAAAGAGGGCAATGTCAACGCCTTCAAAACTTTTTTCTGAAAGTTCTTCGACAAGGTGATCTTTTCCATTAAAATGGATTTTTTTGCCAACAGATCTTTCTGAGGCAAGAAGCTTGAGATTGCCTATAGGAAAATTTCGGTTACTAAGCACATTGAGAAACTCTGCTCCCACTGCACCAGTGACTCCTGCTATAGCAATATTGATTTTTTCTTTTTTGTTTAAGTTATTCATTTAGAGATTCTCCACTACTTTGTTTCCCATTTCTTCACAGCCAACTTCAGTCATCCCATTTGTATAAATATCAGCTGTGCGATAATCTTGAGACAAAGTTGTTCGAACAGCCTTTTCAATTCGATTTGCAGCTATTTTATTATCGAATGAATACGCAAACATCATGGCCAATGAAAGAATTGTTGCCAGAGGGTTTGCCTTGTCTTGTCCGGCAATGTCTGGTGCTGAGCCGTGCACAGGTTCATACAGGCCGATATGGGATTCATTAATCGACGCGCTGGGCAACATGCCAAGAGATCCTGTGAGCATGGCAGCTTCATCAGAAAGAATGTCGCCAAACATATTCGTAGTGACGATTACATCAAACTGTCTTGGGTTGCGAATAAGTTGCATGGCCGCGTTATCCACATACATATGAGAAAGTTCTACATCTTGATAGTCCTTGTGAACTTCATTTACAATGGTTCGCCAAAGTTCTGTGGTTTCTAAAACATTGGCCTTGTCAACAGAACAGACTTTGCTTTTTCTTTTTTGAGCGACTTCAAAGGCGACTTTTGCAATGCGTTTGATCTCATCTTCGTTATAAACAAGTGTGTTTGTGGCTGTACGAGATTCTTTTTTTGAAGAAACGCCACGAGGTGTGCCAAAGTAAATGCCACCAGTCAGTTCGCGGACAACCATAAGGTCAACTTTTTTGATGACTTCTTCTTTGAGGGTTGAGGCTGCTATCAGTTCATCAAAGACAAGGGCAGGTCTTAAGTTAGCAAATAAACCAAGTTCTTTTCTCAAGCCCAAAAGAGCACGTTCTGGTCTTAGTGAAAAATCCAAAGATTCCCACTTTTGACCGCCAACGGCGCCAAGCAAAACCGCATCAGATTTTTTTGTTAGCTCGAGAGTTTCTTTGGGCAAGGGGTTGCTTGTTTGGTCATAGGCTGTGCCACCAACACAGGCTTTGTTAAGTTCGATGGAGATGTTTTCTTGAGATGCCACAGCGTTGAGCACTTTAACAGCTTGGGTTGTGACCTCTTCTCCAATGCCATCACCAGGGAGAACTGCGATTTTATGTTTGTTGTTGGGCATGTTGGAGTGAAACTAATCAATTTGGTTCAGAAAGTCTAGCGTCTAGAGTCTAGGGTCTAGTGTGAAGAGAAAAAATCTAAGAAATGCTCAGGCCATTCAGCCTTGAATGTAACAGGGGTTCCATTGGGATCAATCTTAAATCCCATTTCGCGGCAATGGAGGCCCAGGGGGCGTGGATCATGGGTTGTGGATCGTGGATCGTTATTGCTAGTAGGGGCGGGTCCCTGTGCCCGCCCGTGATTATCTTTATGTATTTGAGATTTTGTTCCTGGTGAATACAAAGGGTCATTCACAATATGACCGCCAGCGACGTTTACATGAACACGGATTTGGTTTGTGCGTCCTGTAATGGGGTAGGCCTTGAGAAAAGTGACATCATCCTTTTTTACAATAGGGACAAACTTTGTGACAGCGGGTTTGGCTTCGGTAATATCAGGACCTGTGCCACGAAAGGTGCCATTAACGCGTCCTACGGGTTCATCAATGGTGAATTCCTTTGTGCCAAAGTCTCCTTTTGCCAAAACCCCATAGACTTTATGGATGGTTTTTGCTTCGACTTGTTTATGCAGAAGGCGAGCCTTTGAGTCGTCAGTTGCTAAAAGCAAAACGCCAGTTGTCCATGTGTCTAGGCGATGGATTGTATGGAACTTAACCTTGGGGTTATTTTCTCTTAATATATATAAGAGAGAATTTTTGTAATAGCGTCCTGCAGGGTGCACAGGCAAGGGTGCAGGTTTATTGATCACAAGAATGCCGCTTTTAAAATAAATCTGTTTGTAATCAGCATCTACATCAGGTTCAATCACATCACGTCTGAAAGTGCGAATCATGTCAGCTTCTTTTAAAGAGTACTTTGCATCAATGCTCTCATTGTTGACTGAGATATCACCTTCTTGAATGAGTTTTTGCCAGTAATCTCTGGGTCTAAAAGAAAAGCGCTCATCATGAAAATCTAATATGTTTTTTCCAACGTATTCTTTTGGGACAGCGTATCTGAATTGTTGGGTGTAAGGGGGTGTGTGGCGAAGTTGTTTTGTCATAGGGGTTCGCATTATGCTGGATGGGGTGATAAGGTCAACCCTCACTTCGAAATTCGGTATTCCGTGTTCGTTATTCGATATTCCCATGGATGCTAGATGTCGGATGCTGGATAAGAGAATGTCTTGTCATCAGAATGGAAAAACCATAAACATTATCCATGAATCAAAAAATAACTATTTATATCATTTTGGCTGTCATGCTTATTGCCTTTTCTAGTTTACTTGTTTTCTGCGGGGGTAGTGACACAACAACAGAAGAGGATGCAGAGACGAGCACATCACTTCTCAGGGCTTTTGATTTTACGCTCCCTCTTTTTACTTCCACGAGTGGTTGGAACCAGACTGCCACGGCTGCCACTGTGCTCGCAACATCTGATGCACAGATTCTTTACACGTTTCGTGTTCTTTTAGGTGATGTTTCTGATATGTCTACTGGCACAACATCTCCTCAGTGGCCTTATCCTGATGTTAGTTACGATGATTATTCTGTAGCGATTTATCAAGCGAGCACTTCTACACAGAATGTCACACTCACAACTTATGAGGGTGATGAAGGGAGCGCTGGTTCCGCGGTAACAACTGTTGATGATAATACAGCCACAGTACCCACAACAACAAGCTCCATTCGACCTCCAGGTCCAGCAACAACAGATGGCGATGGGCATATTGTTATTTATAACACGACAGAAAATGACTCTTATGATTTTTGGCAAGCAACAACATCGGTTAATGATTCAGGCAATAGTCTCGGAGGTGCTCAAACAGCTACATCTCTTATTAATGTAGGTGCTGTTGAATACTTTGATGTATCAGGTTCAGGCATGAATACAGATGGTGTGTCGAGCGCTCGTGCTTCTGGTGTGCCTTTGCTTGCGGGAATGATTTTACCCGAAGATGTTGTGGCAGGCACTATTGCCCACGCCTTGGGTGTTTCGATCCCTGGCCCACGTAACACAGCGGCTGATCCCACAAGCCCATCAACCGCGGATTATTTTAATCCTTGTTCAACTACAGAAACAGATTTTTACAGCACAAACACTTCGGCCTTGGCCTCTGGCCAAAGGATTCGTCTTAAATCTACGATTGTAGATAGTGACGGTAATCTTATTGACGAAACAGGGCTAGCCCCGATCACAACCATGTTTCTCACAGCGCTTCGAAACTATGGTGCTTACGTTGTAGACAATGCCTCAGGCTTTTCTTTTTACGCAGAAGATTATCATACAGCTAATCCTGATCTCACAGATGATCAGGTAAATACTTTGATTGGCGCTGCTTCGGGAACAGCCCTAGAATCTGGAAAGGTTGATTGGCAAATTTTGATGGAAAAATTAAATCTCGATTTAGAAGATATTCCTTTTGCCTTTGGACCAGACATGGAAGGCACAAGCCCTTCTACGGCTACGATTACGACTGCTAATTATGAGGTCGTCGAGGCTGCGGCGGAGGAGTAATCTCTTCAACAGCCCATCCTGACTTCCATATCCATCTCCATACATCAGTATACCAAGGTGTGTCAGGCATTTCTTCTGCAGGAGGGTATTCACCCTGGAATTGTTCGAGGTGACAATCAAGACAATCATCGCCTTGATCAATGTGTCCGCTGTCTAGGGTGTGATTACCGTTTAAAGTAAGTTGGGAATAGTCGGCCACATCATGGCAGCTAACACAGTGTTCTGCTGTTGCTCTATATGTGTGAACAGGCAAATCTCCAGAACCTTTGTGACAGTCAAGGCATTCGGCTTCTCTTGGCTCTTGATCCACTGCTGTGTCTACATGTTCTGTGTCAGCGTGGACAGGCTCTCCCTGTGCAGTATCAGTGTGTGTAGGTTCATCAGCATGTATATCTTCTGCGTGAGTTGGTTCACCATGACCTGAATCACCATGAGTACTAAAAAATTCCTCAGGGATAAAATCGTATTCTGGATCATGAAGATCATCAATGTCATGTATGCCATGACCACTTCTATCTCTGGTATCAACCTTTACAATATTCCACTGGTCAGGAAGGCTAATTCCAGAGATAAAACGTTCAGCCCCTTCAGCTGTGTGGCAACGATCACAACTTCGCCATTGTTCAAGGTGAGCGTCTTTACATTCTTCTTCATTTCTTGGGACATCAACGCCGCTGTGAAAAAAACTATTAGCGTAAGTCAGTCCTGTTGTGATGAGATCGTGGTTATGACAGACATGACAATGGACTCTAACTTGTCTTTCTTCGCTTCCATGGACAATGTAGGTTTGTGTAATAGGGCTGAGGCCATCCTCATTTTCTGTAGAAGGATGACCAGGAAAGGGTGATGCCTGTGCAGCTGCTATGGCTTGTTCTTCCATTTCACAGCTCTTGTTGTAAAGTGTTTCAAAAAAACGAGGAGACGCATCACTCATTTCATAGGCAGTTAAGGACGAATCTTCGGGATTGAACACGTATAGCTGGAGTGAAAGGGCTGCAAAATCAAATTCAAGACAAAAAATGTTTTCTTGACCAGCAAGAAGTCTGCTTCTTTGCGAAGGATCTAAAAGTGCATCTGAAAGATCATCACGAGAGCTAAACACATTCGCATTTCTAATGCCAGAGGCACCTTCTTTAGGAAGCAGAGGATTTACAAGAAACACTGTTTGGTTTTCGGCACTCGCAGTTTGTTCTGCATAGATTTCTCTCTCAGCTTCATTGGTGGCGTAATCACGATTGCCAAAGAGGTAATCAATAGCTTGATCTATGTTAAACTGAACACTCATTTACTTCTTTCTTCTGTTAAATATAAAACTGTATCTGTTGCTTGAAGTCCTTGTCTTATTATCAATTCTTCGACTCCATCTTGCATAGCAACTAAGCCAAGTCCTTCTGATGTTAATACTGGTATAAGAGCTTCGCCTGGAGGTGCTTGTGTGCCGTAGACACCGTATTGAGATTCACCTAAGCTTGTGCTAAAACCAGTATTTGCATAACCATGAGGACTGTTATTAAATTGATCATTGGCCCAAGGGTGTGCTCCTGAATCTTGGTCTTCTCCATGGCAAACACCGCACATGCCTGGATGATTCATAGAATAGTCAAAGGCTTCTTTAGTGCCAACTAGGGATGCTAACAAAGCAGCTCCTGAAAGAACTACTATAGTGGCGCGCTGTTTCCAAGAAGCTACACGTCCGAGATGATAGAATGTGCGAGCTCTGTGATATAGTCCCTCAAAAGGAACGAGGCCAAGCTTGAAGGTGGTTCCTAATACGGGAATTCTTTTGCCTGGTCTTTTCCAAATTTCGTAAGCCCTATCCAAGCCAAAAGCAAAATGAGGTCTTGCAAAGTTGATGGCTGCATCGGCCAAAGGAAGTACACCTGGCCAGCGTACACCGCTTTTCGTAGCTTGTGTATAAATATCAAGGGCTGCCACAGGTGGTTTGGGCTTTACCAAAGCTTCGATTGGTTCTCCTCCAGTGATCCTACCAAGACCGTTCACAGCTTTTACAGCAAGATTATGGCAAATTCCCAGGCTAGGGTTAAAGCCTAATACTTGTGAAAAGAAACCGTTAGGGGACATGGAAAAAACGCCAGACATTAATACCTCAATCAAGTTGCATAAACATGAAAATCATATCCAATCTTTTTTCCGGAGACTAAAGTCTCTGGCTATACCCTGTTGTCCCAAAGGGACAATATGATAAAGCCTGGGATTTTAATCCCAGGAAAAAAAGTCTAAAGATTTTTCAGAATAAACATTAAACCCTATACACGCACCAGTTTTACTGGGTAATGTGCTCTAGGGCAATATTGTAAAAACCTAATTTTTATCAGGTTTTCTTTAATATTCTTAAACTTTTACCACATTATATTCTCGGCTATTTTGGGCAAATGTTGCTTAAAAGGAAGTTTTTTTAAAAAAAAATTGATAAAGAAACCGCGCAACATTTAGTAGGATTTGACGATATCTTGGGTAACAGGATTATTTTTTCGAGCGACTTACTAACTATATGAAATCATTATCTATTTTATTTATCGCCCTTGCTTTGATCTGTTCATGTTCCAGTACAGGTACTGATGACTCTGATTCAGAACCAGGCACAAGCACTTCGGCTAATGTTTTTCCTCACCCAAGTCTTTGGTCATCAGTCGACTCTCATGGAGTGACAACGTACAATCTTTATGCAGAAGGTACAGACGCATCCATGGGTGACTCGTGTTTTGATTGTCACGAAACTGATTTAACAGGTGCAAGCACAGAGAGTCTTTGTTTTGAATGTCACCAAAATTTCCCTCATCTTACAGGTTGGACAGATTCAGGTAATTCTAATTTTCATGGTTCAGCAATCACATCAGATACTGTCACAGCTTCTTGCGCAACTCAATGTCACGGCACTGATCTTTCTGGTGGGCTTTCGAACAAGGCGTGTAATGATTGTCACGCTTCCTACCCACACACATCTAGCAATGTGGATTTGAGTTCTTGGTTTACATCCACTTCAAGTGACTGGGCTGATGCTAACGTGCACGGGAGTTATGTGAATGATTCAAATGCCATTGCACAAGGAACATGTGCTACAGCTTGTCATGGCACAGATTATTCAGGTGGTGTGAACGCACAAGCTTGCACAACCTGTCACGCTACATTTCCTCACACATCTTATGATGATTGGACAACCTCTCATCAAAGTCATGTAAGCCTTTCAGGGGATCAATCTTGTTCTTCTGCAACAGGTTGCCATTCCACTTCTAATTTAGGACCCGATACTGTGGTGCAGTCTTGTACAGATACTTGTCATTAACGGGAAAATTCCAAATTCCAAGAACCAAATCCCAAGCAAATTCCAAATTTCAAATTTTATATGTTCAAACTTTTTTTCCGAAAAAATTAGCCCTGAAAGGGCACAATAAATTAGCCCAGGGTAAGGCCTGTCTTTAGACAGGACGCCACCCTGGGTCTCAAATAAATAAAAAACAATCCTAACCCTGAAGGGGTTTAATAATGATCCGTGAAATGTTTGCTTCGATTATATATCCCTTTCAGGGAATGAATTGGGATTATAAAGGGGACTGTTTTTTTGTTAACCCAGGGTAGAAAAATCCCTGCAGGCTTTTTCAACCCTGGGCTATTTTATTTAAACCCTTTGGGGTTAGGATCTTTGTAATTTGAAATTTGATTATTGGGATTTGAGTTTATTCAGAGTCTCCATGACATTCAGCGCAACCTGCTATGGTGTCTTGCATGGGCATGGTATCAGCGGCAGGGCTTTGACCAGGGAGTTCGAATTCTGCAGCCTCTTCAACAGTCTCGTGGCAAGAGCCACAGTCGTGTTGTCTTAATTCTTCTAAGGCAGGTCTTGGGTGTTCGCCTGTGGCCTTGATTTCTTTTCGTGTCATTCTCTCGATCATTTGTTGCACTGCTGGAGAAAAGTTTGAATGAAGACCATGACAGCCTAGACAAAACGCACCAAGATTTGAATCTTGGGGAAGAAAACCCCATTGTTCATCTTGTTCTTCTATGCCTAAAACACCGTGACACTCTGTGCAAGAAACACGTCCACTTAAGTCAAGTGTGCTAACAGCAGAATCAGTTGTGAGTGCTTCGATAAGTTCCGCAGCCTCTTCATCAGTCATGGGGGTCATAAACTGACCACCAAGACGGAGTGAATTTATTTGCGGTGTAAATCTTTGCCCATGAGACATAAACGTTTCTTCACCTTCTTCAAGGACAACTAAAAAGGAAGGACCGCCATCTCTAAAAAAGGCCGTGCGGCACAAGCTCTCACCACCGTGATCTTCTGGCATCCACTGCCCGAGACGGGTGAGACCATCTTCAGTAGTATAACCATAGGCAGCTTTTAATATTTTTTGAAGCGTATCTCTTTGTTTTGGTGTGAGGGCTTCAATAGCTTCTGGACTTTGGCTGAGTGTTTCAAAATAATCATCACGGCAAACAGGAACAGGTGTGCCGTTTTGGTAATCAGCTCGTGTGTATTCATCTAAAATTGCAGCAGGGTCCTCAGAAATACCAAACGCAGGGATGCATCCCTCTTGTTCAAGGATGTCTTGCCATCTTACTTCTGTGCGATCGTATGTTTGGTCAGCAGGGCAAGCTTGAGCTATCCTGCCTGGTCCATCTCCCATTATTTACTCCTAACGTTATTCATCATGACACTCAGCACAATCTAAAGCTCTGTCTGATCTATGAGTCAGACTTTTATTAGGGCTATCTGTGTGACACATATTACAGCTTGTTCCTCTCGCACCAAGTCCATGTCCCGTTGTGTCCATAGAGTCCCCATCAAATCTACCAGTTCCAAAACCATGTGCTGTCATCAAGCTACCGCCACCTTCAGGCCCTACGTGACAGGTTTGGCAACTCTCGTTTTGTGTGACAGGGTCGTGGCAGAAAAAACAAGCGGAATTAAACCCATGATTTTCATTTGACCAAGTTATAGAAGTGCCGTGATTTACTGGGTGTCTTGCTGCGGCTCCGGGCACTTCTCTTGAAATCAAAGGTGTGTGGCAAGTTTCACAGCTGTTAGCGTCATTGTTTCTATAAATTAATTCTCGCGTGACTGTTTGGCCTCCATTGGCATCTGCATCACTGTGACAAGCATTACAATCGTAATAAGAATCTCGATGTTCAACATGGGCTAAGGCCACTTCTTGTTCAATGAGCTGACTATGACACTCAAGGCATTCAATATCAGCAGCAAGGTGAGTGGCATGAACAGGTCTGAGTGTTTCTGATTGTGGAATAGCGTAACCGCTAGCTTGAGGGAGTTCCACATGGCCTTCTTTGCCTTCTCCTATGTGATGACATTCGCCGCAACCTGTTGTGTCTATCCAGGCTATATTAGATTCGACATTACTTGAAGGATAATTAGGATCATGACAGTCCACACAGCTTAAAGGTTCTTCTTTGTCTGGATCAATGTGTGCAAAGTGATCAAAGTCTTGAAGCCACTCAGGGATATCATAAGATTCATAAACAGCATCACTAAAAAGGGCGGTTAATATTTCTCTGGCTTCTTCAACTCCATATTCAATGTAATCTGGAACAGGTATTCTTGCGTACTGTGCAGCGCGTCCTAATAAGACCTCAATACCAAAAAAACCAGCGAACTCGTCTTGAAAATTAGTTCTGAAAAAAACATTTCCTGTAACAGCTGCTGGGTGATTTGCATTTTCTGGAGAGGAAATTACAAAATTGCCAGCAACTAACATTCTCAAACGCTCTTCATCAATGTCTTCTCTGAAATAAGTGTTTCCTTTTTCATCTGTATAAGTAAGGCCTGCTCGGATAAGAAAGTTCTCACCATCTGAAACATCAATAGCTCCACCCACAGAGGTGAGGTCAAGGCCAGGAGCTGTGAGACCTAATTCCTGTCTTTCAACGAAGGCAGCAAAGCCAACACCACCATCACTGTTTTTAAAACCAGGGGCCACGCGACCACCAATAGCGACATCTCGTTCATGCGTGCCTGCAGTGGCTTCACTCCAGACACTGAGTCCAGGAGTGAGTTCAAGTTCAGCTCCAACTACGACTGTGCCAACAGTGTCCATGGGCTCGCTCAAGTAGGAGCCGTGTGTTTCTTCTGGGATGAGATCTGCTTCTGCATAAACTGCGAAAAGATCTCCACCTTGTAGAGAGGCTGCTCCATGTACGAGATCAACAGGAGAACTTCCTTGCGGAAAATTACCTTCAGGAGAATTATCTCCTGGTTGCATGATGACTCGACCACTCGTGCTCAATAAAAAAGGAAGACCTTCATTAGGCATTAGAACAGAAAAGGCTCCATTAGCAGTCAGGGTTCCGTTTGGTGCTGCTCCAGGATGACAACTTGCACAAGCCGCACCACCACCATGAGCAAAATCATCTCCGTGGGGATTTTCGTCGTGAGTTATGCTGTATCCGTCATTGTAATCAGGGCGATACGGATGTCCATTAACATCATCATGCTCTACAAAATAATTAGCCCCTTCATTCATGTGACAACTAAGACACGCACCATTGTTGCTTGTGGGACTGAGGTAACTCAAGGAAGCATAGCCATGGTGTCTTGAATCAGAATTTTCAACTGAGATACCCACACCGCCAACAGGCGTTTGAGGGTCTGCAACAGAGCTTCCAATCAAACCTTCAATTTCAACAAGGCCTAGACCAATAGCAGCCTGCGCGCCATAAAGACGTACAAGTTGCGCGGGAGTCAGGACTGGAATAACACCGGCTTCTGCTTGTAGTGTGAAAAGAGCATCAGGATCAACAGAGCGCAGACCAGCACTGGCCTCGTAAATGCCGACTCCTGAGTAATCTTCATAATAACCTAGTTCATCAGGTGTCATGAGACTTTGCTGTAGTATGGCTTCGGCATAGGCTGTGGCTTCAAAATCATAGATAAAAGGATGCGCTCCACGGGGATTAACTTGAAGAACAGTGCCCAAGGTTTGCGAAACCTGGCCACCGCTTGCTATGGCGTTGTTTGAGGCTGAGGTTGTTTCACTCACACTTGCAGTCACAACATCATTTGGATCACGTGGGGTAGGTGGGTCTACGTGGATTTCTCTTTCTTCACTGATAAAAGCATCTGAATTTCTATCGAGTACGCGGGTATTGTAAAGGTCAACAGGCCAACCATATCCGTTTGCATAGGGAACGTCACTACTGAGAGGCGCTGTAGTGTGACAACTACCACAAGCAGGTGGTTGAGGTTCGGTCGTGTATGCAGATTGCAAGGCATCATAAAGATCAAAAACAGGAGTTTCTAAAGATTGATCATCGGATTCAAAATCATGACAAGATAAACATCTTCCTAGTGCCTTTTTTTCTTCTGCTCTTCTAGCTGCTTCAATATGAGAAGGAGTCCCCTCTTCACTACAATAGATATCGCGAAGATCCAGAGGAACTTGATCACAATCAATGGCTGGATGAATTACTGGTTCAGTCATAGAAGTTTTACACGATGCAAAATTTAAGTTAATAGATCTGCCCTAAAACGCACATCTACTGCGTTGGATAAAAAACCTAATTCAATTACGTACTATGTATGTACGCGCTTTCATTAAATTTTTTGTCCGCCTTGTATCTGCACATTTTTGAACAGATCTTGATAGGGCTGTTTTCAACAGTACTATCATTTGTCCAAACTCTAACCCATTGAAATAACAGGATAAAAATCTACACATCTTTATACGTTATCATACTTATTTTCGGTATGAGATGTATCAAGTTGCTATGTATTTTCATTTTTTTTTATACCTGGTTTTGGTTTTATTATCGCGATAAATAAGGCTGATAAAACAGGGTTTGTCTGCAAAATTATGGGCATTTTTGTAGCAACTTCTAATATATTAAGCCGATAACTTACAATAATGGGAAAAAGGCAATTTTCATCTAAGCTTACACCTCTTTGTACCCTTTTCATCGTACTTTTCTTACAGGTCCTTATGGCCTGTGATAGCGGCACAACTACCTTTGAACCAGACCCAGAAATCACTCCAGTCTTTACCGGTATTTCAGGAACAGTTTATGATGTTGATTCAGGAAAAACTTTGTCTGGTGTTTCTATTATTTCTGATCCCGAAACAGTTACTGCTGTGAGCGCTGCTGATGGTTCTTTTGTTCTTAGTCTTGGTGCTTATGCAAATGGAACCTATGCCCTTGTTGCTGAAAAAACAGGGTACGAGTCCACAAGAGTTGAAGGTGTCAATTTCAGTGAGGGAGAGCTCACGACAGTCACGATCAACTTGTCTAGCAAAACAGCGCTCATCAGTGGCATTGTTTACAATACAAAAGAATATCCCTTAAGCGATGTCGAAGTTACACTCATCAATGAAGAATCCAGTGAGACTGTTGGCACAGTGATGACCGATGAAAATGGGGCTTATACTTTCGAAGATCTTTCTAAGACCAACTCGTATTCAATAAGTTTTAGGCACCCAGAATCAAAGTATTGTACAAATGAAAAAAACAAGATTTCTTTAACGTCGAGTAATGTGCAGATCAATGCTGTGTTATCAGGCAAGCCCCTTGCTGCTTCACAGTACCTAGGCTCCTCTTCATGCACAAGCTGTCACAGTGATGCAGCCTCACAGCATAACGCTACATTTCATGCAGATAATTTAAAATTTTCTAACAACATAAACACAGAAGCAGCTCAAGTTTTTGACGCGGGAACAACAATGTCTTTAGACATTGATACATCAGATAATATTATTTTTGCTGATTTTGCTCTTTCAAAAAGTGGCAGCAATTATCGGATTACTATAAACAGTGCAAACACGTACACGGTCGTCGGCATTCTTGGTGGCAAGCATTGGAAAGAAAGTTACCTGGTCGAAATCGATTCACAACACTTTGCTTTACCTCTTGCTTGGTCTATTGAAGATGGCCAGTTTTACGTTGATGAAACTCTTGTTAGCTATTGGTTTGATAATGCAGGATCTGCTATCACACCTGCGACGGGAATTGCCTATGAACAAAGCTGTGTGGGGTGTCATGCCACAGGGCTTAAGGTCCAATATTCAGGTGGCAAGGTTCAAACCGTTTCAACAGAAGATGTTACTCAACCTTATCTCGAAGCTAATGTGGGTTGCGAACGTTGTCACGGACCAGGATCAATGCATGAGCAGGCAGTTCAAAACTTAGATGTTTCTGATTCACTCTACATTGTCCAGCCAACTCACTTATCAGTAAAAAATAACACTCAGGTCTGTGGTCAATGTCATACAAAAGGAACTTCGACCAAATACAGTTCTGCTCAAATGGGTTATCCAGTGGATGAGAATGGAAATCTCTATCGTCCAGGGAATGATCTTGATGAGTATTGGACTGCTGACGATGAACTTTGGTCAGGCACAGCACATATCAAATCATATCCTCAAGGTTATTCAGATTATAAAAACAGCGTGCACTACAAAGGTGCTGATTACAATCCACGTTGTTCAGATTGTCATGATGCGCATGGGAACGGTCAGGCACGACCTTCTATGCTTAAACATTCTACAGATGACAATGCACTTTGTCTTTCTTGTCACGAGTCCAGAGGTTTTTCTACAGAATACACGATTCGCGTGCACACACAACACACGTATGATCCTGCTGGTACAGGCGCTAGCCGTTGCACGGGTTGTCACATGACCAAAACAGGTGTGTTGGCAAATCTTGGTGATGTGGGCGGGCATAGTTTTATTCCCGTAAAACCTGAGACAAGTTTGGCCATGCTTAAAGCATTACAAGACGCTGGTGAAACAAGTATTTCCGAAAACGATATCATTCCCAATGCCTGCACACGGTGTCATAATGATTTACAAGCTCAGGCTGAACTTAGTGGAGAGACGATCAATGTCTTAGCAGGGGATGTGACAAGCGAAGAGTTCTTAAATCTATTAATAGACGAGTATGAAAACAAGTACGAAGTTGCAAAGCCAGCTGGCACGTTGGCAAGCTATTCACACGAAAACACCGAAGAATGGATGGTGGGCACTTCTGCTTTAAGTCACGGAAAAACTTATCGTGAAAACCCTCAAACATGTTTGAATTCTTGTCACGGCGATTCCCTACAAGGGGGCGCCATGGCTGATGGAAAGACTGTGCCTTCTTGCTATGATTGTCATGGCACATACCCACATGATCTTAGATTAGAATTAGATGGCCATGGTGGTGATCCTTGGAACTTAAATCATTCTTCTTATTACACAGACACGGATTGCAAAACCTGTCATGGCGCTGATTATACTGGCGGTGTTTCTGGAATTGGTTGTGACACATGTCATGCAACTCCAGGTGACGATTTTGGTGTGTTTAATTCTGCGTCTTGTTCAACTGTAGAATGTCATGGAACCCCACCTATTTCTGGAACACACTCTGCTCATTTTTCTGGGGAATACAAAGATGTGGCTTCTTCTCCTGTTTATGGCGATGTGAGCAATTACTCCACAGAAGATAATACTCTTTATGGTTGTGGTGTGTGTCATTCCACAAACACTGCTAACCATCTCAATGGTGCTATTGATGTTCTTCTTTATGAAGAGGGCGTTGATTCTTCATCCATCAAGGCTTTGATGAGTCCTGAGGCAAGTTATAATGCCGAGACAAAAACGTGTTCTAATGTCTACTGTCATTCTTACACTGAATACACAGGTCAAAATGAAGAAACCCTCAAGGTGCCTTTCCCAGTGAGCTTTACAGATGCTGGTGGCACGGCACAGTCACTCGAAGATCAGATAGCTGAATTCAACGGCGAAAATTTTAAAACCATTTCATCTTATTATGTGTGGAATCATTTTAAGGCACCAGACGACAAAAAAGAACAGTACTACTGGAGCATGCCTTCATTTTGGGATCTCACCAACCTTTGTGATTCAGGTTCAAGTGATATTCTTTGTCAGGGTGGCACTGATGCGAATGATGTTGAAGTTCATGCTTATGACGAGAATAAGTTTGCTTACAAAATTAATTACCCAGAATCAGTCGAGATCAATGAAGTGAGGCGTTACAAGACAACGCCTGCATGGGATAGTGCCGAAACACTCGATTGTGGTGGTTGTCATGGTTATCCACCACGTTCTTATCTGACTAAGGATAAATGGAGCGCTGCTGATCCACAGTGGAACAATGGCGCACCAACGATTCTAAGTGAAGCTGCTATTGATAAGCATTCGTTTGTCATTCCTAAACTCAAGAATGGTCAAACAACAACAGAAGTAGGGCACATGGCTAATATGAGGCCTTTTTCGAACGCGCCGCTTCGTTGTCAGGTTTGTCATTACAACACGGTGGACAAGGTCAGTCTTTATAACTGGGAGAACGGCGAAGGCTGGCACCTTGATGATGAGGGGCTTGTGGTTCTCGATGGTCTTGAATTGGATGACAGATCTTCTCACGTAAATGGAAATGTTGATGTGAATTTTGATAATACAGCAGCAGCGACAACGTATAGATTTAATAATGAAGACTACCCTTACACTTTGAGAGAATACCCAGAGGTTGTGACTTCGAGCAATGGAATGTCAATGGTATTGTTTGTTCAATACATGGGTAGACCTGTTTATTATGGTATTAAGGGCAGTGATGCCCCAGGGGCTTCTTGGAATCCCGCATCAAAGACTTGTTCTAATGTGAGTTGTCATTTAGAACAAACCTCAGTGCAATGGACTACTCCTTATCGCCCTAATAGTAAGCCAGAGTGTTATCAGTGTCATCAGTATTATTCTGATCCAACCATGGGCGAGGATGAAACCATGTGTTGGCCACATTCATCTCAAGATGGTTGTGAATATAAAGAATTTATTTTGATGGATATGGAGATACAACTTAACTCGCAGTTTTTTGGCCCTTAATATTATAAATATTATATGAAAATGAAACCAAAAACATATTTCTTTATTATCGTCATTCTAGTTGCAGCCTTTTCTTTGTTAATAGGTAAAAACGTTCAAGCAAACGAGGCCTGTGATTGTTTTCCTCATCCTTCAAATTGGGAGAATATTAATCAGCACGGTGTTGTGGCCTTTGAACATGGTGCAAATCCTTATTGTACTGAATGTCATGCCACAGATCTTTCGGGCGGTTGGACTGAGGTTGGGTGTAAAGATTGTCATGAGGCCTATCCTCACGAGAACAATTGGGAAGATATTAATAAACACGGCGTATATGCTGATGAACATGGTGTTGTTGAGAGCTGTCAAACAGAGTGTCATGGTGAGGATTACAAGGGTGGGTATTCAGAAATAGATTGTTTTGAATGTCACGAGGTTTATCCTCATGACGAAAAATGGAAAGAAGACGCTTATATGACAGACAAGGATTACCACGGTGCTTATGTGATGAAGCATGATTCTATTAAAGAGAGAACTTGCGCGACAGAGTGTCATGGTGGCGGTTACGCTGGTGGAGTTTCAGGAAAAGATTGTTTTGAATGTCATCAGTCTTACCCTCATGCCTTTAACTGGTCAGCCCCAGAATCACATGGGATTTATTCTGTCACGTTTGGAACAGAAGAAAATTGTTCAAACACCTGTCATGGCAATGACTACAGTGGTGGCGAGACAGAGGTAGGTTGTTATGATTGTCATGAGAGCTTTCCTCATGAATCAAATTATGAACAAAATCATGAATCCATGGCAGAAGAAGATCTTTTTCAATGTGGCACACTATGTCATGGCTCAAACCTCACAGGTGGTCTGTCAGGTTATAGTTGCACGCAGTGTCATGGTGAATGGTCTCCTTACCCAACGTTTATAAATCGAACCCAAGATTTTTTTAATTGGTTGTTTTTTTAATATGGTAATTAACAAAAAAAATACATCACATCGCAAACCATTTTTTTCTCTAAGCATAGTTTTCAGCCTTGTTCTGATGATGTCTTTGTCCACTGTCTCATTCGCTAATGATATCGATTTGGATGATGATGGTGTGGCTGATGTGTATGAGGCAGAGTTTGGCTGTGATGACACGCTTGCTGATACAGATGGTGATGGCCTAGATGATGGTGTTGAGCTCGCCTATGCCTTAGATTGTGACTACGCAGATACAGATGAAGATGGTATTTCAGATTTTGTAGAAGGCATTGAAGATACAGATGAAGACGGTATCATCAATGCTCTTGATGAAGACTCTGATGGTGATGGGATTTTTGATTTTTATGAAGGCCTCGAAGATTCAAATGGCAATGGTGTGCCAGATTACATTGACACAGAGGCTGTGAGCCTGTCTGAGAGTGCTGATATTGTTGAGGAAGAAGAGGTTGTTGATGAAAATGGCTTTTATATTTCAGGTCCTGGTAATGGGTGTGCGCTTATGAGTCAAGGGTCGAAGGTCGAAGGTCAAAGGTCGCTATCTTTTCTTATAATATTTCTTATTTCATTTCTGATTGTTTTTCGTATAGTCATTCCTGCGAAGGCAGGGATGCAATCTTAAAGATTCATGAAACAAAATATCTTTATTCCTGACACTAAAGTGTCA
This sequence comes from uncultured Nitrospirales bacterium, assembly GCA_964609965.1. Classification (GTDB taxonomy): domain Bacteria; phylum UBA10199; class UBA10199; order UBA10199; family JADGCS01; genus JAHJDR01. The sequence goes on from CAZSTS010000005.1 coordinate 69,749, forward strand.
GACTTTGTCCTGTTGTCCCGTTGGGACTTCTGAAACATGTCCTTTAGGACAAAAGCATAGAGCCGGGTACTTCAGTGCCCGGTAAGAAATGTTGTAATCTAACTACCTGGAAACAAACTCTTCAATCCCAGGGATATTTGTATGATATTTTTTTTAAGACTAGATTCCTGCCTAAGTTTACCCTCGACCTGATCGGGGGCAGGAATGACATTATTTCTTCTTCTTCTGATCTGTATGAAATTTTGGCAAGTTCTCATCGAGTTCACCAGGACGGTCATGACAGCCACCACAATCAAAGCGATCTGTGAAGTCAGGTCTTAGCATTTTATTGTCATCTCCTACGCGAGATCCATCGTGCGCTTCTACGTGACAATCATCACATTCTAGTGGTCCAAATTCTCCACCAGGTTTAAAAGCGTTACCATTAATATGATCTGTAAATCTGATTTGTGGATCTGTTGTGCCGTCAGTGTGGCAGCTTTCACATGTTGGCGTAAAACTTGCTTCGGAGTGACAGTCAGTACAAGATTCTTCACTATGTCCTGCTTGAGCCACAGCGCGTTCTTCTTCTTCGTGACAGTTAGTGCAATTATCGAGACTGGCTTCTCTTAAGGCATGCGCTTCACCATGGCATTCACTACAATTATCAAGTCCACTTTGCCCAGAATGCAGAGGATGGCCACCAGGTTGACCGCGTCTTCGAACAAATTCACTAGGAATTGGATTTTCACCACCAGCACTATGACAATAAGTACAACCGCCGTCTAAGAGTGCTGAGGGAGCTCTTCTGCCTTGCTCAAAATGAACACCATGACAACCAAGACACATGATTTCTGATGCATCAGTTACTTCGGAATGACCGCCAGTAACTTCGTCATGACAATCAATGCAGACGGAAATGTTTTCTTCTTCAGAGTTTCTGACTAGACTTTCACTCGTATCACTAGCCATGCCGTGACAGGTAGCGCATCCTACGATTTGTTCATTACCCGTCATAATTGAAGCGCTGGTTACGTCTGTTGGATCTATTGCAAAACTACCAAGAGGGTGATTGAAATCAGTTGTGCTTCTGCCTTCGTGGCATGTGAAGCAGGCTTCTTCTCCATCTTCGGAATCTCTTATTAAATAATCATTAGGTGTGGCATGAGTTTGATGACAGACATAACATCCAGCGCCCAATTCTGAAGCTAAAGCACGAGATCTTCGATCTGGACGCTCTCCCATTTCTTCTCTTAAGGTTGCTCCCATGGGGTGAGCGTATTGAAGATCAAAAGCAGAAGATGTTTGATGTGCTTCATCTTCACCGTGACAGGTGACACAAATTTGAGTCACACCTTGATCAGGATTTTCAAGTCTTAAGGCCCCGTGTTCGAGATAAGTGGTATCTTTTGGTTCTCCATGTTCTTCCCCATGGTGTGGGTGTAGGTCATGACAGTCTGCGCATGTCATTTCTGTTGCAGAGAGAAGGTGATCACCTGATACCCTGGAATCTTCATCTATGGGGCCTACAAAATGACTCATGTAATTTTCGTCCCACATTTCTCTGTTGTCTTCTACAAATCCAGTATGACAAACCTGACAGCTTCTTCCATTATTACTAGCGGCAAAATCTCCTGGTTCAGCGAAGTAATGTGTTCTTAAAAAATTGGTGTCTCCATTTGGGATAGCTGCGATAGTGGCTTCTTTTGAAATGGTAAACGTTGTTATGTGAGAACCTTTTTGATCTAAAAGGGCATAGCGTCTGCTATTTCCTGGTAGAGCGCGTATGGCCACTGGATTTTCAATAGAAAGAAAATAACCTTCATGAGAAACTGTGCCCAGACAGTTACCTTCCCAATCAAAGAGTTGAACAGCTCCAAAGGCATGGTCAGCTACGAGGAAATACCCCTCTGGTGTTATTGCCACTGATATGGGGGTTTTCATTGTTCCAGTTGAAAGGCCTGGTTGGCCAAAAGAAGCACTAAATGTTCCCTCTTGATCGAGGACATAAATCTTTTTTTGCAAAGGAGCTGCTGCTACAATCATACCATTACTCAATGTAAGATCTGTGATGAGTTGAAAGTCATCTGCTTCGGGATCTAGATTTGAAAGCCAATTGATCTCGCCGCTATCAAGGTTGATTCTGGCAATGGTATTGTGCTCGCCACCAACAAATAGGTATCCATCTGCTTCTAGGACGCAAACTGGTGAGAGATCGCGAGGAACTGTACCTTGTATTGGTGGGGGTGATATGGTTATTTTTCCCGCGATCTGTCCAGCTTCATTGACTTGGGCTATACAGGCTGAAGTTTCTTCATTCGCAGGATTAGGATATGTGATCCAGTAACCACCTTCTGATCTTGGAAAAATACGAACAGGTCTGCCCATGGCGCCATCGTTGTTTCCTGTGATTTCAACAACCCTATTTTCGGAACCGTTTTTTACAATAAATCTGTTTTGATAACCATCAAGGACAATAAAGCTTCCATTTTCTAAAGGAAGAATGTCTGTGGGTTGGTTAGCAGGAATGTCTGAATAGGTGTTGACCTGTTCAGTTTGCACAAGGGCAAGGTCTCTGGTTGAGGTATATTCCCAATCATTGTTTGGCTCTAAAATTCCCACTGCCATTGAAGTACAAAAATTCACTACATTGCTTGGGTTGATACCAAGTCTCACTTCTTCATCAAGTAGTCCCCAAAAAGTTGTTCTCACTTCGTGTCTCGAAGACCACCAGCCAGTGGCAGGGGGTTGAGCAGAAGCAGTTGCTGGTGTTTGTGCAGAAATAGCGTTTTCTTCTTGTATAGGAGCTGTTCTGATAAGACTAACTTCATTATTAGCAGGATTGACTTTTACTATCTCGCCATTACGACCTGTGATAAATAAATAGCCATTCGATTCAAGGGCAAGCAATGGTAAAATATCATGTTGTGGAACAGCAAGTGAAATAGACTGAATGACGCGACCTTTTTTATCAATCGCGGCTACGAATCCAGACCCATCACCTGGGCCAGAATAGGTTACCCAAAAGCCTTCTCCAGTTCTTTGCGTCATTTGAATAGGAGTGCCCCAAGTTTGATCACTTTTGATTTCAATGGTGGAAGTTTCGCCTTCTTTGGTTACAATAAATCTGTTATTTGCGGTATCAAGTTTGTAGGTAGATCCATCACGTAAAGTAATTTCAGGTGCAACTTGCGTGTATTCTGTTTGTGGACTTACATCATCAGAGGGTTCAGAAGCGCCAGCGGTAAGTGGTGGAACAATGGCTGCTGCTAATGAAATTTGGGGAGTGGATTCTGGTGTTGTTTCTTTAGGTGTTGCTGTGTCTTCGACTTCATCTGTAGCTAAGCTCTCTACAAATTCATCGTATTCTTGCCCAGCCCATTCTACAAAATCATCATAACTTTCTTCAGCTTTATGAATAAGATCTGCAGCGACAGCATTTCTGTTTTCCCAAAGTTGATCAGCGGCATCTTTGTAGGTGCCAAGTTTTTGTAAAATTTCTACCATAAGATCATATGTAAAGTAACTGAACCCCTGAAAACCTAACTACTAAATTCGCTAAATCATAAATGATATAGCCTGCAGATTTACATTGTCGTTGTTTAAACGTCACAAGGCTCCACGCTTTCGCCTTGTGTTTTATATATACTATCGCGCACTTACGTGGGCTCGTAAAACTCACCCACAGCTTTATTATTGGCAATTATCACGAAAAGTTGCGTGTTGTTTCATGATAAATGTCATGTTTAATAAAGCAATAAAAACAACAGCATAGACGTGTAATTTGGCGATTTTGAGCCCAAAAGAGAGGGTATTTTGGGCACTTTTGTGCCCCTACGTTATCGGGCGGGCACAGGGACCCGCCCCTACTTTACATTTTGTTTTTTCTCTATTATCCAGAATTTCCCAATAATAGGGATTGTCTTAATCTTTTCATACAGGGGTGCCGTAAAGGCTGAGAGTTCTTTTGAACAACCCTTTGAACCTGATCTGGTTAACACCAGCGGAGGGAGTCTTTTTAGTGAATGTTCTTAGTTATGCATCTTCGGGGTTTGGATCTTTCTACCAAACAGCATCAAGTTGGTTATCGAACACATCAACTCGTGTGCTGACAAGCATGGGTTATGGTGTTCAAACTATGGCCGATGTTGGTGCATCCTCTCTTTCACACACAGGTAATGCAAGATTAAGTGTAGGGGCTACTCAACAAGCACATCTCTCTGCACCCATGCAGGCATCAGTGATGCAGACATCAACAATGGAAGCAGAGGATGATCTTTTAGCTCTCGAAACTACAAGACCTCCATTAAAAGTTGTACAACCGCCTGAAGGTTCTCCAGAAAAATCAACTTCCATACAACCTATTGATGCCTATCACCTGTACCGAAGTTCACTTGGGCTTGCGCTTAGATTTGGGGCGCATTGGGCGGCCACACCTTTTATGTATGCAGGTAGAAAAGCCTTAATGGCGAGTCTTTATTTTAGAGGAGAACAACCAGAGACCTTTACAAGTATCAGCGGCAATCCCTTGGCTGACGAACCCATACCACTTGATCCCATGGCTTTACGCTTTGATGGTGCCACTGATGTTGGGATAGCTTATGGTTGCTGGGCTCCGGTCAACATTGCCTCAATTGCCTTGGATCTGTATCTCTTGCGAAAACTTGATGAACTTTATGCTACGGAACAAATTTCTTACGACTCTTTTGTAGAACAGAGAAGACTAATTCTATTTTGTCTCAAGTCTAATGCTGCGATGTTGGCTAGCACAGTCCTTTTGGTCGGGTCGTTTCTCTACATGGGGACGCAAGGTCATTCGGAGGCTGTGGGTCTGGGATTACTGGCTGCAACTCAGGCTGGAAACGTAGGGGCGCATGCTGTCATGTTTCGTCGTAATATGTTGTTAAGAGCGCACAAGGATAAGGTAGAAAAAGTAAATGGGGAAGATGATTCCACAGCTAGTTCGGTTTACACTGTTCAGGCAGGCTCTTTTGCAGCTTTTGCTGGTTTATCAACGTTCTTACTCGTTAAGGCGGCTTTTTTTTCAGATTCCATTTCCATGGCCAATGACATTCTCATGGGAGCAACACATTATCCTTGGTGGGTTTTAGGTGGGTTGATCGCGTTAAGAGGAGTGGCCAATACTTCGGCACTCATAAAGTCTGCAAAGAAGTTTTTGGTAGGGAGACGTGAACTCAGAAAAAACCAAGGTTCTAAAATAGATGATGCTGACGCTAAAGAAAGGCTTACAGAAGCCAAAGGACAGACTGTTGCTGGGGCAGCTGGTGTTCTGGGTTCTTTTTTGCTCATTGGTGCTCTGGCTTTATCTCATCCAGCTGTTTCTTATAAGGCGCCTTGGATAAAAGTAGCTGCCACAAGTGTTTTTCTTTTTGGTGCGGTTCCTAGCCTGAGAGTATTATTTAATAGAGAAGTTTGGAAAAATGGTTTTTTGAATGCGTTGGGGAAATTGAAGAAGTAAATTTATATTATATAGTCAATTAGTTGCGCTGAACTCACTCATCCTCCTCATCTTCCTCTTCTTGCATATAAGTAAGATAACGAATTGAAGCTTCGCCAAAAGCTGCGTCTTCAAGTGTGCCGTCATCAACTAAGTTATAGATCCCCTTTATTTGGCACATTAAGTAGCGTTGAGCTAAACGAATTTCTGTTGTGATCAAGCCATAGACCCCGTTCACCATACAGGCATAGTTTTCATCTGTTTCATCGTCATTGCAATCAGATAGATTGGCTTCTCCTAGGTCCCAGGCATCATTTTGATCTATGCAATCAGAGGCCCCAGCATCTTTCAAACCATCGCCTGTAGCTTCTACCGTAACAACATTACTTTCTTCATCTATTTCGCAATCCCATTCTTGTTCAAAGGCTATGGTGTCTTGCATAACGGTAGCCTCGGGTTTAGCTTCGACAAGGGTATTATAGACATCATCATAATCATCATCATTTGTCTGATCTTTTTCATAAAAGCTTTTTTTGCCTTTACTAGAAATCTTGTCTAGGTTTTCTAGTGCTTCAGAAGTTTTGGATCGTTTAATAAATTGAAGAAATGCAGGGACAGCAATGCCATCAAGAACACCGATTGTGGAGACAACAATGAGTTGGTTTTCTAAAATTGTGCCTTTTAGAGGTTTTTTGAGAAGAGTGCTTTCAGAACTTTCAAAACTATTATTATAAGAGGCTGTCATTGTATTCATTTTCATTGACCCTTCAGCTGACAGTGTAGCAGTTACTGTATCCTGACTGATGAGATCAATAGTAGAGTAGTAGTCTTCATCATTTGGGGAAAGCATTGATGTTCTAAATTGTAAATCAATATCCATCTGCTCATTTTTGACTTGGAGTATTCCTGTATAATCATGGTTTTCAGTATCATATGTATAAGCAGCATAACCAACTTGATTTCCTTCAACGCATTGATAAACATTTACCTCGCCTAAACCACTAGTCACCAATTTAAGATACACAGCATGTTCATTAATAACATTTTCTTCTTCTGTTAGCGATTTGATAAGAGTCGCACTAAAATCTATTTCTTCTCCCTCAAAATCTTGATACATATAGTCGATTGTCATTGGATCAGAACTAGGGATGTTGGCTAGCATTGTTTCATTATCTTCTATCTCTACAACAGGTTCGCCTGCTGCTACTCCATCTTCAGAATCAGAAGATTGTTGTGCGCTACATGATAGGATCAGAAGAAAGATAGGTATGATAAGTAGAAATCGATACAGTTTCACGAAAATCCCCCTTTGAGAATCTTCTCTAAATTATAGCATATTCTTTCTGGAATGTAATAATATACCAGCTGTTTTATGCGGCGTTATAACAGGTTAAAATCATTCAAGAAATACAAAAAGTGACGGACACCTTTTGAATTTCTTGGTACGTTTTATGCTAGAGTAGCAAGAGTGATTATTTTATATGGATTTCGACGCGACGGTTATTTGTGCGTCCTTGTCTTGTCCTGTTTGATTCAATTGGATTGTCTTCACTAAAACCAAAAATACTTACATGAGTTTGTCTTGGCATATGCTCTTTGAGATAATTGTACACAGCTTGAGCACGCTTTTGACTTAAACTGTGATTGTATTTTTTGTTACCAAAACTATCTGCATAACCATTGAGCTCAATATGTTTAATCCATGTGTTGTCATGCAAAACATCTTCGATCTCTTTTAATGTTTGGCTGCCTTCAGGAGAAATAAAGAAACTGTCAGAATCAAAATACACAGTTTTTTCGACCATGTTTTTTATTTTTTGAACATAGCGCCGTGAAGGCTTCTTTTTATACGTCAAACTAAGAAAAGCACCATAGTGAGGAACGCCTGTTCCATAGGCTATTCCAAAACTGCCTGCTGTGTTGACGACAAAGTTTTTATATTTACCGATTTTCCATTGAAGACCGCTACGAATCTCGGTGGGAGAGGTGTCTTTGTCTTGAAAAAAATCAGTAAAAGGTGTGCGAGTGCTGACCTCGGTTGCGACAGAAAGAAAATCAAAAAGCCTAAAACTTGCAGCGCCAGATAAGAGAAACTGTTCGTCAAAAACAAGATTATAAGCAGAGAACTTTTTTCGGATCAGGCCGCCTACATTAATAGCCCATGTGAATCTTTTACCAGTCTCTCCATCAAAAATAAATGAACCTCCACCAGTCACACCATCTTCACCCATGAAATTAGCAGTATTGCCAGTAGGCAGAGTAATGAATGGAGCAAAAGCTATTCCCATGAAATATTTGCTGCGGTTGAGAAAGCGAATTTTTGTAGAGAGCTGAATGTCGCCAAGTCCACGCTCTGTTGTAGCAGCTGCTAATGTATCGGGGTTGATATTACGACTGTAGTAAACAACAGGAAGGTCTAAAGAAAAACCGATCCAATTCGTTATACCAATTGCCCCGTGGTAATGTTCGGCCAAAGAACGGCTAACAATTGAAGTGTTTGTGCCTCCAAGCATAGACTCGAGGGGCTCGTGATTGTAAGTGAGGGTAGCACCAGCTGTCCAGTGCCAAGGGTAGAGTGTGTTTGAATCTAGAACTGTAAAAAAATCACCCCCATCAGAAACAGGGCGAGCTGTGATAGTGCTAAAACGATTTGCTGCAAGTGTTGTTGTGGAAGGAATGAGAAGAAAAAGAAAGATAGTAAGACAAAATAAATAGCGCTGCATGATAGCAGATTATTTAGTGAAATCAGCGGAAAAATGAAAGTGTTTTTCGGATGATAAGAAGTATTCCTGGAATGAGTATAAGTATCCAAGGTGCGGTTGTTCCTGTTCCTGCTAAAAGATTTAAACTGCACCCCCATTCGGCTCCCATTTGGACCATGGCGCCTCCTTCACTTGTTCCTGTCCCCAATGAAGAGATTGTTGTTGCTAGGGCTACGTTTTCACCATCGACATTTGTAAGAACATCTATTTTTACTTGAGAATCATCACTCCCTACAGGGACATTGCTAGCAGAAAAGGCATAGGTGTCATATGAGCTATCGACATCCACTGAATTTTTAGTGATTTTGAGATATTTAAGCGTTGATGTTGCACTTGAGCTCGATAGACTTATATCAGCTGTTGTGGTTTCGTTTATAATAACAACAGGCCAGACAGGGGACTTAAGTGATCCACTCACATTTATGGTGCTGCTTCCCCCAGATGTCCAATCCAAAAGATTAAGATCCATAACTTCCTCTTCTACTTCTGGAACAGGGATATGAATCACAATTTCTTCTTCTGTTGTTCCTCCAAAGCCATCTTCTGTTGTGACAGTGACAACAAGTGTTCCCGCCATTCGAATAATCATGTTACATAAGTTAGCTTCACACGATGTTGTGTCTACGAGGTTAAGATTATCAACATCGGCTTCCCACATGTATGTCAGAACATCGCCGTCATAATCAGTAAAAGGAACATTGACACGTGGCTCACGTGTAAATTCAGAAAAAACAAATTCAGTATCAATATAATCTGTATTTGATACTTCAATGTCGTTTTCATCCACAATAGCAGGAGGGTTGTTTGGAAGAGTAATTGTGACTGCGCTTGAGGTTGTTGTTTCTATTCCATCATCAACAACATATTGAATAACATAGGTGCCACGTGCAGGATGAGAGTTTATTAAATCTAGGGAACCTTCGTCAGTGAATTGTAGTGTACCAGTACCACTGACTTGGGCCCATGTGCCAGTTGTTTCTTGTCCTGCGTCGGGATCGGTAAATGACCAGTCTGGAAGATCGCAATCACCACTTGAACAATCAACAACTACATCTTCTTCGTCCTCAATCACAGGCGGATCATTAACCGAATTTACAGTGATCGTGACTGTGGCTACGTTGCTGTTTTGAGAGCCATCATTAACTCTAAAAGCAAAAGAATCGGTCCCGAAGAAACCAGGCGTGGGAGTATAGAGATAATTAGGAATTGTTCCAGTCAAGGTTCCCTGGGTAGGTGATGTTAGCTTTTGATATGTTATGGAATCGCTTGGGTCTGTTCCATTGATTGTGAAGCTTATATTTGTGTCTTCATCGGTAGAAACAGTTTTTGGAACTGCAGTGGGCGCTGCATTTTCGGTAATGGTTACTGTGGCATCGTCATTGACTGTGCCATCGTTGCAGCGGATGCGGAAAACAAGTTCAGTATCGTCATTGATTTGAGGACCCACACAACTTGCCTCAATATCAACTCGCCCATCTGTATCTGAAACAGGTGATCCTTCAATCACACCGCAGCTCGTACCTGATGTTTGAGTGATGCTAAGCGTAAGGGTGTTGCCATCATCAATGTCTTCGCACTTAGTTGCAAAATCAATTGTCTCTCCTTCAACCACGCCATAGTCATCTATATCTGTTGTTTCAGGAGCATCATTCATTGGGTCGATGGTTAAAGTAACAGTAGCTGTGTTACTATCTTGTAGGCTATCGTTAACTTTAAATGTGAAGGAATCAGATCCGTTGTATTCCGAGGTGGGCGTGTACGTTAAGTTTGGAGCTGAACCTGAAAGCGCGCCATGTGATGGTGAGCTCACAACAGTATAAGTAATCCCCTCACTGTTGGGATCACTACCGACAAGAGTGATAGCTTTGGGTGTATCCTCGTTTGTTGAAACAGCTTGAGCATTGGCTGTTGGAGCGGCATTGACTGTGATGGTCACTGTGTCATCGATGTTTACTGTTCCATCATTACAGCGTGTTTGAAAAACAAGATTGGAATTGCTATCAACACTTGGCGCTGTACAGGTGGCAGAGGAAGCTAAAGATCCACCAGTGCCGACATCAGGTGATCCCGTTATGGAACCACAACTAGTTCCAGATGTTTGGGAAGTTGTTACAGTGAGAGTGTCTCCTGTTTCAACGTCGGTGCAAGTTCCTGTGATGGTGATGGTCGCGTCTTCAATGACCGAGGCATTGTCCATGGTTGCCATGACAGGAACGTCATTTAAAATATTCACTGTAATAGAAACCGTGGCTGGGCTACTGTCTTGATAACCATCATTAACTTTAAATGTGAAAGAATCTGATCCACTGTATTCTGCAGTGGGTGTGTATGTTACGTTTGGAGGTGTTCCCGAAAGAGATCCATTGGAAGGAGAAGTTGCAATAATATATGTGAGTTCATCAGTGGGATCGCTCCCTGTTAGTGTGATGACTTTTGGTATATCTTCATCGGTTGAAACAGCTTGTGCATTGGCTGTGGGGGGTGCGTTAACTGAGACAGTGACCGTGTCTGTTACTGGGGTGGTACCATCGCTACATGTGAGTGTAAAAACAAGATTGCCTTCTGACTGCGGTGCTGTGCAGCTTGCTGAGGAGGCAACTGAGCCACCTGTGTCAGCGTCTGGTGAACCACTGATACTACCACAACTTGTTCCAGATGTTTGTGCAGTTGTTACGGTTAATGTATTCCCTGTATCTTCATCATAACATGTTCCTGTGATGGTAATAGCATCTCCTTTGTCGACAGTAATATTCGGCATAGCTACCATTGCAGGAAGATGGGTTGCTGCATTCGAAATTTTTGCAACGCTTTGACAATAATAACAGTTAGGATCTTTGATTGGACTACCCCAAGATGTTTGTTGTGTATAACCCGAAACAACAACGTCACCTGATGGAGTTGCCATTAAGGCAATCATCGTGTCCATATTTGTTCCACCCAGAAAGGTGCTCCACTGAAGAGCTCCATTTGTGTTCAACATGACCGCAAAACCATCATAGGATCCACCTGCATGAGCAATGATGGGTGAACCCCAAGTTGATGAACTATAACCTGTTGTATAAACATTGCCTGCAGCATCGAGCGAAAGTCCACAGCCTTGATTATCGCGGCACATATCAGTTCCCGAAGAACCTAAAAATGTATTCCAAGTGGGCGATCCATCAGTTCCGCTGAGCTTTGCGACATAATTATCTTCACCACCTGAATAGGCTCGTATAGGACTTCCCCAGCTTTGGTTACCGGAACCTCTAATAAAAACACTGCCTGAGGCATCCACAGCAATACCAAAACCATCTTGAGAACCTGTTCCTATGGACACACTCCAAAGTTCTGCGCCAGCGGCTGTGTATTTACCTACTTGAGCTGGGTAATTCCATCCTCCTGAATAGTAGAGCCCCTTTTTGATTGTGTGAACATTTCCACTTGGACCAACTGCCACATCGTAAACGGAATACGTTGTCAAAAATCGATGCCATTGGTATTCACCATTGCTATTTAACTTTGCCAGCCAGCCCTGATAACCATCAGAAGATTTATCGGTTCCAATAACGTTATTAAAGCTGCTAGCCCAACGGCGATAAGACTCACCACCCACATAAATATTTCCATCATCATCCAAATCAATAGCATAGGGATAATCGCTGCTGGTAGAACCCAAAAATGTATTCCAGACAATATTTCCGCTACTATCAAGTTTGACAACAAAGCCATCAAGGCTGCCACCATTATATGCATGGACAGGGCTTCCCCATGTACCTGTTGTGTAACCAACAACATAAACATTACCATTGTTATCAGCTTTTACGGCCATAGCAGAGTCACCAGTCGAAACACCCAAAAATGTGTACCACTGAAGATTCCCAGAGCTATCAAGCTTGGCCACAACAGCGTCTGTATACCCTGAGCCACCAAAGGCGCTCACAGGATCTCCAAATAAATTTGTATCCCACGTTGTATTGGTTAGGCCGACAGAATAAACATTTCCTGCCGCATCTGTGGCAACACCGTAACCTAGATGCTGACCTGTGCCTCCCAAGAAGGTATTCCAACTTAATGAAGCAGCTTGAGATGGAGCAGAAAATAAGAAAAATAAAAGTAAACTACTTGATATTATGATGTATTTGACCCACCTATCCATTAACATTCCCCCTATGGATGCATCCAATAATTATAGCATATCTTTTCTGGAATGTATTAAAATATTAGTCATTTTATACTATATTATAGTGGTATGAAATTATTGAAAAAATAAAAAGTGACCGTCACTTTTTGGTACAAAAAAACCCGGTACCAGGCGGTACCGGGTCTAGTTAAAATAATGGTTAAATAGGGAAGATTAATGAATATCGTCGTAATAGATGCTTGACCAGCTGAGGTAGTAGGGCCCACCTAAAGGAGCTGTGTCATCATAGATTCCACCCCAATCACCATCTGCAGGTGAAGTGGCAGAACTATCAGCATTGGTATCGCCTTTAACTGTGTCGTCTTTATAAGAAGTGAAAACATTTGTTGCAGTATCATTGATTCCTTGGGTGGTGATGAGTTGGCTTGTTCCATCAGCTAAAAGCAAAACAGAATCTGGTCTAAATTTGAGAGCAACGTCTTCTTCGAGTGTAAGTGTAGCACCAGAGTTGATCCAAAAATCATTATCATCAATCACATAAGGAACTTCAGTTTCACTCCAAGTGATGTGACTTGTGATGTGGTTAATGCTTTCTACAAAAATACCATTGTAGGTATTTGTTTCTGTCGAATCATTGGGATTTGAAAACGTGTTACTGTTATCAAGATCGTAAGCAACACTGATTGAAAGAGGACGGACATTGTCATAAAAAGTGTTGTTTTGAATGACTGTTCCTGCAGAGGCGTCAGAGGCATCAAGTGCTCCATACCCACCAGAGCTATCACTACCATCATTGTGAGCAAAGGTGCTGTTTGTGACTGTAGCTATTGAACCAGAAGAAAGCATAAGCGTAGTGCTATAAGCAGTGTCTCCGCCATAATAGAACTCACAGTAATCAAAAATGGATCCATTAAGACCATTAGTGTCTACGCTTCCCCAGTCTTTGGCAGCAGGTGTTGTTGCAGTGGCATCACCATTGTTGTCACAACCATTAGCATCATCTTTATAAGAGGTAAAAATAATGGGATTGTCTGCTGTGCCTTGAGCGTTAATTGTGCCTGCTCCACCAAGTACCATCTCAGGGCCTTGTGTAGGAAACTTAATAATCGCACCTGGTTGAATAACCAAAGTAGCGTTTACATAAAAATTCCATGTACGAATAATATAAACGGTGTTACCTGCCCACGTCGTGTTGTCATCAATATCCGATGTGATTTCAACTAGATTCATTCCAGTACATGCGGCACTCACGGTGGTGTCAGGTGTTTCTTCTGCCACGGTGCCAGCTCCACAGTTGAGTGTGAAAAATAGGGTTAAAATAAGTATACCTAGTAATCCTTTTTCTTGTAATTTCATCTGATTTCTCCTTTAAATTTTGAGTTGAATTTGTATAGAGAAACGCGACCCATGAAAGCAATGATTTATATTAGGTAAGGTTGTGTATCCGGAGGGATACGGGGGGGAGGTCTAAGGTCTAAGGTCAAAGATCGGTAGAGTTAGACCTAGGACTTTTGACTTTTGACACACGAGTATTGACATGGGGTGTTGCTAGATATAGTGATGATTTTGTTGATTTTTTTATTAATTATCTAAAAGGGAGAGTGTCATGATATTAAGTCTTCGAAAAGTCAGTTTTTTAATAATTTGTATTTTAATCCTTTCTATAGCGGCTTGTTCAAAAGAGAAAAAAGAGGTCAAGCCTGCCTTTGATTTTGGTAAATATAATATAGCGGAAATTACAAAATTTGTTAATCTTATCGACCCTATCGATAATTCACGTCCTGTTGATAAAGTTGTAGGCAAATCTGCTGATCATTATGCTGGTATAGGAAAAACCATTACTAAAACCCTTGTGAAGGATGTGTACATGGTTCACGCAGGCCTTGATCATGTATTTAATCTCACAGTGACTAAACCCACGGTGATTATCACGTCAGCTGGAGGCAACAATACTTTTAAGGTCACTAAACAACCTCCTTTTGATGGCGAGATTATTTTTATTACAAAGTATGGAAAGCGAAATCATTATGAAGGGGGCAAGGTTTTTACAGTTGAAGAGTTTCGTCAGTTAACCAAACAATAAGTGATGGGCATCATATTTACTAAGGAGACACTATGGACCGCGAAGCAGTCATCTTTTCACTCTTAAAACCAATCGACAAGGGGATTGATCTTTCGATGCAAGCCCTAGAGAAACTTCATCTCAAAAAACAGATTTCTGATTTGAGTATGGAAGGACTCAAAAAACTTCTTTTTTTGCAATACAGCAAGATGAACGACCTCAAGGTCGAAGGGAAAAAGAATGTTCCTAAATCCGGGGGAGTTATTTTTGCCTGTAATCATCAGAGCTGGGCTGATGCACAAGTTTTGGGCTCTTCCTGTCCACGACGAATTCACTTTATTGCCAAGGCCATGTTTAAAAAATGGCCAGTGTTAAGACATCTCATTGATTTAAACGAAGCAATCTATGTGACTCGTTCACCAAATTCAAAAAAACAAACAATGGATGAATTACAAACGGTGATTGATGAGCTTAAAGATGGAAAAGCAGTTGCTATTTTTCCCGAAGGGACAATTCCTGGTGAAGAAAACATGCCTCGTCGAGCGGTTGAGCCTGAGACAGGGTTACTCAGAGGGCGATCAGGTGTGATTCGTCTTGCTATAGAAGCAGGTGTTCCGATTGTTCCTGTGGGTGTTTCTGGAACAGGTCGTGCGTTTCCTCCCGAAATTTATCCGCGTTTAGAGTTGTTGCGTTTGCCTGGAAATACAGCCATGAAAATAAAATATGGCAAAGCTATTTCTTACAAACAATACCATGGGAAAGATCTTATCAAGACAGCTACTGGTCGAAAAAAGACAAGAGACTTAACAAATAATCTCATGAAAGAGATCAGCAAACTCGTTGATCACAAGATGAACTATGTTCCTTTAGATGTGCCTATCAAACCTTTACCACGTTATAGCAAACTTGGTGTGCTTTTGCTCCATGGCTTCACGTCTAGTCTTGATACGGTGAATGGTTTAGTACCTTATCTTAAAAAAGCTAAAATAGATTATGAAATGCCTGTTTTAAGAGGTCATGGAACTCAATACGAAGATATGGTTGGAGTAAATGCATGTGATTGGTATGAAGATGCTGAGAAGGCATTAGTCAAGCTGTCCAAACGAGTGAATAAAGTTGTTGTTGTTGGTTTGTCGATGGGGGGATTGGTTTCACTTGATCTTGGTATTCATCATCCCGAAGAAATCGCTGGCATTGTTACAGTAGCAGCGGCACTTAAGTTTGCTGACCCTTTTGCTCCTCTCACACCTCTTATCTCAAAGGCAGTTAAATTTTGGCCAAGCCCTAATGCTTTTTGTGATAAAAAACTTGCTAAGAAAAGCACAAACTACGAAAAGTTTGCTACAGATGCTTTTTCTTCTCTCTACGATTATTCCAAAGAGATGAAGAAAAAACTTTCCTTATTAGATGTTCCCATTCGTATCATTCATTCCAAAAAAGATCAGGTTGTTGCGCCAGTGAGTGCCAACAAAATTTACGAAAATGTAAGTTCACAAACACGAGAGATTGTGTGGTTTGAAAAATCTGGTCATGAGATGATGCAAGACATGGAAGCAGACAAAGTCTGTGAATCGATCATGGAATTTGTGAAAAAATTTAAGAAGACGGCAAAGAAATAGTCTAATTTTCACTTTATCAATTTAAGTTTAGCTGCATCTGACTTGAGTGTGATGACCCAGGAGCCCATGTGTACATCATCTACAAGCAGGGTTCCGTGATTGATGTAGGTGTTGTTATCGACCTTTCGAATATCTTCCACAACAACGCGAGTATGATCCTCTGTATGTGAGTAGGCTAGAAGTGAATCTTCGACTATAATAATTTTTCCAAAAAAAGTGCCTAAAGCAGAATTGGTTGATTTGAGGTTTGTGACTCTAGGATTTTCTTCGGTAAAAGGTTTAATTTCAAACAGATTTGTGAACTCCAAAGTATTAGGGCTACAGAGCTTCATCGAACTTTCAAGATTCCACATATTATCTATGTGTTTAATTTTTGTGAAGCCTTCAATAGGGCCAGCTGTGCCTATGCTATCGCAGTAAGTCCCTGTGCCTTTCCAATCTGCTTCATAAAAAAGATATGTATGGTTCACAAAATCTCCTTTTTCAGTTTCTAATTTGGTTTAAAAGAACAGGGGGCTACAGTCAATAGTCGTGATTGAGTTTCATCTTGCGAAATAATATGTTATTATGCATGTTAGTAGCGAAGGTGCATAATAGGGAATTTTTTATGAAATCAATAAAGATAATACTGACTTGTTTTTTTCTCCTCATCAGTTCTTCTTCTCTAGCAGCCACATTTGCAGTAGATAGTACGGCCGATTCGATAGATGGCAATACAGCAGATAATCTATGTGATGATGGCAGTGGAAACTGTACTTTAAGAGCTGCCATACAGCAGGCCAATGCAACCGCTGGTGCAGATGCTATCACTATTCCTGATGGGACATATACGATCACTATGGCGTTACCCGATATCTCTACAGAAATGACAATGACTGGGAATGCTTCCAGTCCAAGCTCAGTTGATATAACAAAGGCTTCGTCTCCTACTATTCGTATTTTCAACGTGACATCTTCTGGCACATTCACATTAACTGGGGTGAGGATTTCTGGTGGAAACGAGGATACAGGATCTGGACTTCAGAATGCAGGGACAACTATTATTCAAGATTCTATTATTACTGGCAACACTGCTACTATTGGGGCGGGTATTTATATTTCTGGCGGGAGTCTGACGCTAACAAGATCGACGATTTTATCTAATACAGTGACAGCTAGTGGTGGTGGTATTTATTTGTCAGCAGGAAATCTCACTATCAATCGATCTAGCATTGTTAGTAACTCTACAACTGGAGGAAGTGGAAGCGGCGGTGGAGGGATGTATTTGGCTGGTGGAACCACAGTGAGTATTTTTAACACGACTTTTTATAATAATGAGACTGAAGGTAATGGAGGCGGTTTTTGTAATATTAGTACAGCAACAATAAATATCGAAAACACAACCTTTTGTGAAAACAACGCAGATGAACAAGGGGGTGGTTTGTATACGACGGCTTCAACGAACATGTCTTTTAAGAATAATCTTTTTGCTGATAATTCAGCCACAACTGCATCGCCTGATTGTAAATACGGGACACTTGCCGTCAAAGGGCCATCTGAAGGGTATAATCTCCTGAGTGATTCTTCGGGATGCAATATGGATGAACAAACGACCGATATCACAGGTGTAGCCGCGCGTATGGATACAGCCGTTTCAAGTCCTGCAACGGCAGGTGGTACGTACTGTCCTATGACTTCATCAAGTCGTGCTGTGAATAATGGGCCAGAAACCTGTGCTGATGATGATGGGGATGCCACAGATCAATTAGAACAGAGTCGTGTGGGTAATTGTGATATTGGGGCTTTTGAGTTCCAGGGAACTGCCACACCAGTAGGAACTGATACCGATACTGATGGCGATGGCATTCCAGATGATGAAGATGACGATGATGATGGCGATGGCATTCCAGATGATGAAGAAGATGATGATTCATCAACCTCTAGTTCGAGTGGGTGTGCGTTGATGGGTCAAAGGTCGGAGGTCGAAAGTCAAAGGTCAAGGAGTGTAGAAAAAAACAGTTCTTTATTTGTTTATTCTAGTCTAATTTTGTTTTTTATTTATCTTTTACAACGTCGAAAGCTGACAGCGGATAGCTTCTAATTCTTTTCAATTTAATTTTAGGATTATAAAAAGGTAGAGGGCTTGTAAATAAATGAAGGTGGGATTACTACAAGCCCTCTGTTTATGGGCATACAGAATGAGGAAATCAAATTTTCAAATTTCAAAAAATCTTACTACAATTTGTCCGTCTATTATAATTATCGGTCAAGTTAAAGCCATTGTTGTGTCGATACATCAAATATGGTGTCCTTCAGGACACACCTAATTTCCGTAATAAATTAAAGCGATTGGTGAAATGGCAGATGTCGTGATCTTAACAATAGGTGACAGGAGTTAACATTTTTCACAGGCTATTTTGAATGAAGAATGAAGAATGGTTCGTCTTATTCTGTAGTAAGTGTCATTGTAGGGGCAGGGAGGCCACATTGGAATTCTACGGGGGTTTCAACATTGTCATACTGACCTACAATGTCATCTTCATCATCATTATTGGTCATTGAAAGGACAAGGGTTACGGTCTCACTGGTAACGACAGTGACAGATTCTGTTAAGAGAAAAGGATTATCAATGGCGCCTTCATCTGTGCTGCCTTCGCCACTACCAAAAAAAGTGCCAGAAGTGCTGTAGTAATAAGTAGGTGTGCTAGCTTCATCGCGAGGATCAACAATATCACTTACATTTGTGCCAGGACACTCACTGAGGCCGCTAGACGTCCAAATTATCTGATCACAGACAGTGACTCTGATACAAGAGTATTCCCCTGCAGTGACGGCTGAATTTGTAGCAATGGTTGGTGATGCTGTGAAGTCAAAAAACAAAGAGGTGTCAGTTGGGGGTGATGTGCAATCAGAAGTATCAGAAGTTTCGTCAAAAATATCTTCAAACGTTGCTTCTGAGCAATCAGCTGAATTGCCAAACGAAATACGGTATGTTCGCGAGAGTGCTTGGTCTGCGCTTTCTTGAACCACGTAATCGACGAGTGAATCCGCAGTAGAGCTAAGTCCCACGCTTGTTTTTACAACAACAGTTCCTGTATCAGCTGGGTTGCCAAATTCTGTTCCTCCAAGTTCTGAACCACCGCATCCCAAGAGAAAACAACAGAGGATTATGATGATGTGGGTGTACAGGTTTTTCATGACTCATCCTCCTCTGACAGGCTTGTCACGGGATACATCTGAATATTGAGTTGTACTACATTATCAGGGTTTGTGTCGGTTGATACGTACTTCATAATTTCTTTACGAAAATCCTGGATTCTTTTCTTTAAGACCGACAGGCTCTCTTTTGTTACTCCTAAAGTCATAGAGCTAATATCGCGATCTGTTGAAAGCACATTACTAAGTCTCTCTTTAGTCAGGTCAAGCAGGTTACTGTGATAATTCATAAGAATGAGTGAAGAGACTTCGGATCCTGTTGATAAAAGCGGCGTGGCTTGTTTCCATTTGCCGTCATCAGTTTTGTTGATGAACCCTAGACGCTCTAAGAGGTCAATCGATTTTTCAATTTGCATAAGTGTGAGAGCGGGTCGAATTCTGTCAACAATCCACTGAGCTGTGCCATCAAATTTATTAGAAACAATGAGCTCTCTTACAACAGCATGGTACCAAGTTGAACAATATTCATAATGACGTTTATCAATGGGTTTGAGTTTATTGAATTTGCGTGATTGCAAGAGACGCTGATAATGGTAATCTTTTTGAACGTGATTCTTGGCTTGGTTGAATAAAACAAGATTTCTAAAAAATTCTTGTTCCTGTTTATTGAGTTTTAGTCCTTTTATAAAATTAGGTAGAGATTCTTCAGTGAGATTCCGATCACCATCCATGACAAGCTTGAATATGTTTGTAGATTTGAAACCTGCGCGTTTAGAAAATGTTCTAAATGAGAATGAGCCACGAGAGGCCTTGGCATTGTTATACCAATCTTTTAGAAATTTTCTATAATCATCATAGCGAAAGAGGTTAATAGTTATGTCATTTTTCTTTGTTGTCATGGTTATTGTTCCATTTTACAGCATATAGCTGATGGCTTCAATGGTTAATGCTTAAAATAGTATACTATAAAGATCAAAAAACTATAAAACTTATTGAAATCATTAATAAATCAAATATCAAAATCATATACTATTAAATAACAGTATACGAAAAACCAGAAGCCTCTGGGTAAGGGAGGCTTCTGGGTGTTGGGAGTTTTCTGTTTATTCTGAAGAGATAGTCATTTCTGGTGCAGGAATGCCACATTGAAATATTTCTGGGGCTTCATCATCGTATTGAGCAACCATGCCTTCGAGTGAATCACTATTACTCATTTCGAATGTGAGAGTAGTGGTTTCGCCTGCTAAAACTTCTAATGATTCAGTGAGAGGAAAAGGTAGTTCAGCTGAACCATACTCGCTGCTGTCTACAACTTCTTCAGCAGAGATGCTGTAATAAAATGTAACTACAGCTGCTTCGTCTCGAGGATCTGTTACGTCTGTGACATTGGTTCCTGGGCATTCCTCAAGGGCTGCGCTATTCCAGACCAATTTGTCACAAATGGTTACTTTGACGCAAGAGTAGGTGCCTGCAGCAATAGCGTCACTGGAGCCAAATACAGGGTTATCAGAGATGTCCATAAATAAATCAAGGTCCTCTGGATCATCAGCACAGTCTGATGTGTCGGCAGTTTCATCAAAAATATCAACAAAACTTGCTTCTGCACAATCTTCGGAATCTCCTAAGGAGACACGATAATTGCGTACATAGATTTCGTCTGCGATTTCTTCTTTTGTTAGATATGAGACTGAAGCTAAGGCTTCGCTTTGACCAATTTCGCCTATGACTTCTACTGTTCCTGTGTTGGTATCATTTGAACTAATATTGCTGTTATCTACTTGTCCGCCACAAGCGACTAGCGAAACTAATAGAATAAGCATTAGTGTAGTTTGTTGAGTTTTCATTTTATCCCCCTTGTTGTTAATCATGTTGTCGTTAAGTATTATCATACCGCATTAAAGGCCATGCGGCAATAGAAAAATCCTAAAACAGTATACTGTTGTATACATATATATTAGTAACATATTAATATTATTGTATTAAATTAACCATAAAACATAAACGGGTCAAAATAGGTATCCATATGGCATGGGGGGGGGTATGCTATAGCTAAGGGGAGGAAGGTGAATAAGAAATTCAAAGCAGAGTTGAGTGTGCTTTACTCAACGCCCATCATTTGCAGGGCTCCTAGTTGTTCCTTCATAGACAAGAGGAACTCTTCCCAATATTTTCGCTCAGTGTAATAAGGAAAGGTTCTCTTAAAAATCTCTTCATCAAACCTTTCGCCAATCCAGGCTGTGTGCCGGATCATTCTCAAACTTCTTAAGGGTTCAACTAAGATAAAGGAGTGCTGATCAAAGTCACGAAACATTTCATACCCTTCAAAGAATGATTTTTTTTGGGCCTCTTGTTCTTGCTTGGTACCATGAAAGAGCATCCACACATCTTGAACAGCAGGGGAAATAACCATATCATCAAAGTCTACGAGTGTGGGGCCGTCGTGATTCCATAAGACATTGCCTAGGTGACAGTCTCCATGCACAGCAAAACTACCCCAATCTTGATTAATTACAGGGTCAATAAGATCCAGGCACATTAAAATAATATCTTCGAGATTGGCTTTGAGGTCTTGGGGGAGATAAGAAAGTTCAAAAATAGATTTGAGCTGATCATCACCGTAAGTTTCAGTATCAATTCGAATACGATTTTTTACATCGAGCGTGTTTGTGACATTGTGCAAACGGGCTAAGGTTCGGCCTAGCCATGTTCTATGATCATCATTGAGATCAGGTTCTTCATGTCCACCAAATTTGGGGTAAAGACAGTAGTAATAAGGATCAGCAAAGCTCAATGTTTCGCATCCCACAGTTGAGTCCAAAACCAAGGGGCGTACAACAGGGATCTCTGCTTCTTCCAATGCCTTGAGAACTTGATGTTCATCTAAAAGGGTTTCTTCTGTCCAGCGCCCTGGTCGGTAAAATTTGGCAATCACAGGACGTTCATTTTCCATAGGGATTTCGTACACGCGGTTTTCGTAGCTATTGAGTTGGAACAGTTGTCCTGTGGGGCGAAAGCCTTGAGAGGTGAGTGTGTCACAAATAAAATCAGGGAGTAGGTCTTTAAAAACGGACATAAATCCTCAGTTACGAATGTATTCTATTTCCAGTCATCAGTCCATGCAGTCTTTTTTGCAGGCAGACCTGTTCCACTCCATAAGACTGTCTTGTAAGATCCATCGTATTTTTTACGAGAGCTGGTCTCTACATTAATGATGGCGTTGTAGCCATCTTTAGCAGCAAGAAACGCCATGTGCAAAAGCAGTTCATCATAATCTTTGTAATCATGAAGAGATAAGGGCTTGGAGGCGTGCTTAAAAAAACGAACTTCTTTGCTGTGTTTTTTCTTAAAATAGACTTCTACATTTTTGGCACGCTCTAAGATAGTATTGTAAGTTTCATAGTCACTGGATACTTTGTTTACAAAACAATCATTGCAATAATAGCCATGGGTCAGGTCTTCGGGAACTTCTTTTAAAAAGTTAAAATGGTCTTTGGCAATGTTGTGGGCACAGTTTTTACAAGTGAAGGCTTCACAGAGGCCACATTGTCGAGTGGTTTTTTTATTGCAGATACTACAACGGGATTTTTCCATAGAGAGGTTGTATCATATCGAATAGATGAATGGCAAATGAGGGTTTGAGGGGGGGCAAACCCTCTCGGGCCTGCCGCGGCGTAGCTTCGCAGAAGCGAAGCCGGGTGGGCGATTAGGGATTCCTCCTCACTCATTTAACGGCGTGCGCCTATTCGTTCAGAGCCGCAGAAAACGCCTGACGCTCACATACGTTCGCTTTACCAGTGGCGGCGTTTTCTGTTCGAATCCCTTCAAACAATCAAAAAATGTTCCGTCTTCGTCCTGCGGACTTCGCCGCGACCGGCTTCGATAAATTGACGAAAAAAAGCGGCAAACCCTCTCGGGCCTGCCGCGGCGAAGCTTCGCAGAAGCGAAGCCGGGTGGGCGATTAGGGATTCGAACCCTAGACCCGCTGATTAAGAGGCTCTAATGCAGTGTTTGCAGTAGTTTGCGGATATTGTTAAATAATTATATCAATAACTTACGATGCTAATTTCTGAGACGAACCGGTGTGTTTGGGTGAATATTGAGTGGTGGTTACCTAAAAAGTTACTTAAAATAAATCATGTACTGTATATTAACTCTTTTTGACTAAGTCCCCATATAACTCAGGCTTTCTTGTGTTAACATTATCCAACACATATTCACCTGGTATACGAATATTCTTTTTATTTCGCGCCATATTTACATCAATTTCTGCAGAAATAATTTGAAACTGATCATGATTTGCTTGATCAAGAATACTCCCATCAGGAGCACAAAATTTGCTTTTACCAAAAAATTCAAAACCATTTTCTGTACCAATTCTATTTACACTCAAAAAATAAACTCTATTCTCAATAGCGCGGCTAATAACTACATGGTCAGCAACTCTTTCAGATTGTTTGGGCCAATTTGTTGGCAAAATAATAATATCTGCTCCTTTTAAAGCAAGCACTCTTGAAGCCTCAGGAATAGTTCCATCATAACAAATGAGCATTCCAACTTTTACTCCCTCAATCTCAAACACACAAAAAGAATCTCCTGGAGTTGTAAAACGGTCTACTCCTAGGAAAGGCAGGTGAATTTTTCTGTATTTCCCAACAATGCCATTAGGCCCAATCAGCACACTCACATTATAAATTCGATCATCTTCTTTTTCTAATAATCCGCAAATGAGATAGCTATTTAATTCATTGCATATTTGACAAAGTTGTTCTGTTGAGGGTCCTGGAATAGTTTCAGCAACCTCCATAGCTTCTTCTTTAGATGCAAAACAATACCCAGTAATAGAGCATTCGGGAAACACTATAAGCCTGGTACCTTGGTTTGCCTCTTCTTTAGTATGAGCGATGATATTTTGAATATTCTTTTCTTTGTTATTAAAATGAATATCCATTTGTACGCCACTGATTTTGAGATTTGTTGTCATGGCATTGTCTAAAAACAGATTTCGGGACTTAGTCAATTATTATCTGTCCTTTGGATTGATGACAGTGATAACCTTATATAGTTTGATGAACATCCTCATGACGAATATTTGTCCATCAACTGAACAGCCTTGTACCAGTAGTAAAAGGCCTCGGCTGATCTTTCTTTGATCTTGTTAATCCTATTGTAGGCTGGGTTCTCAATAACCCAGTCTGCAACAGAGATGTCAGGATCGTACTTTTCGACAACTCCCTTGGTCATAAAAAGTTGGCCAAGATAGGCTAGTTTGCCAGAAACTCGCAAGGCATCGTCCATAGTATAATTTTTATTATCTATGGTAAAATTGCGTACTCTTTTCATGGCTTCGGTGATGATCGCAAAAAAATCTTTATTTCTTGACCCTTGAAAGGCCGTGATCAGACAGATTTCAAACGAGTCGTTGAGAACATCTTCAATCGACATATCTTTATCACGATACCCTACCTCTTGCGAGGCTATAACCTCAAACGATTGCCTGACAGTATTGATGTCAGTCATTTGATCAAAAAGAAAATCAAGGTCATAGAATTGCTTGCCGATCTCGAGCACCTTATTTTGATCAAAGGGTATGCCTATTGTGTTGGGAGCAATCGTTGTAAATTTGTCTCCTAAAAGACCATCAATATCAGGGGTATTAACCTGCGTTACAGGGTCTAGCACTGAAATGAGATAATTTTGTATGGGTGTTTGGATAATGTTGGGATATGGATTTTTGTCAAACAAGACATCAAGAAGCACATAGGACTCGCCTTGAGTGGCAAGAGAGTCAAAGAAAAATTTGTAATGTGCCTTAGGCACAGATTCTTTTGTTTTGCGAACGTTTGCTTCCATCCTTTTGAACACGCCATTTTTGGAAATTCCCAGCAATATATCCTCAAAATTATCCGGCTTATCAGTAACAATAATGTCAATATCAATCGAGAGTCTTCTGGGACTGCCAAACAATAACAAAAAAGCTGTCCCTCCACGAAAGATAAAAGCCAGATCAGTTAATTGAATCTTTTCAAGTAGGGCCAGAGCCTTGCAACATTTTTCTAATAGAATGGGATCGTTGTGAGGATACTTTTTTAAGAGGCTATTTAACCATTTTTGATTATGAATTTTATCTTCTATCATACAAGTTCTCTATCGGTTTCTTGTTTTACAAATTTCTTTATTTTGTCCCAGGCATAACGCCTATGAGCATACCTTTTTAAGCGCAACAGGTTTATCTGATACTTGTCAAAAACACCTCTGTAAATGTTTGCCAGTTCATCACCCTGATAGACGTTATATATGGTTTTATCGACAAAAAGATCTGTCTGGATCTTTTCGATACAGGGGTGAACAATGTTGTTATCTTGAATTAAAGGTGATTGAGAGATCATGCTTTTGATGATAAATGCCTGCCGGTCATAAGCTACAGATTGCTCCATAGTTTTTTTATCGGGATTCAGATAAACATCCTGTTTATTTTCTCGTAAGAAAGAATAAACAGATTCATCTAACTCTTTTTCAACTTCGATGATTGTCCAGTCAACAGCAGGCAGATGCACCATAAATTCGTGAAGGCTGCGCACTGGCCACAAACCGATAACGGCCAGGGGAAATTGTTTTTTGATTATGGAAAACAGTTTTTGATGAGCCTTGGTAAACGCAGGAACAAATAAAGCCTTTGATTGTTGCTGATCAGGAAATTTGTACAGGCCTCTACCTAATGATTCAATGATACCTTGTTCTTTTAATTTATAAATGCGCCAGTGAATTGTGGTTTTAGGGATATCTTTGTCCTGCTTTTCGAAAAAATGAAATACATCCTTGGTGGTAAATTCACCTCTATTTGCAAAGTGTTTTTGAAAGGCTATTATGAAGTGATCAAGCTTCTCTGACATGACTATATATTGTCATAACATTGGTAAAATGACAATATATAGTTTTGTTAAAAAACAGAAACACTTTTCTGAAATCCATATTTAATCCTATTTATCAATAACTTATAATGTTTTGGGGTTTGTTTCAATTCGCCACACACTGCGTGGCGAATTTGGGTCAATGATATATTCAGTTGTTTTTGAATTGGTCACGCACTGCGTGGCTTTTTTGCTCGTTCAATTGGCTACGCACTGCGTAGCCTTTTTGTTTACTAATGAATTTCCGAGGCATTGCGTCGGAAATTAGGCTTTCTGCATCTCAATCAACTTACTCTTCAAATAATACGTCGCCACACAATCGTCTTTGTTATACTGCAAAATCTTTTCTTTAAGCTCCTTTTGCCCATTCAAGTAATCATTCATCCACACAATAGAGGCTGCACCCCCAGCATCAGCAGCATCCCATTGAAAGCCAAGATAACGGCAGATATCTTTTAAACTATAACTTGTGAGAGGCCAGTCGGTTTTGTCGTTGATGATTTTTAGCAAATCAATAGAGGTGCCATTTTCGCCAAAGATATTTTCAAACACATCCCAGCCATCAATATTGTATTTTGTTAAAAGTCTTTTTATATTGGTATTCTAATACCTTTTGTAAAAACTTTTGTCATAAAATGAGTCCTTTCCTATTTGATTTTATTCAAATATAAACAACAGAGCAAAGAACCCCATTTTTAATTTATTGAGGTCAAGACTCTATTGCTAGCAATTTTATGTGAGGTTAATAAAAGTAAATAGCAAAGTAAACAGCTCCTTGAAAACAGGTTTATTTGATTAGTTGCTAGTGCACAACTCATGCCAAAACACCAAGGGAAATACTCGCAATAATTATAATAAGTTGTGCAATTTCGGTATCAGAACAATCACAAAACTGTGTTATTTTTAAAACCATCTGTCCAAAAATTAAGACACTCCGTTATTTTGCAGCAAATTTGTCATAGTAATACTCATAGTAATACTCATAGTAAAAATGAGTGTGTTGTTACGAATTTTGAATCGAGTGTTTATCCTTTCAAATATTTTTCGAAACAAACACAACCATGATTTTGACGAAAGCCCCCAAAAACTCTCCGCTCCAAAAGACGCCCCCCAAGGGGTGATCAAAGGTTATTCAAAGAAAATGTGGCTGGTTAATGTAGGAAGAGAATTTTAAAAATGGGTGAGAGGTTTTTAAGAAATTTAATGGGCATTTCCGGCTAATTGTCTAAAATTAAGGGCAAATTATTTTAACCACTTCCAGAGCAGGTTACCGACTCTGACCGACAATTTCCGATCTTTATTGAACGAACTATGCCTAAACTATGCCTAAAATTGAAGCATTACATATGAATTTTGAGCTGAACAGAAAGTTGTCGTTAGACCTTGAATCATCAAGTCAAAACATTTAATAAAAGATGTAACTTAATAACTAGAGAGCTTATCTCTGATTGTGATCGACGATTTCCGACCTTTTCTTGAACGAATTTTGCCTCAAGCTACTTGTCAATTATTAAGCACTTCTTTGAGTTTTTCTAGAGTTGATTTGTGTTTAGTTTGATCCATTTTTTGAATATTTTTGAGTTTCCATTGTACTGCAGGCAGATTTTCGATATTATTTAGCCCCAAAAGCTCCCATTGAGGCGTGCCTTGTTTCACAGAAATTAGAAAATCTTTATCGCTTTTTGTCAGACTGTTGTTGATCTTTTCGATCAAATCTTTTCGCACGTTTTCCAAATTTTCATAGGTGATTTGATATGTTGTCATGTCCTCAAAATCGCTTTGAAACACTGCTCTTTGATCCAATAAATTTGGCCGCAGAAGCTCGTGCATAGGACGAGGATAACTAATCAAATAGACCAGAAAAGTCTGTTTGATTTCATCGGTGATGCCTTCATTCTCAAACAAAAGTTTAATGTCAAACAGATCGCGTGGGTGCTGACGATCAAGGGCTGCGCAGATTTTGCTGCCATAAAGATCTGCTTTTGAAAGACAATGACCCCTAACAAATTTGCCAAATTCGGCTTGGGCCTTCTGGCACAATTCCATCTCTGTGCAGGGAAACACTGTCCCCCTCACAATAAGATTAGGCTCAATTTTGATCTCCGCTTTCCTGGTATTCACGATCATTTTATGGTTCTGACGGATGAATACATTGGCCTGCGGTAGGATCTTTTTTAGCTTGTTTTCAATCGCGATTAAGGCTGACTTAATCTTTTCTATTGATGAACTGCGATCTTCAACTGGCAAGTAAGTTAAATCAATATCAACGGAATAACGCGGCAGATCTCGGATAAAGAGATTGAGCGCAGTTCCACCCTTGAGGCCAAAACAATCCTGTTCCATGACATGGGGCAAAACCTCGAGGAGTAGATCGACCTGATGAAAATATTTATTTTGATTCATATAGCTCCTCAGAATTAACAGGAACAGTGATCAAGTATTTTGAATTAAATTTCCCGTTTTTGACAATTACTCTCTTGCCTTTGCCGGTATCTACCTTATTCAGATCCAGTTTATCAAACCAGGGGAATTGAAATTGATCTGCAAAATATAAAAATAATCGTTTCACCTTGATGGAACGACAACGCTCCAACAGTTTTTGGACTAACTCCGGTCTTATAGTAACGAGTCCCTCAAACAACTCCCGGGCATGGTTAAAATCTTGTTTATGGGGCACATGATAAAGCACCTCAAAGATGGCTCGTTCACGTGATGAGATTTTTATGGATACGTTATTCTCTTCGAACATTGTCAGCCCATCGTCATCCATTTTTTCAAATAAACCTGCTGTGTGAAAAAAAAGATTTACATCCCAGTTGTATTTTCTAAACCACCCGGGAAGTTTTGTTTTGGGTTCGGCGAAAAGATGCAAGGGCATCCGCCCCATTGGGATGTAGTGGGCCCTGCCTAAAAGGTTTAATGCCGACACACCGCCAACATGTATTTTTAGATTCAGCTGCGATTGCAGAGCGTAAAGCCCTCCTACCCAGGACACCTGATCTCCCAGCTTGGTATATGCCCCATGACCCAATGATTTGATCCAACCGTTATTGAGATAGTATTCAACGAGCTCGTAGGAATAGTCCCTGCTTCTGAGTTCTTGCATGGTCATCACTGTATGATTGGGCCAAGTATTGAGGAGCTGGTTTAATATAGTTCTTTTTTCCATAGTTATACTATTAATATTAGGATGATATTAAACTAATAGCAATAAATAGTTTGATATAGTTCCTATATTTATAGTTATACTATGTATATCTTAATGATCTTAAACCTTTATATTGGATTTGTATTTTTGAAAGATAATTATTTGATATTTAATATTTTTATTATATTCAAAAGATTTTATTCATTTGATAATATTTATAATTTAGACATGTAATTTATTTGGCATTGACATTTGTCAATGTTATATTTAGCACTTGTGGCATGGAGGCAACATGACCCAACAAGAATACATGAATATAACAGCTGCAGCAAGAAAACTAGGTGTAAGCAGACAAAGAGTTTATGCTTTAATCAAACAAAAAAGACTTAGCCTTCTAGATAAAAAGGGTTTGGGAAAGGTAATATCTTCAATTGAGATAGAAAAATATGACAAAAATAGAAAAACAAACCGCCGAGGAAAACAACAACCAAAGCCTAAACAAAAAAGAAAAGTAAATCTCCCAGTAGAACCCTTACCTAATCTTTTACCCTTGATGGATCTCAACACCAACTGGGAAAATTTTGAAAATTTTTGTCTGGATTTTGTTTCCTGTTTATCAAACATTGAATCAAGTAATAAATATGGAGGGCGTGGCTCTAAACAAAAAGGCATAGATATTGAGGCTATCACTATTGACGGTGAGGTTTGGATATTCCAAGCAAAGAGATGGAAAAAATTTGCAAAACGCAATGTTGAAAAAGCAATCTCAGATACAACGTACCAAGCAAATAGATATATACTTCTTGTATCAACTGAAGTTTCTGCTTCTGCTAGACAGGTATGTAATGATGACAATAACAATTGGAGTATTTGGGACGTTCAAGACATCTCTAAAAGAGTAAGGTATGAAATACCCAAAAGCGAAGCAAAAACATTAGTAAAGACCCATTTTTCTAGCGAATGGTGTAAAGCATTCTTGGGCGTTATGCCAGTTTCTCCATTTTTGCCCCAAGACAACTATTATGCTGAATTAAATCAAAAAAATCATTTGTTATCCCACTCTAACCAGATTGTGGGACGACAAAATATTATTAATGAGCTTGTTGATTTTGTAAATAACAATACTGAAACAGCAGCCATACTAAGTGGGCGAGGTGGTATAGGAAAGTCAAAAATAATTCATTCTTTTGTTAATTCTAAATCAATAAATAACTATGAAGTACGTTTCGTCGAAGACACGATGCAGATTACGCCAGAAATTCTTACGGAACTACCTGAGGACAACGTTTTGTTCATCATAGATGATGCTCATAATTTTGATAATTTAAACAGAATCATTTCTATCCTAAACAGCAAGTATATCGACAACAGATATAAGTTGATACTTGCGTGCCGTCCACAGAACGTCAGTGCAATAACGAACCATCTAATTAATAGCTCTATCGATCCAAGAGGAATCAGGAAACTGCCTGAATTAAATGAGCTTGGCCTTGATGATAATATTTCATTAATAACACAAATTTTATCAAATAATAATCGAAATTATATTGAGAGAATTGCTCAAGCAACAAAAGATAGCCCCTTGATTGCAGTTATAACAGCAAGATTGATTGAGACTAAAGCTCTTGATGCTAGTATTATCGATAATCATGATAACTTCAGACAAATTATATTAACTAAATTCAACAATGAGCTGCTTGGTGATTTAGCTCCTGATCTCAACCGTGTTCTAGTTAAGAACTTGCTGGAAATAGTAGCAGCAATATCACCCGTAGATTTAAAAGATAAAATAGTTCTACAATCCATCTCAGAGTTTCTTGAGGACACATCGGTAGATAAGATTTTACATACTCTTTACAGGTTAGAAAATTATGGAGTTTTACTACGAAGGGGTTACAAGGTGAGGATAACACCTGATGTCTTGTCAGATTATACTTTGAACAGAATAGCATTAGATCATGACAATAGATTAACTTCGTTTGCAAAAAAGCTGTTTGATAGCTTCTATAACACGTCATTTTCAAACCTCATGAGGAACTTTGGATTGCTTGATTGGAAAATTAAAGTTGGAGGCAAGGAGGATGTCGATATCTTAGATGAAATGTGGCAAAGGTTTTTCAATGAATATGCCAACAGTACTCACTGTGAGCGAATAAATAAGCTGAAAAAATTAGAAAAAGCATCCTACTTCCAACCTAAGAGGATACTTGATCTTATTGAGTATGAAATAGACAATCCCTCAAGAAAACCTGATGAATCACCTCTAAGAGATTGGTATTCTTTTGATCATAGCGATGTCATTAGAAAGCTACCGGACTTATTAAAAAACGTTTGTTACAATGGGGAATATTTATCAAGAGCTTGTGATCTATTATGGAAGATAGGTCAAAATGATAAACGTGAATTACACTCTCATTGTGACCATGGCGTCAGAATTTTATCTGATTTAGCCAAATACGATCCTAACAAACCGATTGGCGTAAATGAAACTGTTCTAAATAAAGCCATAGATTGGCTAGACTCAAATCAAACAGATTCATATCACACTCCCTTGAGCATTATTGAGCCAATGCTAAACAAAACAGGTCACACAACTACATGTCAAGGACCACAGTTTGTTATGAGTCCCTTTCTTGTCAATTATAAAAACACAAAAAACCTAAGAATAAAGGTGATTGATGCAATCTTTCATTGTTTGGAAAGCTCTAATCCGAAATTAGTATCGAAATCCTTAGATTTGTTAAGCAAGGCATTGAGACCACCAATTGCGATTCTAAATATGTCCATATCAAAAGAAGGGTGCCAGCAGTGGTTACCAGAAGAAATTTATATCTTAGATAAGTTAATGGCTGTACTGAAATCAACTAGCAACCTATTTATCAAAATTGAAATTTATAATCTTGCCTATAATATCGCTGATAGCAAGAAGAATGAAGACAAAGAAGTAATATCACTGGCAGAGAATATTCTGAAAGTTTTGTCTGCTAATTTTGATTTAGAATTCTGTATTGGACTAGCTCCTAATAGGTGCGTGGCGTGGTTTAAATCAAACTACCAAATTGGCGAAGATGCTCACTGGCTTAAGGAGGCGGATATCTCATCATTTTATGAAACGATGACTAAGAAGTTTCTTAAGAAGTTTTCCAAACCAGAAGATGGATACGAATACATAGAAATAATGTTAACAAAGTATAAAGATCACGGTTTCGCAGCTTCGCCTTATTACTTTTTAAATCAAATAGCATGTGCTGATGAGAAATATGCTGGTGCTTTAGCAAAGATGTTCATAGACAGGAGCGACTCCTTGTCTGCATTCAACATTGCCAGTCTGATCAACAGGCTAAGACATGTAAATCCTGAAGAATTTTATAACATCGTAGACAATTCCTTTAAGGCTAACAAACCTAATAACCTATTAAGGTCTTTGTCTTGTGCTTATATAGGATGGGCTAGTGAAGCAAATAATAAGGATGTTCCTATAATAAAAAGATTTTTAGAATCCCATGATCCTGTCGTAAAGACCTATGCAATTAGATGTTTAGGCAATCTATATAAGAGTTATAATAAAGAAACACTGAGCTTAATACTAGAAACAGATCTTGAAGACAACAGTGACCTGGTCAAGGAGGCGTGTACTATTATTAACAAAAGATATGGCATCCCGTTTGAAGAGTTGCCAAAGACTGTAGTGAGTCATTTTTTAAAAATAATGGAGAGCATTCCTTCTATAGACGAGTATTCCATGCTTGAGTTTTTAGATAATGTTTCAATTTCTAATCCCATTAGATTGGTGAAAATGATTCTGAAAAGAATAAAAGAAGGCAGTAATAGGATGAATGAGAAATTAACTCCTCTCCCTTATGGGAGGCTGAGCAAAGATATTACAGGTTTTAATAAATCAGATGATTATGAAGAAATAATTAGAATGATAATGTCTGCATGTGAAGGAGTTACCCATTTAGACATGTTTTGGTATACTAGATTTTATGAACTTGTTGTTAGGCCAATGACAGCTATCGGCAAAAAACTCTTAAGAGATTGGATCTTCTCAAACGATACTAACAAAATTATTAAGGCTAGCTATCTCGTAAAAGATTATGATTATCATTTTTTATTCGAGCATAAAGATTTAATAGAGGATTTCTTAAAAGCCTCACATGAAATGGGCGAAGATTGTTTTAAATATGTTAGTAGCAATTTAATGAGCATTGCGTATACCGGAATTCGAAGTGGTGTGCCTGGGCAACCAATGGCCAAAGATGTAGCAATAAAAAAACAAGCAGAAGCTGAAAGTAAAAGTTCCTCTTCTTTTAGCTTGATTGGAAATTTCTTTAGATCGATAGAAAGAGGTGCCGGTGAATCAATTGACAATCAGCTTGCAAGAGACGAAGAAACTTTTGATGAAAAATATACATAGGCAGGACCGTGGTTGCATCAAGTCTGTCAAAGCCTATTATGACCCGCTGATTCGGAATCAGCGGGTCATTTTTTGCAAGAATTGCTGTCAAATTGGGTTGATCCGCTGATTTAGATACAGCTGTTCAACGAAAAAAACACTATGCCCAAACTATGCCTAAAACGAAAAAAAGGTTACGTCAAAAAACATAACCTTTTGAAATCATTGTGGGCGATTAGGGATTCGAACCCTAGACCCGCTGATTAAGAGGGTCTGCGGGCGATAAGCCTTAACTTTTCAAAATTCCACGATATATATTTCAATAACTTACAATGCTTAATTCTGAGATAAACCGATGTGTTTTGATGAAAATTGAGTGGTGGTTACCTAAAAAGTTACTCAAAATAAATTACTAAACGTATTCATTGTCTATGCAAAATACTATCAAACATTCCTGTTGATATAGGCCCATCATATGTAAATACAGTTTTTTCACCAGCACCAACAAAATTTGTTGGTGCCCATGGTGGTACAGGACAAAATATTAATTCTTTATTTGTTATTATTACCGCTTTTTCATTGTTTGCCCATATTCCTTCTATTTTAATAAAACCTGGTTTTATGACTTCAATATCTAAAATTTTAATTCTATCACTTTTTCCAAAATCTTTTCTTTGAAACTTTCTCATCTGAAAAATTACCCATTCTGGAATATAATTACGTTTTGTTTCTACTGTAATTTGTATTCTTCCTTTACGTTGTTTTAGCTCAACTCCTTCTTTTTCAACATCAACATGATTTTCAGTTACTTTTAGTATTTCGCACTTTTCCTGATCATATATTGTAGCATTAATTTGAAGGCGTTTATTATTTAGAACACGTAAGGCTAAATTGCTTCCATTTGCTAGTTCAAATATAAGCTGTTTATTTTGTGTTGGCTTTATTGAAACAGATCCTGTTAATAATTTTAAGTCTGTTGATGGCTCTATATGAAGGTAAGAGCATTTTTGTTTATTATTTACTTTCTTTTGTTTCCATAGATACAGTGTTTCATCAGGTATTTTTAATTGTCCACGATGAACATCATCATGACATGAAGGACATAAAGCAATCATATGATCAGGATCATCACATTGATATACAGACCAGTGCTTAATATGATGTAAGTGAAGATTATAGTCTGAGCAGCCGGGATTTGCACACTTGCCTCCAGCTTCTTCGATTAACTCATTTTTTATTTTAGGTGATATTTTTTTTCTTCTTTTAATTTTTGACAAGTTTCTATTTTTTCTTTCTTGCAACCTTCTTTGAAGACATTGTCTGACCAGCACCGAACGTCTTAAGTTCTCTCTTAATCTCAGCCTTCAACTCAGCTTCGCTGGGTAAATGTAATTTATAGCGACTGGTGAAAATTTGTTTCTTTTGATCTTGGCCTAAAGTATATTTTACAACCGCATCATTTTTATCTGTACAAAGAATTAACCCAAGCGTTGGGTTGTCATCTGGTGAACGCCGTTCTTGATCGTAATAATTAACGTATAATTGAAGCTGTCCCAGATCTTGATGAGTGAGTTTGCCTGTTTTAAGATCAATCAAAACATAACATTTAAGGATTGTGTGGTAAAAGACCAGATCTACATAAAAATGATCACCATCAAGGCTTAAACGTTCTTGTCTTGAAACAAAAGCAAACCCTTTGCCTAATTCCAATAGAAAAGCCTGTAAATTTGAAATAAGAGCTTCTTCTAGTTTTGTTTCTACAAGCCTATGTGATTCAGGCAACCCTAAAAATTCTATAACAACAGGATCTTTAAAAACATCATCTGGTTTTAGAATTTCTTGTCCTTTGGTTGCTAAGCGCATTAATCCTTTTTTATCTTTGCTTTTAGCCAAACGTTCATAAAGCAAGCTATTGATCTGGCGATCTAGCTCGCGAGTTGCCCAGTTGTTTTTGGAAGCCTCAATTTCATAAAATGCACGTGCTTCTGGTTTTTCAACGCGCAATAGTGATCTATAATGAGTCCATGAAAGATTGGGATTTAGCTTG
This sequence comes from uncultured Nitrospirales bacterium, assembly GCA_964609965.1. GTDB lineage: Bacteria > UBA10199 > UBA10199 > UBA10199 > JADGCS01 > JAHJDR01. The sequence continues at coordinate 105,386 of CAZSTS010000005.1, forward strand.
CCTGGCTCACAAGAAAGGCTACGCACTGCGTAGCCTTTTGCCAAAGATGTACTTTTGTCTTTTTGCTCTAAAAGGCTACTCACTGCGTAGCCTTTTTGAAGGTCTGTAAGCCCTTGATATTCCAGGTAAAATTTCTTAAAATGCTTAACATTAGCAAGGCTGTACCCCTGGCCATAATCAGACTGAAGACGAGTTGCTACATCACGAATTAGCCCCTCTCCATAACCAGCACGTTTTTTACCCCTTTGTTCTTCTTCAATAATTTCTCTGCCAATTAACCAATTAGTTAATACCTGAGTGCTGTTTACAGACCTAGCAACATGATTTTTTGCAGAATCTATGATCTGCTTAATGCGTTTATAAAGATCATTCGATTCTGTTTTTTTAATAAGACTTTTCTTTTTCATGATTATACTTTCTTTTAAAAAAGATCTTTTTGCAACTCAATCAACTTACTCTTCAAGTAATACGTGGCTACACAATCGTCCTTGTTATACTGCAAAATCTTATCTTTAAGCTCCTTTTGCCCATTCAAATAATCATTCATCCACACAATAGAGGCAGCACCACCTGCGTCTTCAGCATCCCATTGAAATCCAAGGTAACGGCAAATATCTTTTAAACTATAACTCGTGAGTGGCCAGTCGGTTTTGTTATTGATGACTTTCATAAGGTCAATAGATGTGCCGTTTTCACCAAAGATGTTTTCAAAAACATCCCAGCCATCAATATTATACTTTGTTAAAAGTCTTTTAAGGGTTGTTTTTTCATAGGGACTATAGTGATAAACAGGGGCATCTTTGTATTTTCTAAAAAAATCTAGCAGTTCAATCGTGATTTTCTTTTCGTCAGCAAAGTCATCTGCAAAAAAAGCAATATACTCAGCCTCTTTGCCTTTTTCTACTAGCGCAATCCCGTGCAGATAAACAAAATCTTGTGTGGGATCGTCTTCTATATCATAGTGGATTTCTACAGGGGTATCTGGGAATTCTATTTTTTCATGTAAGATATGTTTGTTTTCAATTCTTAGCCTGGCACGTTCTACAGCTTTCTTTATTAGATTATTTGGCATTGATTTATAGAAGTAACCTTGTGATTTTAGTTCCAGTGCTTTTGCTGTTAGTTCTTGTTCGTCCTGTTTTGAAAGCTCCTCAACAGTTCTTATTCCAAGCTTATTTAAGCCTTTCTTAAGTGATTGCCCTAAATAATAAATTTGAGTGATGTCATCAGCCTCTATAAGCCTATTTTTACAGAAATCTTTCCACTCACACATTTTACAGTTTCCACTGATAGCCGGCTCTGTACCATAATCAATACCTGCCATATAGTTATTGATATTCTCAATTGCTTCTTCATAACCATAAGGAGTTTTAAAAAGATTATAAGGCAATCTGTTTCTTTTAGTTTTGTAAATATAACCTTTACTAGGTCTTGTTCCTTGGGTTTGTTCTAAGAGCACACCGTAAAAATACAATTGCCAAATATGCTCGAGTTTCATTTTTTCATCACCGTTATCCCATGTATCATCAATGCGAGCCATTTTAATATCCATGGGATAATACAGGTAAGGACCAAACTTTGATTTACCAGCTTGCTTTACCAATAAATCAGGCCTGCCAGCTTTATCTTCTGCAATCAGAACACCCTGATAAATAACATCAACACCATCTCTCATGGCCTGAATGGTTTTTTGTTCCAAATCTTGAGAAAGCGGCAGGTCTTTATTGATTTCTACAAATGATTTATCGGGATGATCTTTTTTAAACGATTCAATGACCTTATCCTCATACTGCACCCCCGCATCCCATAACAATTTGATCAGGGGATGAATCTCAACCTTGTCAGCCGCATTGCCGTTATAATCAAGATACGGCCTGTGTGGGCATTTTTTGTAGTTGTAGAGGTCTGTGGCTGTAATGTGTTTCTTCATGGTGATTATATTCTTTTTGTACTACTAGTCCGATTTTTGGAATGAATACGCACATCCTTACATGGTCTAGTTTCAAAAGTTATAATTTTTTTTCCAGCAATAACATTTTTTGGAAGGTGTTTTTCTGCAAAGTAATTTATTACTTCAGCCTTTTCAGGAGACACAGAACGAACATGATTTATCTTACCAAGAATTGAATCTAATTCATTCCTATGAATTTGAGGTTTCATAGAAAGAGTTTTGATTAATTCATATAAATTTTCTTTATATGTTCGGCCAATGGATACTTTTCGATTGACAATCAGTCCTGTTGTTCTCTGAGAAACATTGCCAGGCATTCGATGAATTTTTTTTCGCTTAACAGCATGTCCTTGTTTGTGAATAAGATGGATAATTGGTTCTATAGATTCCATAGCCTTGAGGCCCGAAATTGTTATATCGTCCACATAAAAAGAATATTTCAGCCCCATCTGTTTACATTGAAGTCCAATAGCATGATGTAGGGGTAGCAAAGCAGCATTTGCCAAAAAAGAACTAGTAGGCGCACCTTGCGGCAATTGATGCTGAAAAGTAGTCAATTTTGTTAACAGACTAGCAATTTCTTGGGAGCATTTAAAGATATTAATATAAGCAGCAAATATGGTTTTATCGCGAATTTTCATGAAGCAGTCCTTGAGATCAAGAGTTAACAATACTGGGGAGCCTACGTGATAACTCGCATTGTCAATTGTTGTCCTTCCTTTTATTGCACCAAAAAATGTATCAGGAAAATTATATGAAGAAAGAATATTTTTTTGAATTTTTCTTTGTAAGACTTTTAGTTCTCCGGTTGGATTAGCAATATGTCTCCACTTACCAACGCCTCTTTGTTTCCTCATATCAAAGGGTTTATAATATCTGCCTGCATTTGATGCTATACGCTTAATATCGGAGCGCCCCCTTCCAAGCAGAGCCTCTAAACGACGTATAGATACTAGAGAAGTCATAGAAAATTACTTGTCAGACAATGCAATCAATTCAAGGAATTGTTTTCCTAAAATAGCAGATTGTTTTTCAGACAAACCTCTTAAATCTTTTTTTTCAGAGGCTAGTAGAATGATCAAATAGAGAGGAACGCCCAAAGCTTTAGAGAGCATTTCAAGTGTTTTGGTGCCGGGTAATCGTTTATCCCTTTCAATAAGTGATAGAAAACTCGGATCTATTTTAGATTTTTTTGCCAAATCCTTTTGGCTCAAACCCTTGGTACTTCTAACCAACCTAATTGCCTTTGAATAATTCATATTGTAATTTATTTACCGAATAGGCCTAAATAAGATTTTACTTAGGCCCATTCGGTAAATCAGTAATCTCGATCCAAAAATAAAGATTTTCATTAATTAACCTCCTTTAAAAAAACTTTAACCAAGTTGGCTATAGCTTTTTCGAGAGCTTTCCGATTTTGCCTTTTTAAGGCTTTTCGAAGTGCTCCTATGGAATTAATTAAAGCCTTCTTTTGATCCGGTTCCAATGCCCTTGAAGCCATAAGCTTATGAATATAAGCAATTATGGCTTTAAGTCTTCCGTCTAATTTACTCATGATTTCTCCTTAAACGCACGGCATTCGATTGCATTATTGCATTCGGGTACATGCGTGTCCGTCATCCGTGTACCCTCATAGGAAAGGACAAAGGAACAATTACTGAAACCGGGGTGTCCAATATTCTGATTATTTTATCATCAAAGCCATGGATACCTTCATCACATAGCACATCTGACAGCTCGGCTATTCTTGCTGTCATTGCATATATTGCTATCATGCCACGTTAAGACACAAGCTCAAAGCTTGCGGCGACAATAAAAATCGCCTTCAGTAGCCAATCAAATAATTGATTGGCCTCGGCCTGATTGGGCCATCTGGTATGGAAGACAGAATGAGTAAATTATCAAAGATCTCCCGCTTTTTAGCGGCCATTTTAGCTTAATGTAGTAAATTTAATAATTAGTCAAGTCATTTTAAATGACATATAGTCATTTTTATAAGTTGATACCATAAAAAGGCATGCTCCTATGTTCTTGCGAATCTTGCCTGTAGTGAAAAAGTAATTAGCTGTAATGGAAAGTAAATAACTTAAAGACTCTATCCTTGATAAAAGAACTCCTAGAAAGCATCTTAGTCAGATTCAACCTCCGCATACAAATACTGTTGAAACTCTATAAAAACGTCCCTGATAGCGGATGTACTACCAAGTTCCACAGTGGCATCGCGTATAGCTTTGTATTTCAATTCTAGAAGATCAGGCAGCTTCTTTTGGTCTAACTCACCCACACCTTCTTTGATATAATGGTCTAATACAAAGTCTAGAAACACCTGTTGTTTATCATCATAATGGGAGAAGATCTCCTCTTTATGTGTTTCTACTCGTTCCTCACGAGTAATTGGTGCTAAGGCAAAGGCAATATAAGCCAATACGTCAAACAAATCACTTTTCTCGGCATTTACCATTTGCTTGATCTCCGTTAGCTGACTATTGCCGAAGCCTTTTTCAGAAAGCCTTTCGAGTAACTTGCAGCGGGTATCTGGTCGTGCCCAAATTGTGCGTAATTCATCCTCATTTTTGAAAAACGCTGGTAACTCACCAAACAAACGCTCAATAAATTGGGCTGCCGACATTGGTTTGCCGTCAGGGTTCCAAAAGGTCGTTGCCATCATGTGTTGTATCATTCGCTCTTTGCCATCTGATAGTTTGATTATTATCTTTGTTTGTTTCTTGCAGATACAAGGAACTTCTCCGCATTTAGGACACTGTTTTGGTTCATTCACACATTCACATGGTTGTTTGCCACATACGGGGCATTCTTTTGGTTTTTTTTCACATATGCAGGGATTTTTACCACAGCTATCACATAGCTCTGGTTCTAATGGTTCACCATCCCATTCGGGATCACTAAAATGTTCATATGCCTTCACAAAATCATAAACTGTGAAATAGTCTTTGCCATCAAAAAGCCGCGTACCACGTCCAATGATTTGCTTAAATTCAATCATCGATTTCACTGGCCGCATTAATACAATATTACGCACATTTCGCGCATCCACACCAGTTGAAAGCTTTCTTGAAGTAGTAAGAATTGTTGGAATGGTCTTTTCGTTGTCTCTAAATGTGCGAAGAAACCGCTCGCCTTCCTCACCGTCATTGGCAGTAATGCGCACACAGTAGTTGGGTTCACTACTTGATTTCATCTGATTGATCAGATCACGAACAGCTAGCGCATGTGCCTGTGTGGCACAAAAAACTAATGTTTTTTCATTCTGCTTTATGGCTTCCATTAACAATTCTACACGATATTTTTCCCGTTCTTTAATCTCAATAATTCGATTAAAATCATTTTCAGTGTATCGCTTGCTAGCTTCCACCTCACCTTCGATAACATCATCATCCTCGGTGTAAATATATTCATCAATGGTCGTGGCAATCTGTTTTACCTTAAAGGGTGTTAAATAACCGTCATTGATTCCTTCTTTAAGTGAGTATGTATAAACGGGTTCGCCAAAATACTTGTATGTATCAATGTTATTATTACGTTTTGGAGTTGCGGTTAGTCCAAGCTGTACGGCTGGTTTAAAATATTCCAGAATACCGCGCCAAGTGCTTTCGTCATTGGCACCACCTCTATGGCACTCATCAATAACAATAAAATCAAAAAAGTTGGGTGGATAATCACCAAAATAGGGTGTGGGGTTCCCGTCTGTATCAGTGCCAGACATAAAGGTCTGAAAGATTGTTAGAAATATACTGGCATTTTTAGGCACTCTGCCTTTTTTGCGGATATCCTTCGGCTTGATTCTCGCCATAGCATCCTCAGGAAAAGCCGAAAACTCATTGTACGCTTGATCTGCCAAAATATTTCTATCAGCAAGAAAAAGAATACGTGGACGTTGTTTTGCATCTCTCTTAAGATTCCATCGACTATGAAATATTTTCCATGCAATCTCGAAAGCCACGCTCGTTTTGCCCGTACCTGTTGCCATCGTGAGCAGAATGCGTTGTTCACTTTTTGCAATTGCTTCTAATACACTGTTGATAGCGTTGTGTTTGTAATACCTCATGTCCCACTGGCCACCATTATTGTTATAAGGAACTTCAGCAAAATGGTTGCGCCATACGTTGTGTTTTGCAAACGTTTCATTCCATAGCTCGTCAGGCGTTGGGTACTTGGCAACATCGCTTTCTTGACCATTTTCCATATCTATGCGGTAAATTTTTACACCGTTGGTTGAATAAGCAAATCGGACTTTTAGTTTTTCTGAATATCTCTTTGCTTGAGCCACACCCTCTGTGTAGGGCAAGTCACGTTTTTTAGCCTCGATGACTGCAAGTTTTTGACCACGATAAGTCAATACATAATCAGCAATATCTTGTTTGGTTCGTTGTCCAGCACCTTGCAAACGACCGAGGGTAATTACTTCTCGCATTACTTTGCTGTTTTCTACTACACCCCAACCCGCATTTTTTAGAGCAGGGTCAATAAGTTCGGCTCTTGTTTCGGCTTCGTTCATGCAGCTGTTCCTTTCAATGTTTCTGCTTTCTCTGCTGTGAGTTCGCCTGTAAAGGCTTTTTGGAGGATGGATTGTTTGAGTTTTTTAACGAGTAAAATCTTTTGATCATAAATTGATTCAAGCTGTCGTGTCACATTTTCCAATTCTTCTAGTTGGGTAACAAAGCGATCCTGCATATTTCTTGGCAACAATGGTATTTGCAAATCCCGCACGCTTTGTTTCGTTATTGTTTGTGTAGCTGTTCCTTTCAATTTTGACAAAATCTGCGTTTCACCACTTTTCGATTTTAAATAATGATAAACATATTTATTGCTGATTTTATTCTCATTCAAACGAATTAGGAATAGATTCATCGCTAGAGAACAGGGCCTAGTGATTTTTGGCATCAAATAGATTTTTCCAGCATTTCCTATCTTGCTCATGATAATTTCACCACCAAAGATACGGCTTTTTGTTAAATAATCATAGGAGGATTTTGTGATATATCTCATTTCATTCTCAAAGTTTTTTTCAAAGTCCGTACTTCTTACCATCCATGCATAATCATTGACATCTTTCAACTCAACATGCTGTTTTAAAACTTTGTAGCTTCCATTCGCATGGTAATCAGTTAAGGTTTCAATAACATCACCAAATTCAATAATATTACATTCATTCTCGGCATTAGAAAATAATGAATCCCGAACTGAATTAAACAACGCCCTCGCATTGGCGAGATTTTTCTCGGCATTGACTTTGGCCTTGTCAATGGATGTGAAAGCTTTATCCAGAATGGCAACAATGCGTTTTTGTTCGGGGAGGGAGGGGCATGGGACAATGATTCTTCCCAGGTTTTTTCTGCTAATCCTTTTCCTAGTTGCTCCAGTACACTTGCTTTCAATATCGTCAAGATAAATTGTCGATTGTGAATAGTAGTTAAAAAACCTAGAAAATAGAATAGATGGATTAAATCGGAGTATTGAACAATCAACCGCAGTGATCATTATATCGTTAGTTTCAGGAATAATGCATGACCTACCAACAGGATCAGGAAGTCGGGAAACAAGGCAGTCCCACGAAAAAACCCTCTGACATTTTAGCCGCTTAAAAGTCGCTTGTGATATCCATCTTGCTTTTTCACGCCTGTTTTTGAAAAAGCCATTTCCAATATTGCCAGTTTGGATAAGACGAATACCATTTGTAGATTGGTCTTTGCTTTCAATCCAATTACCATCAGTAAATAATAAACAAGTATCCGCCAGGGATATTGATCTCCATTTTTTAATCACAACATCCCCCTAATCTCATTCAACACATTCGCGCTTTTCGTATCCAGTATTGCAATTTCTGAGAGGATATCAGCAGGCTCACGTAATGGCGCCACTCCAGCTTTGTTAGGGTTTTTTACCGACAAATCAAATGAACCAGAATCAACATCTTTAATATTAACCGTCCAAGACTTATCTGAATCCTTAAATTTTGGCTGTAACCCCACAAATTCTTTTAGATCATTATCATTAAGAGAGTTCGTCTTACCCATGCTACGCCCAGGATCGAGCTGGTAGTACCAAATCTTACGTGTAGGCGCGCCTTTTTCAAAGAACAACACAACCGTTTTTACACCAGCACCAAGAAACGTGCCACCTGGACAATCTAAAACTGTATGTAAATTACAGCTTTCTAATAATTCTTGGCGTAGTGCCTTTGAAGCATTGTCCGAATTAGATAAAAAGGTGTTTTTGATAACAACAGCCCCTCGACCACCAGCTTTTAAGGATTTAATGAAGTGTTGCAGGAACAAAAATGCTGTCTCACCTGTCTTGATTGGAAAGTTTTGTTGCACCTCCTTGCGTTCTTTGCCACCAAAGGGTGGGTTTGCCAGAATCACATCAAAACGGTCTTTTTCTTGTATGTCAGTTATGTTTTCGGAAAGTGTATTGGTGTGGATAATGTTTGGTGCCTCAATGCCATGCAATATCATGTTCATAATGGCTATAACGTAGGCGAGACTCTTTTTCTCCTTGCCATAAAATGTCTTTGTTTGAAGAGTCTTGAGTTGGGTTGTGCTCAATTTAACTTGCCGTAAATAATCGTGAGCCTCACACAAAAAACCAGCAGATCCCACAGCGCCATCATAGATTCGCTCACCAATTTTAGGTTTTATAACCTGTACCATAGCACGAATAAGTGGACGTGGTGTGTAGTATTCACCGCCGTTACGACCGGCATTGCCCATGTTTTTAATTTTATTCTCATAGAGTACGGATAATTCATGTTTTTCTTTTTGAGAATGAAAGTGCAGATTGTCCATTAGTTCAAGTGCGTCGCGTAGGCTGTAACCGCTTTGAAACTTATTTTTTATTTCTCCAAAAATCTCACCAATTTTATATTCGATTGTATCGGAACCAGTAGCACGCCCTTTGAATCCTTTAAGATAAGGAAATAAATTTTCATTAACAAAGGTAATTAGGTCATCACCTGTTAGTGCCTTGTCATGGTCAAAAGAACCATTCTTTTTCTTAGGTGCTGCCCATTTTGACCATCGATAATTTTTGTTGATGATAAAATCATAGGTTTTGCTGACCAGCTCAGCTTCCATTGCCTTTTCTCGCTCCAAATCATCCAGATATTTGAGAAATAACATCCAAGAAGATTGTTCAGTATAGTCTAGCTCTGATGAACAGCCTGCTTCTTGCCTAAGAACATCATCGATATTTTTAAAAGTTTGCTCAAACATATAATTCACTCTCCAAAATAATCTTTACCTGCTTCCACACTCACTGTGTGGCCAATTCATACAAAACATTATCCACCCAAATTTTTTGGGTAATTTTTCCAAACGTTTTTCTTTACTATTTAGCAGAATCTCTACCCAAAAATTCAATTTTTGGCAATAGAACCAAGCACTAATCATAAAATCACAAACCACTTTTTAGCGTTTATGTAAGTGTCAACAAGTAACAATTTGTAGAACATTTGAGGTAAAGGATAAAGGTTTATCCAAAGACTTGCCAATACATAAGCTGTTATAAATATAGTCTCAGCTCTAATCACTTTGTCTCAAAATAGATTTAAATCTGTTATATCAATAAACTAAAGAAGCTTTATCTCAAAGTATCTCAAATTTTGTGAGACGCGTATTTTTTCTAAAATAATTTATTAGAAATATCATAAGGTTATACCTTTGCTGTTTTGGCACGCGAATTGCTTTACTAGGTAGTATGATGAATTTACAAAATCATTATAAACCGCAAACTTATTGCCCGCTTGTATGTCCCTTTTACTGTCAGTTTTGTGGACAGTTGAAGGGCTTAATAACTTTCTCAAACCCCCACCCACCAAAACTTTCCCTTTTTTGGCAAAGCAAAAAAATCCTGACCACCCCAACTGCCCATGGTCATCTAGGGTGGTCAGGATTACGGGATGTGATGGTGGGTGTTGGTGAGTGAAAGGGTATGAGAGTTATGAATAACTTAAATTTAATAATTAAAGAGAAGGTTGGGGTTGTGAGGGATAATGAGTTATTAAAGTTCTGTTATGAACAAAAATTCATGCTGAAAAAGCAGATTGATTCATGGTTTTGGCTGAATGGGGAGTTTGGGAATATTGAATCTAGTAAGCGGGTGGCAAGAAGAGCTATTTTAAGACTATTGGACTATGGCCTTCTGAGTGGGAGTTCTGATCGGGTTTTTGGCAAATCTAAAATTTATGAAGTTACAAAACTGGGGATTAGGCAACTTTCTGATAAAGGCATTTTGCCAGATTATTGCTCTTATGCTCAAAAAGACAATTCAACACTCTATCATGATAGTTTGGTCACAAACACAAGACTTGCCTGTAAACACCTTGGGCTTTTTAACAAATGGTCGTCTGAACGCATCCTCAAATCTAAAAATACTGAAATCACACCTGATGCCAGCGTGACACTCTGCTCAAAAAATAAAAAACTCACCATTGCCATAGAAGTAGAGATAACCCAAAAATCAAAAAAAAGACTCAGAGACATATTTTATAAGTATCAAACAAGTCATTATGATTTAGTGCTTTATTTTGTCTCTGATCAAAGCCTTTTGTCCTCTCTTAAAAAACTGGCCACTGAATATACGCCAAAAATCTTTTTTTGTATTATTGACGATTTTTTTAACCAACAACTTAACTCGGAATGGGTGAATCAGCATGATTCATTCAAAACCTCACAAATAGTAAAGGAGTATAACAATGGATAACAAGCACACAACAGATCAATGGTTAGTCATTTACTTCGTCCTTATTATTGCAGCTTTTTTCTTTTTGCCTCTAGGTATTTTGCTGGATTTGATCTTCATTCCTCCACTCATCGTTTCATACCTGGCGTATCGTCGGGGATGGTATTGTTTCTTTGTGTCATTATCGATTCATTTTTGTGTTTCTGTATTGATTGTGCATTTTACATATTTAGACGTTATGACTTATGACCAATTTAAGTATTTTGTCCTATTATTTCTCGAAAATCTACTTGATCCAGTACTCCCATCTCTTATTTTGCGAGGTCTCTTAAAAATCCAAAGCAAATATTTTAATTTGGCGCCATTTTTTGCACTTTTATTACCCGCCTATCTAACATACAGACTTAATCTGCGGGAAAAAATCAGTTTTACACAGCTCAATCAAAGATATGGTTTCTCTGAAAAAACATTCAAAAAGCACAAAGAAAAGAATGACGATGTCTTGATTGGGATCAACAAAGACAACAAGAAGCCCTTCTATTTAACAGACCAGGAAAGGTTGCGTCACACACAGGTGATTGGTTCCACTGGGTTTGGCAAAACTGAATCTGTGCTGATACCGATGATCGAGAATGACATCAGAAAAGGAAATGGTTTGATGCTCCTAGACGCCAAGGCCGATGAGGATCTTGTAAAAGCGGTTTACAAAATCGCAAAAGATTGTGGTCGCCAATCAGATGTTATGGTTTTCAATCCCTCTATTCCTGAAATATCTTACTCATATAATCCTTTTTGTAATTTCAATACATACACTGGAAAACATATTACACCCACTGCCAACATGAATAAACTAATTGGCGCCATGGAATGGACAGAACCCTATTACAAAAAAATGAGCGAAATTTCTGCTTTAACAATTACAAATGCCTTTCCAAACAACAGGGGAACAGCAGATATTCACAAAATTTTAGCTGCTCTCAAAGATCCCCATTACTTGCTCGAAAAAACGAGCCTCAAACCGGATATAAAATCAAAAATCCAAGAGTATTGTAGAGAACATAAAAAATATAAGGAAGCTACGACTGGTCTAATCGCAGACCTAGGTCATTTGTGTTCATCTGACTTTGGCCCTCTTATGTCTTTTAGTGGTTATGCTATAAGTCTTATGGAGGCTTACTTTCATCGCCAAATTGTTATTTTCCAGGTTTCTACTCTGTCCTATTCCCAGACAGCCAAACTTTTTGGCAAAATGCTATTAAGGGATCTTACTTATCTCTGTAGTGAAATCAACAGAACTGTACCCACTGAGGACAGGAAATTTTTTCCCGTATATATTGATGAGTTCGCTTCTTTTGCCTTTGCGGAATTCGCTGAATTTATGAGGATGTCCAGATCTTCCGGTATTGGAGTGACAGTATTGCACCAGAGCATGGGAGATTTGGAGATAGTGGATCCTGCATTTAAAAAACAGATTATGAGCAATGCCAACATAAAAGTTATACTTAAGGTGAATGACAACGACACAATTGAAGAGGCAGCCAAAATGACAGGAACAAAAGAAAAGCTTATACAAACACACCAGATTACTAATGGTTTATTTAATTCAACTGAAAGAACCGGCATAGGTTCTGAAGCCATGGGTAATGAATTTAATATACATCCAAGAATATTTAGGAAATTAAAAATAGGAGATGCTGTGGTGATTGTAAATAGCTCAAACCGACTTGGTCACTTACAACTCAATCATTTTAAAATACCAAATTACAGCGATAGAAAACTTCAAGATCTTTTCCATAATAGAGGTAAAAAACCTAGGATAGATACATTGCAAGAACCAGTCAAAACAGAACTAAAACTCTCAAAACAGATCTTTGGAGAATAGCCAAGTTCTTGTTATTTTTTGTATGAATTTAGCAGTCTTGCAATATTTGCTCAGAAAGGATTAATATGAAGAACTTAGAAACAACAAAACAACAGTTCTTTGACAATCAGTTGGTAACCTACGAGCAGCTTAGCGAATGTATCAAAGTGCCTAAAAAGACCCTGCAAGATTGGGTGTATAAAAGGCAGATTCCATTCGTGAAAGTTGGTAAACACATTCGGTTTAAGGTCTCAGAAATTGAGCGTTGGCTTCATAAAGGAGAAAACCAATGCATATACAGACCTTAAAAAGAAAAAACAGTTCAACTTATAAAGTGATTGTTAAACGCAATGGCATGGCTAAATCCAAGACATTTAAACGCAAACATGATGCGCTTAAATGGGGACAAGAAATGGAGAATATGCTCCTAAGTCAAGGGCGCATTAACATCACCTTTGAACAGTTGGCTCATGAATGGTTAAAAAATCATTCAAAAGAAAAAAATAGCTACAAAACCTATTTGGATAATGTAGCTAAATTCAAATTCATTAACACTGTTATTGGCAAAAAGATCGCTAGTGATATTACCTATGGGGATATTGAAGTTTTGGCTTCTAGGGTTACAAAAGAGCGCGAGCGAAAACCTGTGACCATAAATCGTTTTATCAAACTTGCTAAAACGGTATTTAACTATGGAATCAGAAAAGGCGATCTTATGCGCAACCCTGTGCAAAACCAAATTTTGCACAAAGAACCCGAAGTGCCTTATCAGTTTTGGCAACTAGAAGAGGCTGAAAGATTCATTGCCTACATTGATCAAAAATATCTGCATGAGAGCAGGCATATTCCTCTTGTGTATCGATTAGCCTTAAACACAGGTATGAGGCTAGGAGAAATCAGAGCCCTTAAATGGGACTCAGTATTTCTTGGGTCTAGACCGTCAATAACAGTAAGACGTACGTATTGCGATCGTACACGACAGTTAATAGAAACAACCAAAGGCAGAAAGGTTCGCCACGTAGGCATTAATGAGGCATTGCTACCAGCAATTAAAGAGGCCCATAGATCACGAACTCCTGATTGTGATTTTGTGGTGTGTACAGATGCAGGCAGGCCATTGGATGCCAGAAACTTGCGCAAACGATTCTTTGAAAAAGATATTAAAGAATCTGGAGTGACTAAAATCAGGTTTCATGATTTGCGTCACACATTTGCGTCTTTGTTTGTGATGAATGGCGGCAATCTTTTTGACCTGCAAAAAATACTCGGCCATAGCGATAGTCAAATGACTATGCGCTATGCGCATCATTCTAAAGACTACATTTTAGACAAAGCTAAAATTGTAGTCATTGGCAAAACCGATAAAGTCATATCTGTGGATTTTACAAAGAAGAAGGTTCTTTAAGAATCCGTAAAGGCTAGCCCTGAGCGACGAAGGAGTCGAAGGGTTACCCAAAAGTTACCCAAAAACAAAAAAGGCCTACGAGAATTCCCGTAAGCCTTTGTAATGTTTGTGGGCGATTAGGGATTCGAACCCTAGACCCGCTGATTAAGAGTCAGCTGCTCTACCAACTGAGCTAATCGCCCTAAAAAATATTCAGTTGTCGCAGCTGACGTTTATATTTTCAGCTGCTGCCTTCGGTTTCGTTCCTGAACGTCACTCACCTCAGGCCCACCTCAGATTGCTTTCGTTCTTTCGCTTGGCCGCTCATTCACTTTTCCTCGCTTGCTCGGCGCAATCCTCAGCTTTCACTCACTAGGCCGTTCGCTCAAGCCAACTGAGCTAATCGCCCTAAAATTTGCACATGCAAATTTTTCATCCATTCTCCAATGCGATTTTCGAGTGCGCAAATTTTCGAGAATCGCATAAGAAAATCGAAAATGGATTTTCTGACTTTCTCCTGCTAATTTAATCATTTACTTACGTCAAGGGGTTGGGTTTTAAAACTTACTTATGACTAAAATAAAGCTTTTGTGAGTAAAGTGTATGTGCCCGGTACCATACGGTAACTGGGTGTACCTTTTCCGTCAAAAGTCCTTCGACTTGCGCTCAGGACGAGTAGAGGATCTGCTTTTGATTAAAACACTATTAGTTAACTCTTGTACATCTTGTTTTGCAAGTTCATCTACAGTTTTGATACCAGGCTTATTTAACCGGACAGCAGTGTAATAAAACATATTTACAAACAATTTTTATATTATTATAAATTTTTTACAAAAAAAAGGGGGGCTTTTTTATGAGAAAACTAGCATTATTGCTGAGCTGCATTGTCATTGTTTGCTCTATATCTTTTCAATCTTTTGCGCTACAAACAGGCCTTGAGTCTTTTTCTTTTAGACCGGCTTCAGATAATGGTGAATACTTTGGTGTTTGGGACAGTAAAAGCATGTACCAGTTTGAATGGCGGGCAGGCACGTTTTTTACTTATGAATATCGACCATTACAACTCACCGCTGGTGGCGTGCGTGTACAGGGCATTATTGATTATTCTATTATTCAGCATCTTTATGGATCGCTTGGTATTTTTGATAAATGGCTCTCCATTGGTGTTAACCTGCCTGTTGGTTGGGCTGTTGATTTTCGTGATCCCAATGTCGCTGGGTCGACTTTTGGTAGTAGTATGGCATTAGGAGATTTGCGTATTAATTTTAAGAGCACTCTTTATCAGACACGTTGTAAAAGATTCGGCATTGCAGCTGTCCCTTTTATCGACATCCCTACTGGCTATGGCAATGAATTTTTTGGCAATGGCACAGTCAATGGTGGCGGACTTCTGGTGATTGATGCACAGCCTTGGCAAAAGTTTAGGTTTTCTTTGAACGCCGGCATGTCAGGTAGATCAACATTTAATTTTCGTGATATTGAGAGAAAAATGCAGCTCTTGCTTAGTCTTGGGATGCAATATGATCTCTCCAAAAAAATATCTCTTAATACAGAAATACACAGCCAAACAAGACTGACAGGCATTTATCAAGAAACAGTTGAATCTCCTACCGAGATCTTGGCGGGCGTTAAATGGAAGCTAGGGCAGACAGGATTAGTTGCCTCTTTTGGTGGAGGTCTAGGGATCACGTATGGTTCAATGTCTCCACAAGCCAGATTCTTTACAGGTCTCACATACACCCCCTTGAAAAGAAGTTATCATAAGTTAAAACAGGTGATTGACAACACTATTCATTTTGATTCTGGAAAGCACGAGATCAAGGAAGAAGAAAAAAATAAATTAGCCACACTAAAAAAATGGATCAAAAAAACATATGGCCTTCCCATAATAATTAAAGGGCACACAGATTTTGAAGGTGATGAAGTATATAATCAAGCTTTGTCCATAAACAGAGCTGATGAAGTAAAAGCGTATTTAATAGCAAATAAAATCAAAATCAAAAGACTCACAACTGAAGGCTATGGTGAAAGAAGGCCCATAGCAGAGAATAAAACAAAAGAAGGCAAGGCTGAGAACAGACGTGTGGAATTTGGGATCGTAAAATGTAAGTAATATAGCTCAAGGATGAAAGCTGAAAGGAAAACTATCAGATCCCTTTGAGCTCTCACCTTTGAACAAACAACGTACAAGCATATGAGGTCAATATGAGAAAATTTATTTTTTTAACATTCATAGCAACAATTCTTCTCCAATTCTCCTGCGCCACAGGTCCTAGCTCTAGTGCTATGGGTACGGCAACAGCCAATGTAACCACAGGCTCTGTTGATGTTGGGGTTGATCAAATTTTTACCGTGACGTTTAGTGTGGCAGTTAAAAGCTCTACTGTCACAAGTGACACTTTCTTTGTGGTGCCTATTGCAGAATCTAGTTCCAATTTGAAGTTTGCTACATTTGATTCGGAAGTATGTGTTGGGTTATATGCAATAGAAGGCACAGTAACCTGCACATCAGCGACTATTTGTTCATTCACGCCATCAGAAGAATTAGAGGGTGAAGCAGACTATGCTATTTGCTTAACATCAGGTATTCAGTTTGAAGATGTGAATACATATGGCTACTTAGAAGCTTTTACAGAAATGTTTACGACAGAGGCTGACGAAGGAGAAGAAGTAGTAGTAGATTCATCTTATGCTGTGGGTGGTACTGTGACTGGTTTGTCTGGCACAGTTGTTTTACAGAACAATTCATCTGATGATCTGACTATTACAGAAAATGACAATTTTGCCTTTGATACAGAAATAGAATCAGGTGAAACATATACAGTGACTGTGAAAACACAACCAGCATCACAAACATGTACTGTAACACAGGGAACAGGAACCATTAGCGATGAAGATATTACAAATGTAAGTGTGACATGTTCAAATAATGCGGTGTACTATGATGTGACCCCATCAGGAACAAGTGTTACAATCACACCTGCTTCAGCTCAAGAAGTTGCAAGTGGTAGCACTAAATCCTTTACCATAACAGCTGCTGGCGACAATACGGTTACCAACATAGTTGGAGGTACATGTCCGGCAGGATCGTGGAGTGGAAACACCTACACAACAGGTGCCATCAGTGCTGACTGTACAGTGACTTTTTCAGCATACAAATATATTTATGTTTATATGTCAGAAAATAAAATGTTGGGCAATGCTGTTGGTGATAGAGAGACGAGCACAACTATTTGTGAAGATGGCTATACAGCCAGAAACTTAGATGCTTTAAACTGTGAAAATTATCTAGCATTGTTGGGTTATACTGCTGACAATGGTGTGCAGGATGTGCCTGATAACTATGATTTGCCAACCAATATACCTTTTGCTGTTCCAGATGACACAGAGGTGGCAAGTGGATGGGATAATCTTATTGATAATGATCCTCCTTTAGCCTTGTATGATGGTGGTGGTGTTCCAGAGATTCCTGATTCGAGTGCTTGGGTAGGTTTTTTCAAAGGTGGAGGTGTTGGGGGTGTTTGCTCAGAATGGGAAGGTGCTGGCTCAGGTACTGTAGCGATATTTTTGAATGCGCTTAATGACAGCTGGAGCGGTTTAGGAGGTAATTGCGAGGTGTTGACTTATCGTATTTTGTGTCTGTGTTGGTAAAAATATATGAGGGTCAAGGCTTGATTATATACAGGATAAACAAAACCTATGACCCGCTCTAAAGAAGCAAGGCTCCACATATTTGCCTTGCCTTTTTAACGTGACTAACGCGCTTACTTATCCTCGCTGAAAGTTCGGATACGCTTGTTTAAGAGCAGCTGTTTTCAGCTTCGCTACACTATGCCGTGGCAGGCCCCTTCGTATCGAAGGAAGAGATCATTCTAATTATTCAACAGCTTCAATCAAATCTTCCTTGCTTGATTGCAAATAAATTCCAGTTGCTTGCAAAGAAGAGTGACCAAGCAACTTTTGTATTCGTTCTAAAGACACGTTTCCGTCAAAAGTCCTTCGACTTGCGCTCAGGACGAGTAGAGGAACTACTTTTGATTTATTAAAAGTGTGTAGACGATGATATTCCCGAGACCACAACCTGATAGACAGTGGCAGAGGCACTTCCTGAGACATTTCGAAAGTAAAGATAAAATAGCAGTTCTGTCGAACCTGATAAGAAATCTGTGCTGGAGGTTGGAACCGAAGCATCTTCCTCGGTGATTTCACCGTTCGTGAATTCAGTGTAGTTTATGCCATCACTAGAATATGACATTGTCCAACTGTCTGGCGTGGCCGTCAGTTTGACATAAATATCATTAAATAATGAACAATTGTGCGAAGCAGTCGCCATAAACTGGTCTCCGTGGTCGCTAAACCGCACAAAACAGTCGACATCATTCCCAAGACCAGAAATTCCGACTGCGGCATAGTTATAAGTATCCGGATTAGATAAAACTATACTAACATATTCAGCCGTACCAAAAGAGCTGTTTGTTGTTAACGAAATAACCATCTCGAAACCACTTTCGCTAACCGATACACTCTCCTTTCTAAGGGTAATATCTAAATAATTAACAACTTCTTCAGAGGTGGCAGAATAATCGATGGTCTCATCTTCGACATTTATATTCAATACACTGGAGATATCATCCCAAGAAGATAAAACCGTGCCGCCTATATTCGGGTTTGATAGTGTCCAACAGCTCCTTGAATCAATATTAAAATAGTCACTCATGGCACAACCATTAGTAAACTGATAAGTTAAGGCCTCAGGCAGAGCAGTGCCACTTGATCTAGTAATATCTGTATTTAACGTCAGTGTGCAATTCAGTAATTGATACTCTGCAACAGTCCTGCTTGGAGAAGAATTCGTCACGGTAAATTCATTCCCAACAAGACCATCGTCTGCATCATCGCTTGATAGCACTACTGCAACAGATGGTTGATTCTCATCCGCGATATCTTCACATGTCACTGTAATGTTTCCCGCTGTCGTCACACTATCTTGATTCATCGCCGCAGGAAATGTAATTTCAAACGACGTGAAATTTACACCCGTCGTTCCGGAACTATCTATAGTATTATCACTCGCATCTTTTACAGACATTGCAGGTTCATTGGTTATGCTTGGGTCGGAGCAACACATAGAGACATGATAGAGAAGAGGCATGATAGCAAAGAGTAATACCAATCTATATAGTCTGTTATCCACAATAATCCCCTTTTCGAATATTTAGTACCAGCCTACTCATGACCAGATTCAAGTACCCCGATATTTTCTGCTCTTATTATTCACATTCTACAGAAAAGCAACTTTGTGTCGATAGGCCAACTGCGTCGCGCCAAAGGTCGATTAGAAAAGAGGTCAAGTCTTGATTAAAGAAGAATTAGGGATTCGAACCGAAGTGAGCGCCGAGCAGGTGCGAGGAAAAGTGCTTTTGCAAAGAACGGAAGTACGTCAGCACAAAATCAACTCTGATCTTTAAAATTCCTCTACGAAATCAGGGCATTAAGACTAAACATTAAAGCATTTAAATAACTGTAGTCATATGTTGTTTGAATCGATATAATAGAGGGTAGTAATCTTTTTTTCTATAATAAGGGGGCATTATGTATAGAATTATATTAGCTATGCTACTCGCGATCAGCCTATTGGCCTGTGGCAGCAGCGAGACAAGCGAATTAGATACGACGGCAGTTTTGGATCTGAGCCAACTACCAAAGGCAACAGGTCCCATGGCTGATGCATCAGAGTCAATTTCTGCAATGAATCTGAACCTACATGTTGCAACAACAGGAATGGTGATCGGCACGACAGATTCCAGCTTCTTTAGTTCATCGAGCAGCCCAGCAGCATGTGAGACATTCAATCTCTTTAGAGAGGCGGTGACTTCAGCATCTCAGGCAGATATGATCATTTGTTTTGTTGGATATATGAATGACTATTTTAGCAGTGGTGTGACGGATGAAGACGGTAATCCTGTTAGTGATATAGATATTTACGATGGCGAGTATCATATATTCAATTTGACAATTACTGGTGATGCTGGGGCTCCAGGACGTGTCAAGATGAAGTTAACAAAGAATGCAGCAGGAGAATCCATCGAGTCATTTGAGATGTTCATGTGTGCCTTAGACGGAGAGGATCTGGTGCAGAATGAATATGTAAGTCAGACGATAAGTGATTCAAATGAATTAACTATGACTGCCAGAGGGCAGAGCCAAGATACTGATGGTAGTGGTTGGCATGCTGTTGTTGCTGGTGGAATGTTAGATGATAGTGGAGCCTATCTTTCAAAGACAATCCAGATAACACATAGCGGTGAATGGGGTGATTATGGTCCAAGCTGGGGAACGGGAACGTTGGTGCAGGCAGGCAGTGGTTTCTCGTTTTCTGGATATCGTGCGAATTTATATAATGAAGAAGTAAATTACGATGCTGCCTATTCAGGTGGTGAAGTCTTAAATGCTACATCTTCTTCTCCATTGCTTATGGCCTTAGGTGACGGAGCTGCGAATCATGAGTCTTCTTGGGACATTGGTGGAATTGATTCTTGGGATGGCGATACCGGATTGTCAGTTGAGATTAATGACTTCACTACTGCTGCAAGTACTGAAGAAGTTCCAACTGTGTCAGAGACTCAAGAATCGATCGCATTTGAACCAGCTCAGGGATGGGATTGCAGTGACGATGTTAGCGTTGGTATTCTTACTATGCCGGAAGTGCAATTTTCTGATATGATGACGGCCTGCAGTGATTATTCAATGGAACACAGTTGGATTGATTGCGGGAATCTCGAGTAGGGTAAATAGATATTCTTCAATGTCCTTTGTCAAGATTGATACTGAGTTTATCGAAGAACTTGACCCCCTTTCTCAGACAAAAATCACCATTGGCCCATCAGATTGTCGATTCTTAATCTCTTGTAATCTTATCAATCCCATTAGGATGTAAAAGGTAAATTATGTCATTAGTAGTATCGTTTAAAACATAAGCTGTATCAATAGGCGTGTAACAAGAAAATGCATCTGCATCACCTTCAGGTGTTACGCGGTAAAGCCAGAAATCAGGGTTAAGAATCCACCAAATGTTTCCGTTAGCACCAATCGAAAAATTATAATATGGACAGCAAACGCCTTCGAGATCCTTTTGTGCTAAAATTGACGTTGTGCCAGCGTCTAGATCTAGCTGGAAAATCCACCTTTCAACATCAGGTCCTGTGTCATGCCGTTCATCTTCTGCAGAAATAGCATACAATGTTCCATCTACTGGGCTAGCATCAATGGTAAACCCTCTATAAGCTTTATGCGTAGAAACTGTGTAGGCATTGACATAGCCAGAAGTTGAGTACTCATGAATGATAGCTGTTGTATCAGAACCCCCACTTAAAGATACACCATAAACATTTCCTGTTATAGGATTATACGCAATGTCTCCATATTCGCCTGTTGTTTCACTAGTGATTTCTGTTCCTGTGCTTGCAAAACTTGTGTAGTGAAATATACCTGTTGCTGTATCAGATGAGAGATTCATAAAAAGACCATTGTTGCTATCAAAAACAAAACTTCTAATGGTTGCATTAAGATTATTCATTATTGTTTCAGAATTACCATCAGAATCATAAGCCATAAGTGTTGAGCTTGTTCCAGATGCTGTGCATAAATCTACAGACATGTATATTTTACCATCACTGCCTAATCTAGCAATATTTGTGCTATCATAAGGGGGTGCAATAAGTTGCTTGCCTGTAAGCATATTAGGATCATAATACGTGATTTGTCCTGACGCCCATGAAGCAAAAACAAATGTACCATCATCTAGAATAATAAAATCTGAAGGAGAAAGTACATAACAAGGGTTTTCACTGTAGGAGGAAACTAGAGATGTCATATCACCTGTTGATATATCTACTTCAGCTAAGGTGTATTCAGTTCCCAAATTTGTACCATAAAGCTTGCCATTACTGTCTACCATAATATGTGCCAAGTCTGGCATGATATCGGTTAAAAGCGTTGTTGTTCCTCCTGTTGCCTTGCTAAGCTTGCCTTCACTAGAGCTTATAATGTACACATTATCATTGCTATCAGCAGCCACATCTATTTCTTCACCTGTAAAACCTGAGGCTATCTGAGTATAAGACCCATCAGAAAAAACTTCGTAAATAGCTCCATTGTCTACAGCGTACATTTTATTTGCTGAACTGTAAAAATAAATAGATCCTACTCCACAAGTTCCCCAAGTTGTGTATGTTCCATCGCTTTTATATTGTCTAACAGTAGTATTAAATTGCACAAAAAACGTATCATTTGGACCGCCCACAATAAAACTGGAAGGCTCTGCATCGGTAAAGTCGACGACAGTGGTTATAGTATCAGCACTAATATTTAAAAGAGATACTCTTTTATTACTATTGCTATCAAGATGTTGCACATAAATGGTCTCATTAAACGATCTTGTTATGCGCGACAAACCATTAAGTGAATGATTGTAAATGCTCGTACTTGTATAACCTGAAGGTAGTTCTTGCTCTTCACTTCCATCGTCTTGACACGTGAATGAAAATGCATTTGAACTTGATGACGAACTCGACCCCCCACAGTCAATGAGGAAAATAAGTGGAATAACAGATAATAAAAATACAATAATAATTAGTTTTTTCATGGAAAAGAATTATGAGGCTTTTTGAGATATTAGTAAATAATTAATTACCAATATAATAATCACCCACAAGCAAGCAGGCAAACAGATGCCTAAAGGTATCTGGCAAACTGAGCGGTAGAAATATTAATCCTGAGGCCACTTCGTGGTTTCGGGATTTTTTTATGCTGTTTGAAGGAATTCGAACCAAAGTGAGTGCTAACTTAATTATTTGCTGTATCGTTTCTTTATTTGACTTTAGCAAACAGGTAGGCGTCAATATACTTCCGTGACCGGCTGGATATGCCCTTTTTCAACACACCTTCTTTTTTATAACCATTTTTTATAGCAACCTGTGCGCTGGCTTTGTTGCTTTTGGCTGTTACAATTGTGATGCGTTTTAATTTGAATTTGTTGAAAGCAAGTTTTTCGATTTCTTTTACAGCTTGAGATGCAATGCCCTTGCCCCATAAAGCCTCTTCGACAAAATACCCAATTTCACCCACATGTTTATAAAGGGGGCTCATATTTAAGCCAATAGCACCGACAATTTTATTTTTGTAAACGATTGTGTAATTGAATGCGATTCGCTTTTTTCTTCTCATCGCGTTTTGTTTCAAAAACCTAATTTCTTCATTAAGTGTTTTAGGGTTAGCGAGAAGGTGGCCAAAATTTGGATTGGTTAAAAGTTCAAAAAAACGTTTAGCATCTGTCACTCTTTGAGGTCTGATTTTTATTTTTGGCGAAACATGTTTCATAGTTAGATTCTTTCTGCCGAAACCCCCAAAACCTTTCCAAAATAAACACGGTGGTAATCTTTTTTAGG
This sequence comes from uncultured Nitrospirales bacterium, assembly GCA_964609965.1. GTDB lineage: Bacteria > UBA10199 > UBA10199 > UBA10199 > JADGCS01 > JAHJDR01. The sequence goes on from CAZSTS010000005.1 coordinate 128,728, forward strand.
GTATTTTTTCTCGATAGAAGGATCGAGAAAATGGCTGCTATCAAGGTCTTGCCAATAGATCTTTTGTGCTTCGACAACAAGTTTTGCTTCTTCAAAGCAGGGGGAAGGGACTTGAAGAGATGGGGCTGGAGTCAGGCCAGCTTCTTTAATCTTATCGCCATCACGTCCAGATTTTGTGCCCAGGAGATTTAAGGCAGGTTGAAAATCTTTGGAAAAACCCGAAAGAGTAAATGTGTCGTACTTTTCCATGAACTCATAAGTGTAACGAGTAGGACGCACAACAACTTGAACAAAAGGCATGTTCCACATTGTTCCAAAACTTCCCCAGGCTACGGTCATGGTATTAAAATCTTTTTTTTCAAAATCCCCAGCTGTAAGCAGGAACCATTGCTTGGCCCAAATATCAAAAACATTGGTATCAAATTCGTTTAATGAAATCTCTTGTCTTTTCATGGCAATTCCTTTCGAGATGTTTTTTCTCTTCTACCACCCACCGCGTCTTCTACGACCGCGGGAGGCTGTTTTTTTGCCTTCTACAAAAGGTTCAACACCAGCTACAGTGCAGCGAGGAATTTCTTGGCCAATTTCAATCTCGATATTTTTTATCTGTGCTAAATCTCTCCAGGTGGCGATTGTAGACACAAGGCCTTCGGCATTCCCTCTGGCTGTTCGACCAGCCCGATGAATGTACTCCTCGACTGTTTCGGGGATATCAAAGTTCACCACATGTTTAATCCCTTGTACATCGATCCCCCGTGAAGCAATGGCTGTGGCAACAAGTATGCGATGTTGTCCAGCTCTAAAACCTTCGAGTGCCTTCACGCGTTCCTTTTGTGTTTTGTCTGAATGGATATCAATAACAGGGTGACCTTCGTGAAAGAGTGTTTTGTAAAGCCAATGTGCGTCCTGACGAGTTCGGGTAAAGACAAGTGTGGAGCCGAGTTCCTGATGCAGAAGAATGAGCAGACAATCTTTCCTTTCCATGGCATTGACAAGATAAAGTCGATGAGAGATTCCCTCTGCAGCCTTGCCCTCGGGGAGGATATCAATTCTTAAAGGGTCATTGAGATATTTATGAGCTAGTTGTTCGATTGCATTTGGCATGGTTGCCGAAAACATCATGGTATGACGTTTTTTGGGAAGCATCCTGAGAATAGACTGGATTTGTGGTAAAAAACCAAGATCAAGCATGTGATCGGCTTCGTCAAAAACGAGTTCTTCGATACTTTTGAGGCGCACAGTGCCGCGGTTCATATGATCGAGTAAACGCCCGGGTGTGGCAACGATCACATCTGCCCCTCTTCGTAGGTCTTTAATTTGTGGTTGTATGGGCACACCACCAATCAGGCAAGTCGTTACTAGCTCATGATGCTTTCCAAAAAGATCAAGAAACGCCTTTGTTTGCATAGCAATTTCTCTTGTTGGTGATAGCACCAACCCTCTCACACCTTCACCATGTTGAAGACGTTCGGCAAGCGGGATGACAAAGGCAGCTGTTTTTCCTGATCCGGTTTGAGCAAGCCCAATCAAATCTCGTCCTAAAAGAGCAGGAGGAATCAAGTCAGATTGAATTGGAGTGGGGTGCTGAAAGCCAATTTGAGTGAGTAACTTTAATGTAGCCTTAGAAAGCCCCAGGGATTGAAAATCTTTGTCTGTTGTTGAAACAGGATGTTGGCCAATTTTGTCCATATGCTTTAGACCTTATAGACTCATTTGTCTCAAGCTGCAAGGGCCTTATCCGGCAGTGTGGGTCATCAAGACAGGGGCGGTTCTTGCGTAGCCACTTCTTCAACTCCCCAGATTTTAGCTGGATCAACGTATTCATAAGATATTTCTAATCGTCTCATAATATCGTCAATCTGATCTGGAGTAGGCATAAACCAACCTGTTGAACGGTTGGCAAACGAGTTTCCATGCATTGGTGCTCTCTGGGCTTCAAGTTCTAAACAAATCCTAAAAATTGACTTCACGCTTTCTAAAGCTTTTATTGGTTTTGTTGATGTAAAGTGTAGGTGATAATGAGTTTGCGCATGTGCTGGGTCACACATCATCATGGCCACACGCAAAAATTGCGACATGATATTTCCTCTGCGAAACGCAGCAACACCACTTGTCAAAGTTTTTGATCGTACACGACATTCTAAGAGAAGATAGTCTTCTAGTAAAACAGTATTGCTTTTTGGTGCAATTACTGCCTTGGCTTCAAAAGCGGATAAGGTTTGCGCAGGAATGGTGGGCATATAAGTCCCATCAGGATCTACAATATAATAACCGAAAGGTCTTCCTGCTGCTTCCGTCCAATATTTCCTATCTGGAAAAGGATCATAATGTGGCAAGTGTTCAAGGGCCCACACCTTGGCAATGAATTCATAACAAAATCCTCTAAATGTTATGTGAATTCTTGGGTCTCTATTATCGCGTATTGCTACAAAACTATCATCAATATCTAGTTTTCCTTCGGCTTTCTCATACATTTTTTTATCAAAATAGTGCTTCAAAAAATCGTCTTGCCTTACGGCCTTGAGACTCTCTAATTCTTCAATTCTAAACACATAATTATAAATAGATTCTAATATACGACTAACAAGAAACTTTTTTTCTAAAGAAGGTCTTTTACGATTATAAAGCCTGAGGTTATAGAGAATTTTTCCTATTCTCGAAGCGCTGTTTATAGAGCCAAAGGCTGTTTCTAATAAAAAAAGTGCTTGAGCTTGCTCTTTTGATAATCTCGCAGGTCTGATTGATAGCCTTGGTCCTGGTAAAGTAGCTCTTACAATAAAAGGTCTTTCCAAAAAACGATAATATTGGTTTAATTTATCTGTATTCAAATACCCATTATTATCCTGAAAAAATGAAAGAAATTGAAAATCACTTTTTAATCCGTCAAAACCTTCTCCTGATTGAAGGGCATGGTCTACCTGACTAAAAACACATACAGTTGCGTCAGAAGAAAAGCCCACTCTTCTTATGGAGAATCGAAAAAAATCGATTATTTCAGCTGCCTGGGGATGCAAACACCCTTTTCCTTTTGTTTCTTGGAGCACTCTTCTCAGAATTTCGGTTTTGAATAGGTAATCAATTTGATCTGTTTGAATAACTTCTAAAAGAGCTTCTCTTTGAGGTAAATCAGCTGCAAGAAGTTTAGTGGCTTGATTGGAAAGGTGGCTAAATTCTTGCATGCTTCTTACAATAGCGCCAACAGCTTTTGCTTTGCTTAATCCTCTTTCCCTGTTTTTTTGATAAGTCCTATAACAGGATTGAATATCTCTTCCTGTGTATCTGCCTCTTGGTGCCGCCATAGTGGCTATACAGCGAATAAGAATTACGTGTTCATCTGTGAACAGAGGAGGGTGATTCCATCTTAGGTCATTTCCTGTTACATCTAGTTTGCGAAGAATGATTTTTTTGACACTAAAAGGAATTTTTGGTGATTGAAATATGGTTTCTATTCTAGTTGCAATTCCTTTTGAAAAAGCTTTTTTTGTATAGTCTATTTTTTTGAAATTTCGTTCAAAAACAAAACGAATTCTTTTAAATGTAGCATCTGAATGCTTTCGATAAGATAAGAGTTCATACAGGTCGTGTTCATTGAAATACCGTGAAGAAATAATAGTGTGGATAATATATAAAAGTTCTTGAACAACTGTTTGTTCTGGCAATGTACAGCCCTTTGCCATATCGACTATGAACTTGCAGAGAGCTTTCTTAAGCTTCAATGGAATAGGAGCCATTTCTAGAAGAAGGCGTAAGTTAGGAATAACTTTTGGAAGACAGCGAAGAAAACTCAGCCTATTTGCTATTTGATAATATGTACGGACATCATCATCAGAATGAGATTGTAATTCTCTTTTAAAACCGTCTGAAAAAATAATGGAACGTCCAAGATACAATAGGTTTCTTTGTCGTTCTCCTGGAGTACCTTCTTCGTGGTCAGGCTGGAATAAATCAACAAAACTTGCCAGACGATCTGAAACACCCCATTCTCTTACTACACCAGCGCACTCAACGGGAAGGGGTGTGATGGCATCAGCAGGAACTTCTCTCATGCAATTTGGATTTGATAAAGGACTTCTAGCTAATCTTGCGGCAATAGCATCTACAGGTTCTCCTGTGAGCATAGAAATAAGCCCTGCGTCTTGCCTAATGCCTTTCAGTTCATGGTCATCTAAAACAAAAAAATTAGTTGTTGGAGGGAGGTCTACGTTCCAAGCTGTTTCTGGTTGCTGAGATACACTCAGTGCAAGAGAACCTTGCACAGGAGCAAGTGGAAAAGAAACAGGTGAAGATAGTATGCTAGTAAAAAATGAACTCATTTTTTCTAAACAATCTTCACCTTATATGCCTTGATTAGGTGTCGGTTATGATTAGCAAAAGTTGCTAAAGATAATTTCTTTCTGAGTGTCTTAGGAACTGGAGGTAAACCATTTAAAAGCTAAGAAAATAATACAGTAAAATCAAATATATAGACAGGGATCGCAGTTTATGTAAAGAACACTAAAAGGTTCCATTAGCATTCATCTCCCAATCTCTTTGGTATGATCCGAATGTTGTGACAAAATTCAAATCATCAGGGAAGGTTTCAATAGCTACTGAAGATGATTTCTTACGAAGCCTTAAGAACTTTCTTTTAACTAATTTAAGTTCTCCATTTTCATTGTACTGGAGTGTGGCGACCATGACTATGCGTTTATAAATAACGCTGGCGACAACAATTTCGTAAACAGAATCATTGTAAAAATCTGCAACAGAGACTTTTGACGCATAGAACCAAAAGGTGCCAGGCTACTTTCCGCAAAAATACCCCACCCACTTCTTGCTTGGTATACTTGTATTTGCTGGCATAGCAAGTGCAAAGTTAGATCTGACAATAGGAATATGCATGTACCTTTTTTTGCGGAAAGTAGCCTGGCACCTTTTAATTTGCCCTAGAAGAAATCCTCGCAATTAATCCAACTACGTTCCATTGAATATTCACTGCAGGCCGCTGCCATCTCAGAGTATTGTACCTCTGGCATAGTAAGGATTCCAACGCTGACATCGTCACTGCAATCCCATCTTTGAGCTGCTTCAAATGCGACAGATTCTTGAGTCTCTGACACAGTTGGAACTGTTTCACTGCTTGCTGCAGAAGTGTAGTCATTGCTATCAACTGACAATCCGGTATCGCCATCCCAAGAGTCGATTCCACCACTATCCCAAGAGGACTCATGATTCGCAGCACCGTTACCTAAGGCCATAAGCAATGGAGAAGAAGAGGTCGCGTTTAAGACTTCACCTCCCGAATAGACAGCATCATAATTTATTTCTTCATTATATAAATTTGCACGATATCCAGAGAACGAGTAACCGCTACCCGCTTGTACCAACGTTCCCACACCCCAGCTTGGGCCATAATCACCCCACTCACCACTATGTGTTATCTGGATTGTCTTTGAGAGATAGGCTCCACTGTCGTCTAAAATTCCATTGGCAACGATAGCATGCCAACCACTGCCATCAGTTTCCTGGCTCTGTCCTCTGGCAGTCATTGTTAATTCATTTGAGTCGTTTATTGTCTGACTTGTATATTCATTCTGCGCCAGATCCTCTCCGACTAAGGTACACATGAACATCTCAAATGACTCGATGGATCCTGTCGCATTCTTTGTTAGCTTCATCTTGACACGTTCTGGAGCGCCATCATCACCAGTAATAGTCAAATTGAATATATGATACTCGCCATCGTAAATATCTACATCACTGACAGAATTACCGTATTCATCTGTTACTCCACTACTAAAATAGTCATTCATATGCCCAACAAAACAGATGATCATATCTGCTTGAGATGCTGAAATTACTGATTCTCTAAAGAGATTGAACATCTCACATGCAGCAGGACTGCTCGATGAACTAAAGAAACTGGAATCTGTTGTGCCGATCACCATTCCTGTTGTTGCAGCCTCTAAGTTTAGATCCATTGTGGAAATTGATTCCGATGCAGCAGCCATCGGGCCTGTTGCCTTTGGCAGTTCGCTCAGATCCGAAAATGCTACTACCGAAGTCGAATCGTCTGTTTCGTCACTATTGTTGCTGCCACAGGCTGACAGACCGATCGCGAGCAGTATCACTAATGTTATTCTTAATATATTTTTCATATTTATTCCTTTCTATTTATTCTATTCACCGCTTATGCCTTCAGGATCTAAATCTTCACACTGATCATCAAGCTCATCAAGCGCTTCTTCACTAGCTTCACATTCAATCAATTCAGCAGCAATTGTTGTGGTTGTTAGGTCAATGCTTGTTGCGGATGAGCCAGATGGTATGCTGCAATCCCAGCCATCTTGATATTCAATTGAAACTGAAGAAACTTCTTGAAGGTTGCCCATGGCTGTCATTTCAGAATAATAAGGAAAATCTGAACCATCAGATTCTGTGGTAAGAGCAATAGCAGGCAAAGTTGCAGAATCATTAAACACAAAGCCTTCAGTAAAAGTTTCATTAAAACTACTCTCGGTTTCGTTTAACTCAAGGCTAACACTGCCTCCAGCGGTAAATCCTGAGATATCAGTCGTGGGACCAAAAACAGCATTCATGCTGACTTCAAAAACAAAACTATCAAACTCGTCGTGCATATAACCACTGATTGTGTTAATCTCATCTGTTGTGTCATAAGTGAATGTCATACTTCCATAAAATGTTCCTTCATCACCAGTTTCACTAAATTCACCCAAAACTTCCCATGTGGTATCTCGGGTATCTAAAACAATTGAAAAAGCTTCGATTGATGGTTCTTCAAACTCTTCAATGAGACGAATGTAATAGCCTGATCCACTCAAATCTTCATTGATTGTAGAAGCTGTGACGCGTAATTCAGCGGTTTGTGTCTCACCTTCGCATTCATCGATGACAAGTACGGCCTCCGAAGTGTTACCGTATCCTGATGGAAAAGACCCTATACGACCAGTTAAAGTGCTTGTGCCCGCGTCATCACTGCTTGTAATTTCGTAATAGTTAAAAGAATCTGTAGGCACTGAAAAGTCTGATGAGTAATGCTGCTCGGCCATTTTATAAAGGCATAAAAAACCTTCTGCTGAAACGCCAGCACTCAAGGCTGAATTCAAGGAGCAAGTGCCCCAAAAGGGTCCAAGGTTTGGTATGTACTTG
>CAZSTS010000006.1:0-122574 GCA_964609965.1 uncultured Nitrospirales bacterium
CTAGATGCTAGATGCTAGATGCTAGATGCTAGATGCTAGATGCTAGATGCTAGATACTAGATACTAGATACTAGATACTAGATACGCTAGACTCTAGACGCCAGACGCTAGACGTAAAAGGAGAACATATGACAAACAAACTCACATCTTTAGAAGCCATTGGTTTTGGAATTCGTAGTGAAGAAGATGCGGCAAAGTTTTACGCTCATATTGCCAAGATGATCACCAATGATATGGTACGTATTAAATATGAAAATCTTGCCAAAGAAGAAATCAATCATGGTAAAATTCTAACTGAGCTCTACAAAAAAATGAGTGAGACTGACGAAAAACCACCCCGTGTTCCAGGCACTCCAAACACTGCAGAAAAAGGTGATGTACCTAAAGATATTTCTGACTCACTCGAAGATCTACTCAATCTAGCCATTGAGCGTGAAAAAAAGGCCAAAGATTTTTATTTAAAGGCAGCCAAAGAGGCTTCTGATCATTCTGGCGAAAGAATCTTTCGCTACCTAGCTACTGTTGAAGAAGGGCATGAAGCCATGCTTAAAAAAGAGTTAGAAGCCTATCTCGGTGATAAAGATTGGTACATGGGTGATGCAGAGCAAGAATTCATGCATATTGGTCCTTAGGGGTGTTCCTCGTTCCTTGTGCCTCGTTATTCGTAAAGATCTATCGGTTATCGCCTATCGATGATCGTATCTTGTAACCTGAACCCTCTTTCCCCTTGACTCTTTTTGCAAATGATTACAAAAGGATTCTATTATTAATTAACACCATGTTGACCCAGGGAGGCATTAAACATGAAAAAACTCATTACACTAATCATCGCAATCGTATTCGTAGCAGGCGTGGCTTGTAGCCAAGCACAACAGACTACAGCAGAACCTGTGCCAGCAAACACAGACAACGCTGTTGCTGCTCAAGATACTACAGCAACTCCTCAAGCAGATGCTAAAGTAGCTCCTACAACAGCTCCTGAAAAAGAAACTGTTACAGAAGTTAAAAAAGAAGAAAAAACTACTACAACTCAGTAAGATTTCGATGACATAAATTTAAGAAGAGGGGTAGGACGAAAGTCCTGCCCTTTTTTTGTGTGCGTATATCGTGTAGCGAATATCGAATAGCGGAAAGAGGATTTAAAAAGGCAAGTAACTTCCAAGGCTACTCATCCACCTCACCCCATCTCTAGTCCGAGTCATCATTCCTGCTCCTAAAGAGCTCAATTTTTCTCCAGCCGAGCTCGCAGCAGAAGCAAGGACCCCTGGGCCATTTGAGTCGTCGTCTTTTCCATTGCCATTACTTCCTTTAAATTCAAGAATCGTTTGAGGAATGAGTAAAAAGCCGGCCGCTCCTGCAAAAATATAACTATAGGCTTGTTGGAGAGGGTGGATAGCGACGCTGGCCAAAAGAAAACAGACAGAAGCTAAAGATCCTGTTATATAAGAAAGACGTTTTGTTTTTTTGTATTTTGCAAAATTGTTAACAGCCCATTCATAGTCTTCTGTGCCTGGTTCATATTCTTTTTTAATAATTCTTGTGACGCGCCTTATGTTCCATTCTACTCTGGCAGCTTCGGCCACTTGTGACCCGATTAAGGCAGTGGCTACGCCGCCTCTTACATATGTCATAGCAGATTCAAATATAGGGCCAATATCATACGTGCCCATGAACGTTGTGTTTGCATCAATGGGAGCTGCGCCTTGAGAAAGTGTTAGAAAGTAGAGGCAAAAAGCAATATTTGATCCTCCTAAAATAGCAAATATGGCTGAGTGCAAGATTGTAGAAAAATGGAGTTTAATTCCTTTTCTATGGCGGTTTTCTTTACAAAAACGGTTGTAGATTTCTAAGGCCACTGTGGCACTGTTTTTAGCTGCCATAATAGCGTTTGCCGAAATACCTAAGGCCAGGGCCATCGTAAACATGGGCACAGCTATTTCTTCCTGACCTTGTGCGACAGCTAAGTAAGCGCCAAGAAATAACGCATTAACTTGTGAGAATAAGAGGCTATTAACCGTGTCTGCCCAAACAATACCGCTCTCTAATCTTTCTTTAGGTGTGTCATAAGAGAGGTTTGGTATTATTGATCGTGCATTTTTGATAGCTGTTGCTAATGACGGAATAATCCATAAACCAAATGTGGGACCTAGATTGAGTGCTCCAAGCCCACGTAATTGCTGCGCAGAGAGTTGTGATGTATCAACAAGATTTGCAGGAAATATATCAGAGGCAGGCGGGATATTATGTGCATCTTGAAAGACGCCGTGATCAGGATTGGTCAACCGTAATGATTCGTTTAAACATTCACGACCTATTGCTCCAGGCACCATTGAGGCAATCTCAACAGTGTGCGCCAGTCCTCCAAAGACGATTTGTTGAAACTCGAGGTATTCTCTGTACGCAGGTGAGTTTAGTTCTATTTCAGGGGGAGGTGTGTATCGCCCGTTTTCAGGTGGTCTGCCATGCGCAGGGACTAAAGCGTGATCCGCTGGCAGTGCCCTTGGTTGTACATGAACAACTTCAGGCCCAGGGGTGTCTGCACTCATGGCCATTGGTGCTCTATCTGTTTGGAGAGGCGGCCCAGTTTCTGTTTGCACAACAGTTCTAGCGCCAAATCCCAATTTAGATAAAGCAGTACTTCCAACTGACGCGAGCCAGCTCACAGGTGACCAAGACATTAGTGGTGCTGCTGTTGAGGCAAAATAACTCATTTAAGTAAAATCACGCTTTCCTCAAAATGCGATAAAACATCACATCATCATATATAAATGCCAATGAAGGGCATTTTTTTGTTTTGAATTAAAACGATTACTACTCGGTTGTTGCTTTCTCATGTTGCTAAGAAGGTTATCTATTTGGAATTATTAATAATATTCATTAGGCCTCTCTATTGATGCCATCATCAATATACTGAGAATCCCTTAATGTCAGGATATAAAATATTAGTCAATATGGTCGTATAAATATGTGAAACTATGTAACGGGATTTGATTTGTTTAAGGTAAGGCCAAATCTATAATAGAAGAGAATAACAAGCGTGATGCCGACTATAAGGCTTAAGGCAGAGACAAAGAAGATGCCATGAGAGATGAAATAGCCAGTTAAACCATAAGTAATAACGCAGATGGTAGCCACAAAACAACTATAAGGAGCTTGCGTGAGCACATGGTCCATGTGGTTGCAGCCCGCTCCAACAGAACTCAAAATTGTTGTGTCAGAAATAGGTGAGGCATGGTCTCCAAAAATAGCCCCAGCTAAAAGAGCTCCCATCATAGGAACCAAAAGCTCTGGGGCTAGTGTCATAGCGAGAGGAACAGTAATAGGAATCATGATAGCAAAGGTTCCCCAAGAGGTTCCTGTAGAGAAACTGGTGAGACAAGAAACAAAAAAGATAAGGGCTGGAAACATCCACAAAGGAAAAGATTGATCCAAGGCTTTTGAAAGATAAAGCCCTGTTTTGAGGTCTTCTGAAATGATTGTGCCAAATGACCAGGATAAAAGAAGCGTCATGACAACAGGAAACATGACCTTTGTGCTGTGGAAAAAGATTGTGCCGATTTCTTTGATGTTTAACAAACGTCTTATAAGAAAATAAATAGATCCAAAACAAGCGCCCATCAAACTTCCCCAAAATAAGGTTTTAGCTAAATGCATGTTTTGAAGTGCGATGAGAAGGCTGTTTTTGCCCCCAAGAAAGGCTGCGTCACCTGTTTTAAAAATAAGAAAAATACAAAAACCAATAAACGTGAAGAGAGGAATACTGAGATCTTTCATGCCAGCCTGTTTTGATTCATCATGCTTAAAGGCCTTGGCAGCTTTGTTGTTCTTATCATCTTCTACAGCACCAAGAACGTTGTCTATTGTGGCTCTTCGTTCAGCACGTTTCATAGGACCAAAATCTCTTTGTAACCAACACACGATAAAGACCATGAAGAGCGCGAGCCAGGCATATGTGTTGAGAAAAATTGATTTCATAAAAATCCCAAAAGGATTTCCTGGATACGTAGAACCAATGCCAGCGATTCTCATTTGATTGACGACTTCGAGAACCCAGGTTGAAATAGGGGCTAAAATGCATACTGGTGCTGTTGTAGAATCGATGATGTAAGCGAGTTTAGCGCGTGAAATTTTAAACTGGTCAGTCACGGGTCTCATGACAGCGCCAACAGTGAGACAATTAAAATAATCATCAAAAAAGATAATGAGTCCCAAAAGCATTGTTGAAAGACCTGCGCCGCGTCTTGATTTAATATGCTTGATGGCCCATCTTCCATAGGCCGAAGATCCGCCAGTCCGATAAAGCATGCCAATGATAGTGCCTAGGAGAATACAGAAAAACAAAATGAAAAGATTCCAACTATTGTTGAAGGTTTCCCAGGACTGAAGATTAGAGATTTCGAGTTTTTCCCAAATGACGATAGAAGCGCGCTTAAGAGAATCAAAAATATGCCAATTATTTGAGATGAGGGTGCCAGAAACAATGCCTGCAAGAAGTGAGATAATAATTCTTCGTGTGAGAAAAGCTACGATGATTGTGATAAAAGGAGGAACTAGTGAGAGCCAAGTGGGTTCCATAATAGTAAATGATTTAGAATTCGGAGTTCGTTCGCAGAATAATTATTTTGCTGAAGTAGCACGCATGAGTTTTGAAACTCTGTGTGAAGCATTTTTGCTGTGGATAATGCTTCGACGACCAGCTTTGTCTATTTTGCTTTGCAATGTTTTGAGAAGAGCTGGAGCCTCTTCTTTTGAGACTGATGCTAATTTTTTGGTCAAGGTGTGGATTTCTGCTTTAACAGTTCGGTTTTTACGATTTCGTTTTAAACTCTGTCTGTGTCTTTTGAGAGCTGATTTATGGGTTGCCATAGAATTTCCTTTATAAAACATTAACTTGTGAGGGCGCTCCACTATCAATTCCTCTATTTGAATGTCAATGGTTTATCAGGAAAACTTAAATTGACAAGAGGGCTTTAAAAAGCCATAAGCCCGTGTTAATAAAGGAAAAAATGACTAAGCTGAAAGCCAAAAAACTTCAAAGGGGAGTGTAAAATGAGCGCTAATAGCAAGTATCAAAAGGTCTTAAAGGGTCTTGGAATTGATAATGTCAATCCAGGTGTGTCGGATGGTACTGAGTGGTTTGGGAATGGAAAAGAGATCGAAGTCACATCACCCATAGATGGTTCTGTGCTTGCCAAGGTCAAACAAGCCAATCCCGATGATTATAAAAGAGTGATCAAAAGTGCTCAAGAAGCCTTTAAAGTTTGGCGACAAGTGCCTGCTCCAAAAAGAGGAGAGGTTATTCGTCAACTTGGTGAAGCCTTGAGAGCAAAAAAAGAATTGTTAGGATCTCTCGTGACAATTGAGATGGGTAAAACAATTCAAGAAGGACTTGGTGAAGTTCAAGAAATGATCGATATTTGTGACTATGCTTGTGGTCAGTCTCGCATGCTTTATGGTGTGCAAACACATAGTGAGAGAGCTCAGCACAGACTTTTTGAGCAGTGGCATCCCGTCGGGATCGTGGGAATTATTTCCGCATTTAATTTTCCAGTAGCTGTGTGGAGTTGGAATCTGGCTATCGCACTTATTTGTGGAGATGTCTGTGTTTGGAAACCTGCCAGTCCGACACCTCTCACTGCTATTGCTTGTCAGAAAATATTTGAAGAGGTTCTAAAAAACAACAATATGCCAGGTGCTATTTCGACCCTTATCACAGGAAAAGGTTCAGAAATAGGAGAGCTCTTAAATCTCGATAAAAATGTAAACCTAGTTTCTTACACAGGATCAACTAAGCTTGGTAAACACATAGCCAAAGTAGTGGGTGAGCGTTTAGGAAAAACAATCTTAGAGCTAGGTGGTAATAACGCTATTATTATTACAAAGAACGCTGATCTTGAACTTGCTGCAAAAAATGTTCTTTTTGGGGCTGTGGGAACAGCAGGCCAGCGTTGCACATCCACACGTCGCGTGATTATCGAAGATGCTGTGTATGGTAAATTCAAAAAACTGATTACAGAGTATTATAAAAAAGTAACAATAGGTGATCCCTTAGATGAGTCGTATCTCATGGGTCCTCTTGTAGAACCAAAAGCAGTTGAGACAATGATGGCTGCTATCGAAGAAGTGAAAAAGCAAGGTGGCAAAATTCTTTGTGGTGGTGAATGCCTAGATGGCGAAAAATATGCAGGGGGATGTTATGCCACGCCAGCTATTGCCGAAGTCAAAAACGAATACGCCATTGTGCAAGAAGAAACCTTTGCTCCTATTCTCTATCTCATCAATTATGGTGATTCATTAGAAGACGCGATTGCTATTCAAAACAATGTGCCACAAGGTTTGAGCTCAGCAATTTTTACGAACAATCTCATTGAGTCCGAAACTTTCCTCAGTCATGTTGGTTCTGATTGTGGGATCGCTAATGTTAATTTAGGAACAAGTGGGGCTGAGATTGGATTAGCCTTTGGGGGTGAGAAGGAAACAGGCGGCGGTAGAGAGAGTGGGTCTGATGCTTGGAAGGCGTACATGCGCAGACAATCGAATACGGTCAATTGGAGTGAAAGTGTAGCGCTAGCGCAAGGGATAAAGTTTGATTAAGGGAGGAGGAAGGTTGTCATTGTATTGTTTTTGACATGCATTTCTCGATTTTCTGGATACGCATGATTTGGTAGTAGTTCGACGTTCAAAGCATGTAAAAACAATACAATGACAACCTTAATGGTTTGGTAGTGAGTTTGTCTGCGCTTTTTTAATTTAGGAAAAAGGGAGAGAGGAAATTATGGCTTATCAAGCACTTGATTTTTATGATATTGAGGAACTTCTTTCTGATGAAGAAAAATTGGTTCGAGACATGGCACGAAAATTTGTGACCAAAGAAGTTGTGCCTGTGATTGGTGAGCATTTCGAAAAAGCGACTTTTCCTAAAAAACTTATTTCTCAACTTGGTGAGCTTGGGTTCTTAGGTCCCTTTGTCCCCACAGAGTATGGCGGTCCAGGATGTACGTACAGCATGTATGGACTTATCTGCCAAGAACTCGAACGAGGTGATTCAGGAGTCAGAAGCTTTGCTTCTGTTCAAGGTAGTCTTGTCATGTACCCCATCCTTACTTTTGGTTCAGAAGAACAAAAGAAAACTTATCTTCCTAAATTAGCAAAAGGAGAATGGATTGGGTGTTTTGGTCTTACCGAACCTGATGCAGGCTCAGACCCTAGTTCAATGCTAACAAGGGCTAAAAAAGATGGTGATCATTGGGTGCTCAATGGAACAAAAATGTGGATCACAAATGGTTCCATGGCTGATATTGCCGTTGTTTGGGCAAAGGATGAGCAAGGTAAAATCCGTGGTTTTGTTGTCCATAAAGATGACAAAGGTTTTTCAACTTTAGATCAGAAAAATAAAATGTCCCTTAGGGCATCAGTCACTTCCGAACTTATTTTAGAAGATGTTCGTATCCCTGCTGATCGTGAACTCCCAAATACAGATGGTCTCAAAAGCCCTCTTATGTGTCTCAACTCTGCGCGTTATGGTATTGCGTGGGGCTCTGTTGGTACACTTCAGGCTGTGTATGATGAGGCTTTGAGTTACACAAAAGAAAGAATTCAATTTAGTAAACCCATAGCTTCTTTTCAAATCACGCAAAGCAAACTAGTCGAAATAGCCACTGACCTGACAAACTCTCAACTCATGGCGTATCGATTAGGGCGTTTGGCTGATGCTAAAAAAATGAAGCATTACCATGTTTCCATGGCAAAAAGACATAATGTTAACGCAGCACTTAATGCCGCCAGAAAGGCCAGGGGCATGTTGGGTGCCAATGGGATCACTTTGGAATATCAAACCATCCGTCATATGTGCAATATGGAATCAGTCCACACCTATGAAGGGACATTTGATATTCATACATTAATTTTGGGTAAGTATTTTACAGGGCTTTCAGCTTTTGGTAACGAATAGATATATCAGAACGCGAAAGAGGAAAATAATGAGTGGAAATTCCCAGCAAGTTTTACTTGATGGTTCCTTGTTGATTACCGAAGCCTTAGTCAGAGCCGGTGCCGATGTTTTTATTGGTTACCCTATCACTCCAGCTAATCTCTTGTATCAGTATGGCAAAAAACGTTTTCCAGCAGCCTTAGCCGCTCCCGACGAAATTTCAACACTGCAATGGATGTCTGGTTTTTCTGCTGTTGGCAAAATCCCTGTCACAGCGACTTCGTTTCCAGGTTTTGCTCTCATGGTTGAGTCTATTAACATGGCCTACATGATGGAACTCCCCATGGTCATCGTTTTGGCGCAGCGTTTAGGCCCCTCTACAGGCACGGCCACTGCTGGTGCGCAGGGAGATCTTCTCCTTCTTCAGGGCACGATTTCTGGAGGGTATTCTTTGCCAACGTTGTGTGCTTCAAACACAGAGGATTGTTGGAAGCTGGCCGCACAAGCTGTGCATATGGCTGTAAACTTACGGACGCCAGTTATTTTGCTCACTTCTAAAGAAGGTGTGATGACAGTGCGTAATTTTGATCTCTCAAAATTACCTAAAATAAAAAAAGTATCTCCTTCTTTATATAAAGATAAGAAACCTTATCAAAGTTACCTGCCTGCAGAAAATCTCGTTCCTCCCTTTTTGCCAGTAGGAAACAAAGATCACCAGGTTCGTGTCACTGCCTCTACACATAATGCAGAGGGTATTTTGCAGGGGCTTTCTGATTCCGCACTTGAGAACACAAGGCGGTTGCAGAAAAAACTCGAAAAAAACATTACAGATTATACTTTTTTTGAATGTGATGAAGAAAAAGGGGCTGATACCATTCTTGTCTCTTATGGCATCACAGCTCAGGCAGCTCGGATGGCTGTTACGTGTTTGCGTTCTGAAGGTTGCAAGGTGTCTTTGCTCATCGCTAAAACTTTGTTTCCTGTAACAGAAACGTACAAAGAGATTTTGAATAGGTATTCTACTGTCGTGATCGCAGAAGAAAACTACACAGGGCAGTTCAAGCAAGTCCTTTATGGAAACTCTCCAACAGAACAAGTCACCGGAGTTAATGCTGTGGGCAGAATGGTCAAGCCAGAAGAGATTGTTATGGAGGTGAAAAAGCATGCCTAAAACTTTTCTGACAAACGACAACCTCCCATTTTGTAGTGGATGCAGTCATTCACCTATTGCCCGTCAAACTGAAGAGGCCTTACAAAAGATCGGCGTGAACCCTCTCGATGTGATTTTAGTGACTGACATTGGGTGTCATGGGATTATTGATAGCAAGTTTCATACACACACGGTGCATGGTTTGCATGGTCGTTCCATGGCTTTGGCTTCTGGCATTGCTGCGGCTTTGTCTGATCCTTCAAAAAAGGTGATTGTTTTTATTGGTGATGGGGGCGCTACCATTGGTGTGAACCACCTTATTGCTGCCGCTCATCGAAACTTCGATATCACAGTCGTTCTTCATAACAACATGCTTTATGGAATGACGGGTGGGCAGCCGAGTGATCTCACTCCTTGTGGGTTTAAAACACGCACAGACTTAGAGGGCCCCATCGATGATTGTCTCGACATGGTCAGTCTTACAAAGAGTGCCGGCGGGGCTTACGCTAGCAGAATTAAAGCCGTAGGTGATTTTTCAGATTCTCTTGCAGAGGCTTTTCAGGTCAAAGGGTTCTCTTTGATCGAAATTCTAGAACTTTGTCCTAGCTATGGAATAAAACATAATAAAGATGTTCGCCTTAAATCAATTGAGAGTCAGTTTAATCTTTCTTTAGAAAGGCACCATAATAAAAAAGCAAAATGTCATAAAACCACTTATCGCGCTGATGTATCTTCATTGTTAGATGGCTTAAAAGTCGTGGCAAAAGAATTTGAGCATGGCCTCAAAGAAGCGTTCTCACTTTTAATTGGGGGCTCTGCAGGCAAAGGGGCACAATCAGCAGCAGATATTTTTATCAAAGCAGCTCTGTCTTGTGGTTTGAATGTGACTAAAAAGGGGAGTTATCCTGTGACAGTGGGAACTGGCTATTCAGCAGTCGAGGTGATTCTTTCTCCTGAACCCATTCAATACACCTGGATACAGAAGATTGATTGGGCATTGGTGTCGTCAGCTGATGGACTTTCTTTTTTACAAAACCGTCTTAAGAATATGTCAGAAGGTTTTA
Source organism: uncultured Nitrospirales bacterium (assembly GCA_964609965.1). Lineage (GTDB taxonomy): Bacteria > UBA10199 > UBA10199 > UBA10199 > JADGCS01 > JAHJDR01. The sequence continues at coordinate 10,145 of CAZSTS010000006.1, forward strand.
TTTTGGCTGATAATGAGTTTGAAGTTTCTCAAACAAAGGCATCGGTTCTCAAGGGAGATTTTCTCAACACGGGTGGTGCCAAAGAGATCAATCTTCTCATGCTACTTGTTTTTCTCAATCGTACCAAGATATTTTCACCAGAGGCTTTTTTAAAGGCTATCTCAGAAAGTCCTTTAGGGAAGAAAATAGATGTTCAACAACTTGTGAAGAATGCAGAGGCAATACAAAAAGAATTTAATTAACTAACTAAGGAGCTTATTAATGAAAAAATATTCATTTCCAAAGATTAAAACAAAACTACCTGGCCCCAAAGCAAAGAAAATCATCAAAACCGATGATCAATTTGTTTCTCCTTCATACACACGTGGCTATCCTTGTGTGGCTGAGAAGGGAGAGGGTGTTAAACTCATAGATATTGATGGAAATGAGTTTCTTGATTTTTGTTCAGGTATTGCAGTGTGTTCCACAGGGCATTGTCATCCTGAAATTGTAAAAACTATAAAAAAACAGGCCGAAAAACTCATTCACATGTCTGGCACTGATTTTTATTATCAGCCTCAAGCTCATCTTGCTAAAAAACTGGCAACGCTGGCTCCTGGTAAAAAGAAGAAACGAGTCTTTTTTACAAATTCAGGTGCAGAGGCAGTTGAGGCAGCCATTAAATTGGCTCGGTATAAAACAGGGCGTCCAAGATTGATTGCTTATCTTGGGGCTTTTCATGGTAGAACAATGGGTGCTTTGTCTCTTACAGGGAGTAAAGTTGTTCAAAAGGAAGGTTTTTCACCCTTTTTGAGTGGTGTTTCACATATTCCTTATCCCTATTGTTATCGCTGTCAGTTTGGGAAGACGTACGGAAAGTGCAAGTTTGAATGTGCAGATTATCTCGAAAACACTGTCTTCAAAAAAACCATTCCCCCAAAAGATGTGGCGGCCATTTTCTTTGAGCCCATTCAGGGAGAGGGTGGGTATATTGTGCCTCCCAAGGAGTATATACAGAGATTGCAGGTTTTGGCCAAAAAACATGGATTTCTAATAGTGGCTGATGAAATTCAAGCGGGAATGGGTAGGACAGGAAAGATGTTTTGCAGTGAGCACTATGGTTTTGATCCTGATATCATCTGTCTGGCCAAAGGAATTGCATCGGGCATGCCGCTTGGTGCGATTGTAGCCAAGAGCGATATCATGGATTGGCCTCCAGGATCACATGCGTCTACATTCGGTGGAAACCCCATTGCTTGTGCTGCAGCACTCAAGACAATAGAGCTTTTGGAGCGCAAGCTCATGAAGAATGCAGCCAAACAAGGTAAATATTTACTAAAGAAATTAAAAGCGCTTCAAAGGAAGCATTCCATTATTGGCGATATTCGTGGCAAAGGGCTCATGGTTGGCATGGAAATCATTAAAAACAAGAAAACAAAGGAAATCGATCCTGAGACAGCAAATAAAATCGTCGATATGGCCTTTTATAAAGGGCTCATTATCCTTGGATGTGGACCAAATGCCATTCGCTTTGCTCCAGCACTTATGGTGGAAGAAAAGCATATTGATTGCTGTGTCGAAATATTAGACGGTATTTTAAAGAGATTAACTAAATAGTACTTCGACAACATAAAATATCATTCTTGCTCAGTACAAGTGCTTGTAATCGATTTAATTTATTAAAATTAAATTGAACAAGCACTAGCGAATAATAATACCCTAATCTTGTTGAAAAAAAGGTTTCTTGCTTCCACAAAGGAGCTATTATACAATATTATGCAGTAGAGATTATCTCTACAACACATTGACCCAAAACTTGGGTTTGTTTTCATGGGGTTACTTCCTGTGAATATGAAAATTGGCTAAAACTTCAGATCCTGTAGCTTGCTGCGGGATTATTGATATTGTAAGGTTTTATTAATTATTAAGTGTATTTATTACACGATTTACCAGGGAAGAGGATTTTTAGATTGGTGAAATTATCAGTGGTGTTATTGATATTCTGTTTTTTTTAGAATCTAGGCACCACATATATTAGAGGTTAGTTTGCTGAAATGATTACGTTAATTCAAAGCAGCATCATCTTTCGATACCATTTATTTGAATGAAGCTCTAATAAGGTCTTTCTCTATCTGAAAAAACCCTCCTTTATTTATAATGGCAAAACTCAATTTAGATCGCGACATTATTGATGAGTGCCGTGAGTTAGCCGAGACGATTATCCATCCAGTAAAAGTTTATGCCAATAGGCATTCAACTGCTTCCATTGAGAGGGCAGTCTTAAGATTGCTCGGTTTTGATGGTGTGATGGAAAACAAAGATCGTGTGCCTTGTCCGGTGAGTAATCTCATTGTCGAAAAAATGGATCAAAGACGTCTCTATCATGGTGCTGTATTATTTATTGCTTCAATCAAAAAGCGTTATCCAAGGTGGAATCAACGGAAGATAGCCGATAAGATTATCAGAGGAGAGCTTAACTTTGATAAACTTGATGAGGTTAGTGGTGATGAAGCTGTTATTTTGCTTAAACCATGGATAGATAGATCTATTCGCCACATTGATAAAATGCGGTACAAAAAAGAGGAAATGCGTGAAAAATATGGTTCCTCTCGTGCTCCATTAAGGCATGTGATTGTCACAACTGGTGATATTAACAAAGATATTAAGATAGCAGTTGAGGCAGCGAATAATGGTGCAGATGTTATTTCAATTATGTGCTCCTCAGATCAAAGCGTGATGGACCATGTTCCCATTTCTACTGTCCCCAACAGAGCTAATAAGGGGATTTTTATTAATCAAGATGGCTTTAGAGCCATGCGAGCGGCTTTAGATGACGTGTCCAAGAAACTAAAGCGCTATATTCGTCTTTGTAGCTCTTCGACTGGTTTGTGTATGCCAGAAATTGCTGTTATCGCTGCCATGGAAGGTCTTGATTATCTGTCGAGTGATGCTCTGTATGGATCCTTGTTTTGGGATATTAACCTAAAGCGCAGTCTAATCGACCAGTTTTTTTCGCGCGTGATTATTGCTAGGTCTGGAATGATTCTCAATACTGGCGAAGATAATTTTTTCAATACTGAGGATTCTTATAATAATCATCATGAGATATTAACGAGTCATTTTATTAATGACTGTTTTGCAAAGCATGCTGGATTAAGGGATGACCAAGTTTCTTTGGGACACGATTTTGAAATGAGTGCCAATGCTGAAGATAGCTTTGTGTTAGAGCTTGCTATGGCACAGCTTGTGCGCGAAGCTTTTCCCAGGTGCCCTACAAAATATATGGCACCTAAACAGAGTAAATCAAACAAGGTTCCCATGAACAATATTCTTGATACTCTGTTTAATGTGGCTGGTATGATTACAGAACAAAGAACTCATTCGTTAGGTGTTCTTACTGAGATGTCTCAAGTCAACGACAGGTTTTTATCTTTACAAGAAACAAATAATATCTTTCATGCTATGAGAGCCCTCAATGATGAAGTCGTATTTTCTGCAAATGGCAAAATCATGAGGCATGCAAGACAGGTTCTAGATAGAACGCATAAGTTTTTAAAGCAGATTTCCGATATTTCGTTCTTTAACGCTGTTGAACGAGGTTTGTTTGCAAATATTTCTCGTTCAAAAGATCGGGGTGAAGGGTGTAATGGGATTTTTGAAAAATCACGCCGCTATATCAACCCCTTTGCTGAGCTCATGGCGCATGCGCAGAATAATAGGTATAGTCGCTGAATACGAGCCAACGCACCTATGATCCTACGCACCTATGCCAGAGAGATTCTATCGATTATCGTCTATCGTTTACCCTGAGCACAGTCGAAGGGCCTATCGTGCGCAGCACTATTCACAATTCACATCAAAGAGCACGCATTGTGCTTCTTCGGATCCATAAAGCTTAGAAGATGAATGGCCAATGCCTTCAATAACCGTGTGCGCATGGACATGGTTTGGGTAATACTTGTCCATGAAATCAATGTATATCATGCTGCGTTGATAACGTTGTTCACCTTCTGCCATAGCTGCACAGCTAGTGTCTAAAGAAGAGCTTCCCGTATCTTCATCTCCAATAAAATAATGGACATCACGAGTAGGGTAGTTAGAACGGATTTTCGTATTCCCTGTAGCGTTCATGTAACTGTTTTTGCTGCTGAGTCCGTAATGATATTTGTTGTAGGAGTAGCATTTATATCTAGAATATCTTCCAAAACTATTACACCCCTCTTCATCAGCATTATTACAACGACGCGAATTAAGATAGAGATAGCTACTAGGGCTTGCCACAATATATTTGAGATCAATGCCTGCTTCATAAATATCATCATCAATTAGGTTCCCAGCTGCATAACGGTTTGTGAATTGTCCACCAGCAGAAAATCCTGCCACAACAATATCCGTCAAATTTGGAAACATGTTCGCATCACTTAGGTGTTCAAGCAGTCGATCAATAACCGCATAGGAACTGATTCTAAATGAAAGTGCGGATGAAGATTTATGTCCCTTTTTCCAGCCAGAACCATCAGGCCAATAGATGCTTCTTGCGTCTCCATCAGTGCCGCATCCACTTGAATTACAAACATGGATCTGTGGAGCAATGATCATGGTTTTATCAAAAGAAATATCAGCGTTATTGGCTGAGGAAAGCATGCTGTTGTAATAACCCATTCCAGTACGGCTGTTTCCATGCATTGTGATGACAACACGTTCTATATTGTTATTCGAACAATGGAAATCATGGCTCGCAAAGAATGTCATTTTATAAGGATCACTTGTATCCGCTAAATCAAATTTAATCGTGTAAGGGTCATCAGGTGAGGCATCGGTAAACTCACACTGGCTTGTGTCAGCGGGTGTCGTGTCTTCGGTTTCTGTAGCCGTTTCAGTTGTTGTAGTGGTTGTTTGCGAACTAGTCTGAAAAAACTGACTAAAGAAAGAAGCCCAGCTCCAGGCCCAGGCGTCTTTTGGAATTAAAGAAATTGATAAAGTTAATACGATAACAAAGGCAATGAAACGAATTCCATGTTTTGCATGTACTTCGACACTTGAATGGTTTGTTATTTTCCTCATAACACCTCCAAAAAAAAAGGATTGTTGGGGAACCCTGTTTAATAAGCCCAAAGCTTTATTGTGCAAATCATGTGCCAAAAAAATCGCGTTCTAAGTTTTTGATATTATAGGATTGAGATGTTTTTTTTTCATTTGGGCGTAATAGAATGATTCCTTATGCTGATTAAAAATGACATTGTGCCAAATCTTTGACATAGGTATTTTGGGGTTTAGGGGTCGTGTAGGTTTATTGCGAGGCAAGTATGAGTAACAAAACATTTTCTCTATTCCTCATATCATTTTTTCTATTCTCCTTTTCGCTTATCAATTGTAGTAATACAGATAGTTTGAGTTTTAGTGATTTGCCTGATGATAGCGTGAGTGCTGATGAGGGTTCTTCCATTGAAGATGAAGAGGATAGCGCTGATAACGAGTCTCGGGATGAAGCTGGAAATGAAACAGAAGATTGTGAGGAGGCTGAAGAAAATCCATTAGCGCCTATGACGACATCAGAGAGCCTAGGACGTGAGTTTATGATTCGTGAGCTCATGTCAGCTGAAGGGGGTCTTTGGTCAAATCGTCTTGAGATATATCCTGAGTCATCTGTTGCTGGTGTGAATCATGATGTCATCTCCGAAAGCATGGGACTGTTGTTATTGTATGCTGCCTATTCGCGGGACAAGGCTCTTTTTGATCAAGCGTATAATTTTGCCATCACCTATCTTCAATCTACCGATGATCTTCTCTATTGGAAACTGCTATCCAATTACGAAGTGTTTGGTAATTCTAATGCGAGCATTGATGATTTGCGCGTTATCAAGGCCTTGCTCAAAGGCTATGATTGTTGGCAAGAGGAAGCTTACAAAGAAACTGCTTTGGAGATTGCTGCTGCAGTTCAGGCTTATAACGTTGTTCATGATGATGCTAAAGATGATATTTTAGTTGAAGGGGCGTCATGGACTGAAGAAGATGTCTATTCTACTTCAGATTTAGTTTTGAGCTATGCTGATTCTGAGGCCATGGTGAGACTCATCGAAGAGAATGCTGCTTGGGAGGATGTATTAGATAATACGATGGCTGTCTTATCAGAAGCGGCACTCGGAAATGGTTTGTATGAAGAAGTCTATTCACTTGATTCAAATGCTTTTGTTCCTTCAGACGATGGTTCGCTCAATATGATTCTTCAGATGTTAACAGCCTTAAACCTAGCTGAGGCAGGTGTGGTCACACCTGCAAATACAACTCTCGATTTTATCATGAGTGAGTATGACAGACTTGGTGACCGGGTTCCTATGTCATACAATCGTGATGGAACACCTGTGACCATTAATGAAGCAGGTGATTTTTATGAAGACTTGTCAGTATATTCTATCATTGCCAGATTGGCCTATGTGTTAGGGGAAGGTGATTTTGGGGATGAAATTGTCGAAAAAATTTCCCAAATTCAAATTAGTGATTCAGAATATCAAGATGACCCGGTTTATGGGGCTTATATTTGGGGCCCAAACGATCGTGTTTATGCCTTTGGTCATCTTCACGTCTTGGTGACTCTCGCTTGTGCCCGGAATCCAGGCTGTTGGGAGTAAAAATCAAATTTCTCTTGGAATTTCTTTTTTTGTGTGACAGTCCACTCAAATATGCCAGGTATTGGAGTCGTATTAAATCCCTTTTCAAAAAGATATAAAAAGAACCCAACCAAGTTGGAGCACATGGCATTTATCATAGGTGATAAAGCAAGTTGTCGTCCCACAGAAGACATTGATGATCTGCGTATTGTTGCCGAATCTTTTAAATCTCACGACATTGATCTCTTAGCGATTTCGGGTGGTGATGGAACTATTCATTGTACGTTAACAACATTCCTAAAGATTTATGGAGAGAAACCATTGCCAAAAATCACTCTTCTTCGAGGAGGGACTCTTAACACGATCGCGGCTACTTTAGGGATTAAAGGGGATACTGAAAGGCTGATGTCAAATCTCCTCATCAAATATCACGAAGACAAAAACTTTGAGATCAAAAAATTAAGACTCACAAAAATCAATGATTCTTACGGCTGTATTTTTGGAATTGGGGTTATTTATCGTTTTATGGAGCTCTATTACAAAAACCCCACATTGAATCCCTTTATTGCAGGAAAAACTCTTGTACATGGTATTATGTCTGCCATTGTAGAAGGCAAAGTCATCAAAGATATTTTTAAGCGATTTGATGCCGATGTCTTTGTTAACGGTCAAAAATGGCCTTTTGCCAATTATTCGGCTGTGTTTTCAGCTTCAATACGTCAATTGGGTTTAGAGTTTAATGTGTTTAGGCATATGCTTAATCAGAACGAAAAATTTTCTGCAATTGGTATGGGAATTTCTCCTCATGAACTTCTCCCTCAGCTCAAAAAACTCCGTGATGGCAAACCCACAAATTCTCCACATATCTTAGATGCTGCAGCCGAAACCATGGAAATCTATTTGAAAGAACCAATGCCCTACACGATTGATGGCGATATGTTGCCTGCAACGGATACATTCAAACTCTCTGTGGGGCCAGAGTTGACGGTACTTGTTTAATAGGGCCTTGGGGTCGCTGGGTCATGGGGTCACGGGGTCGCTGGAAAATATCATAATGATAACTATTAAAAGTAAAACAGCATTAATCACAGGTGCTAGCAGTGGAATTGGTATGGCGCTTGCCAAGGAACTCGCTTTTCAAGGGTACAACCTTATTCTCATGGCAAGACGAGAGCAACTTATCGAGGACTGGGCTCAATACATTCAAACTCAACACCCAGATTGTAAAATTAAAATCAAAAAATCAGATGTGAGCAGTTTCGAAGAACACATGCAAGATGTTAAAGAAGCTGTCTCAGAGTTTGACAGTTTAGATCTCGTTGTTGCCAATGCAGGGGTAGGGTATAACACGAATGAATGGACGAATACTTGGGAAGGTTCAAAAAAAATATTCGACGTGAATCTTTTGGGGGCGATTGCCACTATCGAAGTGGCGAAAGATATCATGCTTGCCCAGGGTTATGGTCATATTGTCGGTATTTCTTCTATGACTTCTGTTCGTGGGGCTCCACAGATTTCTGCCTATTCAGCTTCCAAGGCAGGCTTTTCAACTTTTTTAGAGGCCATGAGAATAGACCTGGTCGAAAAGAAAATTCCCGTATTAGATGTTCACCCTGGTTTTGTACAAACACCCATGACAGAAAAAAACACTTACATGCCTTTTCTTGTATCATCTGACAAGGCAGCTAAATACATCTTCAAAGCCATCAAAAGAAAAAAAGCACGTCTGTATTTTCCCTGGCAGATGCTGGTTCTCAATTACCTCTCACGTATCATGCCAAATCCCATCTACGATCTTATCATGCGTCTCATGCGAAAGAAGATTGAAGGTTTTAGGGCTAGGAGAGGGGCTTAGCTATAACGATAACTATCAAACCTGGCTAAAATATCATCTCCTTGAGATATTTCTTTGGGAGATGAGGAAGATGTTCGTGTCCCTCGAATGACATGTCCATTGGAATCTAAAACAACATAGGATCCTGGCTCGTACCAGTCACCATCAATTTGTTGAGGCTTTCCTAGGGCAAAAAATCCTTTTTTTACACGTGGAGTTTCGTCCTTAGCATGGCGGTGAAATGTTGTAGGTTCATCGGGCTTAAAACGTGTGCCATGAATTTCTTGTTCGTATGCTAAATAACCCATCATGATTTCATCTCTTGACCAATATCTTTTTGGTTTATCATTATCAAAGTCAATGCCTCGAGTCTCTTGGGGTTCTCGTTTGTGTGAAGCAAAACTCACTGTGTATTGAGCTGAATCAGCATAACGGTAACGTAAGGGCCTATTGTCAGGAGGCGCAGCTTTCTTAGTTTGTGTTGTGATTGTGATTTCGGAAGAACGGTCTTCGTCCCCAAAATAGAGAATACGTGGAGTTGGTTTCCCACTTGGTTTTGTGATTGTAATATCAGAATTACCGTATTGTTCTTTGCTTGCTGGTGTTGTGATTGTGATTGTCATTTTATTTGTCCTCCTAGATCATGCAACGAGAACAGTGAAATAATGGCTCTATTTCTTTAATTGTTTCGTGTCCTCAAGGACACGAAACTCATTCTAAGATCACAACTTTAAAGCAGGTCTATCGATAATAGATATAAGGTCTTTTGGCGTAGTTTTAATGTCATAAATTATTATTTGGAGTGATCATTATGTCTTTTGTAGGAGCAGCTAGATTACCAGTACTTAATCCTGTTCTATCACGTCCCTGTGATTATTCTGGGATGAATCTAGATGTTTGTTACAATTTAAATATTGCAACTGGGGTGGCGGCTGAAAGAAGGCAAGTGCTTGATTGGGATTCTTCAACTTGTTTTGCAAAAAATTTGGCTATGGGGGAAGCGGTTAGCAGAGGAATGGCTGTAATTAAGAAATCAAGTAATCCTGGTCGTGATCGAAGATTGGCACGATTTACTGTAGATGCAGGGTTTTTTTTGCCAAGAGGCCTGTTGTTTCCCGGTCCAGTTAGAAATGATAGAGAGTTGTGTGCTGCTATTGGTGTTGATTTGAGTGACTCCAATGATAACCCTATTGAAAGATAAAGGAAAAATATTATGGCAAGAGTTGTAGCTTTAGATGCATCTGCTTTATGTCTTTCAGGCCCTGGGTTTAGGATTGTTATGGGGTTGGAGTTGGGGAGTGGGTAGGAAAATAATTGAGGTGTATGTTAAGTAAAAAAATAGAATTAGAGAGTGTTACATGGGAGATGTGAGTCAAAATGTAAAAATTAAGGTAACTGATGATGCCACTAATGTGGGCGTATATCAGTTTGGAGAGGGTGGTAGGCGAGCGTTTGCCACAGTGGATAATGACGGTGATCGTGTTGTGGATTGTGTGGCCAACGGAATCACTTTACGCAGCCTTAATACATATGGTCCTTTAGAAAGTGGCTGTCAGATAGAATGGGCAAGAGATTCAGCTAAGTTCAAACGCATTTTAAGGGGTGTTAGAACCGAATATGATATATGCATAGCCAGAGCAGGAGAAATTATAAGAGAAGTGACTCGACCAATTACTTGGTTAACCAATACCAGCGCTTATGGGTTAGAAGAAAGAAAACAAGGTGATCCCGTAAAATATGAAGCATATGATAGTTTCTTAGGTGATGTTGTATTTTGGTGTGCTCCTCCACAAGATTCTGACGCGAGTACTTTGTGGCGTTTAAATCCAACAAAGGGAATCCGCCTGTCTTCATATTTAGCAAGTAGTAACACTATGTATACCCTAAATTATCAAAACCCAGATGTTTTGCCAGGTGACTTTCGCGCTTTGTTAAATGAGGAGTGCGATGAGTTGGCAAAGTTTTTAGAACTTGATCAAAGTGATCAAAGTGAAGCAACTCCTGCTGCTGAAAAAACCAAAGAGGAATCAGTAGGATCACCCATTAGTGGAGATTAATTTGTCATCAGTCCATCTTCATACGCCTACGTTGATAAGGGGGGCACTTCCTTGGAGCGCAGTAACAAACGTTGACCTTTCAAGTTCATTAACAAGTTCTGCAGATGAGATCGGAACCAGTAGTCCTCATGACATGGCAAACGCACTCAGTTCAAATGGACGTTTGCAACAACAACTGCACACCCGTTTTCGTGGGGGAATGAACCAAGTTAGTCAAAATGTCGTTTCAGGAGATCCAAGTCGAGCTCTTAGTGACTTGGATCGTCTAAGCATTGGAGAGTGGATAGCCATAGGCTCATCAGGTCTCTTGGTTAGATCTCATTATTATGAAAAGTTTTTTAGTCGAAGAGTGGATTTAATGACCGCATCTTTACGACTGCATACTGATATGATTGTAAAAGGAGATCCATTGTATGATAAAATAGACCGAAGAAGAACAGTCTATACCCATATTCTTGCCTGGCAACAAGCCGCACCTGGGATCATTCTACCAAATTTGATTTTAGAAATTTTTAGAAGTACTTATGGTGATAATATTCTCGCCGCAGCAAATGCGCATTATCGAAAAATTGCTCAATTGGAAGTTGAGCCTGAAGGTCGTGCTTATGTTAGGGAAAATATTTTGAGTCGTACAGATGCCGATCGTGTTGCAGCTATTTTAAGGGGATAAAGCGACCCCTATGTTTTCTAATGTGTTTATTCTTTTATTCATTATCCGTGTCCCAAAGGACACAGAATCTACGATCAAATCACAACATTTCAGTTAATTCTGTCGATACAGGGCCATGAGTTCCATTCAATATTTTCAAGTTGGTGATACGCGGTTTGATTTATCGGAGAATCCGATCGCCGCGTATTATGGAAGAGAGCTTGAATCTAGGTATGGTCAATTCAATGCAAATGCTGATGATACATTAACTGTTTCTGAAATCATTCGAGGAGCTGAGCAAGATGAAGCAACACAGCGTCGACTTAGTGTTCAACTTATGGCTTATGCTCTAATGGTAGATGGTGCTTCTTCTGAAGATGTGCCAGTGTATCAATTGCCCTATGAGCTGTACCACCCCCTTTTCTCTGAAAGCATGCAAAAACGAATCTATGATTCACATTCTCTAGTGGATCTGCAAGCTGTATCTACGTTTAAAGGCGATAGGCGGTTTTTTTTGACGACTGAAGATGCCCTTCCTTTAATAGACCCTGCTGAAAAACTGAGATCCATAGAGCAAATGCATGAATACTCAGCAAAATATGCTGCTGCCTGGGGTGTTGACGAAAGTGATTATAAGGCAGTTGTTCCTAGCGCGTTTGTTTATACTAAAGGACCTGATATTTTTGACAGTCCTCAGTTGTTACCAATTATGCCTTACCAAATTGTTCAGTTTGTTGATGGAGAAGGTAATGTTAAAGCAGAAAAATATTATTATGATCATGACCGTTTTGAAAACTCGTATGCAGTATCCAGGGTATATTCACCAGAGGCGCTTCGTCATGCAATTGCTTTTGTAGAACATTATCGTGATGATATTTTAAGAGCGGCTGCTATTATGCATCGTCATCATCCAGATATTCAAGAAGCCAATCTAGCTGCGTTATTAGCAAAATTTTTTATTCAAGAAATTGTGCATTTACAAGGAGAAGATCCTCTTCAAGATATAGGTGCGTGTGTATCCTCTGATTGTAGTGCTAAAGATGGTTTATTGGAACAGTTTGATATCAAATATACAGGGGGACGAGGTTCTAGTTTTATTTGGGGTGCGGCTAGCTTTGTGGGCGGATTTTTTGGGCCCTATAGTAAAGAGAATCAAGGCTATGGTCCTGGACAGACTATATTAGGTTTAGTCATGGAGGCTGCAGAAGATGAGACGCTCTTGGCTGATTATGAACCTTACTTGAAGAAAGAGGATTTCAAAAAAAGGGGAAGGGTAAACAAAAAAAGAGCGCTAGCAAGTTCACTTGATCTTGAAAAACTTATTTATACAAAAGCAATGACTATTGATTACACTTTAGGAAAAATAAAAGAAGGATTAGTAGATTCAGCTGATGTAAGTTTTGCTGTTGATGGACCTTGCCCTTTGTCTGATACTAGGCTTGCTAGGGAGTTATTTTTGATTAGTACAGTTCCTCAATACGTGACTTTTCCTGAGGATTCACAAAGTTATTATGCGGTTTCTAGACAAGAGTCTCTTCTCTATTTAAGAGAATTACAATGGATGTCGGGTATAGCCGGATTTCCAACAAATTTTCCAGGCATTGAGTTTACAGAAGATATGTCATGGGAAATTTTAACTCCAATAGAGCAATATAATCATGGAACTTTTCAGGGAGACTATGATGATTTAGAAGAACTCGAAGCTAATTATAAAGATAACTCCGAAATTGTCTTAGCTAAAAAATTAGGTATGCATTGCCATCCTTAAATTGTTTATTAGATTACTTCAGAATCACTTCAGGCAAAATTGCAGATAAAAATTCAAGCCCTTCATATATGATTCCTTATGAGGACTTTAAAATACCCAAGGCCAAGATAATCCACTATAAATAAAAGCCTACTTTTACCCATATTTTCATATCATCAGTTAGTGTACGTTTTTATACAGTTTCTATCTATATGTTTTCTCTCAGCGACTTGACCTTTCTAGCGTTTTCATATATCATATTTATTATCAATTATTGATAATATTATACTATTATGAAAAAAGCATTATTAGACAGTGAAATCACCGGAAAACTCGAATTATATCAACAAGATCTCAACGGTATTTTTACCACAGCTGATTTATATAATATTATGGGTGCTGAAAATCCCATTGCTAATCAGCGCGCTATCAAACGTCTAGTCTCGTCAAAATATCTCATTCGTGTAAAACGCGGGCTATACGTAACAAAATCTTTTGATGCCTGGACGCTATCTCGTCACCTTAATCCCAAAGCTTATATTTCACTTGATTCCGTGCTTGCAAATAAAATGCTCATTGGAACAGTTCCAAAAAACAGGCTTTCTTTAGTGAGCACTCAAAAAAACAAATCAATCAAGTTTGCAAATTATCGTATCGATACCTACTCTATCTCTAAGGATTTGTTTTTTGGTTTTTCGCAAGATGAACAAGGAATTAATGTTGCCGATATTGAAAAAGCTTTTTTAGACATACTCTATTATCATCTTCGTGGATACAAATTTGCTATTGATCCAAAAAAAGAAATTAACACACAAAAGCTCAATAAGAAAAAGATCAAAGAATATTTAACTAAATACAAAAACCAAAAATTTATTAAATTTGTTAAAGGAATTTTAAATGGATAAATCAAAACAAAGAGAAAAGCTTCTTCTTAGAATCATTCACTTAATCAGCCGAAAATACAAAAATAAAGCTGTTCTAAAAGGAGGGATGTTGCTCAGACTCCTTAATAGTCCCCGCTATACACAAGATGTTGATTATATCTTTACGAGCAAAGAATCTCGTAAAATCATTGCGACTGAAATAAATAAATTGCTTCTTAAAGAAAATATACAGGTAAAGAACACACAGTTAAATTCACGTGGCATTGTCTTAGAAACCTTTGTTGATGACATCACAGCTCTCATTGAAATTTCTGTAAAAGATAAGCCTTTTGTAGTGCCAGAGCAAAAAAGCACTTTTGTGTTAGCTCATGATCTAAAATTACCACCCCATGTTATCACAGTCATGTCTACAGCAGAAGCATATGCTCACAAAATTTCGGCAAGTTTAGAGCGAGATTCATTAAGAGATCTTTATGACTTGAGCTTATATGAGCCTTTAACCTCTTTTGATGAAAAAACACTCAAAGCAAGACTTGAGTCCATTTCAATAAACAGAAACAAGCCTATTTCTATGAATTTTAAAGAAGCTGCTCATTTATTAGGAGAAAAAGCAAATCAACTCTGTGCAGACAAATTAGAACGTGAGCTTTTTGGTCTTGTGCCGGATAGTTTTTTTCAAGGCGGTGTGGATATTATCAGAAGCTGTGTTTATCGCATTTGTCAAAAAATGGAATATCTATAACTCGTTTATCACCCTAGTAATTACTGAATCGAAACTTCAGGCAAAATCCCAGATAAAAATTCAATCCCACCATACGAAGCGAGAGTCATCACAGCGGTTGATAATAGCACACCTACAAAAAGAGCGATGATGGATTTCTTTTTATCAATGTCAAAAAGATAAGACATGAGAGTGCCTGTCCACGCCCCTGTAACAGGTAAGGGGATAGCCACAAAGACCGTGAGGCCCCAAAAACCGTATTTATCAATCAGATCTTTTCGGCGGCGGGCACGATTCAAAAAGAAGTCCAAGAACTTTCCAGTCAAAGACCATTTATGCATGATGCGATCGATCCAGGGCAATAAATAGAGAACAGGGATCACTGCAATCAAGTTTCCTAACACGCTAAAGACAAAGGCATAGGCCCAAGGAAAATTTCCGAATTTCCTGTGAAGAATATAGGCCACAATCACGGCATAACGCGCTTCGAATAAGGGCAGCATGGCGAGAATGATAATGTATATTATAGGGTCAATTTGAGAGAGTGTTTCGTACAGATATTGGATCATTGCTTGCCCGTATTCTCATCTGAAAGGCTAATTGTAAACTCTTTTAATTAGGTAGTGATAATGAAGGTTTAGGGAATATACAAGCAAAGTGCTTGAATTTGTTGAAATTAATAATCCGCAACATTATAGGGGCTTACCCGATAATAGGGGTGGCATACATAGGGTATAATTTAAATCCCATTAATATATATAGAGGCAACTAATTGAATCAAGTATTAGTAACAGCAAGACCCATCTATGGTGGTGTTTGTGTTGAACCCATTGCATTAGCTGGAGATAACCAGATTAATAGAGGGGTGAATGCATTAGCAGTGTTAGGTCCTGCTTCCATGCAAGATCATTTTACCGCTGGATTAATGCAAATAAGAAATCGTGATAATGAAGGGGCAAAGAGATTGGCTGCTGATTTGACTTCGCGATTAGGGGGTGGAGGTGAAGACTTAGATTCTGTTTCTTCTCGTCTGGGTCAGCCTAATATGTTTACACAAGACCTTGCTGCTCGAGTTACATCAGCTCTAACACCAGTTGGTAAAGCACGATATAATACATCTATAGCTTTTCATAGGGGTTTAGATCTCAGGGGGTTGAGTGGTAGTGAAATGCCACATTTATCAATACTTGGACCTGAAAAAGATTTTGAACTAGCCAGAGGCACTCCCCTGCATCAAGCCTCTTTTAGAGTTCAACAAATGGTAGATGGAAGCCAGCTACTACATGCGCCTTCAAGGTATCCCGTTTTACATGGTTATGGACGCAGAGAAGAACTATTAGCCGCTCATTTAGGTGTAGAGATGGGTGTTTCTGGGGCCAGGTTTATGGTCACTGTTCCTACTGATGAAGGTCTTCTTTTGAGCATTAATATTAAAGCGTTGCTTGGTGCTATAAAATTAGCTGTTCGTAACTCTGGTTTTCTAAAGAAATTTACCTTCAATCGTGATGAAGAATGTACTGCTAAGTTAGCTGAGGCAAGATATGAAGGAAGCTCAGGGTTTTTCATTTTTAATCGTGATGGGAGCCTTGTCCTTGATTTAAATCTTTCTTATTATCAACCAGAAGAGACTGATCCTTCGTGTGTATCAGAATCTCAGTTTTGTATTCAAGGTGGAGAGATTGAGATTTTTAAGCCAGCTGGAGATAGGCTCTATTTTTCTTTTTCACTCAGAAACACGATTTCAACAATGAGTTATATAGGTGAAGAGGCTCGTATGATGGAAGATGTTATAAATAAAATTAGAGAGGCCGTAGACGCCCATGTTCGGATTATTTAGAGATTAGTTTTACTGTTCTACCCATTTCCCATTTTCTTTGATCAGATTAATCAATTTGTCGACAGCTTTTTCTTCAGGAATACCCTTTTCAATACATTCTTGTCCTACATAAAGACTGACTTTGTCTTTCCCTATACCCACATAACCAAAGTCCGCATCAGCCATTTCTCCAGGACCATTTACAATGCAACCCATGATTCCAATTTTGAGACCTTTGAGATGAGACGTGCGCTCTTTAATATTGGCAGCGACTTTTTTGAGATCATACTCTGTGCGGCCGCACATGGGGCACATGATGTATTCTGGTTTTGTCATGCGCAAACGACAGGCCTGCAAGATTGAATAAGCAGCAGGGATCTCGTTTACAGCATCTTCTGTGAGCGACACGCGGATCGTATCACCAATACCATCCATCAAAAGCGTGCCAATGCCTACTGCTGATTTGATACGGCCTTCATCTCCATCACCAGCTTCTGTCACACCCAGGTGAAAGGGAAAGTTCCATCCTTTTTCATCGAGCTTTTGGGCAAGCAAGCGATAGGCTTGAATCATCACTCGCACATTGGATGACTTCATAGAAAAAACAAGCTGGTCAAAGCCGTGTTTGATGGCAATGCGTGTGAATTCCAAAGCCGATTCCACCATGCCCTCAGGGGTATCGCCATAGCGGCTCATGATACGGTCAGAAAGAGATCCATGGTTTGTGCCAATGCGTAGTGCAACGTTGTGTTCTTTGCATTTTTCAATGAGAGGAATAAATTTCTCATCAATTTTCTTAAGCTCTTCTTCGTAACTCTTGTCATCATATTCATGTGTCTTAAAAAGCTTTTTGTCGACAAAGTTGCCGGGGTTGATGCGCACCTTTTCAACATAAGGAACGGCATCCATGGCAATAGAAGGGGTGTAATGAATGTCAGCCACAAGTGGGGTAGTGATGTTTTTTTCTTTTAATTTATCCTTGATGAGAGGGAGGCTGTTAAGCTCATCTCTTGTGGGGACAGTAAATCGAATAATTTCGCAATCAGCCTTTGCCAAGGCCTCAATTTCGGCAACAGCTGCGTCAACGTCTGTTAATGGTGTTGTGATCATGCTTTGCACGCGGACAGGGTTGTCGCCACCTATAGCAATTGATCCTACATAAACGGGCTTTGTTTTGCGCTTTTTATATAAGGTTGTTGATGTGAAAGAAGTCATTAGTCGACTTTATCGGTAAAAGAAAAACGATAGCCCCCGATTGAAATCTCGTCACCAGGATTAAGAACACATTCATCAATTTTTGTTCCATTTACATACACGCCATTTGAGCTTTTGAGGTCAATGATGATGTACTGGTTGTTGTACATATTTATGGCTGCGTGTTGTCTAGAAACTTTTGGGGCTTTAAGAACAATGTCACTCGAAGGAGAGCGCCCGATAGCGATGTTTTCTTTTAAAGGAAAATCTTTTTGCTCGTGCTCGCCGTCTATGAGCTTAAGGTGAAAAAGAGCTCCTGGCTCGATGTTGCTGTCTTCGATGGGGATTTCTTTTTCGTCTGCTTTTGGCTCATCTTCTGTGGGGAGCGTTTTGAGAATATCGCTGATGGAATCTTCTTCGATTGAATCGAGAGGATCTGATTTGAGATTGACTTCGGTTCTGATGTCTTTGTCTATTGTTTTGTCGTCGAGAACTTCATCTTTTTGTACTTTGCTTTCGGTCTGAACACTATCGATAAATTCTTTTGCTTCGTCAGATTTAACTGTAAAAGAGGCTTCGCTAACCTTTTCTTGATTAAAGTAATCTGCATCTTTTGGTGATTTTTCGTCGGCAGTGTGAGCACCAGTTGTGACTTCTTCTTCGGTTTTAAGTTTAGGCTCTGTAGGTTGTGAGACACTTTCGTCATCTAGGAAGAGATCTTCGAATTCACTGGGATCAATAGAAATATCCTCAGTGTGAGTCACACGTTTTTGCTCTGGTTCTGGATGAATGCTTTTAGAAAGCTCTGGTTCTTGTGGAGCCTTTGTTGCCGTGGGTTCTGGAGCGCTTGGTGCTGCTTGTTCGACTGGCTTTTCTACAGGTTTTTCTACTGTTTTAGTGGACTCTTCTTTTTTTTGGGGTGCAATAATGCCGAGATCTTCAGGATCAAAGAGCTCTTCATGGGTGTGGATACATTGTGAGATTTGAGAGAGGTCTGTCTCGAGTTTTTCTATTTCTTTTGTTTCGAAGTTTTCAACCTCTTGGAATTGGTTTTGAGAAAATTCTCCAAGAAAAAGTCTGAACTCAGCTTCTTCTAATATTTCTTTATGGCGGTTAACTTCGATGGTGAGCTTTTCTCGACGCATGTAGAGTTCTTTTATTTCTTTTTTGAGCTCGTCCTTTTTTTCGTTGAGCAACTCTGTGATAGTTTGAAGTTGCAAGCCGTAATCTCTTCTTACCTTTTCGAAAACATTTTGCGAGACACGCTTATTGGCTTGCTCCATTTTATCCATTCTTTCACGGATCACATCACGTTGTTTTTTGATGCGAGCAGTTGATTGGAGCAATTCTTCATTTGGTTTGTAAATACCAAATGTGGAATCTCCATCAGCACCGTCTTGGAGTTCGCCTGTTTTGAAATCGATAACATTAGATGATTGTTTTGTTTTGTGGTTTTTGTCTTCCATAGTCTTGTCCTATAAACTTTTTAATGATCCTGATTCAATCCCAAAATTTGGGTGTTGCTAAATGACCAAACTCTACGTTTGATAGAAAAATCAATCGGTTAACGTACAGGAAAGTACGTCTCCCTTTTGATTTTCCCATCTGCCTTGATTTTGGCCATTTATCAATACCCAAAAAGAGATAATTTGAGACCTTCATTTTGAAGGGGGTGCAACGATAACTTGCGAGAAATTTCAATATTCTGTATGGATATCAGAGGACTATCTACACCCCCTAAGAGCGATGTTGGGAGAAGATTTATGAAAAAACTGATAATATTAATGGGTAAATCTGCTTTTATAGGCCTTATTTTCTTATCTTTGGTTATTTTTTCTGTCACATTTCTGTCAAATGATGCCTATGCTGCAAAATCCAAAAAGGGTTGGAATTCTTACCAACAGATCAAACCCCTCAATAAATCGGCTAAAAAGAAGATTGTTAACAAAATCACATCAAAATTTATAAAGGATAGGTTTTTTTCAGAAGGAGAACTAGCCAGAAAAATCACATTATCACGGTTAGAGGTGAGTGGAGCCGATATAGGCATGAGCGAGAAAATGTTTACTGATATGGTTCTGAATAAATTGCTTTTGAATCCTTTGGTGATGATCATTAATGTCGAAGTCACATTAGAGAGTAAATTAGATTTTAGTCTCATGCATTATACAGATAACCTAGAGACACGAAAAAAGGGTGTGTTGCTAAGTGCTAATTATTATATACACGGACACCTTAAATCGTACACAGATAATGATTCCAAGGGTAGGTCCTATAGGCATTACAAAGCAGAGCTTTTTTTGAGAGAAATCAGAAGCAATAAACTCATTATTCATACCGAATATATCTACAAAAGAAAAACCAAAAACTAATATGTAGATTCAGAAAGGTACAATGGCAGAAGATAAAAATAATATAAAAGACGATGTTCCTGAAGAAGGGGCTGAAGAGAATTTAAATTCCACCATGATGGCTATCGACGTGAATAGCCTTGATCTCAAAGGTGTTGATACAAAAACAGAGATTAAGATCGAAGTTCCCTCTGATGATGAAATCATTCAAGAACAGCTCGCGCAAAAAAAATCTTCAGTCGTGAGGTTTTTTTCAAGAATCTTCAAGAAAGATGCCGAGAAGATTCCTTTGGCCCCTCCCAGAACATCCCCCTCATTACAGTCTTACATTAATGTTTGGCTCTGTGACCCTGTTTCTTCAGTGGCATCACAAATTTATTTTTACCTGTTACGTTTTATCATAATAGTCTCATCAATCTATATTCACTACATCATTATCAGCCAGATTTTATCTCTCTTAGAAAAAGATCATCCCGCGAGTCTGTTTTTGATTGTGACAATGGCTCTTGAGCTGATTTTTGTGCTTTTGACTCTTTTCTTTAAGCGTTCACCTGGCTGGCTTATTACACTTCCTCTTTCTTTGTTTGGTCTTATCGTCGCTTATTTTGCTCTTTTTCTTCACACAGCAAACCCTCTTTTGTTCACTATAAAAGATCTTTCCATTAGCGAATTTTTAAACACTTTTTATTTGATTACTTTAATATATGTTTTCATCATAAGCGTGTTTGAAGTCGGCCGTCGTATTTTTAGCCGGATTTTATTTGGAATACTCAGTCTTCTTTGCCTCCTTCCTATGGCTATCAATTATTTTCAGGGGATCAATCTTGAATTATCATTTTTTGGGCAAGGTTTTTTAGCGAACATTCCGTTTTTTTATGCGCAACCAACTTATCTTTCTTTTCATTTAATTATTCCGGTTTTATTAATTGTTTTTTTGTTTGTCTCATTTTTGCCTGATTCATCCTCAAGAAGGCATGTCCAGCGTGGTTTTGTTCGCAGCTTGACTTTTCTTCTGCTGGTAATTCTCATTGCCGGGTTTGCTCTCATGCAAAAGAATAGGGTGTTTCATGTTCTCAACCTTGTTATTCCACAGCGTCTCGATGTGGGCAGTGTTCAAATGGAATCTCTTGACCATGCCATTAAGGTCGAGACGGTAAATTTCGATGAAAATGCAGGAAAAGATAAATTAGATCGCTATAAATTCAGTCTAACAAAGGGCAAAAAATCAAAAGAATTTCTTTTACAAGTTGTAGATAAATATGATTTTCCCATCCGAAATTTAAGCAAAAGAGATCTTATTATTACCAATGATGGTGTGAAGGTAAAAAAATATAAGATGGTTGAAGACCCCAGTGTCAATTTAAAACGAGGTAATTACGTTATCCAACTTGATCTAAAGACAAAAGAGCCTCTCATTTCATGGGATAAAAAGAAGATACAGTATACATCTCAAAACCAAATAGAGCTAAAATTATCTGATCTTTCCAAAGTCAAAAGGCTTCTTGTGAAGCATGAAGAAAAAGTCTTGTTAGACCTCACAAATCCCAAAAAAGAGAAGATTTCTTTGCCGCTTAATTATTTTGGTGAAGGGAATTATAAATTAGATATCAGCCTCTATGACAGAATGAATAAAGAGATATTCAGTGATGATTTCAGCATTAAGGTTAAGGCGCAGGCTGATTTTGGTTTATTGTCACCTGTTGAGGGTGATGTTGTGCAGAAACAGCTTCGGGTATTGCTTTTGCCTAAGGCGCTTTCTTTGTCTTCTGTTGAGTCAGCAACGTTTTCAATCAATAATAAAGCTGTTCCTGTATCGAAGGAAGATTTGTTTTTTAATTCAATAGATATATCAGATTGGCCTGATGGCACTCTCACTTTAAAAGTTTCTCTTAAATTGAAAAATAATGAGCTTTCAAAATCAGTTGTTTTTAAAAAACAATCAAACATTCCAGAGCTTGTGATAACAGAGCCTTCTATGGGGAGCTTTTCTACTAAAGAAACTAAAGTAAGTTTTCAGCTCAAAAATGCACAGCAACACAAAATAGCAGGAGTAAAGATTTTTGTTAACGGAGATCCTTTTAATGATTTTGTTGTAGAGAACAATAGTCTGTCGCTTCCTATGTCGCGTTGGTTCCAATCAGAAATGTACGTCACTGTTCAAGCTGCTTTAGATAATGGCACTAAGTTGAGTGATTGGGTTCAAATAAATAAAGGGCTTAGTTTGCTCGAATTGGTTTTTGATAAAAAGAGTTTGAGTTTTCTCAATTACAAAAACACCGTTGTTGTTTTGGACGGCTCGATCAGTCATTTGGATAACTGGCAGGGGAGTGAAAAATGGCGAGTTTTAAGAAAGATAGTTTCTGATCCTGATGTTGATTCTAGAATTGAATCTCTTAAGCCTACGTATTTGTTGTTTGGTGCTCAAAAGCCACATTATTATAATGATTGTGATGATTTTGAATGGCTCATCAAAAAGGGCAAATACAATGCTACATTGCTCAACAGAAAGATGTCTCAGTATAATCCAAATGGGGTGTCAGCGATTGTCAACACACTTAAAGAGGCCTACAGGAATAAGCCTGATAAGGTTTATCTTTTTGCCGACAACCGTGATTCTTGCACGACTTCTTTTAGTAAAATCAAAAAAATCATTAGTAAATCAAAGAAAACCCAGGTTATTGTTTTTGCCATGGGCGAGATTACTGCTTCATCAAAAAAATGGTTAACAAAGTTAGCCGAAAGCACACAAGGCAAGTTTTATCAGCCGGATAATTTCGAAGAACTTAAACAGAATTGGCTTTCAGAAATGGTTTTGAGTTATGAGATTTATCAAAAAGGTAAGCTTGTGAGCAAAGAGTCCTTGGGCGAAAAAAAATTCTACCTCCCTCCAGGAGAATACACTCTTAAAATTCCCTATGCTACAAAACTTAAAGACCTCCACTTCTCTCTAGAAAATAGTTCAAAAACGAGCTTACTTATCTCTGGTAAAGGTAAGAATCTTGAGGTTAAAGAGACAAAAAGTCGATTGTAATGGGATGAGCCTACGCTCCTAAGTGCCTACGCACCTACGGTTGGGGATCGTGGGTATCAGATGAAGGATGCACAGCAGCATATCAAATCAAATTAAAGCTTTTAAATTTAAGTACTTACAGCTAAACAAATAAGCAACTTTTCATCAATAGTGCCCGATATACATCTTGATTATGACAGTAGACCACGTTCAAACATCATATAGCATTTACTTAGGTGATGATCAGAGACGCTATTTATCAGATCAAGGACCATGGCAAAACGATATTGTGTCACAAGGTCTTGAGCCCACAGCGTTACGCAATATTTTCACTGAGGCTACAAATCCAGCCGTTATTCTCAAATTATTAGAAAAAGCGTATGGCACTATTCAAGAATCAATGAGCGTAGATGATAGAAGAGGTTACGGGGCTGTGCGTTTTACTGGGCTTATTGGTATGGGAGATTTATTTGATCTGGGATGTCCTGCAGAAGTGAGATCACTTATTATGTCTATTGCTCAGTACTTAGGGATTAGTCCTGAGCTTGTTTTTAGACTTCTCCTTCCAGGCAATCACGATGGCGGACAGTATATGGGAAGCATTTGGTCTCCCAGAAACTTTTTTGGTCTCATTAATCTTGGAGGGAAAGATTACCAAGAAGATATCTGTGGTCCTGATCCACGGATCTCTGTTGAAGATCGTGTAGAAGCCTTTGATTGTATTGTTCGACAACAAGAGGCCTGTTCAGATCAAACGCGTGAAAATGTGACAGTAGACATAGAAAGAGGCAATGGCAGGATTTTTTCTTTAGAAAATTCAAATGAGAGAATTCGTTTTAAGGATACTGAGCAGGCTTTTCAGAAACTTTGGACGCCTACACCTGAATTAGATCGTTGGGATGCTGTTATGCATTTCAATACCGATCAAGAAAATCATGAAGAAAATGGAGTGCGCGATTGGATTCATCTACAGGCTTTTAAGCAAGAGGAATTTGAATTGGCTGATGGGAAGACAGTTCCCATATACAATATAGGCTTGGACACCCAAGACTTTACAGCTTCTCCAGCTTTCCAGGGTTCAGTAAAAGGTCATGTCTCAGCTTTTCAGGTGAGTGCTGTTGAAACTTTTATGGATTCAAAGATTCAAGCAAATCCAAATGCCAAGTTCAAGATTTCGATGCATTACCCCATAGAATCCCTTGTACAGAGTTCAAAAGAATCTGTGAAGCGGTTGCTCTCTAGAGAAGAAGTGATTCTTGTTGCAGATGGTCATGAGCACAGACAGCGATATGACCGTGATCTAAGACATGTTATTAGTTTGCCGAGTCGTAAAACGCCTTTGGCTCGAATTTGTGTTCCATCAGGAATTGATAACCCTCGGGCTATGGTGACAGAGAAAATGATATTCAGTGATGGAGGAGAACCTGGTAAATACACGGTAAGATTTGAATTTGAATTCATAGGTTTAGAACCTGAAGATATTGCAACGCCAGAGGGGAATCCAAGAGTTTATGCAAAACTCGAAGAATTCAGACAGGGATTACTTGATCAAAGATGTGGGTATTTTGGTCAAGGAGAATGGGATCAAGGACGAGAAGCCTGTAGCGATGGTACGGAATATGATTTTATCTATTCTAATGCAGAGGCTTTGGCTGAAAGAGTTCCAGGTGATTTACGGTTTGTAGCAGAGAGCCGTGAAAGTCGTTGTAAGCAATTTGCGAGGATCCTAAGAACCCTTTTCAGTGTAAAAGATCAGCTCATGAATCGACTCACTGTTCTTGCAACAATACCGCAAATGAGCGCTGATTTTGAAAGTTATCTTGTCTATTTAGAATGTGTCCATGAATTGCTCGTTGATGAGGGCAGAGATGATTTGGCCAAAACACTGAGAGGCAAGATTGTTTATATGGAAGCGGCTAAAGTATTATGGGAAGAAGAGTATTCTCAGGTGGAAGAAAGAACTGGTTTTAAAAGAAGAATAGCTTTTAATGATCTGTACACGAGAGCTAAGCTTTATGATACTGTAGAGTTTCTCAATAATAACTTACCAAAAGACAGTGATGCCAATTTATTTTCTGTTATTGTTGGCCTAGAATCTTCGGAGGAAGATTTTATGCAGTATTACGGTGTAGAGGGAGTAGATTCAGTTTCAGATTCAAAGCATTTGCGAGAGGAAATGAGGAGTGTTTTAGATCCTAATACGAGTGATAGAGAATCTTTTTCGTATCGGTATGAGGTTGTTGAATGACATTGTAGGGGTAGGTCTTGCTTTGCCTTGGCGTAGCTTCAGCGAAGCCAGGTGCCTACCCGTATTTAACGTGCGCCCGAAGGAAGGTTTCTTTTTGTCTCTCTCCTTTCAAACGGAAAAAAATAATTACAAATACTATTTATAGCTTCATTTTTGAAGGCCAGCTTTGCTGGCGGACAAAAATAACGACTACTATTTGAAATCGTATTATTTTTTAATCGTTTTCAAGGAAGAGACGGTTTTTTTTTGCCTTACGGCAAATTAGGTTTTTATAGGGGCCTGTGGGATGACTAAACAATCTCACCCAACAAATCATACTCAAACGCATCCACAATCTTCACATCACAAAATGATCCGATTTTAGCAGAGCCACTGCGAATAAGTACCACACCATCAATATCTGGGGCTTGGCCGTATGTTCTGCCTTGGTAAAGGAGTTCAGATTCTTGGGATTCGCCTTCAAAGAGAACTTTGACGGTTTTACCAATGAGAGATTTGTTCTTTTTGAGTGAGATTTCTTTTTGAATGCACATGAGTTCGTGAAGACGTTCATCCATGACTTCTTCTTCCACATGGTCTGCCATATCATAAGAAGAAGTGCCTTCTTCATTCGAATATTTAAAAACGCCCACACGATCGAATTCAATTTCTTTCAAAAAACTTTTCAGTTTTTCAAAATCACTTTCAGTTTCTCCAGGGTGCCCTACAATAAAAGTTGTGCGTAGGGCGATATCAGGAATGTTGGTCTTCAATTGGTTAAGAAGCCGATAGATATAGCTGCTAGAAGATCCTCTCTTCATCATTTTCAATAATCGATCACTGATGTGCTGGAGCGGAATATCAACGTACTTGGCTATGTGCGGGTGATGGGCAATAAGTTCCACAAGTTTATCAGGAAACTGAAGAGGGTACATGTACAAAAGGCGGATCCAAAAATCACCTGATGCATCTTCGAGTTTTTTGAGCAGTTTATAAAGTGATGAACGTGTTTTGAGGTCCCTTCCATATTCATTTAGATCCTGGGCAACAAGATTAAACTCTTTCACACCATTTTTGACACCTTCTTTAATTTCTTCGCAAATATCATCTGGTGTTCGAGAAATAAGCTCACCTCTGATAAAAGGAATGGTGCAAAAACTACAAAGATGTGAACAGCCCTCAGAGATTTTAACATATTTTGTGTAAAAGGGCGTTGTTTGAACGCGCGGTGTGAGGTGATCGGGCAAAAACCGCTTATTGTGTACGAAAGACTTTTTTTCCTTCCCAGATAATTTATCTTGAATAAGATGGGAGAGATTTGGGTAATCGCTCATGCCTACAAAAAGATCCACTTCAGGCAAAAGTGTAGGGAGCTCTTTAATGTAACGTTGTGGCAGGCAACCTGTGATGACAATGAGCTGACAACCACCTTTTTTCTTTTTTTCAATCACTTCCAAAATAGTATCGATAGATTCTTTTTTGGCATCTTCAACAAAAGAGCAGGTGTTGATGATGGTGACATTTGAATTATCGTCTGGTGCTACAATGCTGTAATCATCTTTATTCAAGATGCCAATCATGGCCTCTGTGTCCACAAGGTTTTTTGGGCAACCTAAAGAGATGAAGTTGACGGTGGTTTTGTGGGGCGTCTGCGTCATGATAGGCTTGATAGACAAGGGAGTGGGGTTTGTCACTACTAATTTAAGGGTAGGTTAAGTTCGCATAGTTGAAATTCCTCTCCACTCAGGTTAAGAGGTGAAGCATCATTTATGAAAAAAGCTATCGCAAATAGATCGTTTTTATTTCTTCTCAGTTTTTTTCTTCTCATTTGTCTCATTAGGCAAACCCCTCTTGTCATCGAATTGGATAGATTTATTTATCACCAAGCCCTCGATCTTTCTCAATCCAGGATTTGGCTTAGATTCTGGCATATTGTCACCGTGTTTGGTTCAGGTATCTATGTTTTTACTTTAGCTGGAGTGTTAGGGGCTATTTTATTGTGGCGGAAACGGAACATAAATGCAGTGGCTTTTGTGATGCTGCTGGTTTTATTTTTTTCCATGCCTTCTTTGATAAAACTCGTTTTTGCATTAGAGCGGCCAGTAGGTTTTGCGTGGTTTTACCCTGAGCTTAAGAGTTATACTTTTCCCAGTGGGCATGCTTTTAATGGGGTTGTTCTTTTTTATTTCCTTCCTCGCTTGTATCAAAGGTTGTTCAATCCCACTTCGCCCATTTCTTCATCGCTTAGGTTTTACCTTTCAAAACCTGTTTTTCTGACAGGTATTTCTCTCATAGGCTTAAGCCGAGTGTTTTTGGGTGTTCATTGGTTTTCGGATGTTTTAGCAGGATCTTTATTAGGTGGTACTGTTTGCTTGCTCGCTTTTGGGGTTTATAAAGGCCTAGGGTTAAGTGATTACTCTGAGCGTATTTTTGGATAGAGATACAGAAAGCTCATCTCCATATTCCATACTATAATAGACTGTTGGTCCATCAAGGTAGATGCGTGATTTAAGCATCTTTGTCATGATTTTTAGTTTTTGTTTTTTTGCTAGAAACTCATGGATGATTTTATAAGGATTGGTTTTGCCGGGAAAGAAGGGCTCTCGAACAAAGAATTGCAATCGATTATCGTTCGGTCTTTGTTTGTTTCCGCCTGCAGCGTGCATGGCTGCTGTAGACCCAAGAGGTGTGGATACCCAGATTCCAGAGCTTTTTTGGTCTTCACGACGTCCATTGTATTTTGCAATATAACGACTTGTGGCAGCTGGGGAATAATTTGTAAAAAGTATATCATTAATAGGTTCAATAGGCAGGGGTTGGCCATTGATTTGAATTTTCATGCGAAGCAGATCTTTTACCTTGTACTTGTTGTCTAATATTTCAGCTAATTTTTTGGGGAATTGGTTGTATGTGATAGAACAGAGGGCTCCTACAGAGTTTGTGGGAACTGAATTCACTCCAAGCATGAGTTGATTCTTAATATAGTGTGAGGCCCTTAAGAAAGTGCCGTCACCTCCAATGGTAATCACAAGATCATAGCCTTTGAAATTCTTTGAATGACTTCGCGATGAAAATCTGTATTTTATATTATGGGCTTTTAGAGTTTTTCGTATGAGATCTAATGACCTCACATGTTGTTTATGTGTCGAGAGAAGTTTGCTTGTAGAGGGGTGTCGTTTTTTAATGAGTTTTGATAAGATGCCATTACTCAAGTCGAGAATATACTTTTGATAAACAGAGCGTTTATAAACAACAAAAACTTTTTTGATCCTCCTCTGCTTTGCTACGGCGGACAAGTGAGATTGGTTTTTATTTTTTTGTATCATTTGAAATTTTATTCAGAGCAGAGCCTGCTTTAAACCACTCGATTTGATCTAAAGTCAATGTGTGTTTCACTGTAATTTCATCTGATGTGTTGTTCTCATGATCGATTTTAACAACAAGGGGTTTTTCTGGCGCAAGATCTTTGAGACCCAGAACACTTACCCGATCTTTTTCTCCAAACTTGTTGTAGTCATCTGCGTTTGCCAGAACAAGAGGGAGAACGCCTTGTTTTTTAAGATTTGTTTCATGGATGCGGGCAAAACTTTTCACAATAACAGCTTTGCCACCTAGATAACGTGGTTCCATAGCGGCATGCTCTCGGCTAGAGCCTTCGCCATAATTTTCATCTCCCACAACAACCCAGCCTAGGTTTTTGGCCTTGTAGGACCTGGCTATTTTTGAAAGCTCTTGGTCAGTTTCTTTTGTGAGCTGATTCAGTCCAGTACCGATTTTGTCTGTATAGGCATTTGTAGCACCAGTGAGCATATTATCGCTGATATTATTTAAATGGCCTCTAAACTTTAACCAAGGCCCTGCAGGAGAAATATGGTCAGTCGTACATTTGCCTTTTGCTTTGACGAGAATAGCTAGATCGATAAAGTCTTTTCCATCCCAAGGAGAAAAAGGCTCTAAAACTTGAAGCCGTTCACTTTGTGGGTTGATGTTAACGTCGATTTTTCCTGTCTCAGAAGCTGGTGCAACATAACCACTTATTTTCATATCAAATCCGGCTTTGGGAAGTTCATCTCCAACAGGTTCGTTGAGAGAAACGGTTTTGCCTTCTTTGTTTGTCAGTTTATCAGTCTTGGGATTAAATGAGAGGCTTCCTGCTAAGGCGAGGGCGATTACAGATTCGGGAGAACCAATAAAAGACAATGTTTCTGGGTTGGCGTCATTTCGAGCGCGGAAATTACGGTTAAAAGAACTGATGATTGTATTTTTTTCACCTTTTTTAATGTCATCACGTTGCCATTGTCCAATACAGGGTCCGCAAGCATTGGCCAGGATAGTGATTCCCAAGTCTTGAAAAATGGCCATTTGTCCATCACGCGTGATGGTATTCAAAACTTGTTCTGAACCGGGAGTGATCACGAGTGGTGTTCTCAGTGTGAGTCCTTGTTCAAGGGCGTTTTTGGCAATGTGCGCCACTCGATCAAGATCTTCATAAGATGAGTTCGTACAACTTCCTATCAAAGCATAAGAAACTTTATCAGGATAACCTTCTTTTTCTGCTTCAGTTGCTAGTTTTGAAATAGAACGTGATTTATCAGGTGAGTGAGGACCAACAACATGGGGTTCAAGTGTACTTAAATCGATTTCGAGAATACGGTCATAGTATTTTTGAGGATTTTTTTGAACATCTTCATCAGGTCTTAAGTGTTCAGCGACGTTGTTTGCCATGTTAGCCCATTCTTCGCGCCCTGTGGCGTTAAGATAGGCGGCCATTTTTTCGTCATAAGGAAAAAGAGATGTTGTCGCACCGTGTTCAGCACCCATGTTGCAGATTGTAGCTTTGCCTGTGCATGAGATTGATGAAGTACCTTCTCCAAAATATTCTACAATATGACCGGTACCACCTTTAACAGTGAGCGTTTCGCAAACTTTTAAAATAACATCTTTTGCTGATGTCCAGCCATTCAGCTTGCCTTTAAGATGAACACCAATAACGCCAGGCCAAGAAAGGCCAAAAGGTTGACCAACCATGACGTCGACAGCATCAGCACCACCAATACCAATAGCTACCATACCAAGACCACCAGCATTAGGTGTATGAGAGTCTGTACCAATCATCATGCCGCCTGGAAAAGCGTAGTTTTCTAAAACAACTTGGTGGATAATGCCTGCTCCAGGTTTCCAGAAACCAATGCCATATTTTTGAGAGGCAGTGTGGAGAAAATCATAAACTTCTTTGTTCTCATTTTCGGCAACAGCAAGATCTTCTGCGGCTCCTGTGTGGGCACGGATAAGATGGTCACAGTGAACAGAGGAGGGGGCTTTTACTTTAGGGATGCCAGAGGACATGAATTGTAACAAGGCCATTTGGGCTGTGGCGTCTTGCATGGCAACGCGGTCTGGAGAAAAAGAAACCACACGTTTTTTTGGATTTTTATCAATTTCTTGTTCTTGATGTAAGTGGGCAAATAAGATTTTTTCTGTGAGAGTGAGAGGTCTTCCAAAGTGCTCTCTTGCTTTTTCCATTTTTGCTGGAAGGGCTGAATAGTATTGTTGAAGGCGTTCGTTACGAGTCATAAAAACTCCAAATGATATTGTTTTTTGATGGGTTAATAGGGAATCTTAAAGAAAGAGGCAAGTTCAAACCCTCACCTTGATGGCCCCAGGGATAATTTGCAGTGTCATATCGCCTTGGCCGTAGGTTTCGCCATCGACCTCGCATTTTAACTTCGGATTTCTGTTGAGGGCTTTTAGGGAAACTTTATGTGCTTGGTAGGTTTCGAGCACTTTTGATGAAATGAGCTTTTTCTTGGTGTACATCTGTGGAAAGTGGAGCAAAAATTTAAGAAGGGTTATATCTTTAATCACAACAACATCAAAAACACCATCATCCAGTTTGGCATGGGGAGCAGGGCGCATCCCTCTTCCAAAGTATTGGCCATTGGCTACAATAAGATTGGTGAGGTTGATATCGGACCGATGGGATTTGGAGGCTTGGGACATTAGGGATTTGGTTCGCGGGTTCCCGGGTTCCCGGGTTCTCGGGAATAAATTCAGGGTGACAGGGATGTTTTTGTATTTGAGAATTCCTTGGAAGGTACCTGTTAGATAGCGCACAAGGGCTGGGAGCAGGCGATTTTTTGCATTCACATGCTTCATGATAGCAGCGCCCAAACCGATTTCGGCAATATTGATAAAATAGCGGTCATTGTATCTTTTATCTCGAAACCGAACACGCCCCACGTCGACTTTTTTACATTTTTTGCTCTTGATACGCTTGATGGTCTTTTCGTAATTACGTTCTATCTTCAGAGTCCTGATAAAATCGCCCCCACTTCCAAAGGGGAGGATTCCAAGTTCGGTTTTTGGGTTAATTTGATGCCCGTTTTCAAAAAAACCATTCACCACTTCATTGAGCGTGCCATCTCCCCCCATCGAAACAATCACCCTATAACCGGCTTTAATGGCTTCTCTCGTTAAAAGGGTCGCGTG
Organism: uncultured Nitrospirales bacterium; assembly: GCA_964609965.1. Taxonomy (GTDB): domain Bacteria; phylum UBA10199; class UBA10199; order UBA10199; family JADGCS01; genus JAHJDR01. The sequence continues at coordinate 41,711 of CAZSTS010000006.1, forward strand.
TCCTGGTGCGCGTGTGAATTTATGATCAAATTTTAGGAGATGTTTTGTTAGAAAAGGTTCTAAATGGCGTTTCCATCTCTTTCTAAGATTGTTTCCGCCAGCCACGGGATTGGCAATGATCATGATGTTATTTTTTTTACCTGTTTTGATAGTCATCCAGTCGCCTTTTCTATGCAATCGTTTAAATAACTAATGAGATCCTTTACAACCAGTTTATTTCCTGATTCTCGCATTTTATAAAGACAAATGGGGCATTGGCTAATTAGTGTTTTGACCCCTTTTTCGTGGCATTCAGTCAGTCTTCTCTGAGTAATTTCTCCTGCTCTTTCTTTTTCGACAAGGTTGTAGGCGCCACCTTGACCACAGCTCATGCACTGATTGCGGTTGTCGTGAAACTCAATGGCCTGATAACCAGAGACTTGAGAAATCATTTCGCGAGGTAATTCAGATTCATCTAAATAACGAGCCAAATAACATGGGTCATGAAACATCATCTTTGTCCGGAGTCGTTTTTTGAGTGTGTAGTTCATGTCTCGCAAATACGGCTCTAAAAATTGATTGATTGTGATAACCTGGCTTTCGAGATTAAAATCATATTTGGCGTATGTGTGTTTTAATGTTTGGACGCAGACAGGGCATCCAGTAATAATTGTTTTGTATTTTTTAAGGGAATGAAAATTAATTTCGGCCAGATCTACAAAATCATACTCAGCTCCAGAGCAAAGCAGAGGGTAGCCGCAGCAGTGTATAGGATCAGTATAAAGGCTGACAAAATCAATTTTGAATTTTTCAAAAAGAGAAAAAGTGTCTTTAATAATTTCGGGACATTTAGCGAGTGTTGTGCATGAGGGGAAATAAACGACCGAAGCTTCAGGGTTAAAATATTTTTTTGGAAGAATTTTTGTGAGTTTATGGGCGAGGTCTCTCGAAAAGGGGTTGTTGTGTCTATGAAACTTTTCAATAAAGTCATTTATTTCTTTTGGGGCTATTTCTTGTCTGACAGCTTCGTTTCTGACATGTTGTAGCACTTGCGGGACATCGATGTGATGTTCACATTGGTCCATGCAGGCTCGACACCCTGTGCACTGGTAGGCGAGAGCTGCTGTGGTTTCATCAAAAGGCAGTTTCTTTTTTCTGATATTATTAAATAACTGCATCAGCCCCCAGGGTGAATGGCTCCGATTGCCATCGTTAATGAAAACGGGACACACAGATTGACAGAGACTGGGACAGGTGAGGCAGGTTTTGAAGGCCTTTGCATGTTCTTCAAACATGGTTTTTTCTCTCTATACATAACGCCATAAGTCCGATACATCTTTTGATACTTCGTCGTTCACTGCGGTGCCTGCTCACGTACTACGTGTACGCTCCGCTGGCTCCTCGTTTCACTCCTTGTCTCAAAAACGTCTCGAACTTATGTCGCTATGTATAGGGGTTCATAATGTTGATAAAAACTTTTTTCGCACTTAAGTTGCTCTGTTGGTTCAGATGACGGCCAAAGAAAACTTCGGTATTGTTCTTTGATGTCTTTTAGAGATTCAGCTTCGTACACATGCGCTTGTGAAATTTTGCGTTCATCCCTTTTATGGAACCACTTTGAATTTACTTTATTTGCCAAACACCATTCTTCGATCATTTCTTTATGAACCATAGTAATTTCTTCGATGCCTGCTAAACAAAAGAGCACGTGTTCTGTTGAACTGTTCTTGAGTTTGAGGTTGTTAGTCATCGTGCTGACAGTATCGAGGTCACAATAACGAAAATAGAGAGGCTCAATAAATTCTCCAATGAGATAACGAATGAATTTTTTTGCTTGGTCTTTAGATTTAACAGAAATAATACCAATAAGAATTTTTTCTGGAATAGAAAGAAGTTTGAAAGTCGCTAATTTGATTGTGCCAATGGCGTCTTTAGATCCAATAATTATATTATTAAAACTAGGTCCAATTGACATTCTTGGTGCGTCTTTTAGCTGTAAAATGTCGCCGTTTTTCATTTTGACATTTAAAGAACTCACAAGTTGAGAAAGGCTGCCATATTTATAATAATACAGGTTTGGGATACGTCTTTTTAAGTAATATTCGATTGGGTTACCCTCCTCATGAAGAGGGTAATAGCCTAAATAACAGCCTTCCATGAGGAGGTGTTGTTTGAATTCAGATAGAATCATGTCTGCAGAAACAGTGACGAGCATGGATTGTTTGTTTAGTTGGAACATAGTCTATAAGCTAAAAAAATAAATACTGGATACTAGATGCTAGATGCCTGATGTTGGATACTCCTATCTGGTATCAAGCATCTGGAATCCGGCATCCGATTTTGTTAATGTTAATCTACACAAAGAACCCCTGGATTCAAAATCCTATAAGGATCAAAAAAATCCTTCAACTCTTTATAAAGGGGATAAGCCTCTCCCCATTCTTCTTTAATATTTGTTGTTTTAAGTTTTCCAATGCCATGGTGGTGACTCAATGTGCCGCCAAACTCTTGAACAGCATCTAGAGCTGTTTTCCAAATTTTATCATAAGATTTTAAAGCTTGTTTTTGGCTCCTGAGAGGGACCACGAAAGTAAAATAAATAGAGGCTCCATCAGTGTAGACATGTGTGATGTGAGTGAGCACCAGGCAAAGGGAGCGCATTCTTTTGAGAACCCCTTCATACAAGGCAATTACATTGTCCCATGTTGTGGAGACTTCGATTGTGTCAGAAAAACCACCGTCAAGATAGAGTTTTGGAATTTTATAGGCCACACTAAAACGGTGCTTAAACCAATGGCTAGCTGTGTCTTCTCCAATATCTTTAGCGTTCATGTCCTCACAAATTTCTGCCATGATTTTTTTCTTTTGCTCTATGACCTTTGAATTTCCTTCCAAAACGGCAATAAGCAAACAGCCTAACCAAGAAAACTCTGAGATGTCTCTTACAAGCCTTTGATAACGAAAAAGCATGTTAATAGTTCCTGATTTAAAAGCTCGCATAATTTTTTTGAGATTTGCTGGCATGTCAATATCAGCATCCATCATGGGTAGACCAGTGCTCGAAATTTTTGAAAAGGCAATAGCAGAATCTAATTTGTCGTAGAGACGTAGCACATCGGGCTTCATCCCTGTTTGGATGATGCGTCTTTGAGCCTCGATGCCGTATTCCATATTATTAAATGAATAAGAAAGAAAGACACGGTCTTGAGGCAAGGGGTAGATTCTGAGGCGCGCTTTTGTGATTATGCCTAATGTGCCTTCGCTGCCAACGATTGTTTGAGTCAAATCAAAACCACGTCCACGAGAGGTGTCTGCTGTTTGAATAACCTGTCCTTTGCCATCAATAAATTCTAAATCAATTACCATGTCTTCGATCTTACCGTATTTACTCGAAAGTTGGCCTGCAGCACGTGTGGCCAAAAAGCCTCCAAGAGTGGCATTGAGGATGGAGACAGGAAAATGGCCTAAGGTATATCCTTTTCGTGCAAGTTCTTTCTCTAGTTGTAGACCAAGTATGCCTGCTTCTGCTTCAACAAAAAGGCGGTCCTCGTCCACTCGAAGAACGTTGTTCATTTTTTTAACGTCGATAATCATGCTGTTTTTAGAGGGAACAGCGCCTCCGCAAACACCTGAACTTCCTCCCACGATTGTGACAGAGGTTTTATGGCTGGCAGCTATTTTAATCAGTTTACTGAGTTGCTCTGTTGATTCTGACCAAATGATAATAGCTGGAAAATTATCGTAAACAAGATAATGAGCTTGGATAGCCGATCTAAAATTAGAATCGCGACAATAGGTGAGCCTGTCAATGTCGTCAGTAGAATAACCCCTTGTTCCCACAAGTGACTCAATTTTATCCAGAAAGGTTTTTTTTAGTTTATGGGAAGGTATGTACATAGTTTATAAGTAACTGGATGCTGGATGTCAGATGCCGGATGCTTGTTTCAGGTCACGGGTTGCAGGTATTTGGCATCAAAAATAATCAATACTATCTGCTTTTTTCCATCAATTCCTTTTTCTCCTTCATAAATTCGACGATACCACAAATTGGAACATTTTGTGGGCAGTGTTTTTCACATTCTTCGTAGTCCTTTGTAGATAGCGCTTCGTCAAGAACATTAAAATCTGTTAACGATCGTGAAAAGGATCCCACAAGGTAGCTTGGGCTCATCTTCTTTTCTGAATTTAGATTGGGATAATACACGTCGCAAATGTGGCAATGAAAGCAAGAAGAAAAGTCGGGCATTTGTTCTCGCCATTTTGGATCAATGGAATATATATTATCTTCTTTGTATGCATTAAGGAAGTCGGCTTTTTTTCGTTGGTCAATACGAAACAGCTTTTTTATGATATGAAGGGCGAAATGTATTCCCAAGAAAATGAGGGCTTTAATTTTTTTTAGGCTGATCATGTCCTTCAATAGTTAGCTGGAAATTCAATAGGTTTCAAGAGATTTACCCCTTTGACATTCATTCCCACAATGTGGGTTTGATATACTGTTTCTTGGAGCGTTAACGTATTAATGTTTTAGTTTGATGCTTTGCAGTTATGTTGCGGGGTCATTCATTGCTTTTTTCAGGCTTCCCATATATTAATGCGGACATTCAAATGATGAACAATAATGCTTTACTAAAATCGATTTTGCTTTGTTTGATAGTCTCTTTGATGCTGGCGTGCCAGTCTCAAAACAAGTTTGGGGCTATCAATCTTCAAGAAAGGGTGAAGCGAATTACCCTAGATAATGGCATGAAGGTATTGCTTCTTCAACGAGAGGGAGCCCCTGTTTTTTCTACTATGGTCAGAGTGAAGGTGGGCAATGTTGAAGAAGAGCAAGGGTTATACGGGCTAGCACATTTTTTTGAGCACATGGCCTTTAAGGGCACAGACAAGATTGGAACAAAAGACTTTTCAAAAGAAAAACCCCTTCTAGACAAAATATATGAGGTAGGGACTAAGTTAGTTAAGCTCCGTCAAAAGGAGGGAACCAAAGGAGAGGAATACAAGAGTCTGTCTCAAGAGTTAATAAAACTTCAAAAAGAAGCAGATGAGTACGCAGTCAAAAATGAATTTGTACAGATTTATCAGCGAAATGGGGGCTCTTCGGTTGGTGCAGTAACTTCAAATGATTTTACAATATACACGGTGTCTCTTCCTTCGACAAAGATGGAATTATGGGCCTATCTTGAAAGCGAAAGGTTTAAATCACCTGTGATGCGAGATTTTTTTACAGAAGTTGATGTTGTGGCCGAAGAGCGGCGCATGCGAATAGATAATTCACCCAATGGGAAGCTTATAGAAGAGTATTTTGAGAAAGCCTTTGATAACACCCCTTACAAATATATGGTTGTTGGTATAGCTAAAGACATTGAGAACTATACACCAGCTAAGGCACGGGAATTTTATCAAAAGTATTACACTCCTTCTAGGACAGTCATTGCTGTTGTTGGTAATTTTGAACTGAATAAGACAGAAAAAATCGTTCGAAAATATTTTGGATCGATTCCCTTTAGAGAGACTTCGTCTACTCCAGATTATGAAAAGAATTACGTTCTCAAAGATTTTCCTCGATCAGTCAGTCTTGTGCGCCCTGACAAACCAAGGTTTTTTCTTGGATATCACAGACCATCATTCAAAGATCCAGATGATGTAGTGTTTGATGTTATCGCAAAGCTGTTTTGCGGAGGACGCACAACCCGCTTGTATAAACGTCTTGTTCTAGAAGAAAAAAAAGCAACAAGCGTGTCTTGTGGTGCCACATTCCCAAGTTTACGGCTAAATAATTTGTTTGTGTTTTTCGCTATGCCTCATGCTGAGTTCACTAATGCTGATCTCAAAAAAGAAATAGAAAAAGATATTAAACAAATGGCAGAACAAGGACCCTCTGAACAAGAACTGCAAAGAGTTCTCAATAAAATAGATGCGAACTTTATTTATTCTCTCCAGTCTAATTCTGGTCTGGCTTCGGAACTTTCATTTTTTGAAAGCCTGGCAGGTGATTGGGGGTATTTTTATGATCAGCAAGAGCGTTATCACAAGGTGACTGTTGAAGACATTAAAAGAGTTGTGAAAAAATACTTTGTGAAAGAACGTGAAGTCATGGGGGAGTTGGTTAATGCGACTAGCGAATAGCGTATATCGAATAGCGGAAAGCTCGATGTTTATTATTCGTGAGTTACAAGTCACAAGTCACAGGGCTCTGGATGGCAGATACTGGATGCTGGATTAAACAATATGAAACGAATTCTAATTATTACATGTTTCCTTTTCTTGTTCGTTATCCCGCAAACACATGCACTTGATCCTCAGGTCGAGCGGCTTTCCAAGACAGCTTTGCCTCAGCTTCAAGAGCCTCCTATCCAGATCAAAACACTCCCCAACGGGATCAAGGTCTATTATCTTCAAGACAAAGAGTTGCCTATTGTTAATCTGACTACGTATTTCAAGTTTGGCAGAGCTTATGAAACAAGTGAAAAGAAAGGTATCACATCGTTTTTTATGACAGCGTTGAGAACGGGTGGTACAAAGACTCGGAACTCATATAAGCTTGATGAAGAACTTGCTTTTATTGCTGCCTCGATCTCAGCGTCAGTCACAAAAGAGTTATCAAGTTTACAGGCGCGATTTTTGCAAAAAGACACAGAGCTAGCTCTAGATATTTATTTTGATCTGATAAAAAATCCTGCTTTCGAAGAAGACAGAATAGCTATTATCAAAAAAAATAAACTCAGTGCGATTAAAAGAAGAAATGAAGAGGCTATCGCAATTGCTTTTCGTGAATTTGGACAAAGTCTTTTTGGCAATAACAGTCCCTATGCTTGGAAATACACGGCAGAAACCATTTCGAAAATTAACCAAAAAGAACTTATTAAGTATTATCAGGATAATGTCGCTCCTAATCAGATGCTTATTGCAGCCACTTCACCCTATGATTTTGAAACATTTTTGAATCACATTCAGCCTCATGTGATTGATTGGAAGCAGCAGCTTCTTGATAAGAAAAAACCTATCGCGATCAAGAAAGAGTGGGCGCCGTCTTTTGAGTTTATTCAAAAAGAAGGGAATCAAAGTGCCATAGTGATGGGGCATTTTAGTGCAAAACGGTTCAATAAAGATAAATTCAAATTAATTTTAGCTGATGAAATATTGGGGGCTTCTACTTTTGGTTCAAGATTGGGGAATCGATTAAGAACAGAATTAGGGCTTGTGTATTCAATTCGATCCTTGTTTAGTTTGGACACTGATTACAGTACATTTGATATGACAACGAGCACTAAATCAGAATCTACTCTTCAAACCATTGATGAAATCAAAGGAATTTTGACAAGAATGGTAAAACAAAAAGACATCTCTGAAAAAGAGCTAAAGGCAGCTCGTGAAAGAATTATCAATCGTCTTGTTTTTGCCTTAGAAAATCCATTTAAGAGTGTGCTGCAACGGCTTAAGTATGATTATTATGGTTACCCCCCAAATTATGTTGCGCTCTATCAAAAAGAAATCGAGAAGGTAACGCTGAAAGATATTAATGAAGTCATTGATCAGTATTTTTTCCCAGATAAACTTAAAATCATGGTTGTGGGGGATCGAAGTAAAATCATTGGACTTGATAAAGTGAAAGGCCTAAAAGAGTTGCCATTGGATTGGGAGTAGTCATGAGTCAGGAGTAATGAGTAATGAGTAATGAGTGATGAGTAATGAGGGATGAGTAAAGATGAAATCGGTATTAGAACAAATCTCAGAAAAGCTAATTAGTGCACTTCAGTCACTTGAATCGTCTATCCAAGACGATGTTGATCCCATGATCAGGCTGACCACAGATAAGAAGTTTGGAGACTATCAGTCTAATGTGGCTATGGGCTTGGCCAAGAAGCTCAAGAAGAATCCTCGAGAGCTGGCCCAAAACATTATCTCGTGTCTTGATTTGGGAGAGATTTGTGAAAAAGTAGAAATAGCTGGTCCCGGTTTTATCAATATATTTTTAAAGCCAAGCTATTTAGAAAATCATCTTGCTGGTTTGATAACCGACCAAAGATTAGGTGTTTCTCAAGTGGCAAACCCTGTTCTTCATGCCATTGATTTTTCTAGCCCTAATTTGGCCAAAGAAATGCATGTAGGGCATATACGCACAACAATTACTGGTGAGGTTATTTCGCGGATCATTGAGTTCATGGGGCACACTGTTGAGAGGGTAAATCATGTTGGTGATTGGGGAACACAGTTTGGGATGTTACTCCAATATATTTATGAGAATCAGCCCGAAGTTTTAAAAGATCCAGAACAGTTTGAAGTCAAAGATTTAGAAGTTTTTTACAAGGCAGCCAAAATGTGTTTTGATTCTGATCCCGCGTTTGCCGAGAACGCACGAAAAAAGGTCGTGATGCTCCAATCAGGAGATAAAACAGCTTTAAAAGTTTGGCAGGCCTTTGTGAAAGAATCTCTCAGGCATTGTCATGAGATTTATGATCTTCTCGATGTTTCTTTAAAAGATGTGGGCGAGAGTTTTTACAACGATCGTTTAGAAGGTGTTGTCAAAGAATTGAAAAAGGCCAAGCTGGCAAAAGAAGATCAGGGGGCTGTCTGTGTCTTTTTAGAAGGGTACACAAATCGAAATGGTGACCCTTTGCCCATGATTATTCAAAAATCAGATGGGGGTTATAATTACGACACCACTGATCTTGCGGCACTTAAATACAGAGTTCAAGAGCAAGGTGCCAAGAGATTGATTTATGTGACCGATATTAGGCAGGCCCAACATTTTGAAATGCTATTTACTGTTGCGCGTAAAGTTGGCTGGGTAAAAGAAGACGTTAAGCTCGATCACATTGGCTATGGCATGATTTTAGGTGCAAATCGCAAACCATTTAAGACAAGAGATGGTGGAACAGTGCAGCTCAAAGAGCTTATCAACGAAAGTGTTGAAAGAGCTAAATCAATGGTCCTCGAGAATAGAGAAAAGGTTCAATCAGAACGCATAAAGGGTTTTTCTCCTGAGAAAATATCTAAGATAGCACAAACAGTTGGTTTGGCAGCGATAAAGTATTCAGACCTTGGGCACAGTCTTTCGAGTGACTATGTTTTTAGCTGGGATAAAATGCTGGCCATGGATGGGAACACCGGACCTTACATGTTGTATGCTTACGCGCGTATAAAAAGCATTGGGAGAAAAGGTGGGATGGATTTAGAGGATTTGCCAAAAGAAAGCAGGCTTTTCCTTCAGCACCCAACCGAAATTGAGCTTGCTAAAGTTCTTTCGCGATTTAGTGATGTGGTTCATGATGTTGCTGAAGAACTCAAGCCTAATATATTAACAGACTACCTGTATCTTTTGAGCAAGGCTTTTAGTACTTTTTATGACAAAAAAGCTGGAGTTTCTGTATTAGATGCCAAAACTGAGGAACTAAAACTGAGCCGATTGATTTTATGTCAGTTGACTGCAAGGGCTCTGAAGATAGGATTGAACTTACTCAGTATCGATGTTGTGGATGAGATGTAAGGGGCCGAGCAACCAATAATTTTTCTTTAGTCGCTGCGTTGGTCCCGCACTCAACAGTGTACATTATATCTTATGCACTTGAAATCCTTGTTGAGTACGGGACAAAAACTTGCTCCTTCAGAAAAACTATTAGTTGCTCGAATGTGGTGATGGGGGTTGAAGAAAAAGGTCGATTATTTTATTAGATTAGTATATAGATTTCAATAAGTTAACATCATGAAGAAAGTAACAACAAACATCACATTTGGTCAGATCTTTTTTATCCTACTCACTTTTGCTTTTTCATCGCTCATGTTTTTTTATCTTGGTGCTAAGTTTGGTCCTGCCATGCTGAGTATCGGAGATCAGTATGATGCTTTAGACGTTTCATTTTTACCCGATGAAAAGCAAGCTGCCGAAATCAAAAAATTATTAAAAATAAAAAAACCTAAGTTTAGCTTTTATGATTCGCTTCAAGATTCTAAACCAAGTCCTCAGATAAATGAGAAGAACAATACTGATCAGGCAACAGAAACCACCCCTAAAAAAGAAAAACCATCTTCTGTTGCTACAAAGGAAACAAGTAAAGACAATTCCGAAGTTCTCAAAAAAGAAAAAGAGGTTACAGTTAAATACAGCCTTCAGTTAGGTTCATATTCTAGTCAGAAAAGAGCTGAACGAGCGAAAGCTAAGTGGAAAAAAAGAGGTTTTAGTTCAAAAATTGTTGTTACTAGTGTTGCTGGGAAGGGAAAGTGGTATCGATTGCGACTTGGCAACTATGCTTCTCTCGACAATGTATTAACATCTCAGAAAAAAATTATGTCTAAATATCGTCAAGGCAGCCAAATCATCAAATTAAAAAAACAATGAAAACACTCGTTATTGGAGCCAGTGGGATTATCGGCAATCATATTGTTCGTGAGCTGTTAGCACAAGGGCATCAGGTAACAGCGCTCAGCCGTGGTCAAACCTCGTTAGCCAATCTCGAAGGGTTAGATGTTCAAAAAGTCAAAGCAGATATTAATGATCGAGACTCTCTTATTCAAGCTTTTCAGGGGATCGATTGGGTCTTTCACGCAGCGGCTTATTACCCCCAAAATACTTTTCAAAAAAAGACACACATCAAACAAGCTTTGCAGGGTGTACGGAATATTATTGCAGCACTCAAAAATTCAAATGTAAAACGATTGGTTTATACCAGCTCATTAAGCACGATTGGACGAGCAGGGCCTGGTCTCTTGGCAAATGAAGATCTGACGTATGATCTGTATGGCCATGATCCTCATCCTTATTTTTTGGTGAAGTATCTCTGTGAAGAAGAGGTCAAAAATTCTGTTCATCAAAAGAATCTTCCTATTGTGATTGTGAATCCCACAGGTTGTTTTGGGCCCTATGAATTAAAACCCAAACAGCTTTGTCTTATTCCACAACTTGTTGAGGGAAAGATTCCAGCTTATATACTAAATGACATAAATGTTGTGGCAGTAAGTGATGTGGCAAAAGGACATATATTAGCCGCTGAGAAGGGACGCGTGGGTGAAAGGTACATTTTGGGTGGGCATAATATGACAACCAAAACACTGATTCACGATATCTGTGAAGCAGCTTCTGTGAAGCCACCAAGGATTGCCGCGCCATTATTTTTGAGTCTGATCTTGGGTTATTTAAGTGAATCAGTTGCTCATTTGTTCAAAAAACTCCCTTCATTTCCTATTTTGGGAATAAGGTTTATACAATATGGGCAGCATTATTCGATAGATAAGGCTCAAAGAGAGCTAGGGTACACTGTAAGCCCAATGAGAGCGAGCTATGAGAATGCTATTGAATGGTATAAGAAGATGGGGTACTGTTGAGGAATAATAGTTAGTAGCTAGTAGCTGGTAGTTAGTAGGGGCAGGTCCCTGTGCCTGCCCGTTATCGTGAGGGCAAAGAAATTATGAAGTCAACAACCAAGAAAATGACAAAAAATATTCGTCTCAGCACCGAAGGGGTATGGACCCATGAAGGGGTTGAGATCACACATCAAAGAACCGTAAAGCTTTTTTTCAAAAACATCTATCAAGAAAAAGATGGGTTGTTTTATTTAAGTGGTGAGCGTCTGCCTGTTCCGGTTGAAGTAGAAGATGTTGGTTTTTTTGTCACAGATATTTCATCCAATAAAAATGGTTTTAAAATCACATTATCAGATGGGTCAACTGAGATATTAGATATTGCCTCCCTAGATGTTGGCAAGCACAACAAACTCTATTGTAAGATTAAAGAGGGAAAGGCTTGGGCTAGATTTTATCGCAAAGTGTATTACGAACTCATGAAAAGCCTTGATAAGCGTGAAGGGTATTATGGTCTCGTTATTGGAGATTTATTTTACCCTGTGCAATCAATTGAAGAAGAAAAAAGGTATGAAGAAGCAGCTAAGCAAAAACGTAAAGAAGAAAACAAAGCCAAGCTTAAAATAGTAAAAACACCTGCCTCAAAACCAGCTAAAGCCAAAAAGAAACCCGTAAAGAAGAAGGTTTCTAAGAAGAAGGCCCTTCGACTTCGCTCAGGGCAAGTGACGAAGAAGAAGGTGGCAAAGAAGGCTGTTAAGAAGAAAGCAAAAACAAAAAAGAAAACCACAAAACCAAAAGCTCGAAAATCTAAAAAGCGTTGAGTGTTTTTCCAAAGATCTTTCTACCCGTTGGCTCTTTGGTGCGTAGGCGCGTAGGCGCGTAGGCTCATATGTTTAACCACATCTACATCCATTTCCCATTCTGTCTCAAAAAATGTCATTACTGTGATTTTAATTCAATTCCTACAGCTTCAGATCAAATTCCCTTTCAAGAATACATTTCGGCAGTAGAGGATGAATTGAAGAAAAAGATCGAGATGTATGCAAGCGCAGTTGGTGAAGTTGGAAAAACTATCAAAACGCTCTATTTTGGAGGTGGTACGCCTTCGCTCATGCCTGCTGATCAGGTCGAAAAACTCATGAAGGTTTTAGACCGGGAAATTGGTTTTGCAGACAAACCAGAGGTGACCATTGAATGTAACCCTGGCACTGTTGATAAAAAGAAACTGGCAGATTTTCAAAAAGCAGGCGTTAATCGTTTCTCTTTGGGTGTACAAAGCTTTCATGATGAAACGCTCAAAAAGATGGGGCGTATTCACACTTCGGTTCAAGCAAAGGAAACACTTCGATCGATGACTGACTTGCAAGGTGCACGCGTGAGTGCTGATCTGATTTATGGAATGCCAGGACAGACTTTGGCTGAATGGGAAGAAGACCTATCCTGTTTGCTTGATTTTGGAATAAATCATATTTCTTGTTATGCCTTAACTATTGAGGAGAAAACAGCTCTTGCTAAAATGATTCATGAAGGAAGACTTTCTAAGCCTGATCCTGATGTTTTGGCTGAGATGCAAAGACTTACGTATCAAGTCATGGAGCAGGCCGGTATGCCAGCCTACGAGATTTCAAATTTCGCCAAACTAGGCTATGAATCCCAACACAATCTTGCTTATTGGAATTATCGCTCTTTTTTGGGATTGGGGGTTGGAGCAGTGGGGCAATTGAAAAATGAACAAGCTGTATTGCGAATTTCGAATGATTTTGATGTAAAAAGTTATATCAGTGGTGATTATGATTTTCATGTAGAAAATATCGACAAGCAAACAGCTCAGAAAGAGTTCATCATGATGGGTATGAGACTCAGAAAAGGGATAGATTATTCTGATTTTCAAAGGCGGTTTGATGTCGATATTGTAAGCGTTTACGAGAGGTCGGTTTCTGAGGCTATTGAAAAAGGATGGCTTGAGCTAGACAGCAACGGGATAAGGCCTACAACTAAGGGTTTCCTATTCAACAATCAACTCACTAGTCTATTTTTTTAGTCTTTCTGAAAGGTCTTGCTCCCATAAAAAGTCCATGCTAACTCGTTCTTCGTTCCTCGTGCTTCGTGCCTCGTGCTTTGTGTTTAAGAGCACGGTTTGCGGTGTATGATGAACGACAAATCTATGCAAAAAAAATCAATACAAGAATTAAAAGATATAGCACATGAGCTGCGTGTTCATGTTGTTAAAATGGTTCATAAAGCAAATAGCGGTCACATGGGTGGGGCCATGTCATTTGCAGAGATGATCACAGCGTTGTATTTTTACAAGATGAATTATGATCCTAAAAACCCTTTGTGGGAAGATCGTGATCGATTTGTGCTGTCATCAGGTCATATGTGTACGTCTCTTTATTTTGTTTTAGCAAAACTTGGTGTGATTCCTTATGAAGAGTTGTGGAATTTTAGACAACTGGGGAGCCCTTTACAAGGACATCCAAAATACAATCCTGAATATGGCATTGAAATGTCTACAGGCTCTCTTGGTCAAGGGTTTGGTGTTGCTAATGGAATGGCGCTTGCTGCCAGGACTCAAAAAAAGAATTACCGTGTTTATAGTTTAGAAACTGATGGAGGTTCACAAGAAGGGACTGTTTGGGAAGCTGCTATGGCTGCTGCTCATTACAAACTTAGTAATCGTTGTATTCTTTTTGATTCTAATAATGTTCAGATTGATGGCTTTTGCACTGATGTGATGAACCTAGAACCAATTGTAGATAAATTCAGAGCCTTTAACTGGCATGTTATTTCTATTAATGGGAATAGCATGGAAGAAGTTTGCGAAGCCCTTGATGAGGCCAGCACAATTACAGATAAGCCGCAGGCTATTATTGGTAAAACAACCTTAGGAAAAGGTGTTTCAATTTTTGAAAACAATCCCAAATTTCATGGCACACCACCAACGGATGAAGAATTTGCAATTGCTATGAAAGAATTGGGCGTTTAGGACACGTGCCTCGTGCTTCGTACTTTGTGCCTCGAAAATCGAGGAACGAAGAACAAGGAACGAGGAACGAATAAAATATGGAAAAATTAAACATCGCAACACGTGAAGCGTATGGTAAAAAATTAGCAGAGCTTGGAGAGACTCATCCCGAAATCGTTGTTATGGATGCTGATCTTTCTGGCTCAACTAAAACAGGTATTTTTGCCAAAAAATATCCAGAAAGATTTTTCAATGTGGGTGTGGCAGAACAAAATCTTATGGCTATGGCTGCTGGTTTTGGTTTGTCAGGTCACACGGTTTTTGCATCTACTTTCACCATATTTGCCACAGGAAGAGCTTGGGAAATCGTCCGACAATCCATTGTTTATCCTGGTTCTAATGTTAAAATTTGTGGCACTCATTCAGGGATCACTGTGGGTGAAGATGGTGCGAGTCATCAAACCACAGAAGACATAGCTTTGATGCGGGTTATTCCAGGCATGAAGGTGCTTGTACCAGCCGATGCCTATCAAACAAGAAGTATGATGGATTATCTGGTTACTGATAAAGGACCTGCTTTTGTTCGCCTAGGCCGAGCTAAATCTAACGATGTTTTTGGTCCTGATTATAAATTCACTATTGGTAAAGGTGATGTTTTAAAACAAGGAAAAGATGTTTGTCTTTTCACAACAGGTTTTGTGACACGGGCGACTTTAGATGCGGCCGAAATTCTATCCAGCAAAAACATTTCGGCAACTGTTGTTTGTCTGGGGAGCATCAAGCCTATTGACGAAGACTTGATTATTAAAATGGCAAAAGATCATAGCTCACTTTTCAGTATTGAAGAACATTCAGTGATTGGTGGTCTTGGTGCTGCTGTTGCCGATGTTTTGACAACCCACCATCCAGCAAAGCTTTATAGATTAGGTATTCAAGATGAATTTGGTCAGTCTGCATCTTATCAAACTCTTCTTAAGCACTATGGTCTTGATGCTGAGGGGATTGCGGATTCTGTATTGAAAAAAATGTAGTAGGGGCGACCCCCTGTGGTCGCCCGTAAATTTCTATCGGATGTGTGTAAAATAATACGGGCAGGCACAGGGACCTGCCCCTACAGGTTTGTAATTGGCCTTGGAGATAGTATGAGAACTCAGTTTAAAAAAGTTTTTCTTTGTTTTGTGTTGGTCGTTTTTTTTCTTTTTGGGTCTGTTTCATCTGTCTGGTCGCTTTCTGATAAAATCTATAAAGACATTTCAACATTTTCAAAAGTTTTAGACATTGTTGATAAATTTTATGTGGAGAATGTTAAAGAGCAAGAGATCATGGTCGGTGCCATTAACGGTATGCTATCATCTTTAGATCCTCACACTGTTTACATGCCGCCCGAAGATTATAAATACTTTAGGTCAGAGACAAAAGGTCGCTTTGGAGGTGTTGGGATCGAAGTTTCGGTCAGAGATAACGTTTTAACTATTATTTCTCCTCTTGAGGGGACTCCTGCTTGGGATGCTGGAATTAAATCAGGTGATAAAATTCTGTCCATTGATGGTAAAACCACAAAGCACATGACTTTGACAGATGCTGTTAAACTCATGCGAGGGTCTATAGGAAGAAAAATTACTCTCACTATTTGGCGCGAAGGAAAGAAGGGGACGCGTACCATTACATTGGTGAGGCGTCTCATCAAAATTCCTTCTGTCAAAACTGAGGACTTAGGAAAAGGTTTTGCACTTTTTAGAATCATTACTTTTCAAGAAGGTGTGGCAAAGAGTTTAAGAAAAGCGATCGATGATTATAAAACAAAACATAAAAAGATCAAAGGCATCATTATTGATCTGCGTGACAATCCTGGCGGTCTTTTAACAGAGGCTGCTCATATCAGTGATTTCTTTTTAAAGTCAGGCGTTATTGTAAGCACAAAAGGGAGAAACAAAGAGAGTGCTGTTAAAAAAGCCGCTGCAGCAGGCACGTATCCAAATTATCCACTCATTGTTATGGTGAATGGTGGATCAGCGAGTGCTTCTGAGATCGTTGCTGGGGCTTTGCAAGACCATAGGCGAGCCAAAATTATCGGCACAAAATCTTTTGGAAAAGGCAGTGTTCAAACTCTCATTAATCTCGACAATGGTGGCGCGGTGAAGATCACAGTAGCCCATTATTTCACACCCAAAAACCGTCTTATTGATGGCAAAGGAATCAGCCCAGATGTGTCTATTACGACAAAGAGCTATCTGAAAAAGAAAAAGATAAAACGAAAAAAGGGTGATCCTGATCAAAAGATTAGTCGTGAAGAATTCTATAATTATCAAAAAGACATAGCTCTGAAGTATCTAAAGAAGATGGCGAGAAGGTGAGGGGATTGTTCCTCGTGCTTTGTGCTTCGTTCCTCGCTTGCCCTGAGCGTAGTCGAAGGATTCTTCGTAGATCATTTTCCTGGGCCCTTCGATTCTCCCTCAGCGGGTTCGGGATCACTCAGAGTAAACTGAGGTGAGGGGAAATTATGTTTTTTGCAATGATTACAAGAATATATTAGATTTCACTCTAATTTATACCTGTATAAATTAGATATTGCTCTAAAATATACATTCGTATATAATTGAATTAATTATGAAAAGATATATTGAGAGAGCAATTATAGAAGATTTAAAGGAAAAGATGGTTTTCTTGGGAGGGCCAAGGCAGGTTGGCAAGACAACACTATCATTAAATCTTTTAGGAAAAAATATAGATGAATCACATCCTGCATATCTCAACTGGGATGAAGCGAAGGTGAAGACATCTTTACTTAAAGGAGAGTTGCCAGTTGAACAGGCGCTTATTATTTTTGATGAAATTCATAAATATAAAGGATGGCGCAATTTAGTAAAAGGATTTTATGATACCAATAAATCAAAAATACAATTTCTCATTACAGGTTCAGCAAAATTAGATTACTATCGACGAGGTGGTGATTCACTTCAGGGACGTTATCATTATTATCGCCTGCATCCCTTAACTCTTTTTGAGATTAACCAAAATCCAGTACACTCTGATGTTAAACAATTACTTAAATTTGGCGGTTTTCCAGAACCATTTTTGAAGGCGAATACTAAGCATTATAAGCGATGGCAACGCGAACGACAGACTCGAGTGATTCAAGAGGACTTGGTTAGCTTAGAAGCTGTCAGAGATATTAGTCAGCTTGAGTTGCTACTACATTTTTTGCCACAGCGTGTTGGCTCACCTTTGTCGGTTAATAATTTAAAACAAGACCTGTCTGTTGCTTTTGAAACAGTTGAGAATTGGCTTAAGATATTTGAACGTCTTTACTATTGTTATCGTATTATGCCTTATGGGCCAAAGAAACTAAGAGCTGCCAAAAAGGAAAAGAAACTTTATTTTTGGGATTGGTCTTTGTGTGACTCACAGGGAGCAAGGTTCGAAAACTTTATCGCAGCACATCTTCTTAAGTATTGTCATTATATTGAAGATACAGAGGGTGATAAAATGGAGCTAAGATTTTTGCGTGATGCTTCTAAGCGTGAAATTGATTTTGTTGTTATTAAAAATCAAAGTCCTCTTTTTGCAGTGGAATGCAAAAGTGGAGAAAGTAGTTTAAGTCAGCATATTAAGTATTTTTCTACGAGAACGCCTATACCATTTTATTATCAAGTCCATTTAGGACAAAGAGATTATCAGGTGTCGGGTATAAATGCGAGAGTTTTGCCGGTGACGACGTTTTGTAAGGAGTTAAAGTTGTAAGAAGATGGCGAGGTAAGGGGATTAGCCCCTTCCCACAACCAACACATGCTTGTCTTCGTACCAGTCTTCATATGGATGTTTTTCAGCAAAAACATTCGTTCTGTCTTTGATTTCATTTATCACAGGATTACAAGTAGCTCTAGCGAACCCTAACATCACATCATGCTCCATCATATTATAACTTGTAACAATGAGTATGCCTCCAGGAGTTAAGGCAGAAATGCCATGTCTAAACATTTCGTAGTATCCTTGTAGGAACATTGGTTCTGATGCATTGGCATGCCTTATTAAGACAACATCTGCTTTTTGTAGTATGCCTGGTGTTTGTGAGTTTGCACGACCATGAATGAATTCAAAGTTAGGCAAAGGCCTTCCTTGCCCATCTTGGTGTAGTTTTCTTGCTAATTGAATTTTTTCTTTATCAAGGTCAATTCCTTGTACAAAAACTTGAGGGCCAACTTCTGGCAAAAAATTACCCCCAAAAAAAGCTTGTAAAGCCAGACCTTCAAAGCACACCCCACATCCCATCACGAGAACATTAACTCTTCCAGTGGGTCTTGTGTAATCTCCATTGTTGGCTAATTGAAAAAGTGCTTCTACTAATACATTCCAAAAATTTTCTAATGTATGTCGTCGGGTTTCAAGTTCGGGTGGCGGAATAGCATGTTTCAAAGGCAGGCCTCCTTCTTTTTCCCTTGCTACTAGTAATCCTCCGCGTTGATATTCCATGGCACGAGATGAGCCTGCACCAAAACGCTTGTTATGTCTTTCCATGATGGTTGCTATGCCTTTGCTATGGGCTTTTTTTAATTCAGGGCCTGGTTCATAATCAGGGTCACCTTTTGTTTCTTCTGCAATCATGTAGGTTGTTGGACTTGTATATTGAGCCTCCAATGTGCAGGCTACACTGGGACCAAAGGGTTCATATGCAGCATCATGCACCTCCAGTAGCTGAGGAAGTCTTATTTGTTGTATTTTCATCTCTTAGGGTTCTCATTTTCTGTACATAATTGTACAAGTCCTACAACAGTCTATCGGCTCATACTGATAAAAAGTGCGAACATTCATAAAATAATGGGCACGCTTGTGCCCAAAATCTATAATACTATTTAGAAAAAAGGATTCGTGAATAGTGAATCAGAATTGGAATAGAAATAAGCTAAGAATAAATTTCAACATTTCCCAAAAATAAAGGGTTTCCCGTCAAAGTGTATGTACCTTTTTCGGCAAAAGTAGGGTCCCACCTTTTGAACTCATCTTTTGGATTAAGGGTACATTTCTTGTTTAAAATCAATTCATTAGATTCAGTATATAAAAAAATACAATTATTGGGAAAAATATAGCAACATTAATATAGGTAATCCGAAAACTACTCATAGGGTTTGCACAATTGTGCCCGTTATTTTTGTAAAAAAGAAACATTAACCTCATTTCACCGATGACTATAGGGTGGAATAGGAGCACTGCATTTAGTGTTGTTATAATTTTTTGATTCTTTTAAAAAGAACGCGAAAGCGTGGTTTAGGGTTTTAGGTGCTACATCCTGTATTATTTTAGATTTATAATTCTTATTATTTAAGAGGTTTTTTATGACTATAGATATCAGCCAAGTTAAATTATCAGGTTTAGAATTTTTTGCTGAAGCACTTCAATATTGTAATACCAACAGTGATAATGTGCTTGATGCAGAAGACAGTGCTCTTTTTGAAGACTCGTCTCGTGTGAGCGAGATTATTGGTGGAGGCACAGAGTCTGTCCTATATAATTGTGTTCAAGAGCGTTTGTCAGAAGAAAGGGCTCGAGAAGAGGTTGTTCATTTAAGTTCTGCTCTACAAGAAACTTTGGATTGGTTTAAGACAGATGGCAAACAAATTCCAGACGGTCCTTACGTTGTCACGGTGTGGTCGCACAAAGGGGCAGAGTTCGAAACAACTCGTCAGGTTATTGATGCCTTCAACCAAGCCCATCAAGGTGATGTCATCGCGAGTTTAAAATTTATTTCTGAATCAGGTACTGAGTACCACGATGCCGTCTATCAAGGAAAACAAGCAGGAACACTTCCTGATGTTTTAGACCTGGATGGTCCGCTTGTGAGCGAGTATGTGGACTCTGATATTTTGCAACCCATTGGCGATTTAGTATCCCCCAGAATGCGCGAAGATTTTCTCCCATCAATTATCGATCAAGGGACTGTAAGAGGTGAGTTGTATGCGCTCGGTGCTTTTGATTCAGGTCTGGCATTGATGTACAACAAGGCCATTGTTACCCCTGAATTTCTCGCTACCAATGGCATTTCTTTACCCTCTAAAGGTGAAGCTTGGAACTGGAATGAATTTGTAGGAGTTTTACAAGCAGTACAAGCAGCCAATCCAGATGGCACAGCAGTTTCATTTAATTATGGATGGGATGCTGGTGAATGGCCAACGTATGCTGTTTTACCCATGCTTTGGTCTATGGGACAAGACGCGCTTTCTCCTGAGGGATTAGCAACAGGTTACTTGGATTCACCTAAAGCCATTGAAGCTCTCACAAAATTCCAAAGACTTATCACAAGTCCTTTGAGCACGACTGAAGCAAATAATTCTGATGCCTTTGCAGCAGGTGAGGCAGCCTTTACATGGGGTGGTCATTGGATGGTGTCTAGTTATCAAGAAAAGGGCATCGATATCGGAATAATGCCTTTGCCTTATATGGGTAACCCAGATGATAGAGCCACAGGTGCTGGTACTTGGTGTTGGGGACTCACAGATGCTCCTGAGACAACAGATAGACAATATGCTGCTCAAGTATTTGATTGGCTCTTGAGTTCTAAAGAAACAGTGGCTCCTATGGTTGAAGCTAACCACGCGATTCCAGCTCGCCAGTCTGCTTTAGAGCAACAAGACCTGGATCCATCACAAAGAGCTATCCAAGATGTCTTTTTCAACCAGCTACAAGAATACGGACATGTGAGACCAAGAACACCTTATTACAGCATTTTCACCAGAAACTTTGCAGAAGCCATTCAGCAAATCGCTACTGGTGCTGATGTAGCAACAGTTTTAAAAGCTGCAGCTGCTAATATTGATGCAGAGATTGCTGCTCAAGAATAGGTTCGTAGGATCGTAGGTTCGATTCACAACATCTTCTTCAACAATTCATTCACCATCTGAGGGTTTGCTTTGCCGTGCATGACGCGCATGACCTGGCCCACAAAAAACCCAAAGACCTTTTCTTTTCCTTGTTTGTACTCTTCGTGCTGTTTGGGATTGTCGGCAATGATGTCGGTGATGACTTTTTTGATGGTCTCAGGGTCAGCGATTTGTGTGAGGTTGTTTTCTTGAATGATGTCTTCAGGCTCTTTGCCAGTTTTGACCATGGCAGCAAAGACTTTTTTGGCGATTTTGCCAGAGATCGTATTATTGTCGATAAGGGTAAGGAGCTGGGCCAGGTGTTTTGGCCTCATGGGACAATCAGTGATTTCTATTTCGCTTTCTTTTAATTCTCTCATCAGTTCCGTCATGATCCAGTTAGAGATTTTTTTTGGCTGCTTATATGTTTTTGTGGTTTCTTCAAAGTAATCTGCTAAGTCTTTGTCTGCAGTGAGTACAGAGGCATCGTATTCAGGCAGTTTGTATTCAGTCACAAAACGCCTGCATCTCTTTTTTGCCATTTCGGGGAGTTTTTTCTGGCAAGACGCTACCCATTTTTTATCTACGATAAGTGGCACAAGATCAGGATCAGGAAAATAGCGATAATCATGGGCATCTTCTTTTGTGCGCATGGATTCTGTGATGCCTTCTTGTTCATTAAACAATCTTGTTTCTTGGATGATCTTGCCGCCATCAGTGAGAACAGCTTTTTGTCTTTCGACCTCATACTGAAGAGCCCTTTCAATAAACTTAATTGAATTGAGGTTTTTGAGTTCCACCTTTGTTCCCAACTCTTTTTCTCCTTCTGGTCTTATGGAAATATTGGCATCGCATCTCAAAGACCCTTCTTCCATATTGCCATCACTAACCCCAGCGTATCTGACAATGGATCTCATTGTACGCAAAAATTCCGCTGCCTCTTCAGGTGTGTTGATATCGGGTTCGGTCACAACCTCGCAAAGAGGAACTCCTGTACGATTAAGATCAATGCAAGTGAACGAGCCGTTTGCGGCATCGTGAATTGATTTTCCTGCGTCTTCTTCCATGTGGATTCTGTTAATAGGAATTTTTTTCAAATCCTCATTCACATGAATGTCTACAAAACCATTAAGACAAAGTGGAGAGGCAAATTGAGTGATTTGATATCCTTTTGGGAGGTCTTGATAAAAATAGTTCTTTCTATCCCAAATAGATTCTTTTTGAATATCACAATTAAGGGCCAGGCCTAAAATAATCGCTAATTCAACAGCGTGTTTATTCAAAACAGGGAGTGCTCCAGGGAGCCCCAGACACACGGGGCATGTGTTGCTATTGGGGAGGTTTCCAAACTTAGTTGAACAGGCACAAAAGATTTTTGATTTTGTTGAGAGTTGAATATGGATTTCGAGGCCTATGACTGTTTGGTATTGCATGAGTGAGTGTATAATTATGTTACGGGTAAAGAAAAAGCAATGATTTGGTTAGGTGTCAAAGGTCGAAGGTCGAAGGGTTGTGGGTTATAGGTAAAGCATGAGCATGAGTTTTTAGATGCACGCTGAACGCGTGATCAATACATTGCGATCACAACAGTGCCGTCGTCGCTGATTTGAACTTCGTTAGGAGTTGGTGTGTCAGTATCTTCTAAAGGTGGGGCTTCGGTGTTTTCATCTATCTCTAAGAGAATGTCATGCTCTTTTTCCATCTCAACAGGTGCGAGAGGAACGAGTTCTGCTAATTCTTTTTCTCTTTGTTTGAGCGCTATGTAGTGAGAGTATTTTTGTTCAAGCAAGGCCACGCAAAGATCATGGTCTCTCCTATATTGAGAATAGCTTGGCTTTGGATATCTCACAGGTCTGTAATAGCGAGGACCCCAATACATTGTGGGGTTGTAGTAGGATCTATAATAATAAGGTCTGTACCATGAGTAACCATATGATGAATAACCATACGATGAAGAGATGTAGAGGCTATTTCCTAATGATGTTCCAGAAGAATACCCTACGCTAATTCCAATAGTACCTGCCTTAGGTTCTGGCGAGAACACGCAAGAAAGCAAAAGGATAAAAACTGTTAACCCTATGATTTTAGCTGTATTTGCAGTTATTTTCATCATCTACCCCTATTATCGACAAAAAATACAGAAAGTTTCGTTAAATATGCATTTTTACTCTATTTGACACAATCGTGCGAATTTGTCACAAGCCTATGTCTTGGGGGCGGTACACGAATAGGAAACAGAAATAATAACAGAGGAGTTTATTATGAAATATTTCATCATTCTTACATTAAGTATCTTGTTTTTTACATCAGCAGCTCAGGCTAATCCTGTTGAGTCAGCCCAATGCACTGCTGGCGGTGAATATGGGAACAATGTAAATATCAAATTAGATCGAAGCTTTGATTATGGGAATCTAACAATCAAAAGACAGAAGGCTAATTATGTTCGAGACCTTTCCACATTTAATGGTGGAAATTATCGATTAGATCTAGCTTCTCAAGGTGGGATCACTGGGTTCACAGTGAGCTATAAACAAAAGGACGCTACAGAATTTCAAATTCATGATGGGCAATTAGATTGTACTGTTGCTACAAATACAGTTGAGGAAACTGTTATCGAAGTTGATATTGCTGAGCAAACTACAGTTGTTGAAAAACCAAATACAGAAAATTTGGAACAGACTGCAGAGAATGTAGTTGATACACCTGTAAAACAAGTTGAAGGTAACACTCAGCCTGAAACAGCTTCGGAAAATACTAACTAATTGTTAGCTATAAGCTATTCATAAGGAGTGATAATGAAAAAAGTAATTATGTTAACATTGGCAATTGCTATTACGGCTTTTGTCATTGGAAAGACACAAGCAGTTGAACTCGAAACCATGCCTTTCATAGATCATCTAAAGAATCTCAATAAAACCATGTGTAATGTTATGGTTAAGTGTAAACCAGATGCCAAGGTTGAGGAGTGTATTATCCAATTTAATAAGATCACAGAGGCCAATCCCAACAATGCTAAGGTTACAGTCAAGAAAGCTGTTTCAGAACAATGTATTGAAGAAGCAAAGACAGCGACTTGTGAAAATGTGATGACTAAAGTGACGCAAGGGAATTGCGCTTTGAGTGCATTGCAGATGTCGAATTAGTTTGTGGATCGTGGGTTGTGGATAGTAGATCGAAATTTGTTGTAGGGGCACAGCATGCTGTGCCCCTACTTTTTTACCTTTAATTCATAAAGGGTTTCTTTGTTTTCTAAGTATTTTTTTTCAAAAGCAGTTCTAGGTTCAATGGAGTCTGAGACTTTTTCCGTGCGGATGTCTTGATAGCCCCAGATTTCTCTCAAAAATAATTCAGCTTCTTTAACGTATTCCTCAATATTCGAGACAAGAGTAATTTTCCCACCTGGTTTTAAGGTCTTGTCAAAGACCTCAAACGATGAGCTCACAAAGAAGCGTTGATTGGCCTGCCGTTTTTTTGGTGTGGGATTAGGGTAGAAGAAATAGTATTCATCCACACTTTCTTGTGGAATTTTTTGATTGATAAGCGGGATGGCATCAGCCTGGAGGGCTAATAAGTTTGCTAGCTGTTGATTATCGGTTTTGTTGATAAAACACTGACTTTTGTTTGTTGTCCTTTCAATCCCAATATAAAACCTATCAGGGTTTTTTTTCGCCTCATTCACAATCCAATCGCCTTTACCGCATCCTACATCAATGATAAGCGGCTTTTTCCAATCAATATTATCCAAGACTGCCCATTCTTTGGGTTCGGGCTTTAAAATATGAGGGGAATAAGGTTTGGGTTTTTTTATGTCGGCAGGTTGAAACATTACTCACCAATAATTTTAACCAAGACGCGTTTACGACGTCGCCCATCAAACTCACCATAAAAAATTTGTTCCCACGTGCCAAAATCTAGTTGGCCATTTGTGATTGCCACAGTGACTTGTTGGCCCAAGAGTTGGCGCTTGATGTGGGCATCGGCATTGTCCTCACCAGTTCTGTTGTGATGGTATTTGCTGTGAGGTTCATTGGGCACGATTTCCTCCAAAAACTTTTCATAATCATGGTGAAGGCCAGATTCGTCGTCATTAATAAACACAGAGGCTGTGATATGCATGGGATTGACGAGGCAGAGGCCTTCCTTGATACCGCTTTCTCGCAAACATTCATTCACTTCTGATGTGATGTTGATGAAGGCGCGTCTATTAGGGACATTGAAAAAGAGTTCTTTTCGATATGATTTCATAGTAGTCAGTTTTACCTTGTACTCATTAGTTCTTCACCGGGCCCCCAGACCCGACTTCGCGGGCCAGCCCCAGGTTCAAAACTAACAAGTACAAGGTAAAATATATTGTATGCTAAAATTAAAAACTTTTCTCCTTAGTATAAATAGCTCCTTTCGAAGTTGTTTTGCTTGAAAATAAATGGAAGCTACCAACTGTGAAAGGTTCTACTTCAAAGGCTTTATTCTTATCAAGGAAAGGCTGTATTTGGGAAAGAGGGAGATTTTTGGGTCTTGCGAGGGTGATGTGGGGGGAGAAGGCGCGGGATTCGGGTTCGATGTAGTTCGCGGATGTTAATGATGTCGAGATTCGCTCTTGTAACATCAGCAATGTTTCATTCTCTTCCACGCCAATCCAAAGAACTCTGGCCTTTCCACGATTGCCAAAATGTCCCACGTTTTTAAGTTTGAGTGCGAAAGATTTCGATTCAATTTTATCCAGAAGTTTACAGATTCCCTTCTTTTCTTCTTCCGATTTACCGCCAATAAATTGAAGAGTAAGATGCATGCCTTCAGGTCTTGTCCATTTGATCCCATGCATATCTCCACAGATCGCAGTTATTTGATCTTTGATTTCTTGAGGGAGTTCAATGGCGATGAAGAGACGTTGTGACATTGGCTATTGCATATCGCAGATTGCAGATAGAGGCAATGATGAGTCAATAGCTCTCCTTTTACTCATAGGAAGAACCACTATTATACATGAGGAATAATATACATGCTGTTCCTACGGTTTCTTGATAGGCAGTGTAAAATGGAGTATTTTTGCATACTGTTTCATACATTGTCATTGTGGATGAACGGGAAGAGCAAAGAGAGTCTCCGGCAGCTATGATTGCTTTTCCTTTAGTCGATGAACTTCCAAAATCACTATATCTATCATATGACTCTAAAATGAATTCAGTTAAGGTATCCAGGGTCTGTCTTGTTTCAGTGCAATAAAACTTGGTTTCGAAGTACGTTGTATAAACAGCAGTTAATTTTGAAGAGAGCTCTTTGTTTTGAAAAAAATCTTTTATTTCGGCTTGAACTTTTGGATCATCTCCATAATCCAAGTCTTCAAGATCATCTTTTAATTCTTCAATTTTTTTTGCATTTTCTTCTATTTTTTCCATCACAGCTTTTTGGGCTTTTTCAGATTGTGGGCCCAAAGGTGTTAGAGCTTGGAGTTTGCTCGCAAACCCAAAAACAAAGACTGATACTATAAGAAAAATAACTGTATATTTTATAACTTGTGACATTCTTTCCTCCTTGTCGCGTCGAAGTCTTAGCGAAGACGGACTCTGTTTTACTTCCTCTTGAATAGATAAATCTTAATAATGAAGATCTATAAGCAAGATTTGGGCCAAAAATTGGATGTAGGATAAATAAAAAGAAGCTATAAATCAGGAAGATAGAAATGGTTCAGAGGAAGTTTTGTTATCAAAGGGAGAATGAGGGAAAAAGTTATCAATCTGAGAAATGAATAATTAGATTACAATAGTTTGAAATGACCAAGCAGGTGAGATGACGAATAAGAGAATGATAGCGACTATGACCAAAAATAATACTGGTTTTAAAATGTTCATATTACCACCCCGCTGATAAGGTTTAATATATAGGTAACGAAATGGGAGGGGGGAGGGGTTTATATTTTAGGGGATACGGGATGCAGGTCACAGGTCGCAGGATACAGGGTACGATAGGCGATAAACGATAATCGATAGTTCTTTTCGCTAGATGCTAGATGTCAGATGCTGGATAGTAATGATAAATGACTGCTGAGTGCGCGAGGAACTAGGCACGAGGCACGAGGAACTCTACAGGCTTTTTCAAATGCGTTTTTCCTTTTTTCAAATAATCTAGAAACCTTTTACGAGAGATGTTTTTCGCGCCTAGGCTTTTCAGATGCTTGGATTCTACTTGGCAATCTAGCAGGAGAAATTTGTTTAATTGTAATAAATCACAGAGCCAGAAAAGGGCGATTTTGGAAGTATTGCTCTCATGGCTAAACATGGATTCTCCAAAAAAGATCTTTCCCATGGCTAAACCATACATTCCACCCACTAGCTGTTTTTTTGAGTTCCATACTTCGATTGAATGAGAATATCCCATTTTGTGAAGTTCGGTGTAGGCTTTTATCATATCTTCAGTGATCCAAGTGCTCTCTCTTCCAAAGTGACAGGTGTTGGCACATTCTAGGATAACCTTATGAAATACTTTATTTAATGTTACCTTGTAGGGGGCTTCTTCTTTTCCTTGTTGTGAGGGGGTAGAAATTTTTTTGCATATTTGTAACATCCTTCTTGAAAAATGAACAGATTCGGGGAATATGACTAGCCGGGGGTTAGGATTCCACCAAAGAATCGGATTGTTCTCTGAAAACCATGGAAAAGTTCCTTGGGCATATGCGCTAAGAAGAGTGTGTGGATTTAGATTTCCCCCAATAGCGAGTAACCCTTCTTGGGTTGTTGCTATTTTATTGGAGAAGTTTATTGGTCGGTCAGTGTCTGGCAGTCTATACATAAGATATTCTTTTCAAGCCTTTGCATTACAGGATATAACTAATAACCTTAATGATATCAATATTATATTCTTCGTCCCTATTTTGATGTCTTTTAAGTTCCCTATCCGGTTTTTTCAGATCTCATCCAAGGAAAAGAGTCTCGCTGGTCTCAAAAAGAGTCCCATTACTGAGACAGTCTACCCCAAATTGTAGACAAAATACCCCATTTTTTTGAAAATCCGAGCGATTTTTAAAAAATTGGAGTCCTTGGTTTCGATAAAGTGGAATTAATCAGCAATTATTATATAGCAATAACATGAACTTACCGAAGGCGGCAGGGTATTTGTGATTTTATTTCATCGGTGAAAGAAAAAAGTAAAGACTGGCATGTTTAATGCTTATTAAGAAAGTGTCACGACATCAAAAGGAGTCAGTCATGCAAGCAAACACACAAGCAAACGTATTCAAAAAATCAAAGAAAAATGCTATAATTAGCGATAAGGACTCTAAAAAGTCCAAAGCAAAGAAAGTCAAAGCTGCACCAGAGATGAATACTGATGTTGAGCGAGATGCTCTCATTGAAAAGTATCTTCCTTATGCAACTTCGATTGCTTCAAAGATGATCAGAACTCTACCCTCAGAAGTAGATTTTGATGATGTTCTTTGTAATGCTAGATTAGGCTTATTAGAAGCTGCCAAAAGGTTTAAGGCAAAATACGGTGTAGATTTCAGAACTTTTGCCTACTATCGAATTAAAGGCGCTATTTATGATGGTCTGCGTAAGACTGGTTGGATCCCTAGATCGCTTTATTCGAGGATTAAGTTTGAGCAAGCAGCTAACGAATATCTTAAAGCAAATGAGAAGAGAGTGGATGATAGCAAAGCTGATTTTTATAGAAAGGAATTAGCAGAACTCAG
This sequence comes from uncultured Nitrospirales bacterium, assembly GCA_964609965.1. GTDB lineage: Bacteria > UBA10199 > UBA10199 > UBA10199 > JADGCS01 > JAHJDR01. The sequence goes on from CAZSTS010000006.1 coordinate 70,488, forward strand.
TAACTCTATTAATTCAGTAGCTTCAATTTATGTGATGAGCATAGATAGCATGGAAGATTTTGAAATTGAAGATAGTGAAGCCAAAAAAGAGATTGAAAGACGTGCTGAGTTTCAAAAAATTAAAGAGAAAGTATGTGACTCTATCGAGAGTTTGCCTGATAAAGAAAGAAAGCTAATTAAGATGTACTACTTCCAGAATAAGACAATGGAAGAAATCGGCAAACAGCTTAATTTGTCCAAATCGTGGACATCAAGGTTGCATGCACGTGGATTGGAACTGTTGTTCAAAAAAGTAAGTAGCATGAATTATGGATCTGCTTCGTAAGAAGTAGACGCCATTTAAAGGAATTTATGGCAGATCCTATTATAAAAGCCCTCAATGAACGTCTAGCCACTAAGATAGCCAATGTGAAGCCAGCTGGTACTATGCCAGGTGGTGCGGACGCTATTTCAAAGTTTGATCAAGTCCTTCAAAAAAAACAACAAAACTTAATGCTAGATAAATTAGCCGAAGTTGTTAACGATAAGCCCACTGATAGCAAAATGCAGGTTCTTAGTGCTGACGATATAAAACTAAGCGTTAACGAAGGTGAATTTGGTGCTACATCAAATTTTGATGGTAAAAAAGCTCTATCCAATCTTTTTACTCACATAAACGACGACGCTCTTAAGATGGACTCAATAATCGAGGTTCTTTCTGCAGACGAAACTCGTTTATCTCGTCGCCAATTATTGGCATATCAGGCCAGTATTGGCACGCTCACCATCAATACAGACTTGTTTTCAAAGCTTGCCCAATCCATTTCACAGAACCTTAATACCTTGTTACAAACTAATCTCGGATAACATGGTTTAGGTTTTGATCACTAAAACAAAAAGTAATTTAATCTTCCTTTGCTGACTCATGCTATGCAAAGTGAAGAGTTGCTCATTTTGATACCATGCAGCTTTGCTGCGGGGTAGTTCAATACGTTGATAAAATTGAAAAAAACCGCTAAAGTACCAGATGGAGAAATTAGGTCAAATCGTTACGAAATAGAAAAGATTATTCTATGAATCTGACTACACAACAAAAAGTTTTTTTTCTTTTTGCTTTAAAACAAAGGCCAAAAGATGCAAACCAGCTTTTTGAATATCTACCCAAAGCGAGCAAAACTGAAATGCTGGCATTGTATCAAGAATTGAGTAAACACAAAGAAGAAGACATTGTAAAAGTTGCAAAGAATGAGCTCAAAAAACTCTCCAAACCCAAAAATCAAAGTTATTTATCAGAAGTTCATGTTGATTGGATTGCTGATAGAATCCAAGAAGAATCGCCCGAAATTATCGCTGCGATATTACGATATCTTCCCGCAGAAAATGTTAGTGTTCTCTTAGACAAATTGCCAAAAGACGTTCTAGAAAATATGCCAAAACTTGCTGACACTTATGCTATTCCTTCAGGACTCGTCGAGTTGTTTCAAAAGAAATTCGAAAGCTTTTTTGCGCTTAAAAAAATCTACGAAAAAGGTCAGGCACTAGAATTTGAGCATTTTTGTCTCTTAAGAGCCGATCAAATACAAAAAGTTTTCCTGGATTTGGGTTATAGAGAAATTGCTTTTGGGCTATGCACTTTACCAAAAAAAGCCAGAGCTGTAGTTTTAGACAGACTCTCACCAAATGACAGGCGCCTTGTTGATCTTTATGTCAACCAGGTAGGGAATGTTTCAGAAAGAAGATTAAAAAATGCTCAGTTTCACTTGATAAGTAAAGAAGTGCAAACAAGAGATTCTTCTCTTTTTGTCAAGGGCCTTGGGTTTCTCGTTTATTCAAAGATGTTGTTGCAGAAAGATATTGCTGATTTTGAAATAATCAAAAATAAATTATCAAAATCCCATGCTAGAATTCTCGAGGACTTTGTTTCAATGCATCTTGATAAAAACACCGAGGCTTCAGTGCTCAGTTATCGAGAGGATTTTATGTTAGCTGTTAAATCTGTATTAAGTGGAAATGCTTAATTAATAATAGAGATATTTATGGAAAAAAAATCAAAAATTATCAAAAGAGATCAGGTTGATGAAAACATCAGTCTAGAAGCAAGGCTCAATATTGATGAATTTCAAGAAAGCAAAAAAACAATCGACAAAAAAGTGATCTCAAAATCAGAATTGTCTGATCACCAAAAGGCAGGCGACATTATCAAAAAGGCCAGAGAAGATGCCACTCTTATTAAAAACAAGGCAAAAGAGATTTTTTTACAAGTTGAAGAAAAAATGGCTCAAGCCAAAAAAGAGGGTTTTGAACAAGGAAGACAAGAAGGTTTGGCAACAGTGACTGAAGAGCTGGCTAAGATTGAACAAAACCATAAAGATTTTCTAGAATCCATCGAAAAAGAATCCATTGGTCTTGTCTACGAAATTGCAAAAAAGATCATGGGAGACAATCTCAAAACATCGGATGAAGCTCTTGTAGGGATGGTACGTCATGCGCTACAGTCTTCGATGGGAGATCAATTAACGCTTTATGTTCACCCCAGTGATTATGAAAGAATAAAAGATAAAGAATCACAGTTGATGAGTGTTTTGCAGGCGTCACAAACATTGAGTATTAAAGCAACAGAGAATGTACAAGAATCAGGTTGTGTCATTGAATCAGAGTTAGGCACAATTGATGCACAATTAGATTATCAGCTTCAAGCTATTAAAAAAGCATTAGGAGTTTAATCCTATGACGGTAGGTAGTGATTTAAATAAGACCTCACAAGTAGATTTTAAAGAGTATCGAGAGCGTATCCGTCGTGCCTCTATTTATCGTGTTAAAGGCAAGGTAAAAGAGCTGACAGGGCTCATCGTCAGGGCTGTGGTTCCTAATGTGAGCGTTGGTGAACTTTGTTACATCTATATTCAAAATAAGAACAAAACTATCAAAGCAGAGGTAGTTGGATTTCAACTTAACGATGTTTTGCTCATGCCATTAGGAAACCTAGAAGGGATAGGGCCAGGCAATGAAGTGATTCCTTCGGGAGATTGTTTGCGAGTTCCTGTAGGTGATAACCTATTAGGGCGTGTATTAGATGGTCTTGGTGATCCAGCAGACTTAGATAAAATGGGGCCTCTTGAAGCTGATGACTATTACCCTGTTCATAGTGAACCCCCTGATCCGTTAAAAAGACAAAGAATTACTCAACCCATTTCTGTAGGAATAAAGTCTATTGATTCTATGCTCACAACTGGCGAGGGACAACGTGTCGGTATATTTGCGGCAGCGGGAGTAGGTAAATCAACTTTAATGGGAATGATTGCCAGGAATACCGAAGCAGAAATAAACGTGATTGCCCTTATTGGTGAGCGAGGTCGTGAAGTCCGAGATTTTATTGAGCGTGATTTAGGTAAAGAAGGTCTTAAACGCTCTGTTGTTATTTGTGCAACGTCTGATCAGCCATCACTTGTGAGAGCTAAAGCGGCTTATGTGGCAACGGCTATTGCGGAATATTTTCGTGATCATGGTAAAAAAGTTGTTTTCATGATGGACTCTGTTACCCGATTTGCTCGTGCTCTTCGTGAGATAGGTCTGGCTGTAGGAGAACCACCCGCAAGACAAGGATTTACTCCTTCTGTTTTTTCAACGCTTCCCAAGTTATTAGAACGCACAGGGAATTCCGATAAAGGATCTATCACAGCTTTTTATACTATTTTGGTTGAAGGTGATGATATGAATGAGCCTGTGGCTGATGAAGTGAGATCCATTCTTGATGGGCACATTGTCCTTAGCAGAGATCTTGCTAATCAAGCTCATTACCCAGCTATTGACGTATCTCAATCTATTTCGCGAGTTATGACAGGTATAGTTGGAGAAGATCACATTTATGCATCACGCAAACTTAAAGAGGTTGTTGCCAATTACGAAAAAGAAAGAGATCTCATATTAATTGGTGCTTATGAATCTGGGAGTAATCCTGCTGTGGATTACGCGATAGAAATGATCGATGATGTAAACGAGTTCCTCAAACAAGGTATTGAAGACCAGGTTTCTCTTACAGAATCGGTAAAAGAACTCATTACTTTGTTTGAATGACTTTAGTGCGCTAAGCGCCCTTATTGAAAGTGTATGCCAAAAAAACCTAAATACCGATTGCAAGTTCTTATATTGCTTAAAGAGCGTGCTAAAAAGAAATGCGAAGTTGCACTAGCAAAGGCAATCAAAGCTCTAAAGGAGGAAAAAGAGAAACTCGAGGAATTGAAAGAAGAGAAGAAAAAAATCGAGCTTCGAATTCAAGAAGAAAAAAAGGAAATGAGAGATAAAGTCGCTGGCGGCGATGCAAAAATAAAGGATCCGCAAGTGCATCTCAATTTTCTTCGCAAACTCGATGAAGACCTTGAAGAAATCGAAAGAAAAATTGAGGAACAAAAAGAAGCTGTCAGACGTGCCGAAAAACACCTGCAGCGATGTCGCACAAACTATATAATAGCGGCCCAAGAATTAAACATGATGGAAAAACACAAAGAGCTGTGGGAGAAGAAAATAAACAACGCCTTAACAGCTGAAGAAAACAAAATGCTCAACGAATTAGGAAATGTGATCCATCAAATGACAAAAAAGTGATTGTAAATTGAGTAAGAGGATAAAAAAGGTCGAAGAAGGGAATTAATATGGTAGAAATAGATAGCAATAAACCAGATAGGCAAGAAGAGCGTCGTGCAGAAGAACGCAAACAAGATCATAGGCGGCAGATTGAAAAAAAGATGCAGAATGAGCCTATGAAGACCTTTGAGGCAAAATTATCTGAAAAAACAGCGCAAGAAAAGGGCGATAAGGATTCTGTTGCAAGAAACTTGCATGATCTCAAAAAAACAAAAGAAGAAAAACAATCTCTTTTGGATAAAATACTTGGTGTTGCTAAAGACAAGGATTCTCAGCAAGAAAAAGCACGAGTAGAGGGCTTACAGAAGCACGCCAAAGAAGAACAAGCAAAAGAAGAAAAGAAAAATGTCGGAGAAGAAGCCTCAAGATTTGATGACATGAAAAAGGCAAAAAAAGAAGATGTCGCACAAAAAGCTAAAAAGGAAAGCAGTGAACAGGCTCAAGAAGGGCATAAAAGAGTTGCTGAAAAAGAAGATGGAGAAAGAGGCGGCTCTGGGGGTTCTGGCCAAGGAAGTGAAAAAGATTCTGGTACAGGTCAAAGGTCTTTGCGTCAAGGGTCTGAATTTTCTGGTGACAAAGAAGATGGGGAGGCTTTTGAACAAAAAGTAAAAGATGGTCTTATTGCCCATGTTGCTGGGAGGCAGGGTTTTTCATCAGGAACTTTTGATCAGAATGCAAAAACATTTACCCCACGTGATTTAGATGATATTGTTTCGGCTGTCTCTTTGGGGATTAATGAAAAAGGAGAAGAAGAATTTTCTGTTGAATTAACAGATGAATATTTTGATGGTCTAACATTGCAGGCTGCACGTACTGATCAAGGTGTTGTGCTTAAGTTTGTTTGCCCTAACGCGAGTGTGCGTAGCACTTTTCTCAAGTGTCGCCCAACAGTTTACAGGCATTTGAAAACCAAAGACATTGATGTATATAGGATCGATATTGTGTAGGAACATTTTCAATTGATCTTATTGCAAAACATCATTAACTTTAAAAAGTTATGTCAAAAGTAAATCCATTTCCATTTGAAAGGCTTCCACAATTCACCCTAGAAGAAGTCTTGCTCAAAAAAAAGTTGTTTAGTGCCTATCAGCATATCGCAAGTCAGCCACGAATTCTAAAAAAATTGAGCGAACCTTTAGTAGAAATATTAGGAAATGATATAGATCTTAAAGTCACACACGTAGAAGCCAATGACTTTGATAATGTGGCTGTTGGCTTTTCAGAAAACACACTTTTAGGCCTGGTAAGACTAGAGCCTCAGGGCAAGAAGGCAGCTATTGTTTTTGAAAGCCTGCTGGCCAAGCTACTCATTTCTAAAATTCTATCTAAAGACACGTTAACACCTGAAAAACTTACTCAACTTCAGCTAAAACCACTCACAGTTCTTGAAGAATCTGTTGTGCAATATATTTTAGTGTCACTTATCGAAAAAATTTCTTCAAATTTTAGTAATAAAAATTTCACACTATCTTATGAGTCGGTTTTACGTAGTAAAGAACAATTTAAAAGCTCTTTTTCACATCAGGAGCAATTTGCTGTTTTTTCCATAAAATTAAGGCAGTTAGAGAGGGATTTTTATTTAAAACTCATTTTACCCATATCAGTTGCTGATGATCTAGAAAGCACTAGCAGAGATAACGAATTTATTAGTCAACGTATCAGGCAGTTTGAGAATATCAAAACAGATTTTCAACTTGAAATAGGTTGGGTAACCCTTGAGCCAGAAGATATAGACGCTCTTTCACCAGGAGATATTATAATTTTTGATGAGATGCTGGTAAAAAAAGAAGGAGATAAACTCAAAGGTAAGGCAGAGATGAAGCAGACAACAAGCGATAGCACTGAAGGTTATTTAGTTGAGATCGAATCAAAAGAAAGCAGTGTACGAGCTAAAATTGAATCTATGTTGTGATGGTTTTTTTAAGATTTAGAGTTTAATAAAAAGGTGGCTCGTGTGGCTGCCTCTACTAGTACCGTTACAAATTAAATCTGCTTGACCATGCCGGGGATATTTCGTTTGTTTACCCCTTGTTAGAAGTCCTCACCAAGGTTCGTCAGACGCTTTCAGCGACTTACTTCTAACGGGGTAAACAGGACTTTTATGCTAAACCCAATAGTGCATAATTAATTTGTAACGGTACTAGTAAATTGATTTCTTTACAGTTTCTTTGATTGTTGATAGGTTGGCTTTGTCAAAGAAACGTAAAAAAACAGAGGAAGAACATGGACGAAGTATTTGATGAAGAATTAATGAAGGAATTAGGTTTGGAGCCCGAAGAGTTGAAAGAGGGTAAAGCTGCGCAAAAACCAAAGGCTGAACAGGGAGCTCAGGCAAAACCTTCTCCTAAGACTCCAGGAGCTAAACCAAAACCAGGGAGCCCAACTCCACAAGCTCCAAAAGCACCCAAACCAGCTCAAAAGCCTGCTGAAAAACCAGCACCAAAACAGGCAAAGCCCTTTATACAATCCCCAGCAACAACGGGACAACAAAAGAAAATGCCTTCTCAACCGGTTTCGCCTGAATCCCAAGCAAAAAAAATGTCACACGAAATTCCTGTGCAGATTGCAGCTGTTTTAGCAAAGAAAACAGTTCGTTTGAGTGATGTTCTTGCTATGAATGTGGGAGAGGTCTTGGACTTCAAAAAAATATATAATGAGCCCATTGATCTGGTGGCTAATGGCAAGCTTGTAGCCAAAGCAGAACTTGTCATGGTCGAAGGAAAACTTGGCGTAAGAATAATTAAATTAGTAAGGTAATAATAAGATGCTATTTACGCAGGCACCCGCAGTAGAAACGCTTTCTTATGGATGGTTATTCGCAAAAACCATCATCATCATGGTTGTCATTATTGTTTTGGCGTTTTTATGTATAAAGTATTTGCTTCCTCGGTTGGTAAAATTAAGACGCCGCACTGCTTCTGATATCGAGGTGCTTGATTTTCAGCCGTTGGAACAAAAAAAATCCATTTATGTTGTAAAAATTCAAGATAAGAAACTAGCAGTTGGAGTGAGTGATCATAGTGTGACAAAATTGTGCGAATGGGATGCTCCAGAAAATGGTGATCCATCATAAAAGCAGGGAGGATCAGCTTTGAAAAAACTATTATTTGGTGCTGTTTGTTTGGCGTTAATGCTGTTTGCAAGCACCACAATATATGCTCAAGCAGGTGGGTCGTTTGATGGGCAACCTATATCTAAGCCTATTCTTATTCTCTTTCTTCTTTTTATTCTTTCACTAGCTCCCTTCATATTAATGATGACAACGTCTTTTGTGAAGATCGCTGTGGTTTTGGCTTTGGTAAGAACAGCTCTCGGAACCCAACAGATCCCACCAAATCAAATTGTCACAGGTTTAGCGTTGATTCTCACTGTTTATGTGATGATTCCAGTAGCGCAACAGGTTTATGATGTATCAAGTGATGTGATTCGGACAGCCGATGCTAATCAAGACATTCTTTCTATGGCTTCTGTCGATGTATTGAAACAGGCTCTTGATAAAGGCAAAGAACCAGTACGCGATTTTTTGCTCAGGCATGTGAAAGATAAAGAACGTAAATTGTTTTATGGGCTTGGAAAAAAATTAAAAATTGGAGCTTCTATTGGAGGATTTGAGGACAGCGATTTCATTGTGTTGATCCCGGCCTTTGTGATCAGTGAATTGGCAGAGGCTTTTCAGATAGGTTTTGTGATATTTTTACCGTTCCTTATCATCGACATGACAGTATCAAATATTCTTTTATCTATGGGTATGTTTCAGGTTTCTCCAATTACTGTGGCATTGCCCTTTAAACTCTTACTTTTTGTCATGGTTGATGGCTGGTATTTGATCACAGAGGGGCTCGTTAGGGGCTACATTACTTAGCGCTGTGGAGTAGTGCGTCTGGTGCGTATGGTACTAGACAGCGTACAACGTACAACGTACAGCGTGAACAAAACATGGATAGTTATGTTGCGGCAATTGCAAAACAAGCTCTATTTCTAGTGTTGATTTTATCAGCACCGCCAATCACAGCTGCTCTTATTGTGGGATTGTCTGTGAGTATCATACAGGCAACAACTCAAATACAAGAACAGACCCTTACATTTGTTCCAAAACTTGTGGCTATTATTTTAGTCATAGCTTTTTTAGGGCCTTTAGGGGCTGTCAAACTCTTGCAGTTTGCCAGGCAATTATTCGAAGGTTTTTCTGTTTATATTACTTAACGGGAGAACTATATCTTTTTTTCATATAAAAATAGTAGCAGGAGAAAGATTTGAGTAGTTTTGCTGAACAACTTGGAATTAATATTGATCTCTACGCCGCGCTCATTGCCTGGGCACTCATCTTTACACGCGTTTTTGTCATGTTAATGTTAGTCCCCTTTATGGGGGGGCGAGGTATTCCTGGGCGCGTAAGACTAGTTACGGGTGTAGCTTTGGCGTCGTTTGTTTATTATTTTATGGATGACGTTCTTCTGATGAACATTCCAGATGATAAAGGTTTGCTAATCGCGTTATTTTTTAAAGAAGTGTTTATTGGTTTGGCCTTGGGGGTCACAACAGTGATGGTGTTTTATGCCATTGAAGCTGGAGGGAGAATTGTTGATAGTCAGCGAGGTTCAGCCAACGCACAAATTTTTCTTCCTGCATTAGGCCGTGTTTCGGTTTTTGGTTTATTTCAATATTGGTTGGGATTAGCCTTTTTCTGCTATATGGGTGGGCACCTTGTGTTTATGAAAGGGTTCATGGAAAGTTTTATCATGATCCCGATCTATTCTTTACCTGAGATTGCACCAGGGGTTACTCCTTTTTTACAATTGTTTATTCGAATGTCAGCAGATGTTCTTATTATTGGCATGCAAATGGCAGCGCCAGTTCTCATAGCTGTTTTTCTCACTGATCTAGTGCTGGGTATTGCCAATAAAATGGCTCCACAGATCCCTGTTTTTGAAATTGGTTTTATGATGAAGGGTTATGTGGGTGTGATCATGGTCTTTGTTTCAATTTCTGTTGTTGTGTCACAAATGGAAGTGTTTTTTTCTGTTATGCAAACGAATGTGAAGCGTGTAGTTTATTTCTTTGCGATGTGATGGGGAGAGGGTCCCTGGGTCACGGGTTCGCAGGGTCACAGGGTCACAGGATACAGGATACGATAGGCGATAGGCCCTTCGACTGCGCTCAGGGTGAACGATAATCGATAGGTTTTTCCAGTATTGTTGTACGCTAGACACCAGACGCTAAACGCAACATTAACGAACAGTTTTCGAGGAAGGGATTTTTCTTAGAAATTCTTTTGCTAATGCCTTATAGTTAATAGATCCTGATGAAGAGGGGGCAAAATCAAACACAGACTCACCTTCGAGTTGTGCCTTGTTAAGATCAGTGTTGACGCTGATTTGATTTTTAAAAACAGAGTTTTTGAAATGCTTTCTCATATTCTCTTCAACCAATGAATTCATTGTTATGTTACGGCCATCCACACGTGTGAACAAAACACCAAGCACTTTTAATTTTTTATTAAGGCGCGTTTTAATAATATGAAGAGTTTCCAAAAGATCATTCACGCCTTCAAAGGCTAAAACACTCATTTCGCAAGGAATCACTGCAAAATCAGCTGCACAGAGTGCGTTTATCGTTAAGTTGCCAAGGCTGGGAGGACAGTCAATGACAATAAAGTCATAATGAGTCCCAGCAGTTTTCATTGATTGAGTCAGAATAAATTCACGTCCTAGTTTTGAAGAAATCTGTCCTTCAGTTTCGTACAATGATTTATCACCAGGTGTAAGGTGCAGGTTTTCTTCTTGGGTTTTAACAACTCCATCAAGCAGATTACCTTGTTTTGCTAAGAAAATCTCAGATAGGGGGCTGTAATCTATGCCTTCTTCAATGATGGAAGAGAGTGATTTTTCAACATGGCCTTGGGGATCGAGATCAGTGAGAAGAACTTTTTTCTTATGGAATCTTACAAGGGCAGAGGCCAGGTTTACAGCTGTTGTTGTCTTTCCAACCCCTCCTTTTTGTGAACAAATAGTAATAATCTTAGCTTTATGGCGCCCTTTAGAGTGCTTTACATAGCCTTGATTGAGTTCTTGTTGAATAAGGTCTTTTATTGTTTCGGTGATGCTGGCCATGGTCCCGTGTTTATGACTATTTACAATAGGAGTGCAAGGTGAAAAAGCTATCAGCTATTTTATCTCTATTTCTCAATAATATCATTGGCCTTTTAAGAGATTATCAAAATAAGAAGTCAAAAAGGCGGTATTTTATAGAGCAGAGCGCTGATATCAATGCTAAGCATTGATAACTCCTGTTAAGACCTGTTTATAAAAATAGCGACAAGGACAAGAAAATAAACGAAACGATAAAGATAGTCCTTTTTAATGAGAGAAATATAAGATAAAATATAAGATACTATGTTAAAACAACAAATTATAACAAAAACTCTGTTGGCGGTTCTCTTTATTATCTTGGTTGGATGCTCTACCAATGATGGACTCATGGAAAGTGTAGATTCCAGTGGTCTAGGTGTCGGTGGAAGTGCTACTGCTGAACCCTCTGATATCGAACCCATTGAAAGTCCTACAGGTGTGACAGGAGCCACTGAAGTAGAACCAATAGGTGCTAGCATTCCTGTGACCATAGCAAAGGCTTACATAGATCCTTTAGGTATTTCAATTGAGACAATACCAGTTGAAGATATTCTTTCCAAAGTTTTGTTTGATATTTTAACAATGGCAGTGCCTGAGGCAGTGGCTGAAGATGATCTTGAAGATGAGTATTCTAACATTAACATAGTGGGTCATGAGAATACTGTCGTTGGTGAAAATCCTGTAGAAGGGTTGCTTGGTGATGAATCTGGCAACGATATGGATCAGTTCTTTTCTAATTTGAATGGGAGTATTGATCCTCTACCTTTAAAAAATGCATGGCTCGATAATTCAATACAGATGGAATTACTGGGCGCTGAAGAGTCTGACGGTTTAGATATTGTTGTTTCTTCGTCAGGAAAGGCATTCTATATAGGGTTTCAAAATGAAGGAACGGATGAAATAGTGACGAGTACTACATTCACGTACAATGATTTTGCCGTCTTTTACACGCAAACAGAACTTGAAAGTGGTCTATCTGAATATAAAATCATGTACCAAAATCTCCATGGTGGGCCTCAACAAGAATTTCTAACTTCATCTTTTATGGCGTATGAACCAAAATTTTCTCCAACAAGCACTCATTTAGGTATAGAGTATCCGGCTCATATTTGGGGGATTACTGAAGATGGACAAATTGTACTACAATCAAAAATAGAGACAAAATATCTAAATCCTTTTGGATTCTCTTTTGAACAGCAGCCAGAAGAACTTCTTACTTCTCATGCCCCTTCACATGATGGTTTTCTGGATGCGGTTTACACTAAAAGGGCCGCAGGTCATATAGCCATAGTTTCTTTAGCCGGCTTTTCATATGAAGAAATGGCCCCTGTGAAAACGTCCTTAGATCCAATAATTAGTGGGCGCTCTATGGAGTGGTTAACTAGTGAGTGGTCAACTAGTGAGATGATGAGTTTTACATTTTATAAGCCAAAAAATACATATACCTTAGAAGATGCTGCAGCGTTCGAAAATATTTTTCGTGAAGTTATTCAAAGGGAAACTGAAGCAAGAGTTGTTACAAAAGAAGATGCTTCCCGTTCAAATGCTTCAAATAATGATGAAGTGACTTCGAATGAAAAAGAGGGAGAGAATTCAAATAGCATCTTTGTAGAAGCCGAAAATAACGCGGTTAAAGAAAGGCGCCTCCGTCAACTCACTCGGCTTTATTACTGTATTAAAGATAATCCCGTGTGCTCTTCTATAGACAATATTGATTTAGGGGTCCTTACAAGCGAGCTTTATGCGGGTACTTTTGATCCTACCCTTCCAGATCAACTTTTTACTTCTGATATTCTTCACACTATTCCTCGAAGGATATTTAGCCCTGCTTCAACAAGTCTTGATGAGAATGTTGTTATCACAGAACCTTATATCGCTGGTCTTGTGAGAGATACTAACGGTGATCAGGTTTTTATGGCCTCGCATGAGGCACGAGAGATGGCAGATGGCACACTGAAGCCGTGTTTTAAAAAGATAACAGAAGGATCTAGGTATAAAGGAAAGGTGACCGTAAGTAAAGATGGCCTATTTTTGGCCTTTGAAGCTATGGCTGAGAGTGGTCAGCGTATTATCAAAATTGTTGATGTGAAAAATGGAGGGTTCTTTAATCTTTTGCCTCCTCGTGATTTCCCAGGGAGTTCATTTTTTGCTCCCAAATTTTCAAGTGAAACCTTCACTGCGCTAGCATTTCTTGTATCCTATGAAGGCGGGGATCCACAGCTGGCCGTTGTTAATCTTAGGAACCATCCAATGCTTAAGCATGTCATTGATGGAATTGAAGAAAATCCTCCTCTTGAACCCATAAAGGTCTTTCAATCCTGTCAGGAGGCTGGAACTCTTCCTTCAGATCCTATAGGTTCAATGGAGTAGAAAAAATCCTTTAATGACCACCTCATTTTATAGTAGAATTTCCATTGAAATCAGGCTTTTATCTGGTTATTGATCCTCTACTATGAAAGCCCTTGTCAAAAAAAATAAAAAACCAGGCCTTTGGTTAGAGGACATTCCTAAACCTAAAATAGCAGCTAACGAAATCCTCATCAAAATCAAAACAACATCCATTTGTGGAACAGATGTTCACATCTATAAATGGGATGAATGGTCTCAGAATCATGTGACTGTCCCCATGCAGATTGGTCATGAATTTGTAGGCGAGATCGTAGAGGTTGGCAAAGATGTGACCGAGCACTTTGTGGGAGAACGTATTTCGGGAGAAGGGCATCTTGTTTGTGGTCATTGCCGTAATTGTAAGGCTGGGCGTCGTCATCTTTGCTGTAAATCTAAAGGCGTGGGCATTGATCATCCAGGAGCTTTTGCAGATTTCCTTGCTTTGCCTGCGAGCAATGCTTTTTCGGTCCCTGATGGGATCTCTGATGACGAGGCAGCTATTTTTGATCCCTTAGGAAACGCCGTTCACACAACACTTTCTTATGACCTTGTGGGAGAGGACGTTTTGATTACAGGAGCAGGCCCTATTGGTTGTATGGCAGGAGCTATTGCTCAGCACGCAGGGGCAAGGCATGTTGTGATCACAGATCTTAATCCTTACCGCCTTCAACTCGCTGAAAAATTAGGCAGCAAAAACTGCGTTAATATCAAAGAAAAAAGCATCAAGAATGTTATGGACGAGTTGGGCATGACTGAGGGTTTTGATATTGGATTAGAAATGTCTGGGGCTTCTGCAGCCTTGCAAGATATGATAGATCTTATGACTAATGGTGGGAAGATCGCTCTGTTGGGGATTTTGCCGCCAGACACTAAGGTGAGTTGGGATCATGTTATTTTTAAAGGACTAAAAATTAAAGGCATCTATGGGCGTGAAATATTCGAAACATGGTATAAGATGTGTTCCATGATTCAAAGTGGTTTGAATATCAAACCTGTTTGTACACATAAGTTTCCTGTTGAAAAATTCGAGGAAGCTTTTGAGATTATGAGTAAAGGTAATTCAGGTAAAGTTTTGTTGAATTGGTAGGTTTATTAAGCACCAAATGACAAGCATCAAATAACAGATAAATTTCAAGTTCGAATAATCAAAATCTAAAACGATTTGGTTATTGGAATTTATTTGGGATTTGGGATTTGAAATTTGGGATTTGGAGGATATATGGTATACGAAACACCAAAGGTATTTTTTAAAGGTATCTTGCAAAAAATAAAAGAAGATGGGCTTTATAAAGAAGAGCGATTCATTTGTTCGCCGCAAGCAGGACACATCAAGGCTCGGTTTCCTTTGGATGGCCCAGAGAAGGGCATCATTAATCTTTGCTCTAATAATTATCTAGGCCTTTCCAGTCATCCAGAACTCATCAAAGCAGCTCACCAAGGGCTTGATGAGCGCGGTTATGGGATGTCATCTGTCCGTTTCATCTGTGGCACTCAAGACATTCACCGTGAACTCGAGATCAAAATGAGTGAGTTTTTGGGCACAGAAGACACAATCCTTTTTGCCTCTTGTTTTGATGCCAATGCAGCGGTCTTTGAAGCATTGCTTGGTAAAGATGATGCGATTATATCAGACAAACTCATTCACGCCTCGCTCATCGATGGTATTCGCTTATGCAAGGCCCAAAGATTTATCTATACTCATTCCAATATGGAAGAACTCGAAAAGGTTCTCAAGGGCATTAATGCTGTGCACAAAGTGATTGTGACTGATGGTGTTTTTTCCATGGATGGTGATTTAGTTAAATTAGATCAAATTTGTGCTTTGGCAGAAAAATACAGCGCTATGGTTTTGGTAGATGATTCACATGCCACGGGTTTTATCGGAAAAACAGGACGAGGTACACACGAGCATTTTAATGTGATGGATAAAGTCGATATCATCACCACGACTTTTGGAAAGGCCTTGGGCGGTGCTACAGGTGGTTGTATTTCGGCCAAGAAAGAAATTGTTGAACTTATGAGACAGCGCGGACGACCTTATCTTTTCAGCAATGCGCTCATGCCTGCTGTGGTGAGTGGCACAATCAAAGTTTTGGAACTCCTTTCTACAAACACAGAGCGACGTGACAAACTCGAACAACTCACCTCTTATTGGCGCGAGGCGCTAACGTCTGCTGGTATTGATATTAAGGCGGGTGAATCTCCAATCGTTCCTATCATGCTTTACAACGCCCAGTTGTCACAAGACATCAGTCGTGATTTGTGGAATGAGGGTGTTTACGCCGTAGGTTTCTTTTATCCAGTCGTGCCTAAAAAACAGGCTCGCATTCGTACCCAACTCTCAGCAGCCCTTGAAAAAGAAGATCTCGAAAAGGCCTTAGACGCAATTGTAAAGGTCGGCAAAAAATATGAGATTCTTGGTAAAACAAGGGAAGAGGTGATTGCTCGTTACGGAGAGTAAGGCGAACATGTGAGCATGTGATTTTATAATCAAATGTTCGCATGTTCGAATGCTGAAAACTCAGTTATCTATCCAACATTTTCGAAAAGTCCCCATTTTTCCCAAAAGCGAATTGATTTGCACATTAATTTTATCGTCTGAGGATCATCGTGCAGTAATTCGACTATTCCCAAAACTGTGTCTCCATCGATAGTGAGACGGGTTTGTGACCCTTCGTCCCTAATGTTTGCTGCATGGAAAGCTGCGAAACAATTTAGAAGGGGGAGACATTGATGTGAGACAGTGCCTATTCCTTTTCCTTGGAGAAAGATAACCATTGCATGTGATAACATTTGATATCCTTGCTCGAGAGTTTCAAAACGTTTTGGGTTTAAGTAGGCGTCAAGAGTGAGTTCCACAGCATTACGATTAGTGGCAAGTGCAGCAACCCGAGGAAGTCCTGCTCCACAAAGACGAGCTGCTCCTTCGACAATAGTCGGTTTTGTGTCATGAACTTTAATTTCTAAATGGGATGGGCCGTGTTTAATTCCTAGGGCGTCAAGACATTGAAGGGCATAAGGAAGAAGAAAGGCAACAACAGGATCAGTAAATGGAATCAATGTATCATGGTCATATATTGTTGCAGCTCCACGAGCTTCGTGTCGTTCATATCGCCAGATATCAGTAACAAAGTGACGTCCATAAGAACTCACTGCATTAAATGCATATTCAGTTCCGAGTATGTATTCCTCAAGAACGACAACATCATTAATGAGAAGAAGGTCATTTCGTTTATTAATAATGGCATGAAAAGCTTCAAGAACGTCATCTAGAGAGGAAGAAATACGAACATTAATTGTGCCTGATCCTGTGGGTGGTTTTACAGCTATAGGCCATTTACCGTGTTTTTTAACCCACTGAATTGCTTCTTTTTCTGTTTTGACAGCAGTTTGGGAAAGATCTCTTAATCCCAAATTGGACAATCTAAGTCCCATAGCTCTTTTATCGCGTCTTTCTTGGCTTTGACGAGTTCCGTTGGTAATTAAACCAAGATCCTCACTGATACGATCAGCAAGTATCACTCCAGATTCAGCTCCAGCAATAACAGCTGCAGGATTATGTCTTCTAACATTATTTAGTGTTGTGGAATAACGACCTTCATGAACTAGGTGAGAATGGTAATCATTGGGCCTAAAAGAAGACCCAACTCCTTCGGGAAATTCTTCAGAGCTTTTTAGATGAACGACTTCAGTTCCTCTTTGATGAAGAGCGGGCGCAAGTAAATTGCCCGAAAGAAAATATCCATCTACTATAACGACTGGAGCACCCATGCCCAAAGAAGCCAGGCCCAAGTCACCCTTGTATACCCTCATGTTTTTTTATCGCATAAAACGGAAATGAGTTGCTAAGATTATTTTTATAAATTGCTCAGAAATATGAAGCTTTTAACATGTTGAAATCAAAACGGAAATTAATGGTTGGAGGTATGGGAAACGAATATGCGAACATGTGAGCATGCGGGTAACTAAAAAAATTAATTTTATCAGTCCTTATTTCAAATTATATCCGTAGGGGCGACCCCCTGTGGTCGCCCGAAAAGATTTAGATCAAAAAAAATAACGGGCAGGCACAGGGACCTGCCCCTACATTTGTATTTTTTCTATAAAATGTTTGCATAGCATATATGCTATATAATATTAGAGGGTATTATATGAAAACAAAAACAATTAAAACTCTCCTGAATAAAAAGTTAAAAAAGAAATCTTTTGCAAAGGCTTATAAAGAAATGGCTCGGCTAGTTGAGGTTGGTTTAAATATAGCCAAGCTGAGAGAGAAAACAGGGTTAACACAAGGCCAACTCGCCAAAAAATTAGGGACTACACAATCAGTTATTTCGAGAATTGAAAATGGCAATCAAAATGTCTCGCTAGCACTTCTTACAAAAATCGCTCATGTGTTAAAATGTGAACTCACAGTAAAATTTAAACCTATTTATACAGAGATTTAAACAATTTTATCTCTCTCCCCCAAGGCAAAACGATCTGTCATGCCAGCGATGTAATCACAAATCACACGCTCAATGGGTTCGGCTTTTCCATAAAAAGATTTGAAAACAGGGGGGATGAGGTTAGTGTTATTTGAATAGGCCTGAAAAAGGTCTTGAATGACTTTCTTTGAGTCATCCTGCATGCGCAAGACTTTATCATGCCTGTACAGGCGCTCATTTAAAAATCTTTTTAACTCTGTGTTTAAGGCCTTTGTTTTCCCAGAAAACGAAACCAGGTTTTTACCTTTTTCGCGGACAGTATCAATGTGATCAATGTTTAAGGCTTCGATCTTTTCAGAAGTATTCATTATCAGATCAGTTACCAATTGATTGATTGTGGATTTAACAGTGAAACGTCGTTTTTGCGTAGGACTCATATTGTCGTGATCTTTTTTTATCCGCTCATAGTTTTCTTGCCATAATGCGACTTCTTTCAGATCTTCGCGTTTAATGAGTCCTGACTTCAATCCATCATCAATGTCATGATTGTTGTAGGCGATTTCATCTGCATAATTAGCGATTTGAGCCTCAATTGATGGGTAGCCATCTTTCACAAAGAGTGATTTATCGGGCAGGTCATATTCTGTGGCATGTTTGCAAATACCTTCCAGAACTTCGTAAGTAAGATTGAGTCCTCTAAAATCAGGATAGGGATTTTCTAATAAGGTGACAATTCTAAAAGATTGTTTGTTGTGCTCAAAACCACCGTGTTCTTTCATGAGCTCTTCCATGGCGTCTTGCCCTGAATGGCCAAAAGGTGTGTGGCCAAGGTCATGGGACAAAGAAATAGCGTCAGCAAGGTCTTCGTTGACACCCAATGCTCGTGCGCATGTGCGGGCGATTTGTGAGACTTCCATGGTGTGTGTGAGACGCGTACGGTAGTAATCTCCCTCATGATTAATAAAGACCTGTGTTTTGTATTCAAGTCTACGAAAGGCACTAGAATGAATGATGCGGTCACGATCTCTTTGAAAGGCTGTGCGATAGGGATGCTCGTCTTCACTGTGCTGACGACCTTGAGAATCAATATTCGTAGCCGCATAAGGGACTAATGTTTGCTTTTCGAATTCTTCTAGTTGTTTTCTGTTTCTCATGTTTTGTGTCTAGCGTCTAGAGTCTGGCGTCTAGCGTGATATTTTTCACGCTGAACGTTACAAACATCCTCTTACTTTCGTTCTCGCCTTTTTCATATCTTCAATCTCAGCTCTATACCGATTAATTACACCTGTGGCTAGAGCCTGGGGATTAATATTGTAATCTTCGAGTCCTTTGGTTTGAACAGGTGTGTTCTTTGATGAAATATTTATCCCAGTATGAATCAAACAAGACACAGGAGAGCTTGTGGCTATGGAAACGCTGAGTTTATTTATATCGTCATAAATATCATCTCCTCTGCGTTGCAATCGTAAAGATTCAGAATCTTCTCCCATTTCTTGTATGATCAAATCGATGAGAAGTCTTTGCCACGCAATAGTGAGTGTTAAGTCCCTGTGAAAATGTTCCACAATAAAGTGGAGCATGTTTTCTGAGTAGATGAATTGCTTGTTGTGAACATCTTCTAAATCAACAAGTTTGTCTATTTTAACATCACAAGGACCTATAAAGGATACTATAGAATCACCTAATATATTGAAAGTGTTGTAGGCGAAGTGGGATCTAAGTTGCGTGCCATCGTAAGTAAGGGGTTTGTCGCTAAAGTGTGATTTCATAATATATTATGAGTAATGTGTAGTAGGGGCACAGCACGCTGTGCCCCTACGGTCAAACATTCAAAAACATCTCCTCGCTGTGGTGTTTTATCGCTGTTTGCATCAAAGCTCTTTTTAATCTCAAGCAGGATTCGCATTCACCACACATTTTATCCTGACTATCGTAACAGCTCCAAAGCATGGTGACAGGAAAGTCATATTTTATCAATTCTTTAAGGATTTCATCTTTTTGCATATTCACTGTTGGTGCTTTGATTGTCACATGGTTTAATGTTGAAAAATTTAAGCTCTTATTGAGGGCTTCAATAAATTCAGGTGAATTATCAGGAAAAGTTCTAGCCTCTTCGGCATTGAACCCAGTGTATATTCTGTCAATCTTACTAGCCTCTGCAATGCTCGCTGCCATATTAATAAAAACGCCATTTCGATTTGGAATCCACACAGCTTTTGCGCTTTGAGCAGTTTTTTTCTTTTGATCAAGTTCCTTAACTTTAAGTTGAGGTAAAGCAATGTTGGAATTGAGCAAAGGGTTGTTTTGAAAGTTCTTAAAAAAATCAAATCCAATCACCTGATGTGTTGTGTTGAAATAGTCAGCGATATTTCTTGCTGCATTGATTTCTTGTTTTGCACTTCTTTGTCCATAGTCAAAAGTCAGAGCCAAAACCACATCGCTCTCTTGTTTTGCAATAACAAGTGCTAAAGTAGAATCTAATCCGCCTGAGAGGAGTATGATAGAGCGAGGGTTCATAGGGGTTGACGATTAAGGGGGAATCATGGGTGTGTCAAGGGGAGGAGGGGTACGAAGGACGATCGCTCTCCGCCTAGGCGGATCACTAGGACGAAGGACGAAAAAACCAAAAATAACAAGCAGTTAGAATTCTTTTCTAGATACGCTGTTGATAAGAGAGTCTTATATTCGATAAGAGAGCTGAAGATGAACAATGTACCACAACATAAAGCCAATCAGAAAGCAGCTCTACTCTATGGACCCAGTGATCTTCGGGTGGGTGAAGTTCCAATTGAAACCCTTAAAGAGGGCGAAGTTCTTGTCAGAGTCGAGGCCGCTACAACCTGTGGGACTGATTTAAAGACTTTTAAAAGAGGGGGACACCCTCAAATAATCAAATCACTCCCTTCTCGTTTTGGTCACGAAATGACTGGCACGATTGTTGAAACATCCCATCCTGTAAAAGATTTTCAAAATGGTGATCGTGTGGTTGTTGCTAATTCAGCTCCTTGTCACGAATGCTATTATTGTAAAAAAGAAAAATTTAATCTTTGTGAAGACATTCAGTTTATTAATGGTGCTTATTCCCAATATCTTGCTGTGCCTGAAAGATTTGTTAAGTACAATCTTCATAAAATTCCAGATAATCTTCCTTTTGAAAAGGCTGTTCTTGCAGAACCTTTGGCCTGTGTTTTGTACGCTTGTGAAAAAATAAATATTCAACCTTTTGAATCAGTCGCTGTGATTGGTGATGGGCCAATGAGTTTTCTTTTTAACCAGGTCATCCGTTTTAAAAATGCACGTTCAATTATTGTAGGCATGGATCCAGTTCGTCTTGATTTGGCGAGATCTGCAGGCGCTGATTTTGTGATGGACACTCGAGAACAGGATGTAGTGAATGAAATAAAGAGAATCACAGATGGGTATGGAGCTGATGTGGCTATTGAAGCCGTTGGGTTACCAGAAACCTGGGAACAGGCCTTGTCTCTTGTGTCTAAGGGTGGTCGTGTTCTTTGTTATGGCGGCTGTGCCAAGGGAACAGAAATGAAGGTAGATACGTATCGTCTGCACTACGATGAAATCAATCTCATGGGCACATTCCATTACACGCCAAAGGTCATGGACCAGGCCATTGATTTACTTTGTCAGGATGAAATCAACACAGAGCACTTCACAAAAGAGGTGAGAACCCTCGAAGATTTACCAAATATTTTCTTGGGTAAAGACAACAAGCCTGCGTTAAAGTATTTGATCAGACCATAGGTCATATAAGTCATATATGTCGTATAGGACATATATGTGAAGAGTGTTAAAGGAACATAAGGTGGCAAACCAAAAAGACATTATTAACAAAATAATTCAAGTCACAACCAGGCTTTATAACAGAAACATGCTTGCAGGTGTTGATGGCAACGTGAGTTATCGCTTGTCAGATGATGAAATTATCATCACACCTTCTCTGAAAGCCACGGCTTTTCTAAAACCCGAAGATTTTGTGACCATTAATATTAAGGGTGAATCTGATAATGGGAAGCCCTCTAGCGAAACCAGCATGCATCTGGCTATTTATCAAAACTGTCCTCAAGCAAAGACCATTGTCCACGCACACCCACCACTAGCTGTTGCTTGGTCTGTGGCTCATCCTGAATTGAAGGAATTGCCAAAAAAATGTCTCACTGAACTCATTCTTTGTGCTGGTACAATCCCTATTGTTCCTATGGCATTGCCGGGCTCGACTCAAATGGGTGATGTTCTCAAACCCTATTTACCAGAATCACGCGTGATGATTTTAGCGCGTCATGGGGCCTTGAGTTGGGGAGAGGATTTGGATGAAGCTATCAACGGCATGGAACGCATTGAACACGCTGCCACGATCTTATATCACGCCAAACAGTTGGGTAACTTGTCTGAAATATCTGATGGGGACTATGAAAAACTTGTCGAGTTAAGGAAGAAGTTGGGGGATAAGAGTCTTTAAGGCGCCAATGCTCCTACGAGCCTACGCACCTACGGGGGGGCCAAGGATACTTAATATCTTCTCTCCACAATAAATTTTGCGATTTGTCTTAAAGCATCTGCCTTTTCATCAAAATCACTGAGAGCACTCATGGCTTTGTCTAACATCTTTTGGGCTTCTTTTTTAGCTCCATCCAAACCTAAGAGAGAAGGGTAGGTTGATTTGCCTTTTTCGACATCACTTCCAATATCTTTGCCAAGTTCTTCACCCCCTTCGATGTCTAAAATATCGTCAATGATTTGAAAGGCAAGACCAATGGCTTCTCCATACTCACAAAGGTTGTTCAATTTTGCTTCTGGTTCACCATTGAGTATGGCTGGTGATGTCACTGCGAGGCGAATGAGGGCCCCTGTTTTATGTTGGTGGAGTTCAACGAGCTGGTCTAGGCTAATTTTTTTATCTTCGGACTGAAGGTCCATCACTTGTCCTGCTACCATACCAGGGATGCCTGTGAGCTGAGCAAAGCTATGAATGAGAGAGATAATATTTTTTGCAGGGTACTTGTTTGAATCAAGTTCTCCCAAAGGAATAAAGGCATGAGAGAGCAAGGCATCACCAGCCAAAATAGACATGGCTTCTCCAAAAACTTTGTGATTGGTGGGCTGTCCTCTTCTAAGGTCATCATTGTCCATGGCAGGGAGGTCATCGTGTATGAGAGAAAAAACGTGGATCATCTCTAGAGCCGCTGCAATGGGGACTACATCTTTTTCAGAAACACCCAGGGCCTCGGCGCTTGCAAAAACCAAAATAGGTCGGATCCTTTTTCCTGGGGCAAAGAGGCTGTATTCCATGGCCTTAAACAGAGTTTTTGGTTTGATAAGTTCGGCAGATATCCAGTTTTGGCGCATAGCAATGTCTATGACTTCTTTTTTTTTGGCAAAATATGTTTTGAGATCAAGGTTCATTTCAGTCTCCGAATTAGCTGTCTTCTGATAAAGGAACGACTTTTTCTTGTGAAGAAAAATCTTTCATAATTTTGTCTACGCGACCAGAAGCCTGATTGAGTTTGTCTTCACAAATCTTAGCTAGTTTCATGCCTTCTTCAAACTTATCTAACGATTTATCAAGGCTTAGTTCACTGTTTTCTAAATTATGGGCTGTTTTTTCTAGTTGAAGCATGGCTTCTTCAAAAGACAGGCTTTTTGTTTCTTTTTTCTTTGGCATTGTTGTCTCCATTATTCGACCCTGGTTCTTACCTCACCATCGTGAAAAGTAAGATCCAATAAGTCTCCAGTCTTGGCTGATGACTTTCTTGTGATCACCTTGCCTAGACTGTTTTTTCCGATGATGTAACCTCTTTTAAGGATGTTTTTGGGGGAGAGGAGTTTGAGTTTAATCATCAACTTATCTGTTGAGTGTTTATTTTCATTTAAGAGACCATTCATAGATTGCACAAGACGGCTTTCGAGGTCACTAGTTTTTAAAATCTGTTGATCCAAAATCAAGTTTGGTGTGCGGAGTTCATTGAGAAGAAGTTTAATGTCTTTTGTTTTTTCTTGTAAGTCGTCATTTACAGCTGCGATGAGGCTTTTTCTATGTTGTGAGACTTTCTGGATCAAATCAAGTTTTACAGGCACACAATGTTCAGCAGCAGCAGAAGGCGTTGGGGCTCTTAGATCTGCTACAAAATCACTGATTGTGAAATCTGTTTCGTGGCCGACAGCGGAGACAACGGGCACTTTACAGTGAAAAATAGCGCGGGCCACGATTTCTTCATTAAATGACCAAAGATCTTCTGTTGAACCACCACCTCTTCCGACAATCAAGGTGTCGACATTTCCCTTTTTTGAAAAATAATTGATAGCAGCAGCGATTTCCTTTGCCGAAGTGTTTCCCTGGACACTGACAGGATAAACAATGATGTGAATGTTCGGAAAGCGACGCTGTGAGATAGAAATAATATCGTGAACTGCAGCTCCTTTAAGAGAAGTCACAACACCAATTGTTTTGGGAAGCAGAGGGATGTTTTTTTTGAGGCTTTGATCAAAAAGCCCCTCTTTTTCTAATTTTGTTTTAAGTTGTTCAAAGGCAAGTTGTAACGCACCTATGCCATCTGGTTCAGCATAGTTGACTTGGATTTGAAAGTTTCCTTGAGATTTAAAGATGCTCAGTTTTCCATGAACAATAATACCAAGTCCATTTTCCATATTAAATTTAAGAGTGCGGTTAAATCCTTTAAACATGACCGCAGAGATTTGGGCGTTCTCGTCCTTGATTTTGAAATAATAATGACCAGAAAAAGCTTCTGTAAAGTTCGATACTTCTCCTCTGAGCCAGACGTTATTGTACTCGTCCTCAAAAATGTCATTCACTTCATTGATGACTTCTGAGATTGAATAGATTTTTCTGGCTTGCTTAAGGGCTAGAGTGGACATGTTCTGCAATATAACTAAGCGGTCGCCGCTTATCAAGGGCCTGGCGTAAAACATCCATCTACTGCGTTGCCAGCTGCACCCATAATCCTCACGTATTTTCATATACGCTCCGGTTATGGGTTTGCAGGCGCCTTGTATCTGGACATTTTCCAACAGGCCTAGGAAAAAAATAGGTTTGGCTACACGGTTAATTAGAATATAAAAAACAATTTACAGCCTCCATTTAGCAGTTTATAATAAGAGAGTATACGATTAACACTTAATAAAAGTGCCTATGAAAATAGAGATTTACAACGATAATGAAAAGCAAGCTCAGCTTTTAAAGCTGCTCCAATTTGGAACTGTTATGGTGTTTGTGGACTCTCGTCATCCAGACGTTTCAGTTCCTGGCCATTTAAAGGGAGATTTTCAGCTAAGGTTAAACTTTGATTATGCTTACGAAATAGATGATTTTCGTGTTTTGCCAGAGCGAATAGAAGCCTCGCTGAGCTTTAACAAAGAGGACTATTTTTGCGTTGTGCCTTTCACGGCCCTCTATTTAGCCGTAAATCACGAAATCCAGCATGGATCGTTATTTGTTCAATCTGTGCCTATTGAAATGTTGCAGTATTTTGCTCAAGAAGCAGAAGGCATGGAGCAGGAAGCAGAAAAAAAACAAGCAGCCCATCTTAACGTTGTTGAAGGACAAGCCGCCACTTCTCCTAAAACACCTTCAAAAAAATCAAAAAAACAAACATCTAAAAAACAAACATCAAAAAAATCAGATGATAAAAAGAAACCAAGAAAAAGGGGACATTTACGGCTTGTGAAGTGAATGTTGGTTCTTGGAACCATAGGCCCATAGCTTCAGGTCACAGGTTACAAGCTACTAGCTACTAGGTACTTTGTTTTAAGGAGCATCAAGCATTTCTTGCATGCTCTCTTCTCTTTTAAACTCCTTCATGATCTTGTAGAAATACCCCTGAGACACCGCTAATTGCCGTATAGCAGCATAAGGGTGATTGTTGTGGTGTTCGAGTGCAGCTTTAAAGACCATGTGGATGTACTCCTTCATTGTACTCTTGCCATCATACACAAAAATCTCTGCGTAGAGCGTATTAGAAGGATCATCGAGGTCAAGATCACTCACTTTCTTGTAGATAGTAGAGTGTGACACACCAAGAACTTCGGCTGTTTGCACCTTCTTCTTGTTATTTGCTTCGTATGCTCTGGCAATAATCATCGATTCATAATCATGCCATGTTTTGGATTGATCAAAAACGTTTGAGGCATCAATCCTGGCACCTAGAGATTGTGACATACTCATGTCAGCTAGGTTCATGCTGAGATTAGCATGTGAAATTTGATCGGCTATTTTCTTAATACCGTAATTAGGAGGGATGTTCTCAATCGATAGCATGTTTCCATCTTTGAGTGCAAAGGCCACAGAAAGGAGGTTTTCTAATTCTCGAATATTGCCAGGCCATTCATATTCGAGCAAAGCTTTCATAAAAATAGGAGGAATTTGAACCTCTTCTTTTACCTTATTCTGTTCTCGAAATTTTTCTACAAAGTGTTTTGCCAGAACAGGAATGTCTTCGGGCCTATCTCTGAGTGCTGGTAAATCAATCTTCATTTGACAGATTCGATAATAAAGATCTTCTCTGAATTGTTTTTGCTTCACGAGCGATTCAAGATCTTTGTGTGAGGCACACACGACTCTTGTGTCTACCTTAATTGTTTTTGTATCACCAATTCTTTGGACTTCGCCTTCTTGTAAGACTCGCAAGAGCTTGACTTGGAGTTGAGAATCCAATTCCCCTATTTCGTCTAAGAGGATAGTCCCGCCATTGGCTTCTTCAAAAAGACCTCTTTTATCCTTGTTCGCACCAGTAAAACTACCTGCTTTATGTCCAAATAATTCACTTTCCATTAAGTTGGCGGGGATAGCGCCACAATTTATGGCGACAAATCGATTTTGTTGTCTTGCGGGGTTGTTGTAGTGCAAGGCTTTGGCAACAAGTTCTTTACCCGTGCCAGATTCACCATAGATAAACATCGAAAGATTTGTTTCGGTGACTTTATCTAATATCTTAAACATCTCTTGCATGGGTTCGCTTTTTGAGATGATATGTTTATAGGCATATTTGGTCTGATAGGTTTCAGAGTCTGTTTTGAGAATGTTTTTGACTTCTGTAAGTTCTGCAGTTGTTTTATCTAGCCTTTGTTTCAGCTGGGTCTTTGCACCCATGAGCTGGTTGATCAGTTTGCTGTTTTCAAGTGCAATACCCACTTGATCACAAAAAGCATTAAGCAGATTCACATTGCAGTCTTCAAAAGCATTAACGCGGTAGCGGTTGTCTAAATAGAAAACGCCAATGCTTTTGTATTTTGACCGTATGGGGAGACAGAGCACGGATTTCAACTCATTCAAAACAATAGATTCTGAAGAATCAAAACGATCGTCACTTAAGGCATCAGAAGAGCTGATAATCTCTCCTTTTTCGATGGCCATTGAAGCAACACTCATGCTGATCTTTTCTTCATCTGTGCTATTTGTGTTGAGTGATTCTTTAACCACAAGATTGCCTTCTTCATTCAGAAGCATCACAAATCCTGATTCAGCATTTGAGAGCTGAATGGCATAATTCAGAACAATTTTTAATAATTGGTCTGTGTCATATTCTGAATTGATAAACCGGTTGATTTCGATGATTTTCTTTAAATCATCACCTGATGTTTTTGTGGTGGTACTCATGATTTTTACCCCCTGTTGTTCGGTTGTTTTAACCGAAGGATCCTGTTTAAATAATTTTTGAACTCTATGTAGTTCGGCCTTGTCTTCTTCTGTATTAGCTAATGCTGTGGCTTTTTTGAGATGTTTTGTTGCTTCTTTCATCTTTTTTTCACAGCAATAAAGATGTGCTCTTCGGATTTCTTTCCAAAATTCTCTGAATTTCAAATACTCAGTTTCATTGAGCACGATTTCTGCTTTATCTATAGCCTTATGTCCTTTATCAAATTCACCGGTGAGCGTATGAATTTCGGCTAAGTAAATATTGGATAGGAAAAGAATATGTTCTCTATGTGGTGAGAATAAACCTTTGAGGTCTTCGAGAGTATTGATTGCGTAAATAAGATAAGCATAAGAATCTTTGTGCTGTTTTTCTTGGCCATGAATATAGCCAATGTTGTATGAAATGAAGGCTGCGTTGAGTAAGTCTTCGTTCTTTCTGGCTACAGTCAATGCCCTGTTATAATAATCTAAAGCCTTGGCATTCTCTTTTTCGTCACTGTAGAGATTGCCTAAACCATTAAAGGCGCGATACATAAGGCCATATTCATTTGTTTCTCTTGCAACTTTTTCGCAGGATAGAAAGCTCTCGGCGCATTTTTTTATTAACTCTTGTCGGTCCTCTCTGTTTTGTCTGACAATGAGGATGTGATAAACATCTCCTAGGGCATAGTAGTTTAAGGCCAGTTCATATTTACTATTGGCCTTTTGTAGGTATTTAATATTGTCGAGGCATGTTTCAATGGCTTTGTCATATTCCTGATTAACCAAATAGATCTCAAGTAAACGGTTATTAACAACCTCTAGTTTTTCCTTTTCATTCAACTCTTCGACCCAGGCCTGATGTGTTTTGAGGTAGATAGATTTTGCTTCATCTATTTCGTTCTTTTTGAGTAGTATGAAAGCATGGAAATTTTTAAAAAGGAGATCGTATATTTTTTGTTTTGGACTCAGAGGAATAAATTTCTTTGTTTCTTTTATGAATGATAAGGCTTTGTCAAAATCACCTATTTTAAGCCAGGATTCAACTATGCCACCAAAGGCTTTTAAGAGAAGGTCCACTTCTTCAGGGTTTGTTGTATGGGCCAAAAAATCTTTTATTTGACCATAAACAGAAATAGCATCTTCAAGTTTTCTGCTTTTAAAATAAGCCGTTCCCAACTTAAAATAGCTCTGTAAGTTGTCTTTGTTTGGCTCGTTTGATTGTAGTGATATTAACCTTCTAAATGTTTTAATGGCTTCGTCGTGATTGGCACTGTCGAGATGCAGTGTGCCTAAATCATACAAGGATTTTGTAGCTGTTTGAAGGTCTGACCCATGGCCCGCATGGTAAAGATAATGAGATTTCTCCTTATCATTATTGATGAGTAATTTGGCTAGTTTGTCGTGATACGTAGCTCGTTCGTTTGTTGGAATAAGTTTATAAATGACATCAACAAACAAAAGATTTTTGAAGAAATAGGTGTGTTCACGAGAAGTTTTTTCTAGAATATCAGCTTTGATAAGTGTGAGTATCTCAGCGTGGATGTTATCAATTTGTGAGAGTGTTTTGATGCTATCGATGTGAAGGACTGTGTTGTGAACAGCAAGCCATTTGAGGATTTCTTGACGACTTTTCGAATGTTTTTTGAACGTGTCCAATAATATTTCTTCAACACTGCTGGGTATGCGGATTTTATGAAAGTCGATCTTGATATCATCGAAAGTTGTGGCATCCCATTTTCCAGAGGCATCAAAAAGCAAGTCACTGTCTAAGAGGAGCTTAATAAACTCAGTCACAAACAGCGGATTTCCTTGAGTTCTTTTATACACTTCATCAATGAGTTTATCGGGCGCTGAGGACAAGCCTGTTACAGATTCTAGATATTGTTTGAGTTGCTCTTTGTCGTAATGCGACAGCGTGATGACTCGAGTGTCAGCCCAATGATGGGGTGCTTTTTCTGTGGCCCAAATAATCAAGCACTTATCTTTGGCATGTTTTTGCATAAGAGCATTTACACGGTTTGCATCAACATGAGGGTCATCTGCCATGAGGATAAAGTTATTGAGGTTCTCTTCGGTTTCAGACTGATGAATTGATTTTACAGGAACGTTTCTGAGTTGTGAGAAATACTTGATTTCATTTAATAGCCTTGTTTTTCCAGTGCCTTTTTCTCCCTGCATAATGAGGGTTTTTTCATCGGGCAAGGTGTCTGACATAAATACGTTTCCAAACATTTCTGCAAAAGTTTGCCATTCTTCTTCTCTGCCGATCAATGTGCCTTTTTCTGGAAGATAGCTGAGCTTGGTGTCTTTGGTTTCAATTTCAAATTTCTTATTCGAGAGAAAGTTAAGGTCTCTAATAACGAGTGAGGCTTGTGAATACCTGTTAACAGGGTTTTTTTCGAGTAATCGTTCAACAATGTGGTCCCAGTATTTTGGAATGTCAGGGTTTATTTCTGAGGGAGGCTTTGGCTTATGGCTAACCTGTTTGTTTAGAATTTCTTTAAGATTTTTTGATACAAAAGGATTTGTTCCTGTGAGAATCTTGTAAATAAGCACACCAAAAGAATAGAGGTCAGTTCTTCCATCTAGTACGCCGCCTTGGATAACTTCGGGTGCCATGTAAGCAGGGGTGCCTACTTTTTTTCTTGGTGAAGTAAATCCAGCCAGACCAAAATCAATAATTTTTGCTGTTGTTGGGGCGTCGTTCTCCAAATAGACAAGTATGTTTTGGGGCTTGATATCAAAGTGATAGATGCCTCTGCTGTGAAGGTAATTGAGAGCGCGTAAGACTTGAACAATGAGTTTCTCAATAACATCTAACGGTTGATTTTCGCAGGCTTTATGGAACTCAGCTCCTGAAATAAATTCCGTAGTAAAGTAGTATTTTTGTAGTCTTTGTTCATACCCGAAATCTAGGATTCGAGAAATGTTTGGGTGATTAAGTTCTTTTAAGATTGAAAATTCATTTTTAAAGTTCCTCAGAGCATCTTCTCTGGAAACGTTCATCTGGATTTTTTTAAGAAATTTGAGTGCCTTGAGTTCATCATGGTCTTTGATGAGCACAACTTCACCTGAAAGACCTCCCCCAAGGTTCTTGACGACATCATAACGCTGATCAATTTTCATATTTGTCATCATGCGATTTTCTCAAGCCAATATATTAGTATGTTTCACTACTCCTAAATAAATATTATACTAGATGTGATGTTCTATGTATATATGAATCATAAAATCTGAGATTTAACTGGGTATTCAATTTAGAAAATTATATTTTATATCGTATGAATATTCATTTTTAACAGAGTATTAATAGGCAGATATAGACAACACTTAACAGGAGTAACAAAATTTTGAGCCTCTTTTGTGCACGAGTAGTCAATAAATTGACGTGTTAATTTTCTGGAAAATATCTTTCAAGCTGGTATGCCAATTGCAATTATACTACTTGGGGATAAAGGATATATATGGTTATGAATAATAAATTTAAAAAAACACTCACTTATTTGATTCTATTATTAGTTCTCACTAGTTTTACAGCGTGTCTTTCTAATAGTGCTTCGCCAACAGCAAGCTTGCCTTTGCCCCCACTCGATGAGCCTATTACAGTTTCGGCTCCGGATTCTAATGGTTATGTCACAGTAACGGGGGGAACAAGTGCTGTGCCAAATAGTTCTGTTGTTATTATTGAAGTGGGTAGTTCAACTGCATCTCTCAATTTGATGGATTACTGTGATAAGTTCATGAACACGGCTTATGCACAAACCTGTTCTTCTGATTTGCCTCAGTGTCCCACTCTGAGCAGTGATAATAAGTGTCAGTACACATCTAGTTCAGATGGTAGTTTTACTCTGCAGGTGCCTGCAACAACGAGCAATCAAATTACTGTTTCCTATCTTGATCTCACCACCTGTGAAGAAACAGAGGTAGGTTCTTTAAGCATTGATGACAATATTATTTCTCTCAGCATGGATGCTGCAGCGATGGTCTATGATACAGCAACGCAAAAGACCTATATCATCGGAAACAATTCTTCTGGTGAATTTATCTTACAGACTTATGATTCATCAGATAATTCAGTTGTAGAAGCGGTAATTGCAGAGAGTGGCACAGCGCAGGCAATCCATCAATTTGATGATAGCGCAGGAAACTCTTATTTGGTCATGAAGTCCTCTGCAGGAACGTATGTAGGTCCTTCTGAAACGTTAACGGCACTGAGTGCTTCTAATTTTGTCCAGGTCTTTGATTCCACTGAAGCAGTTATTTCAGATTTAGAATTTTTGTCTGCAGATTCTGTTGCCTTTGATTCAACTATTGATTCCTGTGTATTGCTTGGGACAGGTATCGTTGAAGATGAATATTTTACGCGCCTTCATTTTGGCAGTGATACGGCTTTTTATGTAATAGAATTTCAAGATGGATTAGGTGAGGTTGCTTCTACTAATATTACTGAAAGTGGAGATCTTCTTTTGAGAGAAGTTTATCTCTTTCCTTCTGGTCTTGCAGAGGAAGATGAGCTAGATGAAACAAATATTAGTTTAGAGTTTGCTGAGGTCAATGCAGAGGGAGAATTGCTAATCGTTATGGGATTTCCAAGCACTGAGGTTGAGACAAGCTATAACTACTATGCCTTAAGGCAAGCAACTGGTTATAATTTTTGTGATTCATTTATCACGTTAGATTTTTCTGATACTGCACAATATGTGAATCTTGGAGCTACCATGGGAGATGTTTCTCTCAAGGCGAATACAGTTTCGGGCAGTCAAAAAGTCGTAACTTTTATTAAGCGAAGCACTCAAAGTCTCCAGATTGTGAATTTTTCTAAAACTGGTGGGGAAATTGCCTGTTTCACTAATGGCGCCATTGATCTCATAAATTCCACAACAAGTACTGTAAATAATGAATGTGATAGTGCTTATGATGCAGGCGGTAATGATCTTCCAAATATTTTCTCTGGTTCTTTCTCGGTAGGTGTAACTGATGTTGCGCTTTCGCATCTTTTTGTGAATCAAATAGGTGAGACTGAGCTCTTATTAGTAGGGCTTGATAATGGGGGCTATAATTTTATGGCGCCCACAGGCTCCACAAGCTCACTCATGGATACTGACGATTACATGAGTGCTATTCTTCCAGTAGAATTGGCTTACGATACTGTTAATAATAAGGTTGTGATTATAGATTCTGGTAATGGAGATGATTATCTCTCTAATCTCATTCTCTATGATCTGGCTGAAACACCTACTCTCTATTGATTTCGAAACTCATTAAACCCTTTTCAAAGGCCTGAAAAAAGAGTCTGACAAATATATCTAAATCAAGTTCACTTCTTGAAGGTTGTTTTAAGGAGACAAGGTTATCTATTTGTTCTTGCCAGATAATATGTTGATTATAGAGGTTAGAATAATCATCAAGATTCATATTATGTTTGAAAAGATAGTTTGGTGTGTGGGCCATTTGGCTAATCGTGGGGCAGTGAAGCTGTGAGAGCAATTGGGCGTTTCTGGTTTTTTGCCATTTGTCGTCGATCAACACGCAGCTTTTAAAACCTCTTTTTACGCCTAGATCATGTGAGGCTTGAGCAGCTTCTTTTTTGAGTTGTTTGGCTAGGCTTGTGAGAAGAGTGGTTGTTTTTTTATGTCCTTGTTCAGGGTTTAAGGTTTTTATGACCTGATGCAAACCTAGAACAGACAAGCCAATCCGGCGATGTGTTAAAGTAATGTCTTTGGAGATTCCTTCTACATAATGATTTCTTTCAAAACTGTTTTCGAGAAAATGAATAGCCTGTTGCGTGACAGAAGATAACTTGTTTTCATTTAAACTGGAATCTTCAAGACATTGAGCAAGGTTAACTACTCCACTAGACATGAATTCATGAGGGCTGACGAGTTGATTTTGAAAATTAAGTACCGTTGATTCATCAATTTGATGTGTCTTTTTAAAGGCATTTAATCGATCAGTGAATATGAGATCAATGGGCTGATCTTTTAAAATAATATTTGTGACTTTATGAAAAAGCTTGATGGCATCTACCCAATGCGTTGGCTGACATTGTGTTTGATGTTTGAGTCCGAACTTTTCTTTGCGTGATAAAGCAGTGATAAAAGTATTTGGAATACCAATAGCAAATCTAATGTTCTCTGGTTTTGTTTGAATGTAATCTAAATACTCCTCAATATTTAAGTGGTCGAGATTAAGTAAAAAACGCATGCTCGTTGGTCTATTTGATTGCTGTGGCGCCTTTTCGAAAAGTTCCATGAAGCGTACGGGACCAAGAGTTTGTTTCTGACTCGCGCTTGTTGACTGACGGTTAGCTCTTAGTTGTGAAAAATCAATTGCGACTTGAATGTTGTTTTGTAAATAAATCGAAGTTTGTTTAAGGGACTTATAAATTTGGTCCAGGTCATCAAAAAGAGCGATACCAGTGTCTGTGAAAATAATGGGCTGAGAATTATCGGGATTTTGCAAAATATTTGGTGATGGCAGAAAATTATTCTTTATCATGAGTTCAAAAAAACATTCAGTGAGTTTATCTGAATCGTGGGTAGGAGAGAATACGCCGTCAACCTTGGCTGTCTCATGAGATAACCAGTTGATATGACTGGTTATTTCTTGGCTGTGTTCTGATTCTGAAGAAAGGCTTTTTTGATCTTGAAAAGGGAATGATGTTGCTAGGTTATGTGTCATTCTGGTTTTGTAATTTTTTCTATTATATTCTTTATATTTGCCATATAATGCACTACATTACAATACGTCTTTTACTCAGGTATATTGGCGTGTTAGCGCGATTTTGGTTATTGTACAGTCTTGACAGGCTCTTGTTTAAGCCTTTAAAGAGAGAATTATTAAGACCTTTGGCAGTAATGTAAGATAATGTATTTATTTGTGAAATCATATATTTCTTTACAAGAACACCTCTCAGATTTAGGGGAGTTGTGAATAGGTGTCAACGTGAAACTAAAAAACATCAAGATCCAGGGCTTCAAATCTTTTGATGACCTCACACAAATCAATTTTGATAGTACTATCACATGTATTGTTGGGCCTAATGGTTGTGGCAAATCAAATGTGGTGGACGCTATTCGTTGGGTGATGGGTGAGCAATCTGCAAAACATCTTCGTGGCAAAAACATGGAAGATATTATTTTTGTAGGTTCTCAAACACGTCAGGCGAGTTCTCGTGCAAGCATTGAACTTACTTTTATGAAAGATAAGTCTGGTTTGCCACCTCAGTATGAAGGTTGTAACGAAATATCTGTCGGAAGAGCTCTCTACCGTACAGGGGAGAGCGAATATTTTATCAATCGCCAAAATGTAAGACTTAAAGATGTTACAGATTTATTTTTAGGCACGGGTGTTGGAACCAAAGCCTATTCAATTATTGAACAAGGTCGCGTTGAACAATTGATTACAGCAAAATCAGAGGAACGGCGTGGTATTATTGAAGAGGCTGCTGGAATTTCAAAATTCAAATCACGTAAAGATGCTGCCTTAAGGCGCATAGAGGCTACAAATCAAAACCTGAGTCGTCTCAAAGATATCATCACAGAATTAGAAAGACAGGTTAACTCATTAGACAGGCAGGCAAAAAAGGCTAAACGATTTAGTGTGATAAGAGATGAGTTAAAAGATTTAGATCTCAAGCTCGCTGCTTTATCTTTTGAAAGGCTAGACGCCCAACAAAATGAATTTTTAGAAAAAATAAAAACTTCAGATGGTCGTTCAGTTGAACTTCAGAACATTGTATCAGAAGACGAAGTTTGGGTCGAAGAAAAACGACTCAAATTAAGCGAGAGTGAAGTTATCCTCAATGATTTACAACAAAAAGTCTATGAATGGGAAAATAGCCTACAGCTTGCAGAATCAAAGATTCAGACCCGCAAAGAAGACGATGTAAGGTACACTCGTGAATTGGAACAAACAGAACTGCAGCTGAACGAAGTAAAACAAAATCTTGTTGGCAACCAAAACGGCCTTGAGCAGATCAATGAAAAACTTTGCTATGCCGAACAAGACAGTGTTGTTTTAAGCGAATCCGTTTCTCTTCAAGAAGAGTCTCTGAAGGCTCTCGAAGATTCAACCGAACAACTCTTTTCAACTTTAGAAAAAACGCGTGAGGAATTTAATTTATCTTCAAGACAAATGGCCGAGATTTCTACAAGACGCGAGGGTGTTCAGCTTAGAAAAAGTGAATTAGAAAATAAGCACAAACATGACCAACAAGAATTAGATGAGCTCACAAAAAAGCATAAAAAACTTGAAGCGATGCTCAAAGATTCCCATGCAGACCTTGCGAGTGTCAATCAGCTTAAATTGTCCATGGGAGAAAAAACTGAATCAATGGAAATCGCTTTGAATCAAGAAGAGGTTCGAATCAAGGTTGAACAATCAGATCTCGAGTCCATTAAAGAAGAGCTTCTTCAAAAGAAATCTCGTCTACAATCGCTCGAAGAATTAAAGAAAAATTTTGAAGATTATCACGAAGGCACAAAGAATATTTTGCAACGACGCGAAACTGGTGAAATCCCTTCTGTAGAAGGGACGGTTGCAGATATTATCGAGGTAGATAAAACATACGAAAGTGCAGTGTCAGCTGTTTTAGGCGAAGTGATGCAGTCTGTAGTTGTTCCTACACAGGCTGAAGGAATTGAATGTGCTGAATATCTCAAAACAACAAGTTCAGGGCGTAGTTCATTTGTCGCCTTATCGCTGGCTCATACTTTAGGTGGACAAGAGCCAGCTCAAAGAGAGGTCAGCAAAGCATATAACGCAGCACTCAATGTCACTAGCGACCATTATCTAAGTTCTTCCATCCAGGAGAGGGGGCTTTCTTCTGAGGTTTCTATTCCTTCTGATGATATGGCTGCAAACACAGATGTCTCTCAAAGAAGCTCTGAATCATCCTTGGATACTCAGATTAAATGTCGAGGAGTCAAAGGAGAATTAAAGAGCTTTGTAACATTAAAACCAGGGTATGAGCACTTGAGCTCTTTACTCTTTGGTGATGTGATTCTTGTTGATTCAATCAAAAATGCACTTGAAGCTTGGATTAAATTTCAAAAACCTGTTGTGACTCTTGAGGGAGAGAGTATTTCCGCTCAAGGTATTCTCACAGGAGGAACCTTGGAGAATACTTCAAAAGCCCTTCTCGAAAAAAAGCGAGAAATGGGTGTTTTAGAAGAAGTTATTCAAGAACTTGTGAACAAAGTTTCAACAAAAGAGGTCGTTTGCCAAGAAATGCAAAGAAAAATCACAGCTCTTAAAAAGGAACTAGAAGAAGTTAAGCATTCGAGTCATCAAGAAGAGATCAATATTGCGAATCAAGAAAAAGACATATTGCATTTTAATCGAGAGATAGAGTCGTTAAACAATCTTCGTCATAAACTATCTCAAGTTGTTTTTTCGACCCTTGAGGCTGTTGAGGACTGTGATAAACAGTTAGAGGGTTTTTGTGAAGAAGAGAAAAAACAAAAAGAAATTCATCAAAAAGCTCAAGATATTTTAGAAAACCGCAAATCAGAAGAAGAAACCAGTCGTCAAGAATTAAGTTTTAAACAAGAAGCTCTTACAAAACTCAAAATTGATTTAGCGCGAGCTCTTGAACAAAAAGCCTACTTGCTTCAAGAAACAGAGCGACTTATTGCCGAAGATGTTCGCTTAAACCTAGAGATCATCAGGCTTGAAGAAAAGACACAATATTTCATGAGAAGGCAGGAGTTTATTCAGGCCAGAATCAGGTTTCTCGAAAAATACATTCAAAAAGTCATCACTCAAAAGGATTCTGTTGATGGCCAATACAGAGAAGCTAAAAATAATTTTGAAGAACTCAATTCAACATTGAGAGAAAAAGAGCACAGTTTAAAAATCAAACAACGTGAATACAATGAAATAAAAGATGAGCTCAACCAAGCTACAGTCCAGCTTACAGAGGCCCGTGCGGAATTATCACGAAACAATGAACAGGTTTTAGAACGCTATCAACTTGTTTTGTCCGATGTTTATAAGGATTATTTATCTGACACGAGTGAATTTGATGTATCTTCCTCTCAGGAACGAGCTAGCGAATTGAGGCGTCGATTTGCAAATCTAGGAAACGTTAATCTTGGTGCTATTGATGAACTTGATGAGCTCAAGGAACGATTTGAGTTTTTAACAGCACAAAGGCAAGATCTAGAAGATTCTTTGCAAGCCCTTGAACGTGCCATCCAAAAGATTAATCGTACGACTAGAAAAAGATTTAAAGAAACATTTGAACTTGTTAATGATAAATTTACCAAACTATTTCCAAGGTTGTTCAAAGGTGGGCATGCTTATATGCAACTCACTGATCCAGAAAATATTCTCGAGACAGGTGTTGATATTATCGCGCAACCTCCAGGTAAAAAATTGCAATCAGTTTCTCTTCTTTCTGGTGGCGAAAAGGCTCTCACAGCTATCAGCCTTCTTTTTGCCATCTTTCTCATCAAACCATCACCTTTCTGTCTTCTCGACGAAGTTGACGCTCCTTTGGATGATGTTAATGTGGATCGTTACAACGAAATCGTTGCCGAGCTTTCACAAAACACTCAGTTCATAGTCATCACACATAACAAGCGCACCATGCAGTCTACAAGTTGTCTCTTTGGTGTGACCATGCAAGAAGATGGGGTGTCTAAGGTTGTGTCTGTGGCGATGGATTAGATAGGCATCATCATAATTGTATTCGTTACAATTACTCCGTTAGGCCATAACTTTTATTCAAGTTTGTTTCCTTTGTTTTTAATAGTTACAATTTATTTTTAACTGAGGTTCATAGCGTTAGGCTGGAACTACGTAATTGTAACGAATACAATTATGATGATGCTAAGGGGTTGTGAAGAGGGGGTATAGGTGCGTTAGGCTGGAATTGCTGATCTATTCAAAATTCATTTCAGGAAAGATGATTGTGTTACTTTGATAAAGGACTATCTTTATATATTTAAGATGACCATAGTCTTTTTTAATAGCAGATTTGTTAAAAACAGGAACGCAAGTACCACCTCGGTCGCGAGCTGAGGGGGTGCGGAAAATCTCAACACCTTTATCAATATATTTTCTAGCTAGTTTTTGACAATAAGGATAACCGCCTTTGTCCTTAGATATTAACTTTGGTTTTTGAACTTTGTCCTGCTTATTCAAATCAAGGCCCTTTTGGGCTTGAATCAGTAATTTTACAACACGGCGATCTAATGTGATAGGCTTAGTCTCAAGCTCTTCTTTATAAAACCGCTTAAGATGATAAATAACTTCTTTGAATGCTGTTTTCTCTGATTCAGCAGAGTAGAGAACAGGCCATGAGCCATCTGAATAACGGGTCGCATGCCATTTTAGTGGTTTAAACTTTGAATTTATTTCTGCTGCAATGATTTGAGATTTATTAAACCCGCAGTGCGGGATAGTTAAAATTTCGGTGGCTTGCCCCCGTAAAGGGCGTTTTCTTCCTTGTGAAACTCGGTCGCTTACGGCCGAGCGGTTCATTACTCGTTCGAAGGGTGTTTTGTTCTGATCAGCATGATCATAGAATGTCTTTTGTATGGCTTTCTTACCCCTGGAGTCTAGATTCAAATCATCTAAGACATCTTGAGAAGGGATTGCTGTGGCAAAGTTTCTAAAAACATGCCTACGATAAAAACAAAACTTAACGGGTTCTTTCATAATCTAAGTAATTTCTAATAGCTAAAATCCCCAGTCTTCCTTCAGACAACATGACATCAAGGGCAGAGTGGTCTCCAAAGCGTCCTCGCTTTATTTTAACCCATTCATAAACATTATCTCTATCATAGGGAAAAAGGATTCTGAGTGATTTATGGATGTTGATAAGGTCGATCATTCGTTCTATTTTATCTTGATCTCGATCTATAAATGTTTTTCCGGTACGCATGGAATCTAGGGTGGTTCGTTTTTCTGTATAGTTCCAACCCAAAAGCAGGGCTTGCTGTTGTCTGGTTAAATCCCAGAGTTTGGTGAGTTCAAAAAAGCCTTTTGTGAGTGCTTTTCTGAGTTTGATGTTATCGTGGTAATCATGTGATAATTCAGGTCTTTCCATAGGTAAATCATAACACATAAATCCGTATAAATAAACAGAATTAAGCAAAACAAGCTAACTATAAGAAATAATAGATAAATATAAATGCATAATTAAGCATATATGCTATGTATCACATCATTCCCACCACATGTTTTGCGAGTGCTGGGGCGGCTGTTAGCCCTGGAGATTCGATTCCTAATAGATGAATCCAGTTATCCTTCTTTATTATCGTGAATTCTGGAAGAGGTTTATCATTCTTAAAAAGCTTTGGTCTGTTGCCTGAATAACCTGGTTGGAGTTTATCGGCATCTATTCCTTCAATGTGATAGGCAAGAGATTCATAAAAAGATTCTCTATCAGAGTGATGTTCATAATCAGATTTGTCCTCAATAAAATCAGCACTAGGCCCAATGAGCATCAGCCCATCCAAGGTAGGCGTAAGATGCAGGCCCAGTCCTAGTAAATCTTTACGTGGAAGGTGGTAAACAGGTTTGTTTAGAGGAGATTTATTCAAAACATAGTAATCACCACGACACGGACGGATTTCATATCCGCTTAGGCCTGTCTTCATTGCAATGTCGTCTGAGAACAAACCCGCACAATTGAGAGCAAGATCAAAAGGGATCTCACCACGCGAAGTTATGAGTGCGTTGTCTTTGATCTCTTCAACCAGGCAGTTCATGGTTATTGAAACGCCTTTGTTTCCCAAATACACAGCCAGGGCTTTTACATAACTGGCCGAATCTAGAACGCCTGTTGAAGGGATGAATAGGGCGTTAGATTGAATGAGCTTCGGTTCTTGTTGTTTGAGAGCATTGCCTGAGATAAATTGAGGTTTTGAAATGGGAAGTTTTGAAGCTTTTTCAAAAAAACATTCCACTTCATCTTCTTGTCCTTTGCTAGGAACGATCCATTTGCCACAAGGATTGTGTTCGATTTTTAGTTTGTTGAGCCATTCATAGGTAAGCGCATTGCCTTCGATACACATCTTTTCTTTGAATGAACCAGGTGTGTAAAAAATCCCAGCATGAATCACGCCTGTGTTGCGTCCACTGATGTGCTCGGCCAAATAGGCTTCTTTTTCGAGGATATAAACCTCGAGCCCTTTTTCTCGCATGACATTGGCCATGTGGAGGCCGATAATACCTGCTCCTATGATGACTACTCTGTTCATGTATTATCCGCCCATAGAGTCCAATAAAGCCTTTT
Organism: uncultured Nitrospirales bacterium; assembly: GCA_964609965.1. Taxonomy (GTDB): domain Bacteria; phylum UBA10199; class UBA10199; order UBA10199; family JADGCS01; genus JAHJDR01. Next base: position 110,946 of record CAZSTS010000006.1, read on the forward strand.
TCATAATAGCGACAGGGGCTTTTTGGTTTGTAAAAAGTTCAAAGGCAATTGAGGCTTGGTAGAGGAGCATGAGGTAACCGTGATTAACACTTAAGCCACTTTGCTTGGCTTTAACAATCAAAGGTGTTTCAACAGGATTGTAGACAATGTCAGAAACAATAGCAGCTGATTTCAGTTTTTCGACAAAAGAGAGGTCTGGCCAATCAATATTTAGCATGCCTAAAGAAGTTGTATTTACAAAGAGATCAGTGTGCTCAAGATCAATGTCTTGAATCTGCTCTAGGGGGCATTTTTGAAAAAAGATGTTAGGAAATTTGATTTTTAGATTTTGAATGATCTGCTCAGCTTTCTCGAGAGAGCGATTGACCATTGTGAGTGAGTTAATGCCTTCACGACAAAGGGTATAACAGACAGCCAGGCTTGCCCCACCTGATCCAACAACAACAACGTTTGTGTTTTTTGGTTCAAATGAATTTTCTTCTTTTAAGCCTTGGATGTATCCCCTGCCATCAGTGTTGTCCCCAATGAGCTTCTTGTCTTTTTTAAAAACAGTGTTCACAGCGCCAATATCTTGAGCAAAGGGCATGAGTTCATCAAGATAAGGCATAATACTTTGTTTGTACGGGATTGTGGCATTTACACCTTGGATCTTTTTTGAGCGTAACTGCTTGAAAAATGATTTTAGGTCTTCTTTTTTAAGATGAAAGGCCTTGTATTCTGCATCAATATTTAAGTCTTTGAATGCCGCATTAAATATCGTGGGAGATTTGGACTGTTTGATAGGATCGCCTATGACGCCGTATGTATCTGTCATGTCTCTACGTCTGGCGTCTGGCGTCTGGCGTCTAGCGTAGTTTGTCTCAAAAACAACACGCTAGACTCTAGACACTAGACTCTAGACGCCCAATATCTTTTTTGCTTTCTCAATATCCTTTTCAATTTGTTTCACGAGAGCCGTGGGTGTGGCAAAGCGGATCTCATCTCTGATTTTATCAACAAAACTAAGGCGAATTGTTTTTTTGTAAATGTTCTGATCAAAATTGAGGATATGAGTTTCGATAGATCGATTTTTATTATCAAAAGTCGGATTAAAACCAATATTTGTGACGCTGGAATACTTTTTGCGGCCTATTTGAACCTTTGTGGCGTAAACACCATCGTTAGGAATAAGTTCATTTTTAGTTTTAAGATTAGCCGTGTGCATGCCTAAAGAGGTACCACGTTGAAAACCATGGACAACTTTGCCATCAATGAAAAAGAGACGTGTGAGTAATTTGTTTGCAAGTTTTACCTGTCCTTCCATGAGTAATTTACGGATGAGAGAAGAACTGACCAAGGTGTTTTCCAGCATCATGTCGGGCATGATATTGATTTTGATATTATGTTTTCCACCTAGATGTTCTAATGTTTCGATTGTGCCAGATCTTTGATCACCAAAAGTAAAATCGTGGCCAACAAAAACAGTTTTAGTAGAAAGTTCTTTAATCAAATATTTTTCAAAAAACTTTTCTGGAGAAGTTTTGGCAAATCTCTTGTCAAACTTGTGAAAAATAACAGCATCTATCCCTGTTTCTTTTAAGAGCTCGATTTTTTGTTCATAAGTATTGATAAGCTTAAATGAGGTTTCAGGGGCTAATGTTTTAGCTGGGTGTGGTCTGAAAGTGAGAAGGGCTGTTTTAAATTTATTCTTTTTACCTTCTTTAATGAGCTTTTTTAAAATAGATCGATGGCCATAATGGATGCCATCGTAGTTGCCAATGGCAATGGCTGAGCCTTTTTTGAGAAAGGAATTTGCTTTAGATATGGAATCAAATGTTTTCATGGATACTCTGCTATTGAATGGGGGGACTTATCTCCGTGATTGTCTTTTAAATAGCTGATATCTTTAATAAATTCGTTTCTTGTTGTGTAAGAACCTACGAGTTTTTGGGTGTCCATACGGATGGCGTCACAAGGGCAGGCCTCGACACAATACCCACAGTAGATACAGCGGAGTTGATCGATGGTGTATTCCTTTGCGTACTTTTCTGCTTTTGGATCTGTTCCTTCTGCTGCTTCAATAGAGATGCAATTTGATGGGCAGGCAGTTTGACAAAGCATGCATGCTGTACAGCGTATATCACCATCTTTTCTTAGCATAAGACGGTGTTCGCTGCGATGGGTGTCATCAATAGGCTTAACCTCGTCAGGCCATGAGCAAGTCATCATTTTTGAGCGGTTAAAGAGGTTTTTTATTAAATGCCTGCTCGTAATTATCATTCCACGGATAATTTCAAAGACATAGACACTTTCCCAAAAACTGAGCTTTTTTCTCTTGATTTGAATGGTCATAAATTACATCTTATTAATCTAAAATTCGTTATATTTTAATCTTTATACAAGAAGTAATAAATTCGTCAAATTATTAGAATTATAACGACTTATATTAATTATTAGAAAACGGGTTGCATGTATCACTTTTTTTTGTAAGGGCACTTAATCGCTCTATGAGCCCAGAATTCTTATGACTCAAAAAAGAAATTTAAAAATAGTTTCAAGCGTTTTTGTCGTTCTACTCATTTCCTATCTCGCATGGTCATTGTCTTCTTATTATTCCAATACAACACAGATAAACCAGGAAATATCCCTTAATTCACAAACCAATCTCAATGTTATCAATTCATTAACAGATATTGAAACCCATCTCTATGTTCACCATAAAAGTGTTGAGCAATATCTTAACACGGGTGATTTTGATGTTTTGAACTATGTTCGCATTGCAGAGGATAAAATCACAAGGCAGTTAAAATCTCTAGAATCTTTTAACAAAGAAGAATTTCCTTTATGGGTAGAGATGTCAGAAGTTCAGATGGCAAACACCAGAGAGGAATTAAAAACACAGATTCAGACTTTCAACAACTCAGGGAGAACTCTTTTAAGCGCTGGCAATATGAATGGCATAGTCTCTCATGAGTCTTTCCAACTGTTTTTCTATCTCATTAAACACAACATAAAATTGTACTTTGATCGTTCTCAAGGGCTAATTTCATTATACAATGAAGGAAAGAATGTTGCCAAAGAAACTTCTCTTATTCAAGATGAGGGCAATTATATAAGTCTTCTATATACAGGATTAAAACAGCTGGCTTCGTCCTATAATGATTATTTTTGGGGAGCGACTCATCTTAAGAATTCTACTTACCAAAGAAATGTCTCTTTGTCTTTTTTCGGTCTCATGTTGGGTGCTGTCCTCTTAATTCTATTTGGTTTTTTTATTGGGCTAAGGTTGTTTAAATATCTTCACTCACAACTAAAGCGCGATGAAAAGCTTGTTTTGTTAGATGCCAGAGATCTTGTGACTGGGTTGTTTAATGAAGAGAGCTTTGGTATTTTTGGTGGCCAAGAGCTAGAGCGGGCTCGAAGGCAAGGATACCCCATCACGGTTTTGTTGTTTAAAATCGATTCTTACTCCCAGATAAAGTCTGAGTTTGGCAATGCAGAGGCTGATCGGTTTATTTTTCAGGTGGCAACAGTCTTAAGAAAAACTTGCCGTAGCTATGAAGGTGTTTACCGATATACCGAAAACACATTTGTCATGCTTATGACTCAAGCTGATTCAAATAATCTTTACGCTATCATGAATCGTTTTAGAGAGAATGTTTTTGAGCACGAGTTTTTTGTAAAAGATGATCAAACAAAAATGAAGCCCACGGTTAGTATTGGCCATGCTTTTTATCCAAGTGATGGAGAGAGTGTCGATGATCTTATTCAAGCAGCGTCAGCTAATATCAAAGATCAAGAGGGAAAGATTCTGCCTCCAGAGAAAGCGGTGGCACAAAAAGAATCTGCTAAAATTGAATTAAAAGCCAAAGAAGCTTTTCCCGAAGAAAAAGCTTTGAATGAAAACTCCTCATCTAAAAGCTTGTCTGAAATAAACAATGAATTTCAAGAGATTTTTGATGATTTATCTATCAAAACAAGTTTAAGTGAGCCAATCAAAGAGATTCCTCCCACAAAACCTCCTGTTGTGACTTTAGACCAAGATATAAAAGAAACTACGCCTTTTTCTGTCAGCGCTGTTAGTGAACAAAAAGTTAAGCAAAGCTGGGAATCATTAATGGCATCAGCTTCCCCAGCTAATGAAGAGCAGCAAATTACAGATGAAGTAGAAGAAATTAGTGTCAAAGAAGTGTGCCCAGAATATGTTGCCAAAACAGGCTCAGATGATTTCTTTTATGAAAAAAACATCGATGAAGTAAAAGTGGCCCCTCAGATGAGTCGCATCGATGAGAGTACAATAGATCATGATGTGGTTCCAGATGTTGTGGCGGCGCTTTCGCAAATCGAAGATAAAGAAGAGAGCAAATTTCAACCTGCTGTTTCTTCACTCTCCATCGAAGATATTACCGAGGATCCAGAGTCTTCTGAGTTTATCAATGATGTTTCACCATCTTCTCAAAATATTGATGAGTACGATGACTTTGACGATATCACCAATATTTCCGACATCAAAGTCGTGAATGATGCAGAAGATAATGATGTCATTATGGTAGACTTTGATGAAGAAAGAGTAGATCTCGCCCAAAAATTTAGGCAAAAATTAAGAGAGAGACGCAGTAAAAAAGTCAGAGTTCTTAATTAATTCCCTGTTTTTCTTTGCCATTTCAAGCCATTACAATCCATCAAATTTCGTTGCGCTTTCGTTGGGCAATCTTTATACCACAGAACTATGAAAGTACTTATTATAGGATCAGGTGGTCGGGAGCACGCTATTTTAAAGCAGGTCATGAAGTCTCCTAAGGTGACAAAAATTTATTGTGCGCCTGGGAGTGCGGCAATGCAAGAAAACGCGGAATGCGTTTTTATCCCTCCTAGCAATGTCGAAATGCTTGTCGATTTCGCCAAAAAAAATAAAATTAACCTCACAATCGTGGGGCCTGAGCTTCCTTTAACTTTAGGTATTGTTGATGCGTTTCAAAAGGCAAAGCTAAAGATATTTGGACCAAGTGAGGCAGCGAGTCAACTTGAAGGTTCAAAGATATTTACTAAAGATTTTTGTAAAAGAAATAAAATAGCTTCAGCCGCTTCCGAGGTTTTTGAAGAATGTGGTGAAGCAAAAGAGTATATTTTACAAAACAAAAAATACCCAATTGTTGTTAAGGCTGATGGTTTAGCTGCAGGCAAAGGTGTTATCATTGCAAAAAATCAAGATGAGGCCATTAAAGCTGTTAATGACATGTTGCTTTATGAAAAATTTGGTCTCGCAGGTCGTCGCATTATTATCGAAGATTTCATCCAAGGAGAAGAAGCGTCATTCATTGTTATGAGTGATGGTACAAACTTTGTGGAGTTTCCTTCATCACAAGATCATAAACCTGTTTTTGATGGAGACAAAGGGCCTAACACAGGTGGGATGGGTGCTTACGCTCCTGCGCCAATCATCACTTCGGAGATGAAAAATAAGGTTATCCAGAATATTATCGAACCTACCTTAAAGGGCATGGCTAAAGAAGGTAAACCTTATGTTGGTTTTCTCTATGCAGGTTTGATCATTGGAGATGATAATTCACCCATGTTATTGGAATACAATTGTCGTCTTGGAGACCCTGAAGCAGAAGTCATTCTCCCTCTTTTAAAATCTGATTTTATTGAACTCATCGAAGCCACGTTAGAAGGCCGATTAGATTCTTATCAACCACAGTTTGATAAAACGACAGCTGTTTGTGTTGTGTTGGCCAGTGAAGGGTATCCCGGAGAATACAAAAAAGGACTTCCTATTTCTGGCATTGATAAGATCAAAGATTCGCATATTCAGGTTTTTCATGCTGGAACAAAGCAAGGTGAAGAAGGGTATGTGACTAATGGTGGTCGTGTGATCACTGTGAGTGCACAAGACCAAGACTTAAAAGCCGCTATAAAAAGGGTTTATCAGGGCGTGTCTAAAATTCACTGGGAAGGTGTTCATTTTCGCAAAGATATTGGCAAAAAGGGGTTGAAACGCACATAATTTTTTCGATTTAGGGGGTCAGGTGTTAATCCTTCGACTCGCTGCTAAAAGCAGCTTGCTCAGGATCAAACTCGAAAACTGTATTTCGAGTTATTGATAATAAGGACATGCTATGCAAAACATCGATGTAAGAATTCTTATTGTTGATCATGATCAAGACAACAACAAGACACTTCAAGAAACACTCAAAAAAAATGGATTCAGTTCTGATAGAGCTTCTTCAGCTGATCAGGCCTTAGAACTCTTTGATGACAAGCCTTATCACCTTGTTTTCGTCGAAGCAGGGTTGCCAAATAAAGATGGCTTATCCCTTCTATCAGATCTCAAGGCCTTGCGTGCTGACACGGTAGTTATCATGATGGCTCATCACTTGAGCTTTACCGAAGTTCTCATGTGTCGCGCCAAAGGGGCCTATGATTTTATTCAAAAGCCTCTCCATAAAGACAGCTTTGGTCAGATTGGTGCTTCAATTGAGTTTACACTCAGTCAGCTCAAACGGTGGAATGGTATTATCGAGGATGCGGAGAAAAATCGTAGGCAGTAAAGATCCTAGATACGATAGGCCCTTCGACTCTCCTTCGACTTGTTACACTCGCTCAGGATCGCTCAGGACAAGATTTGAACCTATAAGGGTTCAAATCTTGCTTGAAAAAACCTCAAATACTTAGGCTCGTAAATCATCTTCAAACCTTTTGTTTCTTCACGGCGATCAAAGACAAATTTTAAAGCCTCAGCCACAATGTCCATGTGGGCTTGTGTGTAAACACGTCTTGGGATTGTGATACGTGTGAGTTCTAATTTGGGGTAACGATGATCATTTGTTTTTGGATCACGTCCTGCGCTCACAACACCACGCTCCATACTACGGATACCTGAATCAAGGTAAAGTTCAGAAGCTAGTGTTTGTGCTGGGAATTCATTTTGCGGGATGTGAGGGTAGAATTTCTTGGCATCCACAAAGATGGCATGACCGCCTACAGGCTTCATAATGGGGATTTCCCAGTTTGTTAGTAGTTTGCCCAGATAACGGACCTGGCCAATACGTGATTCGATGTGATCTTCCTCAACGCATTCTTTGATACCAATGGCCAAGGCTTCCATATCGCGTCCAGCCATGCCACCGTATGTGTGAAGGCCTTCATAAACAATAACGATGTTACGGAGTTTATCAAAGAGCTCCTTATCGTTCACAGCTAACCAGCCACCAATGTTAACTAAGTGATCTTTTTTAGAACTCATCCACGCGCCATCAGTGTAGTCGCAGAATTCTTTGAGGATTTCTTTGATAGATTTATCAGCATAACCTTCTTCGCGTTCTTTAATAAAGAAGCAGTTTTCAGCCATGCGTGTGGCATCGAGGTAAAGTTTGATGTTGTATTTATCGCAAAGAGCCCGACAGTCTTTAACGTTTTGCATGCTCATGGGTTGACCGCCAGCCATGTTTACTGTTCCGGCAATGCTGACGTAGGCAACGTTTTGCGCGCCTTTTTCTTTGATGAGATTTTCGAGCTTGTTGAGACACACGTTTCCTTTAAAAGGGTGCTCGCTTGTTGTGTCGTGGGCTTCGTTGATAATTACGTCATGGAAAATGCCGCCAGCGAGTTCTTGGTGGAGTCTTGTTGTTGTAAAGTACATGTTGCCAGGAACGATTTGGCCTTTTTCGATTGCAGCTTGGCTGATTAAATGTTCGGCACCACGTCCTTGATGCGTAGGGATAAGGTATTTGTATCCGTAATACTCTTGAACCGCGTCTTCGAGGTGATAGTAATTACGACTGCCTGCATAGGATTCATCTCCAAGCATCATGCCAGCCCATTGACGATCGCTCATGGCGCTTGTTCCAGAGTCAGTCAAAAGATCTATATATACATCTTCGGAGCGAAGGAGGAAGGTGTTGTAGCCAGCTTCAATAGCGGCTTTTTCGCGCTCTTCACGAGATTTCATTACAATCGGCTCAACCATTTTGATCTTCCAGGGTTCAGCCCAAGAGCGGCGTTTAAATTGTTGTCCCATTGTTTTATAAGTTTTGTTATTTTTGTCAGTCATGAGGATCCTTTCGTATTTCAGATTCAATTTTTAGAATATTACTTTGTCCAGAGTTGAAGTAGGTTTAATACCGTACAAGTTGAATAGGCCATACCTGTTGTTGAGGCCCATTCTTTGTAACCATGGAAGTTCATCATTCCTGTGAAGATGTTTGGAGTGGGCAGACCTTGTGCTGTGAGTCTGGCGCCATCTGTTCCGCCTCTGACAGGGACGATGGTGGGTTCGAGCCCAGATAATTTAACGGCTTCGAGCAGTTTATCAACAACCTTTGGGTGTTTGGCTAGCTCTTCGCCCATGTTGTAGTAGGAGTGAACAAGTTTCACATCGATTTTTAGTCTGGGTTCTTCTTTGAGGAGATCATTTTTGATTTGTTCCAAAACTTGGCCACGTTGTTTCATTTTGCTGAGGTCGTGATCTCTTACAATCATTTTAATAACACATTCCGTAGAACCACCCTTGATTGTGTCAAAGTGAAAAAAACCTTCTCTATCTTCAGTGGTTTCTGCTCTTTCTTTGGCAGGGATTTTTTCTAAAAACCGGGCAGCGTATTTCATGGCGTTGACCATTTTGTCTTTTGCAAAACCAGGGTGAGTAGGGACGCCAGTGATTGTTACTGTAGCTGATTCGGCATTGAAAGTCTCGGTATTGACTTGGCCAATGGATTCAGCATCAAGCGTGTAGGCACAGTCTGCAGCAAATTTATCGTAATTAAATTTATCAGCACCGCGACCAATTTCTTCATCGGGTGTGAAGGCAATGCGGAGATTGGGACGAGGAATATCAGGGTTTTTTACGAGTATTTCTAATGCAGCAAGGATTTCGGCAATGCCAGCTTTGTCATCAGCGCCAAGAAGGGTTGTGCCATCTGCAGTGATGATTGTGTGGCCAACGCATTGTTTGATTTCTGGGTCGTCTTCAGGGTCGATGGTAATACCATTTTTGAGTTTTATAGCAGAGCCATCATAGTTTTCGTGAAAAATAGGTTTAATGTTATTTCCTGGGGCATCAGGTGATGTATCTACGTGAGCAATGAAGCCAATGGCCGGGGCTTTATCTTGGTTTGTAGCTAAAGTGGCATATACGTAACCGTTTTCATCTACAACAGCATCTTTAAGACCAATTGCTAATAATTTTTCTCTCACCACATTCATGGCTTCTAATTGTCCTTTAGTTGAAGGACAGGATTCGGAATTTTCATCTGACATTGTATCGATTTTAACGAGATCCAAGAAGTGATCGATGAGATTTGTGCTATTGAGAATGTCTTGTGGATTAGAAAAATTCTTCATAATTGGCTCCCTTTGAAAGGTGTTAAATGTTAGCGAAGAAGGTGCTATAGTGAGTTTATTTGAGGGTTGTCAATGATAGGGGATAGGGGAAAGAGGGGTGGTTTTGAGAGTTGTAAGGAGTTAGGATTGTTGGGGAAAATCCATAGACAAACAATTTGAAATGTATCTTTATTGTTGCTAGCCATTCGCCATGGCCAAGCAAAGAACACTCATTGGAATAGAACCGTTTCTCAGTTTTTCAGATTGTTATTTTTCTTATGCAAAAAAAATGGGGTGCCGTACAGTTGTGCTCACCAATCTTTCCAAAAAAAATCCACCAAAACATATTTTGGATAACATAGATGAAATTCATAATATAGACACCTCAGATCCATATGCCATTTATCGGTTTTTCAAAGATTATCTCATTGATCCTGATACTAGGTTTTTGGCGATGTTAGATGCTTATATTCCTCTTGTGAGTCGTATCTGTAAAAACTTATGTATTCCCTTCATAGATCAAAGGTCGGCACAAGCTTGCGCTAGAAAAGATAAAATGCTTCCCTTTGTCAAGAAAGCTGGCTTTAGTATCCCAAAAACGATTTTTCTACGCTCTGGTGATTCGGCTTCGAAGCTTAGTAAACTGAAGTTTCCACTTGTCTTAAAACCAGTTGATGAGGCTGGTGGTCATGGTTTTTGTATTGTAAAAAATATTCAGAAGGCAAAAAAACACATTTCTCTTCTCAAAAAAAATAAAATAAATATTTTTGGATTAAAAGCAGCTCAGATCGTTATGGCTCAAGAGCTTATTCAAGGAGAGGAGTTCAGCATTGAACTTGTCTTAAACAAAACGGGTAAACCTATTTTCTCAAATGTTACCCTAAAGGACTTAAGCGATGGATTATATCGTGTCCAACTAGGGCACACCTTGCCAGCTCCGATTTCAAAAAAATTAGAAAATAAATTGGTTTCCCTGACTTCTTTATTGTGTCAGAATTTAGAATTATTCAATGTATCTGTGCATTGTGAAATTATTATTAAAGAAGATGAGATCTATTTTATCGAAATGTCTGGTCGTGGACCTGGTGGTCGTATTGATGATGCGATTGATCTTTCTTATGGAATTGATTTTCATAAACTCACAATTGAAAACACCTTTTCCATTGCCAAAAAAATCAAAAAAAAGAAAAAACCAGAGTTTTCTTACATTACATATATGGTTACACCCAAAAAGGGTAAGCTGAAAAAAATAAATGGCATAATTTCAGCACGGAAATGTAAGGGTGTAAAAAAGGTGGTGCAAACAAAACCCATTGGAGCTCAGCTTTTTGGATTGATTAATAGTATTAATCGTGTAGGTGTATTGATTGCATGTGGAAAAACTCCAGAGCAAGCAAGAAAGCGGGCATTAAAGGCTGTGAAAAAGATTAGGATAGATGTAGCGTAGATTTTTCGAACTAGTAGTGTCTAGATGAAAAAAGGAACAAAAAGTGCCGATCACTTTTCTAGGTTGATTTCAGGTAGTGCAGTAGTTTCTGTATTTTCTGATGGTAGTTCTTCAGTAGCTGCAGGATCTGGAAGCGGATCTACTTCATCACTTGTTTCTGGATTGGTCTTATCAGCTATAGATTGAGATAATTGGGCAGGTAAATTTTCAGCTAAATAGAATGTAGCTCTATAATGTCCTCCGTAAGGTCTTCCTTCTGAAAAAGATTCAAAATAAGTCGTCTCGGTTTTACCGTTGAAAATACCACTAACTTCCAAGGCTATTGAATGACTCTTTGTTGAATAAGCATCATAATACTCTTTTACAGCAACTGTTAGTGTGCTTGGTTTGAAAGAAGATGCATTTACTTCTAAGGCATGTGTTATGGCCTGCCAATGTGAAGGATCCATTTTATCAAATTCCGTTGCTGGATTAACAATGTTTTCACCCTCTGTGATTACTGTAAAGGATTGAGAGGTTGTTGGCTGTGCGCCTGCAACCACATTTTGATAACACTCTAAATCGCCACCTTCTAGGTAGGCATCATTGTATAGGACTTCTTCTTCTTCAGGAATGCCATTATGGTTTGCAGTATCATCCCATTTTAATTTATTGGGATCTAAATCTAATTTTGTTCCATTTGCACAGTTTACTGTTAGGCTCATAATGTTCTCCTTAATTTGAAATTCACTTGTTGCTCAATGCTCTATGTTGGGTATCGAATAGGGGGAAGAAATGTTTCCTCAAAGATCAGATTTTCGTGTCCTGGGGGACACTGGGAATAGGGGGGCTGAATTCAAGGAGCAAGTGCCCCAAAAGGGTCCAAGGTTTGGTATGTACTTG